>NZ_JAVDVX010000031.1:0-1010 GCF_031457055.1 Cellvibrio fibrivorans | reverse complement strand
AGGGAATTCACTATCCCATTGAATCGCTCAACCCGGCTTTTATAATTACCTTTTCGGACTGGACAGTATTGAAATACTGATCCAATTTCGTCCGCAACCGCTCTGAAATTTTTACCCCAAAACTCCATCGCGTTGTCTGAAACCAACGTTGTAGGGATTCCATGAGCCAGCCAGTCAGCCTCAATCGCCAGATTTTTCATCATCGAATCTTTTGGTAGGAACGCATTCATGCAAGCCATACATACGGATGCAAATGACGGCTTTTCAAAAGAGAGCTGGCAACCAAGGACCATGTGAGAGTAATGATCGATCAGAACCGTAATACTTGGGCGGCCTAAGAGCGTCTTGAGTTCATCATGAAGTACATGAATATCTAGTAAGGTATGGTCTATTTCGACCCGTTCTAACACTCGACTTGTTTCAATTCCGCTATGTGCGCCAGCAAGTTCGGCCTGGAGTGCACGGCTCCCGCGTCTGGACTTTGTTTTATGTTGGTAGGACACATTGAGAATTCGTGACTGTACGGTGCAGTAAGTGGGGGCAATTTGAAGGTCATGTGGGTTATCCAAATTGTGAGCAATTACCTTCTCTACAACGTTTCGGTGGATGGATGCCATTGTCGGTCTGCTTTGATGATGAAAACGTTTAGCAGCTTCATTGATGATCTCCAATACCTTTGCACTCACTTTAGGTTCGAAAAAACCTTTTGATCGATGGTTAGGATAAAGCCCTCGCATTTTCATCCCAGCCTCGACAAAGCTTCTGTACCACGATCTGACGGTTTGCCAATGAGGTGGTTTTTCACCTAGCTCCTGCGCAACAGCCGAAATAGTTTTGCAAGCACGCTTTTCCGTAATTTTATTAATTTTCTGTTCTTGCAATTTTTGTATATATTTAAACCTTCGATTTGTTTCGAGCTGTTCTTTTTCGGTGAGATCTGAAAATTTCAAGTCACCTAAATGTCTTGAGTCTGCTAGAAATTTAACGCCCCCAGCCGCATGGATTTCATT
>NZ_JAVDVX010000030.1:0-1047 GCF_031457055.1 Cellvibrio fibrivorans | reverse complement strand
ATCGGGCTACCTTGCTGAATACCTGTTGCAGCAGGTATGGGTCTTACCTTATCGCTTTAAGACTGATACGGAAACTGTCGAAATCAATCATACAAGCCGCTCCAGCACCGCACACTTCGTGTGCTCGACAGGTTGTAAGGTAATATTTTAGTGTTGTAATCGCACTTGGTCGGTGTTATGACGAAAAGCGTTTGCAGTTTCTATTGCATCACCTGCCGTCCGGTCTAACCTGTGGTCGAGTGCTGAAAGTTCACGTGGGTTTCACTGCCGTGCTAAATTCGCCGCAGTGTTAGTGAAATTTGAAATTGAATTAAAGTTAATCGCGCTCGGATACAGCTCCATCAAGTCCGCGCGTTGAACAAAATAATTGAGTGCGGTTTTCGTAAGAGTTTGCACTTTGTAGAAACAACTAAAGTCCAGCTTACAACAAGGCGTTGAATCCGCGCACTGCGTGCGCTGGGACAGTTTGTAAGTCGCGCATTTGGTGAATCGTTGCGGAAAGGTTATCGCAAGCGCAACTTACAAACTGCCCATTAACTAAGCGTTAGGCAAAGCATGGAAAAACAAAATTTTGAACACAACATCGTAAAGCAAGGAACATTTCTTTACGATGAATTGGTTGAGTGTGATATTCGAATCGTTTTCAGCAAGATACATTACGGTACCGGTGATTATGAAGACCCACCAGAAATTGCTAATGATCTAGTGCAAGACACTTTTTATTTGCAGTACGGTTCAACAACTCAGCGCGGTGTTTATAACGCTGGTAGTGGGGGCTTCCCATCAATTGAGGCAGCCATAAAATATGCAGAGTCCGCAGCTGGTATTGGGCATACCATCAAATGGTTATAGTGTTAATGCTTGTAGAGCTGCCGTAGGTTTAATGCCTAACAAAGCAATCAAACGGATGGTGGACTTCCCACACTCTAGTGGACACTCCTGAGCTACTCTATGGACTTCCCACACTCTAGTGGACACTCCTGAGCTACTCTATGAGCATAGGAGAAAGTTATATGAGCAACCAACGATACACCCCGGAATTTAAAG
>NZ_JAVDVX010000029.1:0-1123 GCF_031457055.1 Cellvibrio fibrivorans | reverse complement strand
TAACAAGCGACTGTGGTAAAAAATCAATACCTGTAACGCAAATTTAGCTTGCTTGCCACTCGCAATTATCCCGCACCATGGCATTTAAAATCGTCATCATCTTTCGCATGCAGGCCGTAAGCGCAACTTTCTTGTGCTTACCCTGCTCAACGAGCTTCTTATAAAATTTCTTCATGATCGGATTGCACTGAATCGCGCTCAGCATCGCCATGTATAACACCGTGCGAATGGGTGCGCGGCCGCCTTTGATTCTACGTCGGCCCTTCATAATACCGCTGTCGCGATTGTATGGTGCAAGCCCGGAAAGCGCTGCAATTTTGCGTGGCGATAGTTGACCTAGTTCTGGTAACTCGCCCAGCAACGTAAACGTGACTCCATCACCTACGCCAGGCACTGAACTTAGAATTTCATAAGTGCGCTGCCATTCACTGACTTCGCTCACCGCTTTGGCGAGCAATTTGTTAACACTTTCTATTTCTTTATCAAGCACTTTCAATAAGCGTTTATGCGTTGCTGCAAGAATCGCTGGCGCTTTGTGCTGACGGTTTAATTCTTGAGTTCGCATCTCATTCAGCTGGCGCTTGCGTGAAAGTAAATCCCTGATATACCTGATTTTTTTATTGTTTAATGGTCTGGCTTCCGGTTTGATTACGGCACCAAATTGGGCGATTGCACGCGAATCTATTTTGTCCGTTTTGGCATTTATGCCGAGGGCGTTGGCGAATTGGCGTACCTGTGCGGGCTGTACAATAATGAGCGGCAACTCTTTTTCAGCACAGGCTTCTACCAACCTGCGTTCATAACCACCGGTTGCTTCAACAAGGATGCGCGTCAGGTTGTAACGCGATAGCTTTTTGATTAATTCCCGAATCCCTTCCTCTGTATTGGGGTACTGCAAATAAATATCGAGTTCGAAAATGCACACATCCAGCATGCTTTTACCAATATCGATTCCTACGTTTCGTTCACTGCGATCAATGTGTGCTGCGGTAGTTGTATTCATAACTCACCCTTGCTACATTCGGGTTCAAGACCCATTCGACTGTTCGAGTTAAAAGTAGAATCAGCAAGGCGCCCACGCTTGTTAACGGACTCGATTATTCGGTTCCGGCGTTCCATCGGG
>NZ_JAVDVX010000028.1:0-1233 GCF_031457055.1 Cellvibrio fibrivorans | reverse complement strand
TGGACTTCCCACACTCTAGTGGACACTCCTGAGCTACTCTATGAGCATAGGAGAAAGTTATATGAGCAACCAACGATACACCCCGGAATTTAAAGACGAAGCTGTAAGGCAGGTTACCGAACGCGGATATTCTGTGGCGGAAGTTTCCAATCGTCTCGGCGTTTCAGCGCACAGCCTGTATAAATGGGTGAGCGCTGTTGCGCCGGATAAATCTGATGTACAAGAGCAAGAATTACTAGAAGCAAAACGGGAAATACTCAAACTCAAATCGCAATTACGGCGAACTGAAGAAGAGCGCGACATCTTAAAAAAGGCCGCACGGTACTTTGCCAGCCAACCCGAGTAAAGTATCAGTTTATTAACGATCATCAGCAAAGCTTTAGTATCCAGCTGATGTGTCGATTGCTTCGGGTTGCGCGTAGCGGTTTTTATCAATGGGTTCATAAACCGCTATCCGATCGTGCAGTGGAAGACCGACGTTTGTTGGATTTGATCCGTGATTCTTATTTTGCGAGTCATGGTATTTATGGTTCTCCTCGCGTCTTTCTGGATTTGCGAGAGGTCGGCGAGACCTGTGGCAAACATCGTGTTGCGCGCATCATGAAAACCCATAAAATCAAGGCTATTCGCGGGTATAAGGCGCCTAGAAATATTGTTGGTCGGCCATCACTTGTCAGTTCGAACCAATTGAATCGCGTATTCACCGTCGAGCATCCTGATCATTTCTGGGTGACTGACATTACTTACATTCGTACCTGGCAAGGCTGGCTGTATTTGGCTGTTGTTGTGGATTTATATTCACGCAAGGTTGTGGGTTGGTCGATGAAGCCATCACTGGCCAAAGAGATTGTGCTGGATGCATTGCTGATGGCAGTCTGGCGTCGTCGCCCCAAGCAGCGTGTGTTGATACATTCAGATCAAGGCTCACAATATGGCAGTGATGACTGGTTACGCTTTTGCAAAACCCATAACCTTGAGCCGAGTATGAGTCGCCGTGGTAATTGTTGGGATAATGCCGTTGCTGAATCCTTTTTCAGTAGTTTGAAAAAGGAGCGTATAAAGAAAAGAGTGTACAAAACCCGCGATATGGCAAAGGCGGATGTGTTTGATTATATCGAGATGTTTTACAATCAAACACGCCGCCATAGTCATCTTGGCGGCGTCAGTCCAGAGGCGTTTGAGCGCACCTCAAAATGAGGCTTCGGTTTGTCTATGAAAGCGTGGGAAGTCCAC
>NZ_JAVDVX010000027.1:0-1449 GCF_031457055.1 Cellvibrio fibrivorans | reverse complement strand
AAAGCCGCTGAAAAGCGGCTTTTTAATTTCTGCTGGCTTTTTAATTTCTTCTGAAAAGTTTCTGTATTCTCAGGTATGCTTCACTTATAAGCGCCACATCAAATACAGATAAATTTTACAAATACCCAAGGTTTTTAAAGGTCTGGACATCAAGCAATGGCAAACACAGTATTGTTGAATAACCTGGCACATCAGGATTTAAAAGTAGTCACCCGCTTCGGAGCCGAATATGGCGATAATGTCAGTAGTGCATTAGCGTTTCCTACCGAATTTATTGAGCTGCAAAAAGAATATCCAATCCTGTTCAGGAAAAATCCTGAGACACAAAAATTTCATTCAACCGTTTTGTTGGGGTTGAGCCAAGGTGAAAATCTATTTTTAAACACAGCTGTAAAAACGGGATGGGACGCATATTACATTCCGGCGGTGATTGCGAGAGGCCCTTTCCTTATCGGCTTCCAGTCCGATGCGGACAACAATAAAGTTCCTGTCATCCATATCGATTTGGATCATCCGAAAGCAAATGATGAAAAAGGTTATGCATTGTTTTTGGAGCATGGCGGTAACGGTCCTTATCTGGATCACATTGCCAGTATTTTGAAAATTATTCACGAGGGCATTGCGATGCAAGATGCAATGTTCAATGCGTTTACCGAGCTTGGTTTAATTGAGTCTGTAGATATAGAAATCGATTTACATAGCGGTGAGAAACAGCGTTTGGTGGGTAACTTCACGATTAATGAAGAAAAATTGATAGCGCTCGGCGGTGACCAATTGGAAAAACTGAACAAGGCTGGATTTTTGCCTCTCGCCTATACAGTAATAAGCTCAATGACAAACATTCGAAAATTGACAGAAATCAAAAATAAGAAAAAGTAAGGTTGTCAGAATAGCCTAAAAAGTCAGCGTGAAAAATAATATGTCAATGATTACCGCTAAAACAAAAGTTATTACTGATTATCAAAGCCGGACTCTGGATGAAGACGTGTTTTCATCCAAAGAACCGGTTGTTATTAAGGGTTTAATCAATCACTGGAAACTTGCTGAACAAGGGCGACAATCAGATAGTCATGCAATTAACTATTTAAAATCGCATTATAACGGGTCCCCTTCAACGGCCTGTATTGGATCACCCGATATCAAAGGTCGTTTCTTTTACAACGAAGAACGTACACAGCTAAATTATGATTCCCGCACAATGCGGGTGGATGAAGTACTGGATCTGATTCAGGAAAATTTTGATAAAGAAAATCCCAGCGCTTACTACATAGCATCCAACGTCATTGATACCCACTTTCCGGATTTCAGGCGCGAGAATGATATTGTGATTCCACGGCCTGAATCGATAGTTCCGCTTGAAGATTTACGCATCAGCATCTGGATTGGCAATCGCACCACTGCGTGTTGCCACTACGATGCGTCGGATAATATAGCCTGCTGTGTGGTAGG
>NZ_JAVDVX010000026.1:0-1469 GCF_031457055.1 Cellvibrio fibrivorans | reverse complement strand
GCGCAAGGTGATGTGGTTGAAGAAGTAACTGTTACCGGTATTCGCGCGTCGTTAGAGCGCTCAATGGATACCAAACGCAACTCCGCCGGTGTTGTTGATGCCATCAGCTCGGAAGACATCGGTAAATTCCCTGACACCAACCTTGCTGAATCTTTGCAGCGCATCACTGGCGTATCTATCAGCCGTTCAAACGGTGAAGGTTCGCAAATAACCGTGCGTGGCTTTGGCGCAGACAACAATATGGTGACCCTGAATGGCCGTACTATGCCAGCGGCATCAACCAGCAATGGTGGTGGTGGTGATTCCAGGGCGTTTGACTTCGCAAACCTCGCGTCAGAAGGTATTAGCGGCGTAGAAGTCTTCAAAACGGGTAAAGCGAATATCACTACCGGTGGTATAGGTGCGACCGTCAATGTTAAAACTGCCAAACCACTGGATAATCCAGGCTTGGTAGCAAGCGCTGGTGTCAAAGCCGTTATGGATACCACTAACCGTGCTGGGGATGACGTAACTCCGGAAGCGTCAGGCCTTTTCAGTTGGTCTAATGACGACTCAACTTTCGGCGTGGCTCTGAGTGCCAGCCATCAGCAGCGTGATTCAGGCACTGTTGGCGCCACAGTCAACGATTGGGGCATCTACACTTGGGACAGTATTAATGAACCACAAAGAACGTGGAACAACGCTAATGCTCAGGTGACAAATGCACCGGATGAAGGTCAGCTGTACTCGCGCTTTTATGACTTGCGCTATGAGTTTATCGACACTCAACGTACTCGCGACAACGCCCAGTTAACCCTTCAGTTTGCACCTACGGAAGAGTTTACCGCTACCGTGGATTACACCTTTGCTGAGAATGAAATCAAGTCACAGTTGGGGCAAGCCGGCAACTGGATGCAACAAGGCGGCAATCTTCAGGCCGTTGAGTTTGACAACCAGGAGATCGCCACCATGATCTATGCCAAGGAGGCTTACGGAAATGCGATTGATGAAGGTTTTGAACAACAGTGGAGAGAGCAAACTAACACACTGGATTCTGTCGGCGTAAACCTGGGTTATCAAGTGAATGATGCCCTCTCGTTCAACCTGGACGTACATGATTCAGAAATGCACAGCCGGGGTACTGGCCCTCATGGTACCGGCCAAATCCGCATGGCGCTCGCTGCGCCTGTTGTTGTTGAGCGGGAATGGTTTTTTGGCGGAGACTTCCCCACCTATCTGAACAAATATGACGATTCACGCCGCGTTAGACCTGCCTCTGTTGAAGCCGCGTCACCTTGGATACGCAATGGCATGATTGATCCAAGCGATCTCAGCTCAACCATGCTCAACTTGGACCAAGCGGATCAGTTATCTTCTGTTACCCAGATTAAACTTGACGGTCTTTACGAGCTTGACAACGGTCACTTTGATTTCGGTATAGAGTCCCGCGAAATGGAATCTAACACCCGCAGATATGCATCAGGAAACAC
>NZ_JAVDVX010000025.1:0-1527 GCF_031457055.1 Cellvibrio fibrivorans | reverse complement strand
TCTCTACACAAAAGTCCGGCGAATCATACTCATGCGATGCGCTTATTATCGTGAGCGTATCAATGTTGTAAATCGTTAAAGCAGTCGCTTGTGTTATATGGTCAAGCGACTAAGCGCACACGGTGGATGCCTAGGCAGTTGGAGGCGATGAAAGACGTAGGAGCCTGCGATAAGCTCGGGGGAGCTGGCAAACAAGCTGTGATCCCGAGATCTCTGAATGGGGGAACCCACCTACCTTTGGTAGGTATCGTACAGTGAATACATAGCTGTACGAAGCGAACCCGGGGAACTGAAACATCTAAGTACCCGGAGGAAAAGAAATCAACCGAGATTCCCTTAGTAGCGGCGAGCGAAAGGGGACCAGCCCTTAAGTGGCTTTGGTGTTAGTGGAAGGCTCTGGAAAGTGCCGCGATACAGGGTGATAGCCCCGTACACGAAAATGCCTTAGTCATGAAAACGAGTAGGACGGGACACGTGATATCCTGTTTGAATATGGGGGGACCATCCTCCAAGGCTAAATACTCCCAACTGACCGATAGTGAACCAGTACCGTGAGGGAAAGGCGAAAAGAACCCCTGTGAGGGGAGTGAAATAGATCCTGAAACCGTGTGCGTACAAGCAGTAGGAGCAGACTTGTTCTGTGACTGCGTACCTTTTGTATAATGGGTCAGCGACTTATTGTCAGTGGCAAGGTTAACCGTATAGGGGAGCCGTAGCGAAAGCGAGTCTTAATAGGGCGTCTAGTCGCTGGCAATAGACCCGAAACCCGGCGATCTATCCATGTGCAGGTTGAAGGTGAGGTAACACTTACTGGAGGACCGAACCCACAAATGTTGAAAAATTTGGGGATGACGTGTGGATAGGGGTGAAAGGCTAATCAAGCCGGGAGATATCTGGTTCTCCCCGAAAGCTATTTAGGTAGCGCGTCATGTCTCACCCGCGGGGGTAGAGCACTGTTTGGGCTAGGGGGTCATCCCGACTTACCAACCCCATGCAAACTACGAATACCGCGGAGTGCAATCATGGCAGACAGACAGCGGGTGCTAACGTCCGTTGTCAAGAGGGCAACAACCCAGACCGCCAGCTAAGGTCCCCAATGTTAGTTAAGTGGGAAACGATGTGGGAAGGCTTAGACAGCTAGGAGGTTGGCTTAGAAGCAGCCACCCTTTAAAGAAAGCGTAATAGCTCACTAGTCGAGTCGGCCTGCGCGGAAGATGTAACGGGGCTAAAACTAGCAACCGAAGCTGCGGCTGCATACTTTGTATGTGGGGTAGGGGAGCGTTCTGTAAGCCGTCGAAGGTGTGTTGAGAAGCATGCTGGAGGTATCAGAAGTGCGAATGCTGACATGAGTAACGATAAGGGGAGTGAAAAACTCCCCCGCCGGAAGATCAAGGGTTCCTGTCCAACGCTAATCGGGACAGGGTTAGTCGGCCCCTAAGGCGAGGCGGAAACGCGTAGTCGATGGGAAACAGGTTAATATTCCTGTACCTCTTTTTACTGCGATGGGGGGACGGAGAAGGCTAGAGC
>NZ_JAVDVX010000024.1:0-1569 GCF_031457055.1 Cellvibrio fibrivorans | reverse complement strand
GCACGGCGTTGGTTGTCCGTGTTTAAGGTCGTAGGCTGGTGTCTTAGGTAAATCCGGGATGCTAAGGCTGAGAACTGATGACGAGTGTTCCTCGGAACATGAAGTGCTTGATGCCATGCTTCCAAGAAAAGCCTCTAAGCTTCAGGTAAAAAGAGACCGTACTCCAAACCGACACAGGTGATCAGGTAGAGAATACCAAGGCGCTTGAGAGAACTCGGGTGAAGGAACTAGGCAAAATGGCACCGTAACTTCGGGAGAAGGTGCACTGCTGATGGTGAAGGGCTTGCCCCGTAAGCTATTGGCAGTCGAAGATACCAGGCCCCTGCAACTGTTTATTAAAAACACAGCACTCTGCAAACACGTAAGTGGACGTATAGGGTGTGACGCCTGCCCGGTGCCGGAAGGTTAATTGATGGGGTTAGCGCAAGCGAAGCTCTTGATCGAAGCCCCGGTAAACGGCGGCCGTAACTATAACGGTCCTAAGGTAGCGAAATTCCTTGTCGGGTAAGTTCCGACCTGCACGAATGGCGTAATGATGGGGGCGCTGTCTCCACCCGAGACTCAGTGAAATTGAAATCGCGGTTAAGATGCCGTGTACCCGCGGCTAGACGGAAAGACCCCGTGAACCTTTACTATAGCTTTGCACTGAACTTTGAACCTATCTGTGTAGGATAGGTGGGAGGCTTTGAAGTCGAGACGCTAGTTTCGATGGAGCCGTCCTTGAAATACCACCCTGGTATGTTTGAGGTTCTAACGTCGGCCCCTTATCGGGGTTACGGACAGTGTATGGTGGGTAGTTTGACTGGGGCGGTCTCCTCCCAAAGAGTAACGGAGGAGCACGAAGGTGTGCTAATCATGGTCGGAAATCATGAGGTTAGTGTAAAGGCAAAAGCACGCTTGACTGCGAGACAGACATGTCGAGCAGGTACGAAAGTAGGTCTTAGTGATCCGGTGGTTCTGTATGGAAGGGCCATCGCTCAACGGATAAAAGGTACTCCGGGGATAACAGGCTGATACCGCCCAAGAGTTCACATCGACGGCGGTGTTTGGCACCTCGATGTCGGCTCATCACATCCTGGGGCTGAAGCCGGTCCCAAGGGTATGGCTGTTCGCCATTTAAAGTGGTACGCGAGCTGGGTTTAGAACGTCGTGAGACAGTTCGGTCCCTATCTGCCGTGGGCGTTGGAGATTTGAGAAGAGTTGTTCCTAGTACGAGAGGACCGGAATGAACGAACCTCTGGTGTTCGGGTTGTCATGCCAATGGCACTGCCCGGTAGCTATGTTCGGACGGGATAACCGCTGAAAGCATCTAAGCGGGAAGCCTCCTTCAAGATGAGATCTCCCTGGGACTTTAAGTCCCCTAAAGAGCCGTTGAAGACTACGACGTTGATAGGTTGGGTGTGGAAGCGCAGCGATGCGTTGAGCTAACCAATACTAATTGCTCGTGCGGCTTGACCATATAACAGAATCGACTGTTAGACGGTTTACAGATTCAAATGCACTAACACTGCACCGGACTTGTTAAGATATACAAGCATCCAAAACACTGTAAAATACAGATATGTAAAA
>NZ_JAVDVX010000023.1:0-1646 GCF_031457055.1 Cellvibrio fibrivorans | reverse complement strand
TGGGATGGTAACTACCCAGGTGAGTTTGGTGATCTGGTTCGTCCTTTTGATCTTCAGGGTGAGTTCGACGACTTCTCTCCAAGAGCGGGCGGTTACGGCTTTATTGCCAACGCCGCTGAGCTGTATGAAGCTGCTATCAATATCCCCCGTTACAGCAGCATATTGCCTGCAACAATGAACCAGAATGCCCATAACATTGTGAAAGAAGAAATGCAGTCCGCTTACTTCCAGATCGGCTTGGACGGTAACGTGGGGGCTATGCCGTTCAGTATTTTGACCGGTTTGCGCTATGAGACCACCGATGTAGATTCAAGCTCTCTTTCTTCTTCTTACTTCTACCGCTGGGAGAGTGACAACGATATCTCTATCAACCCTGATAACTCCAAGCCACAGACTTTGGTTTCTGCCAAAGCCAGCTATGACAATCTGTTGCCCAGCATGGATTTAACCTTGAATGTGACCGATGACATAGTCAGCCGTTTCTCGTTCAGCAAAACCATTGCCAGAGCGGGCCTGGGTTCTCTGGGTGTATCTGCCTCTAACTTTGGCAGCGGTGGTGGCCCTACCTATTTGGGTGCTATTCCAACAGCCAGCGCATCAAACCCTGGCTTGTTACCTCTAGAGTCAACCAACTTCGACCTTTCTGTGGAGTGGTATTACAGCGAGGGTAGCTACGCATCTATTGGCTTCTTCGAAAAAAATGTGAAGAACTTTATTGGTTCTGAACGAGTAGACCGCAATTTGCTGGGTATTCGTAACTCGACCGACGGACCTCGTGTAGAGGCAGCGGCAGCACAGTTGGCAGCAGCTGGAATCGCGCTTAGCGACGTTACCCTGTTCAGCCAGACCGCATACAACGAGTTTGTCGTTTTACCTGGCGGCGGCCTCAATGCAGCTTGGGTGGCTGAATTTGGTAACACTGCTTACACAGGCACGAGTGAGCAAGACCAGTTCATTCTCGCTCAAAACGGTTGGGATATTTTAGACAACGCAAGTGATCCGTTGGCCGTGTTTAGTACTGAGACGCCAAACAATGGACGCGAAGCCAAAATCCACGGTATTGAACTCGCCGTGCAGCATTTCTTCGGTGAAACCGGTTTTGGTGTTCAGGCTAACTACACCGTGGTTCGCGGTGATGTGGGCTTCAATGACGCGCAAGACCCAGCCCTGGGGTCTCAGTTTGCGTTGGTTGGTTTGAGTGATACTGCAAACCTGTCAGGTATATACGAAAACGACCGCTTCCAGGCGCGTATTGCGTATAACTGGCGTGGCGAGTACCTGAATGAGACAAACAGAGGTGGCTTCAATAACCCACGTTATATCGAGGATTATTCGCAAATCGATCTTAACGTCAGTTACTCGGTCACCGATGCGTTAACCTTGTCGCTCGAAGGCATCAACGTAACTGGTGAAGACAGTCGCTCTCATGGCCGTAATGACGCGATGATGTGGGATATGTATGACTTGGGTGCACGCTATCAACTTGGTGCTCGCTATACGTTTTAATTAAATCGCTAGATTAAATTAAACATCTTATCGTTGATAAGTTAAAAAGCCGCTGAAAAGCGGCTTTTTAATTTCTGCTGGCTTTTTAATTTCTTCTGAAAAGTTTCTGTATTCTCAGGTATGCTTCACTTATAAGCGCC
>NZ_JAVDVX010000021.1:0-2009 GCF_031457055.1 Cellvibrio fibrivorans | reverse complement strand
GCGCTGGGACAGTTCGTAAGTCGCGCATGTGGTGAATCGTTACGGAAAGTTAATCGCAAGCGCAACTTACAAACTGCCCATTAACTAAGCGTTAACTGAAATCAAATATGAGCCTATTACCCAAAATAATATCTGTGTATTTAAGCTTGCCAAGGCATGTGTTTTGGTTGTTTGTGCTTAGCATTGTTGCACTTGGCCTATTTAGCAAAAAATTCCTAAATGGAGCCGAATTAACTACCGCGAGTTGCATTCAAGCAGCACTTTCAACTATTGTTTTTCATTATGTAATTACTCTATTTCTGTATAGAAAATATCAAAGCAATACTGTACAAAAGGTCATGGAAAGTTTTCCTGTGAGAGTTATATGTGCATCTGTGCTTTTCGCAATCACAATATTATTGCTATATGCGCTATATTTCTTTTTCACTAAAGCAATAAACGCCTACAGTTAACAAGGCATTGCACCTGACGAATTGTAAGGTAATATTTTGGTTTTGTAATCGCACTTGGTTGGTGTTATGAAGAAAAGCGTTTGCAGTTTCTATTACATAATCTGCCGTCCGGTCTAACCTGTGGTCGAGTACTGCAAGTTCACGTAGGTTTCACTGTCGTGCTAAATTTCCCACAGTATTAATGAAAGCTGAAATTGAATTAAAGTGAATCGCGCTTGGCTACAGCTCCATCAAGTCTGCGCGTTGAACAAAATAATTGAGTGTGATTTTCGTAAGAACTTGCACTTTGTAGCAACAACTAACGTCCAGCTTACAACAAGGCGTTGAATACGCGCACTGCGTGCGCTGGGACAGTTCGTAAGTCGCGCATTTGGTGTGTCTTTGCAGAAAGTTTATCGCAAGCGCAACTTACAAACTGCCCATTAACTAAGCGTTATAGGTGAGCAATGCGCCTCAAAGAATTAGAAGAATCATATTTGCTATCTTTGCGTCACGACGACGCGAGCAAATTCGTCGAATTTACTTTTATCACTTCGAAAAACCTAAAAGTTAACGTTTCAGCCTGGAATGATAATTTAACGCCTATCGTTGTTGAATACATTGGTTTAAATTTGGTTTCCAATTTTACAAATCATGAAAATATTCACTGCTTAGGTGAAATTGAATCAATCAATACATCAAATTCGGGCTTTACACTTGAAGGTAATATTGGTTGCATTAAGGTTACAGCTAGTAATTTATCCATAGAGCCAAACTAAGTTTTTGTGGTTAGCATCTACTTATCTGTAGCTGGTCGGTTTAAAAATGGTGTTTTGGTTACAATTTTTTTGGCTTAAGTAAAAAGCCTATAACAAAGTGTTCCAACACCGCTCCGGCGCTTCGCGCCTCCACTCGACAGTTTGTAAGTAGCGCATTTAGCGAATTGCTGCGCAAAGTTTATCGCAATGCGCTACTCACAAACTGCGGTTGAACACAACGTTATGCATCACAGTGAGGGTCTATCTTTGAATTTTCAGCTATTGGGTGGAATTTTTTTCATGGCTCTATCTTTAGCTATGTTTTTTCATTCAGTTAGAGAGTTAAATAAAGCTAAAAGTAGTATTAATTGGGTAAAAACATTAGGAAAAATTAAACAGGTTCGGTTATATGGAGTACGCATTGTGAATGGAAGCCGAAAAAATGCTGAAACCCTAGACTTAGAATATGAATATATTGCAAATGAAAAATCATACAAATCTAGTCGAATTGCGTTTTACACACTTCATTTCCCTGATTCATATAATTTTTCATTAGGTAAAATTGTTGGTGAAAATATAAATGTATACTATAACCCTGAAAATCATGGTGAATCTGTTCTAATCGTTGGCGCTCAAAGCGGAAAAGAATTTAGTGGGCATTACCTAAGCATTATCTGTTTTATTATTGGCGTCATTACCTTAATTTTTTCTTTTTAAAGCTTAGCATAACAAGCGACTGTGGTAAAAAATCAATACCTGTAACGCAAATTTAGCTTGCTTGCCACTCGCAATTATCCCGCACCATGGCATTTAAAATCGT
>NZ_JAVDVX010000020.1:0-2085 GCF_031457055.1 Cellvibrio fibrivorans | reverse complement strand
GACGATTTTAAATGCCATGGTGCGGGATAATTGCGAGTGGCAAGCAAGCTAAATTTGCGTTACAGGTATTGATTTTTTACCACAGTCGCTTGTTATATGCTGTTAATTATTTCACTTAAATTGAGTTCGAACTTTTCAGGTTTGTAGATGGGGGAGTCAATGCCACTTACCACCCCACCAATAAAGCTAGATAGTTCAAGAACTCTAAAGCTTTTTTTGTAGTAAATAAATTTACTATTTTCTACCTTGATAATTGCCAGTTTTTGACTGCGATTACTTTGCCACACGGGTACAGCGACAAACCTTGAATCGTCGGACCAAACAAACGAGGGATTGCAATTTTCAAAAACAAAACCCGTACTTAACTTTAAGGTACCTGAAGTAGGTGCTCCCATAGCAATTTCATTTGCGTTAACAACGCTAGCAGTCCAAATCCCGTTTGGGCTTATGAATGTGCTTTCATAAGACCATGCACCAACACTCATTTCTACCTCGCTCAAGAAAATATAACGCTTAGTTAATGGGCAGTTTGTAAGTTGCGCTTGCGATAAACTTTCCGCAACGATTCAACAAATGCGCGACTTACGAACTGTCCCAGCGCACGCAGTGCGCGGATTCAACGCCTTGTTGTAAGCCGGACGAACCGGTGCTGCTACAGCGCGCAAACTCTTACGAAAACCACACCCAATTATTTTTTTCAATGCGCAGACTTGATGGAGCAGTAGCCAGACGCGATTAACCTCAATTCAATTTCAGCTTTCACTAACACTGCGGTGAATTTAGCAGGCCAGTGAAACCTACGTGAACTTTCAGCACTCGACCACAGGTTAGACCGGACGGCAGGTAATGTAATAGAAACTGCAAACGCTTTTCTCCACAACACTAACCAAGTGCGATAACAACACTAAAATATTACCTTACAACGTAGTGGTAAACGGCAGATTTTAAGTAGCTTTTTTGTGGAAATATTTTACGAAGTAAAACCACAAAAAAGCTACTTAAAATCTGTCCAGTGGAGCGAAGCGGAACGGGTTTGACCACCTTGTTATGCTAAGCTTAATTGGGCTGAGGCACTAAAAACTAACTGATATTTTTACTTTTCTTTTGAATTTTCTTTTTCCCGCTTCATTAGTTTTTTAGGTCTCCAGATAATTGGTTTTGGAACTTTTCTAGGTTTGCGCCATTTAAATAGAGCAGCAACCAATTCAACGCACCATAACACTAGCCAAAGTATTAGCTCCGCTAAAAATACAGCTAGCAGAATCAATACCTCACCCGCACCTAACGCTTCTCCACCCGCTACAAAGAGGGATGCAATAGCTTCAATGATAGAGGATATAAGAGCAATAATTGCCTCTACTATTGCTGCGACCATTTCAAACCTCTATTTTTTATTTCCATATGCATAACGTTGCGTTCACCTGCGGATTGTAAGTAGCGCGTTGCGATAAACTTCGCGCAGCGATATTGCAAAAGCGCTACTTACAATGCGTCAGGTGCAATGCCTTGTTAAGTTTTTTTATGTAAAGTAAAACTTATGATTTTCAAAAAAACGAAACTGTGAATTGGAGACCTCAGCTAGATTTACTTCAATATTTCCGCTTAAGCCCGCCAATTCACTTGAATGGTCCCAAGCGTCTATGCATTCAACATGAGCACCAGAAGAAACTAAATTACGAATAACACTTATAAAAATTAGGGTTGCTTCGATATCTTCCGGCTCTTCGGGATACCAGTCTTCAGGTTCTCCGAAACCTAATTCTACGCTACCAACATATAAGTGCCGAAAACTGCAACTACAACCACTTTTTGAAGCAACAAACCATTTCTCTGGATATTTGAGAAGTGTTTCTTCTTTCAGGCTCGGCAAAGTACGATTAAAAGAAATTAGCTCACAGTTGTGAGCTGCAAAATCGTAGTTTGAATCGGTGCTGAGCAAAAGCATATAACACATATAAAATTTACTACCGATGTCAATTAAGAAGAGAACTTAACGCTTAGTTAATGGGCAGTTTGTAAGTTGCGCTTGCGATTAACTTTCCGTAACGATTCACCACATGCGCGACTTACGAACTGTCCCAGCGC
>NZ_JAVDVX010000019.1:0-2619 GCF_031457055.1 Cellvibrio fibrivorans | reverse complement strand
GGGAGAACCCTACCGCGCAGAGGGAGCGGGTTAGTGCTCCATCCTGGCGAGGGGTGATCGCAGAGGCTTTAAAGCTACTCATAGTGTCTTCCTCGAAAGTAAACGCCGAATTGCTTCGGCATGGTTTTTAATCGCACGTGCTAAAAGCGTTTTTGCCCTTCATCTATCCGTGTTCGATTTAGTAAATGATTGCGCTAACATTTTTTGCTTAAACAAAATCATCAGAGCAATTTTCCAATGGAACGAGCAATAAAGTGAAAACGGGATAAGCGCACATCAATAGCTAACTATCGACGTGAGTTGTAAATCACGGGAGGGTGTGATTTACGTTATAGCCTGCCATTAAATGAGATATCAGCAAGCATGTTTATTGTTATTTTTAAATATGAATATATTGCATAGGTAAAATTTAGAGTTTTTGCAACGTATTCGTGTGCGCTATTCTCTTAAAAAAAACATTTTTTTGAAAGAGCGTGTGCAATGTATTTTTTTATGGAGTCGATTGGTTGTTTTTGCGGGTATTTTAAAAAGGACTTTTTTTACAGTGTCTGCTGACAAGTGTAGGCGAGTGTGTATTTTCTCAAATTTTATTTTTACAAAAATTTTCACTTATTATTGATGATTTAATTGCCAGTGCTTTTTGTGTTTTATATATAAAATAAAAGATTTTTAGTTAGGCGAGGAGGTTAATAAAACAATGACGCCTAAGGCGCCATTGTTTGATCATTATTATCTGCTTAAATTGAGGTGGAAGGTATTTGTAAGCAAGTTAATCATTGCAGTTAATTATTCTGGCGTTTTTTTGCTTGGTTTTAGCATGCGGACTAAAGTGCGGTCGCGGATAAAAAAGTGATGAATTAATGCTGCACCGGCATGGACAATAACAAGTCCAAACAATCCCCAGGCAACATACTTGTGGGTCAATCCTGCGATATTGAGTTGAGATGTTTCCAGCAACTTAATGGAGGGAATCTGGAAGAGGCCGAATACATCAATTGATTGGCCTTCAGCTGTACAAATAAAATAACCGCTAATCAAGATGGCGAATAAAAAAACATAGAGCAAAAATTTACTCAGCGAAATACCAATTTTTGCAGGAGTTGAATTCACAAGTGTTTTGGGTGTTTTACTGGAGAGACGCCACAAAAGCCTGATGCTGACCACGCCGAATAAAATAATTCCCAATGCGTAATGCAAATGGGCGTACTGCAAATAGTCACTGGAATAGTATCCGTAGCTGGTGAGATACACTCCCAAGCCAAATAGAAACAAAGTTAATCCAGCACTTAGCCAATGAAAAAAAATACTGATAAAACCGAAATTGTGGTTGGAGTCTCTGATCATTATTCTTCTCGCTCATTATTTTTATAGGAATAATCGGGGATTTTTCTGATGCAGTTAATGAATTGGATTACTGACACAGAGTGTTGTGGCGGGGGGAATATAAATGAAATCGCCCTGGGGCGCCAGAGTTACTACTCTGGAACCCCAGGGCGCTAATCAAGTTTTACAAACCGGCGATAATCGAACCACCCCAGTTACGGTAAGCCGTACTGTTCGGGCTTTGATCGGCGCGCATTTTCAATGCAAGGGTGTGGAAAATATCAGCTTGCGATTTACCGCCGATATCCAGTACACGACCACCGGCAATACCCGCACCCGCGAGAATCATCGGTACATCATCATTGCCGTGCGCATCTGCAAGACCCATGTCCGACATCTGGAACACCGTAGTCGAACTCAACAAGCCGTTGGCATTCAACTTATCCAACAGGTTTTTGGTCAGGCTCTGCATGTAAGCAATGTCTTCGGTGTATTGCGCCTGGTTGAAGTGATGCGATTGGTGCGATGAGCGGCCACCGAGTGCATCAAAGATATGGTTGTGCGCATCTGAACCGAAGGCAATTGACACAGACGCAGTCAAATTACAATTCAGTGCAAGCACAGCGATATCGGTCTGCAGTTTCGCCAGCGAATCAAAGCCGGTGACTGTGGTATTGGCAGGTTTAGGGCATGAGCCACCACCACCGCCACCAGTGCCAGTTCCAGATCCAATCGCAGCTTCAATTTCCTGAATCGCCGTGAAGTGGCTGTCCAGTTTTTCTTTTTCATGTTGGCCCAGTTTGGTTTTCAAACTGTTCACCGCCGGGTAGTGCAAATCTACAATCGATTTTCTCGGTGCAGTGCCTGTTCCGGTGTTGGTGCCACCACTGAACAGAATATCCAGGGCAGTTTGCGGGCTGGTGATGGTTGGTTTGCTTGCACTGCCTTCACGGCTCAGTTGCGACTCTTCGGTGGTACCTACGTTGAGGTATTTCACCGGATAGTTGGCACCGATGGTGCGGCCCATGTTTACGTCAAAACTGTCTTTGGAGAAGCTGGCATTGTCAAAACGATGGAACATGATGCCATGGCCTGCGCCGGTCAGTTTCGCGCTCTTCATGATTGCGATTCTGCTGTAATGGCTTTGCAGTGGTGCTGATTGTGCAGGCAGTGTGGCGCCAGTTGGATACCACAAATTTGGTTGGCAACCACCACCGGAAAATACCAAACAGCTTTTAGTCGGTGTACCGGTCTGTGCTTCAGCGGTACGCGCCAACATCACGCCGGCAACCAGGC
>NZ_JAVDVX010000018.1:0-3150 GCF_031457055.1 Cellvibrio fibrivorans | reverse complement strand
TGCGCTGGGACAGTTCGTAAGTCGCGCTTTTTGGTGTATCGTTACGGAAAGTTTATCGCAAGCGCAACTTACAAACTGCCCATTAACTAAGCGTTAAATTAATCATGAATATTGAACGCATTACTAAAATTCTAGAATTCGATGATGGCTCACTGCCAGATATAAATTTTGATTTTAATGGCGAGGAATGCGTTTCCAATGCTTACCTATACATTCAAAATTTGTCATCTCAGTTAGTTGGTTCGAACGCGTATTATTGGTCAAAGAGCAAGCAATCTGAAATACCAATTTTATTTGGCGAAAATCCCGCCTTGAGGCACATAGAAGGTGAGGCAGAATCATTTCATGTGCTTTTTGGTGGTATTAAAAGTAATTCTGGAAAAAAAGTCCCAGACCTAGGGGTTTATGTCCTGTCAAGTGACTACATATCCCTAGACTATAAAATGGGAAAGTGCTGGAATAATGAAGCCGTTATTGGCTTATTTGAAATAATGGCTGAATTTGAATCTCTGTCAAAAAATACAAGCATCAGCCACGAAGGCAATATTTTTGAGCAGGAAGGTGAGTTAATTTCTGCATATACAAGTTGGAAAAAAATTTAACAAAGCAATCAAACGGATGGTTTTTATGTTGCATTTTTGCCATTCCGCTTCGCTCCATCTTATGGCAAAAGTGCAACATAAAAACCACCGTTTATCGCAACGTTAGTTGAAACACGGAGCAAGAAAATTGTTTAGCTGGTTCAAGAAGAGCAAAAGGACAGAAGACTCAAAAGAGGAAATATTGAATTCCGGTCTAAATATGGCAATGGAGTTTGGTAAAAATTGGCTGCAACCCATTCAAGAAAGGCTTTCCAAAAAATATCCTCATCTTAATGCTGAGGAGCTTGAGCAATACAATGCCATGTGCCAAGCCGCTATGAGTTTTGGTCATGAAATTGTTTATGCGCTCGCCGAAGAGCATGGGAAAGAAACCAAATATGAACAATTTGAACCTATTTATACTCAGAATTATTCATGGGTTAATAAAAAGAATTTATCACGTCTTTTTTCGCAAGGTATGTACTATGCATGGAAAGACATGGGCTTTTAATACATCAACTAACAAATCGCACCAGGCTCGCACACTTCGTGTGCTGGACGCATTGTAAGTCGCGCATTTAGCGAATCGCTGCGCGAAGTTTATCGCACATGCGCAACTTACAATGCGCCCCTGTGCTCAGCGTTGTAAGGTAATATTTTAGTTTTGTAATCGCACTTGGTTGGTGTCATGAAGAAAAGCGTTTGCAGTTTCTATTACCTCACCTGCCGTCCGGTCTAACCTGTGGTCGAGTGCTGAAAGTTCACGTAGGTTTCACTGCCGTGCTAAATTCGCCGCAGTGTTAGTGAAAGGTGAAAGTGAATTAAAGTGAATCGCGCCTGGCTACAGCTCCATCAAGTCCGCGCGTTGAACAAAATAATTGGGTGCGGTTTTCGTAAGAGCAAGTGCGTTGTAGCAGCAACTAACGTCCGACTTACAACAAGGCGTTGAATCCGCGCACTGCGTGCGCTGGGACAGTTCGTAAGTCGCGCATTTGGTAAATCGTTACGGAAAGTTTATCGCAGGCGCAACTTACAAACTGCCCATTAACTAAGCGTTATGTGTAAATAGATTATGAGCCACACAATAGAAATCACTGAAGGCGCTGATGGAATACCGAGTGATACCGTCCTAAATGATGAATCACACTCACTAACGGTGAAAGTGGGCACTTATAACAATGATGTGCATTTAGAGTTTTCATCAAGAGAATCGCTTAGAGATTTTGCAAAAACTCTTCTGCATGAAAGTTATTACGGCTCAGGCGCGGTTGAGCTTTATCCACTGGGTACAGAAAACGGCTGGCTAGTAGTTGATGGAGTTCGATTGACAGAGAAAAGCTCAAGGGTGTTTATATGGTATCCCACGCAAAACACATAACAAATCGCGCCAGGCTCGCAAACTTCGTTTGCTGGACGCATTGTAAGTCGCGCATTTAGCGAATCGCTGCGCGGAGTTTATCGCACATGCGCAACTTACAACGCGCCCCTGCGCTCAACGTTAGCCATACCGAGAACGAAAAATGAAGTTTGAAATTGGAGAGCCAGAGCACGGATGGGTGAGAATTAAGTTGTCACATAATGGACTTGAGTTGGAATTTAACTCATCTGATGTGCCAAATAATCCAATCGCAGAGCTTATTTTAGCAATTGAATCAGTCTTAAACGGAGCGGACTCTTCTGTTTGGTGGCATCTTGAGCCGGAAGGTTATTACTTCAAATTTACAAAAGTGGGTTCGGAACTAGTATTTGAGGTTATGTACTCCGTAAGCTCATTAGAATCGCAAGCCAAATCTATTTTATTGGTGCGTGGCAGTTGTTATGAATTATTAATGCCTTTTTGGCGGGCGCTTCGTAAGTTTGAAACATTTAACTACAAAGAACAAAATTGGCCTATGGTAAATTTTAGTTCTTTAGCGAAAATTGAATTAAAGCTTAAAAATGGCTAACAAAGCGTAGCAACACGCCGCTGCGCGGCTGGACAGTTTGTAAGTCGCGCTTTTGTGGTTTTGCTACGCAAAAGTATTCCACAAAATCACAACTTACAAACTGCCGTTGTACGCGGCGTTATATTGAGGGAGCAAAAATGAAAAATTCTACAGCGATTAGATTTTTAGCTTACACAGCTTTTTTTATCATACCCACTATCTCCTTAATTAACTGTAATAGTTGGAGTGCGAACACAGGTAGTATTAATCAATGTTTTTTAGAAGTAGAGTTTTTGAAAGCTATTGCAGAATCCTTATGGGGGCTAATTTATATAAGCGCCTTTCTTGTTTTTACTCCATTAATGTTAATAATAGCTATCGTAATTTTAGCTGTTGAATTCACAGCTTCCAAGTTCAAATAATATAACAAGGTGTTCCAACACCGTTCCGGCGCTTCGCGCCTCCACTCGACAGTTTGTAAGTAGCGCATTTAGCGAATTGCTGCGCAAAGTTTATCGCAATGCGCTACTTACAAACTGCGGTTGAACACAACGTTGTAAGGTAATATTTTAGTGTTGTTATCGCACTTGGTTAGTGTTGTGGAGAAAAGCGTTTGCAGTTTCTATTACATTACCTGCCGTCCG
>NZ_JAVDVX010000017.1:0-3290 GCF_031457055.1 Cellvibrio fibrivorans | reverse complement strand
TCTGTAGCTCCGTCTTCTACTCCGGTGGCATCCAGCTCTCGCTCGTCCGTGTCTTCGGCAACCAATCAAGGCGTAGCGCCATTGGTAGTGCAAGGCAATAAAGTGACCGCGAATGGCCAACCCGCCAACCTGGCAGGTATGAGCCTGTTCTGGAGCAACACAGGCTGGGGCGGTGAGAAGTATTACAACGCACAGACCGTGGCCTGGTTGAAATCTGACTGGAAGGCCAATCTGGTACGTGTTGCCATGGGTGTTGAAGAGGCGGGCGGTTATCTCAGCGACTCCTCCAACAAAACCCGCGCCATGACCGTGATTGATGCGGCCATTGCCAACAATATGTATGTGATCATCGATTGGCACACCCATACTGCAGAAGCCAATAAAGCGGCTGCCATCACCTTCTTTAAAGAAATGGCAACCAAATACGGCAACTACAACAACGTGATTTACGAGGTGTACAACGAACCGCTGCAGGTTTCCTGGAGCAACGTGATCAAGCCTTATGCGACTGATGTGATCAAGGAAATCCGCGCGATTGACCCGGACAACCTGATCATCGTGGGCACTCCCACCTGGTCACAAGACGTTGATGTAGCATCACAAGACAAGATCACTGCCTACAGCAACATCGCCTACACCCTGCACTTCTATGCGGGCACCCACAAGCAATCCCTGCGCGACAAAGCACAAACCGCGCTGAACAACGGTATTGCCTTGTTTGTGACCGAATGGGGTTCAGTGAATGCTGATGGTAACGGCGCTGTTGATGTTACCGAAACCAATACCTGGTTAAACTTCCTCAAAACCAATGGTATCAGCCATGCAAACTGGGCATTGAATGACAAGGCTGAAGGCTCTTCTGCCCTTGTACCTAACGCTAGTGCCAATGGTGGATGGACTGCAGCCCAATTGACCACATCAGGTACCTTGGTGCGCAACAACATGATTAGCCAAAACGGCGGCACTACCAGCTCCGTTGCTCCGGCTTCTTCATCACGTTCAAGCACGCCAAGCTCTGTTGCACCGTCATCGGTCGCACGCTCATCCGTTGCACCCTCTTCCGTTCCGGCATCCAGCACAGCGACTACCTCCTCCGTTAATAACGGCGCAGGTGTACTGTTCAGTGAAACCTTTGAAAGCGGTGCAGTGAACACTCAACCAAGCGGTTGGGAAAACTTCATTGGCTGGGTACCTAACAACAGCAACACCTCAACCGGTGCGCAATACGCCCTGATCGACAGCACCAAGTCTTATAACGGTGGCAAGTCTATCCACTTCAAAGGCGGCGCGGCACCTGCGCAAATCATGCGCGCATTACCTGCAGGCACCCAACGCCTCTACACCCGTGCTTATGTCAACATGAGTGTGGCGATGGGCAATGTGGCCGGTGACAACCATGAACACATCCTCGGCCTGAAAAAGACCAAAGATGCCAACGATGAAATCCGCGTAGGTCAAATCAAAGGGGTTTTGGGTACCAACCATATCCCTAGCGATAACATTGCACCCAAGATGAGCCAATGGTATTCAGGCCCGCAAATGGCGGCGAACACCTGGTACTGCGTTGAGGTGGATTATCTGGCGGACCAAGCCTATGACACCTTGAGAATGCGTGTGAATGGCACTGAAGTTCACTCAATCACTTCGTCAAGCGACTGGAACAACGGTGCCTTGGCAGCTGACTGGATGAGCGACAAGTTCAACTATGTGATGTTTGGCTTCCACAGCTTCAGCGGCCGTTCTGCTGATGTATGGATGGATGACATTGTGGTATCTACCCAGCCAATCGGTTGTGGCACTGTGACTCCGACCAGCTCCAGCGCACCTAGCTCGGTTGCTCCGTCGTCTTCCAGTCGTTCATCGGTTGCGCCTTCAAGCGTACCGGCGAGCAGTGTTGCACCCTCGTCTGTAGCGTCTTCAATTGCGTCATCAGTTGCACCCAGCAGCCGTTCAAGCTCGTCTGTTGCCACTACCGCTGCATGGACTCTGGACACCACCGCGTCTTACCTGAACTTCGTCACCACCAAAAACACCCACAACGTAGAAGTGCATAACTTCACCTCGTTGAGTGGCGACATCAGCGCTGCCGGTGTAGCAACCCTCACCATTGACCTCAGCACTGTCAATACCGGTGTCGCCCTGCGCGATGAGCGTATGCGCGGCCTGTTGTTTGATGTGACCAACTACCCCACCGCAACTGTGACCGTGGCTGTACCTGCCACCCTGATCAGCAGCCTGGCGGTTGGCCAATCCGCTACCACCGATATCTCTGCCAGCCTGAACCTGCACGGTGTGACCGGTGCGATTACCACCAAAGTCTCCGTCCAGAAACTGTCCGCTAACCGCGTATTGGTGCAAAGCCTGTCACCGATCCTCGTGAAAGCCGGCGATTACGCACTCACCGATGGTGTGGAAGCCCTGCGTGCAGCGGTGGGCATTGCCTCGATCAGTGTCGCCGTACCCGTGGACTTCGCGCTCGTCTTTGACGCCCGTTAATTGGATGAAGCTTAGAGAGAACCTATCATGAAAAAATTAATGAAACTGTCGATGCTCTCCAGCGGGTTAATGGCCCTGGGCATCATGGCATCCAGCGGCGTTAACGCCCAGGGTGCCTGTAGTGTGGCTTACGATACCGTCAACAGCTGGGGCAACGGTGGCCAATACAAGGTCACTATTACCAACAACGCCACTGCCAAAACCAGTTGGGAACTCTGCTGGAGTTTTGCGGGCAATGACACTATCCCCAACCTGTGGGACGGTGTATTGACCCAAACCGGTAAAAACGTGTGTGTGAAAAATGCACCTTACAACCCCAACCTCGCGGCAAACGGTACGGCGACCTTTGGTTTCCTGGTGAATAACCCGGGCACCATCCCCACCGCCTTTACCTTGAACGGCGCCGCCTGTGGTGGCAATGCCAGCTCAGTGGCCAGCAGCACCCCAAGCAGTGTGCCGACTACCAGCAGCAGCCGCAGCAGCACACCGACCACTAGCAGCCGTAGCAGCAGTAGCGTCTCCGGTGCAGCTGCCCGCTGGTTACTCGATGCCACCAACTCCACCTTCAACTTCGTGACCGTGAAGAAAAGTACAGCCGGTGTGGAAACACCCGAAAGTATGACCTTCAGCCAGTTGCAAGGCACTGTGGCAGCCAATGGTCAGGCGACCCTGACCATTCCGCTGGCCAGTATCAGCACTGGTAACGTGATCCGCGATCCACGCATGCAGAACCTGCTGTTTGAATCGGCTTACCTGCCCAACCTACACTTCACCACCCAGCTCGACCTGACCGC
>NZ_JAVDVX010000016.1:0-4510 GCF_031457055.1 Cellvibrio fibrivorans | reverse complement strand
CACACGCGGGTCAACGCGGCGGTCAGTGTGGTTTTACCGTGGTCAACGTGACCAATGGTGCCCACATTAAGGTGGGGTTTGTTACGTTCAAACTTTTCCTTCGCCATTGCGAGCGCCTCCTCAGACGTAGATAACAATTACACAGATAAAAAAGCTGCGAGAGACTATCCCTCGCAGCATATATGGAGCTCATAAGCAGATTCGAACTGCTGACCTCACCCTTACCAAGGGTGTGCTCTACCAACTGAGCTATATGAGCCAAAACATCACAAAATTTGGAGCGGGTAGCGGGAATCGAACCCGCGCCATCAGCTTGGAAGGCTGAGGTTCTACCATTGAACCATACCCGCTTAAATCAGATATTGGCCACTAGCTCACAGGCTTTAACCTGCTCTCACACCTTGGCATGAGATAAATATGGTGCAGGGGGATGGATTCGAACCATCGAAGCTTACGCGTCAGATTTACAGTCTGATCCCTTTGGCCACTCGGGAACCCCTGCCGAAAACCGCCGGCATTTTCCGGCCCACATTACTGACTGTCAATCTATTTTTTTAACAAATTCACAGAGTTACAACACAACAACAATCAAAATTGGAGCTGGCGAGAGGAATCGAACCCCCGACCGGCTGATTACAAGTCAGCTGCTCTACCTACTGAGCTACGCCAGCTTTTTGACCACGGCTGTTTGTGGAGGCAGAATTCTAGTGAAACATTTACTGGGAAGCAACACCTAAACAGAAATTTTGTCTCTTTTCCAAGGTGGATTCTTTAGTTAATAAGTCAGCCCATACGCTTTCGTCTATTTTTTCAGCAAAACCCGCATCAATTACAACCCACGTCTCTTGAATCATTTTTGGCAACATCTTTATATCTACTTCATAACCTTGCTTTTTGATCTCCGCAGAGCGCGCTTCCGCTTCGGCATAATCTGCAAAACGCCCAAATGAAATGCCATTTGTTAGCTCCCCCTTGGTAATTACGTGACTCTCTATATTTTTCTTCTGCAGCTCGTATAAACGGCGCAGCGCTTCTTTTTCAGACACTTCCGGTTTCAAGTAAACCCAGTAGGATTCACCCTCTTTTATTTCAACTGGTGTGATGTGCGCAACAGCCCCTAAAGCAACCAAGCGCTCCACCGCATATTCGGCCTGTAGCAGCTGGCCATAGGGGCCAATCATGGTGCAAAACTCAGCATCCGGTTTTTCGCTGCTGGCAGCGGGCGACTCCATTTTCACTTCTGACCTTACCCTTGCCTGCAACTTTGAAACATCTTCTTGCTCAGCCAATAGCTGCAACCCACCTCCAGCAGAAACCTCCGTCTTCACTTTCGCATCAGGAGCAGCTTCGTTTTTGGCAACGAAGAGGTATTGATAGCCAAAAAAGACGAGATTTGCTGCCAATAACAAAATAAAAATTGCCCGCATTCTTTACTCCAACCCTTGGGGATAATCCAAAACACAAGCAAGTCCGTCCAATACCAAATCCGGAACCACCCGTGCTTGCGGATAAAAAGGCAACAACTTAGCCGCGTCACCTCCTGTAAATATCATTTGGAACCCGGCATTGTGATCGAGCATATGCAATTGCTTCACCCCGTTATCAATTAGCCCCGTCAACATGGCCGCGCAGGCAGAGTAAACTGCGTCAGATGTTGCCAAAGCAGGCGACAAGCTCAGCACAGGAGCCATATCATTCAATTTTATCTGGCGAGTTCTGGAGGTGAGCGAATCTAGCATAAGATTTAACCCCGGTGCTATGAACCCACCCAGATGCTTACCATCTTGTGCCACCAAATCCACAGTAATAGCAGTGCCGCACGAAACCACAATGCATGCACTGGCTGCGAGCCTATAAGCAGCCACTATCCCCAACCAACGATCTACACCCAACATTTGAGGCTCACGATAGCCGTTACGCACAGCTCCGCAAGCAGCGTCGCTGCGCACAAAGACGAGGGGCAATTTCAAATATTCCATAGACCAATCGGCAAGTTTTTGCTCCAGCAAGCCACCCACTACACTTGCGACAACTACTGAGTTTATCGCGGTGCGGTAAGGCTCGATTTCATCTAACAATAGATCCAGCGGAGCCTCAATACCTATTGCACCTTGAACCAGCACCAAACGTTGATCAAGGATGCGCCACTTCAGGCGCGTATTACCCATATCTATTTCAAGAATCATATACACGCCTCAAGGATATTTCGCCGCCATGGAAAATTTCCCTCCCGATCGCCGTTTCCAACACCAGCGCGCCAACTTCATTAACGCCAACACAGATCCCATTACAGACATTATTACCGTTGCGCAACTCCACCATTTGACCTGCATGCGCATTAAATGATTGCCACTCGACACAATAATCGGCAAAACCCGTCTGCTCATAACCATTGAGCACCAATAGCAACTCATCAATTAAAGCCGCAACCAATTGATTGCGCGACACACAGGGGAGCCCCTGCTGCTCAACAATAGTGCGCAAATCTATCCAAGACTGCGTTATTACGTGAGCCGAATCATCGTCCATAGCGACATTGATACCCACGCCTATAACCACCTGACAGTAACCAGCAGGATCGCCAGTCATTTCAATTAATACGCCAGCAAGTTTGTGATCCTGATAAAGCACATCGTTGGGCCATTTCAATTGCAGACCAGCAACACCATAGCGCTGCAGTGTGCGCACAATCACCAAACCTACAGCCAAACTCAAGCCTTCAAGTGCAGCAACACCGCCCTCAAATCCCCAGCCAATAGAACAATAAATGTTTTGCGCAAACGGACTCACCCATACGCGCCCCCGCCGTCCGCGGCCCGCACTTTGCGACTCCGCCAAACAAACCTGCAAGGCAGGATCGGCGTGACGCATAAGATAGGCGTTGGTTGAATCTATTTGGGGAAATAGATTCAACTTAATCGGCAAGGATGAATGTATCTGCGCCCCTATCTTTTCAAGATCGAGTAAATCCAGGCCGCCATCAATACAATAGCCACGACCTTTAATGGAAAGCAGCTTGATCCCCAAACCTTCCAATTTTTGCAAATGCTTCCAGACAGCAGCGCGACTTACCCCCAACAAGAGCCCAAGCTCTTCTCCTGAATGAAATTCTCCATCCGCAAGTAACACCAGTATCTGCCGCAGGGAACCTGCCTCCAAAGTATTCGCTTCAGACATGATAAGCGCCTGCCAGATACTCACGCTGGTATCGCGCGCCAAGACTGGTTAAAATTTCATAGCCCAAGGAGTTATTTTTTTTACTCAAATACTCCAGCGAAAGCGAAGAATTAATTACCTCTATCGACTGTCCTAGCAATTGATCCCCCAACACGCCGAGCGCGGAAATATCAAACATTGTGGAGTCCATCGACATACGACCAACAGTTTTTACCAACTGCCCATTTAAATATCCCTCAGCTTGCAGCCCTACAGTACGATGTAAGCCATCAGCATAACCTCCAGCAACAACCGCTACAAAAGCGCCTTCAGGTAAAGCGACGCTACTGCAGTAGCCTATCGCCGCCTCAGCCTCAAGTTTCCGCACCTGGACAATCGGCAGCGAAAGATGCACAACCGGCAACATAGGATTGGGAGTATTTGGCACGGGATTAATGCCATAAAGCGCTGCACCTGGGCGCAGCAAATCAAAATGCCATTTATCCCCCAAAAAAATACCTGATGAATTTGCAAGACTAAAACGAAGATTGGGTAAAAGGGGGAGCATCAGCTGGGCACAATTTGAAAAAAGATTTAACTGATGTAGGTTAAGTGGATGGTCGCGCTCATCAGCACAGGCAAGGTGACTCATCAGCAACACAGGGTGGGTTGCAAGCAGCAAAGTTTTATCGCTGCACAATAATTCAAACTCGCGCACATCAAGCCCGAAGCGAGTCATTCCTGTATTTATTTTTATTGCAGATGAAGCATTAGAGCCAAAATTGGTATTTGCTTTGGCCCAGCGATTAACTGCGGAGAGCGAACAAAGAACAGGGATTAGATTTGACTCAATTAGCAGAGACTCATCTCCAGCCCGAATACCGCCCAAGACATAAATAATCGTATCAGGGGGCAAAAAACCTCTAGCAGCAAGCGCCTCATCTATTGAAGCAAAAAAAAACTCTCGGCAGCCGACCGTATAAAGCGCATTACCAACTTGATCCGCCCCCAAGCCATAGGCGTTTGCCTTGATAACACCTGCAACTTTGGCACCTGTGCCAATGGATTGCAACTTGAGCCAATTAGACTGAATAGCAGCAAGATCAATAGTCAGCACAGAATTAAAACCTTGTCGATTAGGTGGCTAAGAGAGACCGCATCTAAGCAGAGCGCCGCCACAAAATCCACCGTTTTTACCGCCCGTCTCAATCCAGGATAAAACAAGGAAAAAATATGTATCAAATGCAGAAATACAAAATAAAAAACGCCCTGCAGTTACCTGAGGGCGTTTTTAGTATTAGAAGCTTGACGATGACCTACTCTCACATGGGGAGACCCCACACTACCATCGGCG
>NZ_JAVDVX010000015.1:0-16546 GCF_031457055.1 Cellvibrio fibrivorans | reverse complement strand
TACTCTACGTGTGAGGTGTTAATGGTAATACCGCGTGCCTTTTCTTCCGGCGCGTTGTCGATACCATCATAAGCAACGAATGCGCCGCCCCAGCTCTCTGCACACACGCGGGTCAACGCGGCGGTCAGTGTGGTTTTACCGTGGTCAACGTGACCAATGGTGCCCACATTAAGGTGGGGTTTGTTACGTTCAAACTTCTCTTTAGCCACTTTTCAATTCCTCTATATAAAGATGAAATATCGAAACTATTCTTCGTCTCTTTGCATTCCGCCCTTTGCAATCACTTCATCAGCGACATTGCGCGGAGCTTCCTGGTACTTCAAAAATTCCATGGTGTAGGTTGCACGACCCTGAGTTGCAGAGCGCAAGGCAGTCGCATAACCAAACATTTCCGACAATGGAACCTCAGCGTCTATCACCTTGCCCATCGGACTCTCATCCATACCCAGGATCAAGCCGCGACGACGGTTCAAGTCGCCAACCACATCACCCATGTTTGCTTCCGGAGTAACCACTTCAACCTTCATGATCGGCTCAAGCAATACTGCACCACCTTTTTGGGCCAATTTCTTGGTCGCCATGGACGCAGCAATCTTAAAGGCCATTTCTGACGAATCCACATCGTGATAAGAGCCATCGAATACAACAGCCTTTAACCCAAGTAATGGATAGCCCGCCAGAACTCCGTTTTGCATTTGTTCGGCAATGCCTTTCTGAATCGCAGGGATGAATTCCTTGGGAACCACACCACCCACAACCTCATTCACAAACTCCAAGCCTTCAGCACCCTCATCCGCACCGGGAGAAAAGCGAATCCAGCAGTGACCAAACTGACCGCGGCCGCCCGACTGACGCACGAACTTACCTTCAATTTCGCAGGTATTGCGTATAGCCTCACGGTAGGCAACTTGCGGCTTACCGATGTTAGCCTCCACACCAAATTCGCGCCGCATACGATCGACAATAATATCGAGATGCAACTCACCCATACCACCGATAATGGTTTGGCCGGTCTCTTCATCAGTGCGAACACGGAAAGAGGGATCCTCCTGAGCCAGCTTGCTCAGTGCGACCCCCATTTTTTCCTGATCAGCCTTGGTTTTGGGCTCAACTGCCACATGAATTACCGGCTCCGGGAAATCCATCCGCTCAAGAATAATCACATTATCGAGAGCGCAGAGAGTGTCACCGGTCGTACAATCTTTAAAGCCGATACCTGCAGCAATATCGCCTGCCAATACTTCTTTAATTTCCTGACGCTGATTCGCGTGCATTTGCACCATACGACCAACGCGTTCCTTTTTACCCTTTACCGAATTCAGCACAGTATCACCCGATTCAAGGGTGCCCGAATAAACACGAAAAAAGGTTAAGGTACCCACAAATGGATCGGTAGCAATCTTGAAAGCCAAAGCCGAAAAAGGTTCATCATCACTCGCTTTACGCGTCGCAAGGGTTTCACCATCTTCAAGCACACCTTCAATCGCCTTCACTTCTGTTGGCGCAGGCAAATAGTCAACAACTGCATCCAGCATTGCCTGGACACCCTTGTTCTTAAACGCCGAACCACCGATCACCGGGATAATTTCGTTAGCTAACGTACGCGCACGAATACCAGATTTGATTTCTTCTTCAGTTAGCTCTTCGCCACCCAAATACTTTTCCATCAACTCTTCGCTGGACTCAGCCGCGGATTCAATCAGGAACTCACGCATTTTTTCACAAGTTTCGAGCAGATCCGATGGGATCGACTCGTACCTGAAGGTCATACCCTGATCTTCTTCGTTCCAGATAATGGCACGCATCTTAACCAGATCGACAACACCCTTGAACTCATCTTCAGAGCCAATTGTCATCTGCAATGGCACAGCGTTAGCCCCTAGACGGGACTTCAACTGCTCCACCACACGCATATAGTTGGCACCAGTACGATCCATCTTGTTCACAAATACGATACGCGGAACTTCGTATTTGTTCGCTTGACGCCATACTGTTTCAGTTTGCGGCTGCACACCTGAAGACCCGCAGAGAACGACAACAGCACCATCGAGGACGCGCAATGAACGCTCCACTTCGATAGTGAAATCAACGTGACCGGGGGTATCAATTACGTTGATGCGATGCTCATCAAACTGGCCACCCATGCCTTTCCAGAAGGTGGTTACCGCAGCAGAGGTGATAGTAATACCGCGCTCTTGCTCCTGCACCATCCAGTCAGTCGTTGCAGCACCGTCATGCACCTCACCAATTTTGTGAGACAAGCCGGTATAAAACAACACACGTTCGGTAGTCGTCGTCTTACCCGCATCTACGTGGGCGCAGATGCCGATATTACGATAGCGTGCGATAGGTGTTTTACGTGCCACAGAGGTATTCCCCAATTACAAATTCGCTACTAAAGATAAAGGCAGCTACTGCTGCCCTTAGTCTTACATAGGCGTTTTGGAGCAAACTTCCATTAGAAACGGAAGTGCGAGAACGCTTTGTTCGCTTCAGCCATACGGTGAACGTCTTCACGCTTCTTAACCGCAGCGCCTTTGCCTTGTGCAGCATCCATCAGCTCACCAGCCAAACGCGCAGGCATTGATTTCTCACCGCGCTTGCGCGAGTAATCCACCAACCAACGCATTGCCAGCGCAGTACGACGCGATGCACGTACTTCGACAGGAACTTGATAGGTTGCACCACCCACACGGCGAGACTTAACCTCAACCAGCGGAGCGATGTTTTCGAGAGCCTCGGAGAAAACCTCCAAAGGGTCGCGATTCAATTTGGTTTTAACGATATCCATAGCGCCGTAAATAATGCGCTCTGCTACCGACTTCTTACCACTGATCATCACGTGGTTCATAAACTTTGCCAGAGTCACGTTACCGAATTTTGGATCCGGCAGCGTGTCGCGTTTGGCGACGACTCGTCTTCTTGGCATTTTAATAGCCTCTCTTCAGGAATTATCCAAGACAACATTTGAAGCCAAATTGCTACAAATTTGCTTGGCCTTACTCGGTTGTACACCGAAAACATTAAACGCAAAGCATAAGCGGCGGACAAATCCGCCCGCCATATTACTTAGGACGTTTAGCACCGTATTTGGAACGACCCTGTCTACGCTTGGCAACACCGGAAGTATCCAGTGAACCGCGTACAGTATGGTAACGAACACCGGGCAAGTCTTTAACACGACCACCACGAATCAGTACCACGCTGTGCTCTTGCAAGTTATGGCCTTCACCGCCGATATAGGAAGACACTTCGAAGCCATTGGTCAAACGAACACGGCACACTTTACGCAATGCTGAGTTTGGCTTTTTAGGTGTAGTCGTATAAACGCGAGTGCAAACACCGCGGCGTTGCGGATTGCCTTGCAGAGCTGGAACGTCGCTCTTGTCTACGATGGGTTTTCTCGGCTTACGAATCAATTGATTGATCGTTGGCATGAAAACAAACTCCACAGATAATACGCCTTCACAATTGAAGGCAGGTTTAAGAAAGCGGACTAATACATCAAAAATAGCCCCGCTTCCCACTTCGGAAAAAGTGGGTGGCGCATTGTAAAGATGCACCCCACCACCGTCAAGGTAAAGCCCGCTTATTTAATGGACAATTGCCCGATAAAAAAGCAAGGCTGGGGTTGCCAGCCTTGCTTCGGGTTTACCGTGAGAGCTTGCGCCCTCGTCACTTCGGCCTTGAATCAAGCATTAGCCAATGCTTGATTTCAGCGCCTCAGTCAATGCTGCTTCAACGTCTTCTGCACTTACACCAACATCATTACTGATGGCAGCTTCACGGCGACGCTTGCGGTCCGAGTGGTAGGCCAGACCAGTACCAGCGGGAATCAAACGCCCCACAACCACGTTTTCTTTCAAGCCGCGCAATGCATCTTTTTTGCCAGTCACTGCCGCTTCGGTCAATACACGGGTAGTTTCCTGGAACGATGCTGCCGAAATAAACGATTCTGTCGCCAACGATGCCTTGGTAATACCCAACAACTGACGTTCGTAATTTGCAGGCTGACGCGCTTCTGCACGCAGCTTTTCGTTCTCTTCCAGCACGTGATTGTATTCAACCTGCTCGCCTTTCACGAAAGTAGAGTCACCCATGGTGCTAATCTCTACTTTACGTAGCATCTGACGAACGATAGTTTCAATGTGCTTATCGTTAATCTTCACGCCTTGTAGACGATAAACGTCCTGGATTTCGTTGGTAATGTAACGCGCCAGCGCCTCAACACCTTGCAAGCGCAGGATATCGTGCGGGTTGCTTGGACCGTCAGATACAACTTCACCCTTGGCAACCATCTCACCTTCAAACACAGTCAACTGGCGATGTTTAGGGATAAGCACTTCGTAGTGAGTTGAACCATCCGGCAACAATTGACCATCCACAGGGGTGATGATCAAACGACGCTTGCCCTTAGTTTCTTTACCAAAACTCACAGTACCGGAGATTTCCGCCAGAATTGACGGCTCTTTCGGGCGACGCGCTTCAAACAAGTCAGCAACGCGCGGCAGACCACCGGTGATATCGCGGGTCTTGGAACCTTCTTGCGGGATACGCGCAATAATGTCGCCCACATTGATAATGTCGCTGTTGTTAATGCTCAGAATCGCTTTTGGCGGCAACATGTAGTGAGCAGGCACGTTGGTATTCGCAAGGAACAGCTCTTTACCTTTCGCATCGACCAAGGTTACTGCTGGACGCAAATCTTTACCGGCTGACGGACGCTCGGCAGGGTCGAGAACCTCGATCGAACTCAAACCGGTCAATTCGTCAGTCTGGCGTCGGATAGAAAGACCGTCTTCCATGCCCGAGAAGGCAACAGTACCTGCCACTTCCGATACAATCGGATGGGTATGCGGATCCCATTTGGCAATAATCTGGCCGCCTTTTACTGCTTCGCCATCTTTAACGGTAATCAAAGCACCGTAAGGAATCTTGTAACGCTCACGCTCACGACCACTGCCATCGGCAATCGCCAATTCGCCAGAACGGGATACTGCCACCAGATTGCCCGCCGGGTTGCTTACAACCTTAACGTTCAACAGACGCACAGTACCTTCTTGCTTAACTTGTACGCTATCCGCTGCAGACGCTCGCGATGCCGCACCACCAATGTGGAAGGTACGCATGGTCAGCTGGGTACCGGGTTCACCGATTGACTGGGCCGCGATAACACCAACTGCCTCGCCCACGTTAACGCGATGACCACGAGCCAGGTCGCGACCGTAACACATAGAACAGATACCGCTGCGCGCTTCACAGGTAATGGGTGAGCGCACCAGCACTTCATCGATACCCATAGCTTCAACGCGCTCAACCCAAGCTTCATCAATCATGGTGCCAGCAGGAACCAGGATTTCATCGGTGCCAGGACGAATTACGTCTCGCGCAATAATACGGCCGAGGATACGATCACCCAGAGATTCGATAACGTCGCCACCTTCGATTACTGGTGACATGGTCAAACCTTCATCGGTACCACAATCGATTGCCGTTACTACCAGATCTTGCGCAACGTCAACTAGACGACGGGTCAAGTAACCGGAGTTTGCGGTTTTCAACGCGGTATCCGCCAAACCTTTACGCGCACCGTGGGTCGAGATGAAGTACTGAAGTACGTTCAAGCCTTCACGGAAGTTAGCGGTAATAGGAGTTTCGATGATCGAACCGTCCGGACGCGCCATCAAACCACGCATACCCGCCAACTGACGGATCTGGGCGGGCGAGCCACGCGCACCTGAGTCGGCATACATAAATACCGAGTTAAATGACGGCTGCAATTCTTCTGCGCCATCGCGGTTAATCACAGCTTCTTTCGAAATACCTTCCATCATCGACTTGGCAACCAAATCGTTGGCGCGCGACCAGATATCGATAACCTTGTTGTATTTTTCGCCTTGGGTCACAAGACCGGATGCGTACTGGGTTTCAATCTCTTTTACTTCGGCTTCAGCGCGACCAATGATCTCGGCTTTGGCAGCAGGGATAGTAAAGTCGTTTACACCGATAGAAGAACCTGACTTGGTAGAGAAGTCATAACCCATATACATCAAACGGTCAGCGAAAATTACGGTCGCTTTGAGACCCACTACGCGGTAGCAGTAATTGATCGCAGCTGAAATCGCTTTTTTCACCATTGGGCGGTTAATCATTTCGAGCGGCATACCGGGTGGGCAGATTTCCCACAGAAGCACGCGACCAACAGTGGTGCTTACCAGTTTAATTGTGGTGGTTTTTTCGCCTTCTTCGCCAATCAGAGTTTCGCTTAAACGCACTTTGATACGCGCTTGCAGATCAACTTGCTTGGAGTAGTAAGCACGTGACACTTCCGCCGGATCGGCGAATACCATGTTTTCGCCTTTGGCGTTTACACGGTCACGAGTCATCCAGTACAGGCCCAATACCACGTCTTGCGACGGAACGATGATTGGCTCACCTGATGCTGGAGAGAGGATGTTGTTGGTTGACATCATCAGCGCACGGGCTTCCAACTGAGCTTCAATCGTCAGTGGAACGTGAACTGCCATCTGGTCACCGTCGAAGTCGGCGTTGTACGCAGAACAGACAAGTGGGTGCAGTTGGATTGCTTTACCTTCAATCAGCACCGGCTCGAACGCTTGGATACCGAGACGGTGAAGGGTTGGTGCACGGTTCAGGAGAACCGGATGCTCGCGGATCACTTCGTCGAGGATATCCCAAACGACAGCTTCTTCGCGCTCAACCATTTTCTTGGCGGCTTTAATAGTGGTCGCCAAACCACGCAATTCAAGCTTGCTGAAAATAAAAGGCTTGAACAATTCCAATGCCATTTTCTTCGGTAGACCACACTGATGCAGACGCAGGGTTGGACCTACTACGATTACTGAACGGCCGGAGTAGTCAACGCGCTTACCGAGCAGGTTTTGGCGGAAACGGCCTTGCTTACCTTTGATCATGTCTGCCAGAGACTTAAGCGGACGCTTGTTTGAACCGGTAATCGCACGACCGCGACGACCGTTATCCAACAATGCATCTACCGCTTCTTGCAGCATACGCTTTTCATTGCGCACGATAATGTCTGGTGCATTCAGGTCCAACAAACGCTTCAAGCGGTTGTTACGGTTGATCACGCGGCGATACAAGTCGTTCAGGTCGGAAGTCGCAAAACGGCCACCGTCCAATGGAACCAATGGGCGCAAATCTGGCGGCAATACCGGCAACACTTCCATTACCATCCACTCAGGCTTGTTGCCTGAGAAGAAGAATGCTTCCAATAGTTTCAAACGCTTGGAGTATTTCTTGATTTTAGTTTCGCTGGTTGTATTCGGAATTTCTTCACGCAGGCGCTGAATCTCTGATTCCAGATCGATAGCACGCATCAACGTCTGAATTGCTTCAGCACCCATTTGCGCTTCGAATTCATCACCGAACTCTTCCATTGCTTCGAAGTATTGCTCGTCAGAGAGTAATTGACCGCGCTCCAAGGTAGTCATACCTGGCTCAGTCACTACGTAGGATTCAAAATACAATACACGCTCGATATCACGCAGGGTCATGTCCAGCAACAAACCAATACGGCTTGGCAGTGATTTCAAAAACCAAATATGCGCAACGGGGCTAGCCAGCTCAATGTGGCCCATGCGCTCGCGGCGCACTTTAGCCAAGGTCACTTCAACACCGCATTTTTCACAAATAATGCCGCGGTGCTTCATGCGCTTGTACTTGCCGCACAAGCATTCGTAATCTTTTACTGGACCAAAGATTTTGGCGCAGAACAGACCTTCACGCTCGGGCTTGAAGGTACGGTAGTTGATAGTCTCCGGCTTTTTTACTTCGCCAAACGACCATGAACGAATCATTTCAGGTGATGCCAAGCTAATACGAATAGAGTCGAATTCTTCGACTTGTCCCTGGGACTTGAGTAAATTCAGTAAGTCTTTCAAGGCGCTTTCTCCTGTTGGCTCCGGGGGAGCTTTCATTAAACTTCGAGGCAAATTCTTTGGTGTTACTGGTTCCGGGTTACGGCCAGCATCTGCAGGGTTAGTGCGGATACTGGTGCGTAAGCTTGAGCATTAATCGTCTTGCTCAAGCTCGATGTTGATACCCAGAGAGCGGATTTCCTTAACGAGTACGTTGAAGGACTCCGGCATGCCGGGCTCCATACGGTGGTCGCCATCAACGATGTTTTTATACATCTTGGTACGACCCGCAACGTCATCCGACTTAACAGTAAGCATTTCTTGCAAGGTGTAAGCTGCGCCGTATGCTTCAAGCGCCCACACTTCCATCTCACCGAAACGCTGACCACCAAATTGTGCTTTACCACCCAGAGGCTGTTGAGTAACCAGACTGTATGAACCGGTTGAACGCGCATGCATCTTGTCATCCACCAAGTGGTTCAACTTCAACATGTACATGTAACCAACGGTCACGGGACGAGTGAATTGATCACCGGTACGTCCATCGTAAAGGATGGATTGACCGGTATCTGACAAGCCAGCCAAACGCAGCAACGCCTTGATTTCATGTTCTTTGGCGCCGTCAAATACCGGAGTTGCCATAGGCACGCCATCAACCAGGTTTTTCGCCAGATCCAGAATTTCTTTATCACTGAAAGAAGCGAGATCTTCTTTAGCAGCAACATCGCCAGTCTTGTTGTAGATGTCTTCAAGGAAGGCACGAACATCAGCAATCGCTTTTTGCTCTTGCAACAACTTGTTGATCTTAACGCCCAGACCTTTAGCCGCCATACCCAAGTGCATTTCCAACACCTGACCCACGTTCATACGTGAAGGTACGCCGAGCGGGTTGAGCACGATATCAACGGTCTCACCATTTTCGTCGTAAGGCATGTCTTCAATCGGCATGATTACCGAGATAACACCCTTGTTACCATGACGACCGGCCATCTTGTCGCCCGGCTGAATGCGGCGCTTGATTGCGAGGTAAACCTTAACAATTTTAAGTACACCTGGAGCGAGATCATCACCGGTAGACAACTTGCGTTTTTTATCTTCAAACCGCTCATCGAGGATCTTGCGACGCTCGGCAAGTTGTTCTTCCGCACGGTCAATCTGCTCATTCAATGCATCTTCATTCATGCGCAGTTTGAACCACTGGTCTTTTTCCAAGCCGTCAAGAATTTCGTGAGTCATGGCTTCGCCTTTCTTCACGTTTTTACCGGACGCAACAACTTGACCAACTAAAGCTGAACGCAGACGCTCAAAGGTTGCAGTTTCAACGATACGGTATTCTTCGTTCAAATCTTTGCGGACTTCGTCCAATTGTGCTTTTTCAATTTCCAGGCTGCGTTGATCCTTTTCCAGACCGTCGCGGGTGAACACCTGCACGTCAATAACAGTACCTTTGGTGCTTGAAGGCACGCGCAGGGAAGTATCTTTAACGTCAGAGGCCTTCTCACCGAAGATCGCACGCAACAATTTTTCTTCTGGAGTCAGTTGGGTTTCACCTTTTGGCGTTACCTTACCAACCAGAATATCACCGCCGCCTACTTCAGCTCCGATATACACAATGCCGGATTCGTCGAGTTTGCTCAGCGCACTCTCACCCACGTTTGGAATATCGGCGGTTATTTCTTCACTGCCTAACTTGGTATCACGTGCGATACAGGTTAATTCCTGAATATGGATGGTAGTGAAACGATCTTCTTGTACAACACGCTCAGACACCAGAATCGAGTCTTCGAAGTTGTAACCATTCCACGGCATAAAGGCGATACGCATGTTTTGGCCAAGCGCCAATTCACCCATATCAACTGAAGGGCCATCCGCCAGAATATCGCCACGGGATACTGAATCGCCCATGCTTACAATGGGGCGCTGGTTAATACAGGTATTTTGGTTCGAACGGGTGTATTTGATCAGGTTGTAGATATCTACACCGGCATCGCCCGCTTCGACTTCATCGTGATGTACTTTTACAACGATACGGCCAGCATCAACGCTATCGATCACACCGCCACGCTTGGCAACCACACATACGCCTGAGTCGGAGGCCACATTGCGCTCCATACCAGTACCTACCAACGGCTTTTGTGAGCGCAGGGTTGGTACAGCTTGACGCTGCATGTTCGAACCCATCAACGCACGGTTGGCGTCATCGTGCTCAAGGAATGGAATCAAAGATGCTGCAACAGAAACAACCTGACGCGCCGACACATCCATATATTGGACATCAGCCGGACCTTTCAAGGTGAATTCGTTAAGGTGACGTACGGACACCAAGTCCTCAGTCAAATTACCACCCGCATCTAAAGTTGCCGATGCCTGCGCAATTACATAATCGGATTCATTAATAGCGGAGAGGAAATCAATTTCATTGGTTACTTTGCCGTTGATCACTTTGCGATACGGGCTCTCAAGGAAGCCGTAATTATTAGTGCGGGCATAGGTAGCCAGAGAGTTGATCAACCCAATGTTTGGACCTTCAGGTGTTTCGATTGGGCATACACGACCATAATGGGTCGGGTGTACGTCGCGCACTTCAAAACCTGCGCGCTCACGAGTCAAACCACCTGGGCCAAGCGCAGAGACGCGACGTTTATGCGTGATCTCCGACAGTGGGTTGTTTTGATCCATAAACTGTGACAGCTGCGAAGAGCCAAAAAACTCTTTCACTGCAGCAGCAACCGGTTTCGCATTAATCAAATCTTGCGGCATCAAGCCTTCGCTTTCTGCCATTGACAGACGCTCTTTCACTGCACGCTCAACACGCACCAAACCAACACGGAATTGGTTTTCGGCCATTTCACCTACAGATCGAACACGACGGTTACCCAAGTGATCAATATCATCCACAACGCCTTTACCGTTGCGGATAGCGATCAGGGTCTTCATCACATCAACAATATCTTCATTAGATATGGTGCCTTCGCCAGTTTCAGCTTCGCGACCCAGACGACGATTGAACTTCATGCGGCCGACCGCAGAAAGATCGTAGCGCTCTTGCGAGAAGAATAAATTCTGGAACAGAGCTTCAGCAGATTCTTTGGTTGGCGGCTCGCCAGGACGCATCATGCGATAAATTTCAACCAGCGATTCCAATGCAGTACGGGTTGGATCGACACGCAAGGTTTCGGAAATAAATGCACCGCAATCCAATTCATTGGTATATAGGGTCTCAACATCAGTGACGCCTGCAGCAACCAATTTGGAAAGCACATCAGCGGTAATTTCGGTATTACATTCAAACAGCAATTCACCGCTGCGGGTATCGATAATATCTTTAGCAAGTGCACGACCCAACAGATATTCAGACGGAACATCCATCTGATTAACGCCGGCTTTTTCCAATTGACGAATATGGCGCGCGGTAATGCGACGCCCTTCTTCAACAATAATATTGCCCTTGTCATCTTTGATATCAAAAGTAGCGACATCGCCGCGCAGGCGAGATGGAACTACGGCGTAACTGAACTGACCATCTTTACCCAGAATAAAGGTACTGGTCTCAAAGAACATCGCCAGCATTTCTTGTGAGCTGAAGCCCAATGCGCGCAGCAAAATCGTGGCCGGCAACTTACGGCGACGGTCAATACGAACATAGAGCAGATCTTTTGGATCGAATTCAAAATCCAACCATGAGCCACGGTAAGGAATAATACGTGCGGAATAAAGCAATTTGCCCGATGAATGGGTCTTACCCTTGTCGTGATCAAAGAATACACCAGGAGAACGATGCAACTGGGAAACTATCACGCGCTCGGTACCGTTAATAACAAAGGTACCATTGTCGGTCATGAGCGGAATTTCGCCCATGTACACTTCTTGCTCTTTAATGTCTTTGATCGCTTTATTAGAAGACTCGCGATCATAAATAATCAAACGCACTTTCACGCGCAGGGGGACGGCATAAGTAACGCCACGCAGAATACACTCGTTTACATCAAACGCTGCTTTACCAAGGTTATAGCTAACGTATTCGAGCGCAGCATTCCCTGAGTAGCTAACGATTGGAAAAACGGAACGGAATGCAGCGTGCAGCCCCATATCATCACGCTTACTAGGCGCAGTATCTGCTTGAGTAAACTTTCTGTAGGAATCTAACTGAATCGCCAAAAGATAAGGTACATCCATTACGTGCGGCAGTTTGCCAAAATCCTTGCGGATACGTTTTTTCTCAGTATATGAGTAAGCCATCTGTATTCCCCAGCTTGTTCGCGGATCGGGCTTGATCGCAGCCATGAAAACGCATGTGCGTTTCTTTGTAAAAACTTAAACTCGACAAACTTGCAATTACTTTTCAGTAATCAATGGCGCACCTGGTGCTTGCCATTTTTCAGTACCATTACAGCTGTGAACCGGGACTCTTCTGAAAACAGAAAAAGGCTGGCAAGCAAATGCTCACCAGCCTAGTGTCCAAACTGTAAATGGACCGCGACACAGGCGTAGAATTATTTAACTTCTACAACTGCACCAGCTTCTTCCAACTTGGCTTTTGCTGCATCAGCATCAGCCTTGGAAACAGCTTCTTTAACCGCTTTAGGTGCAGCTTCTACCAAGTCTTTAGCTTCTTTCAAGCCCAGACCAGTCAACTCACGTACCGCCTTAATCACGTTAACTTTCTTATCGCCAACAGATGAAAGGATTACGTCGAATTCAGTTTGCTCTTCCGCAGCAGCAACTGGACCAGCAGCAACAGCTACAGTAGCAGCAGCAGCGCTAACACCGAATTTTTCTTCCATTGCAGAGATCAACTCAACAACGTCTTTAACAGACATTTCTGCGATGGCATTGATGATATCGTCTTTAGTCAGAGACATGTCTCAATTCCTAATTAATGGAGCATTTTGCTCGTTAAATCTAAAGTAAGCTGTAAACGAAAAATTAAGCAGCTTGCTGTTCTTTTTGATCGCGAACTGCCGCAATAGTGCGAACCAGTTTGCCGGCTGAAGCTTCTTTCATCACGCTCATCAGACGAGAAATAGCTTCGTCGTATGTTGGCAAAGTTGCCAGCATAGCAATGTTCACTAACTCACCTTCAAAGGCAGCAGCTTTCAACTCAAACTTGTCATTTTCTTTAGCAAAATCCTGAAGGATGCGCGCACCCGCACCAGGATGAACAGTAGAAAATGCAATCAGAGTTGGACCTACGAATTTGTCTGCGAGACATTCGTAAGCTGTACCTTGCACAGCGCGACGGGCCAATGTGTTACGGACGACTTTTACCCAGACGCCTGCTTCACGGGCCTGCTTGCGCAGAGCGGTCATCTTGCCAACAGTTACACCGCGAGAATCGGCGATAACAGCAGACAGAGCGCTCTTTGCAGCGTCTTGGACTTCAGCGACGATCGCCTTTTTGCCTTCAAGACCTAATGCCACGGGATTACTCCTGCATTGACAAATCTTTTTTGCCGTTAAAAACAAAAGCAGATGTGTCGTTAACTACCAGCCCCAAATAAAGTTATTGAGGCCATTATTCGGTGAAGTCATTCGTCAACATTTTGTAACACTAAGCCTGTTACATTAATTGACTGAATAGGGTCTCACCATCTGCGTAGGCGACTTACATTAAGTCCCGGCAATTTACTTATGCAAATTACTTTAGACACCTACGGTCTTTGACGGCCCGCTCAATCAAGCGGACCCCAAAGTTCTTTGTGCGCCAGCGAATTAAATCGCGAGTGACGCTTGATCAATTACCAAACCTGGACCCATAGTAGAACTCAAGGAAATTTTCTTGATGTAAATACCTTTAGATGTTGCTGGTTTGGCTTTTTTCAGATCGCCGATCAGTGCTTCCAAGTTTTCTTTGATAGCAATAGCATCAAATGAAATCTTACCTAAACCACCGTGAACAATACCGCCCTTCTCAGCGCGATAGCGGATCTGACCTGCTTTAGCATTTTTAACTGCAGTAACTACATCAGGAGTTACGGTGCCGGTCTTAGGGTTTGGCATCAGGCCGCGAGGACCGAGCACTTGACCCAACTGACCAACCACACGCATTGCATCAGGACTGGCGATAACTACGTCAAAATCCATCTTGCCCGCTTTAATTTCTGCAGCCAATTCATCCATACCAACAAATTCAGCACCAGCTGCTTTTGCAGCCTCAGCGTTGGCACCTTGGGTGAATACAGCAACGCGCACTGACTTACCATTGCCATGAGGTAGGGTAGTAGCACCGCGAACTGATTGGTCAGATTTACGCGGATCAATGCCGAGGTTGACAGACACATCAACAGTCTCAGCAAATTTTACATTCGAAAGATCTTTCAACAGGGCAACAGCTTCTTCGATCGAGTATTGCTTGGTTGAATCAACTTTCTCATTAATAGCACGTTGACGCTTAGTAATTTTAGCCATCTTATACGCCCTCCACTTCCAGACCCATTGAACGAGCAGAACCGGCGATAGTACGCACAGCAGCATCCATATCCGATGCAGTCAAATCTGCCATTTTGGTAGTTGCAATGGTTTCCAACTGGGCACGGGTTACCTTGCCAACCTTGTTGGTGTTGGGGCGACCACTACCACTGGTGATGCCAGCTGCCTTCTTCAACAAGAAAGACGCCGGAGGAGTTTTCATTACAAATGTAAAGCTGCGGTCGCTGTATACACTGATAATTACAGGTACTGGCGAACCAACTTCCATGCCTTGTGTTTGCGCATTGAAAGCTTTACAGAATTCCATAATGTTAACGCCGTGCTGACCCAATGCTGGACCAACCGGTGGACTCGGGTTTGCTTTGCCAGCTGCAACTTGCAACTTAACGTAAGCTGTTACTTTTTTTGCCATGATATTGCTCCCCTATGGGTGTTAGCGCCTCAACCAGACTTTTGGCAAAATCTGGCGTCTTAGGCTCCCCGCCTTGGCACAGACCAAGGACACGAAAACCCCTCTTCGCATGGCGAAGAAGGGCATTTAAAACTTATTTAGCGCTTAGGTTTTTTCGACCTGACTAAATTCCAACTCAACTGGAGTTGAGCGACCAAAAATTAATACCGCCACACGCAATTTATTTTTGTCGTAATTAACTTCTTCAACAACACCGTTAAAGTCATTGAATGGACCGTCAATAACACGCACCATTTCGCCCGGCTCAAAAATAGTTTTTGGCTTAGGCTTTTCAATCGAATCATCGACACGGCGCAAAATTGCATCTGCTTCCTTTTCAGTAATAGGTGCAGGCTGGTCAGCCTTGCCTCCAATAAAACCCATCACTCTCGGAGTATCCTTTACCAAATGCCATGTATCATCATTCAATTCCATTTGAACCAATACATAACCGGGGAAAAACTTGCGTTCGCTCTTACGCTTTTGACCGCCACGCATTTCAATCACTTCTTCGGTGGGAACCAGAATCTCACCAAAACTTTCTTCCATGCCATAAAGCGCAACACGGTCACGCAGAGAGGCCGCTACTTTTTTTTCGTAGCCAGAATAGGCATGCACTACGTACCAACGCTTAGCCATACTCATCTACCCTATGATATTGGAAGCAATAAAGCCGAAGAGAGTGTCAAGCAACCAGAGAATGATTGCCATTACAAAAACTACCGCTAACACAATTAGTGTTGTTTGGTTAGTTTCCTGACGACTGGGCCAAACCACTTTACGCAACTCAACTAAAGCACCGCGGACAACATCAGCTATTGCAGCACCTTTGGCCGTTTGCAAAGCGACAAAAACCGCAACTGCGGCCAGCACCAACAAGCCCAATGCGCGATACAGAATAGATTCGGCAGAGAAATGAGAGTTTCCGACAACACCTGCAGCAACTATAGCCACAACCAAAAGCCACTTAATAGCATCTAGTCGGTAAACTTTTTCTTCAGTATTAGCAGTCATTATTGCGAGAAACCTTCATGAAATTTGGCAGGCCAGGAGGGACTCGAACCCCCAACACCCGGTTTTGGAGACCGGTGCTCTACCAATTGAACTACTGGCCTAACATAACTGAAGCAGCTGTGATGCGGCAGTTTTACTGCCGCACACAGATTAATTACTGAAGGATTTTGGCAACAACACCAGCACCAACAGTACGACCACCTTCACGGATAGCGAAGCGCAAGCCTTCTTCCATCGCGATAGGGTGAATCAGGGTCACAACCATTTGCACGTTGTCACCTGGCATTACCATTTCTACACCTTCCGGCAATTCAACTGCACCGGTTACGTCGGTGGTGCGGAAGTAGAATTGTGGACGATAGCCTTTAAAGAATGGAGTGTGACGACCACCTTCTTCTTTGGACAACACGTACACTTCTGATTGGAACTTGGTGTGTGGAGTTACTGAGTTTGGCTTGGCCAATACTTGACCACGCTCAACGTCATCACGCTTGGTGCCGCGCAACAGAACACCAACGTTCTCACCAGCACGACCTTCGTCGAGCAACTTGCGGAACATTTCAACACCAGTACAGGTGGTTTTAACGGTGTCTTTCAGACCAACAATCGCGATCTCTTCACCAACCTTAACAACACCACGCTCTACACGGCCAGTTACAACAGTACCGCGACCAGAGATAGAGAATACGTCCTCTACTGGCATCAGGAATGGTTGGTCGATAGCACGTACCGGCTCAGGGATGTAGCTGTCCAG
>NZ_JAVDVX010000014.1:0-18161 GCF_031457055.1 Cellvibrio fibrivorans | reverse complement strand
AAGTCCGGGGTATACCTATTTTCCTCACTTTCACTAGGGATAGCGAAAGTCCTAGGCTGGGGGATATAGGTTTCGACCGTAGAATCAAATTCGAGATGAAGACAATACTTAGACTCTAAGATCGATTCCACTAGGATGGTTTTACCGCCATTTGCCTTGATCGCTGGAAAGCGAACAATATTCTTGACAGCTGACCTTTTGAGCTTGCGAGCGGGAATATTCATTTCGAGCATTTCCTAAGCATCCTTACTCAAAATATACTCTATTTTATAAGCTTATCCTATAAAATTTATAAACATATCCTATAAATTTATAACCTTTACCTATAATTTACATTAGACAGCAATTTCTGCCAGATTCCCTTTTTCTTCCAGCCAGGTTTTACGATCTCCCGCGCGTTTTTTAGCGAGCATCATATCCATGATTTGCATGGTGCCGTCATCTTCACCAATGGTGAGCTGCACCAAGCGGCGGGTATCGCGCGCCATGGTGGTTTCGCGTAGCTGCAAGGGGTTCATCTCGCCCAAACCTTTAAAGCGCTGCACATTGGGCTTGCCTTTTTTATTTTCAGCGGCGATGCGGTTGAGCACGCCATTTTTCTCGCCTTCATCGAGCGCGTAATACACTTCTTTGCCGATATCGATACGGTAGAGCGGCGGCATGGCCACATACACAAAACCGTTGCGCACCAATACCGGGAAATGTTTTACAAAGAGCGCGCAGAGCAAGGTAGCGATGTGTAAACCATCCGAGTCGGCGTCGGCGAGGATGCATATTTTGTGATAGCGCAATTCACTCAAATCTTCACTGCCGGGATCCATACCAATCGCGACAGAAATATCGTGCACTTCCTGACTCGCGAGGATTTCACCCGAATCGACTTCCCAGGTATTCAGGATTTTCCCGCGCAGTGGCATGATCGCCTGGAATTCACGGTCGCGCGCCTGTTTGGCGGAGCCGCCAGCAGAATCCCCTTCCACTAAAAACAATTCGCTGCGCGCCGGATCGCCACTGGAGCAATCTGCCAATTTTCCTGGCAATGCCGGCCCTTGGGTCACGCGTTTACGTTCAATTTTTTTACTCGCACGCACACGTTTTTGCGCGTTGCTGATACAAAATTCCGCGAGCTTATCGCCGTCTTCTGTGTGTTGGTTTAACCAGAGCGCAAACGCATCTTTGGTGATACCGGAAACAAAGGCCGCCGCTTCACGCGAGGTTAAACGCTCTTTGGTTTGTCCGGAAAATTGCGGGTCTGCGTGTTTGTAGGAGAGCACATAGCAGCAGGCCGCCCACAGATCTTCTGGCGCGAGTTTTATTCCACGCGGCAACAAATTGCGGAATTCGCAGTAATCGCGCAGCGCATCGAGCAAACCTGTGCGCAAACCATTGACGTGGGTTCCGCCCTGCGCGGTGGGAATCAGGTTAACGTAACTTTCCTGAATTAATTCGCCGCCTTCTGGCAACCATTGCAACGCCCAGCTGACCGCTTCCGTTTGACCACTGAAATCGCCAACGAAGGGATGCTCAGGCAACGTAATAAATTCTTGCGTTGCTCCCGCGAGATAATCTTTTAAACCATCTTCGTAAAACCACTCATCTTTTTCACCAGTTTGTTCATCCAAAAAGGTGACCGACAAACCGGGGCACAGCACTGCTTTTGCGCGCAACACATGGCGCATGCGGCTAACCGAAAATTTATTTGAATCAAAATAAATAGGATTTGGTAAAAAATGGACGCTGGTGCCGGTTTGGCGTTTGGGGCAGGTATCGATAATTTCCAGATCGCTGGCTTTATCGCCGTTGGAAAAACCCATCTGGTAAACATTGCCATCGCGTTTCACAGTAACGATTAATTTTTCCGACAGCGCGTTAACAACAGAAACACCCACGCCGTGCAAACCACCAGAGAACTGGTAATTTTTATTGGAAAATTTACCGCCCGCATGGAGCGTACACAAAATTACTTCTACACCGGGTTTACCTTGCTCCGGATGGATATCCACCGGCATACCGCGGCCGTCATCAATCACTGTGACCGATTGATCTTTGTGTAATATAACGTTGATAGTTTTTGCGTGGCCCGCAAGCGCTTCATCTACCGAGTTGTCAATAATTTCCTGCGCGAGATGGTTCGGTCGCGTGGTTTCGGTGTACATGCCGGGGCGTTTTTTTACCGGGTCTAATCCCGTGAGTACTTCAATATCTTCTGCGGAATAATTTGCCATCTTATTTTCTATTTACCCAAAAAAGTAAAAAGGCCGAGTAATTAAACAAAGCCTAGTGTTTAAAAAATGTCATGCAATCATCAAGATAGCGTTCGAACCCCTGAAAAGCGTGATCGCCGCCCTCTTCTATCGTCTGCTTGCATGCGTGGTATTTTTGTACCGCTTCCCGGTAGTCGAGTGTTTCATCGCCCGTTTGTACCAGCAGCCAATAATTGTTGGGGTGCGCGATAGGCACATCGGCCGCAATAATCTCGTCAATGTGGTGTGCGCTTAAGCGGTAGCTATCATCCGTGTGATAACTTTTCAGGTCAACCTCTAAATAGGCCGGCATAAAATCTTGCGGGCGTACAGCAGGATTAATCAGCACTGCACGCAAATTATATTTCTCCGCCAGCCAAGTCGCCCAGAATCCGCCGAGTGAACTGCCCATTAAATAAACAGGCGCAGGTAAGTGCTGCTCAATTAATGATTCCAGCAACTTTTGTGCATCCGCTGGATAAGGCGTTAATTGGGGGCAGAGGAATTCAATTTCCGGATGCGCAACAGCCAACCATTGTGCGGTTTGCTGTGCTTTGAACGAGAGGGGGGAACTGAGAAAACCGTGGATGTACAGCAACGCAGCCATAGGCGATCAATAGCCTGCCGATTTGTAATCGATCACGTATTGCTTGTTAGTCACGCGTGCGATGCCGGTAGTAAACGACCCATCGCTGTTAAGTTCAAACCAGCGATAACCGGGCATTTGAGTATCTACCGTAAAATCATCGCACAGTGGTTTAAATTGCACACAGGTAGAGGGCGTCGCAACCAGAGTAACGCCTTTACGCCTTTGCTGGAACTCTTGATGCACGTGCCCCCAGGCAACCAGTTTCACTTGAGGGTGATCATCGATTAATTGAAAGAAAGCATCGGCATTGCGCACGACATATTGGTCAATCCACACACTGCCCACCGGAACCGGTTGATGGTGCAATGAAACAATAGTGTGCTTGTCGGGATGACTTTCAAGCACATGCGCAAGAAAATCCAATTCACTTGCCGCCAGTTGACCATACACTTGGCCGGACACGCTGGAATCCAACAACACTAACAGCCATTCGCCCAAAGTGACCAAGCGCCCTTGAATACCCAAGGCATCCTGTTCAGAAGCCATTATCTCAGCCGAATCGTGGTTGCCAGCAAGCCAGCTAAGAGGTTGGGGAAAGTAACGGCGGATCGAATGAGCAAAACGCCGGTAACAATCGATATGGCCTGCACTGGCGACATCACCAGTACAAACTAAATGATCAAAACGCGGCTCCACCTCCTGGATAAGCTGTAGCACATCCTCAAGGCTCTGGTCGGTGTTTAACCCCAAAAGGGTTTCGCTCTGCTGCGGCCCCAAATGGCAATCGGTTATCTGAATCAGACGCACTGGCGGCTCTCGTCCCTCGATAGTCGGGTTCTGTAAATGATTAACAGACTAGGTTCCACTCACGCTCTGGCGTGGACTTAAGTGTCAAAATGGATAAGTTTCAACCGCAACGATATACGCTAATCAGGGTTTACGCCACCCTGCAACTATGGAAAAAACGGCATTTGCAGCCAAGAAGTGTAAATTTTGTGAGGAAGTTAAGAATTGCTTACAACAGATTTTACAAACAGCAACAGATGCGATTGCACAGCTACATACTCTAGGACCGTGCGACACAATCGCAGGGAGAATAATTTTTAATCAAAACAAAAGGACGTATCAAGGCTATGGCCATGCTCCAAACACAGGGTTAACCATTCACCCAGAAAACAATTGAGCTGATATTTTTCATCACTTTGGTACATGGACTGGTTAGGATATTCATAGCGTGGACGCAAACGTTTATGCCCTTCCCACGCCAGAACCTCAGCAAGCTTTGCATCGTGATACATGCGCAGGGTTAATCTGGGCATCTTGAGCCAGTTGGAACTTGTATCTATTGCCGCGCGGCTTAACTCTAAGGTTGTGGTGTAAGGCGAACGCTCGGTAATGCGCAGTACATGCAGCCATTGTTGGGCACCACGCGCCACCATAAAACGGAATTCATCTTGCAGCTCACCGGTTTGATCCCGCCGATTACTGGCAAGCAATTTGGTCAGGCGGGCATAATTAGTTTCACACTCAGCCATCTGCAGCGGCAAATCCACCTTATAACGCTCTTTGTAAGTTACGTAGGCAGGTTGGATTTTGGTGGCGCGCAGTGTAAACATAGAGGCCTTAAAAATTTGCCGAAACAGGGGCGCAAATAAAAAAGTAAGAGTAGTAAGAATTGCCGGGCGATTCCGTTGTAGCTTGGAACACCCGATAGTTGAAGTGTTAGCCAGACTCGATGCTAAGTCAATGGTTGCAAAAAATTATTCACTGATCGGCAAATTGCGCAACCGCACTCTGTTGAGTTGCAGCCATTGCAAACAAATTAGCGCTGCTGCGTTATTAAAAGCGCCGTTTAATAACTCGGCAAAAACATTATCCGCAGCCAATACATGGACGCGAATATCCTCCCCCTCTTCAGGCAAACCGTAAATACCCCCTGCCTGACTTAAATCGCATAAACCACAAAATAAATGCAATTTTTCATCACAACCACCAGGGCTGGATAAATAATTGCAAATGTATTCCATTGCATAGGGTAGTATATTCGCCTCTTCGATCAGCTCGCGCCGTGCGACATCTTCAGGCGACTCGCCATCTTCCAACATACCGGCAACAACTTCATAGCACCAGGGGCCATTAGGTTCGTCGAGTGCACCTATACGAAATTGTTCGACCATACCGATCAAATCATGTTTAGGATCATAAAGCACCACCGCGACCGCTTCGCCGCGCACAAATAGCTCGCGGCCAATTTCCTTACCCCAGCCACCGTCGAACAACTTATGACGAAGAAATATTTTTTCTACGCGAAAAAAGCGTTTATACATTTCTTCGCGACGAATAATTTCCACATCGGCGCGGGTGAATTCTGGTTTTTTGATCATAATGATTTATATTGGATAGCTTAATAAAAAATAACTGTGCAAAAGCCCCCTCCCCCCCTTATCAGGGGAGGGAGTAGTCTGCAATTTACACCCGATGATAAATCTCAGCGCCTGCTTCCAAAAACTCTTTGGATTTTTGTTTCATTTCCGCTTCGACATCGATCATCTTGATAATATCCTGATCACCAATCACCGAAATATCAGTGCCATTTTTTGCAGCGTAATCGCGCACTTCCTGGGTGATTTTCATCGAGCAGAATTTCGGCCCACACATGGAGCAAAAGTGTGCAACTTTTGCAGAATCTTTCGGTAAAGTTTCATCGTGGTAAGAGCGCGCCGTATCAGGGTCAAGCCCCAGATTAAACTGATCTTCCCAGCGGAATTCAAAACGCGCTTTTGACAAGGCATTATCACGTAATTGTGCCCCCGGATGGCCTTTCGCCAAATCCGCTGCGTGTGCGGCAATTTTGTAGGTAATGATCCCTTCTTTCACGTCATCTTTATTCGGTAAACCCAAATGCTCTTTGGGTGTTACATAGCAAAGCATTGCACAACCGAACCAACCGATCATAGCTGCACCAATACCCGAGGTGATGTGATCGTAACCCGGTGCAATATCGGTCGTTAATGGGCCAAGCGTATAGAAAGGAGCTTCGTCGCAAACTTCCAATTGCTTGTCCATATTTTCTTTAATCATATGCATAGGTACGTGGCCCGGACCTTCGATCATGCATTGCACATCGTGTTTCCAGGCAATTTTGGTCAACTCACCGAGCGTTTCCAACTCGCCAAATTGCGCTTCGTCATTTGCATCGGCAATCGAACCGGGGCGCAGGCCATCACCCAATGAAAAACTTACATCGTAAGCTTTCATGATTTCGCAAATTTCATCGAAGTGGGTGTAAAGGAAATTTTCTTTGTGATGTGCCAGGCACCATTTGGCCATGATCGAACCACCGCGCGATACAATGCCCGTCACACGTTTAGCGGTGAGCGGCACGTAGCGCAGCAACACACCGGCGTGAATCGTAAAATAATCCACACCTTGCTCCGCTTGTTCAATCAATGTATCGCGAAAAATTTCCCACGTCAGATTTTCTGCAACGCCATCTACTTTTTCCAGTGCTTGATAAATAGGGACGGTACCGATAGGCACATGCGAGTTACGAATAATCCATTCGCGGGTCTCATGGATATTTTTTCCGGTAGACAAATCCATCACCGTATCGGCGCCCCAACGCGCACCCCAGGTGAGTTTCTCTACTTCTTCTTCAATTGATGAACCCAAGGCTGAGTTACCGATATTGCCATTAATTTTCACCAGGAAATTACGGCCGATAATCATCGGCTCCAATTCCGGGTGATTGATATTGGCAGGGATAATCGCACGGCCGCGCGCTACTTCATCGCGCACAAACTCTGGAGTAATTTCTTCAGGAATACTTGCACCAAAACTCATACCTTTGTGCTGCTGCCCCAAGGCTTTATATTGAGGATCTACACTCAATTCACGCGCTTGGGCCAGCGCCATGTTTTCGCGGATGGCGATATATTCCATCTCCGGGGTAATGATCCCTTTTTTGGCGTAATGCATTTGCGATACGTTCATGCCGGGTTTTGCGCGGCGCGGTTTACGGGTGAGATTGAAACGCAGACTCGCCAATTTGGGATCATTCAGGCGGGCATTGGTAAATTCAGAGTGACTGTCTTCCAATACTTCAGTGTCGTTGCGCTCTTCAATCCAGGCGGTGCGCACATCGCCCAAACCTGTGCGCAAATCAATTTTTACGTTCGGATCTGTGTAAGGGCCAGAAGTGTCGTAGACACGTACAGGGGGATTTTTTTCGCCACCGAAATCCGTTGGAGTATCAGCCAGGGTAATTTCGCGCATGGGCACTTGAATATCCGCACGCGAACCCTGCACATAAATTTTTTGTGAGCCAGTAAAGGGCTGTACCGAGGCTTTATCGACTTCGGCGGTTTGGCTGAGAATTTTTTCGACGCTGGTATTCATAATAGTGGCCTTGTCTTAATCAAGTATTTAAATAAATTTGGATAATAGAACGTGATTTAGTAAAAAGAATAGAAGTGATGAACCGGGCCTGAGCCCTGCCCTATGTGCAACTTTTCGGAATGCACCAAAGCTTGATGCAAATAGTCTTTTGCCTGCTTGACCGAGTCACTGAGCGACAGCTGTTTCGCCAAACCAGCGGCAATTGCCGATGCCAGAGTACAACCGGTTCCGTGGGTATTTTTAGTGTGTAATCGCGGTGCAGAAAAAGCTTCAACACCCGCTGTGGTGATTAATAAATCCGTTGCATCTTCACCATCGGTGTGGCCACCTTTCATCAATACGGCGCGCGCACCCAAAGAGAGAATTTTTTCACCTTGCACTTGCATTTCCGCAAGATTTTGCGCGGTTGATGAATTCAACAGCACTGCTGCTTCATGCAAATTAGGAGTTACCAGAGTAGCAAGCGGGAGCAATTTTTCAATCAGCGTTTGAATCGCATCTTCTGCCAATAATCTATCGCCACTGGTTGCGACCATCACTGGATCAAGCACAAAAGGAATTTGCGGATAAGCACTTAGGGACTCTGCAACAGCAGCGATAATTTCCGCCGTTGCCAACATGCCGCTTTTAATCGCACCGACATTGATATCGCTCATTACCGAATGGATTTGCTGTTGTACAAACGCCGGCGGAATTGGCAATACACCTTGAACACCAAGCGTGTTTTGCGCAGTGAGCGACGCAATAGCACTGCAACCAAACACACCCAAAGCAGAAAAGGTTTTTAGGTCGGCTTGAATACCTGCACCGCCACCGCTGTCGCTACCGGCAATAGTAAGAGCTATGGGAGTTGGTATGAATGAGTGCATGGTATTTCCGCAATGTATTGACTAAACAGCAAAGACGCGGGGAAAGGGAGAAATACCAAGGCACGCTGAATAGATACTAGGCATGCAAAAAACTGGAGGCTCTCGTTCCCTACGCCGGTACTAACCGGATCAGGTCGGCGGGTATATCTCAGCCTCGTTACCAGCATACAGCCAGCAAAAAGCACCCCGACAAGAAAACCGGCAGTCTATTGGAGTTAACGGGGAGAGTAAAGGTAGGGCGCTGTTTGCTGCGCCCTGATGTGCTTGAAAAACCCGGGCGCAGCAAGCGGCGCCCCTAAGGGTTTGGATTATTTGCGGAGATTGTTAGGCGCGTTAAGCAGCGCCCCTACCAATGGTTATTTTTCCTGGGATTTCAATAAGCCCAACTTACCTGCGAGCAGTGCAGTCGTTGGTGCTTGAATCAAAATAGTACCCAGAATAAAGATGAAGGTAATAGCGCCCACCACATCGATACCCGGCACTTTCATACCCGCCAAAATACCCACCAAGGCCGCAGGAATAACACCGGTTTCCCGAGTCCAGCTCATAAATACCAACTCTTTCCACGTCCACTTGGCCCGACGATCAGGACCAGCACAAATGAAGACGGTCAGTGGGCGCGCGATAAAGATAAAGATGAACAGGAGGATCAAACCAACACCCAAATATTCTTTGAGCAGATGGAAATCGACTTGTGAACCCAGCAGGATAAAAATAAACATACGCATTAACAGCGCGGTGTTGCCTACATAATCTTCAAGATATTCGTGCTCGTGGTGATCCAGCGGCAGATTGAATGTCTCTTTGTTGCCGATCATTACACCGCAGGTGAATACCGCCATAAAGCCGGACGCGCCAATGGCATCGGCCAACAGATATACAGTAATTACCGCGAGGATAATCACAAAAGGGGTCACTTCACGGAAAATACCCAAAGTGTTATGCGCCATCAGGAAAGCAGCGCTGTAACCAACAATTGCACCCAACACCAAGCCCATACCAGCCTCATAGGCCAGTTCGCCCAGAGAGTGGGTCAGGCTAAAACCTTCACCAGTACCCATCACATAAGCGACAACTGCGAAAGTAGCGATTGCGCCCATAGCATCGTTGAGCGCAGATTCACTCATCACCGTTTGGGATACGCGATCTTTGATTGGTACTTGTTTGAAAATAGGTACGAGCGTTGCGGGGTCAGTTGACGCAGTCAAGGCCCCCAATACCAACGCAACACCGATGGGGATACCCAGCCAGACACCGGCGTAAGTAATGATGGCGCCGGTAATCAATACACCAAGCGTGGCGATCACAGTCAAGGTGATCCAGATTTGCTTCAACACCGCAAACCGCAGGGTCGCACCACCTTCAAACAACAAGTAGCAAGCGCCAATGGTGAGGATCAACTGGTTCATGGTGGAGTCAGCCGGCACATGCAGTAAACCACCAATCGTTGGGCCAAGGCCAATACCGATTAAGAGAAACAACACGATATCCGGTACTTTGATTTTTTTGGCAACAACACCGCCTAACAATCCGGTAAAAATAATAATCCCGACATACATAAGGTCGAGCTTGGCAATATCTAATGACGACATGGCGACTCCAAGGTTAAAAGTTAAAAAACGTAAAGCTGAAAATGGGTGCATGCTGCCAGCAAATGAGCGAGGCCATTATAAATTGCGTGTAAATTCCCTCTAGTTACGCCTGTAAACTCACCAACCCACACGGCAGATACAAAAAACCGGAGGTGTCCTCCGGTTTTTAATCAGATCAAATCAATGTGCAACTAGCCAAAAACGGCCTTCGCCAAGCTCAAAGCCACCAAATAACCACAGGTATAAGCAACAAATACTAGAGGGGTATAACGCAAAAAAGCACCAAACGTCAGCCCTTTCACCTTGCTCATGGCAATAATCCCTGCAGCTGAACCAATTGCCAGCAATGAACCACCCACACCTACCCCGTAAGTCAATGCCAGCCATTCGGGGGTTTGCAATACAGGCTCAGACTTCAATAACGCAGCAGTCAGAGGGACGTTATCAATCAAGGCAGAGAACAATCCCATTAAATAGTTAGCATATTGAGGCGCAATTTGGGCGTAGAAATTGGTGAGCAGGTCCAGCGTGCCAATTTCTTTCAACATACCGACTAACAATAAAATCCCGAGGAAGAACAACAGGGTTTCATATTCAATTTGGCGAACATATTCCAGAATGCGAGTTTCTTCCGGATCCATATCCATAAAGTGGCCGATAAAAAACATCACCGATAGACCAACCAAAAAGGTGAGCACCGGGGGTACATGAAAGAAGAAATTAAACAGCATGGTGCAGATAATAGTACTAAAGAAAGTGCCTACGATTGCCCAATCCATACCTGTAAAAGTGCGCACATTTTTCTCGGTGGTGACCTGACCGGAAACACCCGGAAACATCAAACCCGCCAATACCATTACACCCACAATCGCCGGAATCCACAGCAACAGCAGCTGTGGCATGGTGACGTGACCAGAGAGAAAGATCATGAGGGTAGTGACATCACCGGTAATCAGCGCAACGCCGCCGGAGTTCACGGCAAACACAACCAATACCGCGAGCTTGATACGGGTTTTCTGGTCGACATCAAACGCATGCACCAACCCCAGCGTTACCAGGGTCGCAGTCACGTTATCGCAGATCATAGATAAGGTCATTGCAAAGAGCGCAACAAGGATCATCAAACTGCGCGTGCTCATTTGTGCCGGGCACAAACGTTGCACTACTGATTGCACTATACCTTTAGCATTGAGATAGGCTACGAAGGTCATGGTTGCCATCAGAAATAGCCATAGAGTGGCGATTTCCAACAGATTGTGATTGAGCTTTTCCAACATCACATCTTGTTGTTCGTGACCACCTGAAAACATAAACATCACCAGCCATGACAAACTGCCAAAAAACAAGGTGGTTTTGGCTTTATTGATGTGGATAACTTCCTCGAACACCACACCAAGCAGGGCAAGCACCGCAAAAACTATCAGCACGACTTCCAATGACATCGGCATATACGACCTTTAATAAAAAATGAAGAAGCTGGTGAGCGGCAATGGATTGACCACATCAATAGCAGCTAGTCAGTAGCGACTAGGTGCGGCAGTAGGGCAAACGAGTAAACTCACGCTTGCCTCTGCTCAATTTGGGCGCGCATGATAAAAGTTGCACTGCGATGAAGCAATCAAACACTGTGAGAATAGTCGAGAAAATCAATAACTTGCTACGATCCTTCAATATCGCGCCAAAACTTACGCAAAAACTGCTCCATAAATCCACATTGACTAATAGCACTATCGTTACAGTCACTGACAATTTTTTGCCCAGTGAATCTGTATCCTACACAACTGTGTCTAATCCCCTGCAATTGGAGATCACCCTGGCGAGGAGATGGATTAGAGGCGGGATGGTTTAGAAAGGTAAAACACGAAACTAAGCTTACATTTGTAACTTCACGGCGAGTGCGGCGCGTTTTACCCTTTTTAACGACTGAACCCTCGTTCATTTCTCGACCCCAAGGCAGCAAGCGGCTAAACTCCACGCAACTCGCTTATTTGTACCTACACCCGCGCTGAACAATACAGTACGTCTGGTTTACCGCGGGTGTTGAACTGGAATTCTCAACTCTGGACTTTGGAAAACTCTATGAAAAAGACCAAGCTTTACTTGCTCGTCAGCCTCTTTTCTCTCGCACCTTTGACTGCCAGTGCTAACAGCTTGCTGGATATTTATGAGCTGGCAGCACAAAACGATGCTCAATTAAAAGCCGACAAGGCGAAATATGAGGCTGGCTTGGCAAACAAAACTATTGGCCGCTCCGGCTTGCTACCGCAAATCAACGCCAAAGCACAACTGGGGAATACCGACGAAGACACCGTCAACAATTTAACTAACACTACCCTGAAAACTGACAGTGACTCTAGCGGCTGGGATCTTTCTTTATCGCAACCCCTGTTTAATATGTCTTCATGGTACAGCTACAAACAGGGCGTTAAATTAAGTGAACAAGCTGAAGCACAATTTGGCGCCGACCAACAAAGCCTGATCGTCCGCACAGCTGAAGCCTACTTCAATGTACTGCGCGCCATAGAAACTCTGGAAGCAACCATTGCAGAAGAAAAAGCCTTGGAGAAACAGCTTGAACAAACCAAGCAACGCTTTGAAGTGGGCTTGACCGCCATTACCGAAGTGCACGAAGCCCAGGCGGCATTCGACAGCGCTAGAGCCGCAACCCTTGAAGCACGTGGGAACCTGGGAATTAATTATGAAGCGCTCGAAGTGCTGACTGGTAAACCAGAAGACCGCATTGCACCATTATCGGCAAAATTCCCGGTGATAACACCCGTTCCTGCCAACCGCGCGGAGTGGGTCGAATTTTCATTAAAGAACAACTACAACCTGAAAGCCTCAAAGCTGCAGGCCGAGGCTTCCCTGCAGAACGCCAAGGCAAACAAGTCCAATCATTTGCCAACCCTTGGTGCCACACTGGGTTACTCGGATTACGATAGCGACGGCATCAATCGTGGTGATACCTTTGATACGACAACCGATGGCAGCACCATCAACCTGCGCTTGGATGTTCCTATTTACAGCGGCGGTGCAACCTCTGGCCGCAGCCGTCAGGCTTATGCGCAATACACACAAGCGCAGGAGCTTTACAACAGTACCCAACGCAACGTAATTCAAAGCACACGCGCCCTGCACCTCTCAGTTGAAACTGATGTTGCCAGTGTACAAGCGCGCAAGCAGGCGATTGTATCCAACCAATCAGCATTGGAAGCAACCCAATCCGGTTACGAAGTTGGCACCCGCAATTTGGTGGAAGTGTTGTTAGCACAGCGCAATTTGTACCAGGCGCGCCGCAACTACTCAGATGCACTTTACAATTACGTGATCGATACCATCAAACTGCGCGAAGTTGCTGGCATGCTGACTCCAGCCGATGTGCAGGAAATTGATAAGTGGTTGCTGGACGACGCACTGGTGAGCCGCAGCAAATACGAAAACTGATCACAATAAGCATTGCACAATGATCAATAAAAATGCCGGACTAATCTCCGGCATTTTTATTGGTAAATAAATTCATGCTTAATGGCGCATCAGTTAATAATTTTTTTACAAAGTTCTTCACAAAAAAATCATTTGTCATCTAAACCGATTTTAATGCCCAATAAACAAACGTATAGTCCACTCGCTTTTCGCCGTATCAAGAGCACACATAACAATAAATAGTCTGCCCTTATTTCTCTGGAAAGCTTTAACTCCCCTGAATTTAGCAGGCGCCATTATTCGGTCAATCCGTTCATTTATCCCAATAACTGACGAGATTGAAATCATGCTAAAAAAAATCTTTATCACTACTGCACTACTCGGTTGCGCTGCTAGCGCATTTTCTGCATCCAATCGCCCTGACGGCTACGTCACTATTTGTAAAATCGGGCAAACCTGTTCAGTCAGCGGATCATCCAATGTTGCCTTCGGCGCGTCAGGTGCATTCGTTTATAAAATCCTGAGCGGCAGCTTCTCATGCTCGGTAGCCACCTTTGGTTCCGATCCGATTCCATCAAAATCTGTGAAGGAATGCTCTATTCCCGCTTCTGGTTCCGGTGGCACTACATCATCCTCACCATCGACATCCTCTTCAGGTAGCACCAGCAGCAGCGGCAGTACGAGCGGCAGCATCACCGGGGCAACCTGTACCGCCAATGGTTCGGTGAGTGTGAGCACCACCATCAAAGTGACCAGTGGAGTTTATGACGGCGGCTGCAAAGTATTTAACGCAACTACAGCGTTGGGAGACGGCAGCCAAAGCGAAGGACAAAGCCCGGTGTTCCGTGTAGAGAACGGTGCTACCTTGAAGAACGTGATTTTTGGCAACAATGCTGCCGATGGGATTCACTTTTACAACGGTGGCACCATCGACAATGTGCGCTGGACCAACGTAGGTGAAGATGCAATGACCATTAAATCGTCCGGCACTGTGAATGTAAAAAACATTTCCGGATTCGCCGGTTCCGATAAATTTATTCAGGTCAATGCAGCATCAACGCTCAACGTATCCAATTGTGTTGTGGATAGCATGGGTAAGTTCCTGCGGCAAAATGGCGGTACTACATTCAAGGTTGCAGTAAGCGTTGATAAGTGCCAGATATCCAATATGGGTGAAGGTATTTTCCGCACTGACAGCTCCACCAGCACGGCAAAAATTACCAATAGCCGTTTGAGAAACGCGGGCAGCATTTGCATTGGCAAGTGGGCAAGCTGCACCAGTTCAGGTATAACCAACTATTAATCGTTAGCAACTTTCTGTTAGCAATGAAAAACGCCGGACGTTCATCAACTGAACGTCCGACGTTTTTATTTAATGAATAATTATGAAATATTTTTTGCAGGTCATGTCAAGGAGATGCTGAATTACTTGCCATACCTGCAACTACAGACATCCGGATAATTGACAGCTATGGATACCCGCGTTCGCAGGTATGACGAGCGATACATTATTCATGATTTCCTTAAATAATCGGCAATCACTAAAAGCGTTTTATCCAAAGCACCGCGATTTTCCAATGCCACCCGCAAAGCAGCATTACCCACCTCTACTCGCAGCGAATCGTTCTCCAACAAGCGAACAAACGCTTCGGCAAGTGTTTGTGCCGAATTAACTTTAATTAATGCACCTGCATCGGTCAGCAAACGTGCAACCTCTGCAAAATTAAATAAATGCTCACCACTGATTAAGGGCAAACCCCAAGCAGCCGGTTCAATGAAGTTATGTCCGCCATTGGGCACCAGGCTTCCACCAACAAATGCGATATCGCTGGCACCAAACATCAACATCAATTCACCCATGGTATTGCAGAGCAAAATGTCACTCGCTCCGTTCCAACTATGCTCACTGCGCCGCACCACACTGTAACCACGGCTCGCACACAACTGCCCTACCCGTTCAAAACGTTCAGGGTGGCGCGGGACTAAAACCAGGACTGCGCCGCGTGCCCAAGCGAAAGAACTTGCACGAACCTGCGCAAAGGCATCGAGAATAATTTCGTCTTCACCTTGATGGGTACTCGCTGCAATCAACACCAAGTGTTTGCCATCATTTGATAATTGACTCTTGAGCGTCGCCGCTTGTGCACGAAGATCATCACTTAAACTCAAATCGAATTTGATATTGCCTGTCACTATCACTTTATCGCCAGATAAACCTAATGCGACAAAACGCGCGGCATCGACCGAATTTTGAATCGCTGCACAGGATAAATGCTGCAACATAGGTTTGGTTAACGCACCAAAACGCGTATAGCCGCGCGCAGATTTTTCAGACAACCGACCATTGACCAACACAGCTGGAATATTGCGCTTGGCGCAGGCAGCCAAAGTGTTTGGCCACAACTCGGTTTCCATAACTAAATAGAGCGATGGTTTAACGCGCTTAAAAAAACGCGCCAATGCATCGGGCAAATCATAAGGTGCATAAACATGCACAACAGAATCACCCAGGGTTGCACGCACGCGCTCGGAACCCGTTGGGGTTGTAGTAGTAATCACCAACTGCACGCTTTCATCTGCCTGCAAACGGCGAATCAGCGGTAGTGCCGCTAAAAACTCACCCACTGATACCGTATGCAACCACACTACTTTTTTATGGGTAGTTAACGCGGAAAAAAAACCAAAGCGTTCCGCCCAGCGTTTTGCATAAGCGGGAGCGGCAATTGAACGCCAGAGCAAGCGCAGCAGTATAAAAGGCAGGAGCAGATAAAAAATGGAGGTATAGAGAACACGCATAGGCTGGCTCAAAAAAAGACAAGAACGCCAGAATAGCAAAATTTATTGCCCACCTAAAAGCCTTAGTCGATCAAGCGGGCTATTCACGCCAACAAAATGCTGCCCCAAAACATGCGTGTAAATTTGGGTTGTTTTTACATCATTGTGACCAAGAAGCTCTTGCACGTTACGAATATCACATCCCGCCTGCAATAAATGCGTTGCAAACGAATGGCGAAAACTGTGGCAAGTTACACGTTTGCGATCAATCCCTGCTGCCCGCACAGCTTGCTGCAACGCCTTGCGCGCAACCGAATCATGCAGGTGATGGCGACAGAGCGCGTGAGTAACCGGATGCTCTGAAAAACTGGATGATGGAAATACAAACATCCATGCAGGGGAGCGAAATGCATTGGGGAATTTTTTGGCAAGTTGATTAGGTAACGAAGGGCCTATACCGCGTTTATTATCCTCTGCCTGCAACGCGAGAGACTCATCAATTGCTTTTTGCAACTGCGGAATCAAGGATTTCCCTAATAACGTCTGCCTATCTTTATTACCTTTGGCATCACGAACACAAATAGAACCATTAGAAAAATCAACATCCTGAACACGCAAGCGCAAACATTCCGTAATACGCAAACCACTCGCGTACAACAATTCAAAAATCAAACGGTTACGCCCCTGCATTTGCACAAAAACACGCAAAATTTCCTCTTGGGTTAATACCACTGGCAAATGACGCTGCTTCACTGCAAGCGTAAAACCTAAATCACCCAACTCCTGCTTGAGCACCTTTGCATACAGAAAAACCAACGCATTCAAAGCGACCTTTTGGGTATTTACAGCAACATTTTGTTTGACTGCAAGCCAAGTGAGGAACGCCTTAACTTCAGCACCTGCCATTTCAGCCGGATGGCGTTTTTGATGAAACAAAATAAACTGTCGAGTCCAATACAAATAACTCTTCTCGGTGCGAATGCTGTAACCCCTCAGCCGGATCTCCCCCCTGACCATTTCCAAAAACGGACTGGATTTTCCTGTCATCACAACTCTCCCTGAAACACCTTAATACTGGTTTTGCATACAGTATATTATTAACAAACAACCTGCAATGCGCAAATACCTACTTTACACTGCGCGATAATCCCCTTTCATAAACCTGTAAACCCGATTATATTCAGCCACTTGCACGCTGGACGAATCCAAAAAACAAGCTCCGCCCAGCGAATAAACACGCTCGCGTGTTTATCCCTCCCTAATGTCCTGACGAAACCACAAAGATAACTTTGTATTTCAAAGAGTTGATGTGTTTTTCTAAAGAAAAAGTAAGGAAGGATAACGCGCATGCTCGGTATACAAATGTTAGGCAATTATGGACATTGAAAAGCAACCATTAAAAATATTCATTCGTGAAGCGATATTGAGAACTCCTCAAGGTTGGGTTGTCTTAGTCAGCTTTATTGTGAACTGGGCGTTGGTGCTACTAGCGCTCACAACTAAATTATCTTTTATTTTGCCTCAAAGTGGGCCGACATTAATTTATTTAGTCATTCTTCCGTGGCCATTTATAGTACTTCTAATATTTGTGTCTCTTTCATCTCCACATTACCGTGCAAGTATATCCGCTACTTTCTTTACGGCTGGTGCGGCTGCAACGCCGTATTGGTGGCTATATGCCTAACAAAGCGTAGCAACCCGCGCACTGCGTGCGCTGGACAGTTTGTAAGTCGCGGCTTTGTGGTTTTGCTGCGCAAAAGTAATCCACAAAGCCACAACTTACAAACTGCCGTTGTACGCGGCGTTGTAAGGTAATATTTTAGTTTTGTTATCGCACTTGGTTAGTGTTGTGAGTAAAAGCGTTTTCAGTTTCTATTACATCACCTGCCGTCCGGTCTAACCTGTGGTCGAGTGCTGAAAGTTCACGTAGGTTTCACTGCCGTGCTAAATTCGCTGCAGTGTTAATGAAAGCTAAAATTGAATTAAAGTGAATCACGCTTGGCCGCAGCTCCATCAAGTCCGCGCGTTGAACAAAATAATTGGGTGTGGTTTTCGTAAGAGTTTGCACTTTGTAGCAATAACTAACGTTCAGCTTACAACAAGGCGTTGAATCCGCGCACTGCGTGCGCTGGGACAGTTCGTAAGTCGCGCATGTGGTGAATCGTTACGGAAAGTTAATCGCAAGCGCAACTTACAAACTGCCCATTAACTAAGCGTTGTAAGGTAATATTTTAGTTTTGTTATCGCACTTGGTTAGTGTTGTGAGTAAAAG
>NZ_JAVDVX010000013.1:0-28039 GCF_031457055.1 Cellvibrio fibrivorans | reverse complement strand
CATCCAAGCTTTCGAAGCTTCCAAAATATCTCGCGCAGAACTATGCGCTTGGACTGACATCAAGGCTTCTCTTGCGCCCCTCACCTCATCAGATATCATCCAAGCTTTTGAAGCTTTCAAAATATCTCGCGCAGAACTATGTGTTTGGAATGACATCAAAGCCTCTCTTGCGCCCCTCATCTGATCAGATACCATCCAAGCTTTTGAAGCTTCCAAAATATCTCGCGCAGAACTATGTGATTGCATTGCAGTTAAAGACTTATTCACATCCATTGTTGAGCGATACAAAGATGAATCCGTTACTTCAATTCCCAAAATATCATTTGAATCTGACATCTAATCTCTCCAATGCATTCGTTAATACCCAGTGTAACGTCCCTTCCTAACACAGGATATATGTAGGAAATATCTTAAGTTTTTTTACACTGCCCCAGAGCCTATGTATACTGTCAAATAAATCGATATTTATTAGTTTTTTTACAAATATGTAAATCAATCTATTTTCTGGACAGTTTATGGCTCTTTTAGGTTATGCCCGCGTATCTACCAACCAACAGGATCTAACCATCCAAAAAGACCGACTCATCAAAGAGGGCGTAAAGAACAGCTCGGACTTTCTGTTTATGGACAAAGCTTCGGGCAAGGATGACAACCGTGAAGGATTGCAGTTACTGCTTACCAAGGCTCGGGAGGGGGACACAATCCTAGTAACCAAGCTTGATCGCCTTGGCCGCAATACAGTCGATATGATCTCGATAATAGACCAACTCCATAAACGTGGCATATCTGTGCGCTTTTTAGATGATGGAATTAGCACAGAGGGGTCGATGGGTAAGATGGTAGTAACCATCCTTGCAGCGGTTGCCCAAGCTGAGCGGGAGAGAATCCTTGAGCGTACTCATGAGGGACGCCGGGCCGCTATAGCCAATGGGATCAAGATGGGCAGGAAACCATCCATTACCGATAAGACGAAAGCCCAAGTATTGAAGTTAGCCCAAGATGGCATTCCCAAGACCAAAATAGCCAAGGATTTAAAATTGAGCAGGCAATCGGTGTACGATGTATTAAAATCTTCCTGATTTTGCAACTGGTTGCAAAAAGCAACCAAGCCAAATTCAAAATTTTAACCTGTCGTCGCATCTTTCAAATAATACTTATCACCTGTCACTATACTTAGATAAATTGCTTTCAAATACACAGGAAGCTCATCAATAGATTTTTCCAATTTCACTGAGATTAATTCCTTGAGGAGAGAGTAATTCAAAAATTTAGATATAGCCTGCTCGGAAATCTCTGCATAAGGGCCATTAGATGAATCACTACCACAGCGCCCTATTAATTTTGCTATTTTCTCTACTCCACTCTCCTCCTGTAACCATCCCTCGAAAATTTGAGTAATTTTTTCAGGTGCAACGTAACAAAACACATAATAAATATGCGATGCATAAATGGAATCAACAAGATCCCCTTCCAGCAGTTCCCTCACAACAAGACAAGACCACTGATTTAAATAATCCTCACTTTCTTCCTGGCTCAGCCATTTTTCGTTGACCAATCGAGGATCATTAGCATTAATCTTCCCCTGCTGAGCCATAATTCTGCGAGCAACATCCGCGGCTATTGGAAGACGTAATGAATTATCAAGCAAGCCAAATATAAATGTATTCTTTTTTTCTACAATCCCAATAAAATCATTGGTAATCCAATACACATTGCGGTATGGATCAAACCCAAAAAAACTATGGGATGCCCCCCTACATTCCTTTACATAATCTGAATTTAAATAAAAATCATATACAGCATACAAAGATTGGCCAATCTCATCTTGGCTCATTTTTCCCAATCTATGAGTTAAAAGTTCAAACAATCGTTCGATATGTCCATCGGAAATGGCCTTTTGCAAGTAATTTTTACGATCAATTGAACCACTTATAAAGTGATTAACATCGGTATCCGATGCATAGCCTGATGGCACCTGATAATGAAGAGCAACATACAATCTTTTTTCAGAAGCAACACGCCCACCTTGATCATAATTTGAGTCAAATCCAGAGTAATCATCTTCAGCAAGCAAAGGGAACAGTTCCTGCAATAACCCTGTCATATGAAAAGAATCCATTTCTGGCAAACTATTTAGTAAAGCGCTCCTCTTATGCTTTTCCCTTTCAACAACATCCTCTTTAGTTTCAGACTCGAACCCATTATCAAATTTTCGACCCACATACCATTCTGGAAAATCTTTTAAAGATTGATATATTTTTTGACTTTTTATTGCAATGACGGAGAGACAATAAAGATCAGTAAAGCACACATTTCCTTCTGTTTGTGCTAAAACAAAACGTAAATGGTTAAATATTCGTTTCAGCTCTCTGGGACTACGGATCAAATATTTAACATGTTTATGGTACAGATAACTCAACCGATCTTGATCCTGCTCAAAGCTCTCTGTTAATGACTTATCAGAGAGCTGCCTAAGTTCTATATCTGCTAATTTTTGAAGATCTTGGTAAGCAATGATAGGTAGCGGAACCCGTAATTGGATTACCTTATCAAGATATTGGCTCGAATTTACTATACCGTGCTTTTCTAACGAACCAGCAAGATAAACAGGATCAAATGAAAGCAAAAACGATGTACTTGGAAAGTCTGCAACCGCTTTAACCAACCTTATTACTTGAAACGCTTCATCTGGCGTCAACCTATCGATATCATCTATTACAACAACAATAGATACACCCAAATTATTTAATAGTTCATTTATTCGATTTTTTCTTCCCAACAAATCTAAACTTTTCAGTTTGCTGATTTTTTTAGCCGAACTGCCAATCACATTGAATACACTTTGTACTGTGGATGCCCATGGTTCGACCCCCGGAATAAATTTCATAGCATTAAACAATTCAGAGTATGCTAAAAGCTCTTTGGCAACACTTAAACCCTCATCGGATCTGTTAGGCATATTTAACTGAGAAGAAAATTGAACCAAAAAATCTTGGATTAATGCCTCCGCATTTCCTGCAAGCCAAGGATTATATTCAACAATTATGGGTACAGTTTTTTGTGCTTTTAATGCTTTTTTTACTAAATTTATAATGGACGTCTTTCCGTATCCCCACTCCCCCTCCAGAGATACAGTCATGCAATCTTCTCCGACTGGAATCTGCAATATAGTTGCCAAGTGCTCGGCGAAAACAGTTCGATTTAAAAAGTCTGGACTATCTTCATACCCAGTAATTGGCTTGTCATAATGATAACTGCTCATTTAACTCTCTCTTATTAATTCGGTTTACACTTTTTCTTTTTCAATAACACAGGATCTATATCAATTTTCGCCAACGCAACTTTATAATCTAAGGCTCTTAAAGTCTTAAGAGAGTTTTTCAGTGTAACTTTTGAGAAAAAGGGCAACTGCTGCGGTATTTTTTTTGTGGTGGCAATTGCATATACAATTTTATAATTATTTGGATTAGGACGTGACTTCACATCTTTTAGCTGAATTGAAGTTGGTAACTTAGGATTAAGCTTCTCCCTATACCAAGCATCTTTAATAAAGGATTCAGCAGCAACACTACCCTGAAAAAAAAGATGACTAAGAGTGCTAGAGCTTCTGTAAAGTTTTACATGAACAAATTCATTGCCGTTTCTTATTAAATCACAATGCTCAAGCTTATCGTAAACACCACCTATCTGAATGTTTTTCTTATCCATGAGACAAAAATTTTTCTCACTTTGAGAAACGTGCTCGTTATACTCCTCCTCTCTGTCATGTGCATACAGAGGAAATTTAAAATCGTGGATTTCAAGATCAGAAAGATAGTCATCAACAATAGAAACAAATTTTTGATTAACTTTGTACCATATCCCATTTCTTAAAATATATTGATCTCCACCGAAGTTTATCTCAGCATATAGACACCTATATACAGACCAACTTTTGATTGACTGATATTCACTGTTATTAACATGAATGATATGGTCTTTCAGTAGCTGAACTGTTGGAGATAATCCGTTTAAATACGAGATAAAATCTTGGAAAGACAGAACGATATAACGAGGGGAACGTGGATAAAGATCAAATGAATACCCAAGCTGAAACTCCCAATCAACTATTTCAGGCTCGCCCAGCCAGAACTCGTGATAAGCATCTGCTGCCAATTTCTCATCTAATTCCATATCCAAAATCTCGATTTCATCAAGATCTCGGACTCTATTGATATTATCAACCCAACTAAATTTCTCAGGTAATTTCGCCCGATATCTTAACAATGCTTCCGCCAAGATCTTTGGAATATCTTTTAGCTTTGCTTCCACTGCTATAGTTAACGCATCTCTACCAGTAACATTGCTGCCAAAAACATCAACTAAAGAAGCTCCCGTAATCGCATACAACATTTCCATTTCTGAATCTAAATGAAGGTTAAATATATCCACATCCCTCGTGCTTTGAGTTCGAGAATTTAATGGATTATGATCATAGCTAGCCTTATCCAAACTTCTTAGCTTGTCTGGATCGACGGAGTTAAGAGTCACTTTAAGCCCGAAATCTCTTTCTATTGCTTCAGTCTTTAATAAATGAAAACCAGATCCAAAGGAAAATAAAAACGTCGCGCCTAGATGCCTAACAATAAAGACAGCACCCACATTAGCTGAAGTACCAAACTGAGCGCCATCCACTTGATTGTCAGCAGTAAATAATCTTGTCCAAGGTGGAGGATTTTTCGGGGCCTGTGTTTTTATATATAGCTCGGCAGATTCAACCTCGGGGATATCCAATACAATTGGATATCGGGCATTTTCTGTTCTTATTAAATCACTATTAGGTTTATTCAAACCTCTAGCCAAGTAAATTGACAACTTTTCTTTTCTAACCTTTGCCTTCGCCATAAATCCATTCCCGGTTTTATTTATGATGTTTTTTCTGGTAACTAACCCTAAAATCCAAAACAAACCCATATCACAACAACCATGAAATTCCCATTACACAGCATTACCTTGCCCCCCTATACTATTTTATCGCAGGCACAATGAGAACCTGTAACTATTGCCTATCAAGGCGAGGAGGCCCCTTACAGCCAAATTTGAGACCATAAGCATGAGTTAAATTCGAGAGCCTATAGCGTGATAACTATTCGTTACTGGTAAATCCATACCCTAACTAAAGTAATCTCAATCACCAAAAGACAACCAAAGATTTAAATTTAAGCAGGCAATCCGCATGCAATGATCTAAAATCATCTTAATTTTGAAACTGGTTGCAAAACACCTGTAAATTGAGCAGTGCTCTAATAGAGGTTTAAAAAAGGGGGGAGCAGAATTTAATGGAAGAGTTTAGTTTAAATATGGAGCTTAGCGGAACAGACGCAAGGCAAGATAAAATTTCATTGTTTATTGGTAGCTGGGATATCAATGCGATGGATGTACTTATGACTGCATTCGTTGTATCGCTAGGCGATCCGACACGCTCACATCCCACGTTTCAGACAATTGCCTTCCAACAAAATAATCACGTATCTAACATCATCACAAAAAAAGTAAAATTTTTTAGATCTAAGTCCGGTCGTGGCTACAAACGAGATGCACCACTATTTACCGGCGAGCTTGTAATAAAGCGTAAGCTCAACAACCTCTATCGATTAAATTTGCTGGTAGATATAAATCCAACACGATTCTGTGTTTATCAGCACACTCCAATTAGAACCAGAGCATCTAATGGCATAAGGAATCTTTCGCCATCAATTGTGCTGTTCGCAACACAGGATAAAATAAGACATGGTAATGGAGAAGATTTAGAGTTTACTTTAGATCAGTCCGATAACTGTCTGTTAACCCCCTCATCAAAGATCAATGCATCTCACCCGTTATACACCGATAACCTTAATCGGTACCTAAGTAGCATAGTTCGCTATCTAGAAGATGAAATTTTAGAGTTTCAGCAAACAGGGTTCGCTCTTCTCGGCAAGGAAGAGCATTACTCAGTCAGAAATATTGAAACCTATTGGGATATACCATGCCCAACCCCAACAATTACTCTTAGACAACTAGAACCCCTAATTCGAACATCTACTAACAAATTGGATATAAACGAGTATTTATCCAATGAGCTGGCAGGAAGCACATTTAGCATTAATGATTTGACGCCATGCTATACGTGCTACTTCAGGAACGGGGAAAGCCTCAAGCTATACGCCAAGACCAATAAAAAAATAAGGCTAGAAGTTAAATACAACTTTATGAAGGACAGCACTTTAAGAAGCGCATGGGGAACAACACCCACAAATATTAATAGACTATTTGAATTCATTAACTATTGCAGCGATATGTCTACATCCACTGCTAACGACCTTATTTCTTGTTTAGCACGGAATGATACAACCAGACTAAGGCAAGAAAAAAGCTTAGTGGAATTCATAAATTCAATCTATATGAATGCACCTAAAGAGCATGCAACCTCGATACTAAGAATGCTGGCATCTACTGACGGTATAACATCATCAAAAGCGCCCGAACACCTAAAAAGTAGTCTCGATAAGCTGGTCGAAAAAGGGGTTTTGATGAAGCAATCTGGACTATCTACAAGATATATTCCTCAACCTAGATATCTAGCTGCGTCACGAAAGCTAGTTAATTAATAAGTACCTTAGCTCACCAAAAGCATCCAAAAAGTTCGACAAAATACAGGAAGGAAAAACAAGTGATAAAAACAAAGTACAGTGTAGATGGAAGCATTTGCTCAACACTTGACTATGAAACAAATCCCAACAAATATCGCGGTCTTATTACGTGCCTAGAATGCGATAGAAAAGCATGGTTTATCAAAGGCTTTACCACAGCAAAAATAGAACGCACAGCATGCTTTGCCGCACATCACAACGAAGGGTGTGATGCGTCCACAGTGATTCTGATAAACGACGACACAGATAGCGAACAGGGTCAGGATGACCACATAGCAACTTCAGATATTCGCATTGACCTAGACAAAACAAATACTAATTCCATTTATATATCCGAAAGCAACGATAAACATAATGAGGAGGAGAGTGATTGGAATTCCTCACCCAACAAAAACGCAACTAACGGATCCTCAGGATTCCCCTTAAATAAATCCCTAAAGCAACTTCTATCCAACCTATGCAAAAATCGAGATTACGCAGAAAAAAATCAAACAATTACCATTGTGGCAGACTCAGGCAGAATATTAATTGACGGCCTACTTAAAGACTTTATTGTTCCTATAAATGACATAAAACACGAAGATGTAGCGAAATTAAGAATATTCTGGGGTGAAATAAACAACCTAAATGAAGTTGATGGAGACCTGTGGCTAAACTACGGCGACTATCGAAAAGAACCCAGCATTTTTATGAACAGCAATTTAAAAAACGAATTGATACGGAACTTCAAATTAAAAGAGATTAGCGAGCTAGACGGATCTGATGTGATCGTCGTTGGCAATGCGGCAGTTTCGCCAAATGGGAAAATAATAATCCGAACTGGCTTTACCAAATATATCTCATTTAGAAGGTACAGACCGTCAGATAGTGCATCAATAGGAGATTAGCAATAGCTTTTAAACATCGAGATCGACCATTTTCTAGAAGCCATGCCCTTTAGTTTTTGCGTGCAAAGTCTTGCGATAACTCACAAACAGACCATCATCACAAAGAAACTTTAGAAAAAGAAAATGACTTGGAATTACACATCTGCAGGAAAATGCAAAACAATAGAAGAAGCACAGCTTTAAAATTGCGCGCATCAGACAGCATTATGAGCCAGCCAAAGCAGATACATCTTTACGCAACAAAGGCTTATATGAGAGCTTCAACTTTTTATTTGTACTCTCCCTCCCAAATATTAAATTATTCTTTTCGCTATGATTAGCGCTATAAGAATAACGAATGGGTGATGCTACCGGAAAATGTAAATCGTCTAATGACCTGAGGGACAAATTAGAGGTTTTTAGGAACACCTGTGACACATTCCCAGCTCTAATTACTCGATCCCAATCAGATCTTGAAGACTCCACCACAAATCCATGCCCAGATAATCTTCTTATTTCCTTTAGTTTTTTAACCAAAAAATCACTCATGTTTAATATCCAGTTTACTCGTTTAATAAACTATAGATTTTAGGTTCGCACTCAACATAGTATGCAACAAGATCAGATACCATTTCAGCTAATGGAGAAACTAAAGAAATAAAATCATGCGCATTTTGTGAATTTTGAAGAATATTCTTTTCATTACAAAAAATATTTAATACTCCAATTAGATCAATAGTTTTTGCCGTGCCCTCGCTACTAGCCATAGCTGCTTGAATTTCAATCGAGGCCTGAGGTGGCAATGGTGTTGATAATATAGATCTAGCAACTTGGCTATCTCCTGAATAGAAACCCTTTATATCTTCGACTAGTGGCTTTAAATTTTGGTCTTCTTGCTCGTTAAGCCAAAGCTTTTCAGTATCATCTACCCAATATGGCTTCCGTGCCGCAATGCAATACGGTGCCCCCGGAACACACCCCCTCAGCTCGGGTGAGCCACTTAAGCTCGTACGCACACCTAAAGCGATCTCAGCAATGGAGGCATCATGTGACTCTCCAGAACTAAAGCCATTGCCCTCTAGGCTATATTGCGTAGACAACTCCGGCACCGACCAAAGCACAGAATCATAGAAACGCACTGGATTGCCATATATCGCATGTTCGCGATTGTAAAACTTAAGAATACCCTTAAAAAAATCGGCTGATTCAGCGGTAAGTGACTTAGTATCCATCATTACCATGATATTAGCTCTATATATAAGGTGTGGCTCACTCACATGACGAACATGTGAATCCCACACTTGAGTAATTTCTAAAATTGAATGCAGCACTTGACGTATGTACACCGCGATTAATTTCGGATCCGGCGTTTGGCCCTCCTCCATCTTTACCGAGATATAATCTCTAGCCTCGCCCAGCTTCCATAGAGCATTGCAGGCAACCTTTGAGTACTGTTTAAGAAACCCTTTAGGTGGCATGGTTGCCATCATTTCGTGCAACAACTGAATCTTTTCTGAGGTTCCACCTATTATCTGAGACGCATTAGCAAGCTCACGATCAGATGCAATCTTATCTTCTAGGCCAGCTTTTGTGTTGAAAAATGCAATTATTGCCATCACCACAACTGCCGCCCAAAATCCCAAGGCTTTGTAGCTGAAAGAGTTGCACTCATCAGATGATGACCAACAACCAAAAGGAAAACTAGTGGTTATATCTGCCGTCAACAGGGACGCAAGCGCCCCAACCAACATTACACCAATTATGACTATAGTTGTCGTTGCATGGTGACGAACCCATTTACCCATTTTAGCGCTCAAGTGGCTCTCCTAGATAACTCCCAAACACAGTCCTCAAGGCGTTTATGGATCTGAGGTTAATATCCCCACCCGGATGCCCCGTCTCAATTTACTCACTCATTAGCTCTTATACATAAACAGCCGAAATCGACGACTGCGAACATTGTACTTCTTACGCAAAATATCTCCTACCCTACTAAACACAGCCATTCGAGTGTACTTTGCAACTGGTTTCAAAATACCCTGACTTGTGGACGCCAATTCAACTCCTTATTTCAATAAAACACCCCAAAAAGAGCCACAAATTTGGTACACTAAGCCAAGCCGCTGGTTTTTTGATTTTTATATAAATCAAGGAGTTAGGTGTGTCCGGGAGAAAATCCCCCCGGCTCCACCAAATTCCAAATAAAAAACCCGATCAGAAATGGTCGGGTTTTTTATTTGGCTGTTTAAATCTTCGGTGTAAGTCCTATAGTCCAAAAAACATTGGATAAAATGCAGCCACGAGATTTTCGACACGCAGACTATCGCCATGCCTAAAACCTACCAACCGCCTAACCCCAAATATGCTTCTCTTAAGTTCAGAGATCAGTGAAACCGTAGGGCGCCTGTCAGCTTTAGAGGAAGAAAAAAATCTACTGCTACGCAGAGCAATTCGCATCCGTACCATTTAAGGCTCGCTAGCATATGCTGCAGATGATTCTGAACACCATTGAATCATCCAGCTCTTTAGTCACCCCTCAAGTCACCCCCCAAGTCAAAGAACTGCTTTCCGCGCTTAAAGGTGAAATGAGTCGTGACGATTTACAAACAGCCTTGGGCTTACAAGATCGAAAATCATTTAGTAAGCGCTATTTGAAACCTGCGCTTAATGCGGGTTTAATTGAAATGACGATTCCTGAAAAGCCCAATAGCCGCTTGCAGAAATACTGGATATCAGCCAACTCTAAATACATTTTGTAAACTTCAGGAAGACCATGCCCAACACATTAATCACCCAAGCCGTCGATTACATCCAACAAGCCGACGCGCTTATCATCGCCGCAGGTGCAGGGATGGGTGTGGATTCGGGTTTGCCGGATTTTCGTGGCAATGAAGGATTTTGGAAGGCCTACCCTGCCCTTGCAAAAGCGAAAATGGATTTTGCGCAGGCGGCGTCGCCCGATACCTTTGTGCGCGATGTGAAGTTAGCTTGGGGGTTTTATGGGCATAGGCTTGCGCTCTACCGCAATACGGTTCCCCATGAAGGTTTTGCGATTTTAAAACGCTGGGGCGAAAGCAAAGCCAAGGGTTATTCGGTGTTTACCAGCAATGTGGATGGGCAATTTCAACAGGCGGGTTTTGCGGTGGATAACATTTACGAGTGCCATGGCTCAATTCATCACCTGCAGTGCCTTGAGCCCTGCTCCGCTTCTATTTGGAGTTCGGATGCGTTTTTGCCTGAAATCGATAATGAAAAATGCCAGCTAGTTAATAAGCCGCCGCTATGCCCCTACTGCAACCGAATTGCGCGACCCAATATTTTAATGTTTGGTGATTGGGGTTGGATTAGCGATAGATCGGATCAGCAAGCCGAGCAATTAGAACTCTGGTTGCAGCGCTGTAACAATCCGGTGGTGATTGAGTTGGGTGCGGGTACGCATATTCCGTCGGTGCGCCGTTTTTCCGAACAGGTTGTGAAAAAATTCAATGGCAAATTAATTCGTATCAATCCGCGCGATTATGATGTTCCCGCAAGTCATGCGATTGGTATTGCCTGCGGTGCCAAAGAGGGATTATTGGCCATTGACCAAGTCATCCGCGCCTACCAATAATAGCCGCACACTCTATCCGCTGTACTGGAAACTTAATGTCCGCATACACCATTCTCACCGCCAATATCGCATCCACTACTGAAAAACAGTGAATTTTTGACGTTTCTCCAATCGGTTACTGTGGTCAATTAGCTTTTCCAGCTTTAGGTGTTGTGTTGTGAAGGAAATTGGTAGCTTGGCTCAATGCTGAATCTTGATTTGAAGCAGTATCTTGTTGTTTCGCAATCACCATATCGCTTTCATAATATTTTTTTTGGGCACATTGCGAATTGTGATTATTCGATGCGTTTTTTTGCTTTTCTAACTTGGCATTGTAGTCTTTTGCCAAGATAGAGTATTTTTCAGCCTCCTTCTTATAATCTGCTACCAACTTATTGTGTCGATCAACGCTCTTATTAATATCATCGACTTGTTCTTGGGTTGTTGGTTTTTCATCTGTCTCCAGCAAAATTTTAAGAAATTTAATTTCACTTTCAACTACATTTATCTTTGCCTCTTGCTTTGCAATCGATGGTCGCTCACTCGTCAACTCAGCGTCCAATTTGTCAAGCTCCGTTTCTATGGCCAAGCAATTTTGCAATTGTTCTACCGTTAATGTATTCGCATCATACGTTTTTGGGCCATCCGCCATTTTAATCGCCTGCCCAAGCTTCATACCCTTCGCCCCAGCATCCGATACTGGAAATACAAAAGCGGCAGCCACAGCTAACAACGTCAAGGCACGTTTTACATCATAGGCAATTACCTTCATCCCATTCTCCTCGTAATTTTTTCGAAGCCAGATATACAGTGAATAAACAGAGCCTACCTAAAGACCTGTTACAACTCGCAAACTCAACGTGTGCGACCTATGGCAACCTACTCAATTTATTTTTCTGCAATTTTTGGCGGTGGAGCCTGCCCTTCTACTGAATCGAGATTCCCATCAAAACATGCCCAAGCGGGGGCGCTTTTTGTCCAGATATTCATGGTGGGTGAGATTGACGAGGGTTCATCCAAGGTGCCGATTCGAACAACCGTGTATTGTGGCCTTGCGGACGAATTGGCAAACAGGTGCGAACCGCACGCCGGGCAAAAACGACGGCGAATTTGGTTTCCGCTTTCTGCAACACTAACGAATTCACTCAACGCCCCATTTATGGTGAGCGAATCAGTATTCACTATGGCATTCACCGTGCCGTTGGAGGCAATGTGCTGGCAGTCTTTACACCAGCAGACTCGCGCGGCGATAGGCTCTCCAGAAAAATAATAACTCGCCGCCCCACAAAGACATCTTCCACTTCGCTCAACCATATAGCCCTCTGTTCTTTTGCATTAAAATAATAAAAACTCAATTAAAGACTATTGCGCCCAAGTATGCCAATCGGAATTACTGGATATTACAGGTCAATCCTGGCCAGCTACAACGGGTAAAACAATGTTAACCGGCCACGCACGCCCCAATAAAAATCCCCCGCCAACTCTCGTTGACGGGGGATTTTGGAGCTGCAGTAACAGCTATTAATTCACAGGATTAGTACACATCTCGCAAATAACGCTTATCCATATTCAATTTGCGGATGTAGTTAACGGTTTCAGCTTCATCGAATTTTCCGTATTGCTGGATGATATCGCGCAGCGCTTGGTCTACATCTTTGGCCATGCGGCTAGCGTCGCCACAAACGCAGAAATAAGCGCCCTCTTCCAGCCAATTCCAAATTGCCTCGCCTTGTTCGCGCATGCGATCCTGCACGTAAATTTTTTGTGATTGGTCACGTGAGAAAGCGAGGCTTAATTCGGTGAGTACGCCGTCTTTTTGGAATTGCTGTAACTCCTCCTGATAATAAAAATCGGTTGCGGCGTGTTGCTCGCCAAAGAACAACCAGTTTTTACCTTGATCACCGCGTGCCTGGCGCTCTTGTAAAAAGCCACGGAAAGGCGCGACGCCGGTGCCAGGGCCAACCATGATTAATGGAGTATCGCCATTTTCCGGCACATGGAAATGTTTGCTGGGTTGGACGAAGATGGGGATGTCTACACCCTCAGCGCGATCAGCAAGAAACGTGGATGCAACGCCTTTGCGGATTTTTTTGCTGTCGCGGAAGCGCGAGTAGCGCACGGCGGAAACGGTGAGATCAATGCGTGTCGGTTGCGCTTTGCTACTTGATGCGATGGAATATAACCGCGGCTGCATGCGTTTTAACAGCGGGATTAGTTCATCGGCGCTGGCACGAATGGGGAACTCCTGCAAAATGTCCGCGAGTTGGCGCCCGTAAAGCCATTCCTGCAATTCGGTTTTGTGCTCTGCATCGAGCAATTTTTTTAATTCTTTGCTGTTGCTGCGCTGCGCAATAAAATTCAGCGCCTCTAGACTCGGGCGGCAGATTTCATAATTTTCCAGCAGCGCCTGGTGCACAGATTTTTCATGGGTGTCCACCACTACCGGGGCATCGGCATTTAAATTCAGCGCTTGCTCCAACTCAAACACATACTCGGGGCAATTTTTTGGCCAGATGCCGAGCGCATCGCCCGCTTCATAGGTAATACCGGATTCACCCAAATCAAAACCGAATTGACGAACATCTTTACCTGAACCGGCACCATTCAAACGTGTATTGATAACCAGGCGCGAGCCATAGGGATTGGCTTTGCCATAAACAGCAGATGAAGATGGTGCAGCAGATGAGGTTGTAGTGGCAGTCATTGATGATGGCTGGTTCGCAGCAGAGGCTTTTATGTCAGACGTTAGGGGTGCGAGTTGCTCCTTGAGCTTAGCAAACCATTCACCTGCCGGCACCTCAAAATCGGTATCACAATCTACACGCTCAACTAATGCTTTGGCACCCAAGGTTTGTAAGCGCGTAAACAATTTTTTGCCGTGGCCACAGAATTGGTCGTAATTGGAATCGCCCAATGCAAGCAATGCGAATTGCAATTCGTTTAGTTCTGGCGCTGCGTCGCTGTTTAATTGGCTCCAGAAATCGCCGCCGTTATCGGGCGCGTCGCCATCGCCAAAGGTGCTGGTGACAAATACCACCAATTTATTTTTTGCTAATTTCTCAACGGTGTAGTCATTCATGGAATGGAAATTAACAGCCCACCCTTGCGCTGTTAATTGCTGTGCAAATTTTTCGGCAAGGGCCTCTGCATTGCCGGTTTGCGATGCCCAGAGCATCACCAACTCGGGTTTAGCCTGTGCAGGCGCAGCCACAGATGCGACACCAATAGGGAGCACACGGCTGAACATACCGGCGAGTAAACCATTTACCCAGGTGCGATGATTGGGATTAATAGGTGCATCGGCAGGCAGTGCGGGCACAGCGGAAATTAATTTTGCAGTGGCTTGCAGGCCGCTGATATAACCGCCCAGATAAGTGCGCTCGGCTTCAGAGAAATTGGGCGCTACTGCTTCTACTACGCCGATTTTTTCAGCGAAGGTTTTAATCAGGGTCATGCTGGTTTCCTCAGCCACGGCGGCGAAGGCCATAGGGCTGGTGTAATCATAGTCGTGCGCAGCAGAATTTTCGGCAGAAACCGCCTCCTCCACAAATACGTCGACACGCTTAAGCGCGACGGCGGCGATTTTTAGTTCTGGCTGCTGCGAGATCGCATCGATTTTATCGCTGGTCACTGCATTGATGCACAGGTTATCGCCATAGACATCATTCCAGTGGATGGGCGCAAAACAGCAGCCAGGTTGCACGCGATCAGTCACCACCGCAGGCAAAATGGCGTAGCCACGGCGCGAACGAATCTCCACTTTGTCTTTATTTTTGATGCCTAATTCAGCCGCATCTTGCGGATGAATTTCCACAAAGGTACCGGGATTTAATTTATTGAGCGTGGCAATTTTTCCGGTTTTGGTCAGGGTGTGCCACTGGTGTTGCACTCGGCCGGTATTTAACACCATTGGGAATTCGGCATCAGGCATCTCAGCCGGATTTACGTGGGGGCGCGCATGAAAAATGGCTTTGCCGGAGTCAGTTGCAAATTGCAGTAAAGGCGCGCTGCCATCATCCATTAACTTTAATGGTTGGTTGATGCCGGTATTTAAATAGCGGATCGGATTGCGCGTAGAGGTTTCATCGGCGCACGGCCACTGCAGTGGCGATTCGCGTAAACGTGTGTAATTAACACCGCGCAGATCGTAACCGGTTTTGGGGTTATAGCTTTGTTTGATTTCTTCAAATACTTCGGCGGCAGAATTAAAACTGAATCCGTCACTAAAACCCATTTCGCAGGCGACGCGTGCAATAATTTCCCAATCGGCCATGGCTTCACCGGGTGGATTCACAGCTTCTTGCATGAGCGTGATATTGCGCTCGGAGTTGATCATTACGCCTTCCGCTTCTGCCCATAAAGCGCCGGGCAATAAAATATCGGCGTAGCGATTGGTTTCGGTATCGAGGAACGCATCCTGTGCGATGACCAATTCTGCTTTTTGCAGACCTTCAATAACGATTTTACGATTGGGGACAGACGCGACCGGATTAGTGCAAATTACCCAGCAAGCTTTTACTTCGCCCGCAGCCATGCGCTCAAATAAATCAACGGTGCCTTTGCCGAGTTTAGTACTGATGCTGCCAGGCGCAACGCCCCACAAGTTTTCGATAAAGTCGCGATCTTTTTCTACTAGCAATGTGCGCTGCCCCGGTAAGCCTGGGCCCATATAACCCATCTCGCGCCCGCCCATCGCATTGGGTTGGCCGGTGAGTGAAAAAGGGCCGCTACCGAGGCGACAAATTTTTCCCGTCGCCAAATGCAAATTACAAATCGCATTCGTGTTCCAGGTACCGTGGGTACTTTGATTTAAACCCATGGTCCAGCAGGTCATAAACTCGGGCGCATTGCCGATCATGTCGGCAGTTCTAATCAACGACTCGATTGAAAGACCGGTAATTTCGCTCACATTTTCGGGTGTGTAATCCGCTAAAAATTCCGGAAAATTTTCCCAGCCTTGGGTGTACTGTGAAATAAATTCTGCATCGGTTTTGCCATTTTTATGCAGCAAAAATAACAGGCAGTTTAAAAATGCGAGATCAGTGCCGGGCTTGATCGGCAAATACAGATCCGCTTTGTCCGCGGTTGTAGTGCGGCGCGGATCGACCACAATTAATTTCGCACCGGCTTTGACGCGATCCATCATGCGCAAATACAAAATCGGATGGCAGTCCGCCATGTTCGCACCGATCACCAAAAACAAATCGCAGTGATCAAAATCCTGATAGGAACCGGGCGGTGCATCGGAGCCGAGCGAGAGCTTGTACCCCGCACCGGCACTCGCCATACACAGGCGCGAGTTAGATTCGATATTGTTGGTGCGCAAGAAACCTTTGGCGAGTTTGTTGGCGAGGTACTGGGATTCAATCGACATCTGCCCCGAGACATAAAAACTGATGGCATCGGGGCCGTGGGTATCCAGAATCTCGCGCAGGCGTTTGGCGGTAGTACTGATAGCCTGCGCCATGGATGTCTTTACTGGATCACGATTCCGCTCGCTGCGCACAAAGGCAGATTCCATACGGCCGGAGTTGGTGAGCGCCTGTGCGCTGGTTTGGCCTTTGGTACAGAGGCGGCCAAAATTGGAGGGATGGTTTTTATCACCCGTGACTTTGATGATTTTTTGGCCGTCAGTTTCCAGCACCATGCCGCAGCCTACACCGCAGTAAGGGCATACTGAACGCACGGATTTACTATCGTTTTTAAGAACGGATTCAGACATAGACTCGCAACTCCTCATTGGGAGGGGTTTAGCAAGCGCTATGCCATTGGCAAACCACAGTCGCGAAAACTGCTTAAGCCATTGATATTGTTTAACTAATTTGCTTTTTTTTCAAAAAAAGACTTTTTGCAGTTGGCGATAGAAGCCACCCAGTATTTTTTTTGCCTCATCTAAATGCAATTTTTTACTTATCGGGCACATTTTTGTTTTTTATTGGTGCACACGAAATAACTAACCGCTTCCGCTACCTATTGGCCACCCAATGTTTTTGCACCAAAATAAAACAATTTTCAGGTTTTAAATTGCCCCACCAATTGCTGCAACTCGGCACCGACGCTGGCCAACTCGTCGCCAGATTGGTGTGAGCGCGCCGCATAGCGACCTGCGGACTCGGTGGCATCGGCAATCACATGCATGCTGTGGTTAATCGATTCGATCACTTGTGTCTGCTGCTCGGCAGCGGTAGCAATTTGCAACCCGCGCTGACTGATGGTACTAACTTGTTGATCGATAGCACTGAGCGCTTCCGAGGTGGCACAGACCATCTGCACCGAGACATCGCCTTTAACCAGACTGCGCTTAATCGACTCGCTTGCACCAGTAGTACTGGCCTGCAGGCGTTGAATCATGCCCTGAATCTCCTGAGTTGACGCTTGGGTGCGCGCCGCCAGCGCCCGCACTTCGTCCGCCACTACCGCAAAACCACGCCCCTGTTCGCCAGCGCGGGCGGCCTCAATAGAGGCATTGAGAGCAAGCAGATTGGTTTGCTCCGCAATACCGCGAATGACATCGGACACAGCACCGATGCCGTTTACATCCTGCTGCAACTGCTGCAAACCGTCGGTATTGAGCTTGACCTCTGAGGAGAGCGCTTGAATGTTATCGATGGATTTGGCGACGGTAGATTGTGCGTCTTTGGTTGTGCACTCAGCGAGATTGGCGGCAGTGGCGGCATCTTGCGTGCTGCGAGCCACTTCGACCGCCGATGCCGCCATTTCATTAATGGCACTGGCGACCTGCAGAGTTTGCTCGCGCTGCTGTTCGAGGGTTTGGTAGGTGGCGTTGGTATCTTGCGATACTTGCTTGCTAATACTGGCTACCTGCAGGGTGAGCTGCTGGATACGTTGGATCATCCCGTGGATGGAATCAACAAAACTGTTAAACGCCGAAATAACCGCACCTATTTCATCGTTGCTTGTGCGTGTCAGACGACGAGTCAAATCGCCACCCCCGCGCGCTATATCTTCCAGGCTGCGCACCAACCCATTGAGTGGAGCCAGCGTTTTATTGGCGATATATATCGCGAGCAGTGCAATAGCACCAAGCAATACCAGCGCCGCCACAAAAACCCACATCAATGTCGCGGTGATGTGTTCATCCGCCACTGCCCGTGCCGACGCGACCGCATTATCGATACTATCGATATAAAACCCGGTTCCCAGCATCAGATCCCACTTGTCGAGCCAAATGGCATAGCTGAGTTTTGGATAGGCGGTTTCGCCTTGGCCTAAACGTGGAAAATGGTAGGTGACAAAACCGCCGCCAGCCTGCCCCTGCTTGACCAGCTCATTGATTAGGAAGACGCCATTAACGTCTTTGTAGTCGCGGAAGCTGTCGCCAATACGCGCAGTGTCGCTGCCGGAAAACACACGCACTGAGCTGCCATCGTAGCCAAAAAAGTAGCCATCTTTACCGTATTTCAGTTGTTTCAACAGCGCGATGGCTTGCGTTTTTTCCGTGGACTCACCGCTGGGCGCAGCTTCATAAAGTGGCTTAATCAGTGAACTGGCGATATCCAGCGAATTGCGCAATTCGGTCTTGTGCGCGTTGAGCAGAGTGTCACGCAATATATCCATATCCTTTTCGACAATGCTCTGCATGCGGGCACTGACCAATGCCAGAAGGACGACCAAAATCGCAATACCCGGCATTAATCCGAGCAAAATCAGTTTATATCTCATCGACATGGAGCCCATGTGCGACCCTCCCGTTAGTCTTTATTGTGATTTATGTAGTGGACATTGGCGTCATATTGTTATGTTGACTAATTCTAACCGGTCTCAACTGAACGGCTAGTTATTCAGACGAAAAGATCTAAAATCGTCTATATTCAATTACATAGTTATAACGGGATTAGCAGACGGCATTCGAATGACCAACGAGCCACCGATTAAACATCTACTTGAAAAGCTCATAGTGCCAAAGCAGGATTTGGCGCAACTGGGTTTTTGCGGCGGCAGTAAAGAGGCGCAGGTCAAACTCTGGCTGCAAAGCCTGCCTCTGACACAGGCGCAACAAGTCAGCGCCCAGCTTTATACCGCCGTCCACGAAATCAGCCGTTTGCGCACCAACAGTGAAAACCGCCTCGCGATTCTGGAGTTGTTGCGCGTCCCGGTGCACCAGACACTGAGCGGCTTGGCGCTGAAGTATTTGAACCAGCCGCTGATTCTGCCGGAGGCCGCACTCAAAACAGCCACTGTCGCCCAGGCGATTCAGAAACACTTCCTCAACAGTTATCTCGCCGTAGTGCGGGAGCTGTGTGTATCACCAGCGACAAAAGACCAGCAAGGATTACAAGCCCTGTGCATCCAACGTGCGCTTACTGCGCTGGGACTATTGCTACTGCGCTCTTATCAGCTCTATTTACCTATCGCCAGCCAAATTTGGGCCGAGGTGCATGCACTTTATCAACTGGCTTGCGCACTGGAGTTGGAGCAGCTGCCAGTTGAGGACAAACTGCCCCACAACCAAGGGCTGAAGACCATTCACAACGTCTATTTGCGCATACTCCTGCTCGCGACTGCGAGACCCAATCAACTGAGGCAGGAAGAGATTGAAAGTACCTATAACTTGCTAGAGCTACTGGCACCTATTGCCGAGCTGGATACATACAATCCGGGAGGTAAGGAAAACCTGTTTGTTGTACTTACCAACAGCAATCGCCCACCTTTCTATAAGTCGCATTGGCGCCCGGCCAGTAACCCGGGTGCAGAGCCGCCGCTGGAAATACGCACCAGTCATCTGGTGAATAAACTTCAGGAACAGCAGAAGGTAGGCAATGAAGGGGTAGATGCCAGCGTTAGCCAGCGCAACCAGCTCAATTTGTCGGCAGCATTGACCAAACACCTGGCACAGGCCTGGAGCCACTTAGCGTTGCGCAGCTTTGAGCGGCAGGATGTCAGTGCCGAAATTGAAGTTACCGTCGGTCTCACCAATGTCCATTTTTATCTAGCCGGTGAGCAGCCATTTAATCTGTTTTTAAACCAAAGCAGTGCCGTGGCGGGTTCGCCCGAAAAAGGCGCTATCTACCAAAAACGTGGTGTTCAACTTAAAGACGACAAAGCGAAAAAAGAAGACGATCCCTGGGGCGACGCTTTTGATATTGTCGGAACGCCATTTGATGGGCGCGCACTACCAACCTTCAATATTGAAAAGAGCATCAAGTCGCAGGAGAAGGTGAATTATCAGGGGCAGCACCCGATTTACACGGTGCCGCTGATGGATCGCAGCCCCGGTGGCTACGGCTTGGAGTGGCGCAATGAAATTCCGGTGCAAGTCCGCGCCGGAGAACTGCTTGGACTACGCGAGTATGGCCGCAATAAATGGTCGATTGGCGTGGTGCGCTGGGCGCATCAGATCAAGGGGGCGACGCAATTGGGTATCCAGATTATTGCCCCACACGCTGTCCCCGTGGGCTTGGCCGCCGTCCACAAAACCGGCGGTTTTGCCGAATACTTACGCGCGCTGCAAATTCCGGAGTTACGCGCCGTCAACCAGCCTCCCAGCCTGATTACCAACGCCATTTCATTTCACGAACACAGTAAGGCTCGCCTGTATACCCAAAGCCAGGCTGGCGTGAGCAATGAGGGCGATAAATCGATCCAGCTAACCCAGCGGTTGTTCGCCACTGGCGCCTTTAGCCAGTTTGGTTTTCGCGAACTAGCCACCGCCAAGCCCGAAGCCAAAACCAGTAAGGATGATTTCGATTCAGTGTGGGAATAAATCGCCCAGACTTTATCCAGCTAATTGCGAACTAATCCACAAAAGCCACGACCAGATCGCATAAATAGCATGACAAGTTGAGCGACCCACTGAATTCAGTAATATAGCCCCAACAAGGAACCTACTGCGACGAGCATCCTTCACCAAGGCAAGCAATTGGCGACACAAGGTAGAGTTTTTGGACTTACTGGTAAGCCAGCCTTATGCAAAATGGCAAAAAAAGCCCAGGGTTCGATACAACAAACACTCAAACGAACTCGTGCGCCAAAAAACGCGCTATAGTCAAAAACGAGCGAAGCCCTGACCATCGCCTGACTAGATAGAAGATATATGACCACTACCGACACTATCCGACTCCTGATTCTGAATAATCAGCGCTCAGAAGCCGAACGCTTGATCAGTATGCTGCACGCCTCCGGCCATCCCTGCCGAGCGCAACATGTCGAGAGCGAGGAAGCGCTCGTCAAACTCCTGCAAGAACAAAGTTGGGATTTGCTGATTGGCAATAACGACACCACTGCGCCTACCCCGCAAGCGGCGATCAAACAAATCCGCCGCCTCAATAAAGATGTTCCGGTAATCCTGCTCTATGAAGTAGATGAAGACGACAGCCCTTTTGCCGTAGTCGAAGGTCTGCGTATGGGCGCCACAGATGTGGTTAATCTGGATGACGACCAACATCTATTGTTAGTAATTGACCGCGAACTGGGCAACCGCGAGCAGCGCCAGGCGCGCCGCAATACCGACCGCCGTTTTCGCGAAGCCGAGCGCCGCAGCCAACAATTGCTCGACAGCTCGCGCGATGCCATCGCCTTTATCCAGGACGGCCTCTATCTGTACGCAAACGAATCCTTTGCCGAGCTATTTGGCTATCAAAACAGGGATGACATTGAAGCCATGCCAATTATGGATATGGTGAGCGATAAAGATCAGGCGCGCCTGAAAAACTTCCTGAAAGACTTCACCTTTAAGGGTGATGAGGCTGAATCAAGCAGCCTTGGTTTTACCGGTATTACCCAAGATGGGAAAGAAGCCCAAATAGATTTGGAAGTATCTCTGGTTACCTACGACGAAGAGCCCTGCATCCAATTCCTCGCACGGGCGGCTACCGCAACAGCCACGCATGCCAACAATGAAGAACTGGAAGCCCAACTTAAACAAATCAAATGGCAGGATCTGGTCACGGGCGTCTACAACCGCCAATACATCATCAACCAGCTCGATCACATCATCGACACTGTCGATGAAAAACAGTACTACTGCCTCTTCTACATCGAGTTGGATAAATTCAGCGAGCGGGTTAAAAATACCTTTGGCGTCGCCGGTGCCGATCTGGCGTTAATCGACATAGCAACACTGCTGCGCGCCAAGGCCAATACCAGCGATACTATCGCGCGCCTCGGTGACTCCACCTTCGCGATCATCTCACCCAATGTGAAAGCCGACGCTGCCGTTAACCGCGCCCTGCAACTCTGTAAGGATCTGGAAGCGCACATCATCGAGATCGATCACAAAACCCTGCAAATCACTTGCAGCATCGGTATCTCGTTGATCAACGAAACCACTACCAGCACCAATACAGTGATCGAACAAGCGCGCAGCGCGATGGATAAAGTGCAGGCCAAAGACGGCAACAGCGCTATGCTGTTTGAGCCAGAGACACCCAAAAGCGAAATCAAAATCGATATCGCGACTGCTATCCAACAGGCATTGGCCAACGACCGCTTTCGCCTGTTATTCCAACCGATCATCAGCCTGCGCGGCTCCGATGAGGAATACTACGAAGTCTATTTGCGCATGGTGGATGAAAACGGCAATGAGATATCACCCAATCACTTTTTGGAGGCGGCATCCACTATGAGCGCCGCTACCAAAATTGATCGCTGGGTAATTCTGGAATCGATCAAAATGCTCTCGCAGCATCGCGCCAAAGGCAACAAAACCAAACTGATCGTCAATATCGGCCGCCAATCCCTGTGCGATGAATCGCTGATCTCCTGGCTTGCAGTCGCCTTCAAGGCAGCGAAGCTCACCGCCGATTCCATCGTGTTTCAGGCGCAGGAAATTGATGTCACTAATCATTTGAATGCGGCGAAGAATTTTGCTGAGGGATTGGAAAAACTCAAAACCAGTTTTGCGATCAGCAATTTTGGCTGTTCACTCAACCCGTTCAATACGCTTTCCCATGTGCCCGCGAACATGATTAAAATTGATGGGTCCTTCACCACCGATATCCAAAACAATAACGAAAGCCCCGAGACGCTGATCCAACTGATCGAGAAGCTCAATGGCGAAAGCAAGATTACTCTGGTGCCATTTGTAGAGAATGCGAGCGTACTTTCCACGCTCTGGCAAGCGGGCGCTCATTACATCCAGGGGCATTATTTGCAGGAGCCAAGCCAGGGCATGACTTACGATTTCAATATGGAGTCGTAAACTGGAGTTACCAGTCTTTTTTAATAAAACGAAAAAACCGGATCCATGCACTCCGGTTTTTTATTTTGCTGCGCACAAAGTTTACACTCTTAACACACCACGAAAGCCGCGCACCGCATAATAAGATTGCGCACCATTGTGATAGATAAAAACAGTATCGTAGCGGCGATCCGCAAAGAGCGCGCCCCCCAATTTTCTTATCCTCGCCGGTGTTTGTATCCAGCTCGATGTTTTCAAATCAAACTCGCCCAATTGTTGCAAATCACGATATTGTTCCTCTGTTAACAACTCGACACCCATTGCGGCTGCCATATCCAGCGCATTATTTTCTGGTTTATGTTCTTTGCGTGATTCCAAACCATCGCGGTCATAACATACACTTCGGCGGCCTTTGGGTGTTTCTGCCGAGCAATCGTAAAAAATAAATTCTCCGGTTTTTTTATCAAAACCGACCACATCCGGCTCGCCACCGGTCGCCTCCATTTCATTTAGCGACGCTAACTTTTTAGCATCAGCCTCCAGCTTTGCTTGCACCTTAGTCCAATCAAGGCCTTTATGGCGATTCATATTTTTTTCAAAGCGGGATTGCAACACCGTGAGCAATGCTGCGTATTTATTTTCAACCATTCTTTTAGCCTTTATTTTTTACTTTTATGTATGGGTTTGATATGGCAACGATAACGCCAGCCCATCAGCAGTAGCGCGAGCGCTATTAACCCGAGCGAATCGGGCTCATCTACCAACGAACCGCGTACCTGCATATCGAAACTGGTAATATTTCCATATATATTGGCATCGTAATCGTAAAAATCCCCAGGATATCTATCACCATCGCGGGTACCGTAATCCAAAAGACGCATTTCACCCAATGAAGATCCATTTGTTGCCACAACGGAAATATCTTGCACCAAATCCAAATCCGAAAAATAGTCCATAGTGGTAGAATAAAAATTGATATCGATTAATCGGTTTTCGGAACGCGGATTAACAGCGCTATATAAATTATAAGTTGTCATATTGAAATAACTAAAATTATCACCGCGAAAAATATTGATCATATTTCTAAAGTGCGTCAATGGAAACTCGCTGGAGGTGGTAGAGCTATAACTCTCATTACCCACATGTACAACGATTCCCATAGAAGACAAACCAAAATCGTATTCCCGGAAGGAATCCTGAGCATAAGTAGGAGGGAAATTATTTTCATCAAACTCATACCAGAAATCCGCATGATAAGACTGTCCCACAACAGCGACATCAAAAAAGGCACCGTCAGATCTGTTGCCCTCTGTGAATACATCAGTAATAACCCCGCTGACTTTACCTTCAATTATGATGGCATTGGCAGGATGTGAAAGCAGCGAGAAAAGAATAATCAACGTTGCGACAGGAATAACCAAGTTTTGATTAAACCAAACATGACATTTATCAGTTAGCATCATCATCTCCTTGTACATAACAGTAAGTTGCTAAAAAAATTCGCCTTTAGCCACAGGGGAAAAGGGGTTATAACACGGCGCTATCGTGATGAACAATGTGGGTTTTGTTCTACGGGAGATTTTTTTCATATCTTATTCGCACGAAAACTTATCGTCGCAGAATATTATCTATAGAGGATATCACCAGAGGTAAGATAGAACTTGTAGGCTTTTATATCGCCAACTGATTTGCCTGCACCCACCCTGCACAAATCTTCTTATCCGAATAAATCAGATTTTTGGTAGAAATGAGAACTAATGATTGGAACGCCATTGGCAGTCCGCGTAAATTAGCAACTGTTAGCCAGAGACTGATCGCCAAGCGAATCCACTAGCGCAATGCTGCAGGGTGGCATAGATGCGAAACCTGTCACACTCAATGTGTGCCAAGTAGCAGAATGCAGAGCTTGACCATACAGACAACTGTCATACTGAGCCGCCACTATAGTGCGGTAAAGGCAGACGCCATTTGCGAAACTGTCATTATAAAAACAACAAAATCCAACTAAAAACACTCGGCAATAACATCACGCAAACCAGGGTCGACTTCCCCCTGAGGTTTTCGGTCAAAAAAATTGTTGTAGCAACACATCTCACCAGTGCCGTTGATTCGCGAACCAACAGCTGACTGGATATGAGACGGCTTTTGTTCGCGCTAAAAAAAACCAAAATCAACTATTAATACCATGGAAGTGCTATGAAAACTCTCCTTGTCTATGCGCATTTACTTGCTGCTTGTGTCTCCGTAGGGATCTTACTCATCCAGGATTCTGCTTTGGCAAAATCGCGCGGCAAGGCTTTGTCGGCGAGCGCCATTAAAGACCTGACCAAATCTGCAGAAGTCATGTTTGTCGCATTGGTTGTGCTCTGGATTACCGGACTTGCGCTAGTGCTGCTTGGTTATTTGGAAAATCCCCAACAGTATTTAATGAACGAAAAACTCTGGGCGAAATTTACCGTGGTGTCGGTATTAACGCTCAACGGAATTGCGCTGCACTATTTTAGTTTTCCGCGCGTCACCTCGCGTCGCGGGTTACTGGGTTTGCCCACCATTGAACAAATATTGGTAACGCTCACCGGCGCCATTTCATCTACCTCCTGGCTATTTGCGTGTTATCTCGGCATCGCGCGTCCGTGGAATTACACAGCAAATTACAGCTATGTCATGTTCATTTACGCCGGATTATTAATCGCGGCCATTATTGTTGCCGGAGAAGTGCTGCGCATGATGCGCGCTCCTGAACCGCCATTGCTTACCGAAAAAGTACAACTGCGCGCAGTGCGAAAAATGGAGTGAATTTTTCTACTTTTTCAAAAAAATAACTGTTCAAAGATTTTTTTGTTAGCCGAGCTCGACCATTTTTAACCATAACGATTGTTGATGACCACCGCCGAATTCATTCGGTATTTTTCTCTGAGGAAGACACTATGAGTAGCTTTAAAGCCTCTGCGATTCACCCTCGCACAGCGAGTGCGCTAACCCGCACTCTCTATGCAGCAGGGTTTTCTCTGGCGATATCCGCTCTCTCCACCCAGGCCTACGCCGGATGCCAGTATTTGGTTGCCAGCCAGTGGAATAATGGATTTACCGCCACCATAAAAATAACCAACACCAGCACCAGCGCCATCAACGGCTGGAACGTCAACTGGCAATACGCTGGCGACAATCGTATCACCAGCAGTTGGAACGCTACTCTCGGCGGCACCAACCCCTACACAGCCACCAACCTCAGCTGGAACCGCACTATCCAGCCTAACCAGTCGATCGAATTCGGCGTGCAGGGAACTAAAGGTGCAGCGTCAGCGGAAATACCGGTCATTAATGGTGCAGCCTGTGACAGCGCTGCCACCAGTAGTGCAGCCGTATCTTCTGCTGCCGTATCCTCCAAACCTGCATCAAGTACGCCGGCCTCCAGTGTGCCGGCCTCCAGTGTGCCGGCTTCCAGCAGCAAGGCGAGCAGCTCATCCGTTGCGAATACTGCCGGTACATGGGGTCTGGACAGCACAGCGTCTTACCTGAACTTCGCCACCACTAAAAACACCCACAATGTGGAAGTGCACAACTTCACCGGCCTGAGCGGTAATATCAGCAGCGCAGGTGTCGCGACCCTGACTATTGACCTCAACACGGTGAACACCGCTGTCGCCCTCCGCGATCAACGTATGCGCGATCTGCTGTTCGAAACCGCAACCTACCCAACGGCTACCGTAACTCTGGCGGTACCAGCCACCTTGCTCAGTAGTCTCTCAGTGGGCCAATCCGCCGCTACTGATATCTCTGCCAGCCTGAACTTGCATGGTGTGACCGGTGCGATTACTACCAAAGTCTCCGTCCAGAAACTGTCCGCTAACCGCGTATTGGTGCAAAGCCTGTCACCGATCCTCGTGAAAGCCGGCGATTACGCACTCACCGATGGTGTGGAAGCCCTGCGTGCAGCGGTGGGCATTGCCTCGATCAGTGTCGCCGTACCCGTGGACTTCGCGCTCGTCTTTGACGCCCGTTAATTGGATGAAGCTTAGAGAGAACCTATCATGAAAAAATTAATGAAACTGTCGATGCTCTCCAGCGGGTTAATGGCCCTGGGCATCATGGCATCTGGTGGCGCTAGCGCTCAGGGTGCTTGTAGCGTGGCCTACCAAACCGTCAATACCTGGGGTAACGGTGGCCAATATAAAGTCACTATTACCAACAACGCCACCGCCAAAACCAGTTGGGAACTCTGCTGGTCTTTCGCCGGTAACGATACTATTCCAAATTTGTGGGATGGCATCGTTACCCAGACGGGTAAAAATGTGTGCGTGAAAAATGCCGCCTACAACCCTAATATCGCCGCCAATGGCACTGCCAACTTTGGCTTTCTGGTGAACAACCCTGGCGCTATACCCACCGCGTTTACCCTTAATGGGGTAGCCTGTGGCGGCGCGGCAACCAGTAGTACGCCAGTCGCATCCAGCAGCAGTGCAGTAACTACCAGCAGCCGCAGCAGTAGCTCGGTAGCAAGCACGACCGGCGCGCGCTGGTTACTCGATGCCACCAACTCCACCTTCAACTTCGTAACCGTGAAGAAAAGTACGGCCGGCGTGGAAACACCCGAAAGTATGACCTTCAGCCAGTTGCAAGGCACTGTGGCAGCCAATGGCCAGGCGACCCTGACCATTCCGCTGGCCAGTATCAGCACCGGTAACGTGATCCGCGATCCACGCATGCAGAACCTGCTGTTTGAATCGGCTTACCTGCCCAACCTACACTTCACCACCCAGCTCGACCTGACCGC
>NZ_JAVDVX010000012.1:0-55548 GCF_031457055.1 Cellvibrio fibrivorans | reverse complement strand
ACCGGACGGCAGGTAATGTAATAGAAACTGCAAACGCTTTTCTCCACAACACTAACCAAGTGCGATAACAACACTAAAATATTACCTTACAACGTTGCGTTCACCTGCGGATTGTAAGTAGCGCGTTGCGATAAACTCAGCGTAGCGATATTGCATAAGCGCTACTTACAATGCGTCAGGTGCAATGCATTGTTATAAATTTTTTAACTAGGCTGGCGGCCTTTTGGTTGAAAACAGTAATACATAGATTAGTGCACTAAGTATTGCAATTGGCATTATTAAAAGCTTAGTAGAAAATACATCTTTGAATTCATATACTAAAAAATTAGCCCTTACGAATTCAAAGGTAAAACCACTTAATAATGATGCGACTATTGCAGATATAAATACAGATACAGAATTGTATTTGGTGATTTTATTTAGGCCGCAATTTACGGCGAACCAAAAGACCAAGCCAGACACCCCGAACATTATAAAACCACCGACAGAAATAAAGGCAGCAATATATATGCCCGTTCCTGCAAACATTATTAGCACCGTCAAAATTAGCAGGGTAATCAATACTGAGGCCGACATTTTTGCGAACACTGAAATTCCCTTCATGGATAAGATCACCTTTTTATAACATTTGTATACCGCGCATGCGCGTTTTCTCATTTCTGATTTTTATAAAAAATCTGCCTAAGCAACTGATTTAAATAAAAATTCAGCTCGGTTGCGTCAAACAACGACTGGTGAAAAACGGGCATGCGCATTATTTACCTTGTGGGGGCAAGGTATTTACCCTGGTCAACACGCTAAGCCGTTGACTATAAAGGATTAGTTTTTATCTTGGTAGTGCTTTTGAGCATGGTAAAGAACGTAAATGAGCATCGAAGGGTAGGTGAGCTAAATAACAGATCTCCGCTACCGATGTAATTACCGCCCATTACATATTCCCCACGCGAAGGGTCTGCGCAGTAAGCGATTCAAAGCTTGCCAGCTGGCATTAAGCGCGGAGCCAAGTTGTTAGGCTTATCTGAAGCATGTGAGCGAGTGGGAGAGCTGGAGGTAGGAGTAGTTTGATCTTGAGAAAAATTTCGGGTGGCAATAAAAAATCCCGGAAGCGAATTGCCTCCGGGCTATTTTTTTTAATTACAAGAGTATGGCGATAAGGATAATGATAGGAATTGGGATGCCGAGAAAGTACAAGAGTATTGAGCGCATATTTTTCTCCTTAAGAAAAAATATTGTTAATTAAGATCGCGTTGGCGTCCGCCGTATATGGCCATTAAGCTCGCGATAAACGCACCACTTAATAATGAAATAAATAACCACAGCGATGTATAGGCTGTTACTTCACGTGCTTTGTCAGCGGCAGCGAGTGCGGCGGTTTCAGCTTCGTCTAATTTTTCTCTTAATGTGTTGAAGCTGTCTGCGACGCGTTTTTCAGCGGTTTGTTGATCTGTGCCAGTTACTTGTGCCACAAGTTGCCCCGCGTATTCCACATCGTTTTGTGGCAGCGAATCAGTTGCTACTGCGTGAACAAAAATACGCATGAGTTCGCCTTTGGCTGCATCGTTTTCTGCAGCAGTGGTATTTTCATTTGCTTGTGGTGCTGGTGCTGGTGCTGGTGCTGGTGCTGGTTCGGTCGCGGGGGCACCATCGACAGGGTCGGGTGAAGTGACCGGCTGTTGCGGGGAAGTATCTGCAGCAGTGTTTGGATCTTTGCGCAGCAGTGTGTCCAACAGGTATGGCAAGGTGGTATCGCCTTCACTGTTATCTGAAGCCAGCGCTGCCGCCGTGCCACTTGCAATCGCACTGGTGGCCGCCGTCGCTGCGCCACCAGCTACTGCTGCACCCGCCTTAACACCGCTGCCCATGATGCCGCTAATGACGGAAGTGAGTAAGGCGGCGGTACCGAGTGTGGCTACTGCCCAAGATAAAAATCCGTGTGCTGTATCGCGAAAATAGACTTCGTCGTTATGAGTGTTGAGCCAGCGGGTTCTTAATCGGCCAGCGAGATAACCGCCAAGCGCTGATGCGGCTACCGATATCAAGGTGATACCAACAATACTCGACACACCAAAACTCGTGCTGCTAATTCCTTCGCTCGACCAGGGGGACACCAGCGTTAATCCAAAACCGGTGCCGAGTAATAATAAAATTAACGATAAGGCCGCAGAAGCGACTGCACCGGCAAACACAGCACACCATGCAACGGCGCTGTTATTTTCTGGCTGAGTACTAATGATGCCTTCGCGGTAATTATTGTCCGGGCGTTGTGCAAATTGTGTTTCCATTTCAAGCTCCCATCAGTTTGTGAATCGCTAACATATAAACTGGCACTGTTCATGTCTGTACGAAAACACACACTCTCCCATTGTTTTGCTTATGCGGGTTAGCGCACTGATCTTTGTAAATTCCCACCTTATTGTTTGCGCGTGCGATCTGTTTTCTGGCGCACACTTTTTCTGAATTATTTATTAATGCTTAATAATAGTCAGTAAATTCACAGGTGGACTGAGAAATGAAAAGAGATACCCATAGCAATAAAAACAATTATGTTCAGAGTGAAAAATCTTTCCATGAATTAGGCGCGCAACCGCGTCGATCTGATGCCCGTGTGCATAAATATGCGCAGGATTCACAAAGCTATGATGATGACGAAAAAAAATCTCATCACAGTCATCGCAATGAACCGAATAAAAATCATGTCCGTGTGCAGTTGCGTCGCATAGAGCGTCTATATCACTAGTATGTAAAAGCCAAAGCTCGCTAACGAACAGACAGCCCCCCGCGAATTGCCCAAGCTTGGTAGAACCATCTTCCCCCAAGGCTTTAATTATGCAGAACGCAAACTGGGGTAAAACCTTGTCCCGCTTTTTCACTTCGGGTATCAGTTCCTGGCGCGGCCGGGTGTACGACCGGCGCGCACAGCGACCGGAAGATCTCAATCCACTGCGCGCGGAGTTATTCAGTGCCGACCAGATGGAACATTTCGGCAAAGTGCTGGCGAGTGAGCACAGCCTGAGTAAGGCGCGCACGCGCGACCGTTTGCTGACGCGCTTGGATGAAAACGAGCAGGTGTTGATTAGCGGCTGCGAGTTGCTCGCGGCTGCAGTAAAAGCGCGTTCGCGCATCGCGCCAGCGGGTGAATGGTTGCTCGACAACTTTTACATGATTGAAGAACAAATCCGCACAGCCAAGCGCCATTTCCCCAAAAATTACAGCCGTGAATTGCCGCGTTTAAGCGCCGGGCGATCTGCCGGGTTGCCGCGCGTTTACGATTTGGCGCTCGCTGCTATCGCCCATGGTGATGGCCGCATCGATGCTGAAATCCTCAGCCGTTTTGTTGCGGCTTATCAAACCGTCACACCACTAACACTGGGTGAACTCTGGGCAATTCCGATCATGTTGCGCCTCGCACTGATTGAAAATTTGCGCCGTGTGAGTTTGCGTATTACCCATGCGCGCAGCTATTTGAATCAAGCGCGCGAATGGGCGAGCCAGATGGTGGAAGTGGCCGAGAGCGACCCGAAAAATCTGATTGTGGTGATTGCCGATATGGCGCGTTCTAACCCGCCGATGGTGAGTGCGTTTATCGCTGAATTAGTGCGCCGTTTGCAAGGGCATGGCCCCGCACTCGCGTTGCCGCTGACCTGGATTGAACAGCGCTTGGCGGAGGAGAGTTTGACCATTGAGCAAATGGTGCAGGCGGAAACCCAGCAGCAGGCGGTTGATCAAGTGTCGATTAGCAACAGTATTGGCAGTTTGCGGTTTTTAGGTGCTTACGATTGGCGCGTGTTTGTGGAAACCATGAGCATCGTCGAGCAGATTTTGTTGGAGGACAGGGACGGCATTTATCGCCGCATGGATTTTGCGACGCGCGATGAATATCGCCATGTGATCGACCGGCTTGCCAAGCGCAGCAAAATTTCTGAAGCGGGTATTGCGCGCGTGGCGATCGAACTGGCGCAGCATGCGGGCGATACACCTGACGCGCATACGCGCCATGTTGGTTACTACCTGGTTGATCGCGGTTTGCCGCAATTGGAGCGCGCGGTTGCGGTGCGTTTACCACTGGCAGAGCGATTCCGGCGCGGTTGTTCCCATGTGCGTTTGCCCCTGTATCTTGGGGCAATAGTGTCACTGGTATTGCTCACGACAGCCGGATTTTTCCTGGTGGCGCAGAGTTACAACATTAGCAATTGGCAGCTAGGTGTTTTGACCTTGCTCGCCTTGATCGCTTCAACCTCACTCGCCTCGGCGCTGGTCAATTGGGTAGTTACCTTGGTGGTAAAACCCAAGCGTTTGCCGCGCCTGGATTTTGTGCAAGGTATTCCCGAAGAATTGGCGACACTTGTGGTGGTGCCAACGCTGCTCACCAGCACCCAGGGTATCGATGACTTGTTGGAGGCGCTGGAAGTGCGCTTCCTGGGCAACCGCGATGAGCAGTTATATTTTGGTTTGCTCACCGATTTTGGTGATGCGGACAGTGAAACCTTACCGGCTGATGAGCCATTGTTAGCGCGCGCGCGCACAGGTATTGAGCGGCTCAACAAAGCCTATCCATCCAGCAGTGCCAGCAATCGCTTCTTCCTTTTCCATCGCCCGCGCCTGTGGAACCCTACCGTCAAACGCTGGATGGGTTATGAACGCAAACGCGGCAAGCTCGCTGATTTAAACCAGCTGTTGCGCGAAGGGTGTGGCCATTCAGCGGCATTTTCACTGATTGTTGGCGATATAACAGCGCTGCCCAAACTGCGCTACGTGATCACGCTGGATACAGATACCCAGCTACCGCGCGATGCTGCCCGCCAGTGTGTCGGCACTATGGCGCACCCGCTGAATCGCCCGGTATACGACCCTGAACATCATGTAATCCGCCGTGGTTACGGCATCTTGCAGCCGCGTATGGCGGCGACGCTATCGGCCGCCAATTGCTCGCGCTATGTGCAACTCTACGGTGGCGAAGCGGGGATTGATCCTTACACCCGCTCGGTATCGGATGTGTATCAGGATGTGTTTGGCGAAGGCTCGTTTATCGGCAAGGGCATTTATGATCTGGACGCCTTCGAACAAGTGCTCGGTGGGCGTTTCCCTGACAACCGCATCCTGAGTCACGATTTACTCGAGGGCTGTTATGCGCGCGCGGGCTTACTGAGCGATGTTCATCTCTACGAAGATTCGCCCGCTCGCTACGAGTTGGATGTCGCTCGGCGCGAGCGCTGGATGCGCGGCGATTGGCAAATTGCCAGTTGGTTGTGGCCGCGCGTACCGGGCGCCAATGGCCAGCGGCTGGCGAATCCGCTGTCGGCTTTGTCGCGCTGGAAAATCGCCGACAATATGCTGCGCAGCCTTGCACCCGTGGCATTGCTGTTGCTGCTGTTGATCGGTTGGACACTGTTGCCCGCCCCCGAACTTTGGACGCTTGCTGCACTGGGTATCATCCTGCTGCCACCGATGCTGGTCACCCTGGTCGATGTACTGCGCAAGCCGCGCGAGATATTTCTGGCGGAACATTTGGCCGCCGTATTTGCCAATGCGCGGCGCCATTTTCTGCAGGCGCTGTTCCGTATTAGCTGTTTGCCCCATGAAGCCTGTTTTAGTTTGACGGCGATTCTGCGCAGCCTGTGGCGCTTGTGGTGTGCACCGGGATTGCTGCTGGAGTGGTGTGCTTCGGCTGAGCAGGAACGCAAAACCAAGGGCAGTTTGCTGGCGAGTTGGGACCTGCTGTGGTCGGCGCCGGCGATTGCTCTGGCGGTAACTGCTGCGCTGGTGATATTGCAACCCACCGCCTTGCCCAGCGCAGCGCCGCTGTTGGTGTTGTGGTTTATCGCACCCTTCAGTGTGTGGTGGCTAGGTCTGCCGCTGGAGCGGAAAGAGGCGAGTTTATCCGGGCAGCAGACGCAGTTTTTGCGCAAAATCGCCCGTAAAACCTGGGCTTATTTTGAACGTTTTGTGGTGGCTGAAGACAATTGGTTACCGCCCGATAACTTTCAGGAAAATCCCGGCCCGGTGATTGCGCATCGCACCTCGCCAACGAATATCGGGCTGGCGCTGCTGGGCAATCTATCGGCTTACGATTTTGGTTTTATCTCCGCCAACGTGTTGCTCGAACGCACGGCCAATACCTTTGGCAGTATGGGCAAGCTGCAGCGCCATCGCGGCCATTTTTTTAATTGGTACGACACGCTCACCTTACGGCCATTGCCACCGCGCTACATTTCGGCAGTGGACAGCGGCAACCTCGCCGGGCATCTGCTCACCCTGCGCGCCGGGTTAGTGGCGCTGCCTGATCAGACGATTCCCCACGAACGTGTCTTCCATGGCTTGGCCGATACCCTCGCGGTGCTCACCGATAGTTTGCAGTTTGCGCATATGCTGGACGATCTGCCGCATGTGGTAGAGGCGGCGATCATCCGTCTGCGCAGCTTGTTGAATTCTGCTTGTGCTCACACCCACGCCGAGCGTATCAACAATTTGCCGGCGCTCTTGCATTGCCTGGAAGGGGTTATGAACGCGGCAGTGAGTATCAATGCCTATCTAGCCGTGCAGCCTAACGTCAAACTGGCGGTGAGCGGAGCGCTTCTGAACGATATGCTCGGCGCTCCGGTGATTGATCATGTGGGGCTTGCCCATGAAGCTAAAACCTGGGGGGCAGCACTTGCCCAACAGAGCCGCTCCGCGCTCGATGAATTATTATTTTTTGCTCCCTGGTTAGGGCTGCGCGCCCCGCCACCTGCACTGGGTGGGTTTGTGGCCACCCTCGCGCATTTCACCCCCGGGATCGACTTGAACCGGATTCCCAGCCTGCGCCTGTTGACTACCTACAACCTGGGGCTGGTGCCGCTATTGGATGCACAATTGTTGCGGCCCGGTACGGTGGCCGAACGGGAATGGTTGCTCGAATTGCGCGGCTTGATAGTCACTGCCAGCCAGCGTGCCAATGAGCGCATCGCCACCTGTATGGAGCTGGCCGCACAGGCCAATGAGTTTGCGGCGATGGAGTACGACTTCCTGTACGACCGCACCCGCCACCTCATCGCCGTAGGTTACAACCTCGACGATTATCGCCGCGACAACAGCTTTTACGACCTGCTCGCCTCGGAGGCGCGTCTGTGTAATTTCGTCGCTATCGCCCAGGGCCAGGTACCGCAAGAGAGTTGGTTTGCTTTGGGGCGGTTGCGCACCATGGCGGAGGGCGAGCCAGTGTTGATGTCCTGGAGCGGCTCCATGTTTGAGTACCTGATGCCGATGCTGGTGATGCCCAGTTACGACGGCACCTTGCTTGACCAAACCTGTCGCGCCGCCGTTGGCCGCCAGATCGCCTATGGCAAGCAGCGCAATCTGCCCTGGGGGATCTCGGAATCCGGTTATCACACCTTTGATGCCAGCTTGAATTACCAGTATCACGCCTTTGGTGTACCCGGTTTGGGCTTCAAACGCGGCTTGGCGGAAGATACGGTTATCTCCCCTTATGCCTCGGTGATGGCCTTGATGGTCGCGCCCGAAGCAGCCTGCGAAAATCTGGAATGGCTCGCCGGCAATGGCGTGGAAGGGCGCTTCGGGTTTTATGAAGCGGTGGATTACACCCCCTCGCGCTTGGCGCGTGGCCAGACCAGCGCCTGTGTGCGCTCGTTTATGGTTCACCACCAGGGCATGAGTCTCCTGGCGCTCGCCTATCTGTTGTTGGATCGCCCCATGCAGCGCCGGTTTGAAGCTGACCCGCTGTTACAGGCGACCTTGCTGTTGTTGCAGGAGCGCATACCCAAAGCATCGGTACTGCACACCCATGTGGCTGACCATGCCGATGGCGCCGCCCTATTTGATCAGGTCGAAACCGCCACCTACGCGCCTTTGGAGGCGGATACCCCCACGCCGGAAGTCCAGTTGTTATCCAACGGCCGCTACCAGGTGATGGTCACCAACGCCGGTGGTGGTTACAGCCGCTGGAAAGATCTGGCGGTGACCCGTTGGCGCGAAGATGCCACACGCGACAATTGGGGCATGTTTGTTTACCTGCGCGATACCACCACCAGCGAGTTCTGGTCGGCAAGCCATCAACCCACACTCAAGCGCGCTGACAACTACGAGGCGATGTTCTCGGAAGGCCGCGCCGAATTCCGCCGTCGCGACCACGACATCGAAACCTATACCGAATTGGTCGTCTCCCCCGAGGACGACATCGAACTGCGCCGCCTGCGCATCACCAACCGTTCGTCGCGCACCCGCACCCTGGAACTCACCAGCTATGCCGAAGTGGTGCTGGCGTTACCGGCGGCCGATGCGACCCAAACCGCCTTTGGCAATTTGTTTGTGCAGACGGAAATGCTGCCCGAGCGACGTGCGTTACTTTGCACCCGTCGCCCGCGTTCCGTGGGTGAGCATACGCCCTGGATGTTTCATCTGCTCTCACCGAATGGCAGTCCAGTGGATCAGTTTTCTTACGAGACTGACCGGTTGCGCTTTACCGGCCGCGGCCGCACCTTGATGGCGCCGCAAGCCGTTACCGATGGCGGTGAACTCTCAGGTAGCCAAGGCTCGGTGCTGGACCCGATTGTTGCCATTCGCTGCCGCATAACTCTGGAAGCCGGGCAGGTGGCGACGCTCGATCTGGTGAGTGGCACTGCCGACAACCGCGAGTCTTGCATGACCCTGGTCGGCCGTTATCAGGATCGCCATTTGGCCGATCGGGTGTTTGACCTTGCCGCGACTCATAGCGGTGTCACACTCCGCCAGATCAACGCCAGCGAGGCCGATGCACAGATTTATCGCCGCTTGGCCAGCGCCGTGCTCTACGCTCACTCCGCCCTGCGGGCCGAGGCGAGTGTGTTGGTCCAGAACCGGCGCGGGCAGTCAGGTTTGTGGGGCTATGCCATCTCCGGTGACCTGCCCATCGTGTTGTTAAAAATCGCCACCAGTGAACACATCGAGCTGGCGCGGCAGTTGATCCAATGCCACGCCTACTGGCGATTGAAAGGCTTGTCGGTCGATCTGGTGATCTGGAATGAAGACCACATCGGCTACCGCCAGCGCCTGCAGGACCAGATTATGGGTTTGATCGCCACTGGCAGCGAAAGCCATGCGATTGACCGCCCCGGCGGTATTTTTGTGCGCTCGGCGGAACAGATTTCCCATGAAGACCGCATCCTGCTGCAATCTGTGGCGCGGGCGATTATCGACGGTGCCAATGGCAGTTTGGCGGAGCAGGTCAATTGGAAAGGGTTGGCAGAGAAGAAAGTTGCGCGCTTGGTGCCGAATCGCAAACCGGCGGTTGAGGCTAACCGTCCCCAACAAATCGCTCCGCGTGCGGATTTGATCCTTACCAATCCGCTCGGCGGTTTTACCGCCGACGGCCGTGAATACATCATTACCACTACCCAAGCGCAAGTGACACCGCTGCCTTGGGTCAACGTTATCGCCAACCCTAACTTTGGTACCGTGATTTCAGAGAGCGGCCTCGCCTATACCTGGAGCGAAAATGCGCATGAATATCGGTTGACGCCCTGGTGCGATGATCCCGTGGGCAGCTCCGGTGGCGAAGCGATTTACCTGCGCGATGAAGACACCGGCCATTTCTGGTCGCCCACGCCTTTGCCCAAACGTGGCCATGCGCCCTATGTGACGCGCCACGGATTTGGCTACAGCGTGTTTGAACACACGGAAGATGATGTCTGCTCGCAACTCTGGGTCTATGTCGATTTGGAAGAGTCGGTCAAATTCTCCGTACTCAAAGTCACTAACCTATCCGGCCGCAGGAGGCGCTTATCTGCAACGGGATACGTGGAGTGGGTATTGGGCGACTTGCGCACCAAATCCGCGTTGCATACGGTGACTGAAATCGATTCTGCGAGTGGCGCACTCTTTGCCCGCAATGCCTACAACAGCGAATTTGGCGGGCGCGCCTGCTTTTTTGATGTGGACGACAACTCCCGCACCTTAACCGGCGACCGCACCGAATTCCTCGGTCGCAACGGTTCGCTCGGCAACCCGGATGCGCTCACGCGTGCGCGGCTTTCAGGGCGTTTAGGCGCAGGGTTGGATCCCTGCGGCGCCATCCAGGTACCGTTTGAATTGGGCGAGGGAGAGTCGCGCGAGATTATTTTCCGCCTCGGCGCGGGGCAGGATATCGAACAGGCTCGCGCGTTGGCACAGCGGATGCGTCATCTGGGTTCGGCTCGCGCCGCGCTCGCTAAAGTGCACGAATACTGGACGCGCACCCTCGGTGCTGTGCAAGTCAAAACCCCTGATCCTGCCTTCAATGTGCTCGCCAACGGTTGGCTGCTCTACCAGACATTAGCCTGTCGCCTCTGGGCGCGCAGCGGTTATTACCAATCCGGCGGCGCCTACGGGTATCGTGATCAATTGCAAGACACTATGGCTCTCGCCCACACTCAACCGGGCATGATGCGCGCGCAATTATTGCGCGCCGCCCAGCGCCAATATCACGAAGGCGATGTGCAACATTGGTGGCATCCTCCTCAAGGGCGCGGCGTGCGCACCCGCTGTTCGGACGACTACCTCTGGCTGCCGTTGGTGACTTGCCACTACGTGCAAAACACTGGCGATACCGGTGTACTCGACGAACAATTGCATTACCTCACCGGGCGTTTGCTCAATGAGGATGAAGAGTCCTACTACGACTTGCCGGGGCAGAGCACCGACACCGGTAGCCTCTATCAACATTGCCAGCGCGCCATCGAACACGGTCTGCGCTTTGGCGAGCGCGGCATGCCGCTGATGGGCTCGGGCGATTGGAATGACGGCATGAATCTGGTCGGCATCCACGGCAAAGGCGAGAGCGTCTGGCTCGGTTTTATGCTCTACAAAGTGCTGCTCGCCTTCGCCAAGATCGCGCATCAACGCCACGATCTGGTCTTTGCTGATCGCTGTATGCACGAGGCAAAACTGTTGCAACACAATATCGACCAATACGCTTGGGACGGCGCCTGGTTCCGCCGCGCCTGGTTCGACGATGGTGTCGCTCTAGGTTCAGCGGTTAACGATGAGTGCCGTATCGATTCCATTGCCCAGAGCTGGTCGGTGCTTTCAGGGGCGGGCGATCCCATGCGCGCGCGCCAAGCCATGGCCTCGCTCGACAAGCATTTGGTGCGCCGCGATCAGGGCATTATCCAACTGCTCGATCCGCCGTTCGATAAATCCGCCATGAACCCCGGCTATATCAAAGGTTATGTACCGGGCGTGCGCGAAAACGGCGGTCAATACACCCACGCCGCCATCTGGGCAACCATGGCCTTCGCCGAATTGGGCGATAGCCAGCGCGCCTGGGAGTTGTTCAACATCATCAACCCTGTAAACCATGGCAACAGTGCCGCTGCGGTCGCGCTTTACAAAGCCGAACCCTATGTCGTCGCTGCCGACGTCTACGCCATCGCCCCCCATACCGGGCGCGGCGGCTGGAGTTGGTACACCGGCTCGGCGGGTTGGTTGTATCGTCTGATGGTGGAATCCCTGCTCGGCATCACTCGCCAAGGTACGGAGCTGCACATTAAACCCTGCTTACCAAAAGACTGGCCGGGTTACAGCCTGGATTATCGGTTTGGTAATACGGTTTATCGTATTGAAATCATTCAGCGTGATGGGGGTGAAAGCAAAATCCTGCTTGATGGTGTCGCATTGGAAGGTACGGGAATTCCGTTGGTAGAAGATGGGAGGGAGCGACGAGTGGAGGTGAGACTCGGTTCAGGTTAAATAATGCGATCCGCTTTATTTATTCTCACCCTTTATCGCCAAAATCATCTCCGTACGTCAGCGCACTGACATCAACGGCCTATCGCATTAATCTCATGCATCTTTCCTGTATTGGGTGATGTTTTGTCATGATGATCCCCGCGACCCATTTATTGCTAATTGAAAGCAATCCCGCTGATGCCAAATTGATAAAAGATGCGCTGCGCGACGACGGCACTGCGTTTATGGTGGAGTGGGTGACCTCACTTGCAGATGCGTTGAAGCATCTTGCTCAAAACTCCATTGAGGTTATTTTGCTGGATCTTGCGCTACCCGACGGCAAAGGTTTGGATGTATTCGATAAAGTGATTGCTGCTGCACCTGATGCGTTGATTTTAGTGTTGAGCGCGGCGAGTGATGACAAGTTAATGCGCGCGGCCATGAAGCGCGGAGCACACGATTATTTTGCTAAAGGTCATATCGATGCACATTGGCTACCGCGTGCGCTGAAATATATTTTGGAGCGAAAAGTATCGCGTATCGCATTGCATGAAAGCGATGAACGTTTTCGGGCGATGAGCGATGCATCGCCGCTCGGCATTTTTGTGTCGGATGCACAGGGAAACTGCATTTACACTAACGCCGCTTATCACACCATCTCCGGGCAAACCCTTGAGGAGACGCTCGGTACTAATTGGACCAGCGCCATTCATCCTGATGATCGCTTGCAGGCTATTTCAGAGTGGGGCGATGCGGTGCGCTGCCAAACCCCTTTTATCGCCGAAGTGCGTTTTTTGCGTAAAGATAAATCAGTAATCTGGACACGTTTAAATGCCGCTGCAATTCGTACAGGTGGCGAAGGAAAAAAATCGCAAGGTTTTGTGCAAATTGTCGAAGATATCAGCGACCGAAAATCCATTGAGATGATTTTGCGTTTATCGGAAGAAACAGTTTTTGAGCAGCAAGAGCGCGCGCAGGTTACCTTGAATTCGATAGGCGATGGTGTGCTTACCACTAATCTTGCCGGTAAAGTCAGTTATTTAAATCGTGTTGCAGAAACAATGACGGGCTGGACGCTAAAAGATGCCTTGGGGTTGCCGCTGGAAAAAGTGTTTACCCTAATCGACGCTGAAACGCGCAAGACGCCAGAAAATCCTATCGCACGCGCACTTACAGCGGATACCACCGTAAAGTTGCCGACGAATTGTTTGCTGGTGCGTCGAGACGGTACTGAATCACCTATCGAAGATTCGATTGCTCCTATACACAACCGCGATAACCAGGTGACAGGTGCGGTCATTGTGTTTCACGATGTCAGCGAAACGCGCGCAATGGCACAAAAAATGTTGCATATGGCGCAGCACGATTTCCTTACCGGACTCGCTAACCGCGCACTCCTGACCGAACGTTTAACCCGTGCAGTGGGGTTAGCCCAGCGCAAGAAAAAGCAAGTCGCACTACTGTTTATAGATTTGGATAACTTTAAGCTTGTCAACGACACGCTCGGTCATGCTGTAGGTGACAAATTACTGCAGTCAGTTGCAAAACGTATGACGGATGTTGTGCGTGCTACCGATACTGTGTGCCGTCAGGGAGGGGATGAGTTTGTAGTATTGCTGACAGAAATAGCTCAACGTCAGGATGCAGCACAAGTTGCCGAAAAACTGATTACTGCATTTGCAGCACCACATACTATCCATGAGTGTGAATTAGACGTGACCTTGAGTATTGGTGTGAGCATCTATCCTGACGATGGCAACGATGTGGAGAGTTTATTTCAACACGCGGATGCTGCTATGTATTGCGCTAAAACCTATGGGCGAAATAATTACCAGTTTTACCGCGCTGATATAAGCCCATCTAATCCATGCCCAATCGCGCGAAGTGGTTAAAGTCATTAAAGATTGTTTGCAGGTTTGCTGTGCCATTCCTTATGAAAATATATTTTCATAATCCCGAATCATCATGTTGTAGCATTCGCAGGCTGCAGATTCCAAACCTTTGCGGTCGAGAATTATTATTTCGCCTCGACTGTAGTGGATTATTTTTTTCGTTTGTAAAGCACCTGCCGCGACGGTAACGCTACTGCGACGTACACCGAGCATATCTGCAAGGAATTCCTGTGTTAAATGCAATTGGTCAGCATGTGTGCGGTCATGCGTCATTAATAACCAACGTGCGAGCCGCGGTTCTGTTTCATGGAAATGAATACATGCTGTTGTTTTTGCTAATTGTTCATGCTGCACATACACATAACTGTTCAATTGGTTAACCAGTGCCGGTGCCGCATGAAGTTCGCGGCGCAATTGTGCCGCACTCAGGCGCAATGATTTGCCCGAACCTTGCACAAGGGCGCGCAGTGGCGCAGTGGGAATACCCAGTGACAATGTTGAGCCCAGCATACCTTCATTGCCGATTAAACCCACCTCAAGCGGTTGATGCCCGTCAATAAGGGTAACTAAAGAAATAAATGCTGTAAGAGGGAAGTACACGTATTTAAACGGACGTTCTGCTTCGCACAAAATCGTGCCAAATTGTAGATTAACCAGTTCACAAGAGTTGAGTAAATGATCGCGCAATTTTGGTGGCAATCCTTGCAATAATCGGTTGGTTGCTGGTTCCAATGGCTGTGGTTTTTGCGAGTCCGATGGCTGGTGCATTTAATTCTTCCATATAGCACTGCGGCGCCAACAAGGGCGCGAGACAGGTGCCGTACAATCTCGCTTCCCTAGTTTGTCGAATCAATTCACATACCTCTGTTCGGTACACCACAAAGCACCTGTTTGTCGCTATTGAGACCTCGTTTGTGCGGTTGCGCACCGACTCAGTATTTTCCGCAGGGCAAGCTGGGGTACATCTTCAGGAAATATGATCATGAAAATTAAACCCAATGAAAACATTGTAGAAAGCTTGCGCGATCAAGCGCTGGAGAATTTAGAGCAGGGTGCGGTTACTGCAGGTTATTCCGCTAATGTTGATGAGGTTCTTTATTATCTCAATGAAGCCTTGGCAACTGAATTGATTTGTGTGCTGCGCTATCGCTCACATCACTTCATGGCGCGTGGCATTCACGCCAAAGGTATTGCACAGGAATTTTTAGTGCACGCTAGCGAAGAATTGGCGCACGCCGATATGATCGCTGCGCGTATTGTGCAATTGGGAGGCGAGCCAAACTTTTCACCCGATGGACTTAATACACGCAGCCATGTCAAGTTTGCTTCTGCCAATTCTTTGGTTGAAATGATCAGGGAGAATTTGATCGCCGAGCGTGTTGCGATTGACAGCTATCGCGACCTGATCCAATACCTTGGTAATGACGATCCTACCACCAGCCGTATGCTCGAGGAAATTTTAGCAATGGAAGAGTCGCATGCAGATGAGTTGGCGGATTGGTTAGATGATTTCCCTAAATCAAACGTAAGTGAGTTTGTTATCAACTGAAAAACCGGAGCTGACAATGCATCTGACAAAAGGATTAAAAATAGCAGTAGCTGTTGTAGGCGTACTTTTTTTTGCTTTTGTAATATACGGCTTAACTACTGACTGCCCTCACACTGCCGGTTACTTTTTTTGCAGCGAATCCGAGCGCGAGTATTTGCAGCCGTAAGTTTAAATGGAATGCAGGCTAATGCGAATGACATTAGTCTGCTCTTCTTTATTCGAATGCTAGATATATCGTTCAAGAATTTCTGTAGCGCGCACATAAATAATTGGCATCGCTAAATAGCACGATTAAAACTCTTTACGTGCATTCTCTGCTTTCTTGGCCTTTTTTGCTTCCTGTTTTTCTTTTGCTGTCTTAGCGGCGGGTTTCTTGGTTTCCTTTTTGCTGTCTTGTGCTTTGCTCATGATAGTTCTCGCGGATTGGGAAAAGGAGTCCTGCAGCCCTAGGCTACATCCAATTATGCAGGAAAGATATATAGCAATAGCCTCAAATGGCATCAAGATATGTGCCTTGGGTTCGGTATCGCACGGAAAACCGACGAGTCAGGTAGTCTAATGCTTGCCTCTGCGATGACTCGTTAACGGTAAATGGAGATAACATTAAATGACCAAGCGGCAGCGATCACTGGGTTTGAATGTAGCCGTTATTGCCGTATTGGTAATGGGATTTTGTGGTTGCGATAAATCTGAGGGTATTGTCAGCTCAGAAGATACTCTGGCCAGTGTGACTGCAGAGGTAGTCGATATGGAATTGGCGCACGCCGTAAAAGTAGCACTGGCCGAGCAAGAATCCTTGGCTGATGTTGATATTGCCGTAATGGTTAGCAATGGTGAGGTGAGTTTACGCGGCATTGTGGATAATCAAGCACAGCATGATCTCGCCGTAAGAACTGCAAGGGGCGTGGCAGGTGTTGAGTCAGTGGAAGATGTGCTGGGGATAAAAGAGCAAAATTAAGGCAAATGTATTTTTCGGTGACAATATTGAAGTTTTTAATTGTTTTCTGAATCAAAGCTGAATGCAGGATTTTTGTTTGGAAAAATAGTTGGATTGGATGATACCGCACAGATTTCATTTCTTTTTATCGTCTCGTTGCACATTGTGCGATGTGGATGGTCTTTCTTAAACGCCATTATTTTATGGATTCTGCAGTTCTAATTCATTTGATTTACAGTGGTGTGAGTACAATCACATTTGCAGATGTGTTTCTTATTTTGTTCATATGTTGCTGTTACTATCGCAACGGTTTTCACTAGCGGATTTTATTAATTATTAGTTAATTTTTTTCGCGATGCCAATCACGGTTTTTTTAAAAGTTTTTAGTTAAAAAATGCCGATTTTATCGGGTAGACGCGATAATTTGGCACATCAGTTTGTAATATGAATATCAGGCATTATTTGAATCTGGATATTTTTACACTAGGAATGTTTTTTTGCCTTATTTGATTTTAACTGTTTGGTATGAAGAGCGTGGCATTAAAAGTTTCTACGAGGATAGTTGAATGGCAAATTTCAAGGGTGATACCCAGGCAATCAAGATGGTTGAAGGGCACGCATTGAGCGAAAAAATAATGCGTTTTGAGCCCGAACGCAGAATCAATACCCGTGCTGCAGCGGCGCATGGAATATTTCAGCTGTATGAGTCCCAATGTCAATACACCAAAGCAGTGTTTCTACAGGACCCTGCCACTACTACCCCGGTCTTTGTACGTTTTTCTACCCTTGCCAGCGTGCGTGGTTCGGGTGACTGCACGCGCACTCCGCGTGGTTTTGCGGTGCGCTTCTTTACTGGTGAGGGGAATTTTGATTTAGTCGGCAGTAACCTGCCGGTGATGTATAGCCAGTATGGTGCAACCTTCGCCGACCTGATTCACGCGGCAAAACCGGAAACGGATAACCAGGCGCCCCATGTTTCATCCGCGCATAACCGATTTTGGGATGTTATTTCACTGAACCCGGAATCCATGCATAAAGTTATGTGGACTATGTCGGATCGCGCGCTGCCGCGCAGCTTCGCCATGATGGAAGGTTTTGGTGTGCATACGTTTCGCTTTGTTAACGCGCGCGGCAAATCCTATTGGGTGAAATTTCATTGGAAGCCAGTGCTGGGAGTGCATTCATTGGTGTGGGATGAGGCGGTAAAACTGGCAGCCAAGGATGCTGATTTTCATTTGCGCCATCTGTGGGAGTTAATCGATCAAGGGCACTTTCCCGAATGGGAATTGGGTTTGCAGATAGTTCTGGAAGAAGATCGCTACAAATTTGATTTTGATCTGCAGGATGCGACTAAATTGATTCCGGAATCCCTGGTGCCTGTGCGTATTGTCGGCAAGCTCACTCTGAACCAAAATCCGGAAAACTATTTTGATGAAATTGAGCAGGTAGCTTTTCATACAGACAATCTGGTTCCTGGAATTGAACTCAATAACGAACACTCCGTAAAAGCATTTTCTGATTCCGATATACAAATGTCGCGTCTTTGCAGCGCCAATTTTACAGAATTACCACTTAACCGTTCGCGTACGATGATTGATAAGCTTAAACGCGATATCCAGTTGCGCGCATTCAGGAATTCCGACAGCTCAAGTTGCGAACTTTATTCCGTTGAAAACCCAATGCAAAAATATTTGGCGGTCGGCGATCCTGTTAACTTTCCAGAAACGCTATCAAGTGAAAAAAAACTGGCAACCAATCAATTATTCAGTGACCGCTTTACGCAAGCCGCGCTGTTTTGGCGCAGCCAGTCAGCGTGGGAGCAGAACCATATGGTTGCGGCATTTTGTTTTGAATTGGCCAAGGTGAGCGTGCCAGAAATACGCGAACGCATGGTGGCTAACCTGATGCAGGTAGATAACACATTGGCTGCACGTGTCGCTGAGGGTTTGGGGATCACTCTGCCGGTCTCTGAATCTTTATCGGTTGCGAACATTGAATTTATAGAGTCGTCATTGAGTATGGCGCACACACGCAAGAATGTTCTCGTCGGTCGGTGTGTTGCGGTATTGGTTGGCAATGGATTCGAAGGTGCGCGCCTCATTGCATTGCGCGAGGAATTGGTGGCCGGTGGCGCAAGTGTAAAAATAATTGGCTCGCGCCTTGGTGAAGTTAAATGCAGTCAGGGGCGTGCGCTGCAGATTGATAAGAGCCTCGCCACCGTCGGGTCGGTGATGTTCGATGCAGTCTACATTCCCGGTGGGCACCGTAGTGTTGAAGCTCTCTGTAAGGATGCCAACGCAGTGCTGTTTGTCAAAGAAGCTTATAAGCATGGCAAGGCAATCGCTGCGAGCAACGAGGGCGGTATGTTAATTACTCGTGCAGCGCGCTCATCAGTCATGTCGGATGTATTTAAAGGGCCAGGTGTTATTACCGCTGGTCCCAATACGCCAACCGACGATTTTGTGAGGTCATTTATCGATGCCGTAGCCGCTCACCGTTTTAGTGAACGTCCAGATATGGGTGCCATAGTCGCCTGATAAATAACCGTCAAGTAATGTGCGCTGGGCTTAGCCCATGCGCACATTTTTTTTACCACTTACTGCGAATGTATCGCTTGGGTATGCTGTTGCGCTCGGAGCAAGTCAATGCACAACCAGAATGGAATTTAAAATATTGATAAGCAGATAAAAATAAAAACGGAGATAAATATTCAAACAATAAACGAGATACAGAATGACAATAATCGAGTGCTGGATTAACCAAGGTATCCAGCGCTAAGCGCCAGAATCCCCAAGCCGATAATACCTAACGTCATTATTGTAATAAGGCTAAGAACCATACGCGGATAGCGATTGAAAAAACTTTGCCGAAACATGGTGCATTTGCCTCCAAAAATATTACAGTCGACCCATTAATACCAATACCAGTATGATCACTACCACCAAACCTAAACCACCACTCGGGCCATAGCCCCAGCTGCGGCTGTGCGGCCAACTGGGAATCGCACCTATCAACATTAAAATCAACACAATTAATAAAATCGTTCCTACGCTCATATACTTTTCCTCAATTTTTAATAATGAATAGTCTCACCTGACCGATGTTAGTGCATCGATCAGGCGAGTGTTTTATTGTGCAGCTGTTGCATTCGCGATGATCACTTCCACGCGGCGATTCAATGCGCGCCCGGAAACTGAATCGTTGCTTGCGACGGGTGAATTTTCTCCCTTGCCATAAGCGCCCAGGCGACTGGTACTGATGCCTTGCTCTAATAGATAGGTGCGAACTGATTCGGCGCGGCGTTGCGAGAGCGATAAATTACTCTCTTCACTGCCCACGTTGTCGGTGTGGCCTTCAATCATCAGCGTGCGCTCAGGATAGGCTTTAAGAAAGCTGGATAATTTCGCCAGGTTTTCTGCCGCATTGCCTTTCAATTGTGAATTGCCGGTTTCAAACAGCATATCGCCCAGTGTCACCACTAAACCGCGTTCGGTTTCTTTTGCATTCAGCTCGGCAATTTGGCGACGCAATGCATCGCTGTCTTCGCGTGCCATATCGGCATCCAGACGGGCTTGTTCAGCGGCGTCCTGCGCGCGATCGGCTTCACGGGTGCGCGAATCCAATCGCTCAGTATTGCGTTGTTCAGTCAAGCCGGCGCGCTGGTCTTCCAGTTGTCGCGTTTTGGCTTGCGCCCAGGCGACATCTACTTCATGCGCAGCAACAAACACCAAGTGGTCAGAGAGCGCTTTATCTTTACGCGGAATTTCCGCTTCTTTTACGGCTGTGTCCGCGTTGCGGATGGCGACCGACACCTTGCTTGCGAGCGCCGGGTCATTTTGCAGCTGCGTGAGTTTTTCACGCGCAACAACGGCACCCTCAGGTGTTTTAGGTGCGCTGGCGCAACCGCCTAGAATTAACAGGCTGGTGAAAGCGATCAATATCGGCGTGCGCAAACGCAGCGAGTTTTTGGTGGAGTTCAGTTTTAATGATTTCATTGTGCATCCCCTGTTTTACGCTGCATTTCTTCTTTAAGAACATCAATGTTTTTAGTCATATCCGTATTCACTTCTTCGGCTTTGGCAAGTTCTGCTTTAGCGGCCGCGAGTTTGATATTCATACTCGCCTGCTGGGCCAAACGTTTTGCCAGTACCATATCTTCCTTTAATACTGCCGCGCGTGAAGCGCTCAATTGTTCGCGCGCTTCCTGCATTTCCGGTAATGCATATTCGGCAACACGCGCCTGTTCTGCATCGGTCAGGGATTGTTCGGCAGCGCTAATTTCTTGCGTTGGTGGCAGTGGTTTTGATGCGCAAGCGGCGAGCAGTAATAAGCTTGTGCCTAGCGCCATGAGGTGCAGGATTGACATCCGTGGACCTCTGGCAGTAGTAGTGTGTGTTAATGGATTCATGATGTTTACCTTTAGTGGGTGGGCGGTTTTGTTGCGATTAATTAATCAATTCTTTTGATTGAACGCTTTTTACGCCGCGAATATTTTGTGCAAGCTCAATGGCGAGTGCGCGTTCAACACCGCTATCGAGTTTGCCGCTCAAGGTGACGACACCGGCGTTGGTGCTAACGTTGATGTCAGAGCCATTCACATTGCGCGAGTACATATAAGTCGATTTCAGTTTGGTGGTAATCCAGCTATCAGAAATGGTTTTACTCATTTCTTTCGTGGATGCTTTGGCCATTCCGGTAACGCCGGGGGTTTTATTGACGACGAGTTTGTTGTCTACCGATGTAACACCGTGTGTGCCGGTTGCCAAACGGCCAGCGAGCGCTTTAGCTTCTTCTGTGTCGGCGGTGCCAACGAGCGTCACCTTGCCAGCATTCGTTTCCACTTCAATGGATTGGCTATCGGTGTATTTACTCCACAGCAATTTTGATTTCACGGTGCTGGTGATAGTAAGGTCATCAATGTGATCACCATAACCGCGTCCCGTTGCGGCAGGTTTGTAATCGGCCAGCACTTCAATTTTGTTATCGACATCTTTAATGCCGGTTACGCCTTTTGCGATGGCGGTAGCCAAATCCTTATTCACATCTTCTTCTACGGTACCGGTTAAAGTTGCCTTGCCTGCATCAACTGATACTTTGATATCGTTTGCGCGCAAATAAGGGCTGAGTGCATAAGTTGTCCAGATCTGTGTTTCCTGACGCGCATTAACCACCTCTTGCGAGGGTGTAGCGGAGAAACAAGCGCTGCTCATAATGATCAGCGAAAACGCGACAGCGGGAGTGAGTAATTTATGTAATGAGTTTTTCAAGTGTTTCTCCAAGAACCCGGTTAGGGTTAATAAATCGAAAGGTTATGCCGCTACAAAAATGCGTATTAATAGGTAGGGGGGATAACCTGATCCTTCAGTTGAAGCTTCTCTGGGCTACACCTTTAATTGCAGTGTGTGGGACAGGCGAATTAGCGGATAAAGACACGTTAACAGCGGGCGCCGCATTTTTCGGTGCGCTGGCGCACCCTGCTATTAGTTAAGGGAATTGGTTAGGTGAATTGGTTAGGTGAATTGGTTAGTTAAATGGGATAAGTAAATGGGATAGGTAAATGGGATAGGTAAATGGATTGGGCGAACGGGTTAGGTGAATTGCAGCGGATGAGTGCGCTGGCGAACAGACGAAGGTGGGCTTGCGGATTAATATCAGTATTCTGTTCCCGGTTGAGGTAAGCATTGAGCATTACCTGATTGTGGTGGACGAAATGAATACTTATTTAAACAACTTATTATTAGGAATTAATTATGCAAGTTACTCAAAATAATCCCGCTTCGAACGCCAATAGCAAAGACACCAGTGTAGGTGACGCGAGTTCAGGTGTTGCACGTGAGTTTCACAGTTTTGTGGCTGACATAGAGGATCTCATTAAAGCGACTACCAATCTCACTGGCGATGAATTAAACCGCGCTAAAGCCAAATTGAACCAACGCATTGCATCAGCTAAAACCACTGTAGAAGATATGGGCGAAACAATTGTTAATCGCGCACGTAAAACTGCAGAAACCACTAATACTTACGTACATGAACAGCCGTGGAATGCCATAGGTGCCAGTGCTGCGGTAGGTTTGTTGCTCGGTTATTTGTTGGCGCGTCGCTCGTAAATATTCCATCGGCAGTGATTAACAAGGATGCATTCTTTTGAATGCATTTTTTTTGATATCAAGGATGTGCAATATCCCTTAGTCACCGCGTTTGAGTGATTACACATTGGAGTAGAACATCCATGGAAATAATTAAGCGCCTGCGCTCAATGGCTAAAATCGTAATGACCCGGCTGGAGCTGCATGGGCAGCTTATGAGTGTAGAGTGGGCGGAAGAGCGGCAGCGGTTACAGCAGTTGCTCGCTATTTCCCTGCTGGGGTTCATCTTCCTATTTTGTGCGCTGTTGTTTGTCGGGATTTTTGCTATTGCACTCACCTGGACTTCTGACTATCGCATTCATACAATCGCAGTGATGCTTGCACTTTACACTGTGGGATTCGGTGTGTGCGCTTATCGTTTTACTTGCCTTGCTGCACGCGGTTCAGCGACTTTTGCTGCTACGCGCGAGGAAGTTGCCGCCGATTTGGCGCTAATACGGAGCCAGTTATGAGTTTACCTGTTGAGCCAAGCCTGAGCGCACGACGCTGTTTGTTGCAGCAGCAATTACGTATCCAAAGGCAACAAATTATTGAGCAGTTGTGTGAATCTGCCGCTGCTGAACAGCAGTTCCCGCGCAGCGCCACAATGCGTTTTCTCTCTGGGCGCACAGGTTTGAAATTATTAACTGAGCTTGCTGTGCGGCAATTATCGGTGCGCTACCCGGGTCTTTTGGTAAATGCTTTTACCTTGCTGCGCTTATTTAAAAATAAAAATCCGTAGAACAATTTAAATAATCAGGGAAGTTTTCCTAGCGAATAAACCTGTCAAAGGGAATGACGTTAACAGTCTCCCCCTCCGCTACCGACCCGCGCTCCGCGTCAAGGCGGATATAACAATTGGCTTGCGCCATCGCGCTCAATACGCCGGAGCTTTGCAAGCCTGCACTAATCACCGTGGTGATGCCGTTATTGCTGGAGAGAATTCCGCGTTGGAAATCGGTGCGCCCCGGTTGTTTTTTTAATGCATGACCGGCAATAGCGCTGAGCATTTGCGGTGGTGAGATTGTCTCCCCCGCCAAATGGCGCAAGCCAGGTACAACTAATTGGTGATAAGTCACTGCAGTAGAAACCGGATTACCCGGCAAACCAAAAAACCAACCTTGCCCCAAGCGGCCAAACGCAAAAGGCTTGCCCGGTTTCATCGCAATTTTCCAAAAATCAATTTCACCTAATTCTGCAAGTACATCTTTGGTGTAGTCCGCATCGCCCACCGAAACGCCTCCGGTAGAAATCACCACATCGGCCCACTGCATGGCGGTAGTAAATGCGCTGCGCAGAGCGGGTAGATCGTCAGCAATTATTCCCAAATCGATCAGATCAATTGGCATGCGTGTTAAGAGCGCAGCGAGCAGGGGGCGATTGCTATCATAAATTTTCCCTTGCTCGGGTGTCGCGCCCGCGGGCAACAATTCATCGCCGGTGGTGACAATTGCCACACGCAGGCGGCGCACCACCGTCACTTGCGCTATTCCGAGCGATGCGAGCAAACCAATATCCAGCGCAGATAAACGCTGCCCTGCTGCTAACACCTGGCTACCTGATTTAATGTCCTCACCTGCACGCCGAATATTTTCGCCCGCTTCAGGCAATTGTGTGAGGGTGATGTGATCGCCAGTGCGCTGCACATTCTCCTGCATCACCACTGTATCGGCACCGGCGGGCACTAACGCCCCGGTCATAATGCGCACTGCTTGATTGTTGCCGAGCGCGCCGGTAAATGGATGGCCAGCGAGCGACTGGCCGATAACATTCAGTGCTGCGGTGCAATCCTGCGTGCGCAGGGCGTAGCCGTCCATCGCGGAATTATCGCCAGCAGGGACGTTGATCGGAGCGGTAATAGGTGCAGCCAGCACACGATCCAATGCAGAGTGCAACCCAATCGTCTCAACTTCCTGCACGGGATTTAATTGATTGCAAATACGCGCGAGTGCCTCTTCGATTGGCAGCAGGCCGGGTTGAACGCAGTGATCCACAGTTTGCTCCTGTACTGGATGTAGATTGAGTGTCGTTGCAATAAATTTAGCGCAGCAAATTCTTCAGGTTATCCGCTGCAGAATGCGCCACAAAATGCCCCAGTGCACGATAAACCTCAAATTGGGTTTCTTCAAAATATTGGTCGCTGGTCGCTTCGTGTGGATACAGGGGATTGGCATTGCGATAGTAATGCAAATATTCCGGTTCGCGCCCGGTAAATGCCAGCTTCAAATACAACAAGCGCCCAATCTCGCCGTTGCTGTATTCAATAATACCTTCAGCAAAATTACTGGCGGAGATGCGATCAGCCGGACGTATGGCGGACACATCCAATTTAATATTGATCCCGAAATCAATTGCGGCGTAACGCTGCAATGTAATGAGGCCAGCGAAAGCTAATGTGGGATCCGCTTCAGCGTCAATACAAATAATGGTTTTACATTGCCGCTTGAGCAATTCGTAAACCCCTAAGTTTTCCAAATGCCCACCGTCGGAACAATTGATATAAGCGGTGCGCTCGCTGGCAAATCCGAACGCTTCCCGTATCAAATAGGGCAACCCTGGTGGGCGGAAACGGAAATTATATTTTTTTCCTTTTTGGTTGAATTTCCCGGGGTTGGGCAACCAATAATTCAAGCGCAGGTTTAACAGGGTAAGCAAAAAGCGCAATGGATTAATAGTGCCCACACCCATGTTGGGTGAAACCGCCGCTGCTGAAATAGCCACAGCGGTGCCCAGGTTAAAGTGTTTGTCTGCTGTCTCCAATGCGGTAGTGGGGCAGTAACCGGTAAAATCGCTGCCGCAATAATGCTTGGTCAAAATAAAAGGGATTGACCGGCGCGAGCGCAATTGTGGGTTGGAGCTGCCCTGTAAATTTAATGTGGTATTAATGATGTGATAGGGCGCGCTACTGTTGGCGCCGTTCAACTCGCTCATTTTTAATTGATCAACGTGTACAAGCTTTTTATCTTTTGGGCTAATTAAAAAAGTGCGGCTCAACCTATCGCGATAGAATGGATGCAATGAAAAACGGTTAATACTGATGCAGATAAAGTTGTACAGCCACACGGCCAGCCCCATCAGATAAATCCACCATTCGGCATGCCCGCGTGACAATTGCAATTGGTTAACACGCAGCATGGTTTTGTTGGCGGGCAGGTGTAACGCGCTGGCCAATTTCTCCCATCCCATTTGGCGTAGTAGAAAACCCAGACTTAGCTCATCGGCAATTACTACGTCGATTTCAGCTTGTCTTTCGGTAGTAAAAATATGTGTCCAGTGTGTGGGTGGGCAATCAAAATGAATAGTGTTATTGCCATAAGCGGTTACTGCACAGCCTTGGGTATCAATATATTTGCTCGTGAGGATCGGCAATAGCAATGTCTGCAGTTGCGCTGCAACGGCGGCATCAAACACATAGGGCTGGTAGGCGATGTTTTGCTCATAGTAGTCGAGTACTCCCGACGCATTGCCTGCGTAATTCAAGCCCACTTTATCGCTCAATTTATCACCCTGGTGATAACTGAAGGGCGAATTGACTGCCTGGATGCAAAAGAAAAGATAGATTAATACCAGCAATACCGGCGCCAGCAAACTGCTGAGTATAAGAATTAATTTTGCCCGTAGTTTTATATAGCCCACCACAAATGCCAGCAATAGCACCACACCGGTGATGGCGATGCCATTGGCTTGGGTTTTTACAAAGTGATTAATATCGATCAATAAAGTGGTGGCGTTGTAGCCAACAATATTGCGCAGGAAATGCAGCAGCGGGATTGTTAAAATCGCAGTGAGTGCGATGACGGTGTAGATGACCAAACGGCCATCGGCGCGGTCGCGCCCGCACCAGCTCAGCTTATCTTTATACAAAGGACGAAGTATAAAACCGCCAATCAGCGGTAATATTCCCAGCAGCAGCGGAAAGAAAAATTGAATTTCCGCGCTGAAGTGGCCAATCATTTCCAAAAATAATTCGGTGGCAAATACCGCCAGAATAACGAGCGGAAAAAAGGTCAATACGCTGCGCAGTACCCCTTCTACAAATAAAACGGGGGTCCTAAGGCCATTCATAAATCCACCCGCGCGCAGATATTCGCTGTAATTGCGAATATGGTTCAAGGCATCGGGTTCATTGCGGCCATTTTTATCGGTTAACAGATGTAGATTGTCTGAATTATCTTTGGCCAGCGCACTGACACAACTGCCAATGTAACCACCGCCGGACACAGTGGACAGATAATCGATTTTGGAAAAAAGCTTGTGGCTGATGAGATGTTGGATCACGCCCAAACAAAATGATGCAGAGCGAATACCGCCGCCGGAGCAGGCAAGTCCAACCAGATCATTGTCGGTGGTAAAAGTATTTTTCAGGGAGTCTGCACTCTGGTTTTCAGCGCGATTAGCTCGCCGTTTTGCCACTTCTAACAGCTCCTGCGGGAAAACTTCCTCCTGAAATTTTTCGATCTTTAGGTCTTCATTCATGGTGAGAATTTCCTTTTTATTATGAAAGCGTTATGCGCCTCTTAATAAGCCGGGGCGAATAAGGCAGTAATGCGGGATTTTGGAAGGGGTGACCTTATGCGATAAGCGGGGGGCAATACAAGTCTGGCGCAGGGTTATTTTTGTTGTATGAGTTTGTGAACCGGGCAGGTTTAACACGGGGCATATAGTTGCAAAAACGCCCCGCAGCTTGGCTGCGGGGCGTTGTTAGTGGGTGTGATGTTCCGGATTAAAACCCTTTGTATTTGCTCACCCAAGGCGAGCGACACAAGCGGCAGTTAGTCCCGATGAACATACCTTTACCTGAACCCGTCAGGTCATCTTTTAACATCCAATTTAACCAACCTACGGCAACTATCCCGAATTCGCCACCGTTATCCTGAAAATAGGCATCGCCATGGCCTTGTGGATAATTGGCGTGATACACAGGGACATTGTTCACTTCGCTGTATTCCTGTAATCCTGGATTGTAAGCAACATCGCGTGAGTCGCCGTTAAAAATGGCGATGGGTGAGTGGAAGCGCGGGTAGTAACTGAATCTATCGCCGTAAATACCGAGGCCGCTGTTCAATGCAACAGCGGTATCCACACGTGGGTCTACCGCAGCGAAGTGCGCCATACCACCACCACAGGACCAACCCATAGTCGCAATTTTATCGACATTAAGTTTGCCGTAATACTGACTGCACTTGCGGCTGTTTTCTTTCACCGCCCAATCAATTGCCTTGACAAGTTCTGTTTCATGTTGGTCGTTGGAGCCTGAACCAAAAGGTCCGCCATTGGCGATAACCAGATAGCCATTGGACGCAATTTGCAACAGGAAATCGGCTTGTTCGGTACCGACATTCGAGCAAGCGCCGTTACCCCACACCACAATCGGAATATTATTCGCACGGCTCAAATCCGGGCGATAAATCGTGTGATTCGATAAGGTTTGCGTTGCATGTTCGATGGCATAACCAAAAGCACCCGATGGTGGATTCTTTTGTTCTTGCCGTGTTACCGCTCTGTTGTAGTCGATGGCAGTGGGTGTCTGACGATCTGCGGTAGTGCATTCGGGTTCGGTTGAGCCGGTGAAGGTTCCGCCATTGGTTGAATAAATCGCAAATCCGCTGAGGGTGGCGTTATCGACAATTGTTGTAAGGTTGATTGTCAGCTTGCCATCGGTCACGGCGATATTATTAACGCGTTGATCATAGGCAGTGTTACGGCCAACCAAACCGAATAAATCAAAATCGGAAAGTACAGCTTGCCCTTCAACACTGATATTAAATGCGCGCGCGCCTGCGCCGTTGTGATACAGCTCGGCAAAATGCAGCACAACATTATAAGTAGCATTGCTCACCGGAATTTCATAACTGTAGGTGCCGTAACGTTCGGATTGATAAAGTGCATCTTCCGTCACTCCCGCAATTCCATCCGTCACCGTTTGTGTTGTACCGCCAGACGCAAAGCGATCAGGCTGATACACGACGCCATTTAATGTTGCCGCCGATGAATTTCCTGCGTTGATGGCATAGACAAATGTTTCTGCCGCGCGTGAACTGCTCGAGCTGGAAACGCGGCTTGAACTTGATGAGCTAAGCACACTGGACGAACTCATCACGCTTGATGAACTGCTGAAGCGAGATGAACTGATCGCACTGGACGAACTTCTTACCGAGCTGGCGGCGTTACACACTAGGCCGCCCTGATTCGTCGGCTGGCTGTTACAGGTGGTATTGCTGATGCAGCTTTTGTTATTTTCCCAGCCCCAACCGCTCTGCGTAGTTATACAACTTGGGTACAAAGTACCGTACCAGTTACATTGGCATTGATTTGCGCTGCTGCTTGTAGTGACAACACTGCTGCTGGTTGCTGTGATACTACTGCGTGCGCTGCTTGTGGCGTTGATGCTGCTCGCAGTGCTGCTAATACCTCCACCACAGTTTCCGCTGAAACAATCTGTGGTTGAACCAAATCCAATAACTCCATTGCAGTGCATCAATTCACTATTGCCACCGCCACCGCAAGCCCCATTCGCGTAAAGCGCAGTGTTGTAAGTCATATCTTCCGCTTGGCGAGTTTCACCATTCACCTGGATGTAATCGACTTGCACATCGCGGCTGCCAGAATCATTGTCGTACTCGATGTTGATATCGCCGGATGCAGCACCGGTGTAAACATAATTTTGGTAACTGGTGGTTAACGTCCAGTTGCCAACATTCACGCCGCCCACTCTGAGATAAATATGTTCTGTTCCAGTAACACCGCGTGCGCGTACGACAACGCTACCTGCGCCAATACTTGTGGCGCTGCTATTCGCGCTTGAAGAGTTATTCGCAACACTGCTGCTGCCTCCATTGATAGGGCCTTGGCTAACGGTGATGTCGGAACTACCGGTGCTTTGATAACCCTCAGTCGCCACGATCTGGTAATCATGGTTGCCCAGGTTTAATCCTTTGCTCGCCCAAAAATTAGCGTGGTTCGCAAACGTAATGGTGCCGGAAATATTGCCGAATCCCTTTTTAGGATTTCTTACACTGAAATATTGATAAAAGGTTTGGGTTCCATCGATAGAAGGCTGTTGCGTACGCAAGCAACGGCGTACGTTATAGGTTGCACCATCGCTTTGGAAGCTGCCGTAATCAGTACCACCAGAACAACTCGCGGGATTGTACGAACCGTAACTTTCAATCACGTAATATTCGATCAATGGACTGCGTGTCCAACCGTAGAGTGCAAGATAAGTATTTTGGCTGTTGCTGCCACCGTAATTGCCGCTGTAGCTAATAGTTCTGGAACTGTTGCCTGGCTGCCAGCCTTTACCGCCCACCCAGTTATTCGTGCTGTTATTCCATTGTGAGGCATAGCGGCCACCGCCGTACAAGGTCATGGTTGCACTGCCGGAATCTTTCCAGAATGAATAAAAAAATCCATTGTTGGTGCCAGTGGAATTGCTGCTCAGTGTTTGTGAATTTGCCGAGGTGGAACACAAAGTGGCGAGCCCCAAAACCGAAAGGCAAACCATTTTTTTTAGCGTTGTCAGTTTCATTGGGAATTACCTCCACATAAATAAGCGTGATTAAACTGCCGGGTAGTTAATGTCATTATTGATCTCCGAAGGGCTGCTGGTGTGTTGACGCATCCTGATCGCTAGGAGCAGGTTTTTTAATCGAGAGAAGGAATGCTGTTTTTATGTGAGGGTCAGCTGAAGAATTGTGGCTGGCGATCTGTCTCGACCGAATGAATTTTAAATATTGTATGTTTATATGGATATTGGAGTTTTTTACAAAAGTGTCGGTTTAGCAAACTGGTTCTACAAATCGGGCATGGGAAGTGTTTTTTTATGATCTGGTTCTACTATTTAAGTGCCAGGCATAATCAAACAGCATTGCCAGGGAAAAATTATTTAAAGGTAAAAATTTTTGCGCAATTTTTAGTTTTGAAATGTGAATATTTTTTTGCAGGTGTGATTGTGTGCAGTTAATGCCGCGTCTATGTCAGCCAGATTAATAGTTACCGATTTTGAAGCAAGTGAAATTTGACTAAAAATTATTATTTAAATTTTAAAAAAGGATAACAGGCGTTAAATAGCTTGCGCGCGAAATGTGAAGTGGATAATCAGCGTAATCTATAGGAGGGGATTTGTATTGCAGGCTAACACAACGGAGCAGGCTTACAGAGAAGCCCGCTCCGTTAATTGAATGATCTTAATGTTGGATAAATTTATTCACATCCAGCCAATGCATAAACGCATCGAACCATTTGTTACTAGTGCGATCCGGATTGCCTAATCCAAAACCATGTCCACCGTTTTGGTACAGGTGAAATTCCACTGGAACCTTGGCGTCATACCAGGATTTTATTAATCCGAATTCACCATGGAAAAGGAAATCATCAACCGCGATTGCCGCGAACATGGGTGGTGCGTTTTTGGGTACTTCAACCGCGTTCATGCCGCCGTAGATAGGCGCAATAAAAGCCAGCTTTACTTTTTTCGATTGCAGTGTGGTTGCCATGGTTAAGCCTGCTCCAGCAGAAAAGCCCATCATGCCAATTTTCTTCATATCGACATTCCACTCTTTAGCGCGGCTCTCAATTAGCGCATAGGCGGCTTCCGCATCTTCCAATTGGTTTTCAAGGTTTCCACCGGGTCTTGCACGCGGCGTTTTATCGCTCGAATTTTTTGCTGCTTCTGCAAATCGCTGGGTCATTTGTGTTTCAAATGCTTCCAATGAGTCAGCGGTTGGTTGCAACCGGTATTTCAATACAAATGCATTGATGCCGCGCGCTGCAAGTGCTTCAGCAACTTCCCAGCCCTCATTGCCCATCGACAGCCACATAAACCCACCACCGGGTGCAACTATGACGCTGGTGCCGGTTGCTTTTTTGGGGTCGGCGAGAAAGGGCGTTAATGTTGCCGTTGAAATATTTCTCGCCATAGGGTCGCCCCATTGGCGAAACCAGGATTCTTTCGCCGGTTGATCATCGACACCGCCTGTACCCAGAGGAATAGCGCCAGGTTCTTTCGGCGCTTCTATGGGGTACATTTTTCCATCCTGGGCAAATGCTGCGCTACTGACCAGGCAAAAACCCAAGACTAACGATTGAAAAAAACGAATAAATTGCCGCTGCATAGGGAGGACTCCGATTAACAAACATTTTTATAGTTGAGAGGAAAAAAACGTGCTTTTATTTTTTTATAAGCTTATTTAAACAAATGCGGATGATTTTTGACTGCGGCATTTGCGCATGTCTCAAGCATGCTGGCTAATTCGCACAGGGCCTTAATCGATTTGTCGGGCGCACCTGCCAGTAAAGTGTCAATCACTTTCCCATAAATCCTGAGGATGGTTACGTAATCTGCCTGCCGTTTTACCGATAGCCTCAAGGTTCTATCAATATTTAGTTTTTCTTTAAAAATAATTTTATTTAAACGCGGGAATCCACTTAACTCCGACAGTGTTAGATGAAAGTCGTGATCGAGCTTGAAAAATGCTACCTCTGAAAAATTGTTGTTCTTTTCCAGAGCTAATAAATTTTCCCGTAATCGCGACAACGGCAAGGTCTTGTCAAGATAGGCGAGATGCACATCTTTAACGATCGCAATCAGTATTGACCTGACGATAAAGATCGAATCTAAAATATTTCCCAGCTCCAGTTTGCAGATAGTGGTGCATCTTTGCGGGATAACCTGAACCAACTTATCTTGCGACAGCAAATTAAACGCTTCCCTTACTTTTCCTCGAGGTATGCCCAGCTCATTGGCTAATTCCATTTCCGAGAAATTGCTGCCGGGTGCATATTCCATGGATGCGATTTTGACTTTTATAAGATCGTAGACTGATACGCTGAGCATTTGATTTCCAAATAATAAAATTACGCCTATATATCGCTAAAAAGCGGCATCAAAAATTCTCTGCGCCTCCAAATCGATCCTCACTATGTGAATACACCTGACAAATCATCCAGGAAGCACAGCTATTGTGATCAATCTATCTTGTAGTCAATATTACCATAATTAAAACATACAATATTTCAATATGCTTATCAATCAATTGCGTGTGTAAATCGTTCGAGGCTGGTGAACTAGTGTGCTAGTGATGAGCAAATGATTTCGGTTACACCGATATTTCTACAATTTTTTTTGAGAGAGACAGGCTTATGCGTCAGCTCTTTTTTTAGAAAATACCGAGGGGGTGATTGGCAGCGCCAATTTAACGGGCGGAGTAGATTGAGCGATGTTTCTTAATAAAAGAATAGGCAGCCTGAACCCGTTTAAAACGTTCGGTGGCTATATGCATTTGTTCTTGCGCCAGACCCTGACTCATTAATTTATCGGGATGGAGCTGGCTCGCCAGTTTTTTATAGGCTCGCCGGATTTCATCTTCAGTCATCTCAGTCGTCACACCCAGTATTTTGTAGGCCTTGTGTAGGTCCTGATGGCGATTGCCAGTTGGTTGATGGGCGTTGGTGTTTGCTTTTTTCTGTTCTTTATTTGGCTCAGGTTGTGGTGCACTGTAGGTATCGGGTTGTGCAGGCTGCGGCGGATTGCGGCTCAGGGCGAGTTGGTCTTGCTCGTAAATCATTTTTAACAAGTGATTGAACACTATGCTTTTGTAACCAAGTTCCCGTGCGACCCACAGCAGCGCATGCAGCTCTTTTTCCATCAGGAACCCATCAGCACGCGCCATGGTGAGCAGGTGCACCAATAAAATCTGGATCAGTTTGGGGGTTGTTGCTGCGCGAAACTCCACCAAGGCCTGACTCGCATTAAAGTCGGGTGCAGTGCCAGATTTGAATAACAGCAGCGCATTGCGCTGCTCATCCTCGGACAAGTGCATCTTTTTCATATGGACTTTAATGCGATTCACTTCCTCACGGTTGATTTGTCCGTCGCAACTGGCGATATACCCCAAAAAACTAAATGTCGCCTTCAAAAAAGCTGCGCGAATACTTTGGCGCTTGTCGGCCATGAGGATGATCTTCCTGTTACAGGTTTATCTCATTGTTTTACCAAAGCCTACATCTTAATATGACATTGCGCTACATCCCGGATTACGGAAGTTGCCGTTTATGGCAGTGCTGGAATGACGTTTTGGATATTAATAATAATGAATGCAAATTTTCTCAATCTTCACGACGCGGTCCTAATTCTCACGTTTATTGAGTGCCTGTTTTTAGTTGGGCTACTTAAAGTGTTGCCGACTGCAAGACCCCAGTCGCGCATGCTTTTGTCATTCTTTTTTGTGCTGAACGCTATTTGGGTGGTGGTGACGCTGCTCTCCTGGAATGACCAACTGCGCGTGCTCTGGATCAACACCACCTTGGTTGCGCCCGTGTTCACTGCTTTCGCGTTGTTATTGCAAGGGCCCTGTTTATATTTTTATTTTCGCTCATTGATCGAAACTATTGATTTCAAACAGTGGAAAATTTGGTTGCATCTATCGCCTTTTGGTTTGGTGACGCTGGTCTTGATTGTATTTGATGTAGACGGTGTCTCCTGGATTTTAAAAACAGAAATGCCTGCCGAGCGCGAGGCGGCAGCGCGCTTTGCATGGACCATTATTCGCTGCTTGCCGATTGTGTATATAGTGGCCTGCTTCTCCGTTATCCGCCGTTTGCATGAACAACAACACCATCTTTATTCGGTGGTATCACCCGCTAAGTTTAAATTGGATTATTTTGTATTGTGGAGTTTTGTCACCCACTGGAGCTGGGCGTTTTTCCAATATGTGGTAGGCAATTTCCTGAGTGAGGAAGTGAATGACGTCATCGGCAATATGGAGGATTATCTCGTCGTCGTTCAACTCAATGCACTATTGGTTTTGGGTTTGATTAACGCCAAAGAGTTATTGAACGTAACCCAATACGATGTTAAAAAAATTGGCAACCAACCGCTGGATGATTCCAAAATAGCATTGGTTGAGCGCGCGATTAACGAACAAAAAATATATCTGGAAAATAACATCAACCTCGACCGCTTCGCGGAAGCTGCAGGCCTTAAACCACGGGTGTTGTCCGCGATTTTGCACACCCATTACCAACTGAATTTTTTTGATTTTATTAATGGTTTGCGCGTCGAGGAAGCCAAGCGTTTGCTCAGCGCACCGGACATGGATGATGTTTCCATCCTCGACATTATTTATAAATCCGGATTCAACAGCCAGTCATCTTTTCAACGGATCTTTAAGCGAGCTACCGGATGTACGCCGAGTGAATATCGGCGCAACGCACGTTCATCTACAGCTTTGACAGAATAATTTTACGCACAAAAAAACGGTCACACACAGATGTGTGCGACCGTGATCAAGCAAAGCAAATCGGTAGTATTAGTTGCTTGTGCCAGAGCAGCCAGGCAATGAAAAATTAGCGCCAGTATTTCCGGTAAAGCCAAAGTTGGTGGATGCGCCGCTCGCCAAAGTACCGTTATAATTTACGTTGGTTGCAGTCACTTTAGTGGTACCGTTACCCGCCAGTGTTGCGTTCCAGCCGCTGGTAATTTGTGCATTTTGCGCAAAATTTAAATAAACCTTCCATCCATTTACCGCAGCTCCTGTGTTAGTAACCCGCACATCTGCCTGGTAGCCGCCCGACCAACTGCCCGTACGTGTAACCGTGCAGGTAAATTGGCTGGGCGCAGCACTGGATGCGCTACTGGCGACAGAAGAGCTGGCTGCTCTTGATGAGCTGCTCGCTACCGATGAACTACTCGCCGCTGAACTTATGCTGTCCGAAGAAGCTGCGCTGCTCACCGAGGAGGCAGTGGTCGAATCGCCAAAGACTGAGACCTCCCACAGCGAATAGCCCCAGTTGGGATTGGCTTTGCCGGTCAGGTTGATGCGCAGGTAGCGTCCTTGCCCAACGAACGACAGATTTTCAATGCCGCCCGCGCCATTATTTTTGCTGAAAATCGGGTTGGAAAAATTCACATTGTCCGTAGAAATTTGAATGTTATACGCGGTGGCGTAAGCGGCCTCCCATTGCAGGCGCGCGCCGGACAGGTCGTAATAGCTGCCCAAATCAATCGTTACCGATGCATTCGCCGCATTTAATGCCGATGCCCAACGGGTCGCCCCGTTGCCATCAACCAATTTGGCGGCCTCGTAACCCGCGCCTTCTGTGGAGCTGGCAACTGCTGCCTTACCCAGCGCTAAATTAACCGGTCCGGCGGACGAGCTGGAGCTGCTGGTGGCGGAGAAATCCGGCAACTGATCGATGGAGATGGTTTTGCTGTTACTCATGGCGGTGCGCCAGGAGTTTTCGCAACCTTTTACATCGCCAGAGCTGGGTTGCCCCTGGGTGCGATAACAATCGCGAAATGCCCAAACGATTGAAAATGAAAAGGGCGGTTCGTTAGCGGGATTGAGTGCGTTAAAGGTTTCGGCGATGCCGACGATTTTATTGTTGCCGATGGCTTTGAGCGTGTTGTAGTCAGTCCAGCTTTGGTAGTAATCCGAAGTGACCGAGTCCACCATGTTATCGCCGGGGTACCAGTCGCGCATGTTACTGCGATAGCCGCCGGTGCTGGCCATGCCATTGAATACCCAAAGCACATTATTCACGCCCTGCGCGTTGACGCGATCGTAAATCAGCTTCCACAAACGCTTGTAATTGTCGGCGCCTTTTTTGGCCCACCACATGAAATTGTCGTTGGCTTCATGGAGCGGGCGGAACAATACCGGTACGCCCGCGTCGCCCATTTTTTTCAGTTCGCGCGCAACCACGTCGATATCCTGATACAGCTTGGAGTTGGGGTTATTCATGTCCTGATCAAAGGCGCAATCGGTGTAGTACTCGCCACCGCGCGGGCATTTCCAATGCCATTGAAAGGCCACTATGCCTTTTTTGATTTTGGCAAAATCGATGGCCTTTTGCGTTTCAGAGGTATCGCCGTCGGTGTAGCGATAAAAATCGAACGCGATGATTGCGGGGTAACGCCCAGTCCACTGTTGGACTTTATCGGCATCGGGCATATCGGTTTGGCCGGAGATAAAACTGTTATTTTTCAGGTAGCAAAGCAGGTTTTTGGCCTGCAGGTTTGCATCCGGATCAGCCGGTGTCTGGCCACAACTACTTTGGGCAAGCGCGCTACTCGCCAGCAGGCTGCTGGCGGCGCTGATAATGAATCCTGCAAGAAATGGTTTTTTCATAATAGTGTCTGCCTGTTTATGCGCCGCCCTGTTCTACAGCGGGCGGCCGGGAGGATTAAAAAGAGCCCGTCCCTGGGCAAGCTCAAGAAGCCAATCGCGCGCAAACAAACTGCCCACGCGCGAAAGACCGGGGGGCTACAAGGGTGGATAGGCGTTGTTCAAGAGCACCTGGAATCCTTCTTTGAACCAACGTCCAGCAACGGGTGCGTTGGCCAGTGCGCCGGTAGTGGTACCGGCAGCATTGGTGAAGGTGGGGTCGCAGTTGCGGTCAAAGCCTTTGGCTGGATCTTGCGGGTCGTATGACAATGCCAGCGAGGCCGCGCCGTCTGATTCGCCCGGCGGTTTTACCCATACATAGGCGTCAATACCGGCAAGCGGAGCAACTTGCGGGCGCTCGCCCACACCGCCGGGTTGGTTGCACCAGTTGCCGCGATGCGCGCGGCGGTCAATGCGCGATTGATCGACAAAGGAGTCCAGCGTACTGCTGGTAGAGCGTGCAGTTGGACGGTTAGTACCACCCCAGCCGTTGCGCGAGGTATCCACCAACATACCTATGGAGGATGGGAAGCCCGCTGAGATCATCGCCGAACGCCACGCCTGCACGAAGGAGACTTCGCTGAAGTGCGGGTTCCACTCATAGAATTTGGCTTGACGGGTTTGGCTGCCGCCACCGGGGAAGGCGCTATTGGCCAGCGAATCCAGGAAGGGCTCGTACAAAGGTGTGTAGCCAGAGGTGTTGGAGACAAATCCGGCGATGGAGTTAACGCCGCCCGTTGCGCCCTTGATCGCGTCGCCTATCAAAGTCACAGCTTTACCGAAATTCTCGCTCCAACCTAACCAGCCGGAGTGACCAATATCCACATAGCTGTAGACGTTCGGAATCGCATACAACTTGCTCAGGGTGTAACGGGTATTGGCGACATAACCATGGGTCGCGTCAGCCGCTTGTTGGCAGGCGGGTGTGCTCAGGTTGGTCACCAGATTGGGGAGCGAGTCCGGCTCAATAATCGCGATGATGCGCAGGTCGCGATATTTGGGATCGGCAAAAATTGCTGCTAAAGCATCAATGTATTCAGTGCGATAGCGGTTTGAACCCTCAGCGCCTTGTTTTAACTCACCGTTGGACGCCAGCGCATGGCAATCGCGGTTGGGCAGGTCATACACCACTACCTGAATCACGTTGGCATTTTGGTCCAGCGCGGCATCCAGGTGATCGCGCAGGCCCCAGCTGCCGTCGGTCGGTGCAATAGCCCCGATGCGGTCCATCCATACGGCGGTGTTGTAGCCGGAGATTTTGGAACCACCGGGTTCTGCCTGCGCCTTATCTGACCAGACTGGGTCCCGGTACCACTGGGCGCCTACGAACGGGTTATCCAGACGTACACCCGGTGCAACACTCGATACTGATGAACTTGAGCGAGAGCTGGGTGCAATTGAAGAGCTAGTGGAAGGAATTGAGCTGGAGGTCGTTGTCACACTTGAACTGCTGGGTACAACCGACGAGCGCGAGCTGGGTGCAACCGAGCTGGATGGCCGGGACGATGAGGTCACCACCACCGGCTGGCCGGAACAGCTTGGCAGAATCAGCGCGCCGGAGGTATTGCCGGTCAAACCAAAGGTGGTTGATGCACCTGAACCCAGGTTGCCGTTGTAGCTCACATTGGTTGCGGTAACCCGGTTGGTTCCGCTGCCGGTCAGGGTGGCGTTCCAACTGTTGGTGATCGCAGCGGTTTGCGGATAATTCAGGTAAACCGTCCAGTTTTGCACCGCAGCGCCGGTGTTGGTGACTTTCACATCCAACTGATAACCGCCTTGCCAACTGCCAGTTTGAGTGACCACACAGGTGAGCGGGCTGGTAGAAATAATCGAGCTGCTGGAGCTGGAAGGTGGAAGCGAAGAACTGATACTGCTGGACGAGCTGGAAGAGGGCACGTTCACTCCGTAAGAGCGCAAACGGTTGCGCACGAAGTTGCCGGAATCGCTCAGTTGCGCGCTGCTCCAGCCGCCGGTTCCACTAGCGCCAGCCCTGAGTGCCGCAGAGGTTTCATTCTTGTCTGACAGCGACCAGTTAACCCAGCTAATGCCATAGGAATCCAGCAGGTTTAGCCAGATATTGGTTTGATCCGGGCAGATGCTGCCGTTGCCCGTGTACTCACTGTTGCCCCACTCGGTTGAGACGATTGGCAACTTCGCATCGGCCGCCGCCCGCACTATGGCGCGCAGTGGTTCCTGATGTTCCGGCGAGCAGGCGTAAAAGTGCAGGGCGTAAGCCACATTGTTGAAGGTAAGCGGGCTGGCAACCACCTGATCCAGGCGCTGGCTCCACACGGCGGTTCCCACAATCACAAAAGCATCGGGAGCACCGGCGCGAATCACCGGAATTACTTCGTTGGCATAGGGTTTGATCGAGGATTCCCAATCTACCCCGTTAGGTTCGTTGGCAATTTCATAAATAATGTTGGGGATATTGCCGTATTTGGCGGTGACCCGTTGGAAGAAGGTTTTGGCCTGTTCTTTGTGAGTCAGCGGGTTACCGTCGCTCAAAATATGCCAATCCACAATCACATAAAGGTCGTTGGCGATGGCGGCATCAATACCTTTCCAGAGTGTATCCAGTACGGCGGGGTTATCGAGGTAGCCGCCTTCTTTGGTGTACATCGCCAAGCGTACGACGTTGGAATTCCAGTCATCCCGCAACCATTTGAAGCTGCTGGAGTTCACGAACTGGGGATACCAGTGCAAACCATGGGTGCTCATGCCGCGCAACTGGAATGCCTGACCGCGCTCATTTACCAGCCGGCCGTTGAGGGTGCGCAAGCGACCATTCTGGCTTACCAAACGGCCCGTGGCGTTTGTGATACTCGAGCTGCTGGATGATTTGCTGGACGAGATGCTTGAGGGGGCGCTTGAACTAAAACCGTTCGCCCCTGTGCCAAAAATCGCTATATCCCAGAGTGAGTAGCCCCAAGCCGGATTGGCCTTGGTGGTCATATTGATGCGCAGGTAGCGACCTTGGCCGGTGATGCTGATGTTCTCTACCCCACCGCTGCCATTGGTTTTGCTGAACAGGTTGGTCCAGTTCACATTGTCGCTGGAGATCTGGATGTTGTAGCCACTGGCATAGGCCGCCTCCCAGCTCAAGCGCAGGCCGGTAATGTCGTAGTAAGCCCCCAAGTCCACCGACAAACTGGCGGTTCCCGCTGTCAGTGCCGAAGCCCAACGGGTCGCGCCATTGTTATCAAAGGCTTTTGCTGCCTCGTAACCTGCGCCTTCAAATGAAGAAGCGCTGGCCGGTTTGCCAAAGGCGATATTGGGAACCGTAGACGATGCGCTACTTGAGCTGGATTGGCCGCCGAAAATTGTCGCCAATTTGGAGGTTTGCTTAATGCCGTTAGTGCCATTGATCAACCGATTACCCCAGGAGCTGAGGCTATTCACGTTGAAATTATTGACGATATCCAGCGATTTGGTTTCGGCGTTGTTGCCCGACCAGGACCAACCTAAATAACCAAAGCCTAGCTGTTGGCTGACCGCCATAATGGCATCTTCGTCAACATTGGCGCCCTTGTGGTCGGCGCCAAATTCGCCTACAACCACGGGCAAATTCTTATTTTTAAAATCCTGCAAATAGCTTTGAACGGCAGAGGAATTGCCGTAACTCTCGTACATATGCACGGAAAACACGGTGTTACGCTCGCTGTCGGCATTGAACACTGAGGTCGCATTATTGCGCATGGTGTTCGACCAATCCTGCCCCCAGTTAGGCGCATCCACCATGATGGTGTGTTTGATGCCCGCCTGACGCATTCTTTGGATAGATTGAGTTTGTAATGAGGTCCATTCGCCCGCCCGGTTATTGCCCAAAGGCTCGTTGGCGATGTTGATGATGACGTAATCTTCCTGATTGTTGAGTGCACTGCGGATGTCAGAACTCAACCAGTAATTAACGGTATTGAGCGGGTTCTCTGCATTGCCTCCATCGCCGTAACCGGTCGCATCATGCACCTCCAGCACCGCGATCAGTTTGTTGTCTTTACACCATTGGATGACCTGCGCGACTTCCGCGCCGCCCACGCGTCCACCTAATCCGCCAGTGCCATTAGCCAATACAATGCGGACGGTGTTGGAACCTGTCGCGGCTATATCGCGCAGCGCCTGGGGCGTGGTGTCTTTGTACCAAACGTGAGCGTGGTTAACCCCGCGCATCACAAACGGCACGCCGTTACCTTCTGCCAATTTACCGCCTTGCACACTAAACCCTGCCAGAGCCGCCGGTGAGCAGAGACTCAGCGCAAGCACAGAAGCGGGAAACCACTTTGCAAATTGCTTATGCATAGATACCTCTAGAGATTATTTTTATGATCGATACGGAGGGCATATGAATGCCTATTCCCCAGTTGAATACGATTACAATATTTATCGGATTTATGTGTAATCGGTTACTTGTGCGGTCAAAAAAACACGGCAAACACCGCGGCTGACCTGTTGCAGATACTAATTAAGAGGGCGATTTACTCTACTCATCCGCGTAAAAACGCATAGATGACTAGTTATTAGGGGCGAGCGATTCAAGAAATGTGAACTGGGGTGACATTCGTGTTGGCGAACCTAAGACTGACTCTTTGTCCCCGCGGCTCTCCCAAGACTCCATGCGCAGACAACGGGAAGCATGTTTTATGATTATGCTGATAATGATTGTGATATTGATTCTCATTTGCTGATGATTTAGTATTGCGTTTATATCAACATTTCACATGTATTTCCGGGGCGATTCAGCCTGAAACAAGCGTTATTTAGGAGTGGTTATGCGTAAGTTATCTCGCAGCGCTTTAGCGTTGTCTGTTGCGGGTGTTATTTGGGGAGCTGGTGCCATAGCGCAAACCAACCAGCAATCGGGAGCATCTAACCAGCCTTACGGCGACGCCAGCAAAGGCGAGATTGAAACTACCTATGTTTATGGCGAGGCCGATAAAACCAAAACCGCGACCAAACTGAACCTCACAGTGCTGGAAACCCCGCAGGTGGTATCGGTAATCTCCCGCGACCAGATCGATGACTTTTCCCTGCGCGAGGTGAATTCGCTCTTGGCTTATGTCCCTGGTGTCACCGTTGAGCAAGTAGAGACCGGTCGCACTTATTACACGGCGCGCGGCTTTGACATCGTTAACTTTCAAACCGATGGCATGGGTGTTCCCTTCTCTTATGGCCTGACACAGGGTCACGAAGACACGGCCATTTACGAACAAGTTGAAGTGGTAAAAGGCGCGACTGGCTTGATCACCGGCCTCGCCAATCCCTCCGCGACTATTAACTATTTGCGCAAACGCCCCACTGTCGAAACGCAAGCGTCGCTGGTTGGCTCAGCCGGTAGCTGGAACCAATATCGCTTGGATGGCGATATCTCTGGGCCGATTATTGCTGACAAGCTCAATGGGCGATTGGTGATGGCCAAGCAAGATGGGGATTCCTATCTGGATCGCTACGGCAAAGAATTGACTGTGTTCTACGGCATCGTCAGCGGCGCAATCACCGATAGCACACGTTTCGCCCTGGGCCATAGCATCAACGACAGCCACAGCGATGGCAATTCATCCGGCGCCTTGCCGCTGTTTTACAGCGATGGCTCCCTGACCGATTACGATGTATCCACTAATACCGCCCCGGACTGGGCCTATCAGGATGTTGAGCAAACCCGCAGCTTCGCTGAGCTGGAACAGGGCTTGGGCGCGAACTGGACGGCGAAAGCGGTTTTCACGCGCAACGATCTGGATAGCGAGTGGACATCACTTTATCTGGCGGGCGCACCTGATCCTGTGACTGAAGCGGGATTACTGGCGCACGCCAGCCTCTATCAGGCCGCAGACGAAGAAGAAATCGTCGATCTGTTTGTCAGCGGGTCTTTTTCATTCCTGGGGCAAGAGCACGAGTTGGTGGCCGGTATTAATCTGGCGGATATCACCCTGACCGGGCGCTCCATTTACACCGATGAATGGAATTACAACCCTGTGGGCGCAGCCTGGGCTGAGGGCAAAACGGCGTTGCCGGAATTTGATGTTTACGATGCTGCATCCCAGTCCACCTACATAGATCAGACGCAAGATTCCTACTATGTATCGACTCGCCTGAACCTCACCGATGCGCTTTCCGTTCTGTTGGGTGCCCGCACAGTGGATATCGAACAAGACGGTATTAGTTACGGTGCTCCGCAGGCGGCGTCCGACGACGAGACTGTGCCATATGCCGGTATTACCTACGAAATTCTTCAGGGCACTATGCTTTACGCCAGCTACAGCGAAGTGTTCAATCCCCAGACTTGGGTTGATGCCGACTTGGCGCCCTTGGGCGCAGTGCGCGGAGAGAGTTCTGAAATCGGTGTTAAGCAAGAAGTTTTTGCCGGTAACGCTGTCCTCACTTTGGCAATGTTTGAATCCAGACAGGAAAACTTTGGCGAATGGGTAACCCGTGATACCACATCCGGTTTAAATATCTATCGCGGTGTCGGGTTTGACAGTGATGGATTTGAAGTGGAGCTGGCCGGTGAAGTGTTAACTGGTTTGAATATCAGCACTGGTTACACCCACGTCAATGTCCAGGACGATAACGGCAAAGATACCCGCCGCTTTATTCCGACTCATCAGTTTAAGTTGGCGACGGCTTACAATGTGGCGGCAATTTCAGGCTTGCGTGTGGGCGCAGGGGTGAACTGGCAGAATGAGCTCTATTACGGCGATACCCAGGTGCAGGGCGATCTCGCCCTCGTGGATCTTTTTGCACGCTATGCCGTCACAACAAACCTGACTTTAGCGCTGAATGTGAATAACGCGGGCGATGAAAAATACCTGTTGAGTCCACAGTGGGGGCAGGCCAACTACGGCGCCCCTCGCAATGTAATGGGTTCTATTACCTGGCGCTATTAATTAAAGAGACAAATCTATGCGCACTTTCTTTACCTTGCTTCACCGTTATTTCGGGCTCGCGATTGCCGGATTTCTGGTTATTACCGGGTTGACCGGTGCCATTATTTCCTGGGATCACGAGCTGGATGATTGGCTGAATCCGCACTTGCTGGATGCCACCACGGTTGGCAGCCCGCAGAGTGCGACAGATTTGGCCGAACAGGTGGAGCGGCAATATCCCCAAGTACAGGTAACCTACTACGAGTTATCGGTTGAGCCCGGGCACGCCTATTACTATTGGGTGGAACCCAGGGTTAACCCGGAAACCGGAGAGCTATATGAGCCAGGTTTTAACCAGGTATATGTCGATCCGGTGTCGGGCGAGATATTGGGTAAAAGGGAGTGGGGCGCGGTTTGGCCGATCACCACCGAAAACTTCGTCTCCTTTCTCTACAAATTGCATTTTAGTTTGCACATTCCCGAGTTTATGGGCACTGATCACTGGGGTATTTGGTTGCTCGGTGTGGTTGCCCTGACCTGGACCATCGATTGTTTTATCGGGTTTTACCTGACTTTACCCAGACGCAAACGCAGCGCTCAAGTGGCATCACCCGTCATTGGCGATAGCAGCGGCAGCTATTGGCAACGCTGGAAACCGGCGTGGAAGATTCGCTGGAGCGGCGGCCCAACCAAATTGAATTTCGACCTGCATCGCGCTTTCGGCCTCTGGACTTGGGTGCTGTTGTTTGTCATCGCCTTCACGGGTTTCTCCCTGAATCTGTATCGGGAAGTATTTTTCCCGGTGATGTCGATGGTGTCCGATGTGACCCCAACCCCTTTTGATCAACGTACTCCATCAGATCACGACAACCCTATCGAACCGGGTTACGGCTTCACTCAGGCTATCGCCTTGGGGCAACAAGCGGGAGCAGACAAGGGGTGGTCCCAACCAGTAAATAGTGTCTGGTACTCACGCGAATTTGGCATATACCGGATTGAGTTTTTTTCTGCAGCAGAGGGGCATGGTGCTGGTGGTGTCGGGCATAAAGCCGTATTTTTGGATGCAAAAAGTGGCGAGCTGCTCGGTGACTTTACCCCTTGGAAAGGGACTGCGGCTGACCTGTTTGTACAAGCTCAATTCCCGTTGCACTCAGGTCGTATTCTCGGGTTGCCCGGGCGCATCCTGATTTCAATAATGGGCTTGGTTATTGCGATGCTGAGTATCACAGGAGTGATTATCTGGCATAAAAGATACAAAGCGCGTAATGCACGGAAAGTTGGTCAGGAAGTAGCTGCTGAATTACCTGGCGGAGTTCAGCCTTCTTAAATTAAAAAAGCAGTTTGAGCTCATCTCGATTGGGCTCATTCTGCTAGTTTTTTCATCGCACATGTCATTTCATCAACGATCTATACCATCCGTGAAAGTGGCGAATACCATCTTCCATGGGAGTTTGATAAGGCCCCACTTCATTCACGCCGAGTCGATATAGGGCTCGTCGTCCGGCTTCGACACGTTCAGCAATTTCATCATCCTCCAGAGCAGTTTCCATATAGGCTTTGCGGTGCGATTCAGCGAGGTCCGGATATTGTTCCAATAATTTTTCCGGATAATAAAACTCCACAACGTTCAACGTGCTGTGCACAGATTTTGGGTATAACGTGGACAACACCAGTGCGTAAGGGAAAACTTCAATCATGTGTGTGGGGTAATAGGTTGCCCAGATCGCGCCAAACTCAGGTGTTAATCCCTGATTGTAGGAGAGTAAGTCGGTGTGCCAGGCCTCATAGGTTTTTGTGCCTGCACGGTTCAGGTTGGGCGAGACACCAATCCGCTGCATGCTAAACCAGTCACCGTAATCCCATTTCAAACCTTTGCTATTAACGTAGCGGCTCAGCCCCGGGTGAAATGCGGCGATGTGATAATCATCGTTATAAATTTCAAGAAACGTTTTCCAGTTGTAGGCGCACGAATGCGGCTCTACATGTCCCAACACATAATCACTGAAGTCGAATTCCGGCATGGCAAACAGAGTTGCCATATCTGCAGCGGGGTTGCGTTTTCCCTCGAATAATAAGCCGGACACATTGCTTAATGGAAACCGTTGCAGATTTGCGCAAGGCGGTTGTTTTGCGAATTTTGGTGCGTTTAACAGCTTCCCGGTTTGATCGTAACTCCAGGCGTGTATGGGGCAAAAAATACGGTTGCCTGTCGATTCCAATTTACCCCGGCGAATATTGTCGGGGTCTGGTGTACCGCCCAACATAATGGCCTGCCGGTGCCGGCAAACATTGGAAATAAGTTCGACCCCATTTTCATTCCTGATAAGTACGCGCGAGTTTTCTTCGTGCGGCAGGGCATGCCAATCGCCGATGTTAGGTACCATGGCTTCATGCCCCACATAAATTGATGAACGGGAAAATATTTTTTCCTGCTCCTCGCGAAATATGTCTTCTGAACAATAGGCTTCAATGGGCAACGCCAACTGCTCTTCGGGAACGAGCCATATATCGTTGTAACTGGCGGAGTATCGATCCAGATTATCCAACAACTTGTACATTGACCTGCCCATTGTTTGCCCCTCTAATCAATAAAATAATGTGGCCTGTAGCGCGTAATCCATACGGATGATTCAGTATCGACACTTACCGCGCATTCAGGAATCAGTCGATTGGCTTCATCCTTCGTGCGCGACAGCAAAGTCACAAATCTCAGCATGCAGCTTCTTTTTGGCGATAAACGGTTTGTTTTTCATCCGCAAATTGCGCAACCGGATTACTGAGTGGTTCGGCCATAATCAAGCTGGAAGCAGGGTCGGCGAGATTTATCATTTGCAAATTATTTTTAAGCTGCAAACGGTTCAGGCAAGAATGCATAAATGTCGGGGCAAAAAAATCGTAGCGCTGGAATTTATGTGTTAACTCCGGATGCTGCGCCTGATAAGTTTGTGCGCATCGCGCCACTAGCCGCCAATACTGCTCTTCTTGAATGGTTCCGCTTTCTTCCAGAATGTGTGACATAAAACGGAATACACCATCGAATACATCGATAAAAATACCCAGCAGTTTGTAATCTTCCGGTACGTCCACCACCATCCGCGCAGCGTCTTCAGGAACTTTGGCATCCTTGTTCAAAATGACACATTCTTCCGCCAGATCTTTCATAAACACCCGTTTTGGGGTGTAGCCATCGAGCACCACAATCAGATTTTCGCAGTGCGGCATAAACACTAAATCGTGCGCATAAAAACAATGCAAAAGCGGTTGTAAGAAAGCATCAAAATATTGTGTCAACCAGGCCTCTGGCGATAAACCAGAACGCTCTATCAATTCTGCGATCAGCGCCCTACCGTCATAATCCACGTGCAAAAGAGCCGTCATGGTCATCAACCGCTCCTCGTCTTTCAGCAATGGAATGGGGCTCTCACGCCAGAGCCCGGAAAACATTTTTTTGTAGGGACTGTCTTTGGTGAGCGCGGTTTCGTAGTAATAATTTCTGAAACCAATTGATGCGATTTCGCGCAGAATGGAGAAGCCAAGACGGTTCAGGGTTTTATCGTTAGCAATAATATCCTGCAAAACCGTGTTAATAGCGGGCGTTCCTTTCATGTAGTACGGAGAAAGGCCGCGCATAAATCCCATATTTAAAATGGAGAGCGAAGTTTTGACATAACTCTTTTCAGTATTCGATTTATTGAAATAGGTTCTGATGGATTGCTGGGCTGCATAACTATCGGTACTGATTCCCAATGGAACAATTTTTCTGTTTGCCACATAAGCAGCAAACGCAATACTTAACTTGGTATACCACTGCCAGGGATGCGCCGGCATAAAATAATAGTCATCGCTGTTTAAACCCATAGTGACAAGTTTGTTAATGTACTTATCAAATAGCTCCGCACCGATTTCGCGCTTGATAAAGCTGTAATATTCAAGCTCTTTCACGCAGGCAAATTCAGCGTGGCCCCGATGTACCGCCAGCCAGATAATATTGAAATCACTGCCTGTTTCCGGTGCGTAAGCTTTATAATCATAGGCATCAAACCCTATCCGTCCGTTATTGGCGACGAAGCCTGGGTGTCCTTCCGTCATGGACGATTCGAATGTTTGGTAATCCGCATCAACCAACTCGCTACAGGGAATATCGGAATTTCGCATTTTGTATGCGGCGCCGTATAAGGTGCTGCTGATTTCATCGAGGTAAATAGGCAATTTTTCTTCGGCTATCCCCAGCGTTTTTTTAAAATCATTAATCAACACCAATGCATCCAAATTAACCGGCTCGCCGGCGACCACTCGTTTGATAGATTCTTTCGCTATCCGCCAGTGACGCAGATACATTTTCTTCGCATTGAAAAAATAACTGCAATTGGGTTCGTCTGCTTGAACTTGATAAGCCGCCCATCCACCATCCATATGTTCAATCAATTTGGGGGTGAAGATTTGCTCGTGGCTGAATTCACTTAGCGCTTTGCAAACCAGGTGGCGATTAGCCAGTGCCCAGGACTCTGGAGACAGGTGCGCTACGGCGGATTCTGGTTGTTGATAATTAAATTGATTCACTGGTATTTACCCTCTGTAGTGAGTTTATAAAGTTTTCTTTTGAACAAAATCCGAGGCTGGCTTGTTTTTTTTCCAGCTGGACAATGCCGTCATAATGGAAACCGACAAATGCGTTTAACTTATGCACCTTGTCATTTCTCACATCCGGTTCCACCACCACCCGCTTGGCATTTTTTTGAAAAAACAAAAACGCCATAATGTGGCGCAGCACGTCGCGGGTGAACCCGGAAATAGGTTTTTCGGTAGCCGGGCCAACCATAAAGTGCATGCCGATATCGCCCGGCTTAACGGAATAATGTTTTCCAACTTCATCCAATTCCGGCCAATAGCATTCCATCAAGAAGGCAGGGTGGTTTTTATAAAACCCGAGATAAACTTCCATGTGGTTTCCTTTTTGTATCTCGTCATAGATTTTCCGGGTTTCTTCCAGTGAGGCGTTCTGCATATTCCAGAACGCGGCATAATCCATCAGAAACCAGGAGTGAACCGTTTCGATATCTTTTTCCACATCCAATAAGCGGATATCTATCCAGGGGTTCAGGCCAAATTCTTCAACGTAATTATTCATCCTTCCTCCAGGGCAAACTTTTTTTGTTGATGTGGTTGATGCGCCGCCAGTCCGCGTTGATGATGCCTGTCAACACCAAATACACTTCGGTCGATAATGGCAGTGAAAATAAATCCGGCGGCAGCCAGCGCGAATGACATAGGCACACCGATCCAACTGACGATATACCCTGCCGCGAAAGAGGCGAGGAGCACGCCGAAATTCTGGAAAAAATTGGTAACGGCAAAATCGCGGTCATAAAAAGCGGGCTGACTAATACGAAATAGCGTGACTTCCAACTTGACGACAACTTGAAACAGGCTCCACCCATAAAGACAGCGGCCAATAAGTACAAACAAGGGCGATGAGGATGCTTGCAACAGTAAACCGGTTGCACCGATCAGCAGGTTCACCGCGGTATGATCCAGATTGCGAAATTTATTTTTCAAAAATGATTTGTTGATGATCAGGCCGATAATGGCCACCATGCCCGGTATCGCAAAAACAATTCCGGTAATAGTTTGGTTGCCGGACGCGTAAATCGATTCCCAATAGACGGAAAAGAATGGCCGCACCAGATAGGCACTCATATCGAACAGCAACATCAGGCCACTGAGTTTCGCCAGTGCGATCCATGCACCGGCAGGGCGCGTCAATTTTTCATTTTTTTCCGCAGGTGTTTTGTCATTGCTTGCTCTGGTTTTCTCTTCGCTTGTTCTGGCTTTGCTAACGGAAAAAATCAGAAAAAAGCAAATTCCCATCTGCACAAAATCTCCTGCCGACATCAAGTACATACTTGCTTCGGGGCCAAGATGTTCCAATACAGAGCCGCCCACAGAAGCCCCAAAAATTGCACCGACATGGACAACAACAGCCACCATGCCAATTACCAGTCCGTGATTTTCAGGTTTTTCTGCGCGCATCAAGTAGGGGAAAAGCAACAGATAACTCGCTTTCATAATGAACATCAGCATGGTCAGTACCCAATACACCTGTACTGTCGGTGCATGTGCGCTGGCAATAGCCAGTGATCCCGCTAAAAATTGCGTTATCCATAGCAGGTGTAGCGTTTCAATTCGGCGCGTGAGTTTTGCCCAAAAAGGTAAGGCGCACATGACGGCAATCGAGATAGCCGCTATGTAAGCCCCCACATGCACCGGGCTGGTCAGCCCGTAACGCAGTTCAAAAAATTGCGGATAAAACGCGATGAGAATAGAGTCGCTGATAACGCCGCACGCAGACATTATCAGGATGGCAATGCGTAGAGTCATCGTGGCACTCCACTACCTATAGCTTCCCAACCGGATTCATTTCCGGGAACAAAACTCTGGAATGCGAAGCGGCGCTCGACGGAATAAATATCCCGTCCGGTAATTTCCCGGAGTATGCGGCTATTGCGATAACAGGACATTCCCAGATCCTGATTGATCAAACCGTGGCTTTCAAAACCCGCGTTCTGAATAAAAATTTCCCGTCCATGAATATCTACCGCCCAGTTTTCTTTCTGCAGATATTTGCCCTGTTCATCGCGTTCGATGCGGTCGAAAACACCTTCCATAAACGCGGGGACTTCGTACTTGTGTCCGCTTGATAGAACCAGTCCATCGGTATGCGTTTGATACTGTTCGCCGGTCTGCGTATGTGCGAACTGCAGAAAGAATCCATTTGTGCGGTTATCAGTGCTGTTATCTGGCTCAACATTGATTAGGTTCATGCACGACATTAATTGGACTTTCGGTAAATTATTGTGTCGGCTTGCATCCAGAAAATCGTAAATTTCATCGAGTAGCGATTGATTTGCACCGCAGTAAACACTTTTTTGTTCTTCAATAATTTTTTGTTTTGTGGGCATATCCAGCCCGTGAAAATAAGTGCCGTAATCGCCGCACAAAATTTCCAGCGTCAGCTTTGCTGTTTCCATTTGGAAAAATCTTGGCGCACGCGTCACCCAATCAAGCTGATAACCAAAATGTTCGCTGTCTTTCAGCAAGTCATAAAATATTTCTGCACCGCTCTGTCCTCCGCCGACAACCGTTATTTTTTTCTGTTTCTGTAACTGCGGTTTGTTCTTCAGATAGTGTGATGAATGTAATTCAAATCCACGGTGAACAGCGCCAAGGCAATCGGGAATGCGCGGTTTCATACCAACACCAACAACCAATTTTTTTGTCAGGAAACTAAAAGGTTTTTTATATTGGGTTTCAATTCCCGCTACCCGATAGACGCGCTGTTCAGGTTCATAAACCACTTGTTCGACATGGTGGTTAAAACGGATATTGTCCAGCCGGGAAACTGCCCATCGACAGTACCGGTTGAATTCCTGCCGCTCCAAATAAAAATTTTCACGCACATAGAAATTAAACAGGCTGCCCTGTTGCTTTCGGTAATTTAAATAACTGAACGGGCTGGTAGGATCTGCCATGGAAACCAGATCGGCGAGAAAGGGGCTTTGCAAGGTAACGCCGTCGATCAGCATGCCTGGATGCCAGTTAAATTCCTCTTCTTTATCCAAAAAAACGCAACGCAAATCAGTTACGGCTGATGACAGGCATGCAAGGCCTAAATTAAACGGCCCTACACCCACAGCAACAAAATCATAAATGGCATCGTTGTACATTTGTTGTCCCTTGCTGGATGGCTATAAATAACAATTTAATGCAGATGTTTATGAGAATTATTCGTATTTGAGGAGGTTATAGATAAGAAAATCGATATGCGAGAGATTTAGGCGACACGGCATTATTAGTGGCACTTAAAATTTCGGCGTTCGTGAAGGTTTTTTATCGATTTAAGTTGAAGGAGTAGGGCGGGTGGGGTGTGGGCTGTACAAGATTCGCGTGAAACTCTTGATATCACTCGTTTAAAGACCCCGTAAAAAAACAAGCGTATCGGTGTATGAAGTTGGTTTCTTCGCTGCGATCTACATGTTTGTGAATCCAGTTGATTGGTTGCTGTGTCTAAGCAGGGTATTTCACTGAAATACGCTCCAATCCTTTTCAACCTGAGGCATAACTATGGAAAAGTTGTTGTTAATCTTCACTCTGCTATTTGTTACCAATACGTCATTTGCAAGCGATACCCAATCTGCGCCGGAAGGAAGTTCTCCGTCTTCACAAACCGAGCTCTACAATGAAATTCTCAGAATGGACACGCTTTTTTTCGATGCGTTTAACCGGCGCGAGTTGAAAACTACATCGAGTTTATTTGCTAAAGATCTTGAGTTTTATCACGATAAAGGCGGCTTTTCCGATTACCAGAAAAATCTGGAAAATTCCAAATCCATGTTTGCTAATAATAAAACCCTGCAGCGTGAATTGATTCGTGAGAGCTTGCAGGTTTATCCCATTAAAGATTACGGGGCATTACAAATCGGGGAGCATAGATTTTGCAGCCTTAACAATGGCAAGCAGGATTGCGCGATTTTCAAATTTACGCATATATGGCGGAAAGTAGGTGAAGGTTGGCAGTTGGCGCGTGTGATAAGTTATGATCATTAAATATTGATTCTATTTATTGTTTTAGTGGGCACGGAGGGGAGTAGATGGTTCAGGTATATAAATCAAAAATCGATACATGGTTGGTCGTTGTTCTGGCCGCAGCGATTATTTTATGCACCGTTCCGTTTTTATTGTCGCTCATATCGGGAAATAGTGACGAGCTGTTGCCCACCTTGCCCGCGTTTGTTATCGGCGCAGGCATTCCGCTTTGGCTTATGACAACTACCTGTTATACATTGACTGATTCGGCTCTGCTGGTGAAAAGCGGGCCATTCAAGTGGCAGATACCCATTCAAGAAATTAATGGCATTACGCCCACTCGCAACCCATTGTCTAGCCCGGCACTGTCGCTAGATCGGCTTCGAATTGATTATGGCAGAGGTCAATCCATCATGATTTCACCCAAGCAAAAAAGTGAATTTCTACAGCATTTGGCAGCGCGTCGCGCACAAATGAGTTAATCGTTAAGAAAAGCGTCACAGCCTTACAAAAGAGAACGTCACTCTACATCCGCATCTGTTTCTTAAGATGCAAATCAGTCCTGTCAATTACATGCGCAATAGAAATAATCGCCTCTGGTGGTAGTTTTACTCTGTCGCGAACTTCATCAAACAATAGCCCCAACAAACATGCCTGGCACTACAACTGATAAACCGCGTCGGCATTTGTTTTATTCGGCACAGGCTTTTTCATCACTGCAGGCACCTTGCCATTGGGCGAATGAATTTCCGGGCGGATTGTTGAAAAAACGCGTATTGGGATTGATAGAGTTTGATGGCACACGAAATGGTGATGTTGCGAATGAGCTAATAATGTTACCGGACGATCGATGTGCCGCGTCTTGTACGATATATCTCACACCAAATATGTCCTTCGCCCACTGGTCGCTTGACCCAACAATTACATAAACTACTTAACCATTGGAGGTTGAACTTGCTTGTATGTTTGTACAAACGTCAGCGAAAGATAATTCTCTGGGAGGAGATATGGGATTCTTAGTGGTAGTGATAATGTTATTGGTGCTCTGGCAACTAGCTTCAGCTGCTTCTGACAAGTAAAGCGTTATTCCCTCTCATATCAACTAAAGGCGGCCAAAAAAGCCGCCTTTAATTTTTCTACATCCGCATCTGTTGTTTAAGATGCAAATCAATCCTGTCAATCATATGCGCAATTGAATTAATCGCCTTCGGCGGTAGTTTTATCCTGTCCCGAACGTCATCAAACAATACCTCCAGTAAACATGTCTGGCACCACAGCTGATAAACCGCATTGGCATATATCGCTGCAAAAACTTTGCTTTAAAACTGGAATTTATGTGACACACGAGAGTGGTGAAATAACATCTGGCCTCTGGAAGTTAGTTGTCTGCAAGTATGTAGATTGGTTTTCAACCACTAACCTATGATTTGACACTTCGTAGTGCGAGGCTTTGAGCTGTATAACGGTCGTAATTTGGTAGTCGTTACCGCTCAGGAAGATGGTGATGACAATTGTGAGCCTTAAACATCCATTTAATAGATCTTTGAGCCAGTTTTTGAGGGGAGTATTTTTGCGATTTTTGCGTCTCATACTTTGCCTCCGATACGTTCGAGGCGGGTGGATGGGGTTGCTTTTGAGCTGCCAAAGATTTGGCTGATTCTTAAAAAACCGGTTTGTTGGAGGGCGTTCATAGTTATCTATTCCAGTATTGTTAGTCACAAGGAAAAGATTAAAAGTTTTTTCTACGTTCGCATTGGCCAGCCAATGGCCAGCCAGAAAACTCTTAAATATGTTTATTTATTTCGTCAATACCAGCAGTGATAACCTTATTTAAGTTGCTTAGTCCTTTGTGCTTATCTTTATGTTTTCCGCCTAACAGACTATTTGCTTTCGACTGTACGAGGTCGGCTATGGCTTTTGAATTTAACTGTCCCTCATGTTTTTTATAGCTCTCATCTTGCTCTGCAATTATTACGGCCATCAATCCAACTGCTTCCAAAAAACTGTCATTCGAAATACCTTTGAAAACTTTATTTTGTTTTTCTTGGCGCTGATCACTAGCATTCTTGAAGCTTTCCTCAAATTCCGTTAGCTCGTCTATGGTTACAAAAATGTCTTCAATTGATGGGTAAAAATCGCCTCCGAAGAAACTATTCGTTCTGGGGATGGGCATAACAACTTCGTATAAATTGCCGTTTTTGTCTTTAACTAAAGTGCTATCAATAGTTGAACCATTTGGTAGGGTTTTTCGAATCAGAACCGTCAGCCACTCGTTATTCCAAGGGTAATCTCCCATAACTATTTCGTAATATCCGTGAGCTTCGAAAGTATCATCAGCATTTGCTATGCTTCGTAAATAATGGCCTCTCATATCCCAAAAAATACTGATTTTGCGATGTTTTGCCAGATCCAAAACATCTTCAATTGTTACTGATGTACCTGCAATTCCACTGATTTTCTTCGCAACCTCGGAAAGGCTTGCCCACGTTTTCAGTTTCAACAGTCTACTCATAGGTGCTACCACTCTTTAATTTTTAGGTTTTGCAGGGAATCCGTTCAACATTTCATCATTTTAATGTAATCATCTTTGTATTCTGCGTGGTGAGTGTAAGCGGTTATTAAGCTGGCACAGGTCTTAATGGTTTATTTTTTGGGCGGGCAGGTTAGCGAGAAAATAGCAGGTTTATTCAAACCCCAAAACAAAAACCCCCGCTACTTTCGTAGCGGGGGTTTATCGTTTGGTGCCAGGAAAGGACTGGTCTTTATTGTTTATCATATTGATACATAAGTATTTTTATTTGTCATGTTTGCTTTAATACCGTCACCGATACCGTCATGTGTTGAGCGCTACCCCTCGATTTAGGTGACCGATAAGCCGCTGAAAAATATTTTAAAATATTTTCTGTTTGTTCCGTCCGCCGCATCCATACCACCACAACCCCCCATGACGGGACAGCTTTGGCGCTTTTGTGCGAGGCATTGCTCCGTGTGATTTTAATCAGGGGGAAGAACCTAAAGGGTGGGGGGGTGACCTGTTGTAGATGCCCCCCGTCATATATTGGCTTTTTGTATTCAATTGCTCAGTTGTGAAAGAAATACTGGGGGAACGGTCATTTAGGTATGGGCCTCGGACTTTTTGATACCCCCCACGCCCTCAGGCAATTTGTAATGCATTGACCAGCACCAGCACCAGCACCAGCACCAGCACCAGCACCAGCACCAGCACCAGCACCAGCACCAGCACCAGCACCAGCACCAGCAAAAAGGCTAATCCGTATAAACCTGATAGCAATAGCCCGCGCTCTAATTCCGTGGAACATGGCGCGCTAATAGCACCACATAAAGGGGCGGGGGGATTAGTTTTATATAGAAAATATATCACCTACCCTCTTTTTTGGGTGGGGAACGCGGGGAATGTGGGGAACGATTTTTAAGTTATTGATTTATATATATTTAAATGGGGAAAAGTTCCCCAAGCACCGTGCCCCACTGGTTTATGAAAGTGGGGAACACGGACTAATTAAGACCATGTAAGGGCAATAATGTGGGGGTGATGCTCACTTGATACAGTGAAAGCCTTACACGAACAGCAGGCCAGAGAGACAGGGAAAGCACACAGGAAGGCCGTGGAACATTGAGCCTATGGGCATTACTCGCCCACGATATACACACAAATTAGTGGGCACTATAAGCACCGGCTAATTGCATGATCGCAACACACAAATTAGCGGGCACTATAAGCACCGGCTAATTGCATGATC
>NZ_JAVDVX010000011.1:0-58250 GCF_031457055.1 Cellvibrio fibrivorans | reverse complement strand
GTGGAGATTCCAAAGATAGTTCGAGGTTTAACATTCCGGGAGTCATTGACGTTGATAAATTTTCTTGCACATTATTCAGCGAGACTGGTAGGGGACAATTTTAATCCCAACAGGATGGAAAATATTGAACTCGCTCAACATTACACAGCCATATGGGATTTGTTAAGGCATTGGCCAGATGCATTTTATTCTTTACTTTCTCAATTCATTGATAATCCGATGAGTAAAAGGGGCATCGCTGGAATCAACAAACATTATAGAGATCTTTACGAGCAGCTACATAGAAGGCAACTCAACCAAGGCATTGCAGTTATCAAGGAAGAATTTGATCGTTACGTGGCTACGTATTGGCCAGGTGTACTGGATAGTCAGCGCGTAACTAGGATCACGTCGTCAATCGCCTCGCGCAATATCATTTCCAAAAAAAAAGCAGCTGTTGTCATCGGCTGCCGGCCGGAACGTATTGATAGTTATGTAATTATGAAACGCTTATCAAGGATAATTTTTAAAGGGAAAGCTCATTACTTGCTTGATGAAGCAGATGCGTTGGCCACCGAACTAGGGTCAAACTGGACTATGAACGAGGCGTGCCATGAACTGGAAATTACAAGACATCAGCTCAGGCAATTATTGGATAGCCAAATACTAACCGCAATTCAAAAGCCAAACCGCCTTAATCGGGACTGGGTAATCGACAAAAATCACTGTGAAAAATTTATTCGTGACTTGAGCCTCAAGGCTCGCATTGGAGTGCCCAAGAAGCCCATATCTAGAACTGGAGTCCAGCACCAGGGATTCTCTATAGTTCAGCTAGTTACGGCCATGAAGACTGGAGGTGTTACCTTCGATTTCTCTCCAAACATCGACCACCGCGTCAGTTTTAAACAATTTTCTAATTTCGAAATTAATATTGTGTAATCAAAGCTACAGCTTTCAGGCTGAATACTCCACGTTTGCCAATATGAAACGTGCGAATTATGTATAAGTACGCCTGAGTTTTACTGCGGACATAAAGGAGCATCCTCCACGCGTCCTTGTTGATTAAATCTATCAAATAACCAGACCAATACTTCTTGACGCAGCAATCCGGCAATGAACATCGAATCCCAATTATTTTTCCCCATGTGAGCTTCAGTTAGAGGCGTGATTTCAAACTGCACTGGCTGATGAGTTTTCTGCTGCATCACGGTGGCGCGATGTAAGAGTTGAGTGCCGTGGCTGATATCGCGGACTTTCAGCTTAACCAAATCACATGCTCGAAGCTTGCTATCAATGGCAAGGTTAAACATCGCGAGCTCACGGATTCGATGAGAAATCTGTAAACGCACCCGGATTGCCCATACGTCACTGACTTTTAGTGGCGCTTTTTGACCTATAAGTTTTCCTTTATTCCAGGGTTCTTTGAGTAAGTGTTTATCAATGCTGGATGTAAACATAATGAAATACCTCCTGAGATGAGGGGCTTCTATTATGCGCCTGTGTCACGGAGGTGGTCTGGCTGGACTTCGTTGATGCATTAGATCTGGTGCCGACAAGTCTACCCATACTTGTCATCATATTCGTTTATCCGTATATTTGCATTTCCATATGTACAGGATTGAACCATCATGTCCTACAAAATCCCCGTTCTCTTTGTTTGCACCGGAAATTCCGCCCGCTCCCAGATCGCAGAGGCTTTGCTTCGCCATACGGATAGCCAGAACTTTGAAGTGGCCAGTGCCGGGACCAATCCCAAACCGATCAATCCCAAGGCGTTAGATGTACTGGAAAAGGCCGGGGTTTCGACCGAGGGGATTTACAGTAAATCGCTGGAGACGCTTGCTGATCGACGCTTCGATGTCGTGATTACCCTGTGCGACAAGGCCGCCCAAGAGTGTCAATTGCTGGCAAATCCTGCTGAGGTGTTGGCCTGGAATTTTGAAGATCCCTCTGCAAGCAGCGACCCCAAAGCCTTTGAGCATACGCTGCAAGCGATTCACGAACGCATCAAGTTGTTCGTACTGGTAAAAACTAAACGGAACTAAGTTATGCCCTTGACCCCGGATCAATTCAGTAAATGCCTTGCGGATGAAACCCGTGCCCGGATCGCCTTGCTGGTCGCGGGTGAGAAAGAGCTTTGTGTGTGCGAGCTTACCTGCGCGCTTGATGAAATCCAGCCCAAAATCTCCCGCCATTTGGCGCAACTGCGCACCGGTGGTGTGTTGGCAGATCGCCGTCAAGGTCAATGGGTTTATTACCGCTTACACCCGGATCTCCCGACTTGGGCGGTCAAGACCTTGAAGCTGATGCGCGAGGCACACAGTGACTGGCTCGCTCCCAATGTGAGCCGCTTATGTGGCATGGAAGATCGTCCCCAGCGTTGCTGCTAACTCCGTTCCCAGACCGGTATTCCCGAGGCGTTCCCATGAAAATTTTATTCCTCTGCACCCACAACAGTTGCCGCAGCATTCTCAGTGAAGCGCTGTTTAACCATATGGCACCTAAAGGCTGTACGGCCTACAGCGCAGGCAGTTTCCCCAGTGGTGAAGTTAACCCTCTGACACTTGAGGCGCTGGTACGCGCCGGGGTATCCACAGCTGGCTTGCGCAGCAAATCATCCGATGAATTCGAAGATTTGGAACCGGACATCGTGATTACCGTGTGCGACAAAGCCGCCGGTGAAGCCTGCCCACTGTATCTCGGGCGTGCGGTACGCGCGCACTGGGGGCTGAATGATCCCTCCGAGCTTGCACGAGGTGATGCTGCACTCAATGCCGACCAGGTTGCCACTGCTTTTGACGAGTGCGTGGCAATCATCCGGCAGCGGATCGATACGATGTTGGCCTTACCGCTGGAGGTGCTTGCCCTTAATCGGGATCAACTCCAAGCCGCGTTAAATGGCATCGGTGAGTTGTAATTTTTCGATGCGACAGTAACCCCCTGACTTCTGCTGTGGTGAATTGATGATGACTGATTTGACGCTACCCAATCTCAATACGGATTTGATGGATATTCCCGAGTCCCTGTCTTCCGGGCAGGAAAAGATGTCCACCCACAAACCGCGCATTTTGTTGCTCTACGGCTCTAACCGCCCACGCTCCTTTAGCCGTTTGTTGGTGGAAGAAGCTGAGCGTCTGTTGCAGCACCTGGGCGCGGAAACGCGAGTATTTAATCCCAGTGGATTGCCATTGCCCGACGATGCACCGGATAACCATCCCAAGGTGCAGGAGTTGCGCGAGTTGGTGCTGTGGTCGGAAGGACAAGTCTGGTGCTCACCCGAGCGTCACGGTGCAATGAGTGGCGTATTTAAAGCGCAAATTGATTGGATTCCGTTAACCATGGGCGCTGTTCGCCCCACACAAGGGAAAACACTCGCCGTCATGCAAGTCTGCGGTGGTTCGCAATCGTTTAACGTGGTCAATCAACTGCGTGTGCTCGGCCGCTGGATGCGCATGTTTACCATTCCCAATCAATCGTCTGTTGCCAAAGCATTTCTGGAATTTGACGAACAGGATCGTATGAAACCATCTGCTTATTACGACCGCGTGGTAGATGTCATGGAAGAGCTAGTGAAATTTACGTTGCTCCTGCGCGACCGCAGCGATTATTTGGTAGACCGTTATTCCGAGCGTGTTGAGTCAGCGGAAGCTTTGAGCAAACGCGTGAATCAATCGGCTATTTAATGCAGAAAATTAAAGCAGGCAAAAAACATGGGTTTATTTGAACGCTATTTATCACTCTGGGTTGCATTGTCCATCGCCGCCGGTGTGATTCTGGGCAATTATTTTCCAGCGGTATTTGCGCAGATTGCTGCACTGGAATTTGCCCATGTGAATATTGTCGTTGCAGTTTTAATTTGGGTAATGATTTACCCGATGATGGTACAAATCGACTTCAGCGCGATCAAAAATATCGGCCAGCGCCCACAGGGATTGATCTTAACCGTCGTTATCAACTGGCTGATAAAGCCCTTCACTATGGCCGCCTTGGGTTGGTTATTTTTTAAAGTACTTTTTGTTGACTGGGTTGATCCACAAACGGCACAGGAATATATCGCGGGTATGATCTTGCTCGGCGTTGCGCCCTGTACCGCGATGGTATTTGTGTGGAGCCAACTGACTAAGGGCGATCCCAATTACACATTGGTGCAAGTGTCGGTTAATGATGTGATTATGATTTTTGCCTACGCGCCTATCTGTGCATTTTTGTTAGGCGTCAGCGATATCCATGTGCCTTGGCAAACGCTGATTATTTCTGTTGTGCTTTACGTTCTCTTGCCGCTAATTGCAGGCGTGATGACTCGTCGCTGGTTGGAATCCAAATCCGGCATCAACGCCAGTCTGCAATTGCAACAATTCCTTGCCGCCTGTAAACCCTGGTCGGTGATTGGTTTACTCGCCACCGTGGTGCTGTTATTTGCCTTTCAAGCGCAGACGATTCTGACCAAACCACAAGCCATCTTTTTAATTGCTATTCCACTTCTGATTCAGACCTACGGCATTTTTGCGATCAGTTTTGTAGCCGCCAAGGCGATGAAACTGCCATACAACATCGCCGCACCTGCTTGCATGATCGGTACTTCAAACTTTTTTGAGTTGGCAGTGGCTGTGGCCATTTCACTATTTGGCTTGCACTCGGGTGCCGCGCTCGCCACGGTGGTGGGTGTGCTGGTTGAAGTGCCGGTGATGTTATCCCTGGTCGCGATTTGTAATCGCACCCAACACTGGTTTGATCGACCCTAAATTTAATTTTTATTGTTATCTATTTTTAAGGAAACCTTATGTCACTAGCTCATCCCTTCACGCCGCTTACGATTAACGATGAAGTAGGACAATTATTGTTTACGCCGTGCCCCGGAACCAAAGAGGTGGGTTTACAGCAGTCACTGGAACAGTTAGCCGCTGCGGGTGCAAACGCGATTCTCACGCTTATGCCAAATGACGAAATGCAGCGCAATGCAGTGATTGATTTACCCGAACTCTGTGCAAAGTTGGGGTTGGAATGGTTTCACTTGCCGATTGAGGATGATCATGCACCTGAACAACTTTTTCAGGACGCTTGGCAGAACGCTAGAGAGAAAATTCATGCATTGGTCAATGCCGGTAAAAGCATTGCGATTCACTGCAAAGGTGGCTCAGGGCGCACAGGTCTAGTCGCAGCGCAAATTCTATTGGAGCGCGGCATTCCACTGGATGACGTTATCACGCGCGTTCGCGCGATTCGCCCCAACGCACTACAGGTTCCTGCACATCAGGAATATATCGCTAAGCTCGCACAACAAATCTCTATTTAATGACGTGGATAAAGGATTAGATTATGAAAAAAATCAAAGTCGGTATTAACGGTTTTGGCCGTATTGGTCGTTTGGCATTGCGCTCATCCTGGCATTGGCCAGAGTTTGAGTTTGTGCAAATCAATGACCCCGCTGCCGATGCAGAAACTTATGCGCATTTGCTGAAATTTGATTCGGTACAGGGCACTTGGCCGGAAACGGTTAGTGCAGAAAATGGTGCGCTGATCATTAACGGGAAATCGATTCGCATCACCACCAACAAGGCAATTGCCGACACCGACTGGTCGGATTGTGATCTGGTGATTGAAGCCAGTGGCAAGATGAAAACCGTTGCCGTATTGCAAGCTTATCTTGACCAAGGCGTTAATCGCGTTGTCGTGAGCGCGCCAGTAAAAGAAACTGGCGCACTGAATATTGTGATGGGTGTAAACCAGCATCTGTTTAATCCCGCCGAGCATCGCATCGTCACCGCTGCATCCTGCACCACCAATTGCCTGGCACCAGTTGTGAAAGTGATTCACGAAAAACTGGGAATCAAACACGGTTCTATTACGACTATTCACAATCTCACCAACACCCAATCCATTCTGGATCAACCGCATAAAGATTTGCGCCGTGCACGTGCATCCGGTTCCAATTTAATTCCGACCACAACCGGATCGGCGACAGCGATTGCTGAAATATTTCCGGAATTGCGCGGCCGCTTGAATGGTCATGCGGTACGAGTTCCTTTGGCCAATGCGTCACTGACGGATTGTGTCTTTGAAGTGGAACGCGCCACCACGGTTGAAGAAGTGAATGGCTTGCTGAAAGCCGCCAGTGAAAACGAACTGCTGAATATTCTGGGCTATGAAGAGCGCCCCCTGGTGTCTACCGATTACTGCGGTGATCCACGCTCGTCAATTGTGGATGCTTTATCCACCATGGTGATTAACGGCACCCAGGTAAAAATCTATGCCTGGTACGACAACGAATGGGGTTATTCCAATCGCACGGTTGAATTGGCAAAACTGGTCGGCCTTGCGGACGCAGGAGCATAAACATGGCAACTACCGGGGCTGGCAAGCTGAGCGCAGAGATAAAACAATATTTTGTTGTCACCGGCAATTATTGGGCATTTACCTTAACCGATGGCGCCTTGCGCATGCTGGTGGTGTTGCACTTTCACCAATTGGGTTATAGCCCGCTGCAAATTGCTGCCCTGTTTTTGTTTTATGAAATTTTTGGTGTGGTCACTAATTTGGTGGGCGGTTATCTCGGTGCCCGCATCGGCCTTAACCGCACCATGAATATCGGCCTCGCGCTGCAAGTTATCGCACTGTTGATGCTGGCAGTGCCCACGATCATGCTCACCCCGATTTGGGTCATGGGCGCTCAGGCGCTCTCGGGTATCGCCAAAGACCTCAACAAAATGAGTGCAAAAAGTTCGATCAAATTATTGGTGCCGGGCGATCAACAGGGCAAATTATTTAAATGGGTTGCGCTGCTGACAGGCTCCAAAAATGCATTGAAAGGCGTTGGCTTTTTTCTCGGTGGCGCATTGTTGGCGCTGATGGGTTTTACCGGTGCAGTCGTCGCTATGGCCATCGCGCTGGGTGTGATTTGGCTGGCGAGCCTGATGCTCCTGAAGAAAGATTTAGGCAAAGCCAAAAACAAACCCAAGTTCAGTGAATTGTTTTCCAAAAGCCGTGCAATCAATATTTTGTCGGCCGCGCGCCTGTTTTTATTTGGCGCGCGCGATGTGTGGTTTGTGGTGGCCTTGCCGGTATTTTTAAGCAGCCAGCTCGGTTGGGATTTTTGGTGGGTGGGCGGTTTTCTGGCGGCCTGGGTGATTGGTTATGGCATTGTCCAATCTATCGCACCACTGATTATCGGCAAAGCACAAGGTAAGGTTCCCGGTGGTGGTCACGCCTTCCTATGGGCACTTATCCTTACTGGTATTCCTGCGGCTATTGCACTGGGCATGAGTGCGACCAGCTTGCCGGTGACTCAAGTATTGATTGGTGGTTTGTTGGTATTCGGCGCCGTGTTTGCGATCAATTCGTCACTGCACAGTTATTTGATTGTGAATTACGCGAAGTCCGACGGCGTTTCATTGGATGTCGGTTTTTACTATATGGCAAATGCCTTGGGGCGCTTGATAGGCACCTTATTATCTGGCTGGGTTTATCAGGTCGCCGGGCTGGAAGCGTGTTTGTGGGTATCGACCGGTTTTATTGCGTTGGCAGCGTTAATTTCATTGGCGTTACCAAAACAGGTTGCTCCAACGTAATTTTTCTCTGTGATAAGCCGAACAAAAAAAGCCCGACTATTTTTGCAAATAGTCGGGCTTTTTAAATTCCGGATTTACTCTGCTTTTGCAAGCAACTTCAAATACTCTTCTGCGGTTTTCATATCATCGGTCTTGAGTGTTTTTCCTTCAGGGCCTTTACCAATCAACGTGACTTGTTTTGCTGGCTCGCCATGCTCCTGAAATTGTTTCAAGGCTTCAGAATCCGTTTTAAATACCCACACACGGCCATCTTTTTCAAAGGTGACGAAACCTGGTTTATCGTAAGGGCCAGCGAATACAGACATCGAAACAAACGCAGTCAACGCGGCAATTGCCAATGATTTTTTCATGAAATTATCCTCGCAGTGTTTAAATTTACCGGGAACAATTTCAACAGCGGCAGGTTACGGTTTTATGACAGCTGTAACATTTCCGTTAAGATTTAGCCAGATAATGCTCGATTTCCTCTGCTGTAGTTCGTGCCGTTCGCCCCACGCCAATCAGCGTGGCAGAGGCCAATCCCGTCCACTCGCCGTAACCGACTAACCACAAGCGTGGTTCCTGTACTGAGCGGGTACCCTCCACATCAACTTTGCCTTCAGAATTGATTACGCCCAATGAATGCAAATGCGAAAGTGCGGGGCGAAATCCGGTACACCAGATCACGGCATCTACCGAAGTCTCGGAACTATCTTCCCAGATAACACTGGTCGCCGTGAACTGTTTGAACGGCCGCACGGAATGCAGCACGCCACGTTCGCGCGCCTCTTTAACGGGTGGCACCATGACCACATCGCCCAAACCACCCACGGGTTGATCGACCTCTCGCCCTTCAAGATGCGCTTTCCAGCGATCCGTAGCGCGCTGGAATAACACGCGCCCATCCACATCATCGGGCAAAAACAGCGGTTCACTCGGAGTAACCCAGGTGCTATCAGCAAGGCGCGATACTTCCGCGAGAATTTGCGCCCCGGAATTGCCGCCGCCTACGACCAGCACTTTTTTATTTTGGAAAGGTATAGGGGATTGGTAGTGAGCCGAGTGGAGCTGAAGCCCTTGGAATAGATTGATACCGGGATAAGGTGGTATGAACGGATTTCGCCAGGTACCGGTGGCACTGACCACGACACGCGCATGCCAAGTCTGGTGTTGGCTGACAACTTCCAGATGATCGCCATGGTTATTCACGGCATTGACTAACAGCGGACGCTGCACCGGAAATTCGTACCGGGATTCATAGTTGGCCAGATACCGAATTACTTGATCGCGACTTGGGTAAGTTTCCTGCGTGGGTGGCATTTGCCAGCCCGATAACGAACTCCAGGTGGAGGGCGAGAAAAGACGCAAACTGTCCCAGCCATGTTGCCAGGCACCGCCGGGGGAAGTCTCTGCATCCAGAATAACGAAGGAGTAATCCGTGCGACGCAGATAGTAAGCTACAGAGAGTGCGGCCTGACCGCCGCCGATAATAACGACATCAACCATTGTTTCCATTACAACGAAGATCCTTTATCCAAACTCATCAAGAAAGCATTAGCGCTATGCCCGTAATTTCACATGACAGGATAGCGCTAATTTAACCAAAGCCATTCATTTGAATTATTTGATCGTATTGTTGCGAGTTTTAAACCAACTCCAACCGAAGCCACCTGCTGCAACAAAGGCTACGATTATTTGTGAGATAAATGTCTCCAGTGTGGGATAAAGTCCGAGCCATTCGATACGTGGGATCGTAATGAGCGTTACGCCTATCCATCCTGCCTCTTGCAAAGCGGATACGCCCTTGCCAATTAACACTACCGCAAGTACAACCACCAAAATGGAGGTAAAAGAGAAGAATGTTCCAAGCGGCATACGTGCGCTTGTGCGCAGCAATGCCCACGCGATTATTATCAATAACACTAACGCTGTGAAAAAACCGGCCATCAACGCGCCGCCATTTCCATCTGCTGCCAGTGCGGAATAAAACAACACAGTCTCAAAAACCTCTCGATACACTGCGATGAATGCCAGCGCGAACAATGCCCACGCTGAACCCTGCGACACTGCCTTTGACATTTTCCCTTTCAAATAATCTTGCCACTTGCCAGCGCTGCTTTTCTGGTGCATCCACAATCCAACACTAAGTAAAACAACTGCTGCGAGTACTGAGCCAATTCCCTCCGTCACCTCACGATTAGCACCGCTAATGCCGATTAGATAAGTTGCTACGACCCACGTCAGCACGCCAGCGAGCAAGGCGCTTATCCACCCTCTATGGACATGGCGGAGTACCTCAGGTCTATCTGTTTTTTTCAAGAATGTAATCATGCCGATCACAATCAACAACGCTTCGATACCTTCGCGTAAAAGAATCGTGAGTGCTCCAACAAACGTTGTTGTAGGGTCAGCTTTCGCTTCTTGCATTAGCGCATCGACTTGTACAAAAAGTTGTTCCAATTGAACTGCCGCAGTCTCAGCTTGTTCAATGGTTCCTTTTGTAATTGCTGAGCGATAGGTGAGCATCGCGGTTTCAACGGCAATCATCAAAGCACCGTCACGAGTGGCCACTATAGGCTCCAGTGGTTCGAATCCATCCAGGTATGCTGACAAGCTCAAACGTGTCGCGAGGTTTCGATCTCCGGCTCGTGCAGCGGCCAGACTTTCCGCAAGACGCAATCGGGATAGCGCCAAACCAACAGGTTTATTTTTTTCTACAACATCGGGGTTGTTTCGTAAGTAAGCGGTGACAGCGCGAGCTTTATGTTCTTGTATGGTTTCGGCCAGTGCTGCTTCGGTGATTGTCGTAAGCATGGTCAAATCAGCGAAGTGGCTCTTTATTTGTCCATCGTTATTCCAGAATTGCTTACCTTCTTCGCGCATGGATTCATCGTAAGAAAGCGTACCGATATAAAATGCGAGCGCCCATCGATCTGCTTCTGGGAGTGCTTCAAAACTCGCCATCGATGTGCCTTCCACTCCTTGCGAAATCACCTGATATAAAGCCATCAGGCTGCGTGTGCGGGCACGCTCTGCATCCGTAAATGCAATCGGCTTGGGTTCCAGGCTTTCAGCAAGCGGACCATCACCTTTTCCATCCACACCATGGCATGCAGCACATTGCGCCGCATAAAGAGTTTGTCCGCGAGCAAGCTCGGGGACTGTTGCAGGAGCTACTGGAAAGGGATAGGCAGTTATCAGTGATGAATTTGCCTGATTTGCTAGTCGGCTGACTTCGGCGCTTGCCTCTTTACGCAGGACAGCTGCGCGCAACTCGGCAATTTTTTGGGCAATAGCGGGTTTGGATACGTGCTCCGGGAGAGACTGTAATAACGAGCCCGCATTCTCTGTAAAATCCAGCATCTCAGCGTATTCCGCCTCGCTGATGATGACACCATCGGCGACAGCCCCGCTGTAATCTACCGCAACATAATCAAGCAGCTGCCATAGCTGCTTTGCATCGCCCGATGCTCCAGTTTGTGCGAATGCAGTGCCTGAAATAAGAAACCAAATAGCAACAACACTGGCGATCCGCGTAAGAAAACGTTTTTGATTATTCACTTTTATTATTGCCTCCAAGTTTCGGGATCAAGCGGATATAAATCAGCTCGCTAATAAGCTCGACCATCGTTTGCGTCACGATAATGGCGGGCAATACGGGAATAGCACCGGGTACGGCCAATGCCAGCGGCAGTATGACCAGTGAATTACGGGTGCCCGCGCTGAATGCGACGGCTCTGCCAGCAGCTGCTTCAAGCCGCAACAGGCGAGCAACAATCCATCCGAGTAGCGGAGCAATTACTGCAAATGCGACGTACACCGGTATAACTTTTAATGTTGCATCGATAGCGGTTTCAAGTTGGGGTATCAATGCTGCGATAACAATGAATAAAACCAGCGCGGTTGCTGGCACTGGTAATAAGCCGAGTGCATTGGAAACACGTTCACCAACGGAGGTTCGTGTGGCCCATAATTGCACTAGCGCTGCTAATCCGAGTGGGACGGCAATTAACCAAATGAAGGCGTGCACAAATGGGCCGATTTGTACGAGATCTGCCGCTGCCTCTCCCAAAAACATCTTGAGATAAGCGGGCAATAAAAGCATTTGAGTAATGAGTAGCGCCGGAGTTGCTGCCAATAATAAACGGGCGTCAGCACGCCCCAAATGTGAGAAGGTAACAACGTAATCGATACAGGGCGTGAGCAATACAAACAGGACGCCTAGTCTAATCATCGGATCATTGGGTAAAAACTGAATCAAGCCCGCAACGAGCAATGGAACAATAAGAAAATTAGTGATCAGCAATGCGCTCAGGAAGCGAATTCGAGTGAAGGCGCGACCTAAATCGGCCACAGGAACTTGAAGAAAAGTGACAAAAAGCATTAACGCTAAAGCAGGATTGATTGCGCGTTCCAGCATGCTCATGCCCGGTACCATTAGTGCAATTACTGCGGCAACGATGACCGCAACAAAGTAAATTATGACCTGCTGATTTTCCAGTTTTTCACGAATGTGTTGCATAGCTTGATTCCATTGTTATCAAATACCCGGCGTTTGCAGGAGGGCGCACCCTTCAGGAGGATGGCTTGTGCCAAAGCGCGGTTATAATAAATGAGACTGTTTATCATTTCTATATTTGTTGAAGTATTAAAATACTGGTGAATCTTTTTGGGATCACCCTATTTACCTAGTGAGCATTGTTATATGGAACCATCTCGTATGATGGCTGAGCAGCAAGCACTTGCCAGCTTCGCTGCCATCGCGCAGGAAACCCGGCTGCGTATTATTCGCATGCTTGTTGTGGCAGGTGCAGACGGCATGGCGGCGGGAACTATTGCAGAGCAATTAGGAGGGGAAGCGCCGTCTCGTATCTCATTCCATTTGAATCAGCTTGAGCAGGCGGGTCTTATTGAGAGCAGACGCGATGGGCGATCAATTATTTACAGCGTGATTTTTTCAACATTGTCGGATCTGGTTGCATTCTTAATGCACGACTGCTGTCAGGGTCATTGCAAATATTGCGATAGAGCAATTGAACTCTTTGCCAAATGCGAAGGCCGTCCGAGTGATTAGCGATCTATGCGATACTTAGTTTTTCAGATTGGATAAGGCATCAACAATAGTACATTCAGGCGCTCGGGCACCTGGACAACAACATTGGCAATCCTTTGCCATTTGCTCCAACGCCTTTTGGATACGCTGAAGCTCGACAATTTTTTCGCTCACTTCGCATAAATTATTATTCACCAAGGCTAGTGCATCTGCACAGGATCGTTCCGTGTTTTCCGCAAGGCTCAACATCTCGCGAGTTCGCTCCAGATTGAATCCCAAGCCACGGGTTTTCAGAATAAATGAGAGACGTTTTTGATGGACAGAGTTGTAGAGGCGATGGCCGCCTTCAGACCTGAAAGGTTTTTCCAATAGCCCAAGCTTTTCATAATAACGGATGGTATCAATCGGGCAGCCGGTGGCATGTGAAAGTGCGCCAATCCCAAACATAGTTAATCCTTGATAAAACACTTGAATCTGTAGTTACTCCAGATTTTACGCTAAAGACTCCTGTGCCTTCATTCAATTTTGGAGTTTTCATGAACAACCGTAAATCAGTATGGTTAGTATTTACAGCGGCTATTGCGTGTATCGGCTGTTGTGCAGTCCCGCTGTATTTAGTCATTGCTGGCGCGTCTTCAGCAAGCTTGATGGCAATAGTAACTGGGCCGAAAAGTGTAGATCTACTTCTATGCCTCCTGCCTGTAGCAATCCTTGGTATTATTTATATGGCGACTCGTCGTAAAAAACAGTGCTGCCCTGAACCTTCCGATGAATGCGGTAAGAATCAGTGCAGCACCTCCAGCATAAAAAATGCAGAGTAACGCTAAATTATTCCGATGGCTGGCGCTATGTCGATCTTCTCTCAAAATTTCATTCGCTGAATTCGCACCGCGTTCAAAATCGCCAGCAGCGCTACGCCAACATCCGCAAAAACCGCTTCCCACATTGTGGCTAAGCCTCCAGCACCCAGTATTAATACGATGGCTTTTACACCGAACGCGAGGGAAATGTTTTGCCAAACAATGCGTTTGGTTTGTTTACCGATGGCGATGGCAGTGGGAATTTTGCTGGGTTTATCATCTTGAATAACAACATCGGCTGTTTCGATTGTTGCATCGCTGCCAAGGCCGCCCATCGCTATACCGACATCGCTCAGGGCAACGACCGGTGCGTCATTAACACCATCACCTACGAATGCAACGGTTTCATTGCGCGCTTTGATTTCTTTTACCTTGTTAACTTTATCTTCTGGCAGCAGATCACCAAAGGCATTCGCGATACCTAATTTCTGTGCGACAAATTGCACCACGGAATTTTTGTCACCGCTAAGCATGGTAATGTTGACACCGAGTTGTTTCAGCGTGTCTATCGTTAATTGCGCATCCTCTTTTATGCTGTCAGCAATGGTGATGTAACCCGCGAATTTATGGTCGTAGGCAATCGCAATGACGGTATACACAATCGAGGCCGGATCAATATCGTAGGCGACGGCGAATTTATCGAGCAGCCTGAAATTACCGACCAGTAACACTTTGCCATTCACGTCGGCTTTCAATCCATGACCCGATATTTCTTCAACATTGTTCAATGTAATGCTGCTATCGATATCGCCTACATATTGATGAATAGCGGTCGCTACCGGATGCGTACTCTGGCTTTCCAGCGCATTAACCATTTTCAGGATTTCATCGCGATTGAACTCGGGCTTCAGGTTGACCTCTTGTACTTTAAAAACACCTTCCGTCATGGTACCGGTTTTATCCATCACCACGTTTTGAATGGTAGAAATGGTGTCCAAAAAGTTACTGCCTTTGAATAAAATACCGTTTCGACTGGCTGCGCCTATGCCGCCGAAATAGCCCAGTGGAATGCTAATGACCAGTGCACACGGACAGGAGATCACCAGGAAAATCAACGCACGGTACAACCACTCACTGAATACATAAGTCTCCACAAATACGTATGGCACCACACAAATCGCAACGGCCAACGCAACTACAATAGGTGTGTATATTTTGGCGAATTTTCGGATAAATAATTCGGTAGGCGCTTTTTGCGCAGCAGCGTTTTGTACTAACTCTAAAATTCGGGACAGTTTGCTGTCGGTGTAGGCAGTGGTTACTCTGACTTGAGACACTGCATTGAGATTAATCATGCCCGCCAAAACACTATCACCTTTGGTTTTTGTGTCAGGTTTGCTCTCGCCGGTCAGCGCAGCGGTATTAAATGAGGCGGTTTCAGATAAGAGTTCACCATCCAATCCTAATTTCTCACCTGCTTTGAGTTGGATAATATCGCCAATGCTGACGGTCTCTGCTTTGAGAGTCATCGCTTGATTATTGCGTAACACGGTTACTTCGTCGGGGCGTTGATCAAGCAGGGTTTTAATATTGGTTTTTGCTCTTTTCACGGCGAGGGTCTGGAATACTTCACCGACAGAATAAAACAACATCACGGCAACACCTTCCGGATATTCACCAATAGCAAAAGCGCCGATGGTGGCAATACCCATCAATAAAAATTCAGAAAACACTTCACCTTTGACGATGCTCTCAACGGCCTCTTTCAACACGGGCAGGCCGACAGGTAAATAGGCGGCAACATACCAGCCAATACGTACCCAGCCCGTAAACCAGGTTTGTGGAAAATAATTATCCAGTGCTATTGCAATCAGCAGTGCAACGAAACTCAGTGCGGCAGGTAGAAATAGCCTGATATTGTTACCATCCTCACTGGCATGATCGTGGTCATGACTATCATCATTGGTATGCTGATCTTGATCGTCACCGGAACAACTACAGCTTTTCATGGGGCTATTTTTTATTAGCGCATTTGCTGTGTTATTGATTTTTGCTTCTTCTGTGCAACACAGTTGTTTGCCCTGTTCATCATATTGGTGTGTATGTTCCATAGCGTATCCTTTACTTGAAAATAGTGATGGAAAATGAAGAGTCATATCACAAAAAATCAATGAGGCTCATGCGGCTTTTTTTGATAGCTGGCTTTAATAATCAATGTCTGCGGGTGGATATTATTGATCACTATTGAAAAATAACCCGTGCGTCGGGTATTCGGCTTGAAGTGAAGATGGCAGGGAGAATAATCAGTGGCGATGGTTTTTAATAACACGCCTTGAGTGTCGAATAGCTGCAATTGTATTTGACCGCACTTCACATGCACTTGCTTGTGTTCGGGCCAAACACCACCGCTCAAGGTCAGGGTTCCCTTATCAAATTTGGCCGCCGCTTTCACAAGACTCAAGTGATGTTGCCGAAGTTCACCATCCTCAAACGCGACTTGGGGCTGAGTCATTGATGGTGATTGGCAGGCATTTAGTAATATCCCAATCGATAGCAAAATAATTAATTTTTTAAAGGTGGTCATAGTCAATGCTCCTGTGAAAAAACCGGTTGATGACCGGGCACTCTGTGCCCCGGTCATCGGTTTTCATCAAATCGGTACAATCAGCGCCAAACGTTGAGCCTTCGAAGGAAATTAATTCTTTGGCCTGGTCGCCCCAAATTTGCTATGAAGCCAGTGATATAAAACGGGTAACACAAACAACGTCAGCAGCGTCGAGGAAATAATCCCGCCGATAACAACGGTTGCCAATGGACGTTGGACTTCTGCACCGGTTCCCGTGTTCAGTGCCATTGGTACAAAACCAAGACTTGCTACCAATGCGGTCATCAGAACCGGTCGTAAGCGAACAAGTGCGCCTTCGGTCACAGCCAACATCAAATCCCCTTTTTCGTGCCAGAGATCACGAATAAAAGCGAGCATGACGAGGCCGTTGAGTACGGCAACACCGGAAAGCGCAATAAAACCAATACCTGCCGATATGGACATGGGCATATCTCGAATGGCTAGCGCCAGCACTCCACCCGTGAGCGCCAAAGGCACGCCACTAAAAATAATTAACGCGTCTTTTAGCGAGCCAAACGCCATAACAAGAATGCCGATGATCAGCAGCAGCGTCAGTGGCACCACAAGAGACAGGCGCTTACTGGCCGATTCGAGTTGCTCAAATGTTCCGCCGTAATCCAGCCAATACCCTGCGGGCATATCCACCTTGTCGGCAATTTGCGCTTTAACATCTTGCACAAAGCCGCCCAGATCGCGTCCCCTTACATTTGCGGTCACAACCACCCGGCGCTTGCCATTTTCCCGGCTAATTTGTGCAGGTGCCGGAGAAATGTCGATAGTTGCTACTTCAGCGAGCGGAACGTAATCGCCGTTAGGCAGTGGCACCGGTAAAAACTTGAGCTTCTCGACATCGCGCCGCACAGCTTCCGGTAATCGCACGATGAGTTCAAAGCGCCGATCACCCTCATACAATATGCCCGCACTTTCACCGCCAACGGCAGCGGCGACCCAATTTTGAAGTGTTGACACATTCAATCCATAGCGGCCCAACGCGCTTCGCTTCGGAATAATTGAAAGTGTCGGCAACCCTGTCACCTGTTCAACGCGTGCATCGGCCACACCTTCTACCTGATTCAAGGCTTCGAGTATGTCGTTAGCGGTCAACACCAGTTGATCAAGGTCATCGCCAAACACCTTGATACCCAGGTCGGCTCTGACACCTGAAATGAGTTCGTTGAACCGCATTTGGATGGGTTGGGTGAACTCATAATTATTACCGGGTAGTTCCTCAAGCGATTTTTCCATTTCCTCCACCAACTGCTCTTTGGTCTTATCGGGATTGGGCCATTCGGATCGAGGCTTTAAGATAACGAAATTATCGGCAACATTCGGGGGCATTGGATCGGTCGCAACTTCGGCAGTACCTATGCGTGCAAAGACTTTATCTACTTCGGGAAACGACTTGATGCGCTGTTCGAGAACTTCCTGCATTTCGACCGCTTGTTCGAGGCCGGTACCGGGGATTCGCATGGCATGTAACGCGATATCGCCTTCGTTAAGTTGCGGAATAAATTCAGATCCCAGTGTTGTGGCAAGCCACGTGCAAATGATGACAAGACCGGTAGCACCGCCAATCACAAACCAACGGAATTTAAATGCCAGCAACAATAAAGGCTTATAGATTTGCTTCGCACTGCGAATGGCAACGCCTTCTTGTTCACTGATTTTCCCGCTTAAAAAAACCGCGACCGCAGCCGGCACAACAGTGAGGGATAAAACCATTGCGGCGACAAGTGCCATCACGACCGTTGCGGCCATGGGGTGAAACATTTTGCCTTCCACGCCGGTGAGGGAAAAAATCGGGATATACACAACGGTGATGATCGCGACACCAAACAGACTGGGCCGAATAACTTCAGAGGTTGCCTCAAAAACCACGTTCAAGCGTTCGCGCAGGCCAAGAGCGCCTTCACGTTGAGCATGGGATAAACGCCGGATAGCGTTTTCCACGATAATCACAGTGCCATCGACGATGATCCCGAAATCCAATGCCCCAAGGCTCATTAAGTTTGCGGACACCCCGGTGTGTACCATGCCGGTTATGGTGGCAAGCATCGATAGTGGGATTACTGCCGCCGTAATCAGTGCTGCACGCAAATTCCCGAGTAACAGGAAAAGCACCACAATCACCAATAAGGCGCCTTCCAAAAGGTTTTTACTGACCGTTGCAATGGCTTTATCGACTAACGCTGTACGATCATAAACGGGTGTCGCAACAATGCCTTCGGGGAGTGAAGCTTGAATATCAATCAGCCTTGCCGCTACGTCTCGCGCTACGGTGCGTGAGTTTTCTCCGATGAGCATCATGGCCGTACCCAGCACCGTTTCAACACCATCCTGGGTTGCCGCACCGGTTCGAAGCTCTTTCCCGATGGCAATATCGGCAACATCACTGATTTTGACGGGAACAGAATCCTGCTGCGCAACAATGACGTTGGCGATGTCATCCAAGGTTTGCAGTTGGCCGGGCGAGCGCACTAGTAATTGTTGCCCATTGCGCTCGATGTAACCTGCACCACGGTTATCATTATTGGATTCAAGCGCATCAACCAGGTCTTCCATCGACACCCCGAAGTGCAGGAGTTTCTGTACATCTGGCGTAATGTGGTATTGCTTGTTATAGCCACCAATACTGTTTACCTCTACCACACCCTTTACCTGCGCCAACTGGGGTTTGATTATCCAGTCTTGAATTTCACGAAGGGCAGTAGAATCGTATGGTTTACCGTCTTGCGTTCGCGCCTCGGGAGTCGCTTGAACGGTATACATAAATATTTCACCCAATCCTGTCGAGATGGGTCCCATTTCAGGTTCCATACCGGTAGGCAGCACACTTTTCATCGATCCCAGTTTGGTGTTGATAAGATTCCGGGCAAAATAGATATCGGTACCTTCGTCAAACACCACAGTAACCTGTGATAAACCATAGCGAGACAACGACCGCGTATAGGATAGGTTGGGTAACCCTGCCAACGCGGTTTCTATCGGGTAAGTAATCCGCTGTTCGGCTTCTAACGGCGAATAACCTGGTGCGGCGGTATTAATTTGCACCTGGACATTGGTGATGTCGGGCACCGCATCAATAGGGAGTTTTTGATAACTCCAAAATCCGATGCCGACGATTAATAAAACAAAACTTAAAAATAGATAACGCCGCTCGATGGCTAAGCGTAGTAGTGAATCAATCATGCTACACCCCTTAGTGTTCGTGCTCGGCTTCGGATTTTTCGATATCGGCTTTAATGAGATAGCTATTTCGGGTTACGTATTCTGTATCGGGTTTCAGGCCAGATATGACCTCGGCATAGCTGTCATCTTTTCGCCCCACGACCAAAGGAATAAATTCGTATTTATTACCATGTTTGACAAAAACCCCGGTGCGCCCTCCCAGGGTTTGCAGTGCATCTATTTTTACCGCTACGTCTACGTTAAATTCATCGATAACAATACGTCCTTCAGCCATTGCGCCTGGAGAGAGCATTGACTCATGGTTGTTTAGTTTTGCGCGCGCAATGAGATATGGCTGCTCATCACTGGCTGGGAGGAGGTGCTCAATTTTTGTTTCAACTTTTTGCTCGCCCATACTCAGAAAAACTTCTTGCCCGATAGCAACAGAGGAGCGTTGAGCGGGAAAAATACGCAACTCGGCCCACAAGTTATCAAAGCTCGAAATTGAAAACAGTGTTTGATCTCCTGTAACCTCGCCCGAATTAGCGTGCCGTTGCACGATCATTCCGGCAATGGGTGCGCGGATACTGTATTTTCTCAAACTCTCGTTGGCTTCAACTTCAGCCAGAAGATCACCGGCTGCCACTGTCTCACCAATAGTGACCTGTACCGACGTTATAACACCTGAAAATCGTGCGCGCACATGGCTGGTTTGCTCGGGAGCTGTGGTTAATCGCCCATAGGTAAGAACGGTTTGATGAAGTGTTTGTTCACCAGAGCGTTCCGTCACAATACCCACAGTTTGTGCCATGGGGTCTTCAATTTGAGTGGTTCCCTCTTCATCTTCATGACCGTGTCCGCCACTCTCCACATGACCATGCCCATCTTCACTTTCCTGTTTGCTTTCATCTCCGTGCTCTTCGTGCTTCCCTTCATCTCCATGCTCTTCGTCTTCGTGTTTCCCTTCATGCTTCTCGCCGTCCCCATGGTCATGTTCATGGGAGCCTGCTTCTTCAGTATGTTCATCTTCTTGATGTTGGTGATCATCGCTAGTCGTTGCTGCACTGGCCATATAAATATCGGCCAAAAACATCACCAGTAACAGCGCCAAAATTAAAACCACGCCCGGAGCGGATTTCAGCAAATTTTTCGATGAAGGTTTCGCTAAATGTTTGTTCGATGTTTTCATGGGTTAACCTCAAAATTCTGTTCGTTCAGGGGGGAGCCAATCATTCGCTCCAGCTCAATTCGAGTTTCCTGCATGCGGGCAGCGGCCCCTACCAAGGCTTGCTGGGCATCCACCAATTGGCTTTGCGCAAGGTTTAATTCCAGATAGCTGTAACGCCCCCGGTCAAATGCATTGGCAGTACTGCGCATGGCTTTTTTTAGCGAAGGAAGGACCTCGTCACGCAACACATCCACTTCATCAATCGCTTGCCGATGAGCCTCATAAGTGGAGATCAGTTGAGCTTCTAATTGCACTCGCGCGCTGTCTCGTTCGAGTTCAGCACTTTGTTGATTGGCATTAGCGGTTGTGATTGCGCCACCGGCTCTACTGCCTGCGCCTAAAGGCATGCTCAAGCCAAGAACGACAGCAGAATCCTCGGAAGCCTGAAGACGACGAACGCCCGCATTCCATTCCAGCGAGGGGCGTCGTTCGCTACGCGCTTGTTGCACTTCAGCAATGCGAACATCGACTTCTTTAGTTAATTGCTCCAAATCCGGATTGCCTGACAACTTGTCCAACAACGTCGGTAAAGGCATTGCCGTTGGAACCGCATAAAGATCGGCTTTTACCGCTGTAAAATCCGGCGAGGAATCTGCCCAATAAGCGCTGAGTTTGACTCGCTCGCTACTCACGATTTGTCGGGCTTGTTGCAAGGCAATTTTGGAACGCGCCAATGCGGCGTTTCCGCGCAAGAGTTCACTGTCCGCCGTACCGCCTGCCTGAACCTGCCTGGTCAGTGAGTTGAGGGTTTGTTGGATTAACTGATGCGACTCTTCCTGCAATGCCAGTTGTTCCTGCGCGGCCAGTAATTGAATGAATTGATGAGTCACCGCTGTAATCACATCCAACGTCAGTAGGCGCTGGGTGGATTGCAATTGCTGTTGGCGGGCGGTCACGACATTCATGCGCGCATCGCGCTGACCACCCAACTCAATAGCGGATGACAATGAAATGGTCAGTTCGCTGGCTTCGGTACCGCTAAATTCACCGGAACCTGCGACATTCTCAAGGTCAGCGCTGATGCGGTACTCGGGCCGCAGCGCGGCAGTTTGCTTTTCTCCTGCCAAGGCATTGGCCTTAAAGGTATAGCCCGCCAGTTGAGGATTTTGTTGCAGTGTTGCCCGGACTGCCTCACTCAACGTGAGTGTTGATTGTGCAGCTGAGGACGCCGCATAGGCACTACAAGTAATGGCAATAACCGAGACGGTTAATGCCCGATGGATAAATTGCATAGAAAGCTCCAGCCATATAGGTATTTCCCGGCGCAGCACGTGGAAGCACAATGGAAATACACGAATTACCCCTGTCAAAAAAAGGGGCGTTATGGGTAATCAGGCTGGAGTGACGGGAGGTGCGCGCGATGGTGGACGTAAACCGACAATACGGCGTGGGTGAGCGGTTTGAGAAGCCGGGAAGAATATTGCGGATCGAGGCAATACCTGAAGCAAAAAGGTCGCAACGAGCAACAACGCCAATGGCGTATCAAATTTCAAAACTTTCGTGATAACCGATTGAGATAAGTCTACATCGATATCCTGATGCGATTCATCTGCTGAATGGACCTCGTGCCCATCTACTACGTCAACATGAAGGGAGATTGGTGGCTCCTGTCCGTCAAAACAAAAGTGCCCGTGCACACCGCTCCAGCTGATCATCAGCCAAAACAGCAATGCCAGAAGCGCAAACGTTTTATAACGGGAACTAATTCTCACCTGAGAAGCACCTAGCTAGTTAAGCGATTGAGGATAAAACAATTTGCCTGCTATAGCCACCGCCGAAGCTGCTGGTATGTTATGAACCCGCGCTCCTTATTCACTGAACCATGTAACTTTTAAGGCAAGAACCCAAGTGACAAACGCACGCAACAATCCTCGGCGTGCAAATATTTAACTCGTAGATCGGGATTAAGTCGAAATAAAAAGGGAAAACCGTTGGAAATAAAGCGCTATCCCAAGTGCAAAGGAACACCTGGGATAGTGAGTAGTATCAATGGGAATGTTCGTGCGCGCCCAACAGGGAATGCTGGACTTTCATTACGAAGGGATCGCGCTCCATATCACCCAAATCAGAATACTCAATAAACCGGTAGCGACTAATGTTTTGAGGGGCTTTTGAATCATCTGACGTGAGCAAGGGTTGTTTTAATTCGGTCACGCGGGTTACTCCTTTTTCTACCGTCTTGACCCGTGTGGCCAGCGCAAGTTCGGGCAACCAATCTACTTCATAAGTGACCTGATCAATGGTGCCGCGATACTGAATTCGATTCATGTCGCCCAATGGACTGATTTCACGAGTTTTGGGTAATTTTTGTAGCAGCGCAGGATTGATTGCAGCTGCAAAGGATTGCCATGCCGGGGCAACCTGAAGCAAATTCAAATCCACTGGGGAATATTCGATGACCTGTTGATCAGCATGAAATGCTTTGCTGTAGAACCACAGGTTTTGACTGGTTTTTGTCCATATCTCACTGGTATTCGTGGTGATGTCCAGCCACTCAACCCGTGTCGGGGATCGCCACAGGTGCCCGTGAGTTAGGGCGTCACTTCCAGTACCGTAAACGCGTGTAGTGAATTCCGCATTGACCGTTGAGAGACTTGTTGCGATGGAATTTTGCGTGACACTGGGCGGGGACGTTTGATGAGTTGTGCATCCTGCCAGGGGCATCAATACGAATAGCAAAAACAGCAATTGTTTCTTCATTTGAAAATACACTCTTTTAACAGGAAAACACCGCTGCCAATAGGCAACGGTGTTGTAGGGTTGGTAAGGCGTGTTCTTATCCGGCGTTAGCGACCACGCTTATTGAGACCCAAAGCATCAGCCATGATGTGGTAAATCACATGCTGTTCTTGCACACCACGGAACAGGTGCGCGTTCGGACCTTGTGCATACAAGCCTACGTCTTCACCGGCATGAGTTTCCGAGCCAAGCGGAACGGTTGCTTCTTGCATATAGGCGGGGCTGGTAGTGTCCACATAAGTCAGATCCGGGCGAGCTGCACCACCTTCATAAATGGCTGGTACCGGGCTCTCGTTGGTGCCATTGAACTCACGGCGAGTAAATCCGCCTGTAAAGCCAGGGCCGTTAGCGTAGGACACTGTGGTGTAAGGCAGCCCCAAACTATCCTTGGCGGCCACACCATTAACCGCTGCTTTACCCAGAATAGGGTTGCCGCGCTCCGGGTAACCGGCAATAGTGAACACATGGCTGTGGTCTGCTGTTACCACGATCAAGGTTTCGCGCGGATCAGTCATCGCCACAGCGGCTTTGACCGCATCAGACAGGGCGATAGTATCGGTCAGTGCGCGGAAGGCATTCCCCGAGTGATGGGCATGATCGATACGACCTGCTTCAATCATCAGGTAGAACCCTTTTTTGTTTTTCTCCAGCATCTTGATCGCTTTAGTCGTCATTTCTGCCAGCGATGGCTCACCGGCAATATCCTGCGCACGATCAGCTTCATAACGCATGTGGGAAGGCTCGAACAGTCCCAGCAGGTGGTTTGTCTTGCGAGGATCGATGGCATCAAACCCTTTTTTATCCCACACATAAGCTGCTTTCGAATATTTGCTTACCCACTCTTGATGCAGGTTGCGCCCGTCGCGGCGAATACCGGTGCGACCGGTGTATTCAGGGTCAGCTTCAGTTTCTGCCGAGAAATAACGGCGTCCGCCACCTAACACGACTTCCAGGCCATTGCCGTAAGGGAATTCAAGCAGCTGGCGGGCGATATCCTTCACTGTTGCACCAGCTGGCAAATTGGCATCGGCTTCCCAGTCACGATTGGGCGTATGTGCGAAGTTAACGGCTGGAGTCGCATGGGTAACGCGTGCGGTGCTCACTACACCGGTAGACATACCGCGCTCTTCCGCTTGCTCAAGAATCGTTTTCACGCTGGCCGCAGCCACAACACTGGCATCTTTTTCACTGCGTGACACGGTTTGATTAACCGAAATAGCACCGTCATTGGCTTTAATGCCAGCAACCATCGCCGTCGCGGTTGGTGCTGAATCGGATGTTTGTTGGTTAGCACTGGCAGTGACACTTAGCGCAAAATGCGGGAGTTGTTCGAAAGCCAATCGATTGCTCTCACCGTCACGATTGTTCAACTGTCCCTCAAGAATACGGGCGGCGGTGACGGTGGATACACCCATGCCATCGCCCACAATCAGAATGACATTCTTGGCGTTGGTACCGGCATACGCCTTCCGCTTGGCTTCAGCTAACGCTTCCTGCCCAGACTCGTACCAGTAGGCAGGGGTATTAAATTCAGCTTGAGGTTTATCGGGGTTGTGAGGGTTCTTGTGGGCAGCGGCCAAGGGAGCAGCCATGGCTATGGCAAGGGCTAATGCGCTCGAAGCGAAGGTCTTAATGTTATTCATGAAATAGCACCTCTTGGATTGAGACGAAAGTGTCATCTCGATAATCTAAAGGGGTTTATTGACAGAATAATGACGAACAAAAGTCTTTTGTGTGACCAACTTGAATTAGAGGCAAGAAATTGACTATACGAAGAGGTTTAATAAGGTGTCAGTTCGGTGGTAGATATTTGCAAAAAAAGATGAAATAAAAGTTATCTTCAGCGCAATTTTAATATTATAGGCTTACTTACCAATTTGGCCGCTGACATGTCACCAATGTCCACTTTTGGTTGGGCGCGCGTGACTTGCCAACTTCCGGTATTGGCGTGCGCCGTGATAAGGCGGCGCTTTCCCCGTGGGTGAAAATCCCACTCGGCTATCGCTCCAGCCGAAAGCAACCGGAGCAACTATGGAGGCAACGAAATGGTTGAAGCCTCCGGTGAAGCGTGCCACAAAATACGGTGGCAGCGCGAGTGTGCAGGCCGTAACGCGAGTGAGCGCCGAGCAATCCTCGAAAAGGACGTTGCACAGGCCGACCTGACCGTCATATCGGGGAAGGCTGATACAACTGGGGGACTTGAGCAAGGCTGATCCCAGTTGCTGTGCCGGGGTAGTGGCGACAGCATGTACACAAGGGAGGCGCGCGCAACACGGGAAGCCCCTCTGCGTGATCTGGGGAGATCAACCGAACACCCGCGAGGGAGCGTTCGGGCGCATTGGGGTGGCGGAGAGGCTCGTAGTACCGTAGAAGCCGGGTAATGCCAGTGGAGGAAAGGGGCCTCAGTTCAAAACCAATGTTTAAAGTAGGAAAGGATCAGGAGATTGGGCAACCTAGCAACTCCAATTAGCGTTCGGAAACTACAGAGAACATTACACGTAAAAGCGAAGACTGAAGATAGCTACCGTTTCTACTCCCTCTATGACAAATTGTATCGACAAGATGTTTTGGCTCATGCCTACACCAAGTGCCGCGCTAACCTTGGGGCTCCGAGTGTAGACCGACAAGATTTCTCGGATATAGAAGCATACGGTGTTGAGCGAGGGTTAGGGGAAAAATTACGTCAGTGACCTGCTCAAGAGAATACTCTGCTAAAGGTTACGATTTCTTACTGGGAGGGTCAGTCGGCTTGGGGTCGGGCTGAGCATCAAGCCTAACGAAATTGTCTGGTGAATATGTAACAGATAAATCCAATGGATCGGCAGAGAAAAAAGCGTCGCCTGCTTTGCGGGTATTTGGAGAACGAATACGTGCTAGCAGAGCATCAAGTTGGTCTTTCATATCGGACACAGGTTTCACCTTAAGGATAGTGATATCAGAATGAACAGCATTCCAGACTTCAATAGCCGATTATCTCAACACCGACACATTGAATACCAAATCCCTTTTTCCATGAAATGTACACGCTCCATTCCTGAGGGAGCACCCAAGCATGGTCGGCTCTACAGACATGGATCATCCTCCCGAGCAACAGCCAAAGTCAAACATCGAAAGGTTGATTTCGACATCAACCAGCGGGAAGGGGTACTACTCAATGGATAAGGCTCATGCCGTAGTTTACAAATCTCCGCCAGACAAAACCGATCGTGTGGAGGTTTGGAAGCTTGAGGAAAAACAAACTGAAGTTGCTACGGCGCTTACCGCTTACTGGGGTGCTCAAAAGGGCAATGCTGAGCAGCTAGTCTTTATTTCAAATGACACCGACCTTGAACCAGCCCTCATGGCCATCAGAGAAGACTATGGTAACCAGGTTCAGATCGGCGTCGTGTTGCCCATTGGTGAGCGCCCCCAAGGCACAGTGCGCCGCCCGGGAAATAACCACTGGGTGTTTTAACTGATTGGGCGCGTGGTGTCGTTTAAAATGATGAGATCGCTTCAAGCCAGTTACCTATGACGAGAGCAACCAGAAAAAAACCCATCAGGAAGCCTCATTATTGATAACGGTTTCCAAACAAGTCCGTGAGGATCTTACTGTACTGTCGGGCTGCGAAGCCTTGCTTTATATAATATTCTTTTTAGCAACTACGTAGGATCACTCAACCCGCAAATCCATGCTATCAAAGAATACGACGCCCTGAGCTTCTATATAGATTTTCCCTCGGGGTTAGCAGTGCCTATTTCTCCTTTTTGCTGCGGCAGTTGAGATTTGGTGATTTAGAATCGCGGCATGGAATTTTTTATAAACTATTCCTATAAATTTGTAGCGAAGCAATTCCTATAAATCGTCCATAACCTAGATGGTTCCGCGCCGGATTTATAGACTTATCCCATAATCCGCATTAATGTAAATTAGTGCATAAAGTTGAACAGTTCGACATAAGCTTGAACAAATAAGCACATAAGCTTGAATAAAAGTGTGAATTACAGGTAAAGTTTATAAATTTATAGGATAAGGTTATAAATTTATAGGATAAAATTATAAAGTAGAGTATTTTTTGAGCAAGGATGCTTAGGAACTGCTCGAAATGAATATTCCCGCTCGTAAGCTCAAAAGGTCAGCTGTCAAGAATATTGTTCGCTTTCCAGCGATCAAGGCAAATGGCGGTAAAACCATCCTAGTGGAATCGATCTTTTGTCGCCAGTGGCGTTCGCGAAGCTGGCGGCTTAACGTGGATATCTCATCCTTGAAGTGGTGCTGAGATTGGGGATAGGTCATGTCTTATAACAATAAAGTTATCGATTTTTTGCTTTGGCCTATTCGCAATGAATGACTTTGAGTTTCTGAAAATTAATTAAACAGTGAAGTAAAGATAGCCTCAATTGCCAGATAAATTATTATGAACACTAGGCAGATGCATAAAAGTGCCAAATAGAATCGTTTCCTTGACATCTTATTGTCCTCGCATTTTGATAATTGATGTATTCATTATTGAGGAGGTATAGTTTCCGATAAATAGTGAGGCACTGGATTGTAGAGACGCATCCTTGAATTCTCGATCAACAAATTCCTTGGCAATTTCCAACCAGGCCTCAAGCAAAAAAATAAATGTCTATTCGGATAGCTCTCTTTTTGCGATTCTAAAAAATTACAGTTAAATACTGTTCCTTTCGTTGTCTTTTCTGAATTTAGATTGCGGGAATGCTTACCCAAAAGCGTACGTCATCACACTCATGGCCAGCGAGTTGGTTGTATGTCCAATTGTATCCTTCACGAAAATTGTTGATGTCTTGAGTATTAGAATTACTTAGGCCTGATGAACCATTGCGGTGACCAGCAAACCATTGATCGCCGTAATAATTGCGGCATTCATTATAAATTTGAACATCCATGGAGCGACTGTTATTTAAAGCAGATGACACTGCATAATCATTTGATCCATAACTTCTCCACGCTGAGTGACATTGTCTCATCATGCCCCAATTTTGCTTGGCTGCACCGGCATTAAAAGCATCTCCAGTTTTATTATCGCCATATGCATAACTGGTATTCATTTGTTCAGTCTCCATCATTGCTGATGCAAGAAAACTTCGATTGGCACCAGCATTATTGTAAGCCTGTTTATTGGCTCCTAATCCGGAAACGGTGTAGCACCCGCAGCTCATCCCACTTGGGCAACTTAATGACGTCGGGCAACTACCAGTCCCGCAACTGCCGCTAACTCCGCTATTGCTCGCCACTTGACAGCTTTGATTGTTTTCCCAGCCCCAGCCATCACCATCAGGATCTGAGGAGGCGCTTCGGCATTCTGGATAATTATTGGAGCTGCCGTTGTCAGTGCTGCTGACCACCTGACAGCTTTGGTTATTTTCCCAGCCCCAACCATCACCGTCGGGATCTGATGAAGCACTGGCACAGTTTGGATGACTATTTGTATTTGTGGATACAACGCGACAGCTCGTACTGTTTTCCCAGCCCCAGCCGTCACCATCTGGATCAGAAGCGGAATTGGCGCAATTGGGATAGTCCTGCGCAAAGCTAGTCGAGCTAAAAAAAATTAACGAAAAAAATAGAGCGAGATATTGGAAATTTTTCATCTTGGATCACCTCATTATTATTAAAAAATGGAGTTACCTTCCAACTGAGTGGAAGGTGAACAAAAGCCTCTGGGTATTGAATTCCCCAGACGGACTCTCGGGGAGGAATTCCCCCGATTCGATAGTTGCCAGCGGACGAGCTAGCAACTAAGAAAGATGGATTTTTTACAACTATGCGCGATTATCGTTAGTTCGGGAGCTGTCTGCCGGCTTCTCACACGCGACTAACGGACACATCCTCTTCGAATATTTTCTAGATGAAATGTAATCGTCTAAGAATGGTATGAATCGATGTAACCGATTACAAGTGATTTTTGCGCAGTTGGATTTTTTTGTGATGGAAATAGTCACAAAAGTAGAACACGGTCATGTTTGGAAGGTTTTTCGCCGTATAAATGTTCAGTTTGTCGCTCTCTAAAGGTGCTGTCGTCACCATTTGTAACGAAAATATGTATACGGTTACACAAGGTAATAGCGATAGATCTATATTGCTATTATGTAATTTTATTAACTTAGTTCGTTAACGTCATGTTTTTAAACAAAAATTATAATTGGAAAGGTTGTTGTCATTTTTACCCATGCAAATGTCGCCTGAAAAATCCCCATGATTTGTTTGAAAATGTAATCGATTACACATAGCATGGAATAGGGAGGACTAATTATCTTCTTTTCTTCTAACTGGTGCTTTACGCGATGTCGCGATGATTTAGCCCTCAGCAGCAGTGAGAAGGCGATCCCAAAATACTTATAACCAGACCGGAATCTACCATTCGAGGTGCCCAATGCTCATATCAAAAAACCTATTGCGGGTGAACATTTTACTGTTCTCGTCGCTTTGCTTCGGCTTTTTACCTGGTTGTGGAGGTGGAGGCGGATCAGAAATCAATAATGACGATGTAACCTACATCCCCGAAGTCCGTCCGCTGGGCGTCATTGCTGGTGCCGATATTGAAGCGCCACCGGGTCAAACCGTAGCCTTGGGTGGCCGCTTGGTCGGGACTGTGACGTCCGAAAAAGTAATGTGGGAACTCCTGGGTGGCGACACTATTGAGGGGATCAGTGACTGGACCGCCCCTAACCTTACATTCGTCGCCCCAACTGTTGAAGGCATCAAGAAATATACCTTCAAAATCACCGCACTATCCGCTAACAACGAGCCACTGAGCGACAAGGACGGCAACCTGCTAACCGACGAAGTATCGGTTGTCGTGTTTGATCCAGCAGCGATGATCAATATCGAAGTTGAAGACACTAACTTTGTAACTCTGGGTGGCGTCGAGCTCATAAGCCAGGGTCATAGTAATTACATTATTGACGGCGCCAGTGGCCAACATACTAATGACTTTCTCCCCGGTGCTTACGCTACTTATAACATCCCATCTGGAAGCTTGGTCGACGGTAAAACCCTATCGGCCGGATATTATTATCTCTATGTAAACGCAGCTATACCGGCGTCAGGTTATGGTGCATCCAAAGTCGCTAACGTCACTGTTAGTGGCGTGGAAAATGAGTTGGTTATTTATGCAGGCGATGCATTTAACAAGTACAGCCTGGGCATTATCAAACTCGAAGAAGGCAACAACTCCATCAAAATTGGCGGCGGTTGGGATTATTACCGTGTCGACTCCATCAAGCTGCTGGCTGCGCCAAAACCTGCAAAACCACAAGCAGTTCCGACTACTCTGACCAATGAAAACGCCACTAAAGCCACTCAGGATCTGATGGTATTTTTGGCGGGTAGCTACGGGTCCAAAACTATCAGCGGTCAAACCGAATACATGGATTACAACGATCTGGGCAATAAGACCGGTCTACGTGATTTTAACAAAGTGACTGAAATCACCGGCGGCCAATCACCGGCGATTGTGGCATTTGATTTGATGGACTACTCCAGTTCACGCATCAATTGTGGCGCCGAACCTGGCTTCCTAAGTGAAGATATGATTGCCGAGCACGATACCAAAAATGTCATCCTGTCACCGCTCTGGCACTGGAATTCACCCACCAAGTTGAAAGATACAAATTGTAGCGGCAGTGGTGAAACGGCTTGGTACTCAGGTTTCTACACTACTGGCACCAATTTCAATTTGAAAACCGCGTTGGCCGATACCAACAGTGCAGACTACCAGGCACTGATCTCCGATATGGATGATATTGCCGCTGAATTGAAGAAATTTGCTGATGCCGACATTCCACTCCTGTGGCGTCCATTGCACGAAGCGGAAGGTGCCTGGTTCTGGTGGGGCGCGTCTGATGCCGCATCCTTCAAAGCTCTGTGGGAAATCATGTATCAACGCTTTACCGAAGTGCATCAACTCAACAACCTTATTTGGGTGTACACCGCTGCGGGCAACCTGAGTAATGACTGGTATCCGGGTGATGACTATGTGGATGTGGTGGGCTATGACGGTTACGACGGCAACAATGCCAACAATCCATTCAAAACCCAATTCAACACCCTACGCGACCGTTTTGATGGCAAGAAGCTAGTGGCGCTGACGGAAGTTGGCACTATTCCTAATGTGTCATTGCTGCAAGAACAAAATGCATGGTGGGCTTACTTCGTCACCTGGAACTCTGAAGGCAGCACCGAATACGGCCCTGAAAACGCTGATGCAACCACCGCCAAGGCCGCTTATGAATTTGAGGGCACTTTGAACTTGGACGATGTTCCAGGCGGCCGAGCGAAAGTAGAAGCAGGCTTGTACGAAGGCTTTGAATTCTCGGCATCTGGTTGGAGCGCGCAAATCAACTGGGGTGATGTACCAGGTGCAATGGTATCTAGTGATTGGTCAGCTGCTGGTGAGCACGCACTGTCAATCACCAAAAACCTGAGCGCGGAAACTGCACCTACCAGCGTTGTACTGCAAACCTATCCAGAAGGCGGTATTGAAGTAGGTGATGCAGAACAACTCACATTGGTTGTTCACTCTGCCAACGCCGGTGCTGGTACCACTGCCAAGTTGTTCGTTAAACACGGCGACGACTGGACTTGGGTGGATTCAGGTGCTGTATCTGTCGCGGGCGAAACGACCCTGACCTTGAACGTTTCTGAACTGGAAACCCTGCAAGGTATCGGCGTGCAATTTGAAGGTTTTGATGCAGCCAGCACCAACGCTACCTTTGCGATCGATAAAGTCATGCTCGGCGATGCGGTGCTGTTTGACTTCGAGCCATCGGTTTCACCGTGGGAAGCGCAAGTAAATTGGGCTGCCACCACTGGCATCACTCTCTCTGATAGCTGGAGTAGCACTGGCAGCAGAGCCTTAGGTGTAACCAAAGACTTAACCACCGAAACCGATCCGACCAGCGTTGTATTACAAGCCTACCCAACCGGTGGCATTGATGCGACCGACAAGCAAACCCTCACGCTGGTTGTCCATACCGCTAATGCAGGTGCAGGCACCACCGCCAAATTGTTTATTAAACATGGCGATGACTGGACATGGGTAGATTCAGGTGCAGTTGCTGCGACAGGTGAAGTGACTCTGCAAATCGATGTCTCCGCATTTACCACTTTGCAAGGCTTGGGTGTGCAATTCGAAGGCTTTGATGCCACCAGCACCGCTGCTGAGTTCCACATCGATACCGTCAAGCTGGACGATACAGTGCTGTTTGACTTTGAAGGTACCGGCAAGTGGGAATTCCAAAAGAACTGGTCCCCTGAGAACGGAATCCACCTGAGCAGCGACTGGAGCAAATCTGGTGGCCAGTCACTGGGCGGTACTACTCAACTGCAAGACGGCGACGACAACATCATCCTGCAGGTCTATCCAACTGGCGGTCTGCTCCTGGGTGATGTGACTACCCTTAAAGTATCGGTTCATGCGGTTGATACCGGCAGTGCCACCCAAGTACAGCTCTTTGCCAAAGATAAGGATTTTGCCTGGAAAGATGGTGGCGCCGTTGCGCTGGTAAACGGTAGCGCCGAATTGTCGCTCGATGTTTCCACCATGGGCGGCGAGTTGAGCGGGTTTGGTGTGCGCTTTATGGGACCTGTCAACAGTGCGACCGAATCCAGCTATTACGTCGATGACGTTAGCTTTGAATAACTAAAGCCTGACGACATTAGGGCGCCCAGTTGTGGGCGCCCGAACCACCGAACTTAAAAAGCTATCGAATTTAAAATAGGAATGAATCATGTCTTCCCAAAACCATTTATTTAAAAGAACGGTTTTTAAAAATAATATGCTGTCTGTGGGTATTGCACTCGCCATACTGCAACCCACTGGCATTGCCCTGGCTCAAGATGACGCGGTTGAAGAAGTTGTGGTAACGGGGATTCGCCAGGCGACTGTTGACTCGATCAACACCAAGCGCAATGCTGCTTCTGTCGTTGATGCCATTTCCGCCACCGATATTGGCAAATTGCCTGACGCAACTATTGCCGACTCGCTACAACGTGTTCCCGGTGTTCAGATCACTCGTAGCGGTGGTGAAGGTACCGGCGTAAATATTCGCGGTAATTCCAACGTCACTACCACCCTCAACGGCGAGCAAATGCTGTCGGCCGGATCTATCACCACTGTGTCGCCCAACTTTGCCGATATCCCCTCCACCATGGTGTCAGGCATTGAAGTATTTAAATCAGCCGAAGCCAAAAATGTCGTTGCCGGTTTGGCCGGTACCATTAACCTGAAAACCAACCGACCGTTTTTATTGGATGATGGCTTTACCGCTGTCGGAAAAGTAGAGGCTATTCAGGGATCATTAGGTGAAGAGACTGATGGTGTTTACTCGGGTTTTTTTGGTTACAACAACGATAACCAATTCGGAGCATCACTTAACCTCTCCTATGGCACATCCTATTTGGCTGATTATTGGAATGGCATTATGGGAGGTAGCTCTGGCAACTATGCTGGTTGGGGCTTTAGTGCTAACGAAGCCAATAGCTTTCCGGAAGCGAATGTAGATATCAACGGTGATGGCGATTCAAACGATTCCTACTACGTCGCTGAAGGCCATCAGGCTGCTAATCGTTTTATCGACCGCGAACGTACCGGTATCAACGGTTCAGCCCAGTACAAATTCAGTGATTCCCTCGAACTGACTGGAGACGTGTTCTACACCAAACTGGATGAGCATACTTACTCACGCGCATTCCAAGCTGAACATGGTTGGTCAAACGTAGGCTGGACAACCCCGGACGCCGACTCAGTCACCATGTATCGGAATATGGTGCAAAACGATGCTGATGGCAGTGTAAGTCAGCAAGATGGCAACCTTTACACCATGACATCAGCGTTGCTGCAGGCTCGTCGTGTAATTGCGCAAAGCCAAACCATCGCCGCCGAGAAAGAATCGCTCAATACCAATTTGGAGTTGGCATTTGATAATGGCGGTGCCCTTACCGGCAAACTGCGGTGGGTTCACGGTGAAGCTAATGACGATTCAGCAAACAGCACCATCGATTCACTTTTGAATGACGGCTCCCAATTGGGGGAAACCTACCGTCCAATTGATGGCGAATCCAGTTCGGCTAACCCGGGCGGCTACGGCAGTTATGATGCGTTAATGCCCGATGGAACCCCGATTGACGGCGTACAAGACAATATTCCTATAGGCATTTCCTATTCTGGTAGCAAGCAACATTGGTCGTTACCAACCGGCGCATTACCTATTACTGATGCGGATGGTAATGCCACTACTGTTAACGAAGTTTTTGGTAGCAACCTCGATCGTTACGGTCTGAAGTCCACCAACTTGACTGGCACTTACTCCAATGCCGATATGGATGTATTCCGCGCCGATGGTAACTATGACTTCGGTTCACCAGTGCTCAATACCATTACTTCGGTTGATGTGGGCCTGCGTTACTCCGAGCGCAATGTAGAAAAGAACGGCTGGATTGGTGCATTGCTACGTACTAACGCATACGGTGATGCATTCCTTGCACGCTGGAAGGATGTCGATTCACCTGCACCAACTACCGGCGAGTCCTATGTGCCGCCTATTTCATTCACTGACTTGAATGCACGCGGAATGATCAGCGGCACCGACGATTTCTATGGTACCAACGGACTGGGCACCATTTACTTTGTCGATCCGGAAGCTATGGATGATCCGGTAGCGTGGCATAAGGAAATCTATGGTCAACATATCCTGGTACCTAATGCGGCGACCAGTTATGACCTCAAAGATGAAACAACGACTTTCTATGTACAAGCCAATCTTGAGCAGGAGCTCTGGGGGCATGGCCTGAGAGGTAACTTCGGCCTGCGCTATATAGAAACGGAATACACCATTACCCAAAGCGTTGGCGGATCAACACTTGGTGCAGAAATTAACGGTCAATACTATTTGTTTGGCCCAGGTATGGAGGCGACCGTTGGCGATCAAATCACTACCGTCAATAAGTATGATGAAATCCTGCCGGCACTTAACCTGAGCATGGATTTAACCGAAGATCAATTGCTGCGTTTCTCGTACACAAAAACGATAGGCACTCACGATACAGACAGCCTCGGTGGTGGTTTCAGCGTTACCCGTACCAACGGCTGCGGCATCACCCGGCCTAACGGTGGCCCAGTTGCCTGTGCTACCCGTGCGAATCAGTTGGGTAACCCTAACTTACTGCCCAACATGCAAAATAATATCGACCTGAGTTACGAGTGGTATATCAACGACAGCAGCATGCTGAGCCTAGGTTTGTTTTGGGTCCAGGGGCTGACCAACACCAAGCTGATCACAACTCAACGTAGCGATATTCCCGACGATGATGGCGTAGCTCGCTTTACCATTCCGGTAGACCAAACCGTCAGCTTCGACGAAAAGGGCGATGCGGTTGAAGGTGTGGAAGTCAGCTACAAACAGTCGTTTGATTTCCTGCCCGGCTTCTGGAGCGGCTTTGGTATAGATACCAACTTCACCTATTCACCGAGTGAAAGTACCAATGTCGATTACTACGGCGATACCTCTCCGGCAAGCAAGAACTCTGAATACCAATCCAACTTTGCCCTCTGGTATGAGATGGATGGTTGGCAGGCGCGTATTGCACACAACTATCGCAGTGAGATGTTTGTGAGCACTACCAACATTTCCAACCGTAACTTCGCTTACTACCAAAAGCCCACAAACTATGTTGATGCATCGCTCAGTTATGAATTCACCGACAATATAACTGCCGCACTGCAAGTCACCAACCTGACCGAGGAGCACCAGGAGTATTACAACCAATGGGAGTCCAATATTGATTCGTACTACTTTAACGAACGCCGTACCAGTTTGAGCCTGCAAGTGAAGTACTAAATTAAAAAAGCATAAGCCCCTGATGTGAGTTAGGGGCTTTTTATTGCAAAAATTTACGAAGGGGAAACTTATATCTTGTTTGGGTTCTTCAAATTTTCACGCGGATGTTTTTTTTGCTGAAATGTAACCAATTACTATTCTTTGAAATAATTTCCTAAATTTAAATGTCTTTAAAAACAAAAAAGTTAATTTTATTTTAGTGAAGTGCAATACATTTTTTATGTTCACTCAATTCTATCAATCGGCATATAATGTAACCGGTTACAGAGCTGAGGACGTTTGTTCTAATGGCGATAAAAATAAACAGCTAGTTATCAAAGTTTTGCGATTTCAAAACTTCTGGAGCGGATATCCAGATACTAAAAAAATAAATAGTTTTTATACGGAAAAAAATAAAACCCCGGAGTGGGGTTTGAGGGGATTCGCAAGGGTGTGAAGGTTTTATTCGGCGATTGCCGAATTTGTTATTTCCCGATCTTGCGCTGGTTCACATAAATCTAATATCAATCGGCAGGTATTCTATGAAGTTTCCAACTCTTTCCCGAGCCTTTCTAGGGCTCGCAGTAACTGCTATTGGCTGGCAAGCCAATGCAGCATGTACAACTACGGCCTGGTCATCTTCCACTACTTACAAAGGTGGTGAATTGGTGGTTTATCAAAACGCGGAATACAAAGCGCGTTACTGGATAAATCCCGGCAAAATCCCTAATCCATCTGACCCTTGGGATGCATGGCAATTCACCCAGGCATGTTCTGGTACCCAGACATCATCAAGCAAAAGTTCTGCGGCTACCAGTGTTGCCAGTGGTAACCAATGCAATTGGTATGGCAGTGTTTACTCGATTTGTACCCAAACAACCAGCGGGTGGGGTTGGGAAAATAGTAAGAGCTGTATCGCATTGGCAGATTGCTCCAAACTCACCAGTCCTAATGGTGTGATAGGAAATGCATCCACCTCAAGTAGCGTGGTTTCTTCAAGTTCACGTTCTTTAAGTGTTGTTTCATTATCCAGTTCTTCGTTGAGCAGTATATCGACGAGCCGCAGCAGTTCACTCAGTTCCTCTAGTATAAAAACCAGCTCTTCATTGAGCAGTTCTTCAAAAATTGCGAGCAGTATTTCCAGTTCGTCATCTTCAGTGACTGTACCTGTTGGCAATACCTGGATTTATTATCCTAGCACCGCAACTATCACGGCTCCTGCGCAAGTAGTAGCAGGCGTAGGTGAATTGCAAGGCGCAGGTAGTGCGGTGATTTGGACCGTTGATGCTCCTGTAACAGGCGAATATCGTATTAGCCTGGATTGGAGTTCACCTTATGGTACCAAAACGAACTCGCTGGTGATGGATGGCACTGCACTGAGTTACAGCTTTACTGAAACTGCAACGCCAGTCACTTACACACAAACTAAAACACTCACCGCTGGCTCACATACTTTCGGTATCCAAGTCGGTGGCAGCGATTGGGGCTATGTAAACGCCCACAGCGTGAAATTGGAATTGCTGGGTGGTCTTACTATTAGCTCGCCAGCAAATTTCGCGCAATTGCCATCAGGTAGTAATATTCAAGTTGTTTATCAAAAGTTGGGTGCCGGTAATTTAACTTACAGTGTGAACGATGGTGCTACTGTGGTTTACCAAGGGGCAAGTCCACTGACCATTCCAACACAAGGTGACGGTGTTTACCGCGTGAAATTTGGTATGGAAGGTACGACACTCGGTACTACATTGCGTGTAACTGTAGGTACTACCAATTTGCCAACATTTGTAGAAACTTCAGGGACCCAATTCGTATTAGGTAACAAGCCATTCTACTTTAATGGTTCGAACCAATATTATTTGATGTACAAACCGGAAGGCATGGCGAATGATTTCTTTGCGCGTGCTGCTGCATTGAATATGAAAGTTGTGCGTACCTGGATGTTCTGTAATGGTTCATCCACACATGATGGTGTATGCATCAACAAAAAAACTGGCAGCAGTTTTATTTTGGTTAAACCTGAAGCTGAACGCACCGCCGAAGAGAAAGCGCTGATCGCGCGAAGCTTTGAATTGTTTGACAACTATGTTGCACAAGCAGAAGCCTACGATCTGCGTTTAGTATTGTCGCTTTCTGACTACTGGGATTACTTCGGAAAAATCGAAGACTACGGTCCTTACTCAAGTGCAAGCGGTCGTGCACTGTTCAAAACATTCATCACCAATTTGCTGAACCATGTTAATCCATTAACGGGTAAAGCTTATAAAGATGATCCGACTATTATGATGTGGGAGTTGGCCAATGAACCGCGGTTTACCACCAGTAACTTCCCCGATTTTAAAGTGTGGGTTGCTGATATTGCCGCACATATTAAATCCATTGCGCCTAATCAGTTGGTTTCAATCGGTTCTGAGTCTTCGTTTGGTCTTGCATTTGAAGACACTTATGCATCATTGGCGGAATTAAATCGCGACCCAAATATTGATGCGATTAGCGGCCACTTGTACCCAACTGCCTGGTCAATGACTGACGAACAAGTTATCGGCAATATCCAAAAGCTAGCCGATCTCGCGCGTGAAGTCGGCAAGCCTGCCTACATCGGTGAACTCGGTTGGCCAGTTGATAAAAAGCGCACCACTGGTTCGCAAACTGAAAGCATTCCTTCAGGACAAGCTGCTATTGATGCATTCCTTGCGGTGTCTTTGGCGCAACGCGCGAGCTATATGGAAAGCTGGTACGCCAAAGCTTATGCCAATAAGGATGCAATTGGTGGTTTCCTGATTTGGCAATTGTCCGGTAAAGAGTGGGGTAATGGCGGAACACCGTTACAAGGTTGCCAATGGTGCTCAGGCCCCTATGGTGAACCAACCGGTGGTTGGTCCGGTAACCATGATGGCTATCAATTCTATTGTGCATTGGATGCAGCGGAAATGTCGTTAACCAAACTGGGGGCTATCGGCACCAACAAAGAGGGCGACAAAATCCATATGGATCTACATAAGCCTAGTTGTGATGTGATTAAAAACTATTCTGAAAAGTATCTTTTGTTAATCCAGTAAAACTTGAGAACAACTCCATCGCTGATCAAATCAGTGATCCTCTTCCCTCAGTTTGGGCAACCGGCTGGGGGCTTTTTTGGTTTCTATGGAGCCAAAAAATGTAATCGTTACCATTTTTTATGGTTAACTTCTTAGTTGATATGCTTTAAAGCGCCAAAAAATGGCATTTTAGATCAAATCAATATTGTAACCGTTTACATATTTGATCACAATACAAGCTATTCATAACCTGAATTTTCCCTGGATTTAGTTATGAATGCAGTTAGTTACATAATAATTTTTGTTTCAAGTTCACGTTTTATTAAAACCTTCATCACCTTCGTGGAATCGTTTTTCTCCTGCAGATGTTCTACGTCGGAATGTTCAATTAATAATAATTTTGGAGATCTTATGAAAAATTTACTCAGTTCACTTGCACTACTGATTCTTGCTGCGGTGAGTACATCTGTATCGGCAAACCAATGTGATTGGTATGGCAGCATGTACCCACTTTGTACGACCCAATCATCCGGCTGGGGATGGGAAAGTAACCAAAGTTGTATCGCTGCAACATCTTGTACGTCCGGCGGTGGATCTTTAACTAACGCTGTAAGTGGATGCGGTATAACGACAAGTGGCTATCCGCAATGTTGTAATGGTAGTGCATCAGATCCAGATGGCGATGGTTGGGGTTGGGAGAACAACCAGAGCTGCGTAACTTCAAAACCATCAACTGCTTGTAATTGGAATGGAATTAATTATCCCGTCTGCACTGGTTCAGATAGTGGATGGGGATGGGAAAGCAATCAAAGCTGTATCGGCAAGAGCTTGTGTGCTGGTGGTAACGATTCAGCCCCTAAATGGGAGAGCTTGATTGATGGTAATTCCTTCTCAAATTATTCAACTTTTGAGAAGCATTGGAATTACCTCTATCCTTGGGGGTCCGACCACAACGGCACTGCTCGCATGTATGGCAGTTCTGCTAACCATAAACAAATTTATCTTGAAAACGGAAATGTATTGGTTTTAAAAGCGACGCCAGTTAGTGCTACTGAAGGGAAGAGTAAAGCGGATCCTTATTTAACTATTAAATATCACTCGGGTGCGATTCATGCTAAAACTCAAGTCTTGGTGAATGATCAATATCCCAACTGGGAAGTCAGAGGAGAATTTCAAGCTCCAACATCGAAAGGCACTTGGCCTGCATTTTGGTTAACGGGAGCCTGGACTTGGCCACCAGAGCTGGACATTCTGGAATTCAAAGGGAGTGCAACAAATTGGTTTAACACCTTTCGCACTTCAAGTGATGTGTCGACTACTAAGGTTTCAGTCTCATCTCCAAATAATTGGCATAAATATCGTGCATGGATTACGAAAGTTAATAGTACCGATGTCGATGTTCATTATTATATTGATGAAACATGGTATGCAGTACATCGAGCAACAGGATTTGTAGGAAAACCGATGTGGGTGATTATTAATTTACAAATGGAAGGATCAGCCGGCGCACCAGGACCAACATCTGATACCTATTATCGTGCTAGGAATGTTTACATAGGACGCACAAGTACTCATTGAGAGGAAATTTGCTGCTTCTAGTTCAAGCGGGCTTCCGAGAAATCGTGAAGCCCATATTTGTCGTGCAGAGCAGATCAGCTAGTGGATGAGTAAGAGTTAAACGCCTCGTAAATCAGTCCTTGATATGGAAAGTCAGTATCCGATAATGCTAAAGGGAGGTTCCGCAAAAAATTAAAATAATTCTAGTTTGAAGTCCGTCATTAAATCCCCAATAACAAAAAATACACATCTTTAATTTTATATAACTCTTAAGTATATGCCTTGCCAAATTACTGGCTCTAATCTGCTACTCTTTAAGCATTAAATTTTAAACAATCTAATGCTACGTCCGCACCTAAAAGGCATTCGCTTGAAGTCAGTTATGATCAGAATTATGGCCCGCATTGGAGCTTGCGCTTTGATGCTAGCTTGTTGTTGCTCCAGCGTCTTAGCGAACGGGAAGGGCTTTGACTTCGTTGATATGAGATTTACCACTCCTTTTGATAACCGGGACAGGGTGAGTCAGGAGCTTGGCAGTGTAAATACAATAGTCCAGGACAAACTGGGTTTTATCTGGATCGGCGGGGAGAATGGCCTGGCACGCTACGACGGTCGAACCTTGGTTCATTACAAATCTGATCCGAATAATAGTAAAACATTACCTTCAAACTATATCTTCCAAATGGTGGTTGATGCAAAAAATATTTTATGGCTTGCAACTGAGGGTGGATTAGTAAATTTCGATGTGAGAACGAACAGTTTCACCAGAGTAAGTCATGTTGGGTCTTCTCAAATTGCGGTTGACTCTGTTTCTGCTCTTGAGCTTGCCGCCGATGACAGCTTATATGTAGGTACAGCTAGAGGTTTATATATTATTGATGCTGATCGTCAATCGATGTCATTTTTTCTCCCTCAACCTCCTATTCCTATCGAGCCAAATATTGAACAAATACGTGATATTTTTATAGATAGAGACAAAAATATTTGGTTAGCCACGGCGGGTATGGGTGTAGCAGTTTTTAATTCGCAATCAGAAAGCTTTCAATATTTTTTGCATAATCCTGACAAGCCAGACTCTTTGGCTCATAACAGCGTGCGATCAATTCATCAGGATCGGAAGGGTAGAGTATGGTTAGGCACCTATGGTGGCGGCATAGACAGATTGGATCCTGGTTCAACTAATTTTATTCATTATCCTTATCGACCGGAGGTTCCAGGCTCGATAGGTGGCAATGTGATATGGGATATAAAACAAGATTCTTCGGGTACGATTTGGTTTGCAGTGGATCAAAGTGGCTTGGCAAGGTTTGATGAAAATACGGAACAATTTATCCATTATCGACACCGATCTTACGATACAACAAGTTTGGTTTCAGATCAGCTCCGCGTAATCTATGAAGATCAAAACCAAGATCTGTGGTTTGGTGCTTCGCCATCGGGCATTAGCTTTTTTAGCCGTCGTACTCATGTGTTCAGGCACTACACCACCAAACCTTCTGATCCCACCAGTCTTTCTCATAATACAATTTTGCGAATCATAGAGGCAGAAAACGGCACCCTTTGGATTGGCACTGAGGGTGGATTGAATGCGTTAGATCCACAGACGGGAATATCCAGGCGTTATCTTGCTAATCCTGCTGATCCACATGCATTACGGGCAAATGCTATTTTAGCGCTTGAAGAGGATATTGATGGCCAAATCTGGGTCGGTACTTGGGCTGGTGGATTACACAGGCTTGATCCGAAAACAGGAAAATTTGCGCGCTATTTTCCCGATAAAAATAATCCAAAAGCGATAAATAGCGACTTCATTTGGGATATAACTCGAGATAGCAAGAATAATATTTGGATCGGTACTGAAACTGGTGGCTTGAATCTCTATGACAGAAGCACAGACAGCTTCATTCATTATTATCACGATCCAAAAAAACAAAATGGAATAGCTGGAAATTTTATTTCCTCGTTGATGGCGGATAGCAAAGATAATCTTTGGATTGGAGGTTATACCGGCGTTAACGTCTTTAATCCTACGACACAAATTTTTACCCATTTACCTTATGAGACCGGTTTAGCTGATTCAACAAATAGTAAAAACACAAAAGCTTTTTTTGAAGATAGCAAAGGCCAAATATGGATCGGCACGCAACACCGCGGGGTGAATATTTTTGATCCTAAATCAAAAACATTTCGCTACCTTGATGTCAGAGACGGCCTACCCTCTCAAAATGTCTCGGGGATACTCGAAGACGATAACCATAACATCTGGCTGATAACTGGAAACGGTTTAGTCAAAATAGATTCACTTACACAGGCAGTTACCATTTTTGGAAGAGAGTCTGATTTGGCGGGGAGTAATTACAATCGGGAAGCATTGTTAAAAGATCGGCATGGACGTTTATATTTTGGAAGTTCTGAAGGTATTACCAGTTTCCACCCTGCAGAGTTGAGGGATGATTCTGGAAAGTTTCCTGTTCGCCTTGTCAGTTTCCGTATTTTTAATAAGGAAGTTGAGATTGGAAATAATTCGCCGTTGGTCCTTCCAATTGTGATATCTGATCAAATCACTCTGCCTCATACAGATACAATGTTTTCATTTGGATTTGCTGCACTTGATTACCGCAATTCTAAAACCATGCATTACAGCTATAAATTAGAAGGGTTTGATCGTGAATGGATCGACACCGGGCGTCAGGCAACTGCCACATATACAAATTTAGAGCCGGGACGTTATACGTTTCGTGTTCGCGCCTCTAACGATGATGAGAACTGGCAGGAAGCAGAACCGCTGATAATGCATATTCAAACACCGCCTTGGAAAACCTGGTGGGCATACACTATTTATGCGGCGCTGATTTTCGCTGCGTTGTATTACCGCCATAATCACATTGTGTTGCGTGCTCGTGCAGAAGCCTATAGAACCCGTGCGATTACCGATCCGTTGACGGGTATTTATAATCGATTTGGTTTAGGGCAAATAGCCGAAGGCGTCTTTGCCAACAACGAAACTAAAAAAGGAATCGGGATTGCGTTGTTTGATATCGACCACTTTAAATCGATTAATGACCAGTGTGGCCATGATTCCGGTGATCGAGTGTTGGTGAATGTCGCACGAATCGCTAAAGATGTTATTCGTCACAGTGATAATTTCGGGCGATGGGGTGGTGAAGAGTTTGTGCTTATCTGTACGATTCGCGATTCCACGGAGGGTGTTGGATTGGTGGAGAAGATTCGCATTGCTATTGGCGAGTATCCGTTTGGACTGGAAACGATTCCCAAAGTAACTGTTAGCGCGGGTTTTGCTATGGTTTCACCCTCAGACTCATTTGAATCTGCGTTAAAACGAGCAGATATAGCGTTATATGAAGCAAAAAGAGCAGGGCGCAATCGTGTCATTCTCGCCAGTGAAAATTGAACTAGCGAGAATTGACATTGCTGCTTTTAAAAGATTAATTTAAGCACGATAGATGATCAACGAACTTCCAGTTTTTCAATATTTGAGGGTGCAGATTCCCCTGATTCATTGATGGCAATTACCCGGTAATAATAAACTCCCTTGGATAATTGTTGTTTGTCTGTAAACAAAGTCATTGTAGCCGGATCAAACCTATTAATGCCGTCCGAAATTTTCTCGGCGAGTATTTTCCACGGTCCTTCGAGGTTAGTGGCTCGTTCAAGTCGATAATTACGTCCAACCGCTGAACCCATCCAACGTATATTCGCTTGGCTAGTGATGGGACGTAGTATCGGCGGCAATGGTTTTGGTAAAGGCGCTACATTTTTATCGCCATTTAATGCAGCAATTGATTTGCGCACCAAGTCCACTACAGCCAATTCCTCATTGTGTTCTCCTTCCTGAAAGCCCGGAATATGATAACTATAGGTTTTGTTATTGGCGGGCTCGAGATGCCAATAAAAGCCCCCATCATGACGATGACCACGTAGTCCCCAGATAAAAAAACCTGCTGTTTTATGGCCGTGGTAATCTTGCTCTATGGCGGCGTTTGCGATGGCCGATAGTTGAGCGATATCCAATAGACCAAATTCACCAATAATATAAACTTTGTTTCCAGCAATTTTTCTCAGATCAGCAGTTACTGTCGCAGGGGTTAAATTTCCTACATTTTCATAGTAGTGATTAGAAATAATATCGACATTGGGATCTTTAATCGCAAAGTCGTGAATTTGAATATAGTTACCATCCACTACCAAATGGTTGGGATCCAATGATTTAATATGCGCCGCAGTTTTTTGTAAAAAACTGGCTGTAGTATCTTTTAACTCGTTTCCTGTTTCCCACGCCATAATCGCTTTTTCATCGCGGTATAAGCGACCGGTGATGGTATTTTTACGGTTTATGACCTGCTTGATGATGTTTTGGTAAGCTGCATAGGTTTTACTTTCTGTGTTATAAAAATCTTCAGCTTGTTCGCCGTAAAATGCTGCTAATTGTTCGCGTCCCCCCCACCAAGGCCAGTGATCAATAAACGGAAGGATCAGGCGGATTTTATACTTGTCCGCTAACGCGATCATTCGGTCGTAATGAACCATCGCATCTTCATTCAAGCGAGGAAACTGTTCCCCAGCCAAAGGCTTTGATATATGAGTTTCACGTTGGCAGAGTGGATCGGATTCTTGCTCTACGGATAGTACGTAAGTGCGCATGACCTTATGGCCAGTAAATGCAAGGGACTGAAACCAGTTTTCCTGTTCGTCCGCTGTTGGCCATTTAAAATACTGGCCCCAACCACGCGGATCTGCTTTACATACCCCTTTGGCATCATCCTCAATTCGATGAAGTTCTGGTGCTTGCAAACCAGCGAAGCGCAACGTTTTCCCTCCATCCTTTAAGAGCGATCCATCCCGCTTAATAAAGTCATCGAATGCGTGGGTGTGATGCGCAATAAGTAACGCTGCCAATAAACCAATTTTTTTAAAGCTGTTTCGATACTGCATATGTATTCCTACTGTTAAAGCAATGGCGATATTTACTGGATGAAATGATAGTAACGATATTTACATAAGCATGAATGCTAGTTGGTGATTCAAAAATTACCGAAGCACGAAGCTATTGGTAAGGCGTTCTTGTTCTCTTGCCATTTGTGTTAATGTTCCACTGGATTGTTCCAGTTCTATGGCTTCGCGTTGCACGCTATCAGCGATATCTGACATGCTAACCACTCCTTTGGCTAATTCAGTAGCTACACTGCTTTGTTCACTGACTGCCTGAGCTATCGCCGCTGTCATATCTTTAATTTGATCAAGACCATTGGCGATACCTGCAAGTGCATTACTGGCAAGATCAGATTGTTCAACGCAGGAGGTTGCGACGGCTTTATTGCGCAGCATGATATCGGTTGCTTGAACTGCGCTTGACTGCAGATTTGCAATCATGTCGGTAATTTCCGCAGTGGATTTTTGGGTCTGTGTTGCCAGAGTGCGAACTTCATCGGCCACTACCGCAAAGCCCCTTCCTTGTTCGCCCGCGCGTGCTGCTTCAATTGCAGCATTAAGGGCAAGCAAATTAGTTTGAGCTGCTATGCCATTGATCACCGAAATAATAGAGCCTATGCCATCGGAGTTCTTACGCAAACCTTCAACAACAGCGGTAGCCGTATTCAGCTCGTCATTTAGATTCCCAATTAACTCTTTGTTGCGATTTACTACCTGTTGACCAGATTTTGTGGACGAATAAATATCAAAGACCACATTATTGGTATCGCGAGCATTATTAGCCACATGGCGTGCTGTTTGTTCCATTTCAGTAACAGCGGATGCCAGAGTTTCGGCTTGGGATTTTTGTGCATCAATTTGCTGACGTGAATTTGAGCTGATTCGATTAGCGCCGTCTGCCATCACTAGCAGACGTCCGCTTTGATCTTTCAGATTGCGGATGATCGCAGTCAAATTGTTAGTGAGTTTATCCAGTGACGTGGATATTTCTCCAAATTCACCCGTAGTGGATTTTTCATGGGAATCACGCAAATCATTTTGGGCGAGTGACTCCAGTCTACCTACCAATTGTTTGATAGGTTTACGCACTCCCGATACTACTTTTGCTGCAACAGCAACGCCTACTAATAACGAAATAAAGAATACTATCCAAATAGTGGCACCACCGCTTGATAGTGCTGCCCGAGTATCGGTGCTTGAGTTATCAGATAATGATTTGAGGTGATCGTTAAGGGCTGCAAGTTTTTCCATGCTGTTATCCAGTTGTTCCACCAACGCTTGCAGCAGGCGACGACTGTCTGACTCAGACGCCAATAGCTGTTGTTGTTGATTTAATACGCCATCATCAGCGGCAATATGTTTTTTTAATATCGCAATGGATTCCTGCAACGGCTCTGCAACTGCTGGAAACCGCTGTCGCATAACAGAATATTTTCGTTCGATATTTCTCCAGAAGTATTGAAGCTCTCGTGTACGCTCGGCTAATTCGCCCGCTTCATGAATGGAGGGTATTTTTGAAAGTAATGCCGATGCCTCATTAGCGTCTTGCTCAATGGAGTTTAATATCCATTGTGATGGAATATCCGCATCTGCCATATTGAAACGGATGTCTTTCATTTCCGCGTTAAAGTATTGCCATTTATCTTCAAATTGGCGCAATGCTTGAAATTCGCTGTCACGAGCGCGAAGCATTTTTTCATGTGCTTTAAGATGAAATTCAGCTTGGGTGAAGGTAGATTCCGTAGCCTGATTAAGTGATTCAAGCCGCTCGGCGATTTCGGGAATATCCTCGCCATAATCTTCGGCATCACGGTATTCACGGCGATATGCCTCCTGATAGGCACTGAACTTCGTTTGCAAATCCTTAAGTTGGGTTGATTCCTGTTCTGCAGCATGCATGCTGACGGCTTGCGCTGCACCCTGCAGGTTTTGCGTTAATAAGGAACTGGATTGCAGCAAGGGAGTAACGACACCAGATGACAAATCTATATTGCCTGAAAGGTATTTTTGACTGGTAACGCTGAATGCGGCCACTACAAATTGCAGTACTAATAGCGCCGCAAAGCCGGAAATGACCTGCGCAACTATGGATAATTTATTCATGTTATTCACCAAAGGTAGTTGCTTGGAAATTTTCTTTTGCCTGACGCCAGCGTTTGTTCCAATACGCCATGCTGCCATCAAAATCAGGACTTATTAAGATGTTGCGGATGTAGTTACCGCTCATGAAATCCATACCTGCTTTATTTGCCATACGAATAAAATCATTACTTTCTGGCGCGGCTTGGATTATTTCCGGTTTATAGTCCATATATTCGGCTAGCTGTGGCATGGCGGTATTGCGCGATTTATCCGTTGGGATAAAACCAGCAACATCGGCAAAATCGGATTTGGTAATCATGAATCTAATCCATGCTTTAGCTGTGTCTGGGTTTTTACTGTAACGGCTGACAGCCATGCCCCAATCAAAATTTAAAATGGCTTTAGGCTTGCCGCTATTATCAAAAGGGAAAGGGATAAAACCTATATCGTCGCTACGCATTCCTGACTCAATTAATTGCGGAATCACCCAGTTACCTAGAAAAAACATGGCATTTTTATTAGCGATAAAGTCGCGCTTGGATTGTTCCCAATTATTAAGAATAAAATCGGCTTCGCTATACTCCGAGGCGAAAAGGGTATGGGCAATTTTTAGCGATTGATAATAGGGTTTACCTGAGGAAAACGGCGCATCGTCTGTAATCATACGGGCAAAGTAATTTCCATCACTCGCCAGTGCCATCGCTGATTTGTCCCACTGCTGCAATGGCCAAGCCGCACCTAAGTTAAGCGCAATCGCCACTTTGCCTGCTGATTTAAGTTTTGCTGCATTTGTCATTAATTCATCAAGTGTTGTAGGAAGTTTTTCAATGCCAGCAGATTTGAATACCCGTTTGTTATACACAAGCCCTTCTGCAATTACACCTTGCGTATAGGCATATTGCTTGCCATCAAATTCCCAATTATTGGGAAAGTAAATTTTGTCCTGTAATTGCAAATCATTAAGCGGTAAAAAATATTTTGAGTAGGTTTGTTTGGGCATATCCCGAGGTACCAACATTACGTCGCCATAATTGCGCGCTTCAAAACGCTTGGGCATGCTTGCTTCGTAATCGGGAATTCCTTCAACTTTTACACGTGCCTGAGGGTAGGATGTTTGAAACTCTTTTACCCAGCGGGCATAACTACCGTTGGTAACCAAATCGACGCGGTTAGAGTAAAAAGTGATTTCGCCGGTAACAGCTGCATAGCAGATATTGTTGAATAGGCCCAGTAAAAGCCAGCCGGTTAATATTGCCAGCAAAAAAGAGGATACAAACTTCATAAGAGATACCAGATAAGGGAAAGCTTATTCTTGTAATTGAAAATATCCGGCAATTTAAGTAACCGGTTACATTCTTCCTTTATACTAGGTTATGAAATGCCGTGGGGCAAACGAAAAACATAGGCAGAACGGGAAATTTTTATACAAGTTAGAGCTAAATTATCGTGATTTACCTGGTTTTGGTGATAAGAGCGGACCAGGTATGTTTGCTTGCAGGGCGAGCACAGCGATCAAGTCATCAAATATATCGGCCATAATCCGCGTCCCGCGACGGAGAAGCAGTAGCACAATAAATCCTCGCCGACTATTTGATCGCCTCGTGAATACACAGTTTCGGGAAAACAATTGTAACCGGTTACATATTTGTGCATAATGCATCCCGCTAAGGCCTTTCTATTCGCACATATACATTGATGGTCGGTTACTTTTTTCGTTTTTGGCGATGAGCAGTGATCTTTAATTATCCATTTATATTGGCGATAAATTGTTCAGTCATAGCCCGCTGTTGTTGTTTATCCCCGGCTTGCCGGGGTTTTTTATTTGCGCCTGAACAATCTTCCAATATCATTTTTTCCCTGGAGCTGGCCCGGTACTTTCGCGAATAATAAATTCGGTTGGCAATACGTATTCGAGTTGGCTCAGCGGTTCGCCTTCAATCACTTGCACCAACATGTCCATCGCCATCTTGCCCATCTCTTCCGCCGGTTGCGAAATAGTAGTAAGGCTCGTGTCGGAATATTTCGAGTAAGCAATGTCGTCGAAGCCAGTCACAGACATGTCTTCCGGGATGCGGATGCCCTTATTTTTCAAGATTTGCATTGCGCCTATGGCCATTTCATCATTCATTGAAAAAATGGCGGTAGGGCGTACTTTCATATTGCATAACTTGACAGCAGCATTGAGGCCGGACCACATGGTGAAGTCACCTTCGGTGACTAGGTCTTTCTCGAACGGTATACCAGCTTCCGCAAGCGCTTCTTTATAGCCATTAAGACGATCAATAGCGTGCGGATTGTCTTTCAGGCCGGAAATCACACCGATGCATTTATGCCCGAGCGATATTAAATAATTCACCACTGTCTTGGCGGCAGAGCGATTGTCGATTCGGATTGCTGGGCCAACGGTGTATTCGCAGCCGCATGCATTCACGCAAGGTATATCAGGCGGCATATTGTTCTGGGTTGTCTTCGAGTCGGGGCGTAACTGCACGATCCCATCGGCCAAGTGGGATTCTACGCGGCGGATGTATTCAATTTCGCGTTCTGGAATACCGCGAGTATCGCCCAAAAGCACTGTATAACCTTTTTGCTGGGCACGGTCTTCCAGTGCGCGAATAAAAAGTGAATAAAAAGGATTGGAAATATCGGGTACCAATACTACAACGGCGTAAGCGCGCGCAAAACGGAAATTGCGGGCCATCATATTAGGGCGATAGCCAACCTGTGCGATAGCTTTACGGACTTTTTCAAGGCGTTCGTATGAGACTTTTTCTGGGTGGCTTAGGGCTCGTGAAACAGTGGCAGCAGATACACCAGCCAAGCGAGCAACATCGCGAATGTTGGACATAAAACGACCTTTAGGAGCCGAGGGAGAACGTGAATTAACTGATTTATTGGAAATTTGATTATTTGCAGAAATATTTACTGCAGCTCATGACAAGAGGCTAGCATAAGACAGTGTAACCGGTTACATTGGCGGCGGTGTAATTCTGAATGCTGAGAAGTATGTCCGCTCAGGAGAGTGCTGAAAGATATGGTTTATTTTCAATAATAATTTCGGAATGTGTTCATGAATCTTCCTTTTTTGGATATAGCCATCATTCTTGCTTATATCCTCGCAACGCTGGTGGTGGGCTTCTGGATCTCCAGTCGCGCATCAAAAGATATTAAAAGTTATTTCCTTGGCGGCAATAAACTTTCCTGGTGGCAATTAGGTTTATCTAACGCCTCGGGTATGTTCGATATTTCCGGCACTATGTGGCTGGTGTATTTGTTGTTTGTGTACGGGCTTACCAGCGTGTTTATTCCCTGGTTGTGGCCAGTGTTTAACCAGATTTTTTTGATGGTATTCATATCCACTTGGCTGCGTCGGTCGGGCGTGATGACTGGCGCTGAGTGGATTACCTTCCGCTTTGGCGAAGGCAGGGGCGCACGCCTTTCACATTTGATTGTGGTGTTGTTTGCGCTGGTGAATGTGATTGGATTTATTGCGTACGGATTTATCGGTATCGGTAAATTTGCAGCGGTATTTATGCCGTGGCAATTATCTACCGATTCACATATGAACGATGTCTATTACGGTTTGATCATCACTGCTATCACCACACTCTATGTTGTGAAGGGCGGCATGTTCAGTGTGGTTTTCACTGAGGTGTTGCAATTCATCATCATGACAATTGCCTGTATTGCAGTGGGCATTATTGCGATGCAGCGCGTTTCACCGGAAATGCTCAATGCTGCAATTCCGGAAGGCTGGACAAGTATTTTCTTTAGCTGGGAATTGCATCTGGATTGGTCAGAAAAACTGGCTGCGGCCAATGACAAAATCGACGCAGATGGTTATGAATTGTTTGCTATCTTTTTTATGCTGATGTTATTTAAAGGTACATTACAAAGCTTGGCTGGGCCGCAACCCACTTATGATATGCAGCGTGTACTTTCATCAAAATCGCCGAAAGAAGCCGCCAAAATGAGTGGCCTTGTTACTGTGGTGTTGATGTTTCCGCGCTACATGTTGATTGCTGGTTTAACCATGCTTGCGCTCGGATTGTTTATGGGCGACTTGAATGCGATGGGGAAAGATGTCGATTTCGAGCAAATTTTGCCGATGGTGTTAGCGGGAGAAATTTTGCCCAGTGGGTTGTTGGGTTTATTGATTGCCGGTTTGCTTGCTGCGTTTATGTCTACCTTTGCCGCAACGGTAAATGCCGCGCCCGCTTATGTCGTGAATGATTTGTACAAGCGCTATATCAATGCCGATGCCGCGCCCAAAACGTACGTGCACATGAGTTATTTTATTTCAGTGTTGTTTGTCATTCTCGGCGTCATGATCGGCTTTTTTATTCCTTCCCTCAATCAAGTCATTCAATGGCTGGTGAGCGCGCTTTACGGTGGTTACACCGCGTCCAATGTTTTGAAGTGGTATTGGTGGCGCTTTAACGGTTACGGTTATTTCTGGGGAATGATCGCCGGTTTTGCAATCGCATTTCCGTTGATCTTTACCGATATTGCTCCAATCAATGCGTTCCCCTTTATGTTTGTTGCGTGTATCGCCGCTTGCGTAATTGGTTCGCTATTGACCAAACCGGACGATATCGCTGTGCTGAAAAAGTTTTACACCAAAGTGCGTCCATGGGGTTTCTGGGCGCCGGTATTAACGGAAGTGCAAAAAGATCACCCACACGTTGGCGCTAACAAAAATTTCGCGCGCGATGCAATCAATGTGGTGGTGGGCATTGTGTGGCAAACCTCGTTGGTGGCTGCGCCTATCTTTATGGTTATCAAACATTGGCCGGAATTTATTGTGGCCATGGTCGTTGCTATTGCTACCAGTATTTTTCTTTGGTTCAACTGGTACAAAAAGCTGGAGGACTATGCCGCCGATACACCTGCCTCGCTTCTGCAAGGCACTAATGATGAGCACTTGTTAGTTAAAAATTGATAATAAATTTTGCGCTGTAGAGTAATCTGCGGGGCAAAAATTTTTGACTGCAATGTAATCGATTACTTATAAAGTCTGCTGTGCCATCAAATGTATAGCGGAGTGACACACAAGCAAAACTCATCGGAGTACTTAGAACATGAGTAGTTTTAAAGAAAAAGCCATAGCACTGTTACAAAAACACGATGCATTGATCACCAAGAAGAATGCCGTTAGAGCAACCGGTAACGGCATTTACGATTGTTACGAAAATCCAATTCTCACAGCTGAGCACGCGCCGATTTTTTGGCGCTACGATTTGAACGAAAAAACCAATCCATTCCTGATGGAGCGCCAAGGCGTTAATGCGGCGTTCAACTCAGGCGCGCTCTATTGGAACGGCAAATATATTTTGGCCGTGCGTGTTGAAGGTGTAGATCGCAAATCGTTTTTTGCAATTGCCGAAAGCCCTAACGGTATCGACAGTTTCCGCTTCTGGGATTATCCGATTACCCTGCCGGAAACCGAACGCCCGGACACCAATGTGTACGATATGCGTTTGACTGCGCATGAAGATGGTTACATCTACGGTTTATTTTGCACCGAGCGCAAAGATTTAAATCACCCGAACGATACCTCTGCTGCTGAAGCGCAATGTGGTATCGCGCGCACCAAAGATTTAATTACCTGGGAACGTTTGCCCGATTTAATTACTTATTCCGGCCAGCAGCGCAACGTGGTTTTACATCCGGAATTTATCGATGGCAAATACGGTTTATTCACGCGGCCGCAAGATGGCTTTATCAGTGTTGGCGGCGGTGGCGGCATAGGTTGGGGTTTGGTGGATGACATGACCCGCGCCGAAGTGAAATCGGAAGTGATTGTAGACGGCAAGGTTTATCACACTATTAAAGAAGTCAAAAATGGCCAAGGCCCGGCGCCGATTAAAACGGCGGAAGGTTGGTTGAATCTGGCACACGGTGTGCGCAATACCGCTGCCGGTTTGCGTTACACCCTCTATATGTTCATGACTGAATTAGAGCGCCCATGGGTTGTCAGCCATAGCCCGGCAGGTCACTTTATTGCACCGCACGGCGCTGAACGGGTGGGCGATGTGTCCAATGTGGCGTTTGCCAACGGCTGGATTGTGAATGAAAAAAATGACGTCTTTATTTATTACGCGTCCTCGGATACCCGCATGCACGTTGCGACATCAACCGTGGAAAAGCTGATCGACTATTGCAAAAACACGCCGGAAGATGGTTTGCGTTCTGCTGCCTCTGTTGCGGTACGCAATGAATTGATCAGCGCAAATTTAAATGTACTCAAGGATTTGGTGTAACCCATGCAGGTCGCTAGTCTCCCAACGCGTTTTACATCCTTGCAACAAGAGTTCCGCCAGGAATTAATTGCAATTGCTGATTGGTGGGCCGCGCATACGGTTGATTATGAACAGGGGGGATTCTACGGCGAAATTGATGCTGAGAATCAGCCTGTCAAAAATGCGAGCAAAGGTATTATTTTAAATGCACGCATTTTGTGGTTTTTTAGCGAAGTCGCACAGGAAGTTGATAATCCTGCTTATCGCAGCTGCGCAACGCGCGCATATAATTATGTCATCGCGCACTTCTTCGATAACGAACAGGGCGGTGTGTATTGGGAGTTGGATGCGGCCGCTGTGCCCATCAATACCAAAAAACAAGTCTATGCGCAGGCGTTCACCATTTACGCTCTCTGTGCTTACTACCAGCTCACGCGCGATGAGCAAGCACTCGAGCGTGCGCTGGAATGTTTTAAGTTGGTTGAGCAATACGCAATTGATCACACGCATCAAGGTTATCTAGAGGCCTTTACGCGCGAGTGGGATGTACTTGAAGATTTGCGCCTCAGCGATAAAGATTTGAATTTCCCCAAGTCACAAAATACTCATCTGCATATCTTGGAGGCCTATACTACGCTGTACCAAGCGAAGCCTTCCACGGAAATTAAAGCGGCGCTTAAATACAATATTCTGATGTTCGATAAATACATCATCGATAGAAATACGCATCATCTGCGTATGTTTATGGATCTGGAATGGAAAGATTTTTCTCCCGGCTATACCTATGGTCACGATATTGAAGCCAGCTGGTTAATCGCTAAAGCGTTGGAGTCATCGGGTGACGATGCATACCGCGATGCGCTAACCCCGACTCTAATTAAAATAGCTCAGGTTACTATGGATGAAGCAATTGGCGAGCAGGGACAGGTGATTGATTCCTATGATTTCGCTACGTGCAAAATTAATCCAGATACTGTCTGGTGGGTGCAGGCGGAAGCTTTGGTTGGTTTTGTCTACGCCTATACAACTTGTGGTGAAGAAAGGTTTTATCGCGCCGCTGAAAACGTCTGGCAGTTTATTAAAACCTATCAAATTGATCACAAGCAGGGAGAGTGGCATTGGTTGTCCAACCTGGATGAACCCGATATGGATGCCTATTATAAAGTCGGCTTTTGGAAATGCCCTTATCACAATGGCCGTGCCATGATGGAAGCTATTCGCTATCTAAATAAATTGGTTTGATTTTTCGTTTAGGGAGGGGGGGATAAATAGGAAAATTTTTGCATAACGCTATTAGTCTTGTCTCAGGCATCGACGACGATAGCTGAATCGGTCCACATTCAGTTTCTGAACGAATTGCGTAAGCTTAAAAAGTTGGTCTTGCTGTACGGCAAGGCAAAAAGATAGCATGGAGTTAGTTCGAGCCGACCATGGTTTGTAGGCTAATCCATTGAAAGATATTGTTCCAGGGGATACATGGGGTTTTGTGTGCTTGCTTTGATCTTAATGCTCGTCATCTGGCGAGTGTCATCCATACGCTAATAAATCCCTAATATAGCGGACTTTTTTACTGTTTAATGGCCTGACGTCGGGTTTCATCACTGCGCCAAATTGGGCGATTACTCGCGAATCTATCTTGTCTGTTTCGGCATTGACACCTTGTGCTTTGGCGAATTGACGCACCTGCGTAGGTTGCACAATGATGACCGGCAATTCCTTTCCAGTGCAGGCTTCCACTAAGCCGCGTTCGTAGCGACCGGTTGCTTCAACCAGAATACGAGTAAGGTTGTAGCGATAGCTTTTTGTGCTTCACAAATTGCTTCGGCGTCTTTGTTGTCGTTCTTGCCGCCTTTGCGGAAAGGCGCGATAAACTTGATGGCAATAATGCCGACCTTGTGACCCAAGCGGGTAAATTCTCTCACCAAGTAGTGCGCACCGCTACACGCTTCCATGCCGATTAGGCTGGCTGGATACTGGGCAATAAAAGGTAACATCTGAGCTCGCTTGAGTGTTTTGCGTAAGACTACCTTCCCGTGCTGATCCATGCCGACCAGGCTAAAAGAAGTTTTCGCTAAATCGATACCGAGTGTTGTAAGATTCATGGAAATCGCTCCTCTGGTGGTTGTGGCATCACCGATAATTTACGCTGGCACGGGGCTGCGTGTTAAGAGGGGGAGTCCATATCATTCGTTAAAATATCGAAGCAAAGGAATACCATTCAATGAAAGAATATATAAGGCTAATAGAAAGGTTACACCCTGACTCAGATGTACTCTCAATCAACGAGAAATATAAAATATTGGCCGGAGTTTTAGCTGAAACAAAAAGGTTACGAATAACGGTCGGTATCTTTGCATTTATAACTGGTGCAGTTATAGCGGGCTTGGCATTTACTGTTTTAAAGGTTTCGCTACAAGAACCACTTGTATACATCGTAAAGGGTTCTATTGCTTCTGCATTAGCTTTTCTCAGTTATTTTGTTTCGCAAAGAATAATCCTTGAAAAGCACCTTATGAAAAGGTACACAAAATTTTAACAAGCGACTGTGGTAAAAAATCAACATCTGCAACGCAAATTTAATTCGCTTGCCACTCGCAGTTATCGCGCACCATGGCATTAAAAATAGTCATCATTTTTCGCATGCAGGCAGTAAGTGCAGCTTTCTTGTGCTTACCCTGCTCGACGAGTATTTGGTAAAATTTCTTCATTACTGGATTGCACTGAATCGCGCTTAGCATGGCCATGTACAGCACTGTGCGAATCGGTGCGCGACCGCCTTTAATTCTGCGCCGTCCCTTCATCACGCCGCTATCGCGATTAAATGGCGCTAACCCGCAGAGCACAGCGATTTTGCGTGGCGATAACTGGCCTAATTCAGGTAACTCTCTCAAGAGCGTAAACGTAACACCGTCGCCTACACCCGGCACCGAGCTCAGAATCTCATAAGTGCGCTGCCATTCAGTGACTTCGCTAATGGTTTTGGTGAGCAACTTGTTGATGCTTTCAATTTCTTTGTCGAGCACTTTCAACATGCGTTTATGGGTTGCTGCAAGAATCGCAGGCGCTTTGTGCTGACGGTTGAATTCTTGCGTCCGCAACTCATTCAGCTGGCGCTTGCGTGAGAGTAAATCCCTGATATAGCGTGCTTTTTTGTCATTAAGAGGCCTTGGCTCCGGTTTCAAAATGGCACCAAATTGTGCAATGAGCCGCGAGTCAATTTTATCTGTTTTACAAAAACACCGTGCGCTTTGCCAAACTGACGAACCTGGGTTGGCTGGACAATAATCACTGGCAATTCCTTTCGGCGCAGGCTTCCACCAAACCTCTTTCGTAACCACCAGCTGCCTCAACCAGAATACGCGCGAGGTTGTAACGCGATAGCTTTGTGATTAATTCCCGAATCCCTTCCGTTGTATTGGGGTACTGCAAATAAATATCGAGCTCAAAAATGCAGACATCCAGCATGCTTTTTCCGATATCGATTCCTATGTTTCTTTCACTGCGATCAATGTGTGTTGCGGTAGTTTTGTGATGTTTTGTCCGAGAGCCGGAAGCGGGAAATCTGGACGTCCGGTTCGATGAGCGGGGGCTGGAAACGTGAGCAAGGTAGAGGGAGTGTCACCTGCATTAAATCAGAAGAGCAGGAGTAGGAAGCCACTACCTAAACTCGGCTCGCCAGTCTTCGACTCTACCGCATTACTGCCGGTACATTAGCTCTTTGATTGGAAAACTGCGGAGGGACTTTGATATAATTTTGAAATACGTCTTTGGGTTATATCTACCTTTACCAAAACTTGGTCGCCCGCATGGTTTGGAGCGTAGTCCCACATGCGGTCCCGGCCAGTCCATTAGCAGGACGAGCAATGCCGCATCGTTAGCTCCACATCACTCACATTAGCCAGGTAACATCGTCGTTCGATACGATTTCAAGTTATTGCGCCTTTACTAGGTGATGCTAATAAAGAACCGCGGGATGGTAAATTTTTATAAATTATTCCTATAAATTTATAGCGAAACTATTGCTATAAATTGTCTGAAACGTAGGTATTTCGGCCCTGTTTTTATAAGCTTTCCCTATAATCCACATCTAATGTGAATTATAGGTAAAGTTTATAAATTTATAGGATAAGGTTATAAATTTATAGGATAAAATTATAAAGTAGAGTATATTTTGAGCAAGGATGCTTAGGAAATGCTCGAAATGAATATTCCCGCCCGCAAGCTCAAAATGTCAGCCGTCAAGAATATTGTTCGCTTCCCAGCGATCAAAGCAAATGGCGGTAAAACCATCCTAGTGGAATCGATCTTAGAGTCTAAGTATTGTCTTCACCTCGAATTTGATTCTACGGTCGAAACCTATATCCCCCAGCCTAGGACTTTCGCTATCCCTAGTGAAAGTGAGGAAAATAGGTATACCCCGGACTT
>NZ_JAVDVX010000010.1:0-72314 GCF_031457055.1 Cellvibrio fibrivorans | reverse complement strand
ATTGCATGATCGCAACACACAAATTAGCGGGCACTATAAGCACCGGCTAATTGCATGATCGCAACACACAAATTAGTGGGCACTATAAGCACCGGTTAATTGCATGATCGCAACACACAAATTAGTGGGCACTATAAGCACCGGTTAATTGCATGATCGCTGCACACAAATTAGCAGCCCCAGGTCCCCTTGGCTGGCTGGTCACACCCCCACAATATAAACACCGTCTAACCCTTCAAAACGAACCTTACCCGTATCGGTAAACGCTTTGGCTATCGCTTGCAGGGTTCCCACTTGGGCACTGACTGGCACGGAATCCAAAGCCTCCAAGCGCTTTATGGTTGAAAGCCCGACGTTTGCCCGCTCGGCCAACTGCTGGACACTCCAACACATCACCCCTCTTGCCATGCGGCATTGCGCACCTGACAACATATCACCCCCAAAAAGAACAAATATAGATCATTAAAGAACAAATAAATATTGATTTTGTCCAATTATGAGCTATATTAGTTCATGCAAGATCAATAAAAAAGCCCAAGAGTGCTGTAACACCCTCGGGCTTCATCATTAACCGATTAAATGGGGATCAGCTAATGAGTGACAGCACTTTACCACAGGCCGGTTTAGCCGCGCACCAAGCCGTTTTTACTATCCACACTGATGTCATTACCGATTGGCGCCGGAAGGTGCGGGACGTGCAATTGATAGCCCGTGAATTCAGCAGCCAGGTTGAAGCACTCGCCACACTTGAGCGTGTGCGCAAAACCAACCCGAAAGCATTTATTAAAACCCGTGTTATTCATTAATTATTGGAGCCACTAAAAATGAGCAAAGCCACCACCAAAAACTACATCGATACACCAGAAGGTTTTATGAGCATTCCAAAGGATCAGCTATTCCCAATCGATGCAATCAACTGCGCAAAAAGCAGAGCTAATGCAGCCCTAACCATGCTCATAGTGGCACTTAATACCAAGGATGCATCTGAATCAATTCACCCCCACACAATCGCAGAGTTTCTTTGGTCGCTACAAGGGCATATTGATCAAATGGAGATAATGATTAACCACGCTTACAAATCAGTGCACCCACTTATTCACACTAAAAATTAATTTAAACAGGTGATCAATATGAGCAAAGGCACACTTTCAGGCCAAACAGGAAATAAGGTTTCACATCAAGTTATAGCGAATGGCACACCAGAAACTTATTTGCTGTCTTGCGACAAAGGCAAGCTCGATAAAGATGCAGTTTTTTGCGCAATTGATCGGGCTAGCGCCACCCTTAAGCTACTCGATTTACAGTTTAATGGTGATGATTGCGAGAGGCTAAGTGATGAAACAATCCAAAACGCCCTTTGGGGAGTTGAGGGCTATTTGGATCAGATAAAAATACTTCTGGAACATCAGTAAAACCAAAAAGCCGGTGCAAATAACTCCGGCTTTTTTATTGCTCACTACAGTCAGAACCCCGCCACATTTTGTAAATCACTTTCGTTATCTTCACTCTCTACCATCAATGCAGACAACGTGATTTTGTAGCACCAAACCCGCTTATTGCCCATGCGTGGCAACTTCTCTTTTCTGTCCATACGCTCCTTACCATTGCCTTCAATTGTAGGCTGTAAGGCTCCCATAGTGCGCAGCATTTTGGCGATGCGATTGTGGTCAAAGCCTTTGCAAATATCGTGTTTAAATGCGTCCTTAAACACATAAAAAACTACCTCAGACGAATCCCCCTCTAAATAATCCTTGGTGCGTAATTCGCGCCTAAACCCCCAGCATTCAGACGTAACGGGCACATGGGAATCAATTACCGCGTGTTTGCTTTCCTCGGGATCATCCCAACGTTTAAAGCGTGATTCACCGTATTTGGTGAATTGCTGGCGCACATGCCCCATCATTTGCTTCTCTTCAAAACTGCCAACACCCCCACGGGCGCGAAGCCAGGTATTAAAACAGCTTGCCGCTGCGCTTATGGCCTGCCCTTGTTGCCATCCGGTAATTCCCCAGTGAGTGGCCAGCTCACCAGCCCAACCCACTAATGCAAATTTAGTTGCAGCACGATCTACCTGCCCATCGGCATTACCGCTTAAGTGTTCCTTTTTAAACTTTCCCAAGCGTGACTGCGTGACCGCAATAAATCGCCCACGCTTGTCGCCTTCCAGTTCTTGCACCAGTGAATTTAAGAATGCGGGAAAGGCTGTGCCGTGGTATTGCACCATAGTGCCCTTGAGCAGCTCTGTAAGCGCAGCGCCGCCCGCTAACCCATGTGGATTATTAAACACCCCCATGCTCTTAATGTCGGCCTCTGATTCGTGCAAGGTTGCGCGTATCTCTAGGAATCGTTGTTCTTGCCCGGCGGTTTGAGTTTTACCTGCTTCCCCTATGTATTGCTCTAATGTTTTTTCACCATTGGATAAAAACGTAAAGCGCCAGCGGTGCATATCATCACGCGCACCGCCGCGATCATTTGCACGGGTTTTGCCGCTGCCATTGCCCAGCATATAAACCACATCACCCAACTTGCGCGGGTCAAACTGATTAATCTCATCCAGCGCTAACAACATTTCAGAATGCGAAGCGGCGAGGCTTTCCATTCCGTTATCGGTGGAGCGCCACGCCTTTTTGTAATCGTCTGGTTTACCAAATACCGAACACGCGATATTTAACAGCGTGGACTTGCCCCAAGAGCTATCTCCGTAAAAGTGAAAGCCCATTGTTTCCACCCCCAACAAATCGACAAGGGGCGCAGAAAAAGCAGCACTGACTGCAAACAATGCCAGTGGATTATCTACGCAATAACGGCTTACATTCTCTTGCCATTCAGCCAAGGTGCCGCGCTCGGATAATTTGCAAAGGGTTGCACCTTCGGTATAAAACAAAAGCTGTTCATCGGTAGTACCTATGATGCGATCCGGCAACACAAACGCACTTTTGTGCCAGCCGGTTTTGTGCACCAACCCTATACGTTCTTGGGTTTTATGGCCTTGCAAATATTCCAACACTTTACGCTTGCTCTCGCGGTGCGCGTCATATTCCAGCCCCATGCTTAATAAACGCTTGGTGACTTCGGTACCGCCATCACTGCCAAATAATTCACGCGGGAAATTGATGCGTTTTTCTTTTCCATCAAGGTTTTTAAATTGCACCAATATTCCCCAGTTATCGCCCACGTCATTTGCATCACGGCAATAGGCCACCACATCCAAGCGCGAACAAATCCGTCGGTGCTTTTCTGCTTTGGCGTCATACGCCCACACACCGAAATCATCGAGTTTAAAACCGTAAGGGATAGTGCTTGGTTTATCGCTGGTGGCTGTTTCAGCATTGGGGGTGATGGTTGGTGCTGGCGTTAGTGCTTCGCCCTCTAACGGCAATAGAAGCGCCCCGCGTAAATCCAAGGCGGTAAAGTGCTGTGGATTCCAACCCAGTGCGACCGCATCAAAGGCATCGGCTTTTTCCGGCCATGTTGTGGCGGCCGCGATCAATTGCCCAGATTCACCAGGTACAAAGCGGGCGAACACCCCCAAGTCAAATACCCTGAATGATTTAACCCCTATGGCATTCAGCACAGGGCGCAGCGCATCAACAGTTTTATCACCGGCCAAATCATTATCCGGCCACAACCACACATCACGGCCAGCCAAGGGCGCAAAGTCGGTTTTACCTATCGCTTTACTGCCACCGCTCCACGTTACGCACGGATAAGAATTAAAAAGCCCACGCGCCGCATCACACGCCTTTTCACCCTCGACCAATACCACGGGTGCAGATACCGGCGCAGCCGCCAAATAATCCAGCCCATAGAGTGGGCGACTATCCGGTAATTGTCGCCAGTGCCAGCCGGTGCGCTCTTTGCCTTTACTGGTGCCGGTGCCATAAACAACAGGGCGATATTCTTTGGCGCGTTCACCTCCACTGGTGATGCGATCAAAGCGACACACACGCATCAATAAATCACCGGACGCGCTTTTATAATCCCAATAGTGCGACGCCTTGCCGAACTGGGGAAAATGGAATGGGCAGCTTTTAGCGGCCTCTGGGGGTGGCGGCAACATCGGTTTAAAGGCTGGCTCTTTGGGTGCCTTTGGGGGTGTCGGTGTAGCGGTGCTTACCCGCTCAAATTCGCCCAAGGGTTCATCGCTCACCCCCAAATAATTCGACAATGTTTTGAACGCATCACCTTGGCTTAGGCGCAGCACATAGGCCACATAGCTCACCAAGTCGCCACCCTTATCGTCGGTGGCAAAATCGCACCATACGCCGGTATCTACATTGATCGAGAAGGAACCGGCCTTGCTATCGTTTCTGTTTGGATTGCGCGCTACCCATTCGCGCCCGTTTAATTTTCCGTCTGGTGCATAGCGGCTCACGATAGATTCGGCTTGCGCCAAAGCCAATGAATTTATTTTCTTAAAATCCAGTTTTTTACCCATTCTAAAAAACTCATTTGTTTAAATTAAAAAGCGTATTCCCCACACCCGATAAGGGCGGCATTCAGCGCGCAACTAAGCCGGTATTAGCGATCTGTACTCGCCTCATCAATGATGGTCAGATCGATAAACGCACCTACATTTAAGTGATACCAATGTTTAGGTTTTTGTTTTGGATGATCGTTTAAAACCTTGCATGCGTGATATGCGGCTTCGATTTGACCGGGCTGAATTATTCTTAAATGCCAATTAAAACGGTCATATACACACGACCAGTTGCCATTCCCCCAAACTAAATAACGAACAAAGTAGTTTTGAAAATCCATTCTTTTTTCAATGGCACAACACTCCGAATATTGCTTACGGTTCAATCTCTTATCGTGCTGTTTAAGATCATGAATAAAATCCTCCTTTTTTTCGTGGATATTCGGCTTCGTAATATCAAGTTCAGTGAATGGTAAGAGCGGCAAGCTATGCGACATGGCCAGCACCCCAGGAATCACGATAAATCAGCCCGCAGCCACGCCCCACATACCCATAAGCCGCGATAATTGTGTCGGGCGATAATTGCGAAAAATTGTGTGCTGCATGGCTTATAACAAGTACTAAAGAGCCGTCCGGCCACTCCAATAAATGCGCGCCGCAATCATAGGCGGTGGCGTTATTTATGAAGCTGGCGAGACGTTTAAACATGGGGTTGCGCGCGTTAGCACCGCGCGACAAAAGATCATCCAGAGTGATGCAGGCGCAACGCTCAATGATTTGGGTTGGGGTGTAGTGAGACAGGGTGCGAGAGGTCATATTAGGCGGCCTCTGGTGGCGTGGTAGTGTCACCAAGGGAGGCTAATTGTTCGCAGAAGGCGTGAACATCTGAACGCTTCCAGACAGTAACACCAGGTGAAAGCTTGATAGGTTGCGGGACGGGAATTCCTTGGACAATTTTTTGCTGTGCCCAAAGCCAAAAGGTACTCTTAGATACCCCCAAAAGAGCCGCACACTGTTGGGCGCGGTAAAAGCCTACGATGGGGAGTGTTACAAGGCTGGCCTGATCGGTGGGTTGATTGTGCATAATGATCTCCAATGCGTTTAAGGTGCATTGAAGATAAAAGAACCGTATTCCCGATTACGGTGTAATGAAGAAAGTAAATCTACATTTTTTTTCGTGCAGCTCCAAAGTGAGTCCTAAACGTTTTGATCACCATTTCTTTTCCAATCACTTTCCCATCCCCGTCCACAATGTACAATTTGTCTTTGTCGTCCGTATCACGTTTGATGTACATACTGCCAAAATCCGGTATATCTGTTTGCTCATCTTTCTTCCTAGATATCTGATTCCACAACGAGTCAGCTGTATATACTTTCCCACTAGAAAGTTTTTCCTGTATCCACTGCTTAAGATGGTGGATTTTATCTGTTTCGCCACTTCGGTTCACAGCTCTTGATTCTGACTTATCAAAAGCGCCGCAATAACCTACCGCCCAAGCCATCACTTTATTAAATGCGGCTTTGTATTGTTCGGCACAATAAATATCACCAATTGCATTGCTGTTATATCGCTCAAAATCATTTAAAAAATCATGGGCTCCACACTTATATAAACAAAGCGCTTCTACCGCACTATCACGCAATAACTCGCGCTGCCGGTACAATTCATCAAAAGTTTTTCTATTTTTTTTAGCTTCATGTGTAGTGTGCGAAGACCAATAGGTTAAATGCTGCAATTGCCATTCGAGATTTGCGAGCCGTGTAGCTCTATCCATTATTTCCTGTGAGTCGTTCGTTTTGGCAATTACAGCCGATGCAATCGCTCCCGCTATGCCAGTGTGCCCAGACATATGAGGTAAAACCCCAGTACTTTTAGCGAATAATTTATGCGCCCATTTTTCGACGTTGGGGTATTGGGGCAATTCTGCCCAAGCATCACCTGGAACTGCTTCCAGTGTTGGAGAGTGCAGCAGCTCTAAGCCATTCGACCAAAAAAAATTATCGCGCACCTCTTTGAGGTGATCGGCAATTAGCTTTTGCTTTTCGATGATTTCCATCACTGCATCATGGCTACATTTATTATCCATAGCGCTCACTGTTTTTGAGCCAGTCATAGGCGGGTTTGCGCAACGGGCATTTTTCGTGCGAATGATTATCATTATTGGGGTTTCGCCCGTTGCCGCAAAGCCGACAATTGTTCCCCACATTCCCCACTCTCTAAAAAGTAAGTGGGGAACGATAAACACTCATAAAGCTATATCTAACTCTTTGATTTTATTACGTGAGAGAGTAACCGTTCCCCAGTGTCCCCACGTTCCCCGCTGCAAAATCGTCGTAGCCGAAACGTTTTAACAATCTAGCCCGCCTTTTTGCGAAAGGTAGCAGCGATCACATTGTCATTGGTGCCTTGCGCCCTGAGTGCATCCAAGTGATCAGCCCACCATTGCATCATTTCAATACGATCATTTTTATATTGTGCGTGGTGTGTGTAAGCAGCTCTTACACCGTTGCGCTCTTGGTGTGACATTTGACGCTCAATGGCGTCCGGGTTAAATCCCTGCTCATTTAGTATGGAGCAAGCCGTGGTGCGAATTCCGTGCGGTACGCATTTGCTTTTGCCTTTGTGGGTTCCGTCATAGCCCAGTTTGAATATGGCGCGGCGCATGGTGTTTTCGCTCATAAAATTAGTGCGCCGCCACTCGGACGGAAAAACAAGCGGACAAGTGCCGGTCACTACCCGGATTTTTTCCAGTACGTCAATCGTCTGTTTTGCTAGCGGTACTATGTGATCGGTTTTCATCTTCATGCGGTGTGCCGGTATGCGCCACATCTTTTCTACCAGGTCGAACTCATCCCAACGGGCTTCGCGCAAATCGCTGGACCGCACAAAAGTGAGTAGCAAAAATTCTATTGCCAGTTGGGTGAGTGGCCGCGCCCGTGTGCGATCGCCATAGGTTGATAGTTCGCGCAAAAACAAAGGCAGTTCTTCGGGTGGTAGCGCGTCCCTGTGTTTAGTCTGGCGCGTCATGGATGACAGTTCGCGGGCGGGGTTAACATCGATATGGCCAAGCTCCACCGCATAGCTAAACACGCGGCGAATATCTTGCAGGACTCGCTTTGCTACATCTAAAGCGTCACGGTTTTCTATCTTGCGAATAATTGCCTTGATGTGGGGCGGTTTAAGATCGGTGATGGGGGTGTTGCCAATTGCGGGAAATACATCGGCTTCTAGTCGGCCTAACACACGCTCAGCGTGCCCGGCCTTCCATTTGCCTTTAGTGTGTTGCCACCAATCCCGAGCGATCACGGCAAAGGTATTGGCTGCGCCTTCGACGGCCTTGGTGCGCTCCAATTGTTTGGCTTGTGATGGGTCGATATTGTTAGCCAGCTTTTCCTTGGCCTCCTTCAATTTATCACGGGCTTTTTTGAGGCTTACAGTGGGGTAGATTCCAATCGATAACGTTTTGCGCTTGCTGGTGAAGCGGTAGTCGTACTGAAAGAGTTTGGAGCCGTTTGTTTTCACCAATACATAGAGGCCTCCACCATCTACCAACTTGTAGTTGGTCTCTTTGGGTGGTGCTTGTTTTATCTCAGTATCGGTGAGTTTGTTGGTTGCCTTTGCCATCGCTTGCCCGCCCTCAATACCGTTTCGATACCGTCAACAATACCGTCAACTTTTTACGATGGCAATGGATGGGATAGGACGCTATAGGATAGGCAGGCATAAAAAAACCCGCGTTTTAGCGGGTTTTTAGATTGATTCGGATTGCTCTGAATCTTTATGTGGTGCCCAGGAAAGGACTTGAACCTTCACGGCCGTAAAGCCACCAACACCTGAAGCTGGCGTGTCTACCAATTTCACCACCTGGGCATGCTCAGCAAGCTGAGGCCGCGCACTATAAATACCGGCTTTGGGGCTGTCAACAGGGTTTTCGGTTTTATTTGTAGGTTTGTCATGGTTGCTGCCCTATAATCCTTCTATAACCTGCCAGGAACGTTCGAAAACGCCAATATTGACTACAGGATGCTCAATTGACTAAACGTAAAACCCCGCCCCGCGATGCTTTCGCCGCGCGCGAAGCCGAAAAATACGAAAACCCCATTCCCAGCCGCGAGTATATCCTCGACCTTCTCGATAGCGCCGATCAGCCAGTTACGCATGAACAAATGTGCGTGATGCTCAAGCTCACGGGCGAAGACCAGATTGAAGCCCTGCGCCGCCGTTTGATTGCAATGGCGCGCGACGGCCAGTTGATCAGCAACCGCCGCGATGCCTATGTGCGCCTCGATAAGATCGATGTGGTGCGCGGCCGTGTGCAGGGGCATCGCGATGGTTACGGGTTTGTGATTCGCGCCGATGGTGGCGAAGACATCTACTTACACAACCGCCAGATGCGCAAAGTGTTTGATGGCGATGAAGTGATCGTCCGGCTTTCGGGTGAGCAATATCGCGGTAAAGAGGAGGGCGCGATTGTTGATGTGCTCGTCCGCAATACCACGCAATTGGCCGGGCGCTTTTTCAATGAAGAGGGCGTGCAGTTTGTGCGCCCGGAAAACCCCCGTATTACCCATGACATCATGATTCCGTTTGGCGCCTATGGCGGCGCCAAGCACGGGCAAATTGTGGTGGCGGAAATTACCCAGCAGCCGGATAAAAACCGCCTGCCCACTGGCCGCGTTATCCAAGTGCTGGGCGACCACATGGCGCCGGGCATGGAAATCGAATTGGCGATCCAGGCGCACGGTATTCCGAGCGAATGGCCGGGTGAGGCGCTTGCGGAAGCGGCGCGCTTATCCCATGAAGTGCTTGAGAAAGACAAGCTGCATCGCGTTGATGTGCGCCATTTACCTTTCGTCACTATTGATGGCGAAGATGCGCGCGATTTTGATGATGCGGTCTTGTGTGAGCGTCGCAAAGGCGGCTGGCGTTTGTATGTGGCGATTGCTGATGTGTCGCATTACGTGCCGGTAGAAAGCGCGTTGGATATAGAAGCGCGTGCGCGTGGCAACTCGGTGTATTTCCCCGATTATGTTGTGCCCATGTTGCCCGAAGCCATTTCTAACGGTTTGTGTTCATTGAACCCCCATGTTGATCGCTTGTGCATGGTGTGTGAAATGACAATCAGCGATTCAGGTCGCATCACCGGTTACCAGTTTTATGAAGGCGTGATGCATTCCCATGCGCGCCTTACCTACACCAAAGTGGGTGAGATCCTCACCGGTGAGGGCGATACACGCGTTGCTTTGCGTGAGGAATATAAAGCGGTTGTTCCGCAACTCGAACTCTTGCATAAACTTTATCAATGCCTGCGTATTGCGCGCGATGAACGCGGTGCAATTGATTTTGATACAGTTGAAACACGCATCCAATTTAATGAAGAGCGCAAAATCGAACGTATTGTTCCGATCAAACGTAACGACGCGCATAAATTAATTGAAGAGTGCATGCTGTGCGCGAATGTGTGTGCCGCGCAATTTATTGAAAAACATAATTTGATTGGTTTGTTCCGCGTGCATGAAGGCCCGACGGAAACCAAGCTCGCCAATTTGCGCGCGTACTTATCCGAATTAGGTTTGGGCTTGGCCGGTGGCGATAAGCCTACACCGGGCGATTACCAACAATTGCTGCAAATGATTCAGGATCGCAGCGATGGCCATTTAATCCAGACAGTGATGTTGCGCAGTTTGCGCCAGGCGATGTATCAGGTGGAAAACCACGGCCACTTCGGTTTGGGTTATGAGGCTTATACCCACTTCACTTCGCCGATTCGTCGCTATCCGGATTTGTTGGTACATCGCGCAATTCGCTCGGTAGTGCGCGGCACTGAACCGACTACGCATGTGCGCCGTGTTGACACAGCCAAAGCAATTCCCAAGAAATTTATTTACCCCTATACCGCGAGCGATATGGTGGTATTTGGTGAGCAGTGTTCACGCACCGAACGCCGCGCCGATGAAGCAACGCGCGATGTGGTCAGTTGGCTGAAATGTGAATACCTGCGCGACCAAGTGGGCGCTGTTTATGCGGGTCACGTGAGTGCGGTTACCAGTTTTGGTTTGTTTGTTGAATTAAATGATTTGTATGTGGAAGGTTTGATTCACATCACTTCGTTGCCGCACGATTATTATCGGTTTGAACCGGCGCAACACCGCTTAATGGGTGAACGCACGCGCAAAGTGTTTGGGCTTGGCGATGAGTTGGTAGTGCGTGTTGTGCGTGTGGATCTGGATAACCGCAAAATTGATTTTGAACTCGAATCAGCGGATGCAGTTCGTCGTCCTAAATCGGCCGTTAAACCCAAGGTTGCCAAACGCGGTGCATCTCAATCACCCGATAAGAAAAAGACAGAAGGTAAAAAAGCTGGCGGCGGAAAACATTTTGCAGCTCCCGTTGTAACCACGTCTGGTGGTGTAACTGGAGACAGTAAAAAATCGTCATCAGGTATTGTTGTTAAAAAAGCCTCGAGTGAAAAACCGGCAACTAAACAATCTTCCTCCAAACAATCTTCCGCAAAAACGACAGCTGCTAAACCCGCTGCAAAAGTAAAAACGGACAAAACTACAAAGCCAGCAGTTAAAACTAATGCCGGTGGCAAAAAGACCAGCGCAGCGCAACCGGCAGCAAAAGCACCGGTAGTAAAAGCGCCAGTCGTAAAAACCGTTGTTGCTAAAAAGATTGTGGTGAAAAAAGTGGCAGAGGCTGGTGTGGCCCCCACCGCTGCGTCGGCTAAAAAAGAAGCCGCGCCAGCAAAAAAAGTGACAGCGACTAAAACACCTGCTGCGAAAAAAGTATCAGCACAGAAACCTGCAAGTGCAAAATCCAAAGGTGAGGTTGATCATGGCCGTAAAAATGCGAAAGCTGCAAGCAAGGCAGCGCCAGCAACAGTTCAATCGCCTGCGCCAAAGGCAACAAAAGGCAAGGCTGTCACTGGGTCTGCGAAGACAACTGCTAAAAAACCGGTGGTTAAGACTAAGGCAAAGGATTGATCGCTGGTTACAAAGTGAAAACTTTGTACTCGACGAAAGACTGAACCGTGAAATTTATGTTGTGAAAGATCGCATCTTGCGCGAGCGTGAAACGCGGCTCTCTGAGCGTTAGGCCTGCGCAAGTGTTAATACTAAAAGTTAGGTAAGTGTTTTGAAACGTGAACATATATTTGGCCTGCACTCGGTGCAGGCATTATTAAAAAGTGCACCGCAACGTGTGATTGAAATTTACATGGTGCAAGGTCGCAATGACCAGCGCCTGCAAAAAATTGTCAGTGCGGCGCAAAGCAATGGCATTCACTGTCAGGTAGTCAACCGCAATAAACTCGATGAGTTGGTGGGCGATGAAAACCATCAGGGTGTAGTGGCGATTTGCACGCCCGGTGAAACCTACGATGAAGCTTATCTCTTCAAGCTGATTGAAAACCTTAACGAACCGGCATTTTTATTGATCCTCGATGGCGTCACCGATCCGCACAACCTCGGTGCTTGTATGCGCTCGGCAGAAGCGGCGGGTGTGCATGCAGTGATCGCACCCAAGGATAAATCAGTCGGCATTACGCCCATAGTGCGCAAAGTTGCCTGCGGTGCGGCGGAAGTGCTGCCGTTTATTCCGGTCACCAACCTCGCGCGCACACTGAAGAATTTGCAGGAAAAAGGTATCTGGCTCTTTGGAGCGGCAGGAGCGGCGGAGCAGTCGGTCTATGAATGCAACCTCACTGGCCCGATTGGTATTTTAATGGGTGCTGAAGGCGATGGCCTACGGCGCCTGACGCAGGATACTTGTGATCATTTGATGAATATTCCTATGGCGGGCACAGTGAGTAGTTTGAACGTATCGGTTGCAACCGGTGTTTGTTTGTTTGAGGCAGTACGTCAGCGCCGTGTTTCGAGCGACTAAACCAGTTCCCCAGTAAGCCGTTATTTCCCAATCATCTATCCCCCCATTCTTTTTCGCGGTTGCGCAAAATTTTTATTCTAATGAAATAAAAATTTTGCGTAATTGTCATCTTTTGGTCATATACACGATTGCCATCGCCTGAAGCGGGTGATATATATGGCAACGTTGTCATGCGGAAAAATAAATGAAAGCCGCGCCAGAAATTATTGCTCAGGATTCACGGCCTGAGAGAAATTTCAGAAGGAACTCACCAACCGTTTAAACAGGATGGGTGTGTGTCCAAAAGTACGGACGGGCGTTGCGCCTTGCAGCGTCGAGTACTTGATCCCCGGAACCGCCAAAAAATCTCGTTGCATTGCATCAACAAAAAAGAAATTTTCGCAATTTCTTTACGGCATTCTTTTGTCTAAAAAAATACAAATACAGTGAGGGGTCTATGAAACGTTCAGTCATTGCACTTGCCGCCTTGGGCGCGAGTTTTTTATCAACCAGCGCGTTTGCAGTAAGTTGTGCCGGTTTTCCGGTGTGGAACAGCACCGCTGCTTACGGTGGCGGCACCCAGGTACAAGAAGCAGGAAAGGGTTACAAAGCCAATTGGTGGTCGCAGGGCCACAGTCCTGCTAGCTACTCTGGCCAGTGGCAAGAGTGGACACTGCTAGGTGCTTGTGATGGTGCTGTGTCATCTTCCTCGAGAAGTTCTGTTGCGCCCTCTTCATCTGCTCCGAGTAGCGTTGCGCCCAGTTCAAAATCCTCCAGTTCAATTGCTCCTTCCAGCTCATCAATTTCGGGTGGCAATTGTTCATCGCCACAATATGCTGCTGGTACCGCGTATGCGGCGGGTCAGTTAGTGCAGAACGCGGGGAGTGAGTATCGTTGTACCATTGCCGGTTGGTGCGGTTCAACTGCCGGTTGGGCGTATGCCCCGGGTACCGGCGCGCACTGGCAACAGGCGTGGGAGTTGGTGAAATCCTGCGGTGCCGCATCAAGCAGTGTGCTTAGCAGTGTTGCGCCCAGCTCAAAATCATCCTCTTCGGTTGCGCCCTCCTCAACCTCTTCCGCAAGTAGCACAAGCAGCCGTTCATCATCCAGCGTCAGCGGCAATAACCGCGTACCGGGCGATGCAGCAGCACTGCCAAAACATGCGTTGGTAGGCTACTGGCATAACTTTGACAACGGCAGCGGTGTGATTCGTTTGGCCGATGTCGATGCATCCTGGGATGTGATTGTGATCGCCTTTGTGGATGACGCCGGTAATGGTTCGGTGGATTTCCGTCTGGACCCTGCCTTGAACAAAGCGCAATTTATTGCTGATGTTGCTGCAAAACGCGCGCAAGGTAAAAACATCGTGCTGTCATACGGCGGTGAAAAAGGCACTGTGACTTTGAACAACTCCACCAATCTCGCCAACTTCGTTAACAGCACCGCGGCGATTATTAATGAGTATGGTTTTGACGGTGTGGATATCGACCTGGAAAGTGGTGCCGGTGTGATGCACGGCGCGCCGGTGATCAGCAACATGGTGTCGGCGATCAAACAACTCAATGCCATGTATCCCGATCTGTATGTCTCCATGGCGCCTGAGCATCCTTATGTACAAGGTGGTTATGTAGCCTACACCGGAATCTGGGGCGCTTATTTGCCGATGATCGACCAACTGCGCAACGAACTGGATTTGTTACACGTGCAGTTGTACAACAACGGCGGCTTGGCAACACCTTATGCGGCGCAAGCTTATCAAGCGGGCACAGTGGATATGATGGTGGCATCTGCGCGCATGTTGATTGAAGGCTTCCCATTGGCCAACGGTACTGCCGGTAACTTCAAGGGCTTGCGTCCTGATCAAGTCGCGCTTGGCTTACCGTCTGGCCCACGCGCTGCCGGTTCGGGCCAAGCGACTACCGCTGATATCAATAAAGCAGTGGATTGTTTGGTGAAACGCACCAATTGCAGTAGCAATACTCCACTGGCTGCCTATGCTGACTTCCGTGGTGTAATGACTTGGTCGATCAACTGGGATGTAAAAGATGGCCGTATCTTCTCAGTGCCTGTTGGTAATCATTTGAAAGCGTTGCCTTAGTAATTCCCTCGTGAGGGATAGCTCCCTCACAGTTCCAAACCAAAACGCCCGCTCTTAGCCGCGGGCGTTTTTTATTGATGATAACCTCTGCTATTCTTGCCCATGTGAATTCACCTGACGGATTCATTGCGTACGCTTGGCAAGCGGCTCCTACCTCATAACTCCAATAATCGGATTTTTTTATGCCCACATTTTTAAGAATGGTTAAGTTGCTATTGGTTGTGACCTTGGTTCACCTGGTATCCGCCTGCGCGCCTAAAGTAGGCAGTCCGGAGTGGTGTAAATCCATCGAAGAAAAACCCAAAGGCGAGCTCACCATGAATGAGGCTAAGGATTACGCCAAGCACTGCGTGTTCAAATAAGCCTGCAGAGGCCGTTGCATCCTATAATTAGAATCCACAGCCAGAGAGAACATCCCCTGCCACGAGGGTGATTGGCCGTGCTTACACGAGAAAGGTCTAATGAAAACCAACTTTCTAAATATCCACGACCTGGTGTTGGTCCTCACGGCAGTGGAGTGCTGTGTGTTGGCGGTTTTACTGAATTTGTTGCCTGCCAAACACGTTCAGCCGCGCCGTATCTTGTCCGGATTTTTTCTGCTGATTGCGCTGGTATTAACGACCACTCTGATTGTCTGGAATGGCGATTTAAAAACCACGCCGATTAACCATTCACCTTTTATTATTACGATCTTATCGGCCTGTTTATTGTTGCAGGGGCCGGTGCTCTATTTTTATATGCGCTCGCTCTCACAGAAAGTTGAATTACTGCGCTGGCGAAATTTGGTGCATCTCGTCCCATCATTGATTGCTGCAATTCTTTTAGTTGTGTTTGATATTAATAGTGTGGAGTGGCAGCCTGCGACAGAGTTGGCAGGCGCGGAAAATGCGGCGGTCGCATTTGTGTGGGCACTGGTGAAGCTTTCTCCGCTGGGCTACATCATCGCCTGCGTGATTGCTGAATATAAATTGCGCGACAATTTAAAACATCTGTATGCCGATATTTCGATGTCGGAATTAAAACTCGCCGATGTGGTGCTCGCGGGTTTTTGTCTGCATTGGCTTTGGTCGCTACTCGCCTATTTGTTGGAGGGGTGGGTAAGTGCATCGGTGAGCGATACGCTGGGTATTATCGATAACTATCTCACGGTTATGTTGGTGAATGGTTTGTTTGTATTTGGTTTGATCAACACCCGCCAATTACTCAGCGTACATGTCGTGCCAACCGCTAAACCGGTGCAGCCAACCAAGATGGATCACAAGGTTGCGATCATCGAAAAAGCCATTCACGAAGATAAATTATTTTTGGAAAGCAACATCAACCTTGAGCGCTTTGCTGAACAGATAGGATTAAAGCCGCGCGATATTTCCGCGATTCTAAAAATGCATTACCAATCGAATTTTTTTGAATTTATTAATCGCTATCGTGTAGAAGAAGCCAAACGTTTGTTGGTTCTGCCGGAGTTAAAAGACGAAACGATTCTGGAAATTATTTACAAATCCGGCTTCAACAGCCCATCTGCGTTCCACCGCTTTTTTAAACGTATGGTCGGAGTAACACCAACCGAATACCGGCAACGCGGTGATATAGCTAATTAATCAGATTTACCTTGAATGACACAAACAAAAAGCCCGTTAGATAGTTTATCTAACGGACTTTTTAATGGGTAAGTTTGATGCTGGACGGTTAAGGCAGTGCAACCGCCTTAAACCGGGCAACAACCAGCCCGCTAGCATCGCGCAATTCCAATTGGTCGCCATGCACCGTGTAGCCTGCCACTTTCGTCAATGCCTCATTAAAAGCTTGGGTTTGTTCTGCCCCCTCTGCGCAAGCCATTTTAGTTCCTGCCATTTCCCCTAGCGTAAGCTTGTCTCCCTCTAACAGGTAGCTGCCCATTAAACGGTTGCAACCATCTGAGCCGGATACGCGGTTTTCTGCATTGAAGGTAATGTGTGGTTCGCGCTGATTATCTATCACAGTGACTTCAGTGTCGTTGATCAGGATAAGTTTCCAATAAGTGTTGAGCAGCTCGCCATTGGGTGGGCTAGGTGTTTCTGCTGGCGTTACAGCCATTTCCGATGAGGCAGCCACAGATGAAACAGATGATGTGGGCGAAGACGAACTTTGGATTGTACTGTTTGGTGCATCGTCTTGTTTTGGGCCACAGGCAGTGTTAAGTAATACCACTGTCGATAATATGCCTAAGAATGTCTTGTTCATCGTGAAATTCCTTTGTTAATGGATAGTAAAAAATATCGCTGTCTTTTTAATAAATAAAATAAATGATGACTAACAACCAAGTAGTCGAATATCTCGATGTCTGAGTATAAGTCTGGTGTATCGGCTTGCTCGGTGCGCTACAGCACTTTCTGCCAATAACCCACATCGATCCAGCGCTCAAATTTGCGTCCCACTTCGGTAAAGTGCGCAATCTGCTTAAAACCAAAACGCTCATGCAATTTTGCGCTTGGCTCGTTGGGAATAGCTAAACAACCCAGTAATACATGGCAACCTTTTGCTTTAAGCTGCGCAATTAATTCTTCATACAGTGCACTGCCATAGCCTTTTTGTGTCGCATCATGCTTTAAATACACAGTAACTTCAGCGGTGTGTTTATAAGCACTGCGCTCTTTCCATTTACTTGCATAGGCATAACCCACTATTTCACCTGCATCCTCACACACTAGCCAGGGATAAAGTTGTGTGTAGGCCGCGATACGCTCGCGCATTTGTGCAACCGCTATCGGAATTTCTTCAAAGGTAATCACGGTATGTTCAATATAGTGATTGTATATGGCGCAGATGGCGGCGGTGTCGTTGGGGGTGCAGGGGCGGATTTTCATGTTAGTTCCTTTAGCGAATATCAGGTAGGTTTTCGTAGACTTCCGTTACCGTCGAGTACTTTTCCAATGTGGCGACAATCACCTGCATTGGATCTATCCAGATTTCCGGCAGATCATTTTCCTGCGGCTCTTTGATTGCAAAAGCGAGTCGTTCTTCCGGTGGTGTGAATTGCGCCGATACGCCGGGTTTATTTCCCCGTGCATCAACTCGATACCAACCAAAATCAGTTAAATAGATAGCATTGAGCCCATGCAAGCAGTAGGGCGCACCAGCAGTTCCTACGCTCAATCTTTGGTAGCACAATCCCGCAGGAATATTATTTGCTCGTAACAAAGCAGCTAATAAATGACTTTTTGCGTAGCAATAACCTGTGCCATGAATTAATACATCTGACGCTTTGCAAGTCACTGGGTTTTTACGAAAATCCCAACTGTGTTGAATTTCATCGCGTACAAATTCAAAACAGGCTTTGGCTAATCCCAACTCATGGTGATGCTCACTCGCGAGTTGCTGCGCTTTTTGCGCAACGCGAGGGTGATCAAAATCGATGTAATAGCTGGATGATAAATAGAGCGTTGGCTGTGTTGCTACTGCCGGCATATCGAATCCTTAGTCTTTAATGGTGTGAGCTATCCGATGGTCATCTCACTCTGTGAGGTTTAGGCTCCCTCACCATCGCCAGGTTGCTCATTAGTGGTGAATGGTAAGGGAGACTTCTGGCGACAGTAAAGATACGTCTGTAGCAATTAACCAATCTAATCATTAATAATCATGCCTGGCTTGGCCGCTTTTGGGTAAAGTAGCGTATTACACTATTAGCTAACTACAGCAACTGGTAACGGAGATTAATGATGAAAAAATATGCATTTGCATTAGCAGGTTTATTGATGGCAGGAGCGCAATTTGCGCAGGCGGATGAGTGTAGTTTCACACTTAAAAGCAATGACGCCATGCAGTTTGACCAAAAAGCCATTGTGGTCGCCAAAACCTGTAAGGAATTTACCTTGAATCTGGCGCATACCGGAACGCTGCCAAAAACGGTGATGGGGCATAACTGGGTACTGAGTAAGGCGGATGATGCCAAAGCGGTTGCTAGCGAAGGTATTGCAGCAGGCGTCGATAACCAATACGTCAAACCGGGCGATGCGCGCGTAATCGCGTTCACCAAGCTGATCGGCGGCGGCGAAACGGCGTCAGTGACCTTTCCGGTGAGCAAACTGGCGGCTGGTACTGCATACACTTTCTTCTGCTCATTCCCCGGCCATATCGCCATCATGCAAGGCAGTTTGACCCTCGCTCCTTAACTGCTCATCAGTAGCCTGTATTTATTACGGGCTACTGAATCCAATTTGCCTTAAATCGCGTCCAAGATAACAATAGCTTACTCACTTGGGGGATTTGGTATGTTGACGTTTATCTGCTGGTTATTATTGTGGGTTATCTGTTGGCCGTTGGCGCTGCTTGCTCTGGTGCTCTGGCCAATTGTCTGGCTGATCTCCATTCCCTTCCGAATTCTCGGCATCGCGTTTGATGCAGTGTTTGAATTTCTGCGCGCGATCTTGTTTTTACCTTCGCGGATTCTTGGGCATCGTCCTTGATGCCTAAGCGCTACAGGCTCTTGTGTGCAACAGTATGCGCATTAGCTTCCCAATTCTGCCCATCAAAATTCAAAATCTTTACGGATTTTGGTTGCGTAGTTAAACAGCGCAAATTCACATCCACACCATCCGGGTTTGAGCGCGGAATATAAAAGGGTTTGATACCACAGGTTTTGCAAAACGTGTGTTTGGCTACACCGGTATTGAATGTGTAAGTAGTGATGTTGTCCTCGCCACTGATAAGGCGAAAACTGCGCTGTGGCACAATCAAGTGCAAAAAGCCCGTCATATTGCAGATTGAACAATTGCAATTTTCAACTTCCACTTCGTCGGGTGCTTCCACTTCAAATTGTATTGCGCCGCAATGGCAAGTACCTTGGTAAATCATTTCAATCTCTCTTGTTTCTCGTGCTCAAGCTTTGTTTGGTAATACCTGTTTTTCAAATTGGCACATGGTGATTCTAACTGGCTAGGTGTGCTCACGCACAGAGGCTTGTTGCAATGCCGTGTAACTTAGGTGTTTTAACTAAACGATGAGTCACAACATGAGCAGTCAACAAGCGGTAAAGCAAGAAGTCGGTGTCTGGATCGATCATAAAGAAGCATTTGTGTTGTTCAACGGTGATGATAAAACCGATGTGCAATCATCTAATGATAAGCATATTCGTTATTCCGAACATGCCACAGAAGGAGCAAGTCCATCGGAAGATCAGCGCGAAAGGCGCCATGCTAATCGCCTTAATCAATATTACGATGAGGTCATACCGCATTTGAAAGACGCTACGTCTATTTTAATATTTGGCCCCGGTGAAGCAAAAGGCGAATTTAAAAAACGTCTTGAACTCAAGGGCTTTGCTAACCGTATTGTTGGTTGTGAAACCGTTGATAACTTGACTGCCAATCAAATGGTTGCAAAAGTTAAAACCTATTTTGCATAAGTTTTACCTTTCGCTTCATCCGGCGCTTCAATTTCAAACCGCATAGCGCCGGAATGATAGTTAACTTGATAGAAGATTTTTTCACTATTTCTTGACCGTGACGGTGGCTTCAAAATTGCTGCGAAATTGGCATCCGTAAGGCTCAGCATATTGTTGGGTTGGTGTTATGGTTTGCTTCTCTTCGGATATGTCATAGACATAGCGCTTGAATAATTTGGTCAATACCAATTGTTTGTTGTGAATTTTCCATTCAAGTGAAGCTATTTCTGTTCCATCTTCCAGTGTGCTTATGTAGGTTTTGCCATCACCCATAATGTCCAGAATATAATTTTTGCTGCAGCCAACAGAACCAAGCTCCCAGTCCAATATGCTGCTTTCTTCCAGGAATGTTTTTAAATCACCTGCTTGTTGCGTTGAATTGGCGATCACATAGAGACCAATATTTCCTTTGGTATATCGGTGTGCGCTAATTCCTTCGCCCAAACTAAACAGGCGTGATTCAGGCGCCGGTAAATTTAATGATTTTAAAATCTGTTCAATTTGTTGGTTGATCTGCGTTGAACGTGAGCTGTGAGTGTAAATGATATAAGCCCCTTCTTTGAGGGGCTGCATTGGCGTTGTCTGTTGATGAGCCTTCAAACCGGCATTGTTTAACGATTGAAGCAGTTGCTGTTGGGTCGGCTGATCAATTCCCGATGTGTAAACATGGATTTTTGTGGTGCTACAGGCCGCAATGAATAGCACTGATGTAATTATTAATACTTTCCACATTGTTTAGTGTCCTTTGATTTTCGGTGTTGCAGATATAGGAGCATCTGCGCTTTCTATCGCACGGGTACTTCCACACCATGTTCCTTCAAAATTTTCCGCACCTGATCCAGCGGAATAGCCTCCACTGTTTGACCATTGCCACTCTCTGTGGTCGCCATGAACAAGGCGTTGTAGACCGACTCTTCCACCGCATCCACGCTAGCCTGGAACACAGCACTCATTTGCTCATTCGCCAATTCGGTAGTCTGCAACCGCACCGCATCAAACTGGCGACGCACCGACTCTGCAGTCGAAAATGCCAGTATGTAATCGCCGCTACCGTTGGATGCGGAACTGCCGGTACGCCCCAATCCCATCATTCCGCGTGAGGCCAAGCGCTGCAGATTGCGATCCGATAATGGCGCATCGGTGGCAATAACAATGATGATTGAACCATCGCCGCGATCATCGGCCAATCCACGCGTATTCTCCCGGGCAGCGACTGCGTTCTGGAACGCATACCGATCCAACTCGCGCCCCACCGGCGCACCTTCCACCTGCAACACGCCGCCAAAGTTGGCCTGCACCAGCACACCTACAGTCCAGCCGCCCAGACTCTCGGGCAGTTTGCGCGATGACGTACCTATACCTGCTTTCCAGCCGAATGCCGTAGTACCGGTGCCTGCACCAACGCTACCTTCCTGCACCGGCCCACTCTTCGCGCTTTCCAGTGCAGTGCGTACCGCAGCAGCGGTAATCGGGCGTGCGCGTATGTCATTAAGTCTGCCGTCATTAGTCTCGCCCACGACCACATTCAGCGAACGTACTTCCTGCATATCCGGCTGCGCCAGCATCCACTCGACCATGGCATCGGCCGCCTTCCACACGCATAAGGTGCAGGTCAACAAGATCGGGCTTTCCAACTCGCCCAGTTCGTTGATCTGGGTGGTGCCGATGAATTTGCCGAAGCCATTGCCTACATGCAGTGCAGCGGGTACCCGTGAGCGGTAGGCATTGCCGGGGTGTGGCAGGATCGCAGTAACACCGGTGCGGACCTTATCGCCTTTCCGCAGCGTCACCTGTCCGACACGCACACCGGCGACGTCGGTGATCGCGTTGTTAGTGCCAGGACTGAAGATACCCGGTGCGACACCTAAATCACGTGCTCGTACTCGCGGTTCCTCCTGCGCAGCAGCGTTCAGGACGAAGAGCCCCGTTAACATCACAATCAATCGAAGGAAAAGATGATGCAGTCGGATCGAATGTAAAAAACCGCTTTTATTGCAGATCGAGCCGGTGCAGTTTTTTACTTCACATTTTATTGCGCTGCAGTGACAGGTACTTTGATAGATCATTATTAATCCCTTCTGTTTTAATTTATTAACAACACACACCGCGAGCAATTACACAATCTGCGATAAACACGGAGATGCGTAGATTATTCAAAGTAATTATCGGCTGTGAAAAAGTGAGGGGGGAGCCTACCCCAAAAACAAAAACGCCGCTACCAATCGCTTGGTAGCGGCAAAGCTGGGACGCTATTACTAACGTGTAATTAGGCCTTTTTGGTTTTGCGGCCTAATAAAATTCCGGCTACACCGAGCAGTAATAACGCGAGTGATGATGACTCGGGCACTGCGGTAGATTCATTGATGGTGAAGTTGTCCATGATGAAAAAATCGTTGCCAGCGGTACCGTCGATAGACGTTCCGCCCCAGGCGCGCATGCTAAGGGAGTTGATACCGAGGAAGTTAAAATCAAACCACTGCGCGGCGCTGGTGTTGACGACTACGGTTTGGGTGAACAACAAGGCGTTGTTTAAAAAACCGGTGACTTCGATGTTCAAACCATCATTCCAGCCTGCTGTTAAATAAGCGCCGTTAAAATCAAATTGATTGCCGGTGATGGTGCTGGTAGTAGCGAGAAAATTAAATGCGGCGTAATCGCCTGAGACAACACCGTTTTCAAAACCGGTATTGGGTAGCAGGTCTTTGTGGAAATAATTGACGTTCACCATATGTGATGAGCCCCAGTTAAATCCGTTATAGCCATCTGGGATTGCATCGAGTTCAGTTGCGGGTAAATCGTCGAAAGTGATAACGGCAGCTTGGGTGCTGAGTGCACTGCCGAGGCCGAGTGACAGTAACATTGATAATAAAAGTGATTTGGTCTTGTGCATGATTGTTTCGTCCATTAGTTGATTTTTAATAAAGCTTTTTTGTTTTGTACTTTTCTTTCTGTTGTTATGTAAAAACGCCGCCCGCAAAAATACGGGCGGCTTAGTGGTATGACCGAATAATGAAACTTTTTTTAATGAATTGATTTTTTAATTAAAATCCTGTCAGGCGCACCTCCCAAATTGAATAACCCCATTGGTTGCCAGCACTGCGCGCGGTGCCGTTAATCCGCACGTAGCGGTAGTTGCCACTTAGTGTGAGGGTGTCGGTACGAGTACCAAAAGCACCGCCGGTTCTGCTGGCGATATCGACCCAGTTAGCATTGTCATTGGAGGCTTGCACTGTGTAGTTCGCAGCATTTGCTGCTTCCCAATCGATCGCAATTTGGGTAAGCGTTTTTGCACTGCCCAGGTCGAAAGTAATCCAACTCGGATCAATCGCATGTGCTGACTCCCAGCGAGTGCCGCCATTTTTATCAATCGCATTGCTCGCCGCGGTTAACGCGGTGCTCGCATTCGCGCTCACCGGTGTTAAGAGGGCAGGGGCTGCGGTGCTTGATGCAGAACTGCTGCTGGCCGCCGCGCTTTGTGCAAAGACTTTCAATTCAAAGATTGAATAGCCCCAGGTGTTGCCGGTGCTGCGTGCAGTAGCGTAAACGCGCACATAGCGATAGGCGCCGCTGACTACATGGGTATCCGTGCGGTTGCCAAAAGCGGCGCCGGTGACGGTTTTTAAGGTCGTCCAGCTGGTGCCGTTGGTAGAACCTTGCACTTCATAGTTAGCGGCGTTGGCTGCTTCCCAATCGATAACTACTTGGGTCAGTGAACGATTGCTACCCAGATCCACCATCAACCAACTTGGGCTCACGCCGTGGTTGGATTCCCAGCGGGTACCGGCCACGCCATCAACCGCGTTAGTGGCAGGTTGGAAGCTGGTGCTGGCAGTGACCGGGCGACCTTGCGATACCAATACCGAAGTCGGTGCGCTGGAGCTGCTCACGCTGGAAGGCGTTGACGAGGGCGCACTGGAACTCGCTGCCGAAGAGGCTGGCACTGAACCGGTGAACGACACTGCAATGGTGTGGCTCGCGGAGATCGCGTTGAAGGTGTAGCTGTTCATCGCGCCCAGAGAAACACCGTCCACAATCACGTTGGCGACTTGTTGGCCCGCCGGTGGATTGAAGGTGTAAGTCGCCGAGTCAGTGTTGTTTTTGCTGTAACGGAGAGTGCCCGCTGGACTAATGCTGCCCGCGCTATCCAGGTTGATGGTGTAGATGCGGTGCGGTTTTAAATCCACTGCCATCAATTGCACATCAGCGACTTCAACTACCTGGCCAGCCGGTGGACGGAACCAGAAGCGGAAGTTGCGCTCGTTCGCCGGTGGATAAGCACTGAAACCGGTGAAGCCTTCATAGGTGCCATCGTTATTGCTGTTGGTCCAGTTGATCATGGTGTTGTTGGCGGTGCCGTATTCCACTTTGAACTGAGCCAAACTGCGCGGCGCGGATTTATCGCCTGCAACCAACACTTCTTTCACTTCAAAATCCGGGTCGATATTCACGCTCACCCACAGATCCTGGTTGTCTGCTATGCCGGGTTTACCGCTGGCTTTGTTGCCGGTTGAGCCGTCAACTGCACGCGCTGCAGCACCCCACCACTCAGTTTCCCAGCCGCTGCTGGCGCCGGTGAAATTGGTCGCGCTGATCGCAGGAACCAAGGGATCGCCGGAACCGATATAAGCGATTTCGCGGATCACCACATCATCGATAAAGGTAGTCGCATTGCCCATAGCGCCGAACAGGAAGGCGAGACGGCCAGCGTTATCACCACCGGTGAAGTCCAGGTTGAAACTGTAATTGCTCATAGTGGTTCCAAGCGCGACAGTTTGTAACAAATAGGTACCCGCCGCCGATGGATTCAACTGGTCTTCGGACAGACGTACTTGAATGTTGCGTGGCGATGCTGCACGGGCGCGGAAGCTGATTTGGTATCGGTAATTGCGTTTCAAACCAAAGCCTTGGGTGTGCAGCTGATAAGAGCCAGCACCAGTGCCTTGGGCAGCAGCGGTGATACGCGCTTCGCCATTGACAACAGAGTAGGCAGCACCTGAACCGTCGTAGTTTTCGCCCACCCAACCATTAAGGTCGGTAGCGAAAGTGCCATTGCCCAGCACGTTAATGGCGCGATCAACCAGTGCAGTACCGGCCGGTTTTGGATAGACATCGGCAACATCTTCAAAGGCTTTGAATTCCAGCAACCAGATTGGCTCGGCTTTATCGATACGCCCTTTGGTTACCAGTTTGACGTAACGGTAAGTCTTATTGACATCGAAGGTGTGGGTCGCCCAACCGACGCTTTGTTGGTCGGAGGTGCGGATAAATTCCCAGTTGCCGGTCGAGGTTTTACCGTAGATGTCATAGGACTTTGGCAGGTTCCAGCTCCACTCAATCCAGAAGTATTTGATCGGTTTATCCATGCCGTAGTCGATAGTGACCGAGTGCATATTGTCGTCGCGTGGTGTTGCCCATTTTGAGCCCACGTAGCCATCGGCCGCGTTCTTGGCGCTGTTGTCGCGGTAGGCGTTATCGCCTTCTTGCAAGTAGGCGTCCGCAGTGACCGACACAGGCGCCATCCAGCCTTTGAGCGGGTAGAAACCCTTGGTGTTGTTGCTTGGGCGGAAGAAGCTGTATTTGCCCTCGTCGGTATATTTTTTCCAGCTGTCGGTGGTTGGCAGCGGCCAGTGGGCGACGTAATCGACCAGGAAATCCGTACCGGTGCGGCCGATATTGGTGTTCATGCTCGCGGTATCGAGGTATTCGTATTCAGTCACGCCGTTGGTCACGCGGGTGTAGCCGGTTTTATTGGCCACGTTTGCGTCGGTACTGAACTTGTTGTAGTTGCCTACGTCCGGCCATTCCACATGGGTGATGGCGTGGTTAAGGATCATGCGCATGGGCGTGAGGTAGGGCCAGGGCTGGTCGCCACGCTCGGCTTTGGTCCAGCTGTAGGTCTTGACGCCGTTGATATAGAACTCGATGTATTCGGGAGTTTTGATCACACCGTAAGTGATGTACTGGTCGCTCGGGCTGATGCCCAATTGTGCGTAAGTGGTGCCGAACGGATTACCGCCATAAGCCGGGTAGGGCGCTGACCAGCGGGTCTGCGGGGCTTTGCTGGCGTTAGCACCGGTGAACTCGATGATGTCCAGTTCCTGGCAGGCAGTCCAACCTACATCCGGAAAATTACCTAATAACCACCATGCCGGGAATTCGCCGTTGCGCGCGGGCGGCATTTTGATACGGGCTTCGAATTTACCGAATACAAAAGTGGAGTCATCGGCGATTTGCGATTCGATCCGGCCGGCGCGGATAAACAGCGGCTTGCCTTGCCCGGTGGTGCCACCGTAGTAGTCTTGGATCTGGCCATCCATATAGCGGGCTTTCAGGTTCAGTACCTTGCCATCGCTCGCGCCTGCATCTGGCTGGCCGACGCGGAAAGTCCAGTCAGCGGCGGGGTATTCCACATCTTGATAATCAATATCTTCGCCGTTAACGAAAATGTTTTTTTCTACCAGCCATTTGGTGCGGTTGATGCTCACACCATCAAATTGATCGACAAAGCTGGTGTTGGCGTTGGGGCTTGCCCACCAGGCATCGTTGTAGGCGGTTTGGGCTTGGGTCGCGCTTGCGCCCAGCCCAAGGCTGATGATTACCGCAGTAAGTGGTTGTTTTTGTAGTAGGAAACGCATAGTTCCTCCAAGGGAATTATTTTTTATTGGATAAGGAGTTGATAAAAGCCGCACTGCATTCAGGCGGGTCTCACACGAGTGGCTTGTTATTGTTAAAACTGTCTGGCCTTGTTGTTCTTCCGTTAAAAAATCACCCGGCCTTGGCATTGCTGGCAATGCCGGGTGTGAAGCCTCCATCCCCGCCCGGTCAGCGGGAATGGATTGAGGGAGCTGTGGTAAATATTGTTGTTGATGTGATCTTGTTAAATTTGGTTTTTACCAACCCAGTACACGCACTTCCCAGATTGAATATCCCCACTGATTCCCCACACTGCGCGCGGTGCCGTTAATGCGCACATAGCGGTAGCTGCCAGCGATGGCGAGGGTGTCAGTGCGGTTGCCAAAGGTGCCACCGGTACGGGTAGCGAGGGTGGTCCAGTTGGTGTTGTCATTCGAACCTTGCACGGTGTAATTCGCCGCGTTGGCTGCCTCCCAATCAATTGCGATACTGCTCAGGGTTTTGGCGCTGCCTAAATCCAGGGTCAGCGATGTGGGGTCGAGCGCATGGGCTGATTCCCAGCGGGTGCCGCTGTTTTTATCAATCGCATTGACCGCTGGGGTTAACGCGGTGCTGGCGGTTGCGCTGGCAATATTCAGCGGTGCGGCCGGTGCCAGGCTGGAGCTGGCTGCCGAGCTACTTGCTGGAGTGCCTTGGGTATAGACTTTCAGCTCCCAGATAGAATAACCCCATTGGTTGCCCGCGCTGCGCGCGGTGCCGTAAATGCGCACATAGCGATAGCTGCCACTCACAGCATGCGTATCCGTGCGGGTACCAAAGGCTCCGCCGGTAACGGTTTTGAGGGTGGTCCAACTGGTGCCGTTAGTGGAGCCTTGAACTTGATAGTTGGCGGCATTTGCTGCTTCCCAATCAATTACCACTTGCGACAACGCCCGTGAACTGCCCAGATCAACCATGATCCAGCTTGGATCAACTGCATGTGCCGACTCCCAACGCGTTCCGCCATCGCCATCTACCGCGTTAGCTGCTGCGGTCAATGCGGTGCTGGCAGTGACGGGGCGACCTTGTGATACCAATACCGGTGGGCAGTTGGTGCAACCGGCAGAGCTTGAGCTGGCGATACTGCTTGGCGCTACAGAACTGGGCGCTACGCTGCTGCGCGAGCTGCTCAGTGGAGTGCTTGAAGGCGCAATGCTAGAAGGTGCAACACTGCTCGGTGCAACTGAACTGCGACTGCTACTTGCTACGCTGGATGGCGGTGCGATCGAGCTACTGCTGGTGGTAGACGACGAGGTGCCGACACTTGCCGGTGCATCCCTGTTGTATGCCATGACGCGGAAGTTATCGAAGTAGAAAGTACCGCTGCTGGCCACGCCGGGAGTAATGAGGAAAATCAATTGATCGACACCGGTGAAAGGTGCAGACGCTTTGTTATTCGCCCAATCGCCCAAGGCGGCCGCGAAGTTGTAGTTGAACTCCAGGGTTTCCCATTGGCCGGTTTTAGTGGTCTCGGTTTGGTAGAAACTGTGGCGGCCGACTTGCCAATCAGCTGGCGTAACCGCGCTCACTTGCAGCTCGTTTTCAAGGTTCATGGAAATGATCGTGCCCACTGGCGCTGTGGTGTAAACATCCACCGCGACGCGCACCATGCCATGTTGGGCATCCATCGCATCGGGAATACCGGTGATGCCATTGAATGCCAGGGTGTCGTAAGTCGCACCCACATCGCGCACATAACGCAGCACGTTTGGCGATGAATTCACCGCGTTAGGTCCCGGGTTGGCGACAATCGTGCGCACACCACTGGTGGCGGGGGCGGCTTTGATCGCGCCGTTGCTGGTGCCATCAAAGTTGGCGATGGTTTGTTTCAGGGTGTAGCCATTGTCTGGCCACACGATACGGACGTTATCCATGTAGAAATCGGCGGGGCGATTGAAGCCTGCTTCCACCATCAATACCAGATTATCGGCTTGGCTTGCGGCGATACCCGAATCCGGAGTGCCAGTAAAGCCCAGCTCAACCGTATGCCATTCACCGGCTTTACCAATGGTGCCTTTGAAGCGCGCGAGGCGGCCGGTATTGCCATCCCAACTCGGGGTGACACTAACTACCGTGTTGTTTTCCAGCCCGCCGCCGATCTCTTTGCCAAGCAGATTAGTGGCGCCTGCGGGGTAGTAGATGTCGGCAAAAATCTTGGCGCGGCCAGAGCGCAATTCGCCTGCGTTCAGCTTGCCGAAACCGGTGAGCTTGAGGTTATCCCACTGCTGGCTGGCATCGCGCACATAGTGCAGTACCTTGCTGGAAGTGTTGACTGCGCCCGGTGCAGGGTTATTAACAATAGCGCCGGAGGTAAGTGCCACGCCGTTTTGCAGGTGAGTAAGCCCTAACCCGCTTTCATAGGCTGCAAGTGTTTGGGTACGGCCTTGCTCGATGGTGACGGGTTTGCTGACCGTTTTAACGCTACAGCCGGAGTTGAAGGTTGCACTAATGTTGCCGGAGCGCGCTGAGTTGCCAATGGAGGCCACAATCTCACGTGTTCCCTGGCCGGACACAATGGTCACGCCCGCAGGAACAGACCAGTTGTAACTTGCAGTAGTAGGGCCATCGATGCGGTATTTTTTAAAGTTTTCACCGCGATACACATAGGTATCGCCCTCAACCGACCAGCTCTCGTCGTTTTTGTAAACGGCGACATAATCGACTTGCATCAATTGTTCAGGGCCTTCGCTGCCATCGGGGAAGCCGGGGAACCAGCCACCAATCGCCAGATTGAGGATCACATGGAAGGGGCGGTTGTAGAAAGAATCCCAGTTGGAGCGCACCGGGTTTACGCCGTCGAGCTTGGTGCGCGAGCTGGTGATTTTGGGTACACCGTCAATCGACCAGACCATACGGTCTTCGTACCATTCCACCGCGTAGGTATGGAAATCGGTTTTGGTGCGGCCGGCTTCGGGCACTATCAGGTTGTCCGGATTCGGCCAGCCGGTGTTGCCGTTGTAGGGCCAGTAGGCGCCATAGTGCAATGTGCCGCTGATATCTTCATGAGTGCCTGCGGCTTCCATGATGTCGATCTCGCCGTTGTTCGGCCAACCGTGACTATCGCGTTGCGATTCGGTAGACATCATCCAGAATGCAGGCCAGGTGCCAGAGGCTTTGGGCATGCGCATGCGCGCTTCGATCTTGCCATAAGTCCAATCCTGCGCATTTTTGGTACGCAGGCGGGCAGAGGTCCAACTTTTGCCATTGTAGGCTTCGCGGATTGCCTTGATGTTCAGCATGCCGCCACTCACCCACATGTTTTCGGGGCGATCGGTGTAGTACTGGAGTTCACCATTGCCACCGCCATCGCCATTCACTTCTTGCGACCAGTTGTTGCGGTCAATGGCTGTGCCGTTGAAATCATCTTTCCAAACCTGGTTCCAACCACAGGTTTGTGCTTGAGCAGCTTGTCCAATAAGCAGGGGTAAAAGTGCAATAGGGAGTAGCCCAATAGCATTGGCTAGCTTTTTCATTAGTGAAGCCTCTCATTATTGTTAGAGTTGAATGCAGTCAGTCGCTGCATTGGTGATCACTATTTCACCTCGCACAAGGGATAATCCTCCTGTTTTTTGCATACCAGATAAAACTGAGAAGCCCCACTTAGTAAAAATGCAAAGTGGGACGGGTGGGAAGGCCAGGTTATGGCGATAATTACGACTTGGATCACCCCGATCCTTGCACTCTTGTCGCTTATAATTTCACTCATAAAAACAACAGGACTGCCGGACCACCGGGGTGCCGGCTCAAGAGACAAAAATAATGAAGAATCTACTACTCAACCTGCACGAAGTGGTCATCGCCCTGACCATTCTGGAAGCCCTGATCCTATGTATCGCACTTGGGATCTTGCCCGGTGGAAGGAAGCAACCGCGGCGTTTGTTACAGGTTTTCTTCCTGTTGGTGGTGGGCACGCTGGCCACTACGCTGATCACCTGGAATGCCAGTTTCCAATCTATGGCGATTGCTAATTACCCATGGATACCTGCGCTGCTGTCAGCCTGTCTGCTATTGCAGGGGCCGGTATTGTTCTTTTATCTGCGTTCGCTGTCGCGCGCGATTGACCTTCAGCACTGGCACCATGGGGTGCACCTGGTACCTGCCTTGTTGGCCGTAGGGGTGATTTTTGCCTACGACCTCAGCATCTACGATTGGCTGCCCTGGCATTGGGCGGCTTTGTCAGTGGCTGATCGAGCGGCGCTGGCTTTTGTCTGGTTTTTGGTGAAGTGCTCCCCTCTTATCTATGTGCTTGCATGTTTCTACACCGAATACCGTTTGCGTAAGCATTTGAAGCAGATGTATTCCAGCATCGCAGAGCGCGAATTGCGTCTAGCGGATTGGGTGTTGGGTGGATTTTTTATCCACTGGCTCTGGTCATTTGTCGCCTATTTTCTGGGTGGATATGTCAGCGGCGAAACCAATGACCTACTCGGCATAGTGAATAACTACCTGACGGTGTTGTTAATTAATGGCCTGTTCCTGTTTGGCTGGCGCAATACCCGCGAGTTATTGCAGCAGGAATTGGTGGTGGCAGTAGAGCCGGAGAAGGATCGTTTGCAGGAGATGCCACAGGTTGATGAAAAGCGTCAGGCGGTACAGCGCGGTATCAGCGAATTGCGATTGCATCTGGAGAGCCAGATCAATCTGGAACGATTTGCTGAACAGATTGGCATCAAGCCGCGCGAGCTATCGACCATTATCAATGACCATCACCAGCAGAATTTCTTTGAGTTCATCAACAGCCAGCGAGTGGAAGAGGCCAAGCGCTTGTTGGCAGCGCCGGAATGTGCGGGCGATACAGTGTTGGACATTTTGTATAAATCCGGCTTTAACAGCCAATCGGCTTTTCACCGGTTTTTCAAGCGAATGGTGGGTATGACTCCGTCGGAGTATCGCAAGCAGATGTTGAAGCCAGTCAATTCGATTCCGGTACAGGCAAAATAAAAAAGGCCGCCCGAAGGCGGCCAATGACTTCACTTACTGGACTCTGTTGTTGTTAATTCGCTTTGCTGATGCGAATCCAATTGATGTTCCAACCGCCGGCGTTGGCTTTAATACCGAACTTGTGGCTACCCGCGCTCAGGTTGACGGTGTGTTTGACGGTCGTCCAGGTCTGCCAGCCACCGGTGGCCGGGATAGCGATTGTGCCGTGCACTGGAGCGCCACCCGCTTCCTCAAATGCCAGACTGCCGCCACCGTTTTGGCTGGCAACGCGATACTCGATCACATAGCTGCCAGTGCTGGGGATATTCACTGGCGTACCGGCGTAAGACAGCCAATCACCGGCATCGATATAACCCACATTTTTACCACCACCGGCATCAGTGGTATTTTCCAACTGGGTACCTTGTTGCTGGCTGTAATCTTCAGCTTGCAGGGTGGTGATCACTTGGCCTGGGTTGGTATCCGGAGGAGTGCCAGTACTTTCCACTTTTAACCAATTGATGTTGAAACCGCCAGTCACCGCGGCTATAGCGATTAACTGCTCTCCCGCTGGTAATACCACGTTGTGAGAAACGGTTTGCCAGGCTTGCCAGCCGCCAGTGGCAGGAACATTCACATTGCCGTAAACGGGGCTTCCACCGGCTTTTTCCAGCTGGAATTGTCCGCCGCCAGCAGACGCTGCAACGCGATAACTTATTTTATAAGTGCCGGTTGCAGGGACGTTGACGGAATAGGTCAGCCAATCGCCGTTGTCGATGTAACCCACGTTCTGGCCGCCGCCGGCATCGCTAGTGGTTTCCGTTTGTATTCCGCTAGCTTGGCAAAAGTTTTCAGCTTGCAAGGTATCGCCCACACCGGCTTTTTGGCAGGAACCGGTTGAGCCGCCGTCGCCACCACCACCTCCGCCACCGCCATCTATCGGCTTACGGCCAGCGAGAATTTCTTTCACAAATCTGCCGGATTCTTTCAATGAGCCATCGGCCCAGAAAAAGGATGAGGTTTCCACTTCGCCCGTCGCCTGGTCGCGCTCTTTGTCGTGGAACGCCCAGCCCGCATGGCTGATGCCGTTAGCGCGCAGGAAGTCAATCCAGGCCCAGGTTTCGGCGTGATTCACTGTGCCTCTACCATTGGCATGGCCTACGCCCCATTCAGTGGCAAACAACGCCGCGCCGTTGTTGAGCGCGGTCTGTGCCTTGGCGCGATAGGAACCACGGTGGCTATCGGCATAAAAATGGACGGTATAGGCCAGGTTAGAGACGTTGGCTTTGTTGGTTGATGCGACATCAACATCTTGCGACCAGTTAGGCGTGCCCATGATGATCAGGTTGTCGGGGTCGATCGCGCGGATTTTGCCACCCACATGCTCTGCATAGGGTTTGAGTACTGAGTGCCAATCCACACCCAATGGCTCGTTGTAGAGTTCGTAAATGACGTTGTTATGTTGGCCCCACTTTTGCGCCACTTGTTTGAAGAAGGCTTCTGCTGAACCCCAATTCTCGTGTGCTTTGTGGCTGTGATAGTCAACGATTACATACATATCGTTGTCGATGGCTGCCTGGATAACGGTATCGAGGCGCGCCATGTTGCCGTTCCAGTCATCCTGGATACCACCACCTTCCCCGTGGCCGATGGCGGCGCGGATCAGGTTGGCGTTGAATTCGGTTTTAGCGCGTTTGACCGCAGCGGCGGTATAAAACTTTTCTGCGCCCCAGCCGGTGTTACTCCAAAACAGGGAGACACCTTCAAGGCTGACAGATTTGCCACCAACCAGAACTTTGTTGCCTTGCACCTGTAAGGCCGGGACTGCAGCCATGGCCGCACTACAAAAAACAACACTGGTAAGACCGGCTACCAGACTTGCGAACAGCGTTTTACGTGGACGAGAGTGGTGCGCACCTGTGGCCGCGCAACCGTGACGATTATTGTTCATTATTATTCACCTGGGTTGTGTCATTGAACATGCCCCTGTAATTCAGGGGGCCTTGCCTATACAAGGTGATGTCATTTCAATCCTCGTGCTCGAGGCAAACCACCTACTTTAGGTTGCGACCTAAAGTGGTAAGTGCCACTTCATAAATATCTGCAGTAGTTCTCCACCGGAGAGATTCGCTGTTGTTCATGACTCACTCCATTTTTATCATTCTGTAATTTTCTAACCTTATGATTTTAAACACTTAAATTTATTAATCGAGATATCTGCACCTGTTTTATCAAAAAGGAAGTTACTGCTCGTTCACTTCCCTAGAGTGCAGTCATTCCCAGCGTATTAGCGCTTTTCAGGAGACTGCCATGTCCACACCATCAAACCCCGCCGCAGTGATAAGTGTCTTTTTTGATAACGACTGCGCTATTTGCCGGCGCGAAGTCGCTTTTTGTAAAACTCTGGATAAAGACCAGCGCATCGACTGGATTGACCTGCGCAGCCAGCGCCAACTAGCGGAGAGCATGGGCGCGGAATTTGAAGCGGCGATGGAACTGCTGCATGTACTGGATGCTCACGGCAAGATGCATATCGGCCTCGCGGGGCATTTGGTGATGTGGTCGTATTTACCGGGCTACCGTCACCTTGCCCGCCTGTTGCGTAAGTACCCGCGCCTCGCCGCCCAATGCGATCGTTTTTATCGCTTATTTACCCGCCTGCGCCCCGGCGCACTCAGACGCATCGACGGTGCGACCAACCTGTGTGAAGGGAGCCGCAATGAATAATCTCGATTCTCATCGTCATTCCCATGCCCATGCCCATGCTCTGCTTGATACGCAGTCGGTGCGCTGGAAGGATTTGGTCAAGTATCAGCGTTTTGAAACGGCGCGCGAGTTGTGCTTGCCCTTGCCCTGGTTGTTGTTAGCGGTCGTCTGCGGGCAGCAAGCAACGGCAGTGGGTGCGACTGGTTCGGTACAGTGGGGTTGGATCGTTGCGATGGGTATCGCTGTTATCTATGTGTTTATGTTGGGTTTGCGGGTAGCACACAATGCGTTTCATGGCACCTTGGGTTTGACGCCCAGCGGTGATCATTGGGTCATGGGGGTTATCAGTGTGATGATGTTGGGCTCATCCCATGCGATCAATTACACCCACATGTACCATCATAAACACTGCATGCAAAAAGGCGATGTTGAAGGCGAGTTGGCCACTCTGCCGTTTGGGCGAGCATTGCTTAAAAGCCCGATTTATCCCGTTTATATCCATATCGTTGCTTTGCGGGATGCGCCCAAGCTGCAAAAACGTTGGATACTGGCCGAGCTTGCCGTCAGTGCGTTGTTGCAGTGCATGATGCTCGTGTGGTTCGAATCGCCCGTGTATGGGCTTTACAGTTTGATGATGCTGGTGGCCAATTTATCGGCGCCCATGGTCGGTATTTGGGCAGTACATCGCCAGTGTGAGGGCTCAGCTGTCAATGCGCGCTCCTGTCGTTCCCGGGTGGTCAATTTTTTAACCTGCGGCATGTTTTATCACGCCGAACACCATTTGTTTCCAGCGGTGCCAACCCGCCATTTGGCTGAGTTAGCCATGCGAATTGACGCCACTGAAGTGAGGTTTTTGGGGGTGACTGAGCTTGGTTGATCGGGGCTCCTCACAGCCTGATTTAATAAATAGAGGGCACAAATAGCTCATCGGGAATCGGCGCGCGATAGTAGTCGGGGTTGTAAACACGGGCGGGTAATTCGACCCTTGGATGATCGACTTCGCCGTAGGGCACTTGTGACAACAGGTGGTTGATACAGTTGAGGCGCGCGCGTTTCTTATCGACCGCTTCCACTATCCACCAAGGTGCTTCAGGAATATGGGTGCGATCAATCATCACCTCTTTCGCTTTGGTGTATTGCTCCCAGCGGCGGCGCGATTCCATATCCATGGGCGATAACTTCCATTGTTTGAGCGGGTCATGCACCCGCGCTAAAAAGCGTTTGTACTGTTCGCTATCGGTGATGGAAAACCAGTACTTGATCAGGATGATGCCGGAGCGCACCAGCATCCGTTCAAACTCCGGCACAGTGCGGAAGAACTCTTCGTATTCGTCGTCGTTACAAAACCCCATCACCTTTTCGACACCGGCGCGGTTGTACCAGCTGCGGTCGAACAACACAATTTCACCGCCAGCGGGCAAGTGGGATACGTAGCGCTGGAAATACCACTGGCTGCGCTCGCGGTCACTGGGAGCTGGCAGGGCAGCTACACGGCAAGTGCGAGGGTTGAGGCGCTGTGTCACACGTTTGATCACGCCACCTTTACCAGCAGCATCGCGGCCTTCAAATAACACGACGACTTTTAGCTTTTTATCGACCACCCAATCCTGCAGCTTCACCAGTTCTGCCTGCAGGCGCAACAGTTCGCGGAAATAGACACGGCGATCCATGCTTGCACCGGTCTCCTCACCTTCAGCCAAGGCTTCCAGCCGGTCGTCATCAAGCTCCAACTCCAGCTCTTCGTCCAGGTTGTCGAGCATTTCCTCTTGTAACAGGCGCTCATAATCAATGCTGTAGCTGGGGGAATTATTCGGCATGGGCAGGCTCCGGGTGGATTGCGGGTTATTCGCATCACGCTAGGCTTATCTGATGACAAAATGATGACGGTATCGGGCCGTTGGGAAAGGGCAAGAAAGGCGTGGGCAACAATTAAAAAAGCCCGGCAATAACCGGGCTTTGACGGTACAAAAAGGTATTTATTTGCAGACTGCACCGGTGATGGTTGGAGTGGTGACATTTGCACCCGGTTTGCTGGCCTGGAACCCGACTTCTGCACATTGCCCGGGCTGAATGCTGCTGTTCCAGCTCAGTGGTGTCGCCGTGTAAGGGTTGGAGCCAGTCACATTGGCATTCCAGCTATTGGTAACACGTGTTCCATCGCTGTAATTCCAGCTAAGGTTCCAGCCATTGATTGCGCTGGTCCCGGTATTGCAGATGCGGATTGCACCGGTAAAGCCGTTGTTCCATTGGTTGCTCACGACTTGTGTACATTTGCCGCTTCCTGCACTTACTGAAGAGCTAGCACGCGAACTGGACGCGGGCGCTACACTTGAGCGCGAACTTGAGCTGGGGGCGATGCTTGAACGAGAAGACGAAACAGCTGCAATGCTTGAACTGCTGCGTGAGCTGGGTGCTGCCGAGCTGCCCGTACCGCCACTGTAACTCGGCCACCCGAGGGTAATGCTTTTGGCAAATGCTCCAGATGCGGTCAGCTGCGAAGTTGCCCAACTACCGTTCGGGCTAGCACCTGGCACTAGTGCCGATGCGCCTTCGGCCTTGTCGTTCAATGACCAATTGGCGTTACTGATGTTGTTGGCTTTCATAAAGCTGACCCACGCATTGGTCTCGCTGTTAGCAACGCCGCCATTTCCATCGGCGTTGACTGAACCCCACTCGGTCACAAACAGGGCGATGCCATTATTGAGTGCGGTGGTGGCTTTATCGCGCAGCGATTGGCCATGGGTGCCGGCGTAGAAATGCAGGGTGTAGGCAATGTTGGTACCAGCGATAGGATCGCGTGAGGCGGCATCCACATCCTGTGACCAGGTGGGTGTGCCCACGATAATCAGGTTATCCGGGTCAATCGCGCGTATGGCGGCGATCACATCTTGCGCATAGGGTTTGATCACACTGCTCCATGACACTTGCAGCGGCTCATTATAGATCTCGTAAATTACGTGGTTTTTGTTGCCGTATTTGGTCGCCATCTCTTTGAAGAATGCGATGGATTGGGTTTTGTATTGGTGGGCGTTGTGGGAGTGCCAGTCGATGATGACATACATGTCATTGGCGATCGCGGCGTCAACGACAGTCATTACGCGGGTTTTATTCGCTGGATCAGTTAGATAACCGCCGGCATCTTCTACACCCATAGCGGCGCGAATCAACTTGGCATTCCAATCGGTTTTGAGCCAGGAAACGGCTTGGGCGTTATAAAATTTTTCGCCGCCCCAACCGGTATTGCTCCAGAACATGCTCATGCCAGAAAAACTGGCGGGTTGGCCACCGGCAAGAATTTTATTGCCTTGTACCGAGAGGGGCGCTACATCGGCAATGGCATGACCCGCTTGGGCAACCAAAGCGACTGTGGCAGCGACACGGGTGAATTTGCGAATTGAATGGGAAATGCCTGCCAACGGGCTATTTAAGAGTTTTTTCATTATTAGAGTCTCAGAGGAAGTTTGCCGTGTTAATCAGATCCCGCAAGTTAGAGGATGCTGGATCCAGGTTGACTCTGTGGGTTTTTCTCCGCCAGTGGGGCGGCTTATTATTTATCGGCTTCCCTGTGCCCGAGAGTTCCACCTAGTATAGGTAGGCAGTTGAAATGATGATTATTGTGCCACAAGGGTAACGCAGGATTATTTACTAAAAATCCGGAATATCCATTGGGTTATGCGTGTTATTGCTCATATTCACCCACAGGTAAACGCATTTTTAATCGATGAAACCGGTTCCTGACATCGCTGTCATTATATTGTTGGCTGCTATCGATTGCTTGGTTTGGCGTGATCATTCTTTATCCTTGCATCTGCCGGGGTGAATCCGTACAATTCCGCACCCCAAACCAGCCGGGGGGAATGGCACTGCATTCTGTGCAGGCCGGAAAACTGGCTACTCCTTGTCTCACTGCCTCACTATTAATAGATAAGGCGGGAGACTTTAACCCGTAAGGAGCTATAAATGCGTCATTACGAAATCGTTTTTCTGGTTCACCCAGACCAAAGCGAACAAGTTCCAGCTATGGTTGAGCGTTACAGCTCTGCTATCAAAAACGATGGTGGCCAAGTTCACCGTCTGGAAGACTGGGGCCGTCGCCAATTAGCTTACTCAATCAACAAAGTGCACAAAGCCCACTACATTCTGATGAACGTAGAATGCTCTGAAGCTGTGTTGGAAGAGCTGACCACCAACTTCCGTTACAACGACGCCGTTTTGCGCAGCATGGTGTTGCGTGAAGATGCCGCTGTTACTGAAGAATCATTCATCATGAAGGCTGAGAAAGAAGGCCGCGAGCGCAAGGCACGTCCACCACGCGCTGAACGTCGTGATGACGCAGAAGACCTGTCTGACGAAGACGGTGTTGATGCAGATGATTTTGAAGAAGAGCAGGAGGTATAACCATGGCCCGTTTTTTCCGTCGTCGCAAATTCTGCCGTTTTACCGCTGAAGGCACCAAGCGCATCGATTATAAAGATGTTGAAACGCTGAAAGCTTACATCACCGAAACTGGCAAGATCGTTCCAAGCCGTATCACTGGCACCAAAGCTAAATACCAACGTCAGTTGGCTACTGCTATCAAGCGTGCTCGTTACCTGGCTTTGATTCCATACACTGACAGCCACGAGTAAGGGGTATAGAGATGGAAGTTATTCTGCTCGATAAAGTAGGCCGTTTAGGCGCTATTGGTGACAAAGTTACCGTTAAATCTGGCTATGGCCGTAACTACCTGTTGCCACAAGGCAAGGCTGTTGCTGCTACTGCTAAAAACATCGCTGAATTCGAAGCGCGTCGCGCTGAGTTGGAAGCTGCTGCTGCTGGCAAAATCGCTGGTGCTACTGCACGCGCTGAGAAATTGGCTGCGTTGGAAGTAACCATCGCTGCTAAAGCAGGTGACGAAGGCCGTCTGTTCGGTTCTATCGGCACGCGCGACATCGCTGAAGCAATTACTGCTGCTGGCGTTGAAGTTGCCAAGTCAGAAATTCGCTTGCCACAAGGTGTACTGCGTGAAATCGGTCAATACGAGATCGACGTTCAGTTGCATGCTGAAGTGATCCAAGCTGTTAAATTGGCTGTTGTTCCCGAGTAATAACCCGGAAGCAGTAGCATTGCGCGTCAGCATCTGCTGACAAGCAATATGAAATCGGGCACTATCGACAACCTTTTGGTTGAACCGCTAGTGTCCGATTTTTTTTGCACTTGAATTGACGAATAACTAAGCAAACCTATGCCTGAATCCAGTTTCGAATCATCCAGTTTTGAGGATCGCCTCGCCAGCGAGCTATCCAACCACGCTGCATTACCGCATTCGGTTGAGGCCGAGCAGTCAGTGCTGGGCGGGTTAATGCTCGATAACAATCGTCTGGATGCGGTGCTGGAAGTTGTTTCAGAGTCAGACTTCTTCCGCGACGACCACAAGCTCATCTTCCGCATGATGATTGAACTGCAGGAAGCTGGTCAGCCGCTCGATGTCATCACACTCTCTGAAGAATTGCACAAACACGATGAGCTGGAGCGCGTCGGCGGCTTGGGTTATCTGGTCGAGATGGCCAACAACACCCCGAGTGCTGCCAACATCGCCGCCTACGCCAAAATCGTGCGCGAACGCTCGACCCTTCGCCAGCTGATTGCTGCGGCGCAGGAAATCAGTAAATCGAGTATGAATCCGGCCGGTCTGGATTCTGATGACCTGCTCCAGCTCGCTGAAAAACGCGTCGCTGAAATCGCCGAGGATCGCCCGAAAGAAGGCGGTTTGGTGGGGGTGAACGAACTCCTCAAAGCCACGGTACAACGCATCGACGAACTCTTCCGTTCCGGCAGCGATATCACCGGTGTGCCCTCGGGTATTACCGATCTCGACCAGCGCACCTCAGGTTGGCAGCCGGGCGAATTGATTATTCTCGCCGCTCGTCCGTCTATGGGTAAAACTGCGCTTGCGCTCAACTTTGTAGAGGGTGCGCTCTTTAATCAGCTCAAACCGGTGCTGGTGTTCAGTATGGAAATGCCCTCGGCGGCGCTGGTGATGCGGATGATGTCCTCCATCGGCCGTATCGACCAGGGCAAGATGCGTAACGGTAAGCTCACCGAGGAGGATTGGCCGAAACTGTCATCCGCCGTTGCCAAAATGAAAGACAAACTATTGTTTATCGATGATACCGGTGGCTTGAATCCGCAGGAGATGCGCGCCCGTATCCGCCGTATCGCGCGCGAACACGGCAACCCCGGGATGATCATGGTCGATTACCTGCAGTTGATGACTGTAGCCGGTGGCGGTGAAGGTCGTACGCAAGAGATCTCGGAAATTTCGCGCTCGCTCAAAGGTATCGCCAAAGAATTTGAATGCCCGATGATCGCACTTTCGCAGTTAAACCGCGGTGTTGAGCAGCGCCCCAACAAGCGCCCGATGAACTCCGACTTGCGTGAATCCGGCGCCATCGAGCAGGACGCCGACGTAATCCTGTTTATCTACCGCGACGAATACTACAACGAAGACAGCCCGGACAAGGGCATGGCTGAGTTGATTATCGGCAAGCAACGTAACGGCGAAATCGGCACTTGCCGCGCCGCGTTTGTCGGCAAATACACCCGTTTCGATAACCTTGCACCTGAATATCTCCATCAAGGTGGTTATGAATAGCCAAGCCCGTCTACTGGATAAGCTCTGCGCCAATATCGCTCCTGGAAAACTGGAATGGATTGGTTTGCGCAGTGAACGGCGTGGCGAAGTGGTGGTCATCGATCAAGCCGAAGCGGTTGTAGGTCTGGGTTTAGTGGGCGATCACCGGATGAAAAAAACGCCGGGTTCCGCGCGCCAGGTTACGTTGATCAGTAGTGAATACATTGAGGCAATTTGCCGTCACACCGGACACTCCTCGATAGACCCCCGCCTGCTGCGCCGCAATCTGATGATCTCAGGTATGAACATGAATTTGCTGCGCTACCAGCGTTTGCAAATTGGCGATGTCATCCTCGAAACCAACGCCCTCTGCCATCCCTGTTCACGTATGGATGAAGCACTTGGCAAGGGCGGCACTGCCGCTATGTTTGGTTACGGTGGCTTGTGTGCGAAAGTGATTCAGGGCGGTGCTTTTAGCGTCGGGGACGCGGTTATTCGTTTGCCCGTAATCGATAGCCAAGAGCGACTTTTCCCTTAGTAAGGTAAATTGACTCGCGTGGAAAGCTTGGTCAATTTTTGATCTTAAAATGTACTTCTCTATCCTGACCGTGTATGATCGCGCGCCCGAATCCAAGCCTATTTCAAGGGCAGTTTGAGGCATGAATATGCAGGTTTTTCACCATATCCACTCCCTTCGTGAAGCCTTGGCTGCCGAGCGCAAAGCCGGTAAACGTATCGGATTTGTGCCGACTATGGGCAACCTGCACAATGCCCATATTGAGTTAGTGAAAATCGCCCAGCGCAGCTGCGATATTGTTGTGGCCAGTATTTTCGTCAATCCGCTGCAATTTGGTTTGAATGAGGATTGGGATAAATACCCGCGCACCCTCGCAGCGGATTCGGCCAAATTGGAGGCCGTGAGTTGTAATTACTTGTTCTGCCCCGATGAAAAAGAAATCTACCCTAATGGTATGGCCGAGCAGACCCGTGTAATCGTGCCGACCATGACCGACGTGCTCTGCGGTGCGAGCCGCCCCGGTCATTTTGAGGGCGTGACAACCGTAGTCACCAAGTTGTTTAATATTGTGCAGCCGGATGAAGCGGTGTTCGGGATCAAGGACTTCCAGCAGTTGGCGGTGATTCGCCGGATGGTGGAAGACCTGTGTATTCCGATTAAAATCACTGCCGGTGAGATCTTCCGCGAAACCGATGGTTTGGCGATGAGCTCGCGCAATGGGTTTATTACCCCGGATGAGCGCCCGAAAGTGGCGGTACTCAACCGCAGTTTGAATGCGATCAAGCAGGCGATAACTGATGGTCGCCGTGATTTTACGGTACTGGTGGACGAAGCGCGTACGCAGATTGAAGCGGCCGGGTTTCGGGTGGACTACATCAGTATTTGCAATAGCCGCACACTGGAAATGGCGGCACATGATGATCGGGAGATCACTATACTCGGCGCCATGTACACGCAAGGCGCGCGGTTAATTGACAACGTTTCTGTAGTGCTGGGCTAATTTTTAGCAGGCTACACAAGTGATTCCCCGGAGGATTCCATGCTTTCACATATGCTCAAAGCCAAGTTGCACATGGCCAAAGTCACCCAGGCGGAGCTGTGGTACGACGGTTCCTGTGCGATCGATGCCAATTTGGTTGCCCTTGCCGGCATGCGCGAATTCGAGCAAATCGATATCTACAACGTGAACAACGGCGAGCGCTTTCACACCTATATCATTCTTGCTGAGCCCGGTTCAGGTACTTTCTCGATGAACGGTGCGGCTGCGCGTAAAGTGGCAGTGGGCGATCGCGTGATTATTGCGACTTACGGCCATTTCACCGAAGCCGAGTTGATCAATCACAAGCCGAAGTTGGTGTATCTCAATGAAGATAACACCGTGAATCGCACGTCCAATACGATTCCTATGCAAGTCGCGTAGGGTTTGGATGGCGGGATTGAAAAGGGTCGCGATGCGGCCCTTTTTTGTCGTATTTACTGTGTCACTGGAGTAGGTATATGACCACTAAAGCAGACGATATTCTCAAGCGCTTTGATGATTTGCAGGCTGATGGTGAGCCTGAAAAAGAACACACGCTGCAAGAAAATGCCAAGGCACGTGCGCTCCATCCTGATCATATCAATGCCGGTACTGCGTTTGACTGGGAGGATATGGATGCCTACGCAAAAGAGCTGGATCGCCTGGATCGCGAAGGGCCGGGAATCAAGAAACCCTAATGGATAAGTTTTCCATTTTTACGCTTCATTGCAGTGCGAAATTTACACTTTTTGCACTGTTTTGGACAACGTTGTCATTGAGCTTTTAGCTCCAATCCTGCTAAGCTTGACCCCAGTTCACAGCGTGGATGTTGCGCGTCACCAATTTCATCCGTCGCTACCCTCTCGATCAATAACAAGATAACGGCAGTGAGATAAAACCATGTCAGAAGTACACCTGTACCCGGTTCCTGAAAGCTTCAAATCCAAGGCGGCGATCAATCTGGCGCGCTATAAGGAAATGTACGATCAATCGATCAATGCCCCCGACACTTTCTGGGCGGAGCAGGCAAAAACCTTCCTGACCTGGCAGCAACCCTGGTCACAAGTGACCAAAAGCGATTTGCGCAAAGGCGAAGTGAGCTGGTTTATCGATGGCAAACTGAACGTCAGCGTTAACTGTATCGACCGTCATTTGCCCGCCCGCGCCAACCAAACCGCCATTATTTGGGAAGGCGATGACCCTTCCGAAGACCAATTTATTACCTATCAAGAATTGCACGATCAAGTCTGTCGCCTTGCCAATGCCCTGCGCGAGCGCGGCGTGAAAAAGGGTGATCGTGTGTGCATCTATATGCCGATGATTCCCGAAGCGGCTTATGCCATGCTCGCCTGTACCCGTATCGGCGCAATTCACTCAATCGTATTCGGCGGCTTCTCGCCCGAAGCGTTAAAAGACCGTATCCAGGATGCGGAATGCCAAGTCGTGATTACATCAGACGAAGGCCTGCGTGGCGGCAAGCGCGTCCCACTGAAAAAGAATGCTGATATCGCATTGGCACAATGCCCCGGCGTCCATACCTGCATAGTGGTCAAGCGCACCGGTGGCGATATCGCTTGGGATGAAAAGCGCGATTTCTGGTACGAGGATCTCGTTGAGCGTCAGGCGAATGATTGTGAGCCAGAAGTCATGGACTCCGAAGACCCACTGTTTATCCTTTACACATCAGGCTCGACCGGCAAACCCAAAGGCGTATTGCACACTACCGGTGGCTACCTGCTGCAAGCGGCCATGACTCACAAGTATGTGTTCGATTATCAAGAAGGCGATGTTTACTGGTGTACTGCCGACGTGGGTTGGGTAACAGGCCACAGTTATATCGTCTACGGCCCGTTGACCAATGGCGCGACCACCCTGATGTTTGAAGGCGTGCCGACTTATCCTGATGCTTCCCGCTGCTGGCAAGTGATCGACAAACATGGCGTTAACAGTTTCTACACCGCACCAACCGCGATTCGTGCGTTGATGGGCGCAGGCAATGACTACGTCACCAAGACCTCGCGCGCCAGTTTGAAAATACTCGGCAGCGTAGGTGAACCGATCAACCCCGAAGCCTGGGAGTGGTACTACCGCGTAATCGGCGACAGCCGCTGCCCGATTATGGATACCTGGTGGCAAACCGAAACCGGCGCCCACATGCTCACCCCATTGCCTGGCGCGATTGACCTCAAACCCGGCTCGGCCACTGTCCCCTTCTTTGGTGTGCAGCCGGTATTGCTGGATGCGGAAGGCAAGGAGGTGGTAGGCGCAGGCGAGGGCAACCTCTGTATTAAAGCCGCTTGGCCAAGCCAAATCCGCACCGTGTATGGCGATCACCAGCGCTGTATCGACACCTATTACAGCACTTATCCCGGCTACTACTTCACCGGCGACGGCGCGCGTCGCGATGCCGACGGTTATTACTGGATCACCGGCCGCGTGGACGATGTGATCAACGTATCCGGTCACCGTATGGGCACGGCCGAAGTGGAAAGCGCATTGGTGTTGCACGATAAGGTTGCCGAGGCCGCAGTGGTTGGCTATCCGCACGATATCAAAGGTCAGGGCATTTACGCTTATGTCACTTTGATGGCGGGCGAGCAGCCAAGCGATGAGTTGAAAAAAGAATTGCTGGCGTTAGTGGTAAAAGAGATTGGCGCTATCGCGCGTCCGGATGTAATCCAGTGGGCACCGGGTTTACCGAAAACCCGCTCCGGTAAGATTATGCGCCGCATCCTTCGCAAAATCGCCGCCAATGAATTGGATTCGCTGGGCGATACTTCAACCCTCGCTGATCCGGCGGTGGTGAATGAGTTGATTGAGAATCGCGCTAATAAATAATTGCGCGAAGCAATAATTGATTGCTGTACTAAACAAAAAGGCCGCCTCACAAAGGCGGCCTCTTGTTTTTAAATTATTTTCTTAGTTGTTGCGGTGTTGGTTCTACTGTCTGAGTTCTGTTGCAGTCTTTAGGAGAATCGATATTTTTTTCAATAGTGGCGATAACACTTCTTACTCGCTGAATATTGCTGTACGAATCAACAATGATCAGGGTTTTTGCGTCCTCATAGGTAGTTAAATGACTGTACTGGGGAACTAACGGTCTTATGGTTGCAAGCACAGATCCGGCGCAGGATTTATCAAGTTTAATGTAGTCGGTGACAAACTCATCATCGTAATATTTCTTTCCCTTCTCAACGATGGGTGCTAAGGATCTCGCATCCCGCACGCTAACAATCTGTATGTAATCTTCTGAGGTAAATGCAGTGAATCCATTTATTTGCAGTTGTGCAAGTAGCTTTTTGTAATCAATTGGATTTTCGTTAAGGTTGGTCTGGATGCGTGTATCTCCGTTAAAACCTACCAAGATTTTTTTGCCGAGGTCTTTTTCCGCACGCGAAGCAAAGGTTTGCAGGCTCATTGCCGATTCATGGGGTTGATTTGCGGTTGGTGATTTTTGCTGAGGTGATGAGTTATCGGCAAATGGTTGCGCCAATGCCGCAAATGCAAAAGCACTAAATAGCATTCCAAAAATGAGCGATTTTTTTAGTGTCATAGTCGTAAATTCCTTCATCATTATTAGGCGATCTTTAAGTTCGCGGTGGTTTTCCAAAATACCCAGGCTATGAGCGAAGCCCAGAGGCTTTGAAGCGAGTTGGCTGACATTAATTAATGTCAGCCCATAATCATTTCTATCTTGCGGTGAAAGATGTGAAAGCACTTTTGCATCGCAGGCCATTTCCATGTCGGCTTTCATACGCTTACTGGCAAGCCAGATCAGTGGGTTAAACCAGTGTAGTAGCGTTATTCCGTAAGCTAACCAATTCCACAAGATATCGCGGCGATGGATATGAGCTAATTCATGTAACAGCACAAGTCTCAATTGGTTTTCTGTAAGTTGCCGCTCAATGCCAATGGGCAAAATAATGGCAGGTTTAAATAATCCCAATGTTAGTGGGCTGGATACCTTCGAGGAATATAGGAGGGGAATTTTTTGGCTAAACCCCAAAGTGTGTTGGGCGTTCTGCAACAGTAAGTAATCTTGTGAGGGGGCATTGGATGCCTTTTGCAGAACACGCTTAAACCGAAATAACTGCCAAGAAGTAATAAAAATTAACCCGCTGAAAATAAATATCCAAATAAGACTAAAGATGCTATGCGAAGTAAGTGAAGTGGTTGCTGAGTTAGGGGTTTGATGCAGATCATTTTCTATATTTGTCTGTGATATCTCTGCGGCGGCGGTTGGCGAAGTAATTATTTCCGATCCTGATGGATATGTAGCATTATTATCCATAGATGAAAATAATAATTCCGTGGGGCGAATATCAAAAGAAAATTGCCATCCGAACGGAATGCTCAAACACAGGAATAAACTCAGCCATAAACTATGGCGAGCACCTGCCGATAAATATTTTTTCAACCCATATTGCGCCAATAATAAAATAGCAATTAAGGGTAAGCTTTTGAGTGATGCAATCAGTAGCCAACCGGTAAATGAATTTATTTCCTGCATCAACTCGGCCATTATTTTTCTCCCTGATGATTTTCGTCTTGCAATAGGGCAATCAGCGCCTGTTTTTCTTCGTTGGTCAATTTTTGTTGGCGAGTGAAGTGCGCAATCATCGGCGTTAAGGCTCCATCAAACACTCGCTGCATAAACGATTGAGTTGCACTAGATTCACAATGCTCTCGTTCGTAAACGGGTTTGAAATGCTGAATGCCATCAATCACCTCATATCCAACCGCCCCTTTTTTTTGCAATCGAATCAACATGGTGCGTACTGTTTTGGGGTGCCACTGCGGTGTGAGTTCGGCAATTTGGTTTGCTGTGACAGGATTCTTATCCCACAGGATTTTCATCAAATCCCATTCGCTACCCGAGAGTTGTAGATCATCTGTGTCCATGAGTGCCTCAACATGATTTTGTTTTGGGGCTGGATTACATTTGTAATCGCGATAAAGATTACAGATGTAATCTCACCTGTGCAAGTCTTTTTTGGATGGGTGGGGCGCAGGTTGCTCGGGGGGTGGCAGCTTGGCAGCAACATCTAAAGGGTAAATTAGGGTAAAACCCCTGCCTCAAAAACTTACAACTGGCGCAGTATCGATATGTGTAAATTTCCGGCGCCATTTCGACTTCAGTGAGGACACTATGACGATAAAAATAATCCGGCGGGGCTTCATTTTTTTAGTGGGTTCAATTTTTCCATTGTTGGGCTGGGCGGCGCCTTTGGGGCAGTTCACGGGGCATCAGGATATAGGCGCAGTCAAACACAAGGGGGATACTATTTATGACCCCGCTTCCCAACAATATCGCATGAGCGGTTCAGGAAAAAACATGTGGGTGGGCGAAGACGAATTACATTACGCCTACACCCAACTGACGGGCGATTTTATTTTGCGTGCCCATGTTGCTTTTGAGGGAACAGGTGTCGATCCGCATCGAAAAATCGGTTGGAATTTACGCACCAGTCTCGATACGGGCTCACCCAATGTTCATGCAACAGTGCACGGTGATGGTCTAACCTCTTTGCAATTTCGCGCGAGCGCGGGCGGTGATACGCAAGAGTATCCGATGGCAATCAAAGCTCCCGATGTGATTCAGCTGGAGCGCCGTGGCGATACCTATATTATGAGCGCAGCAAAAATGGGGCAGCCGTTTCAGGTGACCTCAGTTTCCAATATCAAACTCGGTGAAAAAATTTATGCAGGTCTAAGTCTGTGCGCACACAATCCCGATGCAGTAGAGACAGCCGTTTTCTCCAATGTAAGAATTATCCTTCCCGCCGCAAAAGATTTTCGCCCCTATAAAGATTACATTGGCAGTAATCTGGAAATTATGGATATGAAAACCAAAAATCGGCGCATTGTGTATCGCTCGTCCGATTCGATTCAGGCTCCCAATTGGACGCAGGACGGTAAAACGCTGATTTATAATTCCAAAGGTTTATTATTTAATTTCGATATCAAAAGCGGCAAAAGCACGGTGCTGGAATCGGGTTTTGCAAACAACAATAATAACGATCACGTGCTTTCCTGGAGCGGCAAATTAATTGGTATTAGCCATCATGTTGCCGAGGAAAATAATCACTCGACGATTTATACCCTGCCGATAACAGGCTCCAAAAAGCCTACGCGTATTACTGCCAAAGGTGCTGGTCATTCTTACCTGCATGGATTTTCGCCGGATGATAAGTCCTTAATTTTTACCGGCGAGCGTAAAGGGCAATACGATATTTACAGTATCGATATTAAAACCGGCAAAGAGACTCAATTAACCGACACGCCCACTCTGGATGATGGCTCCGAATTCAGCCCTGACGGCAAGTATATTTATTTCAATTCCAATCGCACGGGCCTGATGCAGCTTTGGCGCATGCACGCGGATGGTAGCAATCAACAGCAGCTCACTTTCGACAATCATAACAACTGGTTTCCACATGTATCGCCTGACGGTAAGAAAATTGTTTTTCTGAGTTACATGGATGATATAGATCCAGGTGATCATCCTTTCTATCGCCATGTGTATCTGCGCGAAATGCCAGCGGAGGGTGGTGATCCGGAAATTATCGCTTATGTGTATGGCGGGCAGGGCAGTATCAATGTGCCCAGCTGGTCGCCCGACGGCTCCCAGATTGCGTTTGTCAGCAACACCCGCCTTTAAGGTGGGAGGCAGCGCATATCGCGATATGTGCTGCCTACACTGCTCCGGGTAATTTGCGCTACCAGTTCAGCGCCAAATCCTGCACAATTCTACCCCCGATCTTTTTGTTCCAGTCTATTTTTATGACCAATAAAACCCCCGATGCTGATCTTTTCCTTCAACAAATGAAGGATGTAAAACCCATCAAAGTGGAAGAAAAAGTCACCCTGGCATCCCCGCACCTGGATAAAACCAGCGTAGAAACCCGGCGCAAAGCGGCGACTGCCGAGCTTGCGAAAGATAAAAATTTCCTCTCGGGAGAATACATAGAGCCACTTGACCCGCTCGCGGTAATTGAGTTCAAGCGCGATGGTGTGCAGCACGGCGTTTACCGCAGTCTGCGTATGGGCAAATATCAGATTGATGCTCGGCTCGATTTGCACAATATGACCATCGAGCAGGCGCGCAGTGCGGTATTTCAGTTTGTGAAGGACTGCATGGCGCACGATATTCGCTGCGCGCTCATCACGCATGGCAAGGGAGAGGGGCGGGAGCAGCCAGCACAGCTTAAAAGTTGTGTGGCGCATTGGTTGCCGCAGCTGGATGAAGTTATGGCATTCCATTCAGCGCAAAAACGTCACGGTTGGCTCGGTGCAACCTATGTGTTGCTGCGTAAGAGTGAGAAGAAAAAGCAGGAGACTTGGGAGATGCACAATAAGCCTTGATTAAACCGGGTAGAGTAACAAATAGGTCAAGCACACCGTAAATTAAATAAAATCCAAATGAGGTGTCTATGTTTAAAAAATATTTTCTTCTTTTTGTCACGTTGTTGGGAATAACCACTTCAGCGCTGGCACAGCAAACAAATAAGCAGTTTGTATTAAACAATACTGAAATTATTCCTATCCATTCAAAAATAACCGGACGGGATCATGAATTAGTGGTGGTCTATCCCTCCAGCTACAAAACCAATCCCACTAAAAAATATCCCGTCCTCTATTATCTTGACGCTTATTGGGATACACCTTTGCTGGTTTCAACTTACGGAAATTTAATTTATGACAACCAGGTGCCTGAATTTATTATGGTGGGGTTGTCTTATCCTTCAACTGCGGATTACGGTAAAGAGCGGCGTATTGATTACACTTTTACTGCGGTGGATGAAAAATCGGGAAAGGCGAATCTGTTTTTGGATTTTATTCAAAAAGAAGTTGCCCCGCTTGTTGAAGCCCAATATCGCGGCGAAAAAACCGACCGCGTGATTGCAGGCAATTCACTGGGTGGATTGCTGACGCTGATTGCTGCCTATCAAGCACCTGGTTTTTTTTCCGGCTATATCGCCCTGAGCCCTGCGGTAGAGTGGGATAAACAAGCGCTTGTAAAAGTGGATAGCCACTATGCCAAAAAACATAAAGCTTTAAACGGACGCATGTTTATCTCCTACGGCACCACTGAATATCCCGCCTTTCGCGATCCAATCATCGACTTTCAAAAACAGCTGGCCGCACGCAAATATCAGGGTTTGGAGTTGCTTAATTATGCGATGGAAGGGCTTGATCACACCGGCATCAAAGGTGATGGTTATGTGCGCGGATTAATCTGGGTATGGAAGCCTAAAAAACCCGCCGGGCCAAGTGGCTTGGAGCGGGATATGACCAGCGCGAAATAATCGTGTTGGGATTGCAGCATTTATAGTTTTTATTGCGCTAGATCAAAAATCCTCTGGAAACAGCCATTGATAATGGTGGCTGTTTTAATAATAACGAAAGAGGAACCTGACGATGCTTAAAACACTCCTGGTCTATATTCATTTAATCGCCGCTTGCCTCGCCATCGGCGTTCTCCTTGTGCAAGACATTGCGCTCGCCAAATGGCGCGGGCGGGCGATGGATGCTGCCGCTATCGAGAATCTTCATCGCAACTCCGGTTTGGTCACGCTCGCACTGGTTGTGCTCTGGGTTTCAGGGTTGGTGATAGTGGCTATCGGCTACCTGGATAATCCGGCTTACCTAATGAACCAAAAACTCTGGGCTAAATTTACCGTCGTAAGCATACTGACGCTCAACGGACTATTTTTGCACCACTACAGTTTTCGCGTGTTAACGTCCCCCGCCGGTTTTATTGGTGCTAGTCGCATGGCGCAGTTTTTGGTGCTTGTCACTGCTGTGATATCGCTCGTGTCTTGGCTCTACTCATGTTATCTGGGTATCGCGCGCCCCTGGAACAATGTTGCACCCTATGCCTATGTGATGATTGTGTATTCGGTGGTGATGACTATCGCTCTAGCCATAGGGCTGGAGGTTTGGCGGGAACTGCGCAAAGAATTTCGTTTGCTCGCACACTAACCTGGGGTTGTAACAAAGGAGGCTTGTTAACGTATTATTTTTCCGCCCCTGCGCGCGTTCGTTTGTGGATTGAAATTCATTCGGACGCGCGCTTTGATGATATTGTCAGAGTGTTCACGCAGCCTTTCAGTAAAAAAGGTGCAATTATTTTTCGTGGCTTGGCGTATCCTTCAACTAATTTTGTAATCAAATCCGCATTATTTTTTTATCATTCTTAAATTGACGTTTAAATTTACGAATTGACTTATCCATACGTGACATTAATCACCCGCAAACATCTTTTACCTTCCGCCGTCACATAAAATCTATATAGTAAAGCTCCAATTAAATGTGGCTACAAGGAGCAGGTTTATGAGTAATAATTTTGCAACATCTACTGCGGCTTCTGATGTCGGTCCCAATGATGTGCGTGTCGGCCGGCGTTATCGTGTGAGTCGTTTGGACACTAATTACGATGCCATTGTGATTGGCTCGGGTATAGGTGGTTTGACGACAGCAGCTTGTTTATCCAAAGAAGGAAAGAAAGTGTTAGTGCTTGAGCAGCATTATACGGCTGGGGGCTATACACATAGTTATTCGCGCAATGGATATGAATGGGGAGTGGGGGTACATTACGTTGGTGAAATGAATTTACCTGAGTCGCTACCACGAAAGCTGTTTGACTATGTTACAGATGGCAAACTCGCCTGGTCATCAATGGATCAAAATTACGATCGTTTTTATCTTGGTCAGCGCGAAATAAATTTGCGTGCCGGAAAAGAAAATTTTCGTAAAACATTTGTAGATGCTTTTCCGGAAGAAGAGGATGCAATTGATCGTTACATTGGTTTGTTGGATAAAGCGACTATCGCGATGCAGATGTATGCAGTGAGTAAAATTGTCCCGCGTTTTATAAGTAGTGCACTGAAGATGATACTGCCACGTTGGTTTAATAAAACGACGTACAGTGTATTGTCCGGGCTGACAAAAAATGAAGCCTTGATCGGCGCGATTACAGGACAGTGGGGGGATTGTGGTGTGCCACCAAAAAAATCCAGTTTTATTTCCCATTCCGTGATTGCCAATCACTACATCAATGGTGGTTTTTATCCTGTAGGCGGTGCATCGGAAATAGCGCGAAAAATTATTCCAATAATTCAACGCAGTGGTGGCGACGTATTCACCTACGCTGATGTTAAGGAAATAGTAATTGAGAAAAACCGTGCTGTTGGTGTGCGTATGGTGGATGGAACTGTTATTCGCTCAACCACCATTATCAGTAATGCCGGCTTGATCAACACATTTGAAAAGTTGTTGCCAGAAGAATGCGTCAAGCGTTCGGGTTATGCAAAACAACGTAAACGAGTGGATCATTCCATGCCGCATATTGGTCTTTATATTGGTCTGAAAGGCACGACTGAAGAGTTGAATTTGCCCAATACTAATTTCTGGATTTATCAAGACGAGCATCACGATGATAATGTCGCGCGCTTTCTTGCAAATCCAACAGGGGAATATCCGCTCGTCTATATTTCTTTTCCTTCTACTAAAGATCCAAGTTACGCGCGTCGCTATCCAGGCACTTCCACTATTGAGATTGTTGCACCTACCAGTTATGAAATATTTGAATCCTGGAAAGACACTGCATGGGGAAAAAGAGGTGAAGAATATGACGCATTGAAGGAGAAAATTGCAGCGCAATTATTGGAAGAGCTTTATAAAAAATTACCGCAATTGCGTGGAAAAATTTCTTATTACGAAGTGTCTACTCCGCTTTCTACCAGCTGGTTTTCTCGTTATGGCAGGGGTGAGCTTTACGGTCTCGATCACACACCCGAGCGTTTCAATCAAACCTGGTTGCGTCCAAAAACGCAGATAGCAGGGCTTTATCTAACCGGGCAGGATGCGCTTGGTTGTGGGGTGGTTGGCGCCATGATTGGTGGACTTCTGTGCACGTTGTCGATCCAGGGTTTGAAAGGTGCAACTTTGGCTAAGCGAATGTTTGCAGATCCCGCGGTTAGTTACGACGATTTACCCGCTGCAGAGGTTGGCAAATCAGCTATTTAATGAAGTACTTTACGTTACTCCAAATAATCCTCCGCTAACTAGCGGAGGATTATTTTTACAAAAAAGTTCAGCTGTTAAGTTTTAGTAAAGCTTGCAAGCCAAGGCTAAAAATTATTTATCTTCAATCTCATCTACATCGACTTGTCCACTCATACGGCGAGTGAAGTGCGACCAGCACATACCGACGGCGAGCATTGCCGCTAATAAAACTTCAATCACCCAGGCCATGGCTGATATATCGTTAACGCTTAAAAACCCCCAATAGATAAACAACCACACAAGGCAAGCAAACAGTGCTGCAAGTGCAATTACGCCGATTAGCCCGAGCGAATTCAGTGTGGTCTTAATGTAGATGCCCCAGCCAATCAGCAGAATGATTCCCGCAATCACAACGTAAGGCGTAATATCACTGAAGCTATAGTGAACCCAGTGAAAATAGGAATAGCCACTAGGGTTATAGCTGAGTAGTACCAATAAGAGCGCGAACAAAAAACGCAATGCAACGCCGCTGGCTGTGAGGTTCATAATAAATTTCCTAATGGTTTTTAGTCGGGGGGATTATTAAACACACATTTTATTGCGAAAAGCATCGACGGTATTTTATAAAGCCAATTTTGGCATCCGGGTCGTAACCCATCGCCGTATAAAAATCCCGTGCATTTCGGTTTCCGCTGCTGGTTTGTAGCATGATCTTGGAGCAGTCCTGCTCCAAACAAAAGGCTTCAATATAGTCCATCATGCTTTTGCCAATGCCTTCGCGTTTATAGTTAGCACTGACCACTACATTTTCAATCAGCGCAAAAGGCTGGTTGTCGAACATGACATCCTGACACAGGCAGATAAGCGCAGTGGCGATTATTTGCCCTGCATCATCGCATACTAGCAAGCAGGTGTTGCTGCTTTTCGCTACTGCGTCAATTCGCTCCGGCAATACTGAAACAGGCGAGAGTGTATTTAGCTCGCGGTATAAATTGGCAATGGCTTCGGCGTCGTCTTTGTTGGCTCGGCGAATGCTGCGCATATTTAATTTGCTTGCTCGGTAATCGGCTGCACCAACACCCAGGGCTTTATCACCACTGCCCATACCAATGCATTTTGCTCGTACCATAATTGCGCTTGGTTATCTTTTACTGCATCAACTAAACCAGCGTCCATCCAGGTTTTAATTTGTGCTGCGTTGTCGGCAACAATTTGTGCAGCAACTTGGGTTAAATCCAATGTTGGATCTACGGCGATGGCATTGCCGCTGGCGAAAAAACGTTGTAGTTCGTGCCAGTGAATTTGTGCGGTTTCCAAATTGATTTGTTGTTCGATTTCGTTGGTCATTATTGTTTACTCATTGCCTTCGCAACCCTTGAGTTGCTCGATCTATTTAACGCGGTGCTGATGGTGTTGCCTGCATAAATTAATTTTTCCAAATTCACGCCGTGTTCAATACCCAAACCATTTAATAAATACACCACATCTTCCGTAGCGACATTGCCCGTTGCACCCACTGCGTAAGGGCAGCCGCCCAAACCAGCGACAGACGAATCAATCACACTTACGCCCATTTCCAGTGCGGCATAAATATTCACGAGTGCCTGCCCGTAGGTGTCGTGCATATGGGCGGCAATTTTTTCGATCGGGATGTCGCGCGCGAGTGTTTCAATCAAGTGTTTGATTTGCCCGGCAGTGCCGACGCCGATGGTGTCGCCCAGCGAAATTTCGTAGCAGCCCATGGCTAATAATTCTTTTGCAATATTCGCAACAGTTTGTACATCAACTGCGCCGGAGTATGGGCAGCCTACAACGCAGGAGATATAACCGCGCACGGGAATTTGTTGTGCTTTAGCCGCATTAATCAATGTTTCAAAACGCTGGATGCTTTCGCTGATGGAGCAATTGATATTTTTTTGGCTAAACGCTTCCGATGCCGCTGCAAAAATCGCCACTTCATTAGCGTTAACGGCAAGCGCGCGCTCGTAACCTTGCAGGTTAGGTGTGAGTGCGGCGTAAGTGACACCGGATTTGCGTGCGATGCCCGCAAATACATCGCCACTGTCGGCCATTTGCGGTACCCATTTCGGGTTTACAAAACTGCCTGCTTCAATATAAGTCAAACCAGCATCGACAAGATTTTCAATTAGCTGAATTTTGGCAACGGTAGGGATTGCTTGCTTTTCATTTTGCAATCCATCGCGCGGGCCAACTTCTACAATGCGAACTTTTTTCGGTAAATTCATAATAAAAATTAATCCTCACCCCAGCGCGGCATTAAATCTTGTGGTACGCCCAATTGATCAAGAATGCGCGCCACAATAAAGTCCACCAGCTCTTCAACGGATTGCGGTTGCATATAAAAACCGGGGCTGGCGGGCAGTACAATCACACCCATTTGCGTCAGCTTTAGCATATTTTCCAAATGAATTTCAGAGTAGGGCGTCTCGCGCGGTACCACAATTAATTTGCGGCGCTCTTTCAGTGCTACATCTGCAGCGCGTTCAATTAAATTATTGCTGGCGCCGTGTGCGATGGCTGAAAGTGTTCCTCCGCTTGCAGGGCAAATCACCATTGAGCTGGGCGAGCTTGAACCCGAAGCAACTGCTGCAAACCAATCGTCTTTTGCAAGCAATTGCAGTTGCTCTTCATCGGCACCAAACATTTCACACAACATCGCTTGCTGCTCCTCCAGCTCGCGCGGTAAATCCAGATCTGTCTCTGTTCGAATTACCACTTCTGCGGCACTGGAAATCATCAAAAATACTTTGCAATCCGCTGCCAACAAACACTGCAGCAAACGCAAACCATATTGGGCGCCGGAAGCGCCGGTAATCGCGAGGGTGACTGAGCGTGGTTTCATGATTGGCTCCGCTTTTTAAGGATTTGCTTCGTTGATGTATAGATGCAGGGAATTTAATCCCTGCGGCGTCTTATTACTTATCATGATATGAGGCTTTTTTATATATCGCCATCCTTGCTGCAAATCAACTTATGTCGATATTAATCAAGCGGCAAGTCCGCAGCTGTGCCAGTATAATTGAACGGCTGATATCGCGTTTTAATTGCATACTACTCTCAAAGGAGCAAGGCTCATGACTAGTTATCACGCAGTTGTCTGGTTAGATCGTAAAGAGGCTCACATTATTACGTTTGAACAAGGAGTTGTTGAATTGGAACGTATCAAATCGCGTAGCCACCATCTTGCGCCCGGAGGTCACGCGGGAACTCATCAAAATATGCATGGGCGCGCTAGCGCACACGGGCATCACTCCCCGGAAGGGGGGCACGCTACCGTCGATCAGGATTACTACCATAAAATTGCGCAGGCATTAACGGAAGTAAAAGAAATTCTAGTGACGGGCCCGGCGCAGGCCAAAGATGAATTTCGCGCTCACTGCGAACGTCATGACCCAATTATTGCAAAAGCAATCATCGGCGTGGTGCCGAGCGATCACCCCAGCGATGAGCAATTGGTCGTCATCGCGCGCAAATACTTTATCAAATACGATCACATGCATAGTCAAAAATAATTAAAAATTACATATTCTGAATATTAATAGAGGCGACTTCGTTTATTGATGGTCGCCTCCAAAAAATCATAAATTGTTATTGCCCTAATACGTCCCTGACGAATGCGCGAATACTGTCGTCCTGACAGTTTTCAAAAAAACATGTCTGGAAGCGTTCCCCTGTCACCGCTGTTTTTACGATTTCAGGATCTATTGCGCGCAGTCCATCCAAATAATTTTTTGCCGTTGCGATTTTAATATTGGTCAAAATTCCCGCATTACGCACTTGAGATTCACGGCGCTCCGCAGGGTAACCCTGGCCGCGCACGCCGGTAAATGCTTTTTCAAAGATGGTGCGGATATTCAGCTCAGCACCCCAACCAAAACCCTTGGCAAATGGCAGTGCCAGCGCATTGCCGTTGTTTACCTGTGCGAATAAGTAAGCGTCTGTCGGTTCAATGCAATAACCGCAGAATACACCCGGATGAGCATTGAGAGACATCATCGCGCCTTGACCCGTGCCGCAACCACTCACAACAAAATCTACTGCTTTGGAGTTTAATAACAAACTGGCCATTACTCCCAGATGGATGTACGTCAGGTAGTGGTCGTTGTCATCACTCATGCCCACGTTAAATACGCTGTGTTGCTGTACAGCGGCGACTTCTTGCAGTTGCTGCAACACAATCGCGTTTTTCGCGGCTTGGCTGAATTCGTTCATTAATGCAATTTTCATGGCAAAAGCTCTCTCAGAATAGAAAAGGGGTTTTGTGACAGGCTCTTCGGCACTGTTTGCTGGTAATGACCGATCTTTTGCAGAAGTAGTAATGATATAGGGGGCGGCGGGTTAATTGAAGGGAAGGGGTGGTTTTAATGATAAGGGCGCAGCAAGCGGCGCCCCTACAAATAACATTGCATCCGTAGGGGGCTGCTTGCTGCGCCCTATTTTGTGGGATATCTATCTTTAAAACCTATCAATATATTCACCAGAGGTTAGCTAAGCTCGGTTTTGCAATCACTAGCCACATAATGACTAATACACTGAGCGGAATAATCGCGATGGCAATACGCGTTACAAAAGCGTGATAGATATGGAGTGTGCGAGTTTGTTTTGTGTCGTAGCCCGCTTCATTCAATCGAGAAAAAATTTGTGGCAGCTTGATGTTGCCATACCAAATATCCAGTATCTCCAGCGGTACAATTAACAGCAGAATAATCAGTAGTTTCCATTGCAGCCAAGGTTGGCTAAATCCAAAAACCAGAATTGCCATTCCAATACCGCTGACAATCAAAGCTACAAATGCAACGTGTTCAAGAACAAGCATTTTTATAAAAATACGATACGCCAGATGTGTCGCGGGCGTAATCTCACCCAGTTGTTTGCGCATCGCCATCAGAATAAACCACGCACCAAGGCTCGGGCCGAGCCAAAAAACCAGTGATCCGATATGCAGGATTTTTAATGCAACAAATATATCGATAGTCGCCATATCAGTAATCGACTTTTAATTCGTTTGCGCGTGGAAATACTTTTATCGTCAGCGCGAACATCCACGCCGTACTCCACACCATGCCCGCTGCTGTAAAGAATTTCGCTGCGTCCAATGCCTGCATTGCACAGGTGATACTTAAACCAAAACCAAAAAACCAACCGGGAATACCGATTAAAATTAATTTGCGCGGCAAGCGCTGGTTATTGAGCAGCAAAACGTTTAACAGAAGTCCACCAATGTTATACAGCCCATTGCCTAGTGTGCCGGTTAGTTGCACTGCAATTAATTCCAGTGTTTGCATTGTTGCAAGTGTCGGGTCAATTGTGTGGCTATACGGAATAACAAACGCAAAAATCACTTCCGCACCAATGTCCGGCACTATTCCAAGCGCGACTAACAATATCCCTAAAACACGCCATTCAGATTTTGGAATAAACGGTAGTAGCATGATGCAAAATGTGAGCAGCCCAAGTGCTGCGAGCATCCAGTTAAACCAACCCAATTGCCACAAACCCAGATTGTTTTGGATAAACGCATTGCGCTCTGCAATTGAACTGCCACCACCGAGCAGGCCTTCGGGGAGGATGAAGGCCATTTGGAGGCAGGCTAGGATTAGTATGGAAATAATGATTGTGCCGATGTATATAGTTGGCTGTGTACTAGTCATTTATGCTTCTTTCTGTGACGTAGGGAAATTATCTTTCACTAGCAGTTTTCTGCGTGCTTGCATATCCCAGATGATTTTTTCGAAAGTGATTTCACTAATAACCCCGATTTGCTTGCAGTCGTTAGCTGCATCATAAAACTTTAGAAACCAGTATGTTTCTACAGATTCAACGTCGCAGATATTTAATATTTCTTTAGTTATTCGTTCTAGTGTCCCTATGCTACTTTTAGCTTTGACCATAATAAGTATCGCAGCAGATAGATCTTTATCAATACTTGTAAGGGGGTTTTTGTAAACATTGAAATTTTCGAATGCGTTATGCAGATGTAAACTAAAATCATAGGGTAAAAAACCATTTGCCATCTCATATAGGTTGCCAAATCCATTGAGTGTCCTGATGTCTAGATGTCCGTCATCATTCGGTAATTTGAATGTTTCTAAAAGTATGTTTTCGTGTTTGTCATATTCTTTGTTTAGTACATCGGACAATTGATTTCTGGCGCTTTCATTTTTACTGTGTACAAGCTGTTGTGTGAGCGCAGTTGTTGTTTCATGTAATTCATTCGCTGCAAAAATTAGCTCTTTTCTTTGAATGAAAATAGACCAAAGTAATAGGCATACAGTTGCAAATCCAAACATTGGATTAAGCGTGCCGCCTAAAAAATCCCCAAGCTGTCCCAGCCGTTCAGGATCAAAATAAGAAAGCGGTTCACTAAAGTAGTGAAATGCTGATGTAACTATTTGATACAAGCCAATAGCTGCTAGACCAATAAGAAACGTTAGGGTAATTACCTTCAGCCAAAAACAAGGGGCTTTATAAAGATCGATGCACCATTCTTTTATTATAGTGATGCATGATTCTTGTGGTTTACTCTCGGTCATATCAATTTCCCTTCAATTATTTTTCTAGTGCCGCTTTGCGGCGGAGCGCCTTCGGCGGCTCCGCTTTAAGAGTTACATCGCATGCTTCGTCAACTGCTCAATCAACTTCTGATGCACCCCACCAAACCCACCATTACTCATAATCACAATGTGCGTATTGGCTTCGCTCAGCGAAATCGCACAGTGAATTAATTCGTCCAGGTTGCGCAAAAGTTTTGCGGGGACGGGGCTTTTGTTGACGACTTCATCCATTGCCCAATCTACGTTTGCAGGTTGATACCACAGAACATCGTCGGCATCGGTCACGCTTTGGTTGAGGGCGCCTTTGTGTACGCCCATGCGCATGGTGTTGGAGCGAGGTTCGATGATGGCGATAATTTTTTGGTCGCCGACTTTTGCGCGTAAACCGGCGAGGGTGGTTTTAATCGCGGTGGGGTGGTGGGCGAAGTCGTCGTAGACTTTTACGCTGTGCACATCGGCCAATATTTCCATGCGGCGTTTTACACCGGCAAATTGTTCCAAAGCTTTTGCACCGTGTTCCGGTGTTACACCTACATGGCGCGCCGCGATAATTGCAGCCAAGCCGTTATTTACATTGTGGATGCCGGTTTGTTGCCAATGTACTTGCGCGACTTCTTCGCCGTTATGTAGCACCGCGAATGACGATCCATCGGCTGCTAACAACTTTGCTTGCCATTCGGCGGCAGAATTATTTGTTTCGGTAGTCGCGTCACTGGTGTTGTCGATCACTGCAAATTGTTGTTGTGGTGTCCAGCAGCCTTGTTTGATCACTTCAGCGAGGGCTTTGTCATTGGTCGGCGAAATTAACAGGCCGTTGTTGGGAACTGTGCGCACCAAATGATGGAATTGTTTTTGGATGGCGGCGAGATCCGGAAAGATATCGGCGTGATCAAATTCGAGATTATTTAAAATCACTGTGCGTGCATTGTAGTGGACAAATTTGGAGCGTTTATCAAAAAAGGCGCTGTCATATTCATCGGCTTCCACCACAAAAAAGGGGGTGCCGCCCAAGCGCGCAGAAGTGGGGAAGTTTTTCGTCACGCCGCCAATTAAATAACCCGGTTCCATTCCCGCGTATTCCAAAATCCACGCCAGCATGGAAGAGGTGGTGGTTTTGCCGTGGGTGCCCGCCACCGCCAATACCCATTTGCCTTGTAATACATGGTCGCGCAGCCACTGCGGGCCAGAGGTGTAGGCGATACCTTGGTCGAGCACATATTCCACACTCGGATTGCCGCGGCTCATGGCATTGCCGACGATCACCAGATCTGGTGGGGTTTGCATGTGCGGTGCTTGCAAATAGATTGGGTCAAAGCCCTGAATCAGTTCGATCCCTGCCTGCTCAAGTTGTGTACTCATGGGCGGGTAAACATTGGCATCGCTGCCGGTGACGCGGTGGCCGAGATCTTTGGCGAGTTGCGCGAGGCTGCCCATAAAGGTGCCGCAGATGCCGAGAATATGAATATGCATAGAAAACTCTGTGAGAAGAAAGAAGGTGCTGATTAAAGGGTTCAGATTAATGGCATGGATTAACCTATACTTTTTCGATGATTGCAACTCTCTGCTCCGACGGGATGTCAATTGAATCCCACAGGGGAAGCGCATTACCGCAATCTCTCCAACAATAATTATCAGCCTAGGGGTCATTGGGCCTCACTGTCGTTGCTGGTCTGGATGTTTGTTTATGAAATTATGGTTTACCAATCTCTGTGTTTTAGTGCTGCTTTGGCCTTCATGGCTTTGTGCCGCAGAGCTATCGGTATTGCACATTGCCAAGCCGCGCGCTTCGGATGATCCTGCCTATTTATACTTCTCCGGATTATTGCAAAAAGCCTTAGAGAAGGGTGCCAAGGGGCGCGCCGTGCCGCAACTCGTTATAACGATTGAGATGGCAGAAGATCGCATGGTGCGTGAGCTGAGAGCAGATCGCATTATTGATATTTTCTGGTTGGGCGGCAGTAAGGAACGTGCGCGTAATTTGTTGATGGTGCCGGTGCCACTTGAGCGCGGTTTGGTGGGCTATCGCCAATTTATTATTCGCAAAGAGCGTATTGCAGAATTTGATGCAATAAAAACGCTGGCAGATTTGGCCAAGTTTAAAGCCTGCCATGGCGCGCAATGGGGCGATACAGAAATATTGCGCGCCGCGCACTTGCCCTTGGTGATCAGTGTTAATTACGAAAGCTTGTTTAAACAATTGGCGGCGGGACGCTGCGATTATTTTCCGCGCGGTATTCATCAGGGTAAGGTTGAGGTGTCCAGCCGCGCTGCCGCTTTCCCCGATTTAATTGTCTATGAGCCGCTGATGCTGCATTACACATTTGCGACTTATTTTTACGTGCATCCAAAAAATCACGCCCTAGCGCAATGGTTGCAGGATGGGCTGGAAAAAATGATCGATGACGGCGAACTTATTGCTTATATGCAAGAGCAAGAACATACGCGTCACGCTTTTCCATTGTCTGGAGCTGAGCCTAAACGTTTTTTAACGCTCCCGAACTCCAATTTACCCGCGCTATCGGATGAAAAAAATCCTCGCTATTGGTTTCAATCCAGTGATTTTGTGGTTCAGGATAGCGCCTCTTCCCCTGCGCAAAATTGACCCTGTCAACATCCTTTCTTCAGGGCATGACCCATGCACTGAGAATATCAATCCCCATGCTTAGTCACATTTAACATGGATGTTTTGATTTTACTTTTGGTGCTTCACCTATACTTTCCAGCAAGTTGCCGCCGTGGACGAATGTGAGAGGAGTTTTCATTCATGCCCGCGTTATGGATATTGGTTCGCCGCGCCTTGCTAGCACTGTTAATTGCTTTTTGTGGTGATAGCCTGGTATTGGCGCAGAGCCTGGCACCTCAGGTAGTCAGGGTGGCATCGGCTAAAACCGAATTCGCGATTGCACAAGATTATTTTGTCGGCTTACTTAAGCGTGCGCTTGAGCTGGGCGCGCAAGGGCGGCCAGTACCGGCAATTCAGCAGGTCAGTTTGATGGAGCAAAAGCAGGGCTTACAAGAAATGGTGCGAGGCAAAATTATTGATGTTTATTGGATGGGAACTGATCCTGAACGCGAAGAAAAGCTGCGCGCAATCCGGATTCCCCTGGATCGCGGTTTATTGGGCTACCGCCGCTTTATTACCCGCCAATCAATGACACACGTATTTGATGGCGTACATTCACTTAGCGGCCTTAGGCCATTAGTAGCCTGTCAGGGAAAAGACTGGCCGGACACTCCTATTTTACGTGCTGCTGGTTTGCGCGTGATTGAAGTTGCGAGCTTTGAACGCATGTTTCAGCAGCTCGACCTGCTTAAGTGCGATTATTTTCCCCGGGGCTTTTTTGAGGCCTATTCTGAAATCAATGCCCGCAAAAAAAAGCACCCTGATCTAATCTTGTATGAATCCTTGGTGCTGCACTATCCCTTTGGGTTGTATTTTTTTGTCAATCAAAAGAATGAAGATCTGGCGCTCTGGATTGAGCAAGGTTTGGAAGCCATGATTGATTCAGGTGAATTTCTTCGCTATATGCACGCACATCCATTAACTCGCAAGGCGTTTCCCTTGTCCGGTAGTAAAGGGTTGCGCATGATTGAAATCAATAATCCGCGTTTGCCATTTGACACTCACGCCAAAGATTCCCGCTATTGGTTTCAGCCGGAAGAGTTTGGTTACTCGGTTAATTGAGTGGGTTTTAAATAGCGGCTCCGTTTTGCTTCTTTCATACAGGTCAAATCGCCCATAAATAAACCATCCACACAATTGCCAAATTCCGAGTCCACACTAAAGGCGAGCAAATGGTAGCCGCCTTCTTCATACAGGCTTGCATATTGTTTAAATAGCACGGGGATTTTGCAGTCGTGTTTCTTGAATTCTTCCTGTAATAGTTCAAAACCTTGTTCGCTATCGAGTTTGGCAAAGCGGTGTTGTAAATCGATTAACACGTCTTCATCGATTTCATGCGGATGATTGCCTTCTGCAAGGTTTTCATCATTCGCATTTTTGACTGAGTAGTAGCGCTCGTAATAAAACACCAATAAATCGCGCAGGGCTTTTGGATAATGCGCGCTCATACTCACTGGGCCAAACACAAATCGCACTTGCGGGTGATGCGACAAATAAGCACCGAGGCCTTGCCATAAATAATCCAGGCTGGCTTTGCCCCAATAATCCGGGTGCACAAAACTGCGGCCTAATTCCAAACCTTGTTCAAGGTAAGGTGTAAGTGATGAATGGAAATCAAATAGCTCAGCGGTGTAGAGTGAATTTGCGCCTTTTTTCTTCATCAGCTTGTGTGCTTCACCCAAACGATAGGCGCCAGCGATGCAGAGTTTTTCTTCGTCCCACAAGACTAAATGGCGATAGTAGTGATCGTATTTATCCAAATCGCGGCGGCTGCCGGTGCCTTCGCCAACCATGCGAAATGTCTGTTCACGCAGGCGGCCAATTTCGCGCAGCACTACCGGATGTTGGTTGTAATCGCATAAAAATATTTTGTGATTGTCGCGCGTACTGCCAATCAGTTGCGCATTTTTAAATTCTTTTTTCAGCGCAGAGCGATCTTCAGGGTGGGCGATGGTTTTTTCCGTTACAAAAACCGGAACGTTATTTTTTTTGGATGAGTTGCCCTTGCCGATTTTATATACATGTTTTTTTAGGCGTTTAATCAGTGCTTTATCAGCCAGCTGATCAGATTCCAATGCGTGATGTGGAATCATCTCGCCCACGCGGAATTTAATTTCTGCCGAGCGCTTGTTAAACATTTCGTGGGCGAGCAGGGCAGTCGCCAGCGGTTTGAAAATCATGGAAGCGCTGTAAAACAGCATGGAATTTTTGGCGGAGACAAATATCGGCAGCAGTGGCGCATTGGTTTTGCGTGCAAAGTGTAAAAAGCCGGCCTGCCATTTTCCATCTTTAATTCCGGTAGGGCTTGCGCGGGATACTTCGCCCGCCGGGAAAATAATAATCGCCTCGTCGTTATTGAGTGCTTGCAGGATATTTTTGTAGCTCTGCTTGTAAGCGGCGCGGGTCATATTGTCGAGCGGCAGGAGTAAATCGTGCAGCGGTTCAAAGGCCATCAACATATCGTTAGCGATGATTTTTACATCTTTGCGCACTTCGCTTACCAACCGCAGCAGTGCTAAACCATCGAGTGAGCCAATGGGGTGGTTGGCGATAATAATCACCCGCCCTTGAGAGGGAATATTGTTGCGCTCGCGCTGGGAGATGCTGTAACTGAAATTAAAATATTCAAAAATCCGGTCGATAAAATCAATCCCGCGGTTGCCTTCATGCTCGCGCAAAAACGCATTGATCTCGCGCTCGTGGGTGAGCTTGCGCAGAATGCTGAGCGTGGAGTTGCGCACAATCGGCGCTTGCTGGTTAAAACCGGGGAATTTATTAGTAATGGATTGTTCGATATTGAGCATGGCAGTCACAACCTTGCGATGGGCGATACTGCAAGGCTATGACTAATGGGTGACGGTTATGTGATGGAATTGTTGCAGGTGTGTGACACTGATGTTCGAAATATTGCGAAGATCTTGCAGGTGGATTGCGGTGTCTTGTGCGAGACCGTCTGCTGCATGGGTGAAGCAAGCATTTGCAAAGCGTGCTTTGCGCGTAGCTGAACGACAACAGGTTTACCTGTTGGCAGGTCCGCTAGCGGCAGCAGTCGAGCCTACAGGGATGTATTTACGGCGCGTCTCGCACAGGACACCGCAATCCGCAACACGAATTATTAAGAAGCCGTCGCACCAACCAACTGCTCTTCCTGTTTCGCCAGCAGCGCAGCATAGGGCGCCTTCAAACCAATAAGCTTGCCGCTGTCGCTCACAATTTCCAGATGCTCCTGTAGATCACTATCGATCAAACGCTGGCTAATTAAGACTTCGCCTTTGTCCGGTTTCAAATGATTGTTGTGTTGCACCACAAAATCTTTCAGCAGCGATTTATTGGAGCTCACCGGTGCCGATAATTCATGTACCGCAGCGGCCAAATGCAAGCGTGGGCTGACGCTCTTGGCAGCGAGGCTATTGAGTAATTGCGCCGCACACACCGCGCGAAAACTGCACTCGTAAAAGGCCTCGCCGGTGAAATCGATAATGAGTGTTTCGCCCGATAACATCTGGCGCTGGCCGCTGTATAAATTCAACACGCCCTGCAATTGTTTTTCAAAACGGCGCAATACAGTGGCAAAACTTTCGCTGTTCAATTGTTGGTAAAGCTTGCCCATATTCACAATGTCCAAACTCAACCGCACCGATACTTGCTTTGGTAATTCCGGTTCGGGTTCGGGCGCTTCGTTTATCGTAGGCATTTTCTCCACTACCGCAGTGACTATCTCACTCGCGGTTGGTAGCTTATCTTTTAATTGCGACCACCACTGGCGCTGGATCGACCACCAGATCACCAGCAGCGAGAAAAATACCGCCGCCATCCACAGCATAAAAAAGCGATAGTCGCGCTCGGTGTGAACCGGCATATCCAGCGTCACTTCCAAATAACCCGCGACATTATTGTGCAATGCGATGGGCGCTGAAAAATTGTAGCGACGCCCTTTAATTTCCTGGTTGGGTTTAAAACCGCTTTGCACCAGCAGCTGGTTTTCCACATTGTGGATGGTCGCACCTACTACATTGGGATATTGGCCGACTTCGAGGAGGATCGCCTGCAGGCTTACCAAGTCCTGTTGCAGGGTCGCATTTACAGCTTGCCGTGCTGCGCTGTTGGCGAGTACCTGGCCATAGTGACTGATCTGCTCGCGCTGGTTTTGTTCGCTGTTGTGAATATAGGCCCAGGCACCAAAGGCACCGAGTGCGATCAGAAGCAGGCTGCAAAGGCTGAGCTGTGGGTAGGTGCGGTAGGTATTGATCAATGCCATTTTGTTGTTAAGTCCGTGCTCGTCATGTTGCGTTCATGATTCAACCCCAGTTCCTGCCGGGGTCGGTGGTCAGACACATGCTCGCCGCAATGGCAGCAATATGTCGTGTGGAATCGCATTCTAGCCTAAGTTATCGATGCGTGCTAAGGCACAGTTCGTATCTGGAAGCTGCTGTGAGCGGCCATGAATTCCGCTAGAATGCGCGCTTTGCGCAATCGCCCCCAAGTACATGCGGCGGTGACCGGTAGTAAAAGTTAGCACGCACCGGGCCAATACGTATGTTTGTTACCCCTTATAGAGAGGCACTGTGAACGAACTTTTATTGATTAATGCATCGGGGCAGGATCAGCCCGGCATCACCCGCGCTATTACCAATGTCCTTGCCCTGTGTGGTGCACGTGTACTGGATATAGGCCAAGCCGTTATCCACGACACCCTCGCGCTGGGCATTCTGGTCGAGCTGCGTATTGCTGCTAGCGTGCGTGCGCAACTGCTTGACCAGATCCAACAAGCTACCCAGCCACTTGGTATACAGGTGCGCTTCCAGACCATCACCGCTGAAAGCTACGAGCATTGGGCCGAGCAACAGGGCAAAACCCGTCACATAGTCACCTTGCTTGCACGCCAAATTGATGCTGCGATGATTGCTGAATTAACCGCCGTTACTTCCAGACATGGATTGAATATCGACAGCATCAACCGCTTGTCCGGTCGTGTCCCGCTTGCGGATCTGGATGCAGGTGAAGAGCAAAAAAGCAGTGCCTGTGTGGAGTTTTCGGTGCGTGGAATGCCTGCAGATTTAATGGCATTGCGCGCGGATTTTATGGAGCTCTCAGCACGTTTGAATATCGATGTCGCCTTCCAGCGCGATACGGTTTATCGCCGCAACCGCCGCCTGGTGTGTTTCGATATGGATTCGACATTAATCGAAGCAGAAGTCATTGATGAGCTCGCCAAAGCCGCAGGTGTAGGTCATCTGGTATCTGAAATTACTGAAGCAGCCATGCGCGGTGAACTCGACTTCAAGCAAAGTTTTGCACAGCGCATGGCTTTACTTAAAGGTTTGGATGAATCCGTACTGGCGGGAATTGCCGAGCAATTACGTTTCACTGAAGGCGCAGAAAAATTAATTTCCTCGCTTAAAAAACTCGGTTACAAAACCGCGATTTTATCGGGTGGGTTTAATTACTTTGGTCGATATATTCAAAACAAACTCGGCATCGATTACGTCTACGCCAATGAACTGGATATTGTCGATGGCAAAGTCACTGGCGAAGTAAAAGGCATTGTTGTTGACGGCCAACGCAAAGCTGAATTGTTGGCGATGCTCGCAAAACAGGAAGGTATTGCGTTGGAGCAGGTGATCGCTGTGGGCGATGGCGCCAATGATTTGCCGATGCTGAGTGTTGCTGGTCTCGGCGTCGCCTTCCGCGCAAAACCATTAGTAAAAGCGTCTGCAGAACATGCTATTTCTAATTTGGGTTTGGATGCGATTTTGTATTTGTTGGGCTTTAGGGAAAGGGATAAGTTGCTTTAAAGTTTTTCGCTCACCATTCGCACTTGATGAGGAGTGTCAATTGCAACTAGCTCAGTTATTTTGAATTTATAACGGCTGTTTTAAACCAATTTATTAAAGGACGTTAAATTGAAAGCAACCATTAGAGTCGTAATCGTTGTAGCTTGCTTATTTGCCGCTATCGGATGTTATTTTTTCGGGATTCCTGCTGGTGGTGTAGTTTTTCTGCTATTGGGGCTTATTTTTGAGGGCTTGTTTTGGTTTGGGATATTTGGCAAATTGAAAAAGTAGTATATGCAGTGCCCAAAATGTGAAGTGAAACTAGAAGTGATGGAGCGTGAGGGGCATATTGGGTTTTGTTGTGCAAAATGCTCGGGTGTTCTGTTAACAGAAACTTATGTGGCTACACTTCAATTCAAGCCTGAAGATTCTGCATTGAATTTTTATGCAGTATTGGGCTTAGACTTAACTAATGTGTCAAAGTGCAAATGCCCTGCCTGTAACAACAAAATGCACATCGCGATATATAAAAATGTAGAGGTGGACTTTTGTGGCGAGTGTAAGTCTGTGTGGTTTGATTTTAATGAGTTGTGCTCTGCATTGACTTCGCATAAGAGTAATAAAGTTGGATCACCAACCCATACCAAAAATGATATCGCATCTGCCATCGCTGAGTTTTTTGGTGGTTTGTTGTCAAATCTAAAATAACAAAACCCCGATTTTTTAAGTCGGGGTTTTGTTATCACTCTGGTGCAATCAGGTATTACAATCCAGCGATAATCGAACCGCCCCAGTTACGGTAAGCCGTGCTGTTCGGGCTTTGATCTGCACGCATTTTCAATGCAAGGGTGTGGAAAATGTCTGCCTGAGTTTTTTTGCCGATATCCAGCAATTGACCACCGGCAATACCTGCACCCGCCAGTATCATCGGAACATCATCATTGCCGTGCGCATCTGCAACACCCATGTCCGACATCTGGAACACCGTAGTCGAACTCAACAAGCCGTTAGCATTCAATTTATCCAACAGGTTTTTGGTCAAGCTCTGCATGTAGGCAATATCTTCAGAGTATTGCACTTGGTTAAAGTGGTGCGACTGGTGCGATGAACGGCCGCCGAGCTTATCGAAGATATGGTTGTGCGCATCTGAACCGAAGGCAATTGACACAGACGCAGTCAAATTACAATTCAGTGCAAGCACAGCGATATCCGTTTGCAGTTTTGCCAGTGCATCAAATCCGGTAACTGCAGTACTTGCCGGTTTCGGGCATGAACCACCGCCGCCACCGCCAGTTCCAGATCCAATCGCAGCTTCAATTTCCTGAATCGCCGTGAAGTGGCTGTCCAGTTTTTCTTTTTCATGCTGGCCCAGTTTGGTTTTCAAACTGTTCACCGCCGGGTAGTGCAAATCCACAATCGATTTTCTTGGTGCAGTGCCAGTGCCTGTGTTGGTGCCGCCGCTGAACAATATGTCCAGTGCAGTTTGCGGGCTGGTAATGGTCGGCTTGTTGGCTGAACCTTCACGGCTCAGTTGCGACTCTTCGGTGGTACCTACGTTGAGGTATTTCACCGGATAGTTGGCACCGATGGTGCGACCCATGTTTACGTCAAAGCTGTCGCGCGAGAAGCTGGCGTTATCAAAGCGATGGAACATGATGCCGTGACCCGCGCCGGTGAGCGATGCATTCTTCATCATCGCAATTCGGCTGTAATGGGTTTGCAAAGGCGCGGATTGCTCAGGGAACACGCCGTTTACTGGATACCAACGATCTTTTTGGCAACCACCACCGGAAAATACCAAACAGCTTTTAGTCGGTGTACCGGTCTGTGCTTCAGCGGTACGCGCCAACATCACGCCGGCAACCAGGCTGGAAGCTCTCAGCAAACCAGCAGAAATACCGGCGCGCTGTACGATGCGCAGAAAATCTCTGCGCTCTTTATCGAAGCAGTCTCTATATCGCATTTTTATTTACTCCAATTCGTTAACAAGGCGGGGAAGAGGGGGCGCATTAGCGCACCCACTCCTTCCGGTACATCACAGATTCCAATGCGGGGATTTCTTCCAGCATTGCACGTGGGCCTCTGGTGGTCAGTACGTTGGTCAGGTCAGCCACATCGCAGCGATAAGCGGTTTCTTCTTCTTCGCTGATACGCTTGTAGCCAACTTCCCTATCGGAGTCGATCAGGAAGATCGAGTTGATGCCCGAGCTGTAGCTGACGAACTGGGTGGCCAGACACGTCTGTGCCAGACCCGCTACTTGTGGGTGTTCAACAATCGTACGTGCGAGGTCTTTGGCACCGTTGAACTGAATCTCAGGTGTATAACGCACGCGGTCCGGATCGTTCAGGAACTGCAGTTGTGGGTAAGGAGAGTAGAAGGTGCCTTTGGCCACAATCGCATTGCCTTTCAGGTCAGTGGTGCGCACACGGCCAGCGGTATCAAAGTTCTCCAGTCCGCCACCCAATGGGTTGATGATCTCGGCATGGCAGTTGGAACAGGTAGTTCCTCCGGTCAGGCGATCAAAAATCATGTGTTGGGTGGTGGTTGGGGCTTCGTAGAAGGCCCGGTCTTGTGCAAACAACTGCTCGCGGTCAAGGCTCACACCTGAGGGTGGCTCAGGGATATCCTGACACAGGAGTTTACGGCGAATCGCTACCGCACGGGTGATCATGTTGGAATCGGTGGTGCTGGCATAACGGGACAGGAATGCACCCGAGGTCAGGATACCGCCGCGATCACTGGTGGTGGCGCGCACAAAACCGTCTGCGTCCTGGGTACCGCTAAAGGTCAGGCCGTAGTGGGTTGCCAGGCGTTGGTTAACGTGGGTGTAGCTTGGGTTGTAGATGTTGGCAAAGCTACCGTTGGTTTCCAGCATGGCGTAGGCGAAGTTTTTACCCAGCTCGTTCTTCATATCCGCACCGAGGGTGGCGAAATTGGTAACTGCCGGTTTGGTGAGCGTTTCGATCTTCTCGGTCATCAACCAGCGGTTAACCAGATCGGTCAACAACAGTTTGGTGTTGGCAGATGCCAGCAGGGTGGCTGCTTGTGTACGGATACCGGCAGCGGTATTGAGGGTGCCATTGCCTGCCGCCGTCATCAGCGCTGCGGTTGGTGTAGTACCGGTGAAGGTATACGCCATGTAAGTCGCCATCTCGTAACCGTCCAGCTTGTACACACCACTGCCGGAGAGGGTTCCCACTTCCGAGCGATACAGGAACTGCGGCGATGACAGCATCGCGGTCAATGCCACTTGCATACCATCAGTCGCGGTGCGGCCACCGGTAGTGCCATTAGCCACATTCAGGTAAGCCGTTTGCTCATCGGTCGTCAGTGGGCGACGGAAGATACGTGGGCCCAGGGTGTTGACCAGTGTGCTTGCACAGCTGGCGGATGGTGTACAACCCAGTACTGCATTCCAGCGAGTCGCTACGTCAGTGGCGATACGCTCGGCGTTAGCCAGGTAGCTGGTGTAACGGGTCTTGTCGATGGACAGGGTGTTGTTGTTCACAAACGCACCTGAGACAAAGTCATCGGGCAAGCTTGCAGTGACATCCGCTTGGTAGTTCACCAGATCACGCACTGAACGTTGGTATTCCAGTTTGGTCAACAGACGCAGGGTGCGTTGGCCATAGCTGGGCGCATTGGCTGGGCAGCTGAAGTAGCTGACCGGTACATCGGGTTGGCCATCGCTGGGTTTGCGGAAGGTCCAGATGTAGGCTTCCAGATCGGCAGCACATTGGCCGGTACAGGTACCTTCAGCGCCTTGCGGCATCCACAGGGCGATAAAGTCACGCAGTGAGCGATCCTGGGTATCTTGTCTGTGGCGATAGAAGCTGCGGTTCGGGTTAAGCGCGATCAATGCGGCAGTGCCATTGGCGTTTTTCGTACCGTCTACACCGTGACAGCCAACACAACTACGTTGGGTCCAGAGCGTAGCGCCGTTGGCGGCATTGCCGACCAGCGTGCCGGTGCTGCTTGAACTGCCCGAGCTAACCGATGTTGCACTTCTGCTGGAAGAACTGGCAGAAGTAATCGGGGCGCTGGAGGTGGTGCCAGCAGAAGAACCGGTTGCCGCATACAC
>NZ_JAVDVX010000009.1:0-145066 GCF_031457055.1 Cellvibrio fibrivorans | reverse complement strand
CAAGACCCATTCGACTGTTCGAGTTAAAAGTAGAATCAGCAAGGCGCCCACGCTTGTTAACGGACTCGATTATTCGGTTCCGGCGTTCCATCGGGCTACCTTGCTGAATACCTGTTGCAGCAGGTATGGGTCTTACCTTATCGCTTTAAGACTGATACGGAAACTGTCGAAATCAATCATACAAAGCGTATCCAATAGGGAACTGCGCAATAATCTCTTGGTCGATGCATCATCCATCAATTATTGAAAGAGTTTCTCTCATCATGAAGATATTCATTCTTTTTTGCTTGGTTACCCTTACGGCTTGTTCCCAACGGCAGATTTACGACTCGGTTCAAACGAATAATCGCAATGAATGTGAACGTTTGAGTGGGGTGCAGCGCAAGGAGTGTTTGGGGCGTTTAGCACCTGACTACCAAACCTATGAGCGGCAACGTAAGGAACTGTTGGAAGCGCAATAATGTATTTATTTCACATAAATTGCCGTTTTTGTACCGCTGGGAATTCAGTCGCCCAGTCTTGGGTTGTTGACTTTTTCTTATAGTAAAATTTTGGCGATTAATGGCATTTTTTACGGACTAAAAAACCTTACCTGGTTCCGGCCACTATTTTTGGCGTTGTAGAGCGCTTTATCGGTGCGTTTAAAAACTGCTTCGAAAGTCTCTGTGGCTTTCACTGTCGTGGCACCGATGCTGACAGTGACTTTAATTAATTGGTCATCAATAGCAAAACTGTGCCGTTCGATGGTCTCTCTTAGTTTTTCGGCGAGAGTGATTAAGCGATCTTCGGAAATTTGCGAACAAATGAGAATAAATTCCTCGCCGCCCCAGCGGCCAAAAATATCGGTTTGGCGGACTTGTTCGTTGATGATTCTGGCAATTTCACTGAGTACGACATCACCCGCGTCATGGCCTAGGCTGTCGTTTATTTTCTTAAAATAATCGATATCGAATAGCATAACGCCCATTTGGTTGCGGCTAAAGTTGCTTTCAAATAAACGTTGCAGAAATTGCTGCACGCCGGCGCGGTTCATAACTCCGGTCAGAACATCGGTGGTTGATAACGCCTCAAACTGTTGCTTTTCAGTCTCCAGTTTTTTGTATTCACTAACTAAATTATTAATCCGCTGGGCATCAGTTTTGGTTTTTATATTGATGAGATAAAACCGCCACAATACTTCTATCACAATCAGTATCATCCAAAATAAAATAATGCAGAAATAGAGAGTTTCCTTTTTTATCCATTGACCAACAGCCTCAATTCGCTCAATGCGGATTTCATTGTCGCTGTGAACATTAAAATCTAATCCGATAGCAATTGCATTGTTCATGGACGGGGCTGAATACTGCCGCGCGATATCGAACTCGGTAATCCACCATTCGGCAACGCTAAATTCACTCAGCTGTACGTAAACCGGTTGATTCAAGTCAGAGGTGCGTATTGCGGTAGACATGACTTTGCTGGTGGTGTCGTATTTCTCGATATCACTGAAGCTTGGATCGAAATCCCGTAGTGATAAACGAATCCGGGGCGCATTACCTTTGTAGTGAATGAAAATGTTTAGCCCATCATAGGCTGAGAGGTCGATTCCTGTTGTCCTGTCCGGCCCAAGATTGAGCGACCATCCGCAGGAATAGGCATCGCCGGGAGCGTAGTTGCAGCGGAAATGGTTGATGCTTCGGTCAATCCAATCTGCTTGTTCTGTATCATGAGCGTGTGGACTATAAATCCATGAGAGACGCTCAGGGTCTGGGTATAGGGGCAGGATTTTCGCCGGCAAATATTGATGAGTGGCGATGAGGATGATAGTGATGAGCACCGCTAATAATCTGAAAGTTGCGTAGGATTTCGGCCTAATCATTATCAATAATCCATTCGTTAACATTATGTAATTGGCAGGGAATTGATCCTGATTGCTGAGTATAGATTAGATTGGCTGATTGCATCCCTATCACCCATACGGGATAATACTGGTTAACCAACCAGTTCCTGTATCCCTATGACCAATGCCTTTTTATTAACCCGCCAATGGCGCGACACACGTGACGGTGTCGCGCTCGATTTGTGGTGGGCGACGGAGCAGGGGAGTTGTTGGACGCAGATTACCGGGCAGGAAGTGGTGTTTTTTGTGTTGCGCGAACAAGCTGCGCAGATCAAGCTGTTAATCAGCCGCTTGCGCCAGTGGCGTATGGCGGAAGTTGAATTAAAAACTTTCCTCAATAAACCCGTTAACGCGCTCTATTTTAAAAGCCACCGCAGCGCGCGCGATGCGCAAGATATTTTCAAGCAGAACGATATTCCCTTTTGGGAAAGCGATATTCGCCCTCCTGAACGTTATTTGATGGAGCGATTTGTGACGGCGGGCGCGCAATTGGATGTACCCACGCAAGCGTTTTCCGCTCAACAACCAATTATGAATCCGCGTATTGCGCCGCTTGCCGATGAGCAATCACTCTGGCGGCCTGGGTTGCGCATGCTTTCGCTTGATATTGAAACCTCCATGGATGCCAAACAGCTTTATTCCATCGGTGTTTGGTGTGAAGAAGGCAAGCGCGTGTTTATGGTGGGTGAGGGGACAGACACAGAGTTAGTGATATTTTGCGTGGACGAAAAAACCTGCCTGCAACAATTTTTTGTGTTTTTACAGCAGGTCGATCCCGATATTTTGATCGGTTGGAATCTGGTGCAGTTTGATTTGCTGGTGCTGGAAAATATTTGCCAGCGTTTGAAAATAGGATTGCAACTGGGGCGCGCCAACCAATCCATTAATTGGCGCCATGAAGAGGGCGACGGCGGGCGCAGCTTTGTGGTGATTCCAGGGCGGGTGGCGCTCGATGGTATCGAATTACTGAAAGCGGCGAATCACCAATTCCAAAGTTATTCTCTGCAGAATATTTCGCAGGAATTATTGGGCGAAAGCAAATTAATCACCGGCAGTGATCGTGGTGATGATATTACCCAGTTATTTAAAACCGATAAGCTGGCGCTAGCCGATTACAATTTGCACGATTGCGAATTGGTGTGGAAAATTTTTGTGCAGCAGGAGCTGCTGGCGTTTGCGCTGGAACGCAGTCAGTTAACGGGTTTGCTTTTGGATCGCATCGGAGGGTCGGTTGCGGCGTTTGAGTATTTATATTTACCTCGGTTGCACCGGCGCGGTTATATCGCACCGAATTTAGGTGAATTTGAATCTGATGTGATTAGCCCCGGTGGGTATGTGATGAATTCGCGGCCGGGGATTTATGACAATGTGTTGGTGCTGGATTTTAAAAGCCTGTACCCGAGCATCATTCGCACCTTTTTAATTGACCCTTGTGCTTTCTGGTTGGCGCAACATAATCAACTCGATGAAGCGGAAACTGTTCCCGGTTTTAACGAGGCTTATTTTGCGCGCGAAGGGCATATCTTACCCAATGTGATCGAGCAGCTCTCAGCCGCGCGCGACCGTGCCAAACAACATAAAAATGCGCCGCTTTCCCACGCTATCAAAATTATTATGAATTCGTTTTACGGTGTGCTGGGTTCAACCGGCTGCCGCTTTTTTGATCCCCGTGTTTGCAGTTCCATTACCTTGCGCGGCCATGAAATTATCCAGCGCAGCCGCGACTGGATTGAGCAGCAAGGTTACGCAGTGATTTATGGCGATACGGACTCGCTGTTTGTCTGGCTGGAAAATAATTGTGTTGGTAAAACGCCGAAAACGCCTGAGCAGTGCAACAGCATTGGTAAACGCTTGGCAAAAGAATTGAATATTTGGTGGCAACAAACACTGCGCGATGAATTCAATATTAACAGCGCATTGGAAATTCAATACGAAACCCATTACCTGCGTTTTTTAATGCCGACTATTCGCGGCTCTGAGCTGGGCACTAAAAAACGTTATGCCGGATTGGTAGAGGTTAATGGCCAGCGCGATATGGTGTTTAAAGGGCTGGAAAATGTGCGCACCGATTGGACGCAACTGGCCAAAGAATTTCAAATGACGCTTTACCGGAAAATTTTTGATGGCGAAGATTATTTTGATTTTGTGCGCAACACTACCGCGCAGGTGTTGGCGGGTGAGCGCGACCTGGAATTAATTTATCACAAGCGCTTGCGCCGCCATCTGCACGAATACCAAAAAAATGTACCGCCCCATGTGCAGGCTGCGCGCAAATATGAACAGTTAACCGGCGCACGTTTGCGTCGCGGCCATTGGATTAGTTATCTGATTACGGTCAATGGCCCCGAACCAGTGGGATCAGATGATATCAATATGGCTCTGCGCCAGAGTCCGATTGATTACCAACACTATGTCGATAAACAGCTCACTCCCGTTGCCGATAGCATTTTGCATTTTATGGATGAATCGCTCGGGCAATTGGTTGAGAGCCAGATGTCACTGTTTGGTTGACTTGTTATCGCCCCCGCCTCGGGCTATATTCCGCCTCCCGTTTGTTATCTTCAGGAAGTTTTATGTCAGAGAGAGATTCCGATATTGATGAAGTTCTTGAGATGCTGCGCGATAGCAACGAGCCCGTGCCTGTGCCGTTGGAATTGCCTGATGAAGATCGGTTGGTCGAGATTGAAGAAGAGCTGTTGCTGCCGATCCCGCGAGAGATGCGCAGTTTCCTGATGGAAGCGAGCGATGTGGTTTACGGTTCTATCGAGCCGGTGACGGCTGCTGATCCTTACTCGCATACCTATTTGCCCGAGGTGACCGCAGTCGCCTGGGAGCAGGGCGTGCCGCGCTATTTAATGCCGTTGTGTGAAGTGAACGGCGCCTACTACTGCGTAGAACAAGATGGTGAGGTGGTGTTTTGGCGCGATGGTGAATTGACTGACGAGACCTGGCCATCGGTATGGCACTGGGTGCGGGATGTGTGGCTGGAATCCTGAACCAGTCGTGTTGCGATAGCTGCATCAAGTCACGAAAATAGATTTTGGTGACAGAGCTTTGCTCTGGCCTGAGCTACACTAAGTCTCCCGGCCAGCGTTTTGTCACACGCTGGCGTTATGGACAAGCCAGTCGCCGTTAAAGATCCTAATTAGTTACGATCCTAATCAGTAAAGAGCAGTCTCAGTGCGCAAATCCCTTTTGTCATTTGTCATTCCTCTTCTGGTGTTCACCAGTGCGGAGCTATTGGCGGAAGTGGATGCACAACCCTCAACGAAAACCTCGGCTCAGGATTCCAGCCTTGAGGATTTTGAAGCCCATGTGCGTCGCGTAGCCGAAAAGACCGCAGCGGAAGAAAAAGCGCGCAAGGAGCAAGAGCGATTAGAAGCAGCGGCGAGCAAAAAGCCCGCGCAACCCTTCACGTTTTTTAAGTATCAGAAAGGCGGTTCCGTCGCTTATTCAGATCGCCAACCTAAAAAAGCTGCCTACGAAGTCATCGTCTATACCTCTTGCTACGCTTGTAACCCCTTATCGCGCGTCGATTGGCGCGGTACCAAACTCTACATGACCGAATTTACCTATTTGATTACCCAGGCCGCCAGCAGGTACGGTGTTGATCCCGCGTTGGTGCGTGCGATTATTCATGCCGAATCCAATTTCAATCCGCTCGCGCGCTCGCGCAAAGGCGCCATGGGGTTGATGCAATTGATGCCCGGTACCGCCAAAGATATGGGCGTCAGCAATGCCTCCGATGCTGCGCAGAATATCGATGGTGGAGTGAAATATTTGGCGCGTATGCTGGAGCGTTTTGACGGCAGCATTACTATGGCGACCGCTGCCTACAACGCCGGACCGGGAGCAGTGGAAAAGTACCGGGGCGTGCCACCCTACGAAGAAACCAAGACCTATGTTTTCCGCGTCAATATCCTTCATCAGCGCTACAAAAATCAGTTGGCCTTGGCGCGCAATTGATCTGCCGGCTTTCCTACCGACTTCCTCCTTATATCCCCGCACCTTGCTACTGGTCTTTTGACGGTTGTGCTCATAACCAATAATTCTAATTTTCACGCCAAATAACGCTCAAAAAATCAGCATTTTTGCCGCTATAGAGATTAACCCGCGCTTTCCCAAGTGAATTTCCGGTGGGATTTTCTCTATTTCTCCAAAAAATGGACGGCAGATATGATTATTTCCAATGCCCTTATTGGCATGGCAGCACAGCGTGATTACCGCGAAGAGCACAGCGTTACAGAGCGGCTGGAATTTTGGCTGGATCAGCCGGCAGCCGCCGTGCAAGCGGCTAATACGGAACCACAACCGCTGGGTGTGGCAGTGGATCTCTCCCGCGCAGGTTCGCTACTGGCGATGCATCGCCAAACACAGTCGCTCGATTTAAGCACACCGGTGGATTCCCGTGATCGCTTGAATATGATGATCATCGCGGCGATGTATAAAGCCATCACCGGCAAAGACTTGGATGTGGCATCACCCGCTGAGGTGCAAGCTGCTACGGGTGCCAACACGCAAACTTTGAGTGTGGACACAGCGCCGCCCGCGCAAGCGGTCACTACCCGCAGCACTGGCCCGGGTTTGATTTATCAGCGGCACGAGCGCTATCAGGAACAAGAATCGATGAAGTTCCAGGCGGTGGGTGTGGTGCGCACGGCTGATGGCCGCGAAATCAATTTTTCTGTGGCGATGAATATGAGCCGCGAGTTTGTGCAGGAATCCAATCTGCACATTGAGGCGGGCAGTAAAAAAATTGATCCGTTAGTGATTAATTTTGATGGCTTGGGTGCATCACTTAGTCAAACACGTTTTGAGTTTGATTTGGATAGCGATGGCACAGCTGAACAAATTGCGAGCTTGCGACCTGGCAGTGGTTATTTGGCGTTGGATCGCAACGGCGACGGCAGCATCAATAATGGCAGCGAATTATTTGGCCCTAGCAGTGGGCGCGGTTTTACTGAACTTGCTGCTTACGATGAGGACGGCAATCATTTTATCGATGAAGGCGATAGCATTTATCAACAGCTGCGCATCTGGATGACTAATGAAGATGGCTCGACTCAATTAGCGGCGCTGGGTGATAAAAATATTGGCGCCATTTTTCTGGGGCATGTGTCCTCGCCATTCCAATTAAAAGATGCGGATAACCAATCGCTCGGTGAAGTTGTTAATTCAGGTATTTATCTCAAAGAAGATGGTGGTGTTGGTGTGGTGCAGGAGATAAATTTAACGGTGTGATTTAAATTTAAAAAATAAAAAAGGCGGCTGCTTGTTAGCAGTCGCCCCAAAACGCATTACCAATCCATGTGAATAGCTGTAGAGATAAAGAGTTAGAAAGCGCCCAGTGTGCTGCTGGCGCTGCCAGTATTAAATGTATTATTGCTGCCACTTTCCCACACAACACCTGCTGCCGCATTATTTTCTTCGCGCTTCAAGCATTTCCATTCCACTGCTGTGTTAGCCGGTATTTGAATTGTGCCGGTCCAAGTTGGATAGCTAGTAGGATTTAATTTGATAGCTGAGGCTGCAGTCCAATTCCCTAACGCGGCACTGTTGCCCACCACATACACGCTTTGTCCTGAATAAGTGGTTCCGTTTTGGCAAGTAAAGCTCACACTAACCGACGCACCAGTTGAGCTCGCTGCGCTGCTCGAACTTGCAGGTGTACTTGAGCTACTCGCTGCAATAGAACTTGCTACTGCGCTGCTGGTGTTATTGGCAGGGGTGATGCTGTACTGCAAATTTGCATCGTTAAAGGTGATGGTGTAAGTGCCCGGCGTAGTGACGAGAATATCGTTGCCACTGGCGTCAGCAATTAAATCGCTGTTGTTGTTGCCCCAGTTGTTAACCCAGTTGCCGTAGGCATCAAATTTAAAACGACCGGTGTTGCCGGTGAAGCTGGCGGTGCCGACCCAAGTGCCTGCGGCGCAAGTCATATCGGTGCTGGCCCAGTTATTAAATGTGCCGCGCAATTTCATTGAGGAGTAGACGCAGTTGTTGCCAACAACGCTGCCATTTTTTGCTTGCACATGAATTGCCGCTGCGCTTTTTGCTGCAACATTAAACGTCGCTGTGCCATTGGCGGCAACGGTAATACTTGCACCCGTGCAGGTACCGTTTACAAAATCGCCCGCGATAACATTGCAATAATTTCCTGCCGCCAAACCGGTTTGCAAGGTGACATTGATTGCACTGCTTTCACCATTAACGACCACAAATCCTAAACTGCCGCGACCAAACGCAATAGCGTTTGCACCGTTATCCCACCAGTTAGATAAATAAAATGCCTCTTTTGTGGCATTGCGGAAGCCGACCATATTGGCGATTTCGCGATTGCGGTGCTCGCACAGCCAACCGTTATTACAATTGCTTGCAGGCGTTGATGTTGGTGGGCCTTGGTCGTGATCGGTCCAATCGTAACTGGACATGACTTCTGGGTACCCATAGGGATAGGCGAGCATAAACACGTGCGCAATATTATTTATATTCATGCCATCTTTGTGCGTCACAATATTGCTGGTGTTTTGACGTTGGTTATCGTGGTTGGCAACAAAAGTCACCGCATCACTACTATTTAACCAACCGCTCCATACGCCGATATTGCGCAAATCTTTTAGCGGTGCGCGCCCTTTAAAATAAGTGCCCAAGGTGCTGCTGAAATTAAATTCAGTCACATCGCTAATATAAGTGTATTGCGCGGGCGTAATAGGTTCGTTAGCTGCGCCAATCACTTCCTGAAAGATATAGGGGCTGCCATTTAAACGGCTGACAATATTAGCGATATCGCCACTGGGCATATGTTTTGCCGCATCGATACGGAAACCGGCTACACCCATGCTCAACAAATCATTCATGTAAGCAGCGATTTTCCCGCGTACATAATCGGATTCGGTTTTTAAATCATTTAATCCCACCAGATCGCAATTCTGCACTTGCCATGCGTTGGTGTAATTAATAGGACCTGTACAGGTGTGAAAATCATTTACACCGTAGGGCACTTCCGGAAAATTGCGATTGCCCGCCGACATATGGTTGATAACAGCATCGACATAAATCCCGACACCAACAGCCTTACAGCGCGCGACCATGCTGGCAAATTCAGCGCGTGTTCCCGAGCGGCCTTCAATCGCGTAACTCACAGGTTGATAACGTGTCCACCAAAAACTTCCGGCAACGGATTTTTGTGGTGGCGATACTTGCACTGCCGCATAACCTTTCGGGCCTAAAAAATTTTCGCATTCAGATGCAATGTCATTCCACTTCCATTCAAATAAATGGACAAAGGTAGTTTGTGCAAAAGCAGGGGACGAGATTAACGGGCATAGCAAAAAAGCAAACAGGAGTTTGGGGAGTGTTTTCATAATGGTTTACCGAAGTTTTGATGATTATCTTTATTAGGTTTGTCTACATGCAGGGCATGCAACAGCAACTTCCGGCATCAGAATACGGCAAATGATTTGGATAAATAGTTTGAATACGTATGCAGTAACAATAATTATTTTCGAATACAAATTTGCGCGACACGCGGAATTTTATCCAAGCGATGGCAAGCTTTTCTTATAGGGCAATTTTTTAGTGGAGAAATGAATTGTGTGTCGGCCCTAAGGATTTGAATCGGTAGGAGATTTTATAAAGCAGAACAATAAGCCCCATACGGGGCTCATTGCAGTGGTCAAAGCTTTTTATGTATTTAGTGTCAGCACTGTTTTATTTATTGGCTGACAATACTTGTTCTTTGGTTTCACTGGCAATTGGAGTGGAAACACGGTTTTTCAAAACGACTGTGTCACCTTTTGCCAGAGTGTCCAATGACATAGCGCGGCCTTTCTCAGTTGCTACTTTTGCGCCCTTGATGACGTTAAAGGTTTTGGTAGCACCGTCTTCAGTCTTGATGGTGATAGTGCTCTCAGCAGCATTTACTTTGGTTACCACACCAGGAACTTCTTTATAAGCGGCATAGGCTTCAGCGTTCGCCATAACAGACAACGTTGACAGGCTGGCAAGTGAAGCGACGGCAACAACTTTAGCGACGAATGATTTTGACATGATAAAAGCCTCAGGAAGTAAGATTAATCGGAATGTTTAACTGCACCCACGGGATGATTATAGGCATGTCAGATTTTAGTTTGTTACTTTTTGTTACGAATTTTAAGATTGTTTTCGCACAAAAACCGAAATATTGATCATTTTTATTCATATATAGAATATCAAATCGTATTTACATCTTAATATGTTATTAAAAGCATTATTTTGAGTCATTTATCAGAAAAAGTGTTACCGAGTGTAATCTTTTGGTGTTTTTGCTTGTTCCATATTGGTGCCCATATAGACAACGTTGTCTATTGGTGTGTCATTTTGGTGAGCAATAAAAAACCCGCTAACTCAGGAATTAGCGGGTTTTATTTTTTTGCGTCGATTTGCACTGACTTGTGTAAATCTCGGCGTACGGGCAATTACTGGTTAAACAGGAATTCCATCAGCGCATTTTGCGCATGCATGCGGTTTTCGGCTTCTTCCCAGACGACTGCATCGGGTGCATCGAGGATTTCTGCTGATACTTCTTTGCCGCGATAGGCGGGCAGGCAGTGCATAAAGAGCGCATCGGCTTTAGCCAGGCTCATCAGCTCTTTATTGACCTGGTAACCGCTGAAGATTTTCTCGCGCTGCTTCTTTTCATCTTCCTGGCCCATGGAGGCCCAAGTGTCGGTGACAACCAAGTCGGCACCGGCGACTGCCGCGCGCGGATCGTTGGTCAGTGTGACACGATGCTGGTAGGGCGTGACGAACTCATCTTCCGGCTCAAACCCTTTGGGCGTGGCGATACGCAATTCAAAGTTGCAGAGTTCAGCCGCTTGGATATAGGTATTGCACATGTTGTTGCCGTCGCCCACCCAGGCTACGGTTTTGCCCGCGAGTGATCCGCGTTTTTCAACGTAAGTCTGGATATCGGCCAGTAATTGGCAAGGGTGATATTCATCGGTTAGGCCGTTGATCACTGGGACGCGTGAATACTCAGCAAAACGCTCGACGGTGTCGTGTCCAAAGGTGCGGATCATCACCATATCGACCATGCTGGCGATGCAGCGGGCGGCGTCTTCAATCGGCTCACCGCGACCGAGTTGCGAATCCTTGGTGGACAGGAAAATCGCATGACCACCCAACTTGGCTACGCCAGACTCAAAAGAGACGCGGGTGCGGGTGGAGTTTTTCTCAAAAATCATTGCCAATACTTTGTTGTTAAACGGCTCAGGGGCGGTGCCCTGTCGCAGCATGGCTTTGAGTTCGATGGCGCGTGCAATTATCTGTTGCAGTTCGGCGCGGTTGATATCGGCGAGGGTTAGAAAATGTCTCGGTGCCTTTGGGGGAACCATAATCATTGCTCTTTTATTGCAGCGCGCGCCTTATGCGCGCGCCTATTTAAAACTCATTCACTAATTGGTTAAAACTCGTTTACCAGTTGTACCACTTTGCTGACCAGCTCATCGGCTTCAGCGTCAGTGAGGATAAACGTGGGTAACAAGCGGATAGTGTTGACGGCGGTCACGTTGATCAAAATACCCAAATCACGCCCCTTTTGAACCAGCTCAGGGCAGGCAGCATTCATCTCAATACCAATCATCAATCCTTTACCGCGGATATCAACCACTTTGGGGTTGCCTGCCAAGGCGGTTTTGAAATCGGCCAGCAGCTTATCGCCCAGCACTTTTACACGGGCGATCAGGTTGGATGATAGGAGTGTTTCGATTACCGCAATGCCTGCGCTACAGGCGAGTGGGTTGCCGCCAAACGTAGTGCCATGGTTGCCCGGTTGCAGCACTTCGGCCGCTTTACCGCGCGCGAGGCAGGCGCCCATGGGCATACCGTTGCCCAAGCCTTTGGCAGTGGTGACCACATCGGGCAGCAGGCCGTTGTGTTGATAGGCGAAGTAGGTGCCGGTACGGCCGTTGCCGGTTTGGATTTCATCCAGCATTAACAACAGCTCGTGTTGATCGGCTATAGCGCGCAGTTGGTTCAGGTAATCCGCTGCAGGCACCCGCACACCGCCTTCGCCTTGCACGGGTTCAACCAGAATCGCGACAATGTTTTTGTGTTCAGTGATGGCGGATTTTACTGCCGCAACATCGTCGTAAGGCACACGGATGAAACCTTCTACTAGTGGCTCAAAACCGATTTGCACTTTGGCGTTGCCGGTGGCGCTCAGGGTCGCAAGCGTCCGACCGTGGAAGCTGTTGGCCATAACGATAACGGAAGGATTCTTCACGCCTCTGTCGTTGCCGTATTTACGCGCGATCTTGATCGCCGCTTCATTGGCTTCAGCGCCGGAGTTGGAAAAGAACACCTTTTCCATGCCGGAAACCTGGATCAACAGATCAGCCAAGCGCTGCTGTTGGGGAATATTGTATAAATTGGAGACGTGCAACAGGGTTGCCGCTTGCTCGGACAGGGCTTTGGTCAGCGCAGGGTGCGCATGGCCAAGGCCGCAAACGGCGATACCGCTGATTGCATCCAGATAGGATTTGCCACTGTCATCCCATACTCGGCTGCCCTCGCCCTTGGTGAGGGTCAGGGTTCTGGTGCCGTAAGTATTCATGAGCGTGGACATGGTCTTCTCCAAAAAAACAACGCCGTGGCGTTAGTAATAAATGTGTGTTGCGTGAAAAAACAATTCGCCAAAGCCAGTCAGTGACGGGCCAGCGAATGATTGATCAGGGGGACGCTTTATCAGAGCTTTTTTCGCTACACCGGCACTTGCTACCGATGGGACACAGTTGTAATCAACTTGTACGCGGCAAAAACAGGCGGCAAATATATAAGTTATTGCGATTATTGGCAAATTTGGGCAGGTTTTGCGCCTATCAAGCGACTCTTCAGGATCCACCGAACCCGTTGCCCTGCACAAATTCCTTGGCAAAGATAATGTCGTTTTGCAGATGGAAACCCGTATCGGGTGGCTGGATAAAAAAACCTTCAAACAAACGCACTCCCTGCATCCATAATCTGGAGAGATTGTGCGAGTTTTCAATTTGAGTAGCGATCACTTTAATGCCGCGTCCGGTCGCAGAGGCAATAAGTCGCTCCAACAACTTCGGATTTGCTCCCTCGCTGGTGAGCTTGGGCGAGAGGCGCAGGTAGTTGAGTGCCAAGTCGTCCAGCATCGGCAGTATTTGTTCACTCTCACCAGCGCGAGTGACACAGATACCGCAGCGGATATCGCGCAATGCCTTGGCGATTTCTCGCGCTTGATGGAAGTGATTGAGTATCCAGTTCTCCTCCAGCATAAACACCAGTCGCTCCTCTCCGCGCAGGCGTGACGAGCGCAACACATTGGCGGCGAAGGAAAAGAAGCTGCTTTGTTGCAAGGTCTCTTCGGCCAGGTGGATAAACAGTGTCGCTTGTTCGCGCGTTTGACTGTTGGCGGCAATTGCGCTGACCGCCTGCTGCAACACCCAGCGGTCCAGTTCCAATCGCTTGCCTGGTTGGGTGATGCGGCTGAGGAATTGCCCGGCGGCAATAGGTTCTCCATCTTCACCGCGCAGCCGCGTAAGCACGGAAAAATGTTCGATTTGTGCATCTTCCAAACTGATAATTGGCTGGAACGCGAGAGTCAGGTCGCGGCTGAATACAACAGTGGAAAAATCGGGCAGGTTTTTATCGGTTGTTTTTGTATTGGCCTCCGCCGCTGCACTGGTGAGCGGTATTGCGCCGCTGACACTTGCTTCGAACGCCTGCTCTGCGCGTAATAGCGCATTGTTGGCGGTGCCAAGCGCTGAGCTTAATGGCGCTATACCCAATTTAATTTGCAGGCTGAGGGCTTTGCCTTTAATTATGTAAGGTTGGCTGCTCAAATGTTTGGTGAATTGTTCTCCGCGCTGGCGATGGAACTCCGAGCTGCGTTTACCTGCCAGCACGCAGGCGACCATGTGGGATAAGTCTATCCATTGCTCGTCGCTGCCGACGGTTTCGCTTAGGCGACGACAAAACTGGTCGTGTAAGTCTATGAGCTCTACCTGTCCCAACTGCAGGGTTAAGTCGGCTAGTTTATCGATGCTGAAATAGTAGAGGGCGCTATTCTGGTTGCCCAAACTGTTGTTATGCAGTTCATCTTCCAGTGCAGTGAAGAAGTAGCTGCGGTTGATCTGCTGCGGCTGCTGGGTGTGGCGGGTCACACGTGCGACACGATTTTTGAGCGCCGAGGTATCGGCCAGTGCCTGTTCACATACGCTAATGAGTTCGGTGACCTCAAAGGGTTTAGTAAGTAGCGCATTTACACCCAGCGCCTTGATGCTTTTATGCAGGTTGGTATCGGTATCGGCGGTGACAAAAATAATTGGCAGCAATAAAAATTCCGGGTCTTGTCGCAACAGCACTGCCAGCTCCATGCCATTGATATCGGGCATGTGCATATCCAGAATCACCAGGTCGGGTTTGAATTTGGCGGCGCGCTGCAAACTGTGCAATGGCTGGTTGACGCAGAGCACTTCCATCCCCGCATAGCGCAAAATTTCCGCTTGCAGGCTGGTCATTGCAGGGTCGTCGTCAACAATCATCACCCGCTGGGTTTTGGTGTGTTGGGTGATGATATGTACCAGCTTCTCGACCAGAAAATGGAAGTCGAGCGGCTTGATCAGATAGTCGCTGCTACCTGCGCGCAGGGCGCGCAATTTGGCATTTACGTCGGTGCGGCCGGACATCAGGATGATGGGGGTATCATGGGTGAGCAACGCCTTTATTTGATGCAAATTGCCCAGCGCCTGCAAGCCCGAGCGCTCAAAATCCGGGTCCATCAGGATTGCGGCGGGTGAATCCAGATAGAGCCTCTGCATACAGGATTGTGGATTGTCAAAATACTCCACTACAAATCCGGCTTTACGCAGATAGGCGTTGCAGAGCGCAGCCAGCACCCGGTCGGGGTCAACTAAAAAAATCGTTTTACCCAGCGCTTCCGGATACCTGTTGGGATCAATAGCAGAGGGGAGTGGATCCTGGCGCGCTGTACCATTGGCGGTGGCAGCCATTATCTGGCTCAAGTGGCGGATATGGTCTTCCAGTTGCGCGTACTCCAAGCCGCCAAAACTACGCCCCAATTCATTCAGGTCGGTGATGAAGTTTTCCAATTGCTGCGCGGCGTGGCGCAACTCGGGAAAACCAAAGCTGGTGCCGGCCTCGATAAGTTTGTGCGCAAACTGTTGCAGCGTAGTAATACCTTGCTCGCTCCAATTAAGATGGCGCAAATGGCTCCAGATTTCTTCCAGGCGACGCGCCCGCTCGGGCAAGCTTGCTGCAAACTGTTGGCGCAGCCGTTCAAGCTGGTTGCGAAATTCTTGTGGCATAGAATCATCCTGATGTTCACTTCTTGAGTATAGAAGCTGTTCACCAAAGCGCAGCTTATGTCGCGATTGATGTAAATATTCGTTTTATCTAATGAGACTTTGTTACGTTTTTTGCAGAATAGCTCCTCTTTTGGCGCTGCAGTCTGCGCGCATTTTTATCATCCTGGACAATTATGAATTATTCGTACGCACCCATGTGTTCGCTAATGGCAGGGACATTATTCCTGCTGCAGCCAAATATACTATTCGCGCAAGCAGCGCCGGAATTGTTGGAAACCTTGATTGTATCGGGCGAGCGCAGTGAAACTTCTGTAGTAAGCCAACGTATTTTGATAAAAACGGCGGCTGATTTTTCTGCTGGCGCGCGGCTCGATCCCGCTGAATTACTGCAAATCATTCCCGGTGTGCAAGTGGATTCGCGTACTAACTACGCGCAGGATACACGTATTAGCCTGCGCGGTTTCGGCGCGCGCTCCGCTTTTGGCGTGCGCGGTATTGATCTGCAAGTCGATGGTATTCCCATGTCCACACCCGATGGACAGGGGCAATTAGCCAGCGTGATGCTTGACAATGTCGCCAGCGCGCAAGTATTGCGCGGGCCAGTTGCCGCGCTCTATGGCAATGGTGCAGGTGGTGTGATTGGCCTGCAAACTGAAGTGCCGGAAGCGAGTCGCATCAGCGCAGGATTAATCGCAGGTGATCTAGGCCTCACACGACAAACATTGAGTGGAGAGTGGCGCAGTGAAAATCTGGCGCTACGCGCGCAATTTGCCAATACTGATATCGATGGCGAGCGACCTCATTCCAGCGCTGAGCGACATCAAGCTGGTGTGCAATTGTTTTACACCACAGAAAATAATCTTGATGTGATTGTTAAGCACGATTACAGCAATGATCCACTATTGCAAGATCCACTCGGTTTAACGCCTGAACAGTGGCGCAATGATCCATGGCAATTAAATCCTGCCGCAGAAATGTATGACACGCGCAAAACTATTGAACATCAACAAACCTCTATCAGTCTGCGCGATAATAACGGAGCAACACGCTGGCAAACCGGGCTTTGGCAAGGCGAGCGCGCGATTACCCAATATCTGGGTTTTGCGGGTGATGCTATTTCTGGCAGTGGTGGTGTCGTCGATTTGCAGCGGGATTTTTCCGGTATTAATGGGAGTATTACGCACAGTTTGAATCTATTGAGTTGGCCTACAGAAATCAGTCTTGGTGCGGAATTAGCACAGATGCAAGACGAGCGCCGAGGTTATGTGAATGAATTCGGCGCTATCGGAGATTTGCGCCGCGATGAGACTGGTGAAGTTGAAAGCCGCGATATTTACTCGTTAATTCACATTAACCCCACGGAAAACTTAATGCTTTACACAGGTGTGCGCCATACCGATTTGGATTTTATTGTAGAAGACAGTTTTATTGTTGTCGGTAATCCCGACGACTCAGGCGCGCGCAATTATCGTGAAGATTCTTTTGCAATCGGTGGGAATTATGCAGTCACATCTGCGTGGCAATTATTTGCCAGTAGCGGACGCGGCTATGAAACTCCCACGCTGACCGAAATGGCTTACAGGACTGGTGCAACCGGTTTGAATACCGGGCTTGAGACGGCCACTAATCGCCAGCATGAGTTGGGCATTAACTATAATCCGGAGGAGATGTTCGAGCTGACATTGACGCAATTTTTTATCGATACGGAAAACGAAATTGTCGTGGATCAGTCAGTCGGAGGTCGCACTACCTTTCGCAACGCCGCTGAAACTAAACGCGAAGGGATCGAATTATTGGGCCGCTTTACCATTAATCCCAATGTGAAGCTGCAGGCGGGGATTCAATCGCTTGATGCCATCTATTCTGCCGGTCAATGGGACGGCAGCCAACTGCCCGGCGCGGCGCGCGAGCAATATCAGCTAGGTATACAATGGCAACCCTTTGCAAATGATACATTGCGATTTGATCTGGGCGCGCAGCAGCGCTCGCGTATTTATACTGCCGATAATAATCAGGTTTACGCTCCGAATTACACCACTTTTGATGCGAGTGTTCGCGGCGCATATGTTGTGCAATCATTGCAATTCGATTGGTGGTTAAAATTGGCCAATATTACCGATGAGAATTACGTGGGTTCGGTCATCGTCAATCAAGCGAACGGCCGCGCATTTGAACCCGCTTTGGGGCGAAATGTTTCGGCAGGCATTAAGTTAATCCATCAATTCGATTAATCATTTTTTATCTTTTATCTGGATTTTTTATGCTCTTGCCCGATTTACCGCTGAGTGCATTGCACGATGATTTTATTGCTGCACTGGCACATACGCCGCTGTTACTGGAAGCAGAACCTGGCGCTGGTAAATCAACACTCGCACCGCTCTGGGTATTGGCGCAAGCACCTGCGGGGCAGCAAGTTTGGTTGGTGCAGCCGCGTGTTTTGGCGGCGCAAGCGCTCGCGCAACGGCTCGCAGCATTATTGGGCGAAACGCCGGGGCAGCAGGTGGGTTATCAAGTACCTTACGATTCGCGCATGAGTGCTGATACCCGCCTGGTGTTAATGACACCAGGTATTTTGCTACAACATCTTTTGCAAAATCCCACACTGGATGGTGTCGCCTGCGTGATGCTTGACGAAATTCACGAGCGCAGTGTAAACCAGGATATGGCATGGGCATTTTTGCAGGAGGTGCAAATCCTGCGCGAGGATTTGCAGCTTGTGCTAATGAGCGCAACACCGGATCCCGCTTTGCAGCAGCAAATTACTAACCGCTTATTTGCACCGGGGCGCTGCTTTTCGGTCAGCACCCAATATCAACCTGCCAAACAAAATCCCAACGGCTATGGTGAAAAAATTGAAGATCAGTTATTGCGTGCGCTGCTTGCGTATCCGCAGTGGCAATCCACAACGGTGCTGGTATTTTTACCGGGCTGGCGCGAGATAGAAAACTGCGCTAGTTTAATTGCTCAAAAATTTCCTATTCAACTATTTCCTTCACTGAAAGTATTTCGTTTGCATAGCCGTGTTCCATCAAACGAACAAAGCGCTGCATTAGATTCAATGCAAGGCCCGCGTTTAATTCTGGCGACGAACATTGCCGAAACATCATTAACTATTGCCGACGTTACTGTCGTTATTGATTCTGGTTTGGCGCGCCGGGCGGACTATGAGCAGCGCACCGGTGTTACCCGTCTGCGCACAACGCGTATCAGCATGGCCAGCGCCGAGCAACGTCGTGGTCGTGCTGGGCGCGTTCAGGCCGGGCATTGCATTCGCCTTTGGTCGCAAGACCAGCCGCTTGCGGCGGCTGATTTACCGGAAATTCGCGCGACCGATTATTTGCCACTCGCGTTGCGTATCGCCCACTGGGGTAGCCCTTCTGATTCACTGCCTTGGTTAGAAGCGCCAAATAAACTCGCGTTGGATTTTGCAGTTCAGCAATTACAAAAAATGAATTTGCTCGATACCAAAGCACAAATTACTGCGGCGGGAAAATCGGTCAGTGCACTCGGAACCCATCCGCGCATCGCCGCGTTTTTATTGCTGCATGAAAAAACCATTAGCGAAGCCGCGCTCTTGCTATCACTCTCCTTGCATTTTGAATTGGCAGCAGAGCAGGATTTTTCTGCTTTGTTAGATGATGCTACGCGTGAACTGGCGTGCAATCGGCAATGGCAGCAACAACAAAAACGCTGGTTAGGGGTTTTATCACTGCAAAAAAATACCGCTGCGGTAGATTCCTTATTTCTTGCCCGCGCATTTAATGATCGTATTGGGTTTAAACAAGACTCGGGCCGTTACCGGTTGAACTCCGGTATGAGTGTTGAACCACAAGGCAAGTTGGACGCGCAGTGGGCGGTGTTCCCGCTAATTAATACCAAGCCTAAAAGCCATTCTGGTGTGGGCATTGCGCTGCAATTAACAGCCGAGCAGCAGCGACAACTCAGCCAGGCGAAAACCACATTGGTATTTAAACAACAGCGTTGGCAAGAGCACACGCGTTGGGCCATGGGGGGTGTGGCGATTGATGAAAGCTGGCAAATAATTCCTGCCAGTGAAATTGCACAAAAATTGTTGGAACATATTCGCGCATTCATTGTTGAAAAAGGTTTTGACCATCTTGCATGGAGCGATAAAGCACGCGCATTGCTTGAGCGCGCACGTTTGGTGGTGGCTTATCAGTTATGTGAATTGCCCGCGCTTGACAATGCCAGCCTGATTGTTAATTTACACCAATGGTTGCTGCCATTTTTAAATGAATCAACGCGTTTGGATCAGCTGCCGTTGCACGATGCTCTGGAATTTTATTTGGGTTTCGATAATTGCCAAAAAATTGCACAACTATTGCCAAGTAAAATTGATTTACCTAGTGGCCGCAGTGTGGTTGTTGATTTTGCTAACGATGGCAGCGCACAAATCTCGGCCAAGTTGCAGGAATTTTTTGGTTGTGAACAATTGCAACTTGCTAATGGTAAAATCCCGCTAAAAATTCACCTGTTATCGCCTAATGGTAGCCCGCTAGCTATCACAAATAACCTGCAAACTTTTTGGCAGCAAGCCTACCCCGAAGTGCGCAAAGAAATGCGCGGTCGCTATCCGCGCCATCCGTGGCCAGACAACCCACTCGAGCATGAAGCGACAGCGCTGACTAAAAGGAAACTGGCACTGCAGCAACCACCGAGCTAATTAGATAACTTTATTTTTAAACCGTTCGTTTTAATTTCATTCGACGATAAGCCTGTAGGTTTTTTCGCGATAATCCTTGGCGCGCTTAATCCCTGTCTATACTGCTACTCAGCATTGCCCTGTTGCGCCCATTATTTATGGATGCAGCCGTACCAATTAGAGGCAGAGGGATTGTTGGCTATGAAGAAAATTCTCACGCTTTTGTTGCTCATGACGGCGAGTGTTAGTTTTTGCGCTCGCGCTGAGTCCCCGTATCAATTGGCGACTGCCTTGACGTTGGAGTCCGTCACTAACCTGGATGGTGGTATACGAGAGGGTTCCAGTGAATTGGCCAATGTTGATCTCACCTTGGCAATAGATACCGGTGCTGCAGGTTGGTGGGGTAATGGTGCATGGTTTGTGTATGTGTTGGGCGATACCGGCGATAACCCTTCCGACGATGTCGGTGATGTGCAAGGCATATCCAATATCGCCACCGATGAAGCTTTAAAGGTCTATGAGTTTTGGTATCAACACAGTTTTGCGGATGACAGCGTAAAAGTTTTGTTTGGTTTGCACGATTACAACTCCACATTTTATTCACTCGAATCAGCGGGTTTATTTACCCATCCCTCTTTTGGTATCGGCCCGGATACCTCACAAGTCGGCCCTTCCATTTTTTCTACTACATCGACAGCCCTGCATTTTACCTTTGCGGGCGAAAATAATTATTTACTAGCCGCGATTTACGATGGCATTCCAGGTGACCCGAATGATCCGCGTGGTACCCATGTGCAATTTAATAGCGGCGATGGTTTGTTCAGTGCGGTTGAATGGGGGTGGGCAACTGACAGCAAGGATAAGGTTGCTCTGGGTGTTTGGCAGCACACGGCTGAAGTTGAAAATCCGGTTGATGGTGAAATGATGGATGACAACACCGGGGTTTATTTTATTGCCGAAAAAAATATCAATGATGTCGCTGCGGTGTTTGTGCAGTTAGGGCAAGCCGATGATGAATTTAACCAGCTTGAATATTACGGCGGTACAGGTATTACCTTTACCGGGTTTTGGTTGGACGGCGATGGTTTGGGGTTGGCGGTGGCGCATGCGCGCAATGGCGATCCCTATCTCGACGCTAACAGTGCTACCGATAGTGGAGTGGATCGCGCGGAAACGGCGTGGGAGCTAACCTATTTTGCGCCGGTGGTGGACCACCTTAATTTACAGGGGAGTTTTTATTACATCCAAAATCCCGCTATGGATAAAACCCTGGACGATGCACTTGCTGTTGGTGCGCGTGCTTATATTGAATTTTAATCTGTGTTGGTCAGGTCAGCTAACAAAATTGCGAGGACGCAATGAACATCAAACAATCCATCATGCTAGTGGTTGCCGGGTTTATTGCCTTGATTGGCATAAATACGTTTGTCGGTTTTAGTGCGAGCCAAAAATTGGGTGGCTTGCTGGAATATATTTCCGGCCCGGCGTGGAATGCGGCAGATGGTGCTATGGAAGGGCAGATTGGCCTTGAGGGGCAAATTATTGTATTGCAAAAATTGTATCACAACGAAAAATCGCTCGCGGAAATGCAAGCGGTGTTGGACGCTGCCATTGCTATGGAAAATGAAGCCTTGGGACGCATGAAAGCATCGGGATTAATGGGGCAGGCTACCGTCAGTAAATTGGATCAGCAATTAAATAATTATCACGCAACACGCGCGGCACTGATCAGTAAATTGCAGGCGGGCACTGTTGCTACCGAGGAATATAACCAGCTCAATAGTCAGCTTGATGGACTGCTTGCGTTTATCGGTGAAATGGAAGAAGAGGCAGACAGTAAAGTTGAAAGTGAAACCGGCAATGTCGAACAATTGCAGAGCGCCGCATCAGTAAAACTCTTTGCTGCTTTGTTGGTAAGCATTGCAATGGCCGTGGTTATTTTTATTTTTGCCAACAAAATGATTGTTCAACCGGTTGCACAGGTTACTGAAAATCTGCAGGAGTTGGCCTCAGGCTCGGGCGATTTAACCGCGCGTCTACCTAATGAAAATACCACTACAGAATTGGGGCGCCTTGCATTTGCGTTTAACCGGTTTGTTGAAAAACTGCAGGTGCTTATTAGCCAGGCCCAGGCCAGCAATCACACGCTCACCGCAGCGAGTGTGCAAATTACCCAATCAATTACTCAGGCAGCCAGAGGCTGCGATGCGCAGCTGCGCGAAATTTCCCATGTTGCCAATGCGGTGGATAGAATTTCCAACACCCTGGATAAGGTGGCAGAGGCTGCAGTAGGTGCGAATCAGGCATCCACCGATGCCACGAGCATTACCGGCGCAGGTAACAAAATAGTCGCCTCGGCCCAGCAAGGTGTTGATGAAGTCGTGCAAGAGGTTGATAACGCATCGCAAGTGATTTCCGCGCTGGTGGCTGATAGCCGCAATATAGGTGCAATGCTGGAGGTGATTCGCAGCATTGCCGAGCAAACCAATTTATTGGCTTTAAATGCGGCGATTGAAGCCGCGCGTGCCGGTGAAACCGGGCGCGGTTTTGCGGTCGTGGCCGATGAAGTGCGCAGTCTTGCATCGCGCACTCAGGAATCCACTAAAGCAATTGAAACTATTATTACCAATCTCACTACCGGTTCAAGTAAAGCGGTAGAAGTTATGAGCGGAGCACAACAAAAAGCGTTGGTGATTAAAGAACGTATCGCCAATACATCACAGGCATTTTCTAATATAGTGGATGCGGTTGATCAAATCCGGCAAATGAATTCGCAAATTGAGCGCGCGTCGGAAGAAGAAAAACAGTCAATGCAACAAATCACCGGCAGCATGGATACGATTCTGCAACAGGCAAAACAAAACCATGAAGCCGGTGAGCAAACTAGCCAATCGCGCGATCACCTCGAACGTGAGATTCGCAAATTAGACGGTTTGCTAAGTGTGTTTCGCACTTAAACCGAATCGATTTTAATCTCAGACTTTGATTCCAACCTGTAACTCGGCGATATACCCATCTGTTACGTTGCCGGTGACACTCGTCATTTGATACTCAACACCGTCGCTAAAGACGTTGTCCGCCGAAAAAGTTTTTACCGAGGTGTTTTGCCCTTTAGCACTGTAAAGAGTTGAGTTGTAAACCGCAGTTGTTATATCAGCCGGAAACGCCATTTGTGAAATAGCGCTAGACTGGGCATTGCTTCCGTAAGCGGTTAAAAAAATCTGGAAATGAATATGGGTGATACGCCCGGCATACCAACCAGGATAAATGGTGGTGAAGTGGGCCACACCATTGGTGTCGGTGTACTGCACACCGCGACAATAGGTTTTTCCCGCTTCGCCGTTATAACCCGAATAATTGCCATCTTTATCGCAATGCCAGATGTATACGTAGGCAGATACGGGTGTGCAACTGTTATTCACATTCACCAATTTCAGTTTGACTTGAAGTGGCACACCAGTTTTATCTTCAGCAATATTTTCGCGCAAAATAAGTGAGCTGTTTAATAAGGTAGAGAGAGGGTAGGGGCCAATAGTTTCTGTTGGAATCACCGTGCAACTCCCCGAGCTCGTAGCCAGGCTACTGGTAGTGGAGCTGGTGGCTGCACTCGATGACGATGCGGTGCTGGTCGTGGTCGAGCTATTTGCGCTGCTGCCGGATGATGAGCCTCCGCCGCAACCGATAAGCCCGGTTGCGCCCATCAGGCTAAATATACCCAATGTACCTAATGTCCGGCGGCGGTTACTGTCAATAGTGGTTCTATCGGTAGCAGAAGCAGCATTAGTAGAAGATGAGTTTTTATTGGATGGTTTAAGCATAAGATTCTCTCAGCGTGGTTGTGGTCTAGCCTGTGACACCAGCACAGAAAATGAATGCGCGCAGGATTGTGAAAGGATTCAGGAAGAACTATGAAAGAATTATGCAAGTCAGTTTTTTGGTTAAAAAAATGGCTAATAGAGGTTAATAAATAGCGGTAGTTGTGAGGTTTGGAGAGAGTGATTACCTGTGCCTTCCATGGCATCTGCGGGATGAATGCATCAGGAAATTTGCAGCCGATAACCCACCCCGTAAACCGAATGGATAATATCTTCATTGCAAATAGGCTGTAATTTTTTACGCAGTTTGGTGATGTGGGAATCCATAGTTCTATCGCTTACGACACGATGATCGGTGTAAGCGTTTTTCAATAATAAATCGCGCGAGATAACACGCTGTTTGTTGAGCAGTAATGTTTCCAGAATGCGAAATTCGATGCTGGTCAATTCGACGCATTGATCACCGACGCAGGCGTACTGGCGCTCTTTGTCCAGGCGCAGTCCCTCCTCATGTGGTTCTTCACTTTTGTTGCTGCGGCGTAACACAGCTTTCACACGTGCGACGACTTCGCGTGGGCTAAATGGCTTGCAAATATAATCATCGGCGCCCAGCTCCAAACCAATCAAGCGATCAATTTCCTCCACCTTGGCGGTGGTCATAATAATTGGCACTTGCGAGGTTTTGCGCACTTCCTGGCAAATACTTAAGCCGTCGCGTTTGGGCAGCATTAAATCGAGCAATACCAAATCCCATTTTTCGGTCAGGATTTTCTGCAGCCCCAGTTCACCATCGCTCACCAGTGTTGCTGTAAAACCTTCGCTGGTTAGGTAGTCTTGCAAAATTTCGCCTAAATCAATTTCATCTTCAACAATTAAAATGTTCATGCAGATTCCTGTAGTGGTAAATAAACGGATACTTTTAATCCGCCCAGTTCGCTGGTTTCAATACTGACGCGTCCGGCGTGAGCTTCGACGATGTTGCGGCAAATACTCAGACCCAAACCGGCGCCACCAGTTTCACGGCTGCGAGAGGATTCGGCGCGATACAAGCGTTCGAACAGTTTTTCATGCAGCGTCGGATCAACGCCGGGGGCTGAGTCTTCAATCACAAAAGTTGCCTGGCTTGCGTCAGCGGATAAAGCGATACGGATTTTTCCGGGTGCTTCAGTGTAGTTAATACTGTTGTTAAATAAATTCAAAAAGAGTTGATGCAACCGCTCGGGATCAGCAAATGCCATCACTGAATTTTTCGGCAGTGTGCGTTCCAGTTCAAGCCCGTTTTGAATCAGCTTGTCTTGCAGGGAAACGCTTAATTCTTCGATGATTTCTGCGATATCGCACTCCTGCTTGCGATAGCTCATGGCGCCTATGTCGGTGAGTGAGAGTTGGTATAAATCATTTACCAGGCTGGCGAGGCGCGCAGCGTGTTTTTGCAAGCGGGTAATGGCTTTTGCATCAAATTTTCTAACGCCGTCTTCTAGCGCCTCAAGGTCGGCTTTGAGTACGGCCAATGGGGTGCGCAGTTCATGGGAGATATCGGCCACCCAGCGTTTGCGCGCTTGTTCGGTTTGGTTGAGTGTATGCGCCAAGTGGTTGAGGTTTTCGGCGAGGGTGGAAATTTCATCCTGCCCTTTGGTGGATAGCCGCTGTTGATATTCCCCTTTACTCAACTGCTGTACATGCGTTGCCAATTTTTTTACGCGCTGTGTGAGTAAATAGGAGAGCGGAATTGCACAGGCCAATGCGATGGACAGTGCAACCATCGCCATTAACAAAAAATGATTTTGTTGGCGTTTGGCAAATTCGTTATCGCGCAGGTCGCGCAACGCTGGATTCATAGGTGTGCCGAGATAACCCACTAACTTTTTTTCGCCATCGATATTGATATACAGATCGCTGAAAAAGTAGGTTTCGTTGCGCCATTTTTTTCCGCTGATGATTTTTTCTTTATGATCCAGAAGAATAAAACGCTTGTAGGGTTGATGGCGTAAAAAATCATCCGGTTGAGGCGGTGCGCGCCTATCGTCCCGGCGTGCATCTTGGGTGTTTTTACGAATTAGAAAGGCGCTGCGGTCATTGCGGTCTTCATCGCCGCCATCGATACGCGTATCCAATTCGGGCGGAAAGGGAAAGGGAATAGGACGCTCACCGCGCTGGCGCATGTTGGCGCTGTATTGCCACACAAATAATTCCCAATAATGCGGGTTTACTTTAAATGCATCCCAATTGCCGTTGTAGGTAAAGTGCTGCTCCAGCGCCATGATTAGCCGGGCATTGCGCGAGGCTTCTTTTTGCTCCATGTAATGATTAAATCCGCGCTCAAAACTCAAGCGTGAATATATAAATAATCCGCCCGTTAGCAGCACGGCAAAACAGGCAAAAACTAAAAATACTTGGATGCGCAGATTAAACTTCACAGCGGTGGATAACCCTTTTTCAATGGATAGAATGCGGAACTATTACTGACAGAATATGCAAAAACAGCGATTTGGCAATCGCATGAGATTGGCCTGCCAGTGCTGGCTGGGGTAAAATGGCAATACTTGAGCAAAATACTCGGATATATCCGGTTGTGTTTATTCCGATTGCCCCCAATTAACCAGCTCCCTATTGAATAGCCCATACTGAATATCGAGGTAGATAAGATGGACGTGTTAGATACGATCAAACAACAAATCAGCGAAAACGATGTGATTCTGTATATGAAAGGTTCGCCTAGCGCGCCTCAATGTGGATTCTCGCAGCGCGCGTCCCAGGCATTAATGGCCTGCGGCCAACGTTTTGCTTATGTGGATATTTTGAGCAACCCGGAAATCCGCGCTGAATTGCCTAAATTTGCCAACTGGCCAACTTTTCCCCAATTGTGGGTGAAAGGCGAGTTGATCGGCGGCTGCGATATCATCACCGAGATGAATGAAAAAGGTGAGCTGAAACCTTTGATTGACGCTGCTGTTGCCGGCTAATACCCTCGGGTCGGTTGCCAATCTAGCGGTGACCGACCCTATTGCCTGCTATTGCTGTAATGCCAGATATAACAACACCCCTGCACCTATCACACTGAATACACAGAGCGATAAACCAATAACCCGTTGGCGTGCACGGCTGTGTTCGTCGTTTTGATGTTGCAGTTGGTGCGCTCGCCAGGCAATGTCTTTGGATTTGACCAGTTTGGTGCGAATTTGCTGGAGCGCGAGAATATCTTGTTCTAATTGCGGGTTCGGCTCGCTGCTGTTTTGTTGTACACGCTGTTCTTCAAGTTTCTTGAGTTGTTGATCCAGTTGCGCAAGCTTGTGATCCAGCGCAGCGGATACCTGACGAATTTGCATAATAAGGGCTCAATATTGGGGCTGGCTAACCTTAGCAGAAACCGGGCACCTTTGCCGTTTGAAGTGCATTTCACCCTGGTTACACCTTTCTGCTACTCGTCGGCGTAATGCGATTGCTATAATTCGCGCGCATCAAGCATCGCACTGCGCGACGTCCTTTTTCTGTGTGAGTAGATACCTTGGATAAACATAGTTCACCCGAGTTTCATTCGTCATTTTATGGTCCGCGCTACTGGCCAACCTGGTTGCTGTTGGCGTTCTTTCGTATTTGTGCACTCTTGCCAGTATCGTTCAATGTTGCGATTGGCCGGTTTATCGGTGTGTTATTTAACCTTTTGGCGCCGTCGCGCCGCCGGATTGCGGAGACCAATATCGCGCTCTGTTTTCCCGAGTTGGATGCGCAGGCGCAAAAGAAAATTGTCGATGGTGTAATCCGCAATTGTGGCATCAGTATCATGGAATCGGCCATGGCGCTCTGGGGGCAAGAGAACAAGCTACGCGATCGCCACACCGTTGAAGGGTTGGAGCATCTCGCGGCGGCAAAGGCAAATGGACAGGGCGCGCTCTTGGTGGGATGCCACTTCACGACTATGGATCCGGCGGGGCGGGTGTTTGCCTATCACGCTGAGGCGCACATGTTGTATCGCAAAGATCCTAATCCGCTCTTGGCGTATGAGTTGATCAAGGCGCGCGAAAAATACCTGACCTCCGCCATTGTGTTTAGCGACACGCGCCAGCTGATAAAAAAACTGCGTCAGGGGGAAGCTGTCTGGTACGCACCTGATCAGGATTACGGCAAGGACCAAAGTGTATTCGCCCCGTTTTTTGGTATCCCGGCAGCGACGGTGTTGGGTACTGCGCGTATTGCGCAATTAGGGCGCGCGGTGGTTTTGCCCTATGCACACTACCGTGAAGACAATGGCCACTACAAATTGATCTTTGGCCCACCACTCGACAACTTTCCCTCGGGTGATGATGTGGTTGATGCAACGCGCATCAACAAAATTATCGAAGACATGGTGCGTGTGAAGCCAGACCAGTACCTCTGGGTACATCGCCGCTTTAAAACCCGCCCTCCAGGGGAGCCAGGCCTTTATAAGAAAAAGAAGTGATGCTTCCCCGGAAAGCATTTACCGTGAAAACTTAATAAAATAGGTTAAGTTTAATTGGCCTATGCTATAAAGCCGCCAAATCGCGCGACCCACTGCAAACCTTGAAGCTTTAGGAGATAAACAACGATGTTAAGAATGTTTAAAGTTCAAGGTAATACCCTGCGTGAAGACAAACAGTCCGAAGATGATACCAAGCTGGCATTGAATACTGCGCTCTGGATTGATGCGCGCGAGCCCAGCGATGAAGAGCGTGAGGAGTTAAATACTTTCCTGCGCGCCGAGCTGCCTGAGTCCGATGATGTGGAGGAAATTGAGTTCTCTGCGCGCTATTTTCAGGATGGTGTCGGCATCCATGTTCACTCCCTGTTCCTTGCCCCCGGTGAGTCAGGCCGTCATAGCACTGCAACCGTTGCGTTCATCCTGCAAGAAAAGCGGTTGATTTCTGTGCGTGACGGTGATCTTGCCGATTTCCGTTTGCTGCGCATGCGTGCCCGCGCAGGCCAAGTGCATGTGACATCACCGCAAGATCTGCTGGTGACCATGTTTGAGCAGAAAGTGGAAAACCTCGCTGACGCCCTCGAAGACATTCATCGCAAGCTGGAAGAAGTTAGTCATATGGTGTTGGAAGATGCCGATGCAGAGTTGGAAGATGCGATCGACCAACTCGCCAAGCTGGAGGACAGCAACGGGAAAATCCGCCTGTGCCTCATGGATACCCAACGTTCGATTTCCTTTTTGCAGCGCCACCTGCGCGAATCCTTTGAGCTGCAGGAGACTGCGCGCGAGATTAAGCGCGATGTGGATACACTCATGTCGCACACCGCCTTTTTGTTCGACAAGATCAACTTCCTTATGGACTCGACCCAGGGTTTTATCAATATCGAACAAAACCAGATCATCAAGATTTTCTCCATTGCCGCAATGGTCTTCCTGCCACCCACCGTAGTTGCCAGCGCCTACGGCATGAACTTTGAGTTTATCCCCCATAGCCACTGGAAATACGGTTTTGCTGTTGCGGTTCTCTTGATGTTGCTATCGGCAGTGCTGCCTTATTGGTATTTCAAGCGCAAAGATTGGCTTTAGTTATGCAGTGCATGGACTAAAAAAAACCGCTGCGGATACTCGCGGCGGTTTTTTTTGGTGTGAACTGTCCCACAGGGCTTGCTATTCCTCTACCCATTCCCAGCGCAGGGGTTGGCCAAAGTCATCCAGAATCACTTTCTTGCGCGGGCGCGGTTTTTTGAGTTTTTGCGCCAGATTCGGTTTTTTGCGCGCTTCTATCGCGGCGACTACCTCGGGCAGAGGGGTACGATCCTCTTGGCTGGTGCCATCGAAGATACTGATCAAGGGGCCGTTGGCGTCGAGGCGACCACTTAGACCGCGTGGCACTTCGTTGACATGCCCTCCCTTGTGCAGGAACTCCTGGACTTGTTGTTCCAGTTCCTGATGCAGTTGGCGGCGTGTTTTGGTCGGTTTGATCATTGGCTCTAGGGTTAATAGGGTAAAAGTGGCGCTGACAAAAAGCGGCGATCTGCCAGCATAACAGCGCCAGCTGCGGCAGGGCAAATCCTCGCGTGGCATTGGCCTCGCATAGCCGGCTACCTTTAGGTAAACTGCGCGTCTTTCTTATCGCGCCTTAGTTGCGGCCTCATGCAGGGTTGATGCAGATGGTCGCTGCCCGATTCCCGCTCGCAACACAACGTCCAATCCACATGACACAAGCCAGTTTAAAAATTACCGAGATCTTTTATTCGCTGCAGGGCGAGTCTACAACCGTCGGTTTGCCGACCGTATTTGTGCGTCTTACCGGCTGCCCGCTGCGCTGCGGTTATTGCGATTCAGAATACGCATTTTATGGTGGTGAGCGATTACTGCTCGATGAAATTCTCGCCAAAGTCGCCAGTTTTAATCCGCGCTACATTTGCGTTACGGGTGGCGAGCCGCTGGCGCAGCGCGAGTGTCTGACGTTGCTTACGGCCTTGTGTGATGCTGGCTATAGTGTATCGCTCGAAACCAGCGGTGCTTTGCCGGTGGATGATGTAGATCCGCGCGTAGTCAAAGTTATGGATTTAAAAACACCAGGGTCGGGAGAAGTGGGGCGCAACCGCTGGGAGAATATCCCGCTGCTCAGTGCACAGGACCAGATTAAATTTGTGATTTGCGATCGTGCCGACTACGAATGGGCACGCTTCAAGTTAGATGAGCATCAGCTTGCAGGCAAAGTAGCAGAAGTCTTGTTTTCGCCGAGTTTTGGTCAGGTTACGCCATTGGCGTTGGCGGAGTGGATTCTCGCAGATAACCTTCCCGTGCGTTTTCAATTGCAGCTGCACAAGCTGTTGTGGAATGACGCTCCTGGTCATTAATTTTCGATAACTGATGTTTCGTTTTTTTCTCACATTTTATTTTTTCGGTAGTTGTTATGGCGCAAAAAAAAGCGGTAGTGCTGGTTTCCGGTGGTCTTGATTCCACTACTGTATTAGCGATAGCGCGCAGTGAAGGCTACGTGTGCTACTCCATGAGTTTTGATTATGGTCAGCGCCACAGCTCGGAATTGCTTGCTGCCGAGCGCACCGCCAAAGCCCTGGGTGCAGTTGAGCACAAAGTGATTAAATTGGATTTGCGCTCCATCGGCGGTTCAGCGTTGACCGATGATGCGATTGATGTACCGGAAGAAGAAACCGGCGGTATTCCCGTCACCTATGTGCCCGCGCGCAACACAGTATTTTTATCGATTGCGTTGGGCTGGGCTGAAGTATTGGGTTGCGACGATATTTTTATCGGTGTCAACGCCGTGGATTTTTCCGGTTACCCCGATTGCCGCCCCGAATATATTGCCGCTTATGAAGCCATGGCCAATCTCGCAACACGCGCGGGAGCCGAGGGAAATAAATTGCATATCCGCACGCCGCTGATCCATTTAAGCAAAGCGGAAATAGTCCAGTTGGGGATTAAACTCGGAGTGGATTACAGTCTGACCGTATCTTGTTATCAAGCAAATAACCAGGGTGAAGCCTGTGGCAAATGCGATAGTTGCCGTTTGCGCAAGCAGGGGTTTGTGCAGGCAGGTATCGCGGACCCTACGCGTTATCAGCATTGATTTGTTAACAGTTGGCTTGTTAACAATAGTCGCGCGCGATTAATTGCCGCTCGAATTCCTCTATCGCTACTGGTTTGCCAAAAAAATAACCCTGGAACATGGAGCAGCCATTTTGTTCCAGGAAATTTTTCTGCGCTTCTGTTTCTACCCCTTCAGCAATCACTTGCAAATTCATGTTCTGTGCCATGGCGATAATCGTGCGCGCAATGATTGCGTCATTGGGGTCAATCGCAATATCGCGTACAAAAGTTTGGTCGATTTTTAGTTGGTCGAGAGGCAGGCGTTTGAGATAAGAGAGCGATGAGTAGCCAATGCCAAAATCGTCCATCGAAAAACCAATGCCATTGTTTTGTAGCTGTTGCATTTTTTCGATGCTTTGATCGACATTTTTCAGCAGCGAACTTTCAGTTAATTCAAGTTTTAACAGGCGCGTATTGATATTGCTGTCTTTGACAATATTCAGGACATCATCGACAAAATGCGCTTGGTTAAACTGGATGGGGCTGACATTGACGGCGATGGAGAGCGCTGCAAATTTCGGTTGCTGGCTCCACTGCCGCAATTGTTCACAGGCTTGGCGAATCACATGTCGGCCGATGGCGACAATCAATCCGGTTTGTTCTGCAACCGGAATAAAATCGGCAGGTGAGATCATACCGTTGAAAGGATGTTGCCAGCGCAATAACAGCTCTGCACCAATTGCTTTGCCGTGATTATCGATTTGCACCTGGTAGTAAGGAATAAGCTGGTGTTTGGACTCGTAAGCCGTGCGCAGATCCGCTTCAATTGCGGCGCGTTTTTCCAGATGTGATTGCATGTTAGGGTCAAAAAAGCGGATGGCATTGCGCCCGCTGTCTTTGGCTTGGTACATGGCGACATCGGCGTGACGCAATAAGTCGTCGATGCTGCGTGTCTGGCCTTTAAATAAATTTACGCCAATACTGATGGTGCAATGGAATACTGATTGTTGCAGTGGGTAGGGCAGGTTGATTAAATCGTGTAATTCTTCGGCACGTTTTTTTGCTTCCTGCGCTGCCATTTCAGCGTTATCGCCCAAGTTATCAAATACCACTACAAATTCATCGCCGCCCAGGCGCGCGGCTAAATCAGTTGCGCGAATAATGCTGCTGATGCGCTCGGCAACCTGCACCAGTAGCTGATCGCCGATATGATGGCCGCGTGTGTCGTTGAGTAATTTGAAATGGTCTATATCAATGAACAAGAGCGCGCCGTGTTGATCGGTGCGCGCACTTTGCGCGGTAAGCAATTTAAGCCGGTCTTGCAACATACGGCGATTGGGCAGGCGCGTAAGTGGATCAAAAAAGGCGAGGTTAAATATTTTTTCCTGATCCTGGGCGCGGCGTAATTCCCCGCCGATACGATCGGCAAAAATTAATAATAGCGAACTAATTTGTGGCGAAATGGGCAGCGGATGTTCAGCGAGTAATACTAAAATACCTGTTGGTTTTCCTTGGGCATTTTTAATACCTACACCCAGGTAGCTGTCGATATTGTATTGGACTAGCAACATGTCGCGCGGGTAGCGCTGCTGAGCTCCGGTAGTCATAAAGCAAAAATTTTCTTCCATCACATCATGGCAAGGTGTGTTTTCCAGCGCGTAACTAATATTGGGTTGTACTTGGCCATTAATTAAATAGGTGTGAGTGGTGGCTTGAGTAGGATCGTCATTGTCGATCAAACTAATGACGGCCTGCTGCGCACCAATTGCATCGGCGAGTGCGGTGAGAATCGTAACAAAAAAATCCGGCGCAGAGGCGGCATCAGCCGCAGCGGCAGTGAGAGCTAAGTCTAATCCTTTGCGCTCGGTAATATCCTGTACTGTACCTTGCAAGCTGGTTCCTTGTGTGTCTTCGATTGTATCGCCTTGCAGCTGCAGCCAAAATTTTTTTCCGGCAATCTCAATGCGTGTTTCCAATGCTAAAGGCTTATGGTATCGCAGGCTTTCTGCGAGCGCGTTGGCAACAGTGTCGCGGTCATCGCTATGAATAAAGTAGTTAATAAAATCGGTCATTTTTGCGTGCAAAAATTCACTTGGTAAAGCAAATAATTCACTCATGGAGTGGCTGAAACTGTAATCATCTGTGTGCGGGTTCCAGCTCCAGTGGGCAACGCGTGCCATGAGTTGCGCGCTCTCCAGTCGCTGCTCGCTCTGGCGCAATGCTTCTTCAACTTGTTTGCGCTCAACCAATTCTTGTTCGACTTGCAACAGTGCTTTGCGCTGTGGACCCAGATCTATGTCCAGGCAATACATTTCTTTATGATCAGGTGTATCAATCAGCACGTGATTGGAGTAAACCCAGACCTCGTTGCCGTGTGCATCTTGCAATGCAAGCTCTCCTGATGGGATTGCAGCATCCTTCTCATGCCAGTCTTCGATCGCTTGATGCACACCTTCGCGCATAAAACCGGGAATAATTAAATCTTCCAGTTTTTTCCCCATGGCGTCAGCAGCGCTAAATCCATAGAGGTCTTCACTCGCTTTATTCCAGAAAATAACCTCGTGAAAGCGGTTGTACCCCTGTACCGCAATATTGCGGGTCGTTTCAAAAATATTGCGAAAGCGCTGTTCATTTTCGAGATCGGTCTGATGGGTATTTACGCGTTTGGTTATGTCGCGTGCAAGGCAAATAAAGCGGTCATTTTCCCGGCGGGTGCCCGCGAGTTTGGCAATAGAAAGTTCGTACCAAAAAGTATTCTCACCTTGCGTGATGCGAATGCTTTTGCCTTGTGATATGCCCCAGTTATCAGCTTCACTCAGCGCACTCATCCAGACTGAAACGGATGTAGAGGCGAGTGTTTCAGAAAGATTTCTGCCTAGTACATCAGGCGCGGAGAGGGTGTGATGTTCATTGGTGCCATTGAACGAAAGTACATGTCCCTGGCGATCAATTTCAAATAGCAAATCAGGAATTGCATGCAAAATGGCTTCAAGATGTTTTTTTTGTTTTTCCTGTTCCTGGCTGGATTCACCAAGTTGGTGGGTGGTGTTGGCAATTTCAGTATGGGCAGCTGTAATCATTAATCCTAAGATGGCCATGCTGACAGCATAAATCCAAATGACCCAATAGCTTAGCTGTTGCGAATCCAGGGCGAAGGGGCCAAGTTGGTTTACGCTAGACCAAATTGCCAAAAAGCTGAAACCGATGGTGGTTAGCGCGCAGCCTAATAAACCAAATGAAAGGGCCGCCCAGGCAACACAAACAAAACTGGTGAATACAATGGGTAAATGAAGGCCATTTTGAAAATTATTGAGCGGAAAGCAGAGCAAACCTACCAGCAGGCTTACGGCAAACACGATAAAAAAATCCAGTTTGCGTCCAAGCACTTTGTCGATATTGATTTGGTTGATATTGATAAGTAGTGGAGCAGCGAGAAATACTCCGAGACTGTCACCCATCCACCATACCAGTGTAGTGTACAAACCGGATTCGAGCGAACCCTGGTTGTAATGGTTGAGTGAAAAGCCGCCAATAGTGGCGGACACCAGCATGCCCAGCGATCCCAGCACCAGAAAGCAAATAGTGTTGGCGCGGTGCAATTGATTGAGGTTACAACCTGCACGACGCAACAGCCAAAGTGCAGTAAGCGGGGCTAGGGTGCTGCCTACTGCAAGCAGTAGATTAGTGGTGAGGTCGGCGCCGCTGGCAGTCTGCAGCGTCAGTGCGGACACAAAAACTGCAGGCCATAGATGCGGCGACCAGCGATAAAATGCGGCCAGGGCGATACCACTGGGCAACCAAAAGAGCGTGACTCTATCGTCCGCAAAAGGTACACAAAGGCCTAGCCAGCCAGTGAGACTGTAGGCTAAAAATACCATCAGTATTTGAGCGAGCCTGGGTGGATTGGGCTGCGAAATTCCTTCCCCGGGTGAGGCAAAAAGCATGCGTCGTTCTCATTATCGGCTAGGGCAACTAATCCGGTAATCCTCCTGAGCCTATTATATTTCTGTAGGTTCCGGCAGATTGCCTTAAGAATAGGTTAGATTCGATGCCGCCGTCGTGAAAGTTTTATCCTTCCGCAAAATCACTAAGTGCTCATCCCTTTGCTTTGATAAATGTGCCGATAAAGTTAACAAAAAGCCTCTTTAATAACCAATCAATCTTTGGCTCGCACCCATTGTGCACAAATTCTCAAAAAAGGCTTGTCTTTTCAGCCTGAAACATTATTATACGCGCCTCGCATTTGGGGTCGTTAGCTCAGTCGGTAGAGCAGTTGGCTTTTAACCAATTGGTCGCTGGTTCGAATCCAGCACGACCCACCATCTCATACGATGGTGCTCCAAAAATAGTGAATGCGAACCCTGTGGGTCGTTAGCTCAGTCGGTAGAGCAGTTGGCTTTTAACCAATTGGTCGCTGGTTCGAATCCAGCACGACCCACCATTTTTTGAAGTAAAAATCTAAAAGGGCGCTTAGCAAAGCGCCCTTTTTTATTGGGCGAAAAGCGAGTCGGTTGGTTACTGTGCGCTGATATTTAACCGCCAATCAATCTGCTGCTCTGTGATAAAATTGCACGCAAATTTACTGCCCGTTAATGCGGGTAAGCTTAAGTGAGGCGATTACATGTCTGAGTTTTTGAATCTGGCCGTGCGCGATGTCGCCGCTGAAGATCTGGTAAAACAACATCTCGCCCGTGTGTGGAGTGCGCCCCAGTACACACCTGAGCAAGAAGCTGCCTATAAACTCCGCATCAAAGCTCTGCTTAAGCAACACAATGCTGTGTTGGTCGCCCATTACTACACCGACCCGTTAATTCAGGCTCTCGCCGAGGAGACTGGCGGTTGTGTATCCGATTCGCTGGAGATGGCGCGTTTTGGTAAGAATCATTCGGCTGATACTTTGATCGTTGCCGGCGTGAAGTTTATGGGTGAGACCGCCAAAATCCTCACACCGGAAAAGCGTGTACTTATGCCCACGTTGGAGGCGACTTGTTCGCTCGACCTTGGCTGCCCTATCGATGAGTTCTCTGCCTTTTGCGACCAGCATCCCGACCGCACTGTAGTTGTCTATGCCAATACCTCTGCCGCCGTAAAAGCGCGTGCCGATTGGGTGGTGACTTCGAGTATTGCGTTGGATGTAGTGGATTATCTGGATCGCCAAGGTAAAAAAATCCTCTGGGCGCCGGACAAACACCTCGGCGCTTATGTGCAGCAAAAAACCGGTGCCGATGTTCTGTTGTGGGATGGTGCCTGTATCGTTCACGAAGAATTCAAAGCCAAAGGTGTTGAGGATCTCAAAATCCTGTATCCCGATGCTGCAGTGTTGGTTCACCCTGAATCGCCCAAAGCAGTGGTGGATCTGGCTGATGTAGTTGGCTCGACATCGCAATTGATTAAAGCGGCACAAACCCTGCCTAACCGCGAATTTATTGTTGCGACTGACCAAGGCATTTTCTACAAAATGCAGCAGCTTAATCCCGATAAGGTTTTCCATATCGCACCTACTGCTGGCAGCGGTGCAAGCTGCCGCTCCTGCGCCAATTGCCCTTGGATGGCAATGAATGTATTAGACAATCTGGCGACGGTGTTTGAGCGCAGCGACAATGAAATCCATGTTGATCCAGAGCTCGGAAGGTTGGCGATGATTCCGCTGCAGCGCATGCTGGATTTTAAAAAATAAGGTTTCACTCTCTCTCTTGATGGTGTTTTGCTTGTTTCGTCTGGCCCCACTCAGTACCATGGCGCCTTTCGTTATTTCGTCACCCTGATTCCCTAACTTTTTTCGCTACTTTATTTCGCTAGCTAACGGAGCTCCCGATGATTCAAGGCAGTATGGTTGCCCTGGTAACCCCGATGAATGCAGACAATTCCCTTGATTGGGCGAGCCTGCATAAATTGGTGGACTGGCATCTGGAGCAGGGTACCCACGCGATAGTAGCAGTAGGCACGACTGGCGAGTCGGCGACGCTGAATGTGAACGAGCATCTAGCAGTTATTAAAAAAATAGTTGATCAAGTGAACGGTCGCATCCCTGTGATCGCCGGTACTGGCGCTAACTCCACATCTGAAGCTGTCGAGCTAACCCAAGCCGCTAAGGATGCGGGAGTTGATGCCTGTTTGTTGGTAACACCTTACTACAACAAGCCAACGCAAGAGGGGCTGTTCCTGCATCACGCCCATATCGCGCAAGCGGTTGCCATTCCGCAGTTTCTCTACAATGTACCCGGCCGCACCGGTGTGGATATGAAACCGGAAACGGCGCTGCGCTTGGCCAAATTACCCAATATCATCGGCATTAAAGAAGCGACTGGCGACCTTGATCGCGCCAAATTATTGATCGAACAGGCTCCCTCCGGTTTTGCGATTATCTCGGGCGACGATGCAACGGCGGTCGATTTAATTCTTTTAGGTGGCAAAGGGGATATTTCTGTCACGGCGAATGTCGTACCTGCGGCCATCGCGCGTATGTGTGAATTGGCCTTGGCCGGTAATGCTAAAGAAGCGCGCGCGATTAATGATCGTTTGCTGCCTTTGCATACGGCCATGTTTGTTGAGTCCAACCCGATTCCTGTTAAATGGGCGGTTGAACAATTGGGTTTGATCCAATCGGGTATTCGCCTGCCGCTGACACGTCTGTCAGAGCAGTATCACCAACAGGTTAAAACAGCCATGCAGGCTGCCGGGATTTAAGCTAATCCCTGCTTGCAGGTTGTCGACGAGATGATTCATGAGTTCAATTAAAGCAATGACCATAACAACAACTTCTCTATTGTCGATCAAGCGCCCGCTTTTGGCGTTAATGGTTGCCAGCTTGACGGTTTCCCTTTCTGGCTGCGGCATGTTTTTTGGCGATGAGGGTGTATTCCGCAATCGCGCAGGCGATTACGTTAAGGCCGACAATATTCCCCCGTTGGTATTACCGGCGGGTAAAAAATCGGAAACCATGGGCGAGCTTTATCCTATCCCGCCGATTACCGCGACTGACTTTGGTTACGACCCAACCGCCGATGATTATGAAATTCCGCGCCCTATGCCTTTGTCGGCAAATCTGGAGCAGGAAAATGTCAAGATCCAGCGCGTTGGCAGTGAGAGCTGGATTCTATTGAATGCAGCGCCGGGTGAAGTCTGGCCGCGTATCCGCAACTTCCTCAATGTGAATACCCTGGCGGTAAGCAAAGCTGATATCGGCAAGGGCATCATCGAAACCAGCTGGTTGCAATTCAAAACGGATTTAACAACCTACGATCGCTATCGCCTGCAGATCGACCAAGGTGTGCAACCGGAAACCACTGAAATTCATATTACCCACATGAGTGTTCCCGTTGCGGAAAAGCCAGCACCTGATATGGGCTGGCCGCGACGCTCGGTGAATGCCGAGCGTGAAAAGTGGATGCTCGACGAGTTGGCGGCAACGCTGGCGAGTGAAACGGCTGAGGGTGGTACTTCTCTGTTGGCCCAGGCAATTGGTGGCGCGGTAAAAGCCAATTTGGGGGTATCCCGCAGCGAGCCGATCATGACAATCAAGCTGGATCGCCAGCGGGCATTTGCGACCCTGACATACGCCGCCAAGCGCGATGGTTTTACGACGTTTGATGCAGATGCCGATGCTGGCCTTTTCTACGTGCACTACATAGATCCTGAAGAAGCCAAGCCGGGTTGGTTCAAACGTACTTTCCGTATAGGTTTGAATCCCAAGCCGCCAACATCACCTTATACTCTGGCGCAAGTCAAAACCAATATGTTGACAGGTGATGCGTTTGAAAAAGCGCCGCGCTCGGATCGTGATGAAGAAAAAGTATTGCCTGATGCGCCCGGTTACCTGATTGTCGTGACGGGTACTGAGGGTAACTTTGTTGTGCGTGTTCGCGATCCTTATGGCAAGCGTTTAACCCCACACGAAGCGCGTGAGTTACTGACTATATTGCGGAGAAATCTGATCTAGTGCTGGCTCCGTTGCGCTTTGCATCACTCGGTAGCGGTAGCCGCGGCAACTCTACCTTGGTGGAGTGGAGCGCTGGTACCCTTCTGATTGATTGTGGATTTAGTGTCAAGGAAGCCAACCAGCGGCTTGAGCGCTTGGGCAAGCGCGCTGAAGATCTGATGGCCATACTGGTCACCCATGAGCATGCAGATCACATCAAAGGAGTTGCCACTCTGGCCAGACGCTATGATCTGCCGGTGTACATGACCCCGGGTACCTATCACAGCCGCAATCTGGGTGAATTGCCGGATCTGCGCTTGATAGAAGCCTATACTCCGTTTGTGTTGAATGATTTGCACGTTACACCAGTGGCAGTACCCCATGACGCGCGTGAGCCAACCCAGTTTGTGTTTGAATTTGCGGGGTTACGGTTGGGGATATTGACTGATCTGGGTAGCATCACCGCCCATGTTGAGGCCCATTACCAAGATCTTGATGCCATGGTGCTGGAGGCAAACCACGATCCGGCAATGCTCGCATCAGGCTCCTATCCCCCTTCGTTGAAGCAGCGGGTAGGAGGGTTGTGGGGGCATTTGAGCAACCAACAGGCGGCAGGATTTTTACAGCGCCTTAACTGCGCAAGGTTGCAGCATTTAGTAGTGGCGCATATCAGCCAACAAAATAATTCTCTGGAGTTGGCACAAGCTGCTTTGGCACCCGTCACGGCGGAGGTCAAGCAGGTGACTTTTGCGTGTCAAAACCAGGGATTTGACTGGTTGTCGGTTTCTTAAATACCGTTTTTTACTTTCTGTTTTTTTATTTTTCAATACATACTTTTGAATAGCAGGCCTATCAATGGAAAAGCGCGAACAACTCTACGCTGGCAAAGCCAAATCCATCTACAAAACTGATGACCCTGATCATGTAATTATGTTATTCCGCAATGATACATCCGCTTTTGACGGCAAGCGTATCGAGCAACTTGATCGCAAAGGCATGGTAAACAACAAATTCAATGCGTTCATCATGACCAAATTGCAGGAAGCAGGCATCCCCACACACTTTGTGAAGTTGCTGTCGGACACCGAAGTATTGGTAAAAACCATGCAGATGATTCCCGTTGAGTGCGTAGTGCGCAACCTTGCAGCTGGTTCACTAGTGCGTCGCCTGGGTGTGCAGGAAGGCATTGAATTGAATCCACCCACCTTTGAACTCTTCTTGAAAAACGATGCGCTTGGCGATCCGATGGTCAATGAATCGCACGTGCAATCGTTCGGTTGGGCAACGCCCGAGCAGTTGGCGCGCATGAAAGAATTGACCTTCAAAATCAATGCGATACTTAAGGATTTGTTTGCCTCAGGCAATATGTTGCTGGTGGATTTCAAAGTGGAATTTGGTCTGCATAAAGGCGAAGTGATTCTTGGGGACGAGTTCTCACCAGATGGATGCCGTTTGTGGGATAAAGACACCCGTGAGAAATTGGATAAAGACCGTTTCCGTCAAAACCTCGGCAATGTTGTTGAGTCTTACGAAATGGTCGGTCAGCGCCTCGGGTTAACTTTCTAATAAAGTGCCCTGCGCAGGCAGAGAGGGGCTTAGGCCCCTTTTTTATTGCAGGTGAATTTTAACAATTAGTATCTATACTCAAGCAATACATCTCTGGCAGAGCCAAAAATGGCTACTAAAATCATGGGGAATCTATAGTGAACGAACGCCGCGTGTTTGAGCGCACCTCCACCTCGGTGCGTGTTGAAATGTCCCACCCGAGTTTCGGTACGATTATCGGTTTTGCCCGGGATATTTCTGACGGTGGTGCACAGGTGCAAATTGAAAATCAGGTATGCCCACCTGTAGGCACAGAAGTTTCAGTCAAATTTAAAAAAGCAGTAGGCGCGATTAATGCAGAGCCTGTGCGTATGCGAGTGGTGCACCAGTTGCGTAACACTATTGGGTTAATGTTTGTGCGGGGCGCAGTGTAATCAGCGCCCCGAGGTCAATTCACGTTAGTTGATGCACTGTTCTGGTGGTATAAAATCCAGTTTTTGATTGTTCAGGTTTTGTTGCAATTGTTTTAAATCTTTACATGTCATCAGCGGGTTCTTGGCAAGATGCAATTGTGCCAGGTGCAACAAGTGTAAAAGTGGTGCAGGATTTTTAATGATATTATTTGTCAGCACCAATCTTTCCAAGCGTCCTAATTGCTCGATTTCGCTAATATCCGCTATTTGATTGTCCGCCAAATTAAGTTCTTTTAACGCAAAAAATTTATCCAATCCAGCAAGGGATTTAATACCTGCATTACTGCAGTTCAGCCGTGTTAAATCCTCCGCGCTGGTAATATGCAAATCGTAAATAGTTTGCTCCACGCAGTCGCGCAATTTTGCATCGGTGATTTGATAATCCTTAAATATCGATGGCGGCGTGTAGACAATATTTTCGTTGACGCTTACGGAATAATTTTTACACCCAGCAGTCAATAAACTGGTGACTAGCCCACAAAAAAGTAACAAAGATTTACTGTGCATATGGAGTTTCCCTAGGTTGGGGCGGAAAATTGTCTCGCATAATTCATGCGAATAATGCATTCACTGTAATCAGATATCTGTTCGGCAGCAATCATAGAATTCAGTATTTATTCAGTTCCGCTATTCAACAATCACCACACAACATGTTTATTTCGTTATCCCTCGTTTTTTTGTTTTATTGGAGAGTCTTAGTATGAAATATATCCTCGCTATTTTGTTGTCATTTGCCATTGTTGGTTGTACCACAACCGATCCCTATACTGGCGAACAAAAAACCAGTAAGACCGCTAAAGGCGCAGGTATAGGTGCAATTGCGGGTGCCGTCCTGGGCGCAGCGACGGGCGACGATAAAAAAGATCGCCGCGACCGCGCATTAAAAGGTGCTGTACTGGGTGGTGTAATCGGCGGTGGCGCAGGTAACTATATGGACCGTCAAGAGGCCAAGTTGCGCCAGGAGTTGCAGGGCACTGGTGTGCAGGTGAGACGTGAAGGTAATAACCTGTATCTGGTGATGCCAGGTAATATCACTTTCAGCACGGGTAATGCCGACATCCGCTCAGATTTTTTCGATGTGCTAAATTCAGTTGCCAAGGTTTTGGCTGAGTTTAACCAAACCTCAATCAAAGTGAGTGGACATACTGACTCTACCGGCAGCGATTCTATCAATCAACCGCTCAGTGAGCGCCGCGCCGATAGTGTTGCTATGTACCTGCGCAGCCAGAAGGTTAGCAGTGCACGTATCCAGTCGTATGGTTACGGCTCGCGCTACCCGGTGGCCAGCAACGATACAGCGGCCGGGCGTGAAGCAAACCGTCGCGTAGAATTGGAGCTAGTGCCTAACGAATAAGTATTCTCGTGTTCACGAAAGCCGCTCGGTTTACCGCAGCGGCTTTTTTATTGAAAAAAATATTAAAAATCAAAGATTTGAGCTCATGTGCTATTTTTTTAGCATTTAACGCTTGACGAAAGTGAGGCTGGTGCTAAATTATTAGCATGATGCTAAAAAAACAGCATTGAAGTAAATTTGATGTAGGTAAAGCGTATGACTTTGAATGATGTGGATAAAACTGCTGCTGCGCAACTCAGCCGACGTGAGCGGCAAATTATGGATGCCTTGTTTGAGGCTGGTGAGTTATCGGCTCAGGATGTGCGTGCAGCTATTCCCGATGCGCCTGGCTATTCAGCTGTGCGCGCCTTGCTTGCAAAATTGGTGGAAAAAAAGATCGTCGATTTTCGCGAAGACGGCCCGCGCTATATTTATTTTCCGGTAGTAGCACAGGAAGAGGCGCGAACTTCTGCACTGCAAAAAATGCTCAAAACATTTTTTGGCGGATCAACTGCTGCAGCAGTGAATGCATTATTGGGAATGAATAAAGAAAAGCTGAGTGCAGAAGAAATAAATCAGTTGCAGCAGGCAATCGATGAGGCAGCACAAGCTGACGCTTCAGCGAGACAGAAATAATAACAATCGAGGCGGTATGATGAGCTCGTCTATTTTTATCAGTGTGATTGTTACCGGTTTGCTCAAACCACTAATGATCTTGTTGGTGATGAGTGTGCTCTGGATATTGTTGCGTAAAAAATCAGCTGCTTTGCAACACTTCGTATTAAGTCTGGGGGTTGTCAGTATTCTATTGTTGCCATTCTGCGCGGGAGCATTGCCTCACATTGAATGGGCGAGATTTCCATCGCTGGCAAACATTATGCTAGTTCCCGTCAGTTGGTTTGAAGAAATTAACATCTGGTTACAGAATCATATCAACCAGAAAAACTTCCTGATGGTAGCTGGAATATATCTACTGGTTACTACGTGGCTATTATTTTACTTATTGCTTGGAATTATTGGGCTTGCATTGCAAACCTGTCGCGCACAGAAGGTGAGTTCCCCCGGGTTAATCTCTCAGCTGGATGAATTGCGTGAATTGGTAGATGTCTCTCGCAAGATTGATCTTGTCAGTTCGCGCTCAATGTCGTCACCGCAAACCTGGGGTTTATTGCGCCCGGTAATCATGCTGCCGCACGACGCATTGTTGTGGGATCAAGATAAGCAACTCAGTGTACTTATCCATGAGCTAGGCCATATCGCCCGTTGGGATTGGTTGACTACCTTGTTAGTAAAAATTACCTGCGCCTGCTTTTGGTTTTTGCTGCCGCTGTGGTGGATGGCGCAAAAAATTTATCAGCAAGCAGAGTTGGCATGCGATGATTACATTTATAAATTGCACAATAAACAAGTAACCTATGCGCAAAATTTGTTAGCAATTGCCAGTAGCGAAACGAGTCATAAACACGCAAATCAGGGTTTGCAAATGCGCGGTCAATCGCCAATTGGTCAGCGTATTATGGCGATATTGGACCAACAGCGCCCGCATCAATCTGTACCAATGGAAGCGGCACAATACTGGTTAATCTGCGGTGGATTTTTATTGGTGTTAGTTGCGGGTGTGCAATTGATGCCGTTGCAGCAACAATGGCGCAGTCAAAAAATCCAGTTTTTACACATCGAATTCCATCAGCCAAATACGCCTGCGCCAGCTCAAAGTGCGCCGCGTACCGAACAATTCAGTTGGGAATTATTACAACAATTAAAACCAGCCGCTTATACGCAGCCATCACACCTTGATTTACCTGTGGGTGTTGAAGCCCTGAGTATAGAGGTTAACAAACCGACTGCCGGTGAACTCAAACAACTGGCGGCGCTGCAAGACACAAATAATTTCCTCAATGAAAACATACAACTAGTTCCCGATATTCGTGTTGAAGGTTTTTTGCCGATTGAAATGGCAACACCTGAATATCCCACTGCCGCTTTGCATAAGGGCATAGAAGGATGGGTGCAAGTGGAATTTACGATAGATACGAATGGCGCCATCATACAGCCGACCATTATTGGCCATTCGCCCTCGCCCATATTTGACCGGGCAGTGTTAACTGCATTAAAAAAATCGCGCTACCGCCCACAATTATTAAATGGTGAACCGGTAGTTGTGCAGGGTGTTACTGAATTATTCCGCTTCACTCTCTCCACCAATCCACAAAAAGTTGTCATCGATAAACACCGACGATAAATCTCGTCTCTCTCTAAGTTTCACGCGTTAAATCCCTGTTGTAAATGGCCCTCTACCGGGCGGGGTCCCTTATTGCCTGGAAAATGTTATTTGAGGAATTCGCTATGAATAAATTAATCGTTTCCGATAAAAACAATTATGTCGATACCAATGGCGGGTCACCTGCCGTGCGCACGATGAGTGCGATTCCCGCGGCATTATTAATGACTATGTCATTGCTCTATGCGATGCATTATTTAATACACAATGACTATCCGGTCTTAGACGATGATCCCGTTGCGCCAATTCCTCAATTTATTATGGATACACCACCACCCATAGTGACAAGAGAAGATGAGCCGCCCGCTCGCCCGGTAGAACAACAATCACCTCCACCGGTAAATCGGTTTGATCCGCCGGAAGTGAGTATTGATGGTGATGGTATGCATTTTGGTGGCCCCGTTGATATTGTCAAACCGCCGATTAAAGGTGCTTTTGGCATGGGTGGCCAAATGGTTCCGTTTATTAAAATTGCACCGCAATATCCGGTTGCTGCAGCCAGTAAAGGTGTTGAAGGTTATGTGGATGTGATGTTTGATGTTACTGAATCAGGCGCTACCGATGACATTCGCATTATTGGCTACGTGCCTTCTGCTGTGTTTAATAAAAGTGTGATTAAAGCGGTGAAAGGTTGGAAATACAAACCCAATGAAGTTGATGGTGTTGCGGTGAGAACCGTTGATGTGAAAGACCGCATTCGCTTCACCATGGAAAAATAAAACCAGATAACAAAAGATTGCTAGCACTGGGTAACGAATAGATAATGCTACATCTATTTTTGCCCAGTATTTTTTATGCCCGATATTCTTGCTGTTCTTTGTAATGATCCGGAGCGCTTTGCACAAGCAGAGCAGCTTGCTGCCCGTTTACAATTGCCTTTGTTAAACGATCAGGCTCCGGAAAGTGTTGTCGATTATGGCTTTGTGGTGATGTTTTCCCCGGCTGATATTGCATTGCAACAAACCGGGCGTAAAGCACCAGGGCCGATTCTGGTCGAATTTACTGAGGGCGCTGTAGATCACAGGCGTAAGTTCGGTGGTGGCAAAGGTCAGATGATTGCCAAGGCGGTTGGTGTTAAGGCCGGTGTTTATCCGCGAGTATTGGATGCGACGGCAGGCATGGGCAAAGACAGTTTTGTGCTCGCAACCCTGGGTTGTCAGCTCACCATGATTGAGCGTTCGCCGCTTGTGCATCTGTTATTGCAAGATGGTTTGCTGCGCGCGCAAATTTTTGCTCGCGAACAAGATGCTGAATTGCTTCAAGTGATTCAGCGGATGCAATTGCGCTCGCAGGATAGTCGCACTTATTTGGAATCGCTCACCGCAGAAGAGTTTCCCGATGTTATTTATCTGGACCCTATGTTTCCCGAGCGACAAAAAACGGCTGATGTCAAAAAAGAAATGGCAGCCTTCCATTCAATTGTTGGTAAAGATGAAGATGCCGACGCGCTCTTGCCTCTGGCGCTTGCGCATGTCCATTATCGCGTGGTTGTTAAGCGTCCTCGCAAAGCGCCCTTCCTCAATGGTCAAGTTCCCTCTTATCAGCTGGAAGGTAAGTCCAGCCGGTTTGATATTTACACGGTAAAAAAATTACCTGACCATCTCGTCAGTTGATGATAGCTGTGCGCGGTTCAATCTCGCTTCTGCGGGGTTGTAGAGCAGGTTGTAACAGAGTGCGATACACAGTAATGCTGAAAATCCAGTTGCTAAATAAAAACCATATTTGACATGACCCAATAGATCGCCAGTTAAGCCCATCAATAATGGGCCAAGCGCTGCAGCAACGGCAGTAAAAAATAAAATAACACCAGCAACAGAACCGTGTTCATGTTTATCAAAGCAGCTGATGCCTTTTGAATTGAGCGTTGGATAAATCATTGACATAAACAAGCCGGACAAGGGAAATAGAAACACTGCCAGTTCGGGGCCTCCGATTGCGCTGCCAAGAAAACATAAAAAAATCGCAACGCTGAAGATGGCCATCACTAATGACCATTCACAGTGCAATAAAATCCAGGCGCCCAGAAAACGCCCTCCCGCACGCAAAACAAAAAAAATGGTGAGCGCATAAGTAGCGAGCCATTGCCAATCGCCGTTGTAGTCTTTCAAGAAAGTCGGCATCCAAACATATATAGCAACTTCGGTGGCAACATAGAGTGCGATCATGAGTGAGAAGCCTGTCGCGTAGGGGTTGCGCAACATCGTCAGTGTGCGTCGTACATTAATTTTTTCGGTAGATTCATTTACCTGAGTGTGTGGATATTGCACACGACTGGCAATTAACATCAGCAACACACAAATACCGCCAGCAACCAAATACAAATAGGTCCAGGACACTTGCGCCGCTAATAAATAGGCGACAAGTGCAGGGCCGATAATCGCGCCCACTCCGAAAAAACCTTCCACGGTATTCATGGTGCGAGTGTGTTCATGGGTGTTTTCCGAGATATCACCAATCAATGCCAACGCACCGGTTTTAAAAATCCCAATTGCGCATCCCGATATCAACAAGAGCGCGATGAAAAATTCAAACTGCTTGCCTAATGAAAATAAAAAACAAGCGACAGCAAAAATTCCAAGGCCGGTCAGAATGGTGTATTTACGCCCGAGTTTGTCCGCGAGAAAACCAAATGCGATACCACTAAACGCGATGGCGATCATGGGGGCGTAGTGAAAAGCGCTGGCCTGCGTGAGGCTCAGCCCGAAATCTTTGATAATTTCCGGAATGATGACGCCGACCGCATCCGTGGTCATGGCAAACATGGTGAACATTAAAAAGGTTAACCAACGGATCAGCCGCAGGTTGTGAGTCTCGTGCACATTGGACATGGTGCTACCCTCGGGGGAAATTGTTGTTATGAAACCCGTTAGTACCGGCAGATCCCTATTTCATTTTGGCGCTCAAATGATTAGGATCACGAAAACCGGTTGACTTATTTATTCACAGTGGTTTAATTAAGTCAACTGTCAGGCAGCAATTTACGCTTCCCGTACCGTTTGGGTGAGGCAAAATCAGAGGGTTTCATGAGTAAAGGTAGTAATTCCAGTGGATTGCGTCGCTATAACGAGCGGGTGCTCATCAGTGAGCTGCGCCGCCTTGGCTTGGCCTCCAAATTTGAGCTAGCGAAGCTTGCCAACCTCACGCCTCAGGCAGTGACACGTATTATTGACGACCTGGAGCAGGCCGATTTGGTTGTGCAGCGTGGCAAAGTGCAACGTGGGTTAGGCCAGCCGTCCACAATGTATGCGTTAAATCCTAAAGGCGCATTTTCAATTGGCGTTAATGCTGGGCGCAACGATATCCAAATTTTGCTGATGGATTTTTGCGGCAATGTAATGAGTAAAGTCGCCCACGAATTTACGTTACCTGATCCGGATTTTTTGATCGATAAAGTGGTCCAGGGCGTGAATTATTTGCAGGGCAGTTTAGCGCCGGCGTTGCAGCCGCGTATTGTGGGTGTAGGTTTGGCGATGCCCTGGTTTATGGGCGCTTGGCAGCGAGAGTTAAATATGGATGATGAGCTCGCCCAGCGGTGGAATGCGTTTAATCCGCGTGAACAATTGGTAGGGAAAATTCATCTTCCGGTATTTGTGGAGAATGATTGCTCTGCCGCTGCTGCGGCAGAATTAAAATTAGGTTGTGGGAATAGCATCAATAATTTTTTGTATATTTTTATCGGCACTTTTGTAGGTGGCGGTGTGATTTTGCATGGCGAACTTGAATCCGGCGTACATGGCAACGCAGGCGCTCTGGCGTCCATGCCGGTAACCCCGTCGGCGCTGGATACAGTGCCACCGGTTACGGGGCCCTTTGAAACTCTTGCTAATCGTGTATCGATTTATGCATTGCGCCGCCATCTGAATGCGCGCGGATTTCCGATTAATAATATCTCCCAGTTATCTTCACTGTTGCCCGCTGCACAGGCCGCATTAGATGAATGGATTGAGGATGCGATTGATGCTTTCTCGTTCGTTATTTTTTCTGCCACCGGCGTGTTGGATTTGGAAGCGATTGTTTTGGATGCGAATTTACCGCGTGATCTGGTGCAGGTTCTGGTGGATAAGTTGGCAGAGCGAGTCAATTTATTAACACCCACTGGTGTGCTGGCTCCGCAGGTGTTAATCGGAAGTATCGGGCAGGATGCGCGCGCCATTGGCGGTGCGATATTGCCGTTTTATGCGAACTTTTCGCCTGATAAAAATGTGATGTTATCCGGCGATTAAATTTTTACGTTAACCCGTAAGGGGATTTGAGGCTCTATGCTGCAGTTAACTGACAAGTGGGTATGGGATTTTTGGTTTGCAGTTGATGGTGATGACTATCATTTGTTTTATCTGCAGGCGAATAAATCGCTGGTAAATCCGGATTTGCGCCATTGGAATGTGTCGGTTGGGCACGCTTGCTCCCGTGATTTAAAAAACTGGACAATTCTGCCTGATGCTATAGCACCTACGAGTGGCGATGATAATGCAGTTGATTCTTTCACTACCTGGACGGGGAGTGTTATTCGCCATGGCGACGAGTGGTTGATGTTTTACACTGGCACCAAGCGCGCTGAAAAAGGTTTGGTGCAGCGTGTCTGCCTGGCGCGCTCTGCCGATTTAATTCATTGGATAAAACACGATAAGAATCCCATCGTGGAATTGGATGAACGCTGGTATGACGGGCTAAAACTGGAGTATTGGCACGATGCCTCCTGGCGTGATCCCTGGATAATTGTCGATAAAAATTCGGCGGGCGATCCGCTCTACCATATGCTGGTAACCTGCCGTGTCAATCGCGGTGAACCGGATGGGCGCGGTGCGATCGGCTACGCAAGTTCCGCCAATTTAATTGATTGGCAAGTGGGCGATGCCTTTTTAGCGCCCGGTTGGTTTGGTGAAATGGAGGTGCCGCAAATACAAAAAATCGGTGAGCGCTATTATTTATTTTGCTCTGTCTCCACCCGATTCCACTCGGCCGCGCACAAAGCGCAGCAAGGTGTTGTGCCGCAAACCGGCGTTAAATATTTTTCATCTGCCCAACCCATGGGGCCGTATGGCGTCATTGGCAATGGGTTCCTCACTCGCCCTGAGCAGGATGGCCTTTATGCTGGCCGTATTATTCAAGGGCCGGACGCCAACTGGTACTTCATGGCGTTTCTGGGTAATGATGATCAGGGCGTGTTTCAGGGAGTAATTATCGACCCCATTCCTGTCCGTCAGGCTGATGATGGCAGCTTGTCCCTCGCAGATTAACGCACCTCACTGTTCTCCCGAGTAGCAGCGTCACCGTCGAAAAGCCCCCGAGAGGGGCTTTTTGCTGCTTTACGCACTTTGTGACCACTCTTCTTAATCCTAAAAGATCTATGGAGCCACAATAGGATGAAAAAAAGATCAATTAATCTTCTTGATATTATTAATTCACAGTGATTTAATTAGTTGAGCCTGAGCGATTAGATAGCAAAACAATTAATCGCTAGCATCGGAAAGACATTGCGTTCTACGTTCTAGCAGTGCTTATCGCCGGGGAATTTTCCCGGCTCTTTTTATTCTTTGATTAACTCATCTGCCCCTGATGATTTGGGGGTAGTTGCTGGTGGAATTTTTATGCAAAGCCCATCCAACGCCAATGTAATTGCTGCACTTGAAGCGGGCGGGACAAAATTCAATTGCGCATTGCTTGATACCGAACTCAATCTGATTGCGCAGGCCGCATTTGAGACTACAACACCTGCACATACTCTTGCCGCTGTGCGCGATTTTTTTCGTCAGAGTGTTGCGGCGCACGATGCGCAGTTGATTGCGATGGGTATTGCAAGTTTTGGTCCGGTCGATTTGATGGCAGATTCTCCGACTTATGGATACATCACCAATACGCCCAAACCTGGTTGGTCAAACACCGATATGTGCGGCTATTTTGCGCGCGAGTTAAATGTTCCCATTACTTTTGATACCGATGTTAATGGTGCGGCCTGGGGTGAAAAAGTAGCGGGCTCGGCACGCGACCTGAGCGATTTTATTTATGTCACCGTGGGCACGGGAATCGGTGCGGGCATAGTAGTTAACAACGAGCTGGTGCATGGCATAAGACATCCAGAAGTGGGTCACATGTTGATGCCGCGTGATCAGCTAATGGATAACTATGCGGGTTGCTGTCCGTTTCATTTGGGCTGTCTTGAAGGCTTGGCATCCGGAAAATCGATTGAATCGCGCTGGGGAGTATCCGGAAAATTTTTGAAAACGGATCATCCTGCCTGGCTGCTAGAGGCGCAATATCTCGCGCTGATGTGTGCCAATCTGACGCAGTTATTGGCACCACAAAAAATTATTTTGGGTGGCGGTGTGATGGAGCAGCCGCAATTGTTACAGATGATCCGCGAATACTTTTTGGTGTGCCTCAATGGCTATGGTCCCGCCGCCGTTCTAGAGCAAACTGAGAGCTACATAGTGAAAACTAACTTGAATGGTATGGCCGCTATTTTGGGCATTGCAGCGCTGGCCTTATCGCAGCTCGCAGAAGAGCCTTCTAAAAGATAAGATTTCAAACAGTTTTTATTTTTCCGCAAGCATCTGGCAAAAACTCGCCAGATTTCGTCCGCCGGTTTCCGGCGGGCTTTTTTCAAATGATTTTAGAATAACGGACCTGATTACCGCTCTGCACTGGCTTCTGCAAATATTCATCAAACACCATGCAAACACGGCGAATTAACAAGCGTCCTTTGTTGTGCACGCGAATACCGCTATTATCAACTGTGACTAAACCATCTTCAATCATTGGCGCAAGCTGCGCAATTTCTGCGGCGAAATACTCTCTGGGGCTGATGGTAAATGCCTGCTCCAGTTCGGCAAAATCCAACCGTAAGTGGCAAATCAAACTGTTGATAACAAAACGCCGCAGCTGATCTTCATCATTCAAGGTAAAACCGCGTGCGATGGGCAGTAATCCCAAATCCAGTTTTTGTTGATAGGCATTGAGATCTTTCGCATTTTGAACGTAGATGTTGTCAATCATGCTGATGGAGGAAGCGCCCACTGCAATTAGATCGCAGTCTTTATGAGTAGAATAGCCCTGGAAATTGCGCTGTAATTTTCTTGCTTGCTGTGCGCGCACCAGTTCATCTTCCGGTTTGGCAAAGTGATCCATGCCGATGTAGATATAGCCCGCCGCTTCCAACGTTTGAATCGCAAAGTGTAAAATATCCAATTTTTCAGCTGCGCTGGGTAGTTCCTTATCGCTGATAAGCATTTGGCTTTTAAAAAGATGGGGCATATGCGCGTAATTAAAAAGCGACAAGCGATCCGGATTTAAATCGATAATTTTTGTCAGTGTCTCTTTAATACTGGAAAGGGTTTGCAGTGGCAGGCCGTAAATGAAATCCATGCTCACCGATTGATAATGTTGCGCGCGCAACCCTTGCATTAATTCGCTAACTTGCTCAAATGTGTTGTAGCGATTTACCGCTTTCTGCACGCGTGGATCAAAATCCTGCACGCCCATGCTCACGCGATTAAAACCCAAGTCACGCAAATGCTTCATTGTATCTATGCTGACCCGCCCCGGGTGAATTTCAATCGAAAACTCACCCTCGGAATCATCAGCCAAGCGAAATAGTCGGCGCGTCGCATGCATTAGCAGCGACATTTCGTCATCGCTAATAAACGTGGGCGTGCCACCACCCCAATGCAATTGTTTTACCTGACGGCGGTTGTCAAATAAATCCGCATAGAGCGAAAGTTCCTGAATCATGCGGTGGATGTAAGGTAGTGAACGGCTTTTGTTGTTGGCCACAATTTTATTGCAGCCGCAGTAATAACAAAGGCTGTCGCAAAACGGAATGTGAAAATAGAGTGACAAAGGGCGCTGCGCTTGATTGCTGCGGGTGATTGCATGGAGTAGCGTGGTCTCAGTAAACGACTCCTGAAATTGCGGGGCAGTAGGGTAGGATGTATAACGGGGTCCGGCCAAGTCATAGCGGTTGATCAGGTTATTATCCCATTCAATCTGTTGTGTGAATGCTGACATAGGCGGGCTTCCTCTTGGTGTGTCTGCCTATGGTAAAAATTTGCGCGCCGCGCTGAATTGATGTGGATCAAGCCTATAATGGCGGCTCGTTGATAGCCTGTGGTTTTTTATGATGGACACAACAAGCGCATACCCTTCAGAACTCCTGCTGGATCAAATAGCAGACGCTCTTACGGGGCCGGGCTTTATGGTTCTCGACCAGCCGCTGCCCGCATCCCTGATTCAAGGCTTGATTGAACATTTGCGCGCACAGCAAGCGGCACTGGCGCCGGCTGGCGTTGGGCGTCAGGGCGATTACCAGCGCAATCTGGATATTCGCGGCGACGCTATTCAATGGCTCGAGCCGGGCGATCCTGCTGTCACAGAATTTTTATCATGGATGGATAAACTGAGGTTGGGGATCAACCAGCGGTTATTTCTCGGACTGTTTGATTACGAGAGCCACTATGCTGTTTATGCCCCGGGTGCCTTTTACCAAAAACACCGCGACGCCTTCAGAGGGCAGCCGGGGCGCAAACTTTCCACCGTTTTATATTTGAACCCTGATTGGGATTTAATGGCTGGCGGCGAATTGGTGCTCTATGATGAAGCGGGTGAGAATGAATTGATTCGTCTTGCACCACAATGTGGCAGGCTGGTGATTTTTTTGAGTGAGGATTTCCCACACGAAGTGTTGCCCGCCAAACAGTTCCGGCAGAGCATCGCAGGGTGGTTTCGCATCAAGGCCATGTAGATAGTCTGCGAAATTGTCAAAACTCTCTTTTATCTGAGGAAAATGCCTTCACGGTGGCGGTCTGTATCACCATAACAGTACCCGCCAGCGCTTGAGGGAGCCAATACACATGGCGTTCGCCTGTGAGCGTTGTTGCCGGCAAAAGAATCGCGGCTGTTGGCAACGAATTTGCAAGTAGTTGGATGTAGCTTGCTGAAATTCTTCTGGGACGGGAGAAATGGAAACCAGGGATGCGTTTTCAGCAGGCGCTATAACAATGCTAAGAATGCATATCAAAGTGAGGCCGCGATGCTGAAGGAAGTCACCATGAGTGAAATGAAAATAGATTGGCAGAATTATCATTCTGGCCACTTCTACGATGAATTGATCAGCGCGCCAGGCCAACCCCGCCCAGAAACACGACATCTCGCCCAATATCTCGCCTCCTTGTCCGGGCAAGAACTTCAAGACCGAAAACTTTCTGCAGAATTAGCCATTAAAACCATGGGCATCTCGTTCACGGTTTACAGCGACGCAGGCAACATTGATCGTGAATGGCCGTTCGATATTATTCCGCGCATTATTCCGCAGCGTGAGTGGCAAAAAACCGAGCGCGGCTTAATCCAGCGTTTAACGGCACTGAATTTATTTATTAACGATATTTACAACGACCGAAAAATTATCAAAGACAAAGTAGTGCCTGCCTATTTGTTTGAAGATTCAGTGAATTTCCGCAAAGAATGTATTGGCATGAAACCGGCTTACGGTGTCTGGTCGCATATTTGCGGCAGCGATTTAATTCGCGATGACAAAGGCGAATTTTTTGTATTGGAAGATAATTTGCGTGTGCCTTCCGGTGTTTCCTACATGCTGGAAAACCGTAAAGTGACCAAGCGTGTATTCCCTGAATTATTTGAAAACCACAACATTGTCCCGGTTACCGATTACCCCAACCAATTGTTTGATACGCTCGCATCATTATCACCACGCAAAGCGGATCGCCCTGAAATAGTCGTGCTCACTCCCGGTATTTATAACTCTGCGTATTTCGAGCATTCCTATCTCGCGCAACAAATGGGTGTGGAATTGGTTGAGGGTAGTGATTTGGTAGTGGACAGCGATGACTGCGTGTATATGCGCAGCATTGATGGATTAAAGCGTGTTGATGTTATTTATCGCCGCATCGACGATTTATTTTTGGACCCGGATATGTTTAATCCGGATTCAGTACTCGGTGTGCGCGGCTTGATGCGCGCCTGGTTAAAAGGAAACGTCGCACTCGCCAACGCGCCGGGTGCCGGTGTGGCCGATGACAAAGTGATTTATACCTTTGTACCGGCAATGATCAAATACTATTTAGGTGAAGAGCCAATCCTGCCGAATGTGCCAAGTTATTTGTGTGTGGATAAAAAGCAGTGCGACTATGTACTCGCTAATCTCGACAAACTTGTCGTAAAACCAGCTAACGAATCCGGAGGCTACGGCATGATTATCGGCCCGCAGGCGAGCAAAAAAGAATTGGACGAATTTGCGCTGCGCATTAAAGCTGATCCGCGCAATTACATGGCGCAGCCGTTAATTTCGTTATCGACCGCACCGATTCTCACTAACGGTAATGCCGAGCCGCGCCATATTGATTTGCGTCCTTTTGTGTTGCAGGGTAAAGATCACTGCGTAACGCCCGGTGGGTTGACGCGTGTTGCTATGCGCAAGGGCTCCTATGTGGTGAATTCATCGCAAGGTGGTGGCAGTAAAGATACCTGGATTGTGGTGGAGGACTAAACCATGTTATCACGCGTAGCTGAACGAATTTATTGGTTAGGCCGCTATATGGAGCGCAGCGAAAATATTGCGCGCCTTGTGAATGTGAATTCAAATTTATTGTTGGATCTGCCCGCCGGTGTTCGCGTCGGTTGGGGTTCGCTGATCGATATCAGCGGTACCGGCAGTTACTTTGAGTGCGATACTCAACTCGCCGACGAAAAAACCGTTGTTAACTTTATTCTGGCGGACAAAAAGAATCCGGCATCCTTAATTAACTCACTCAGTTTTGCGCGCGAAAATTCCCGCATCACCCGTGAGACCATGCCGATGGAAGCCTGGGAATTAATTAACGATTTGTATCACTACATCCGCGACCGCGCCGACAAAGTCACCTCGCGCCGCGACCGTAGCATTATTTTGCTCCACGTGATCAGCAGTGTGCAGCAGTTTACCGGTTTGCTTGCTGGTTGTATGAGCCACAATAACGCCTACGATTTAATTCGTATTGGCCGCAATCTTGAACGTGCCGATATGAGTACGCGCATTGTGGATGCGGGCTTGGTCAATCTCTTGCCGCACTTATCGGCGGGCGGTACGGAAGTATTGGAACCCTACGACAATATTTTGTGGATGAGCGTACTGCGCTCGTTGAGTGCTTACCAAATGTATCGCCAACATGTGCGCGACCGTGTCAACGCCAATGCAGTAGTGACTTTCTTATTACAAAACGAAGATTTCCCGCGCGCCGTTGCACACTGCTTAAAACAATTGGAGCAGTGCTTGTGGGCATTACCAAACAGCGAAAAAGTGTTGGCTTCTATCGTCAATATTCAGCACAAATTGGATGAGGCGGATCTGGATGAGTTATTAAAGTCCGGCCTGCATGAATATATCGATGAGTTGCAGTTGGAAATCGGCAACCTCCATTTCAAAATCGCCGAAACCTGGTTCCTGCCGGTAGTCATGGCGCAATCCCAGGAGCAAAAGTCTGCATAAACCCTTTTATTAATTTGTCTTGCGTGTTGTCTCTCTGAGACCTCTGACCCGCCCAGCGGGTCTTTTTTTGTCCTCACATTCAGAGTGTTAAGCTGTTTGAATCGTTATAACAATAAACCAACCAGCTTTTGAAAAAAAGTTATTTGCCTAATTATTGCACTTCCTATAAATTGGCGCCGTTTTTTGTATGGATGGATTTTTAATTTATAAGAATTTGTCTCATGCTTTTTGTGTAGAAGCAATCTAAACATAATGAATTTTTAAGCTTTATATGCTTGAGCGATAACCGACTTCTGCTGTGATTTTCAGTACATGCCTGCTAAGGAGCTAGTAAGTTAATGATTAACTCTCATAGACAAATTTTCCAAAAATTCACAATTATAAAATATATTTTAATCATATTTTATTTCTTTGGTTTTAATTCCTACGCTCAAACTGTTCCGCCAATACCGAGTATTTGGAGTAGTACAACAAATGGTGTTGTAACCATTCATTGGAGTACACCATCAGCAGATGTCACGAGATACGAGCTTTCTGAAGATGTCGATGCGAGACTATATACATTTGCAGCAGGGGTAAATAGTTTTAAACCAAGTATAACAGGCAATAATATTTGGTATTCGATAAGAGCATGTAATGGCCCTAATAGCAATAACTGCAGTCGGTTTTCGTCATATTTGCCGGTAAATATTCCCGTTCCCGCTGCAAGTAGTACGCCGGTAAAATCAAGTTCATCCAGTTCAAAACCCAGCTCTTCCACACCAAAGTCAAGTTCTTCCAGCTCTCTTGCGCAACCCGTTCCAGCACAACCAGCAACTGCAACGCTCGAAGCCGATAGTGTTAATAATCGTTTCACGATTAATTGGAGCAATGTTTCCGCTTACAAATATGAACTTCAATACACGGGTGCTTCCGATACAGTCCAAATAGGAACCAATTGGTACGCCGGACCTACATTGTATTCGGGTACTTCAACAACAGTGGCGAAATCAAGCGTTACTGAATTTGTTATTTATCAGTGGCGTGTTCGGGCGTGTAATAGCAGTAATGTTTGCTCTGCCTGGACTACTACACGCAAGAAAACATTCCCGGCTATTCCTGTTCCATCCACCACCAGTTTATTGTCGCCGACGACCGGTGCTACTGAGCCGCTATTGCCTTGCTTTAGTTGGAAAGTAGATCCCAATGCGCTGGATGCAACCATCACCGTCAGTACAACAACCGATTTTCCAGAGAAGCGCTGGCAATTAAATGTTGGTAAAGATGCTGAGGCAGCGTGTTTCAGTTCGAGTTGGTTAGCCAAAGGTTTGTATCCTGAAGAAATCGGTAATCCCGTATTGGTCAATGGTACGACTTATTATTGGCGAATAGTAACCACTATGGCCAGTGGTCTTGCATTTACAGAAACGCGCAGCTTCAAAGCTTCAACAGCGCAACCAGTGCCAGCACAACCAGCAACTGCAACGCTCGAAGCCGATAGTGTTAATAATCGTTTCACGATTAATTGGAGCAATGTTTCCGCGTACAAATATGAACTTCAATACACGGGTGCTTCCGATACAGTTCAGATAGGAACAAGTTGGTACGCCGGACCTACATTGTATTCGGGTACTTCAACTACAGTGGCAAAATCAAGTGTTACTGAATTTGTTATTTATCAGTGGCGTGTGCGGGCGTGTAATAGCAGTAATGTTTGCTCTGCCTGGACTACTACGCGCAAGAAAACATTCCCGGCTATTCCTGTTCCATCCACAACCAGTTTGTTGTCGCCGACGACCGGTGCTACTGAGCCGCTATTGCCTTGCTTTAGTTGGAAAGTAGATCCCAATGCGCTGGATGCAACCATCACCGTCAGTACAACAACCGATTTTCCTGAGAAGCGCTGGCAATTAAATGTTGGTAAAGATGCTGAGGCAGCGTGTTTCAGTTCGAGTTGGTTAGCCAAAGGCTTGTATCCTGAAGAAATTGGTAATCCCGTATTAGTCAATGGTGCGACTTATTATTGGCGCATAGTGACCACTATGGCTAATGGTCTCGCATTTACTGAAACGCGGAGTTTCAAAGCAAGTTCGGTTGCACAACCAGTGCCAGCACAACCAGCTACGGCAACTCTGGATGCAGATAGCGTCAATAGTCGTTTTACGATTAATTGGAGCAATGTTTCCGCGTACAAATATGAACTTCAATACACGGGTGCTTCCGATACAGTTCAGATAGGAACAAATTGGTATACAGGTCCTACATTGTATTCGGGTACTTCAACAACAGTGGCGAAATCAAGCGTTACTGAATTTGTTATTTATCAGTGGCGTGTGCGCGCCTGTAACAGTAGTAATGTTTGCTCTGCCTGGACTACTACGCGCAAGAAAACATTCCCGGCTATTCCTGTTCCATCCACCACCAGTTTATTGTCGCCGACGACCGGTGCTACTGAGCCGCTATTGCCCTGCTTTAGTTGGAAAGTAGATCCCAATGCGCTGGATGCAACTATCACTGTCAGTACAACAACCGATTTTCCAGAGAAGCGTTGGCAATTAAATGTTGGTAAAGATGCCGAGGCGGCATGCTTCAGTTCGAGTTGGTTAGCCAAAGGTGTGTATCCTGAAGAAATTGGTAATCCTGTATTGGTGAATGGCGCGACTTATTATTGGCGCATAGTGACCACTATGGCTAATGGGTATGCCTTTACTGAAACGCGGAGTTTCAAAGCAAGTTCGGTTGCACAGCCTGCACCAGCACAACCAGCATTTGCAAGTTTGGAAACGGATAGTGCAAATAATCTTTTCAAAATTAGTTGGGCGAGTGGAGCTGCCTATAAATACGAACTCCAATATTCAGGTGAGGCGCCAGCGACCTTTGCTGGTGGTCAGTTGAATACAACCCCGATTCCGCTTGCTGCTGGTGGTACTCAAGGATGGGGGCAATCTTTTATTCAGTCTATTAATGCCACAGGTGGAACTTTAAAACTAAATAATGCCGATGCAGTGACAGGGGCCATAGGTGTTGCAGGTTCTGGAACAACAGGGGCAGTTGATGATGAAATTCAGAATGGTGAATTACTTACCCTAACTTTTGATGCCCCAGTTAGTGATGCAAGTTTTGGTTTCGCCAAACTCGATTACAACGTGGCGGCAGGTCATCAGATTGGTTTGTGGATTGCTTTTTTAAATGGTGTAGAGGTTGGACGCAGTGAATTTAGGCCTACAGATACAACTCGTACAGGAACAGTGCAAGTAAAAAACACGAGCGGCAATTTTATCGCATTTGATCAGATTCGTTTTGAACCTGCTAAACCGGGATCTGACTATGTAGTCACATCATTTTCTGCTGTGCGCGGTGCAACCAATGCTGAGTCCGTGGGTACAAATTGGTACACCGGGCCTACATTGTATTCGGGTACTTCAACAACAGTGGCGAAATCAAGCGTTACTGAATTTGTTATTTATCAGTGGCGTGTTCGGGCGTGTAATAGCAGTAATGTTTGCTCTGCCTGGACTACTACACGCAAGAAAACATTCCCGGCTATTCCTGTTCCATCCACCACCAGTTTATTGTCGCCGACGACCGGTGCTACTGAGCCGCTATTGCCTTGCTTTAGTTGGAAAGTAGATCCCAATGCGCTGGATGCAACCATCACCGTCAGTACAACAACCGATTTTCCAGAGAAGCGCTGGCAATTAAATGTTGGTAAAGATGCTGAGGCAGCGTGTTTCAGTTCGAGTTGGTTAGCCAAAGGTTTGTATCCCGAAGAGATTGGTAATCCTGTATTGGTGAATGGCGCGACTTATTATTGGCGCATAGTGACCACTATGGCCAATGGTCTCGCATTTACTGAAACGCGTTCTTTCAAAGCCGATGCTACAGCGGTTGGTGATTTGGGTTTCTCTGTAGTAGCCAATACACTTGCTCGTAGCTTCACGATGAAGTGGAAAGGTATTCGGAACGTCCATAGTTATGAATTTGTGTATCGAAATTCTGACCGATTGGAGGATTTGGATGCGGCCTCATGGACTACATTTCCAGAGGCACTGTCAGCGACTCAGTTCGCTAGCGGGACATTTGAGTCCAGTATGCAGCATTACGAATACACCTATATTCAGTGGAGATTGCGTGTGTGCATGACTGCTGTTGATTGTGTTGAAACAATGTCGAAAGTTAAAACTAATCAGCAGTCTGCCGGTGTTACAAGTGTTGCTGCACTAACGCCAACCAATAATGCTCAAGTAGATGCCTCAGATGAAAATGCCCCCTGTTTTACATGGTCGTCGGATGCTAACGCATCTTCATATACTTTGACGTTAAGTGATGTCCCTGATTTCACTGAGCGTCGTTGGCAAAAATCAAACTTGAAAGTGACAACAGCCTGTTGGGATAACGCTAAAGATTGGGTTCGCTCAGGTGTATATAGAACCCAGCTTCCAGCCGGTTTGGAGGTCGGTAAAACCTATTATTGGCGGATAGTAACGAACAATAACGATGGGACACTTGGTTTTTCAAATACCAACTCATTCAAGCTTATTCGCACTGCACCGCAGATTGAGGTTGCTATAGATTTACCGTCAAGCAGTTTTGTTCTCACGTGGAATGAAGTTCCTGCAGAGAAATATGAACTTCAGGCTCGATACACTAATACTGTGGCAGAGATCGAAAATGCTAATTGGCAAGGCATAACGCTTGCTAATCCCTTGACAATAAATCACACAGAGCCATTTCAAAAATACCAAGGCTACTTTTATGTTCAGTGGCAGTTGCGCGCTTGTCAGTCGGCCAATGTATGTGGTGCGTGGCAAAAATCCAGAATTAAAACTACTCAGTCGGGTGCAGTGCTCTCAAGCATCAATCTCACTGCACCCGTGAATGGATCTACTGTTGATGTTGCAATTGATCAAACAGTGCCTTGTTTTAAATGGAGTGCTGATGAGGGGGCAACCGACTATTTGGTTACGGTTAGCGATACCACTGAATTTACTGAGAAGCGTTGGGTGAAGTCAGTTGTCGGTGCAACGGAGATTTGTTGGAATAATGGTGATGGCTGGTCACGCGCGGGCATCTATAAAGATGAATTACAACAGGGGCTCTCTCGCGGGTTTAAATATTACTGGCGAGTAGTTTCTCGCTATCCAAATGGTAACTTGGGTTTCTCACAAACGAGCAGTTTTGAGATTAAAGACTCCTCCGTGCCAGTTATCGCGTTGATATCTCCAGATCCCTTAGAAGATGCCCGTGTATTTATCGGCAGTAATGTTCCAGTAATGGCTAATGTCTTTGATAACTATATGCGTAACTGGCGTAACTTGGATGGAAGGCAACCCACGGTTGACTACTACTTAAATAATTCCATATTACCAGGTGGGACACGTGTGCCTGCAGGCACGCCAGTAAATTGGATGACAGATAAGACGGGCGTATACACCTTAAAGGCTGTTGCGTATTTGGATGATGCTAAAACACTTAAAACACTCGAAGCTGAAGTCCATGTTGTAACACCGCAGGCGCCCACATTCGCAATACAAGCAATTGGCAGCGCGAATGCGGGCAGTGCGATTGAATTAATTGCCAATGTGACTGACCCGGATCAACAAACTGCACATGTTACGTTTTATGCAAACGGCGAACCTGTGGGCAAAACAAGCGAAGCTCCACCTTATAAAACCCGGTGGACACCGACGGTTGCAGGTAATTATGTGCTTACTGCAAAGCTGATAGACAAGCGCAGTAATGAAACTATCTCTGCTGTAAAAAATGCTGTAGTTCACCCATCATTACTTTCAACTGATGGATTGAATTTTGTATCCGATTTCGGTGATGTCGCTAATCAAAGTTGGAGAGTGATGCCGTTGGAGCAGTCCGATGTGTTGGCGGTAAGTCTTGCCAATACAAGTCGCATTAGTTACAACAAACTCGGCAAGTTATTGATCAATCGCCCGCTGAAAATTATTAATCGCAGCGACATGTACGATAACGAAATAGTCCCGCAATTAATAGTGTTGGACGCAGGTCAGATTGAACTCAACAGTAGCATTGAAATTGTGGGTGAACCTGCCGATCTATTAATTCTCAATGCGACAGTGTCAAATGCAATCCGCTGTAAGAACTGCGGCTTTATCAATGTTGAACGAGCGGTATTGGCAGTTGCAACACCGGTTAGCCCTCTCTTATCGGCAATGACCCAGGTTGGTCAATTGCAAACGCGTGCGGCAGGCGTAATTGATGTTGATAATTTACAAGCATCAGGGGTGGTTTCTCTTGAGCTTATTGCAAATACCCTCTCCACTAAGGGGCAAATCAATACCAATCTGTATGCAAATGAAGAGTGGGTTGCCAATTCAACAGTTGGAACAAATACAAAGGAATTAATTGTAAAAGACGTAGCAAGTGTTGAATCTAAAGTAGTCGGTTCAGGCGGCGTAACTTTGCTACAAGGGTTTAATACAGTTAATTATGAAACACTGGAAATAAATAATACTAAGCCAGCGAGTAGTGTGTTTAATTTGCAGGCCTTCATTACGTCAGGTGCGATTAATATTTTCACGACTGATGCCCTTCAGGTGAGTAGTGGATTATCGACGCAATCATCTTATAGAAGGGCGCAAACCTATCGCGGTCAGTTGCGTGCACAGAAAGAAGAAATTGTATTGAAAAGTTTGAGTGCCTCAACAGTTGCTCCGGCAATTGCGGTAAATGCGGGCGTGCATTCTGATGCATCTGTGAACCTGATTGCACCCTCTATCAGTATTGCAAAAGATGCAGGAATTCAGGCGAGTAAGATTGACATAGCCAGCGACGGTACGCTCAGTAATATTGGTTACATTCGTGGTTATGTTGCCTCAACTCCTGTGCGTCCTGCCGGTGGTGTTCCTACGATAGATTTGCGCGTGGGTAATATGGATAACCGTGGTGAAATAAAAACTTTACATAATTCGTTGAGTGCAGACAATAAAGCGACAGAGTTGACAGTAGGTGAAATGCGTATCACAAGCAGTGGTGATGTGTATAACCGCTTTGGTGGATTACTTCAGGCGGAAAAAATTGCGGTTGAGTCAACTAATGGAAAAATTCGCAATGGTTCACTTTATCGCTATGACAATAGTAGCAAAGAAGCAGAAGCTATTAGTCAGGTAACGCATCAATCATTGCCTATGGCAACTCATACAACACTGAGTTTCCCTGCTAATCAACCGCCATTAAACAATATAAAAGCCCGAATTATAGGTGTTGAGGTTGCGCTCAAGGCAAAAACATCTATCGAAAATATCAATCCATTTACTGAGCCTGCTGCAACGGGTTCCGTATTGCTAACTCAGGTTTCTGAGCGGGCAAGCCAACATATTGAAGACGTGTCGATTAATGCAAGAAATAAATTAGGCATTACTGCTGGGGGCTACATATTGAATTCATCTGCCCTCTTGGGGGTTGCTGAGGCAGGAGTAGAAAATGCGTTGAGTTTGAACAGCCCGCGTATTCGTAATGAGCGCTATTACGCTGCACTCACAATGGAGAAGTTCAGTGATTACGATCAGGTTCAGCGTCAGAGTAGCGGTAACAATATCAGCATTACCAACTGGGCGAAGGGGATTCAATCACGTTATACCTTCTACTCACCACCGGGCTATATCTATTCATTTGCAAAAGCTGAAATGAATTTCGGTGATAGCAACCTGGCGGATCAGGGTCTGATCAATAATCTTTCCTATATTGATATGTATGCGGATCTGAATATCTTTGGCAAAGGCGATATTACATCGCGTGGGCTTAGCCTTGAGAAGCTCGCCTATGAGGAAGGTAGCACTACAGTTGTTTCTTTGTCGGAATGCATATCCATTCCTTACCATAACGGGCCTTTGTGTTCCTTGCCGTCATCCACTTACAGTAAGACGCCGGATGGCAAAATAATTAAACAATCTCCTGACAACACCTTGTTTGCGGTGAATGGCAATATTTCGGCGAAGAATAGTCTTTTCAAAGCTCGCAATGATCAAAGCCTGACAATTTTGCGTGAGAATCTTGTAGCTGAGACTATATCGGCTGAGTTGGCCAAACCTGTAAATGGGCCTTGGGATATCCGGTGTAAATCGAGCAAAACCTCTTCTGTTGATGGTGATTTAATTATTATTGAAACTCATGTATCGACCGGCGGTGTAGCGAATATCACTTGCGTACCACCGGGCGATAACAGTGGCAGTAATGGTTTTACCTTCAGGCAGTATCTAAGCATTACCACATTAATGCAGGATAAAATTCCTTCGTTGGGTGCAAATGCAAGTAACCAAATTACAGAATTTGAAGCCTGGTGGAAGGCTGCACAATAAGAGGGAATTATGATGAAAATTACCAAAAACAAATCCAGAAAAAGCTACATATCACTCAAACAACGTATTACCGCTGCCTTTATGGTAGTGGTATTGCTGTTGCAAATCTGCCTGCCCACCGTTGCCCTGGCGAATGTGGCTTGGGGTAATAATTTTAATACTCAAATCGCCACTGAATTAAATTCTCCGCTGTTTGTAAAACAAACCGCTGCGGATGCAGTGGAAGCCTATACCGGTGCATTTTTTATTCACAAAAATGTATTGGACACACGCAACATCCAATCTCTTCATGACAAATACCCAGCAGGGTTAAAAGATGCCACGGCAGGGCAATTAATTGGCGATACCTTTGTACAGACACGGTTGATCCGTGCGCAATACCGTGCACAAATGGGGCGGTTCTTTTTTATTGGCGTCCTGCAACCGGAGTTGATGGAGTCGGAATCCATTAAAACGCTTTACGATAATGCGGAAGTGTATGCACGCAACAATAATTATCGCTTTGGTGAAGCATTAAATGGAGCTAGTGTCAGCAAAGACATGATCTGGCCAGAAAAACGCCGTATAGGTACTGCGGATTATCTTGTGCCGGTAGTGTATCTGAGCCAATCAACGCTCGAGAAGAGAATGACCGGGCATCTGGTTGCGTTCAATAGCAATGCTGCATTTGCAGGCATTATTCTGGATTTTACTACGCTGGTAACGGGTAATAATTCCATCATCGAAGGCATGCGCGGCATTATTAATAATGGCGCAACCATCAGCTCTCCCGGCAACCTCACCTTAAAAACCAGCGGCACACTTGCCAATATGGGCGGCACTATTACTGCCGATGACAACATTGCTATTTATGCGGGCGATGTTGATAACAAAACGCTGCTGATTCCCTACAAAGATAAAAATGGCCAGGGCACACGTGTCGGTCAGGTAGCGAGTATTGGTGCGGGTGGAAATTTACTGATTGAATCCTTGAGTGATATTGAATTTTTAGGTGCACAAGGTAAAGCGGGCGAAACTATTACACTGCGTGCAGATAACAATATTGTTATTGGACCAGTTATCACTGAAGGCCAGAGTAATACCCAGCAAGGTCATTGGGAAATCAATAAATCCACCACTGACTTAATCATGTCCCGCCTTGCGGCAGAAGACACACTGAGTTTGATTGCGGGTGGTGTTATTAACATTACCGCGTCGGAATTAATTAGTACTCGTGGTGGGATTGAGTTATTAGCGGGTGAGGGGATTCACATTCTGGATGAGCTCGAACAGACCAGTATCCAAAAAGAAGACCGCAAAGGTAAAACCAAAGGCACTTCGTCAGAGTTCAGAACAGAAGCTGTACGCGCGATTTTAAGCGCGGGCAAAGGTGTGTTGTTGGATTCTGAGCACGGCGATGTTGTGCTTAGAGCTACGCAACTGACCAGTACTTCCGGTACTGAAGTCTATGCAAGAAATGGAAAAGTCCATTTGCTAATGACCAAAGAACTGGAAGAGTTCCATTTACAGACCACTCGCAAAGGTACATGGACAATCAAAACCCGCACGGAAGATATTGTTCATGAAAACAATATTCAGAATGCGATTCTGGGTGGGCTGCAGGTACAGGCTAAGTATGGAATTAATGTTGAGTACACCGGTAAGGAAGGTGCCACATTAAAAGAGCAGATCGAAGAATACCGCAAGATGCCAGAAATGAAATGGATGGCGGAGCTTTATGACCAAGCGGTTGTTGACGGTGGGCAAAATGTTAACTGGGAAGTGATAGAAGAGGTTCATAAGGAACTTAAGAAAACTAAACGTAACCTTAGCCCTGCGGCAATGGCAATTATTGCGATTGCGGTATGTGTTGCGATGGGGCCCGCGGGAGCAGGTTTGATTGGCTCGGGTGGAAGTATTTCAGCTGCGGTAGTAACTGCAGGAGGAAATGCAGCTTTGGGTGCTGCGCTATCAGCTGGAGCAGTTGCCCTTACCACACAGGCCGCTCAGAGTTTGGCGTCGGGAAATAATCTACGCGAAACAATCAGTGGATTTGATAGCAGCGACAGTTTGAAATCACTTGCTGTTGCGATGGTTACTGCCGGTGCGATGCAAGCTGCTCAGGTAGACATGTTTCAGGTTCCTGAAGGGGCGTCAGTGGATGCGCTGAATCTCGCAAAGCAAGCTGGGCAAGCTGTTGTCAACTCTGCCGTCTCGGCCGGAGTGTCCACAGTGATTTATGGTGGTAATTCGGAGAATTTTCTTAGCTCTTTTAAACAGGGATTGATGACATCTGCTGTCAATAAAATTGGCGAGAAGATGGCTAATAAAATTGGCAGTGCCTATAAGGATGGTGACATCAATAATGTTGTCAGGTATGTGGCTCATGCTGGCGCAGGATGTGTGATGGGGATTGGGCTAGCCGGGGCGAGCAATTCTAGCAATGACGAGAGTTTGTCCTGTTTTTCTGGTGCGGGTGGTGCAGTAGTTGGTGAGCTTGCAGCAGATGCATACAAGGCACAAAAAATTGAGGATCTTGCCAAACAGTATGAGGGCTATGCCAGCCAGCTAAGAGCGCAGGGTGCAACAAATGCAACGATAGAAGCAGCTTTTCAAAGCCCGGAAATGCAGGATCTAATGAACCAACAAATGGCCGATTTAAAGGCAGTTGGCGTTGATTTGGCAAAGTTATCGGGTGCATTTGCTGCGCTTGCAGCTGGTGGCGATGTTTCGATTGCGGCGCAAACTGGAGAGAATGCCGCTAAAAATAATGCGTTGTTCTTAATTCCGTTGGCAATTATTGCTTTGAAAGCAATCGATGTTGCTTTAACCGCGAAAGAACTTTGGGATATCTACGATACCAACAAAAATAATCCTGAAGGATTATCAAAAGCTCTTGCGGAATGGCTAGCTATCGAAGCTGGTGGTGCAGCTGTTGGGAAGGTCATTCCCGGCTTTAAAACTGCACAAGAAATGATTGATTGGCTGAGAAAAAATGATGTCCTCAGCGTTAGTATGGTGGATGGAATTGAAAAGAGCTTTAAGGGGTTTAAAGGGGAGCAACCTGACAGTGCACCGAATGTACTCAACGATGCTCCTACGCCTGATAACCCGCTTGATCTGACAGCTGTTGGTGGTAAAGCCTCATTTGTGAAACAAATGACAGTTCCAAATAATGCTATAAGAAATGATGGTATTTTAGGTGAGCAAGTGGCTGAACAGATCATAGGTGATGCTACAGGTTTGACGTTCAGAACCACTCTTAAAAATAACTCAAATAATGGCGTAGACCTAATTGCGATTGATGAGAAAACTAATACTATTTGGATTATTGAGGTAAAAAGTTCAATCAATGGCCAGTTCCCTAGCGTGCAGAGCCAGAATCTCGTTACCAGGTCAAAGGATTGGATATTGAATGCATCAAATGGGAGTATAAATAATCAGCAGTTGGATCCAGCAGAGGTCGAATACGCACAAAAAATCCAAGATATGGTGAAAAATGGTTGGAATTTGAAACCCATGTATTCAACAGTAAGTATTCCTAAACCGAATACTACAGGGCCTGCAACAGTCACAATACAGCCCGTAATTTAAGAGAGTAGATATGAGTACGAGATTGGGTATATATGATAAGTGGGAAAAAGGCTTCAAAAAACACTTGAAATCTCTTTTGGCAAATCAAGTGCAGACTGATTTATTTGTAGGTACATTAAAAGAGTATTGTCAAACAGGCGATTTTGTATCGAGTCCGTTTAAAGAGAAACCATCTGTAAGCCCAGCATGGTTCCAGTGGGAGCAATCACGATTGAATGGTGGCTTAGTTTATCTTTCTAGAATACATGCAAAGACTTATGAACTAAATGTACTAAACAGTCAAGTTTGTAATCTAGATTGCTTGGGTAATTCTTTTTTGGCTTCTTATTTTTCTAGTTTGATTGATATTCACATGTACAGTTCATTTTCGGTGCGTTTTGGTCGTTCTTGCGATATGTCACTTGATATGAAGGTTGTTCCGTATGCATCAATCGGTTTTTTGATTGGCGCACAGCCACAGGCTTTGAGTTTTTCCCGTTTGTTGATTAAAGCTTTCCACAAAAAATGGTTTAATTATCAAGAGTATCCAATATTTTGTTTTATGTTGCGTATTCTTGCAGATTTTTTGGATGAGAAACCGTTAGAGCTGTCTGGCAAAGCAGCACAGGAAATTCTATTCCACGAATTATTTAACGAGTGGAAAAATCCTGATCCTGATTCAATTGCTGAGTTATGCCTGGCTGTCTGTGATTATCATACTCATCAATGTAAGCCAGATAGTGGTAATAAATGGCATGAATTCAACAATGGCGAATGGGTTTGGTGGCCAATAGAAATTAATTTATTGTTTAAGCTTCGTGAACTGTTGGGGTTTAAAAACCCCGATATTAATCATCCACTAATGAATACTACATTAGGTCAATTGCCTGCAGAGAAGGAGTTTGTGATGGATGACTTACTGCTAAAAGTTTTGGAAAGAATGCAGAGCCAAGGATTTGATGAAAATGAAGTTTTTGAAAAAATTTACTCCGAAAAGTTTTAGTTTATTGAGGGTGAGTTTGTTTCTTCTGGTAGCTCCATTGGTTATTGCCTGCACCCCAACCCAACGTCCCCTAAAAAACGGCCAAGGCTACGTGGTGGTTCCCGCAGGCGAAAACCACTACCGCATCGAGTATTACCTCAAGCACGCAAAACTCGCCGAAATCTACTGGAACACCACCGCTGTGCAATTATGCCCCGGTGGGTTTCAGGTTTTGTATAACAAAAAACACGTCCTGAATTTTGATATGTATGTGCCAATCGCAGGCAATAACGTCAATATCGGGCGGCAGGAATTTATTCAGTATGGTGAAGTGGCTTGTGATGGCGAACCGTCAAATGCAATTGTGCTTACCGAAAGCAAATGGCGTGAATTTAATGCGGAAACAAAATCGATAAAGCCGGTGAGTGACCGCTGGCTGACGGAAACGCTACAGCTTTACGTTAGCCATTTGGCTGATTTACCGACAACAACCTCTGTTGCAGCGCTTACAAAGATATGGGGGAAACCCAGACAGCAATCGAGGCAGAATAATGAATTGCTGTCAGTGTGGGTAAAAGGTGGTGATAGTTGGTTCCCCAACCAGATTGGATTGCTCGAACAGGATCAACAATTAAAACTCATCATTGTGTTGCCCGGTGTGAGTGGTTATTTGGCGGGGTTGATTGAAAAATCATCCCTGCAAGGTAAAAATCTGGAGTCGTTGATTACAACGGGTATTTTGCCTGCGTATTTTTACCGGCCGTGATGATTTGTATTTGAGTATCCTATTCAGAGTAACTACTCTCTGTTCTAAACGCTTCGCCAGTCATATAAAACTCCCCACCCGCCATGTAATGAATGCTGCGTTTTTGCGGATCAGCGGAAAAATGCCAGCGGCCATCGATAAATTGTTCTGCGTCTGCATAGGCTGCAACAACTTCGCCGATGATGACATCCATTGACTCAGCGCCTTGCTTGATCACTTTGCATTCCAGCCAGCCGATGCAGTCTTCAATCAAGGGTGCGCTAATCTGTGCGGCGGGAAAGGTCTTTATCGCGTAGCGTGCAAATTTATCTGTATCGCGGCCAGATATATCGCCAACATCTAACGTCAGTTTTGCAATTTTTCGCATGGGAAATTGCAACGCAAATTCACCACTGGCATCAACCAATTCTCGTGTGTAGGTATTTTTGTCGATCACCACTGCAACTTTAGCCGGTGAAAAATCTACCGGCATTGTCCATGACGCGGCCATAATATTGCGCTGGTTTCCGTACGCGCTCGTGACGATGCTGACGGGGCCATGGTTAAATAATTTGTAGCTGTCTTTGAGCGGGATAGAAATGTGTTTTGTCATGTTAAAAGGCTAACCCTGTTCCGACATATAAATTCCAGAAGTTGGCTTTGCTTTCGCCCGGCTCACCAAAGTGTTGATAATCCACGCCCACACCTAACAACATATGCTCGTGTATGCGCAAACCGATTTCAGCATTCCCTTCAACAAGTGCTTCCCAATCATCAAGTTCCGGTTGTTTGAATTTAAATCGGCCTGCCCCTGCACCTACGCTCCCCATTAAATAAATTCCTGAGTCATAGGCAAATTCGTCGTAAGTCAAACCGCCAAAGCCAACGGCAAGTGTCTCTACTTTGGCATCGGGCATGGAGTTGTCGAGATTGGTAATACTTTGTTGCACGCCGAGGTAAATGGGAATGGGAGAAAATATAATTTTAGCGCCCAGGGTTCTTTCAAATTCCATATCGTATTTTTCATAACTGCGGTCGCCGCGATCAAATTCATCCTCATCGGCGTCGATAATGCCTAGCGGGGAATATTTGAGTTGCAGTACAAAGGGTGCATCATTTTGTGCAAGCGTGGCATGTGTAAACAGCGAAAATAAAATGCAAGCAATCATCTGCTTCATAATGTTTTCCTTTATGAAAGGGTATACGGGTAGATGTTAGTTTTGGCTCTGGCTCTGACTTTGTGTGGGAATAAAGTCGTCTTCTATTCTTCGCACATCAACCGATACAAATAATTGTGGTGAATGCCCGCCGCCGAAGATTACACCTTTGAGTGGTGCTACATCGGAGTAGTCGCGCCCCCATGCGGTGGTGATGTGTTGTTCGCCGGTAATTTTATTGTTGGTGGGGTCAAATTCATACCAGCCTTCGCCGGGGGAATAAACAGCAAACCAGGCGTGTGTAGCGTCGGCGCCGATTAATTTCTCTTGCCCCGGTGCCGGCAGTGTTTCCAGATAGCCGCTGACGTAGCGCGCGGGATAGCCTAAGGAACGCAAACAGCCAATCGCAAAATGGGCAAAGTCCTGGCATACACCGCGTTTGTATTTGAGCACATCGGCGAGTGGGGTAGCGACATCGGAAAATTCCGGGTCATAAATAAAATCGGTAAAAATCCGCTGGGTTAACTCCATCACTGCCGATAAAAATGGGCGGTCATCCGGGAAGGATGCGGCTGCGTATTCCGCCAGATCAGGATGCTGCTGTACCATCGGGGAGTCCAGCATAAATTCGCGTGCGCACAGGGTTTCCCAATCTTTACTGTGCTTCAGTAAATATTTCACGTAGGTGCAGGGATTACCGAAATCCAGGTTGATATTGATTGCGGTATCTTTAATGGTAATTTCGCTGGTGATGCTGACATCCAATTCGGTGTGGTCTTTTTCTATTGAAAACTGCAGGAATTGATTGCCAAAATAATCCGTGCGCATATTGCGTGTTGTGGCAAGCGGCGAGACTTTTACCTCGATTGAATCGATACGCTGTTTTTCCGTGTAGCGCGGCAGTACATAAGCAAGGTTATAGCAATTGCTTACGGATAGCGCATAGCGGTAGCGAGTGCTGTGTATAATCCTGTATTTCATACAAACACCTGTCTCATAAGTGATCCTGCCATTCACTATTTTTGACCAATAATTGCGGCCCCTCAGCGTGATCAAAATAGCGCTGGCCAATGGCTTTGGCGGCGGTGCCGATTAAATATTGCAGGCGCGAAAGCAATTGATCCAATTCGCCGCGAATACCATTAGCGGTTTTGGCGAGCGTTTTAATATCGCTTAACTTTAACGCGGTAGTCGCTTCCAGCAGTAATTTATGTTCAGTACTGAATTCATCGCGGTTATCGGGTAGATCGGCAAAGTGATGTTCCAATTGTGTCAGCTGATAAATCAACGAGCGCGGATTTTTACTGTTGAGCATAATCATTTCCAATCCTTGGTCGATGCGAATGCCGTTTTGATAGCGGCGGCGATAAGGAATTAACGCTTCACCGCAGAGCAGGCTGGATTCAATTAATGTTTCCTGTTCGACTTCATCAAAACTGGTGACCAGCAGTGAGCGCAGAGTGTTGACGATTTGCAGCGCGCGCTCCAAACGGCGCCCCATCTCCATAAAGTGCCAGCCACTGCCGCGCGTCATGCTTTCATGGATTAATCCGGCAAAGGCGAGCAGAGTGGTAATGAGTGGCGCCAATGCTTCTTCCGGTGCGGAGAGTGCATCGGGTTCCAGTGCAATTTTTAATTGCTCCAGTTCATCGCCAATATCGTTAATGACGCGTTGCGTATCACTGGATAATTGTTCTTTGACTTGCTCTGCTGAGTGAACCATTGCCATTAAATTATTGGCAACGCTGCCGAGCCGCTGTTGATCCAAAATAATAGAAATCATTTCCGGTTCCGGATTTTTCAGCAGTGCTGTGTGCAAACTGGTAAAGCCGGGGTAGGTCGCGGTGACATGGGTGATGGCACTTAATAGTGTGCGGCACACTGCGTCGGGTAACTTTTCGGTTTTATTTAATTGGATAAATACCGTGCGTAATAAACGCATTGCCGATTCGGCGCGTTCTGCGTAGCGCCCCATCCAAAATAAATTTTCCACCACCCGGCTGGGTAACGCGTTGCTGCTTTCGGCTGCAGGTTGTGTATCGAGCGGGCGCAGGCTGATTTGTTTTTCCGGTTCCGACGCCAATACCCAAGTGTCTTTGGAAACAGAGCCGCGTTGGTTGGAAATAATTTTTTTATCAACATCGAGATTCACACGGGTAAGGCCGCCGGGCATCACCGAATAGGAGCTTTCGCTCGCAACCGCAAAGGTGCGCAAGACCGAGGCGCGGGGCTGGATAAGCCCTTGATGCCAGGTGGGTGTTTGTGCACCCATAACATATTCCTGCGCGACAAACTGCAGCGGATTTTTGCGGATGCGATTTTGCCAGGCTTGTAATTTTTTATCGTCCAAATCTGCGCCGTAGACTTCATACAAACCGGGGCGACGATAAGTGGGTTTAATTAATAAGTGTTTTAAATTTTTGCACACGTATTCCAAATCATCGCTATTGCCACACCACCAAGTTTTCACGGAAGGCATTTGCAAGTCGCGCCCTAAAAGCGCCTGCGAAATTTCCGGCAAATAACGTAGCAGCGCCGGATTTTCCAATACGCTCGAACCGAGCGGATTGGCGATGGCAACATGGCCGAGCCGCGCGACTTCCAATAGACCCGGTACACCCAAACGCGAATCGCCTTTTAATTCTACCGGGTCGCAATAAATATCGTCCACGCGGCGCAAGATCACATCGACGCGTTTTAGGCCGTCGAGTGCCTTCATCCACACATAGCCGTTGCGCACACTCAAGTCACTGCCTTGCACTAATTGGAAACCCAAATAATTGGCAAGATAGGCGTGTTCAAAATAGGCTTCGTTATAAATACCGGGAGTGAGCACCACAATGCGAGCAATGCCGCCGTTGGGATTTAATTCATGCAAACGCTGACGCAGGCGCGAAAAAAATAATGACAGGCGATGCACATGGCTATCGCGGAATAAACTGGGGAACACGCGGTTCATCACCGTGCGATTTTCCAATGCATAGCCCGCGCCTGACGGTGCCTGGGTGCGGTCGGCCATTACCTGCATGCTGCCATCGGGCGCGCGTACCAGATCGGCGCCGTGCAAAATGAGTTGATGGCTGCCTTGCAATTTTATATTTTGGCAGGGGCGCAAAAAACCATGATGGGAAAATAATAAATCGGGCGGGATTATGCCTTGGCGTACCAGCTTGCGTTCGCCGTAAATATCTTGCAACAACAAATTAAATAATTCGGCGCGTTCAACCAGCGAAGTTTCTATCTGGTTCCATTCATCGCTATTGATCAGCAGCGGAATGGGGTTGAGTTGCCAGCTTTGGTTTGCATCCGGCTCGTCGTAAATTTTGTAGGTGGCGCCATCGTCACGCAAAATGCGGCGGGTTTTTTTCTGGCGCTCTTCAATCGCATCATGCCCCAGGCTTTGCAAGCTGTGAAGCAAATACCGCCAATGGGGGCGAATCCTGCCCTCGCTGTCATAGGCTTCGTCCACACCATGTTGCGGCGCGGGATAGATAAAGTCCTTAATGTTGGCTGGATCGACCGGATTTTCCATAAGCGTGGAATAAGGATTCATAAAAATAATTTGTCATTGTTATACGTATGACGCCCATTGTAACCCGATTTTGTTGTGCTCAACCTATACGCTCCCAAGCAGGGCTTGGGAGCAAGGTGTGTCAAGCAATAATTACTTGCGCAAATCCAATGTGTGCGGATATTCATCGGCCGGTTCTTCTGGCGGTGGTGCCATAGGTCTGGGCGGATGTTTGTGTTCAAAAAACTCACGCAAGATTTTTCCTGCCGGTGTAATCGGCAAGGCTCCGGGTGTATGGTTGATATCAAAGAAGCGGTTGCCACGGCGCGATTCCGCTTCATTGGCATTCACCGGGAAGCGATCATAACTGCGGCCACCGGGATGGCTGACGTGGTAGGTGCAACCGCCAATGCTTTTGCCGTTCCAGGTATCAATCAAATCAAACACCAGCGGTGAGTGAATGCCGATGGTTGGATGCAAAGCTGATGGTGGCTGCCAGGCGCGATAACGCACGCCGCCAACAAATTCACCGTGTTTCCCCGTTGCATTCAAACACACGCGGCGACCATTACACGCGAGTATATAACGCCCTGGTGTTAAGCCGCTGACTTTGACTTGCAAACGTTCGAGCGATGAATCCACATAGCGCGATGTACCAAAGCTGCTGACTTCTTCACCCAGCACATGCCAGGGTTCTATCGCCCAGCGCAATTCGATTTCAATATCATCCAACTGCACGCGGCCATAATGCGGGAAACGGAATTCTTCAAATGCTGCCAGCCATTCAAGTTGGAAGGGATAGCCGTGCTCATTTAAATCGTTGACCACATCGCGTAAATCTTCCCACACATAATGCGGCAACATAAATTTATCGTGCAGCAGCGTACCCCAACGTACCAGTGGTTTTTTGTAGGGTTCTTTCCAGAAGCGACTGATCAAGCAGCGCAATAATAAAATTTGCACTAGCGACATACGCGCATGGGGCGGCATTTCAAAACCGCGGAATTCCAGAATACCCTGACGGCCGCTGGCAGTACCGGGCGCATACAATTTGTCGATACAAAATTCGGCGCGATGGGTATTGCCGGTAATGTCGATTAGTAAATTGCGCATCAAGCGATCTACCAGCCATGGTTGATCGACTATGCCTTCCGGCATTTGTTGAAACGCGATTTCCAATTCGTACAACATTTCGGCGCGGCCTTCATCGGCGCGTGGTGATTGGCTGGTTGGCCCGATAAATAAACCGGAAAATAAATACGACAAGCCGGGGTGATGTTGCCAATAAGTGACAAGGCTGCGCAATAAATCAGGGCGCCGTAAAAATGGACTGTTCGCAGGTGTTGAGCCGCCGAAGGTGACATGGTTGCCGCCACCGGTGCCTGAGTGGCGCCCATCAAGCATAAATTTTTCGGTGCCCAAGCGGCATTGACGCGCGTCTTCGTAGAGTGCTTCAGTGTTGTTGACTAAATCCGCCCAGGTTTCTACCGGATGAATATTCACTTCAATTACACCTGGGTCGGGCGTAATTAAAAATTTCTTCAAGCGATAATCTTTTGGTGGTTCATAACCTTCCAATACTACCGGCATATTCAAGGTCGCGGCGGTATCTTCAATCGCTTCGATTAACGCGACGTAATGTTCAAGATAAGTCAGCGGCGGCAAAAATAAATGTAAACGACCATCGCGTGCTTCAAAACACATGGCGGTGCGAATCACATATCCCGCTTCAATATAATTCGGCTTTGGTGCGCCGCCCAGTGCGGCTTTTTGTTCGGCAATTTTTTGTGCGATGGTATTTTTGACCGCACCGCTTTTTTCTGCCGTTAGCGCCGTTGCCTGCTGGCCTTTGGTTGCAAGTGGTTCACGCGGGCCGAGTGGATCACTTTCCGGTTGGTAACGCTCGTATTCATGTTTGGGGAATTCGAGTGAATTTAATGGTAAACGTAAACCGAGAGGAGAATCACCCGGTACTAACATGAGTTCGCCGGTGCGTAATTTCCAGCGACCGGTCAGCCAGCTTTGATTGGTATAGTTTTGGTTCTGGCTATAGTTCCATTCAATCGGTAATACATAGCCACTTTCAGTATTTAATCCGCGCGATAATAATTTTGCGATACGACGACGCTCCAGGTCATCTTTTAAATCGGCTTCGAGTGGATTGATATCTGGCGGTAGTGTTTGCTCCGCCCAGAGGTAGTAGAGCACATCTTCATATGCAGGAATTAAATGATCGCTATTGACGTGGATTTTTTCACACAAGAGTTGCGCGAATTTTTTTGCATCGATATGGGTGAGGCCGTAACTTTTATCAGCGCGCGCCAATAAATGCGGATTATTCCAGAGGGCTTGGCCATCGGTGCGCCAGAAACAGCCGAGCGCCCAACGCGGTACTTCTTCACCAGGGTACCATTTGCCTTGGCCATAGTGCAGTAAACCATTCGGTGCGAACGTTTCGCGCATCCGGAGCAACAAATCTTTTGCGAGACGCAATTTATCGGCGCCCAGTGCACCCGTATTCCACTGCTCGGATTCCATATCGTCAATTGACACAAACGTGGGTTCACCGCCGGTGGTCAAGCGCACATCCTGTTCAATTAATTCTTTATCAACGGCAGCACCGAGAGCGTTGATAGTTTGCCATTGGTCTTCGGTGTAGGGTTTGGTTACACGCGGATCTTCAAGGATGCGGAACACTTCGTTGCTGTACGAAAATTCCACTTCACATTTACTGGTAGCACCGGTGATAGGTGCAGCGGAAATCGGATCGGGTGTGCAGGCGAGTGGGATATGCCCTTCAGTCGCTAGTAAACCGGAAGTTGGGTCGAGACCAATCCAGCCAGCGCCGGGAATATAAATTTCAGTCCATGCATGCAAGTCAGTGAAATCTTTTTCCGGGCCGCTGGGGCCGTCCAGTGCCTTGATATCTGCAGTGAGTTGCACCAAATAGCCGGAAGCAAAACGTGCGGCGTAACCCAAGTGGCGGAAAATTTGTACCAGTAACCAGGCACTGTCGCGACAGGAGCCTTTAGCGAGTGTCAGGGTTTCTTCACAGGTTTGGATGCCGGGCTCAAGGCGCACACCATAACCAATCGCTTGCTGCACCATCTGGTTGATACTCACCATAAAGTCGTTCACCGCCCAGGGTTTTTCACTCAGCTGGCGGTGGCGGATATCGGCTTTGATCTTATTTACTATCTCCATCAATTGCGGTCCGTTTTCGCTGATTTCGAGATAGGGAATTAATTCGCGCTGCAATTGCTCGTCGTAATCAAATGGGATGTGTTGCGCGTAGTCCTCCACAAAAAAATCGAAGGGATTGATGGAGGTCATATCGGCGACGACTTCGACTTCAATCGACAGGGTTTTGGTCTGCTCGGGAAATACCAGACGCGCTTGAAAGTTGCCAAAAGGATCTTGCTGCCAATTAATAAAATGATCAGCGGGTTCGATTTTGAGGGAGTAGCTGTGAATTTTGGTGCGGCTATGGGGCGCTGGGCGTAAACGTAGTACATGGGGAAAGAGTGAAGTCAGGCGATCAAATTCATATTTTGTCTTGTGATGAATGGCAACGCGGATAGCCATAAATTAATTCCTTCCTGCAAAGTGCGGTTTATGGATCATGCTGGTGCACTCAAGTGTGCACCAGGCTGGGAAAAGGGCAAGTTATTATCATCCCCGTCGGTTGTTACGCTATTTAGGTCGCGGTGATGGCCGCTTAACTTGCCTACTATTTTTGCTGCTATTAGTAAGGCAATAACTGCACCATAAGTGCCCTAAGGTAAAAAATGGGTCTGACAGAAACAAAAAAGCGCCAGTATCGGTTGGATACTGGCGCTTTCAGGGCATTCAGTGATGAGCAATTAGTTTTGCGGCGGTGGCGGTAACTGCAAAAAAGCTTCTACGATCAGGCAATCCCAGGATTTGGTCAGCTCGCGCAGGTACTGGTTATCCGCCTCAAACACAGAGTGCTTCATGTAGCCGCTGTTAGTGGCGTAGGTCATCAGCTCAATGGGTGGGCCAACGGTAAGGTTGGACTTCATAGTGGAATCCATGGAGACCAGGGCGCAAAGCGCTGCGGTATCCAGGCCGGTTTCGGGTTTTAGGATACGATCGAGGATCGGCTTGCCGTATTTGCTCTCGCCAATCTGTAAATAAGGTGTTTGCTTGGAGGTGGTGATGTGATTGCCCTGTGGGTAAATCAGCATAACCGCCGGTGAATCGCCGTTAATTTGCCCGCCCAACAGGAAACTCGCTTCGAAACTGACATTACTGTTGTGCTGGGCGTGCTTTTCCTGAATGGTGACACTGATTTCGCCCACGTAGTCGGCGGCATCGTGGATGCTATCGAGTGTGGCGAGGCTAATATCGGCGCCGTCTTTGATGTCCTTGCGAATCTTCGCGATCACGGATTGGGTGGTAGCAAGATTACCGGCCGAGTTGATCACGATCTGGCGATCGCCCTCAATGCCGAAGTGATACATCTTGCTATAGGTGCTGACCTGATCAACACCCGCATTGGTGCGCGAGTCTGAGCAAAAAATCAGGCCCGCATCGACTTTGATCGCAACGCAATAGGTCATAACAGCAACCAAGACTCAGGAAAAAAGGGCGCTTAGATTAAGAGTCGTGGGGGCATGCGTCAAGGTGAATTTGGCGCGATAAGTCAGCACTGCTATTGGGCTACCTCTCTTTCTTGGAGGTATGACTTTTTCCGAACCTGGCGGTACGTTTGCATAAATGAAAACACTATTCGACTTTTATGCCACTTTACTGCGAAGGTTTGCATGACTGTTACGTTTTTAACCCTTCAAAACCGGATGCTGTTATTCGGACGCCGTACATAGTTTCTTGCTAAATAATGACCTTGCTTATTGTTGGTAATAAGTCATTCATTACAGCGAGGTCACTATGTTTTTAAGAAAAAATAATTATTTGTACAGCACGGGCGTAGCCATATGCTTGATATTAGGTGGATGTGGTGGCGATAAAGGAAATTCAATATCGAAGAGTTCAATATCATCTGTTGTGGTTTCTTCTAGCAGTAGAGAGCAAATTTCTTCATCTTCATCTTCATCTTCATCTTCATCTTCATCTTCATCTTCATCTTCATCTTCATCGTCATCTTCATCTTCATCCTTATCTTTATCGCCTTCGTCTTCGTCTTCGTCGTCTTCATCGCAGTCGTCTTCATCGCAGTCGTCTTCGGACCTCAAGCTACAAACCATTCGTATTTGGCCCATCGGCGATTCAATTACCGCAGGAGCATCAAATAACTGGGGAATATGGAGCCCAATTAATGCGGGGTATCGCCGTAATCTAATGTTGCTGTTGAATGACGGGTATTACTATGAATTTGTTGGCGGTACGGATCAGTTAGCACCTGGAGGTGACTTACCGTTATGGCACAGTGGTTACAGTGGGGAAGGTTTATCTGCTTTGGACAAGCCAGAGTTTACGCCCGAGAAAATTCGGGAAAATAATCCTGATGCTGTTTTGTTGATGTTGGGTATCAATAGTATTGGCAGCAAAAAAGAATATCCTGATGCACAAGGTCAGTATTGGTCTGTTAATGGAAATCACTTCAACACATTTTTTATTACCTACAAAACGTTTATTGAAAAGATGTTAGCCAATAGTGATAACGCCGTGATTTTTATCGCCAAAATTCCTCCTATTGGTGACACACGCTTTTACCAAAAGATATGGGATGATAACGGTGTGCCAAACCCAACTGGTTGGAATACTGTCGGTGATAGTTCAGTAAACCCTAAAGAGGTTGTCTCAGCATTTAATACTGAACTCCAGGCATTATATGACGCCTACTTTGTTAATAATCCGCGTGTGAAGTTGGTTGACATGAATACGGGTTTTACAGTTGGTGACAAGTGGGAAGATGATGTCAATATAATTGGTGTACCGCAAAATTGGTGGAACGGAGACGGTTTGCATCCGACTCACTACGGTTATCGCCACATTGCCGAGCGTTGGAATACTGTTATTCGTGCAACTTTTCCCTCGCCATGGAAGTTGCTCTACAGCGTGGATTGTGGAACTAAAGAAGGCACCAATAGCTTTTCCGGCGAAGGGGCAATAATAGGAAGTGAGCAATCGGTTGTTTGGGATAAACCTTACGGACCGGATGCAAATACCGGCAAACATTGGGGTCATATTGGCGATGCGGATTACAATGGTTTGTCCCCCAAACCTGCCAATCCTGCATTGTATTTCGCGTGGGAAGGCGAGAAGACTGTCTATGATTCAGTGGCTACTTCCACCGCCGGTAACAATCTCACATACCGTTTTGAAGTCGCAGCTGGCGGCACTTACCGTGTGTTTCTAGGGTTTCATGACACTTGGGGGGAAAATGCAAATCCAAAAGGTACAACGAGAGAAGCGAAAATCTTTATCGATGATGTTCTAAAAGGAACTAAAGTTTATCAGCTGAATGATTTTGGTCGTAGCATTTATGAGGTGATCAACACCAGTGGTACATTGGACATTAAAATAGAAGGTATTAAGGGTGATGCACTGTTGGATAGCATTGTAATTCAACGTCTTAAATAAACGCTGGGGTAACACATGGGATCTGCATGATCCCATGTGTTAATTGTTCGTGGTAATAGATGAATGATGGCGGTCGCGATACTCGCTTGGCGTAATGCCTTCTGTTCTTTTGAAAAAACTGTTGAAAACAGACTTGCTGTTGAACCCCACTTCTAAATAGATATCGGTAATGCTTTTTCTCAATTCCACTGGTTCATTCAGCATGCGTTTGGCTTCAATAATACGGTGAGTGTTAATAAAATCGTAAAAACTCTGTTTATAGTGAGTTTTTATTATCATTGATAACTTTCGTGGTGGTGTGCCCACTTTGTCCGCTAATTTATCTAACGTAATGTCCGGGTTAACATAGTAGCGTTGCTCTTTGATAACCCTCTCCAGATTTTTAATTAACCTGTGGTCTATCAGTTTAAGTTTGTCTTCTTTTCTGGAAAAGGGAGGTTGTTCATTGACAGTAGGAACAAAAACAAAATAGATAAACCGTAAAAAAATCAGTACGTTCACAACAATAAAATTTAAGTAATACCCACTGAGGCCGACAATATTTAATAAATTGAGATTGAAAAAGTCCTCGGCCAATTCAAAAAGTTTTATTGTCAACAGTACAGCATCCCACGCAAATAAGAGTGCAAAACAGGACAGCATAATTTTAAGCCATGCTACATCTCCCAGCTTTAAATTAGCGTAGACATGCTGTAATTGTTGATGATAAGTAAAAACTAACGAGAAACAAAATAAAGAATAGGCTAACCGGATATAACGGCCTGCGGCCTCAAGGTAGAGATAAGGTGCTGAATAGGCAATATGTTGGGATTTTATTAACCAGTATTGCGTTTCGTAATTGCGGCTATAAAAAATGACTACCATAGCGACAAAATAAGTAAACACAGGTACTAAATGCCATAGATGTTCCTTGCGCAGTTTAAAATCCCGGAACAATAAGGATTTTACGAAAAAATATAATAAGGGACCATCTAAAAAATAGGCATGGCTTCCCCAAAAAAACAAGTTTGGGGATTTTTCTAACAGCCAAATGCGGAATTGTCCTCCCCAGAACGTGAGTTCATGCAGGGGAATAAAAAAATGGCACACTAAAAAGCCCACCAGAAACCATGTGCTCGCATTTTTTTCTTTATTGGTAGCGGCCAATAACAATGCAAAAAGAAAGCACTCAAACGCGGTCAATACCATTAATACGTCATGAAAGTTGAATAAAGTTTCATTCATATGCAAAGAAAATAAGATTGACAAAAAAGAAAGCCACGCCCTGAGGCGTGGCCGTTAGTGGGAGGTATTAATAATAATAGTCCAGCAGACAACGGCTATTGCAGTTTATTTAGCGTCCATTGTTGATTGATATTTCCGGGGTGGAAATCATACATCTGCAGGAGTGTGCTGTTGTCCGGGTTACCTAAGGGAACATCTATTGCCTTATTAGTCGCTACAGAAATAATAGAATAGGTGCCTGATGCTTGGTCATAGTTAAGTTTCCATTTCTGGTTGTCAGCATTCACGTAGTCCCATTGTTGGAGATTCGCGTGGTTTTCCCGATTATTGTTTGCGACATCCAGCGCTTTGCCGCTGTGTACGCTGATAATTTTATAGGCGTCACCGACGCGTTCGATTTTCCATTTTTGGTTATCGATATTCTCGTAGCTCCATTGCTGGATTTTAGCTCCATTCAGTTTGTTGAGGCCCAATTCATCTAAACGGATGTCCAATACCTTGTTAGTCGCCTTTGACCTGATGGCATAAGTTCCGGAAATAGTGATGGAATTTGATGTGACGCTAGTGCTATTCACATTAAATCCGCCGCTCAGTGTCAATCGAATGGTTTGTTTTCCTGCAGGCAAATTTACTGACGACGACACGGCGTCCCTCCAGCTTTCCCAGCCCCCTGTTTGTGGAACAGCGGTTATCAGGTTAATTCCTGCCACACCAACCACATTCATGGTGATTGAACCACCTGAATACGGAGATGCCACCCGATAAGTGAAGGTGTAGTTGCCTGCTTGAGGAATATCCACTGTGTAATCGAGCCATTCGCCTGCAGTTGTCCATCCCACGTAATAGCCAGAGGTTCCATTATCAGTTGTTGATGCAATATCAACATTCGTTACCCGATAAGCGCCACCGGCATTTTCTGTGCTTGAATCGGCATAGACTTGGTTCATACAGCCGTTATCAAAGTCTTCTGCTTGAATCACACCTGGAAGAGCTACGTTTTTGTATGCAGAGCGAACACATGGGGTGCTGACAGTGATTGGGTTAGTTGTTTTCTCGTAAAAGTCTTGAAACCAATCCAAGCCTGAAGCTTTGTTGCGAATATTGTATTGCGCAAATTGCATAGCGCCTTGGTAATCCGCGTCAGATACTGTGGTGTTGTATTTAATCGCACGAACGACATTTTGATAGGCTGTCGTTGGGTTAATTCTCCAAAGCGTTTTATCTTTACTGACTTTTTTAAACGACCATGCAAAAGAACCGTCGTAGCGATCTCTGGCGATATTTGCAATTTGGCGTAAATAATCAAGGTTATCCTCACCGAATTCACCCAGGATGATGGGGACATTCAGTTTGTTCGCCAGGTCTGCTCGCTCGTGCAGCAGGGCTATATCCGCTTGGACGCCGTGAACATAGTGATGGGTTTGTAAAACAATGTTGTTATCGATTATGGGCGCATCGAAAACGTTCATATAACTTCCCCACCAATCGCCTTCCAACACGATAACGTGATTAGGATCGACTTCGCGGATTGCATCCCTCATAGCTTTAAACGAGGGCATTAACCGGTTGCCTTCCCCTTCTTTAGTTACTGGCTCGTTGATCAGGTCATAACCCCAAATAATGGGCTGATTCTTATATCGCAGGGCGATATGCCGCCAGACTTGACTTGCAATCTTCACGTTTTCGCCGATAGCACCGTTGACAGTACCATCCCAAAACCCGACCGTTTTCCGGTCTTCTGCTTTGCCCCAATCATCAGTACGCCCCAGTGCCTTTTCATTGTCACTGTGATCTCCCGGATTTTGATAACCCGGTGCAGCATGCATGTCCAACAGGATGTACATCTTCTTATACCGGCAATACTCGATCAGGTTGTCGATGTACTTAAATCCGTCATCGGTCAGCTGTTTGGTCTCTTTGTTGTAGAACATGTCGTAATGGAATGGCACCCGAACCGAGTTGTAGCCCAAACCGACGAGCTCGTCGATAGTCTCTCTCGTTACGTAGTTCAAACGCCATTGCCTTTCGAATTCTTTCGCTTTGGTTTTACTGCCAACCGCTGCTGTGAGTTTATTCAGGAATTGGGAGTGGGTGAGGTACCCATTTTCCCCCATCATTAAATAACCTTCCCACAGCAACCAATTGCCGAGATTGGTTCCGTTGAAAAAGAGTTGTTGCCCACTTTCATCAACAATCTGATTGCCGTTAGCCCGGACATACTGCGCATAGGTGGTAGTTGAGAACAAAAAGCATCCTGCCAATGCAAGGCAGGACAAGCCGATTTTAAGAGCTTTCATAGGGTTAAAGAATCTAAACATATAATCCTCGTTTTATTCATTATTGGGAGGTATATCTGTATCGACTACAGAGAGGGTGTTGTCGTAATGCGATGCTTTCGCAACTCATCCGATTCGCGATTGAAAGGCTAAGTCTTTTTACAAACGCAGGAGTCTTGCAAACTGCAAATCAACTGAATGGCGTTAAATCGTACGTACATTTAAAGTCCCACTTTTAATTCACACGTCGTGGGAAATGCTTTGGGGGCAGAGCACGGAATACGTTTTAAAACCAAGCTATTTAAAATCAACAACTTATAACAATGTGAAAAAAATTCGTTATAAGGTGATTAAAAAAATGCTTTCTGGTTTTATCGAGTTCAGCTGAAATGTTGCCCGCGTAAGTGGGAATTAGGGTAACGGTAGGATAGGCGACACTCATGATGATGGGTCGCCTCAACCTTGGTTACTGATTCGGATGGCTAAGCGGGGGCTTTGTTACTGTGGATATGGATGGGCGGGAAAGGGATAGTGATGCCATTGGCATCGAAGGCGAGTTTGATTTTTTCGGTGAGGGCGAATTTTACGTCCCAATAGTCTTCCGTTTTTACCCAGGGGCGCACAAAAAAATTCACGCTGTTGGTAGCCAGCTCGCCCACGGCAATCAGGGTGTCCGGCTCCGGTAATATGCGCGGCTCATCTTTGATAATAGCGGCGATAATATCGCGCGCAGCGCGCAGGTCGTCTTCATAGCCAATGCTGAAAACCATATCGATGCGACGGGTAGGGCGCTTTGAGTAGTTGACGATATTGCTGCTGTAGATGGCACTGTTGGGAATAATCACTTCTTTGTTATCGCCGGTGTGCAGGGTCGTTGAAAAAATACCAATTTTTTCGATAACACCGGCTGTGCCCGCTGCCTCGACAAAATCGCCACCTTTGAATGGGCGGAAAATTAACAACATGAAACCGGCAGCAAAGTTTTGCAGGGAGCCTTGTAGTGCCAATCCGATGGCCAATCCGGCTGCACCTAACACGGCAATAACGGAATTAGTGTTCACGCCCAATTGATCGAGTGCGGCGACAATCACAAACACCAACAGTAGGGCATTCACCAGCGACTGGATAAATTCCACCAGAATTCTATCCAGCTTGGTGCGGCCAAGTACTTTGCCGAGTATGCGTGCGATGAATTTGGCAACCAATTGCCCGATGAAAAAAATCAGCAGTGCAATCAGGATTTTAATACTCCAGGGCGCAATAAATTTGGAGTAAAACGTGATTAATTCAGCTTTATCAATCTCAAACATTCTTCTTTTCCTTTATCGGGCAATATTTATCAAGCGACACTGCCGGTAGTACGCACGCGTTTACTGCCTTTGGCTGCCTGCTCTTTAACGGCATCGGCACGCGCTTTTAATTTTGCATCGATCACATTTTTTCCGGCGATTAAAAAACCCACCACAATGAATGCACCGGGCGGTAGCAGCGCGAAAATCACATTGGGAAAACTTTCACCAAACACATTGAGTTGCCAACTGCGGGCTGATTCGCCAAACAAGAGTTGCATGTCGGCAAATAAATGGCCGGTGCCGAGCAATTCGCGCACCGCACCGACACAGACCAGCACTAGCAAGAAACCCATTCCCATCATAAAACCGTCAACGGCAGAAGGAATTAATTTGTTTTTACTGGCGAAGGCATCAGCGCGGCCGAGTACGGCGCAGTTGGTCACGATCAGTGGAATAAATAAACCGAGAATTTGATACAGCTCGTAGGTGAAGGCTTTCATCAGCAATTCAATACAGGTTACGGCCGAGGCGATGATCATCACAAATGCGGGCAGGCGCACTGCATCGCTCACGTATTTGCGAATCAGTGATACCGCAGAGTTAGTGCTGGTGAGTACCAGCAGTGTTGCCAGCCCTAATCCCAACGCGTTGACGACCGTTGAGCTCACCGCTAGTAGGGGGCAGAGGCCAAGCAATTGCACTAGCGCAGGGTTATTGCCCCATAGGCCTTTTTGGGTAATCTCTTGGTAATTGACATCACTCATGGGCTTCACCTTTTGGTACCGTTTGGGCAAGTGGCTGGGTATCGCTAAACAAACTTTGCTGATTAGCTGCGACAAATTCCAATACACGTTTTACCTGGCCGACCACTGCGCGTGGTGTGATAGTGGCACCGGCGAATTGATCAAAAACACCGCCATCTTTCTTCACTTTCCATTCTTCAATCACCGGCACGTTCAGGTTTTTGCCATTGAAACTTAAAATCCACTGGTGTTTTTTGAGTTCGATTTTATCCCCCAGACCGGGTGTTTCCTTGTGCAGCAACACGCGTACACCGGCGATGCTGCCATCGCGCTTCACGCCGACAATCATGCTGATATCGCCTGAATAACCATCGTGTGCGGTGGCGGGAATAATCAGCGCAGTGATTTCATTGCCGCGGCGGGCGCGATAAATTTTGCTGTCTGCCCCGGCACCTAAAGGTTCCCATGCGCTATCGGGTACGGGGATGGTGTCGTTGAGCAAATCGTTATCGTGATCTTGCAGTGGAATTATTTCAAACAGGGCGCGCTGTTGTGCCGCGCGTTCAGCGGCGGCGATACGTTCTTGGGTGCCGAGATTGGTCAGCGCCAATGCTCCAGCGGTAAACACCGCAAAAGCAGCGAGAATAAAACTGTTCTTGCTAATGGATTGGCCGAGCATCAGTGACCTCCATCTTGTTTGCTGGCGTCAGTCGCGCGCCGCGGTTTTTTGTGGCCGTAGGTGCGCGGCGTGGTGTAGTAATCGATAAAGGGCGCAGCAAAGTTCATCAACAACACCGCAAAACCTACACCGTCGGGATAGCTGGTGCCCCAAGCGCGGATCACATAAATCAATACACCGATCAAGGCGCCGTAAACGATGCGGCCGCGCGTACTTACTGCTGAGCTGACTGGATCAGTCACAATAAAAAATGCACCGAGCATAGTCGCGCCCGAGAGCAGGTGGTAAATCGGCGAGCCGCCAGAGTTGGAGCTGCCGCTGTCATAAAACAGGGCAGACATAACCACCAATGCCAACAGCATTGAGATAGGTGCATGCCAGGTGAAGACTTTTTTGTAGAGCAAATAAATCCCGCCCAGCAAGAACGCGATATTCACCCACTCCCAGCCCGCGCCCGCCCAGCGGCCTTGCACAAACACCGGTTGTTGTTGATAGAGATCGTCCAGTGTCAGACCGGAGTTTTGCTTCATCACATCCAATACGGTGGCAGAACTGTAGCCATCAATTGGCGTGCTGAAAAAGATTTTATCCAGTGCTGTCACAAGGCTGGGCGCGGTTTGGCCATCGGCGAGCATCGGTAGCGGCGTTGCCCATTGCGTCATCTCTACGGGGAAAGAAACCAGCAGGAGTACATAGGCGACCATCGCCGGATTAAACGGGTTAAAACCCATGCCGCCGTAGAGTTGCTTGGCTAATACTATGGCGACAAAACTCGCGCTGATTACAAGCCACCAAGGACAGTAAGGCGGCAGCGAAACGCCAATCAAAACCCCCGTTACCAGTGCGCTGCAATCGCGCAAGTAGAACATAACCGGGCGGGCGCGCAGTTTCATCACCAGTGCTTCAAAGGCGATGCAACTCAAGCTCGCTAACAGCACATTGATCAACACGCCAATCCCGAAAAAGTGGGTGAGTGCGACTATGCCGGGAATAGTGGCGTAAACCACCAGTCGCATGATGCGCCCGGTGCGATTGGCCCCGTGGGTATGGGGCGAGGTGATATTTAATAACGCCATGCTGTTATCTCGTTAAACCACTGTGCAGCAGAGCTGCACTATGCCAGCTCATTCAGTTTTTCTTCCAGCTTCGTCACACCTGCGCGGAAGGCTTCTATATTTGCGTCGTTGTCTGCTTCGGCTTTGGCTAAGCGCTCGCGTGCTTTGGCCAGACGGGTCTGCAGGGATTGGATCTGCTCAGCGCGTTTTTCTTCATCGCTCATGCTCGCCATCGCAGCGGCCTTGGCTTTGGCTTTTTCTATCGCGGCTTGAGCTGCACTTTGTTCTGCGGACACAGGTTCTGCGACCGGTGCAACTGGTGCCACAGGTTCAGGCACTGCGATAGGCTCATCTTTAATGCCCAATGCCGTCAGCTCGGCGAGTGCCTCGGTAATTTTTTGCTGCAGTTTTTCAGCGCCTTGCTGTAACGCATCCAAATTGGCGCTGCCTTCGGTTTTAGCGGTCGCGACTTTTTCTTCCGCTTTGGCCAAACGTGCGCGCAAGGATTCCAGATTCGCGCGGGCTTTGTCTTCCGGTGACATAGTCAATTTGGCTTGCGCGCGGGCGATAGCGGCGGCAACCGGGTCGTTCATGTCGACTGCCGGTGCTACTGCGGCGGCTGCAACGGTAACCGGAGCTGAAGTTGCCCCTGGTTCGGCGTTACTTGTTTGTGCAGAGAAGTCGGCGAGCTTTTTCTCGGCTTCGGCAAGCTTTAATTCAGCCTGTTTAATACGCACTTGCTGTTTGACCAGCTGCTCGTCGCTAATGACTGGATTGGTTTTATTGGGCACTAGCGGTTTTTGCTGGAACTCCAAGGTGTTTTTAGCGGCAGCCACCAGCCGTTCAAGCTTGGCTTTTTGCTCATCGGGCGCGACCTGTACTGCGCTGGAGACGGCTGCCGCAGCGCTAATGACATTGCTTGATGGAGCGGGTGCAGCCGCTTTTTCAGCCAGTTTCTTCTTGGCTTCTTCTGCTGCTTTTTGGCGCGCTACGCGTTTTGCTTCTTTCTCGGCTTCTTCTTTGGCGATGCGCTGCTGGCGGAATTCGAAGCGCTGGCGCGAGCGGTCAGACTTTTCTTTTTCGATTTCATGCAGGCGGATACTGCCTTTGGCGGCGCGATAGTACTGCACCAGCGGAATCGTACTCGGGCACACATAAGAACAGGCGCCGCACTCGATGCAATCGAACAGGTTGTGGGATTCGAGCCGATCAAAATCTTCCGCCTGCGCATACCAGAACAACTGTTGCGGTAGCAGGCTGGCGGGGCAGACTTCGGCGCACATACCGCAGCGGATACAAGCTTGCGCGGGCAGTGGCTCGGGTAATTCCTGCTTGCTGGGGGCGAGAATGCAGTTGGTGGTCTTGATGACCGGAGCATCCAAATCCAGCAAGGTAAAGCCCATCATCGGCCCGCCCATCACTACGCGCGAGGCGTTGTTGGCGTTGAAGCCGTGCTGGGCAAGTACATAGCTGGTAGGGGTACCGAACAGCACATCAATATTGCGCTGGGTGGTGAGCGATTCACCCACAACAGTGGCAACGCGTGACACCAACGGCTCACCGAAACGCACCGCGCGCCAAGCAGCGACGGCAGTACCCACGTTGACGCAGATAACGCCTATATCGGCTGAGTGATGACCGCTGGGAATCTCGCGTCCGGTGAGGATCTGGATTAATTGCTTGGCACCACCGGAGGGATATTTGGTAGGGAATACCACGACCTGAATATTCGCCGCTTCCGGATCATTGACGGCGGCACCCGCCACAGCGGCTTTTACGGCGGCTATGGCTTTGGGTTTGTTGTCTTCAATGCCGATCAGCAGGTTTTTAGGGTGATGCAAGATATGGCTTAGCAGCAGTGTGCCTGCGACCAATTCGGCGGCGCGCACTTGCATCAACATGTCGTCAGCGGTGATGTAGGGCTCACATTCGGCGCCGTTGAGGATCAATGTATCGATCACTTGGGTCGATTTGGGTGCGAGTTTCACCGCGGTCGGAAAACCCGCGCCACCGAGGCCAGCCACACCAGCGGCGCGGATTTTATCGAGTAGCGTTAAGCGATCAAGGCTGCGGTAGTCCTCGCATGCGGTCAGTTCGATCCACTCGTTTTTGCCGTCCGGTTCAATCACTACCGATTCGCTATTCATGCCCGATGGATGCGGAATCGCGCGCTCTTCTATGGCAATCACGGTACCCGAGGTTGACGCATGGGTGTTGGCGCTAAAGGTGCCGTCAGCGGTGCCGATCAATTGTCCGGTCAGTACGCGTTCGCCCACTTGCACCACTGGTTGCGCAGGTGTGCCCATATGCTGGTTGAGCGGGATCACTAAAACCGGTGGCAACGGAATATTACCCAGCGGCAATTGCAGGGATTGGTCTTTGTGCTCGGGCGGATGCACGCCGCCAGGCAGTTCCCATACTTTGATCAGGCTTGTCATTTCGGCAGCTGTCTCGTCATTTACGCGGCTTTGTCGCCGTCGCGCTGATCGCCAAAGGCCTGGCCGCGTCCGAGGTCGGAGGCGATCAAATTCACTTCGTGGGCGACTACATGGAATACAGGAGTTTGGTTGGTCGCAGGCAAATCCCACTTCCAGGTTTTGAGGTCAGTTTCCACAGGGATCATGTCGATACAATCCACCGGGCAGGGCTCGACACAGAGGTCGCAGCCGGTGCATTCATCGGCGATCACCGTGTGCATATGTTTGGCGGCGCCGAGAATCGCATCCATCGGACAGGCCTGGATACACTTGGTGCAGCCGATACACTCGTCTTCGCGGATGTAGGCAATGCGTTTTACATCCAGATGTTCGCCGTGTTCAGCGTCAAGGCTGGGCGCTTCTACATCGAGTAAATCTGCCAAGGCATTAATAGTCGCCTGGCCACCGGGTGGGCATTTGTTGATATCTTCACCCGCAGCGATGGCTTGCGCATAGGGGCGGCAACCCGGATGACCACATTGGCCGCATTGGGTTTGCGGTAAGAGTGCGTCGATTTGATCAACAATTGGATCGCCTTCGACTTTGAATTTCACCGCCGCAAAACCCAGCACCGCGCCAAATGCCGCCGATAGGCCACCGAGCGCAAGCAGGGCGCTAAGGATGGGATTCTGGAGAATAAATTCGATCATGCCAGTACCAGAGTTATTGGTGTAAGTGCCAAAGGTTGTCCGTTATTGCAGGCTGACCAGCCCACCAAAGCCCATAAACGCCAGCGCCATTAAACCGGCGGTGATCATGCCAATCGCCGCGCCTTTGAATGGCACAGGGACATCGGCGACGGCCAAACGCTCACGCATCGCTGAGAACAATACCAATACCATCGCAAAACCGAGGGCGCCGCCAAAACCATACATAGTGGATTCAAAAAAGCTGTGTGCCTTTTGCGTATTGAGCAGGGCAACACCGAGCACAGCGCAGTTCACGGTAATCAGTGGCAAGAACACGCCAAGTACGCGATAGAGGAGTGGGCTGGTTTTTTCCATAAACATTTTTACGAACTGCACCACCGCAGCAATCACCAGAATAAAGGCGATAGTGCGTAAATATTGCAGTTCCAGCGGCGCCAGTACCCAGGTATCAACCAGGTAGGTGCAAATAGAGGCGAGTGTCATTACAAACGTCGTTGCGCCCGCCATTCCGATAGCGCTCTCAAGCTTGTTGGATACGCCCATAAACGGACAGAGGCCGAGGAACTGTGCCAATACGAAGTTATTCACCAGCACCGTACTGAGCAAAATGATCGCTAATTCGCTGAAACTCATGATGTTTGTCCAATGAAGGAAGGCCGCGAAATGAATGCCCGAACGCGAGGGCTGCGTATTATCGGCAAGTGGAGAGGCATTCTCAATAAAAATGACATAAAGCCTTATTGGCTTTATTTATATCCTTATTCTATTCCCCTGATTGACGCCTCCCCTAAAAAAGGGGGAGGTGTTTGTGTCCATAGGATTTTTACATCACCCGTTGCCCAGGCTTGGCACCTGCATGCGGCTCCAGCAAATAAATCTCTTTATCGCCTGGGCCTGCAGCCAGCACCATACCTTCGCTCATACCGAACTTCATTTTGCGCGGCTTGAGGTTGGCAACCACCACAGTCAGCTTGCCGACCAGATCTTTCGGGTCGTAAGCACTTTTAATGCCCGAGAATACGTTGCGGGTTTCGCCGCCCAAATCCAGCGTCAAACGCAGTAGCTTGTCGGAGCCTTCCACGTGTTCAGCATTGGCGATCAGGGCTATACGTAAATCCACCTTGGCAAAATCAGTAAAGTCGATTTCTGCCGCAATAGGTTCTGCGGCTGATTCCGCTTTTGCTGCGGGAGCAGCAGTGGCGAGCGCTTCTTTGCTGGCATCGATCATTGCATCCACCTTATCTTTTTCAACTCGGGTGAGCAGTGGCTTGAACTCGTTGATCTTCTCGCCCGCGCGGAAACTGATTGGCGCATTCCAGTTAAGTGTTTCGCCCAAAAAGGCTTCAGCGTCGGCAGTCAGCGCAGGTAATACCGGTTTCAGGTACGTCAGCAGCGCACGGAACATATTGATCCCGAGGGTACAAACCGCTTGGGTTTGCGCTTCAGCGCCCGGTTGCTTGGCTAATTTCCAAGGCTCCTGCGTGGCGATATATTCGTTGGCGGCATCGGCCAGCGCCATGATTTCGCGCATGGCTTTGCTGTAGTCGCGAGTTTCATAGTAATTGGCGATAGTCTCGCCACCATCCACAAACTTTTGCCACAAGTCAGCATCGGCAATCTCGCTGGTCAGCACACCACCGGCGTTATTGATAAATTTGGCAGTACGGCTGGCGATGTTCACTACCTTGCCCACCAAATCCGAATTCACGCGCTGAATGAAGTCTTCCAAATTCAGGTCGATATCGTCCACATTACTGGTCAGTTTGGCCGCGAAGTAGTAGCGCAGGTATTCCGGATTCAAATGATCGAGGTAAGTGCGCGCATTAATAAAGGTGCCGCGCGATTTGCTCATCTTGGTGCCGTTCACGGTCAGGAATCCGTGCACACAGATTTTGGTTGGTGTGCGCAAATTGGCTGAATACAGCATTGCTGGCCAGAAGAGGGCGTGGAAGTTGACGATGTCCTTACCAATAAAGTGATACACCTCAGCGGTGGAGTCCGGCTTCCAGTACTCATACCAATCTTCGCCTTTTTTATCGAGCAAGTTTTTCAAGCTGGCGATATAGCCGATGGGTGCATCCAGCCAGACATAAAAATATTTGCCCGGCTCGCCGGGAATTTCAAAACCGAAGTAGGGCGCATCGCGGGATATATCCCAAGACTGCAACCCGGCGTCGAGCCACTCCGCCATTTTGTTTGCCACTTCATCCTGTAAATGACCGGCGCGGGTCCAGCCTTTCAAAAAGTCGCTGAATTCGGGCAGGGTAAAAAAGAAGTGCTCGGAATCTTTGGCAACCGGTGTTGCGCCAGAAATGGCGGATTTGGGGTTGATCAAATCCATTGGTGAATAGGTTGCACCGCATTTTTCGCAGTTATCGCCATATTGGTCTTCGGTTTTACATTTCGGGCAAGTGCCTTTGATGTAGCGGTCAGCGAGAAATAGTTGCTTTTCCGGATCATAAGCTTGGGTAATGCTCTTGCTGGCGATATGGCCGTTGGCCTTCAGACGGCCATAAATCATGTTCGACAACTCGCGATTTTCATCCGAATGAGTTGAGTGGTAATTATCAAAGCCGATATTAAATGCGGCAAAGTCAGCCTCGTGCTCGGCTTTCACATTGGCGATTTGCTGTTCCGCCGAATGACCCAACTGCTCAGCTTTGAGCATGATCGCCGTACCGTGCGCATCGTCCGCACACACGTAAGTGCAATCCACACCGCGCAGTTTTTGGAAGCGCACCCAAATATCGGTCTGGATATATTCCACCAGATGGCCGAGGTGAATCGAACCATTGGCGTAAGGCAGGGCGCTGGTAACCAGGATCTTGCGGGGTGATTGAGTCATGGATTAAAACCTGTCAAAGCTGGAGTCTATGGCCGGTAGCGGCCAGCCGAAAAAATGGGGCGCACTATAGCATTTTTCGCGCACGCAATCAGGCCGGAACTATAGCGGCTATTTTTCAGTGATGGCTATTTCTTGAGCGATAGCTGCTGCATAATCGGCAAGCTGTATTGGGAGCATGGAGCGCGCAGCGCTTCCCGGCGTACCGGGTACTGCCGCTCAATTTACAAATCACATCTTTGAAGGGGAATGCGATGGACAATAACCAAGACTCAAATCAACAGACATCAACTACCGATGTATCGCTCAGCGTTTCACAGGATTCAAAAAACCTCGCGTTATTGTTGTGGTTGGGCACCATCTTTTTCGGGTTTATTCCCGGCTTGGTGATGTATCTGGTTAAAAAGGACGACGCCTATATCCTTGACCAGAGTAAAGAAGCGCTCAACTGGTCAATCACCGCGTTGATCGGTTATGTCGCCGGGATGATTTTGGCGATTATTGTGATTGGTGTATTTGTGATGTTCGCAGTGGGTATCTGCCATTTGGTGTTCTGCATTTTGGGGGTGATCGCTGCATCGAGCGGTAAACCTTTCCGTGTTCCCTATGCGTTGCGGTTGATTAAATAATTTTTGCGCAGACAAAAGGGCAGAAATTTCTGCCCTTTTGTTGATGTGAACTGTGTTAATTAATCCTGATCATAAGGTTTATATTCAATTCGGGTGATATACAAAAACTCTTCGCCCTCCGGTTTTTTCAGCACTATCTCATCGTCAACACGTTTTCCCATCATTGCTCGCGCTAAGGGCGCATCCATACTTAATTTATGCCGTGCAACATCAAACTCGTCGGGGCCGACAATCTGGTAGGTTTTTTCATTGCCGTCGTCATCTTCCAGTGTCACCCAAGCGCCAAAAAAAACCTTGCTTTGGTCTTCGGGTAAACGATCAACAACGGTTACAGCTTCCATTCGTTTGGATAAAAAGCGCACGCGCGAATCAATTTCACGCAGACGGCGTTTGCCGTAAATGTAATCACCATTCTCGCTGCGGTCGCCATTTTTTGCTGCTTCGTGCACGACTTGCGTCACTTGCGGGCGCTCGATTTTCCACAGCTGGGTGACTTCATCTTTCATACGTTTAAAACCGGCAGCAGTAATATAAGCCGAACCTTTTTCACTGGGCGGACGCCAACGTCCCATTAGTTATCTCCAACCATTAGTGTTTGCTAAATACAGTTAAATAAAATTCCAGCTCTTCATTGAGTGCGCGTTGGATATTGTGCGCTTGCCGGAAGCCGTGCCCTTCTTCTTCAAAGGTTACATATCTTGTCATTATGCCTTTTTCCTGCAGGGCAGTGACCATAGCCTCTGCCTGCGCAGGCGGCACCACCTTATCTTGCAACCCCTGCAAAAAAATCACCGGGCAATTGAGTTGCGCTATGTGATGAATGGGAGATCTTTCCTGATAGACGTTTTGTTGTGCAGGATATTCACCCACTAACGAATCCAAATAATGTGCTTCAAATTTATGGGTGTCGCGCGCGAGTGCTTCCAAATCGCCAATGCCATATAAGCTGGCTCCGGCTTTGAACACATCGCTAAATGTCAACGCAGCGAGCACCGTGTAACCACCGGCACTAGAGCCGCGAATGGCGACTTTGTTTTTATCGATGAGTTGTTGCGCTGCTAAATAATCTACACCGCTGCACACATCAATCACATCGGTGATGCCCCAATTATTTTTCAATCGATTCCGGTATTGTCTGCCGTAACCGGTGCTGCCGCGATAATTTACATCCAGCACAGCGAAACCACGGCTAGTCCAGAACTGGATTTTTAAATTGAGCGAACTTTCTGTGGCACCGGTTGGGCCACCGTGGCACATAACCAGTAGTGGTGGTAATTGGCCTGCTAATTGAATCACTTCTGGATTTTTCGGTGCATAAAAAAATCCATGGGCGATTTCGCCATCACGGGTGGGAAACTCCACTGCTTGGGGAACAGAAAAAAATCGCGTATCAATAGATTGTGTAGTATTTGTCAGCGCCTTAATTTCTCCACTGTCATAACACCAGAGCTGCGCGCTTTGTGCGTCACTGGCGGCGATAAAATAACACTTACCGTTGCTGCAATGGATGTTAGATATATCGCGAAAATTTGCTGATATTTTTGCCAATGTGTTAGTTGTTGTGTTAATGACGCCCAGTTGCCAAAAACCGTTTTGGCTAAAACAGCAGAAAATTTCTTGGTGTGATAAAAATCCATAAGTGCTCATGCCAAACACCCACTGGGGTGTGGCAAATTCGGCATTGAGTGCGTATACGGCTTCTGCTTTTCCATCGCGCCAGCGATAAATATTCCACCAGTTGCTGCGGTCTGACACAAAAAATAATTCACCTGCAGGCGACCATTGCGGTTGAAAAATTGATTCCTCTACGTTGCCACCAATAACGGTGCTGCTAACAATATCGCCATCCGGATTTAATTGTGCGAGTACACATTCAGTATTATCCCAGGGCATATTCGGGTGATCCCAACGCAAAAAACTGAGTTGTTTACCGTTGGAAGATAAACGCGGGTTGGAATAAAAATCGGCACCTTGTGCGAGAATCTGGCTCTCACGGTTGTTTAACTTCAATGCCACAATAGCGCTCGTGGGGTGGTGTGTGTCCAGGGTGCAATCCTCACGTACAACAATTAAACGCGCGCGTGCAGGGTCGTAACAAAAATCGGCATAGCGAAATGCGCCTTCTGGCGTAATCGCGTGCGTTTCTTTGCAGGTGAAGTCGTAGCGATAAATACGCTGGTCGCTATCCAATACATAAAAAATTGCGTCGGTTGTGGCGAGGTAGGGCGCGCCACCGTATTCATGTGCACGGGAGCGAACGCTGTGCGGCGTGGGCAGTAAATCTGTGCTTACTCCGTCAGATTTGCACACCAGTGCCGTGCGGCCTTTTTCTTGCGGGCGTGATTCCAGCCAGTAAATACAATCGCCAACGGCTTGCGGCTCGCTGATGCGTACACCCTGGGCGGTGAGCAATTCGGCAGTAATGGGCGATGGCCAGCGGCCGAAGGGGATGCTTGTCATGTGTTGGCTGCGCCTGAGTCAATAACAAATAGAGTGGTATTTTGCCTCTCATTGGGAAGCAGGGGCAAGGCAGGGTTTTTATTTGTTATGCTTTCCGCTTTAATGTGTGCATTCACTGATTTATTTATGGGCAGCTGTTGTTATGGCTTTTACCTCTGAACAATTGCGCACTTATCTACCCATCCTTACTTCACCGTCCGCTATCTGGTGGATAGGGTTTAGCGGCGGTCTGGATTCTACCGTGTTACTCCATGCCTTGGCGCAATTGCACTTGCCGGTGCAATTGCGCGCGCTGCATATCAATCACCAGATTTCCCCCAATGCCGATGTATGGCAAACACAGTGCGCGGATTTCTGTGCGCAGCTCTCAATTCCTTTTCACGCCGAAAAAGTACGCGTGGAAAATACCGGCAAAGGTATTGAGGATGCGGCGCGTATGGCTCGCTATTCAGTATTTGAAAAAAATATCGCACCTAATGATTACCTGTTAACAGCACATCACGCCAATGATCAGGCCGAGACACTTTTGCTGCGCTTAATGCGCGGCACTGGCCCGCGCGGTTTGGCGGCTATGGCGCAGGTGCGCGCAATCGGCGCAGGGTTGTTGGCAAGGCCGCTGTTGCATTTTACGCGTGCAGAATTGGAAGATTATGCAGTGGCTCATCAACTCCGTTGGGTGGATGATGAAAGTAATCTGGATGACGATTACGATCGCAATTTTTTACGCAATCAAGTTATGCCGTTGTTGCACAGCCGCTGGCCGGAATTTAAACGTAAATGGCAGCAGACCGCTGAATTGTGCGCGCAGCAAGAAAGTGTGATGGAGGAAATTGCGCGTGAGGATTTGGTGCGTGCAGAGCCTGTAGTCGAGCGAGTGGGGCAGAGTATTGAGCTAAATGCGCTCTTGGGTTTATCGCCCGCCCGCAAGCAAAATATATTGCGCTATTGGCTGCGGTTGATTAACCACACCACACCTGAACAATTGCATTGGCAACAGATCGAACAGCAAATTTTTGGCGGCCGTGAGGATGCACAAACGCGAGTAACCTGGGGCAATGTTGCGCTGCAAACCTATCGCGAACGTTTATATGCCTTGCCGCTGCAATTGCCGGAATTGGAATTGCACATGCAATTGGTTGAGCGCGATATAAAACCGCGTTTGAAAACCGGATTGCCGAATATGCGCATCGGCTACCGTGAGGGCGGCGAGCGCTGCAAGCCAGCAGACCGAAAGCATTCGCAAACATTAAAAAAATTGTTGCAGGAGTACGAGCTTGAGCCCTGGTTGCGCGACAAAGTGCCGTTAGTTTTTAGTGGTGATAATTTGGTGGCAGTCGGGGATTTATGGATTTGTGCGGAGTTTGTAGCGGCAGAAAATGAAGCGGGATACAGCTTAATCTGGCAATAACCAGGCGCTAAAAATCGCGTGCTAATAAGAACGAGCGGCAAAAAAAATGGGATGCAATTGCATCCCATTTTTTTAAATCAGTGTGTGCTGATTAGAATTACCTGCATTGGTTAGAACAGATAGACCGCACCGGCTGCTTCAGCGGAATTGTCGTTTTGATTTAACGCCCCACTACTGCTCGCGGTTGAGCTAGTGCTGGCACCACTGGATGCAGCTGCATAACCGCGGCCAGATTCGCGATGCGCACCAACAGCCATTGTTTTACCATCAGCTGACAAATCTACATTCAAACCAAATCGATCATCGGTATCAGTGTTGCTGGCTTTGACGTAGCTCTTCTGTGTCCACACCGTGTTGTTGCGAGTGAATACAAACACAGCACCGGCGCGCTCAGCACTGGTATCACCTTCGTCGCCATTGATACCTTTGGCATTGCTAGCCTCGCGGAAGGCGCCAACAGCAAGAGTGTTACCGTCGTTCGACAAACTCACGTCGCCACCAAACTCGCTGGCAACACTAACAGTTGATGGTTTGAGGTACGCCTGTTGCGTCCAGGTTGTGCCGCTGCGCGAAAATACATACGTTGAGCCGGAACCCAGCAATTTGGCTGCCTCTTGCACTGCGGCCTTATCAATATTTTTGGGGTCGTCGGTATTGATCACTACGCCGCTGTCGCCTTTAGCTCCCACCGCAAGGGTGTTGCCATCACCCGAAATATCGACACTCGAACCGAACAGGGTGGTGAAGAAGGTCGACGCCGGTTTGAGGTAGGCTTCTTGTACCCAGTCACCCGAGCTGCGTGTAAATACATAGGCTGCGCCGTTGTTTATGCCGTAAGTTTCGTAGAAGGCGTCGGCGCAAGTGAGATCCAGTACATAGAGCGACTCTCTGTCAGGGTAGTAGCAGGAGTTGTCAGCCTGGTTGCCATTAATGCCTTTGGCTTGGCTGTCCTCCCCAATAGCGCCAACTACCATAGTGTTGCCGTCAGTTGACAGCGCAATACTGGTGCCGAATGCATCGCCCTGTTGAGCGTTGGAGTTTTTAACAAATGACTCTTGCATCCAGCCATCCGCACGGCGAACAAAGATATGTACCGAGCCCGAGTTGGTGCCGCCTTTGTAAGAGCTGGTTGAGCTGGAGCTTGAAGTACTGGATGAAGAGGATGAGCTTGACTTTGAGGTGCTGGATGAGCTGGTGCTGCTAATTGATGAGCTGCTCGATGGGTAGTATTCAAAACACTCTGGCATAGAAGATGCCGCGTATTTCAGAATGCCGCTTATCGCAAGGCTGTCGCTGGTGGCACCCACGGCGAGGGTCTTACCGTCACCGGAGAGAGCGATAGTCTCGCCAAAACGCAATTCAGATTTGAAATAACTGGATTTTACGTAGGCATCCTGAGTCCACTCGCTAGCGCTGCGCGTAAAGACATAGACTGCGCCGGTGTTGTAATCATTCGCTAAAATCAAGTCGTCAGATGGGTCGGACGAAGAGGCATAACTGGTTACTTCATAATTGTCTTGATTGCAGTTAATACCGGTCGAAGGGCTGTCTTCCAGAAGCGACGAAACAGCGAGGGTATTCCCATCATCTGATAAGGACACCCTGAATCCAAAACGGTCATTGGGCAGCATGCGCGCGGTGTTTATATTTGGTTGTTCGGTGTTGGAGGCTTTCAGGTAAGCCTGTTGTACCCAAACACCATTTTCCTTAATAAATACATAGACAGCGCCAGCGTTGGTGCTGTCGTTATCTGCCTGTTCACCGTTAGCGCCAATGGCTTTGCTGTCTTCAGCGGGGGCACCTACTGCAAGTGTTTTACCATCCGCTGAGAGTGCAATGCTCCATCCGAATAAATCGTTGGCATCGGTATTGGAGGCTTTGAGATAGCCAATCGCTTTAATCATTTCTGTAGCGGTGAAGACCAGGCCGGATTGTTGTGCACAACCCCCTGCATTACAGGCTTCAACGTAATAATAGTTGTTGACCCAGTCGTGAACATGCACACCTATCTCATCGGTTGCCTGGGTGTTGGTCAGGTCGCCGCCGATTTGCGTTACACCACCCGTCGCCGCATCACGTTTATAAAGTTTATAGGAGGTTGCCCCTTCGACAGCACTCCATTGAAAGGTGAGTACTTTAGGGTTTTGCGCTTCTACTTTTACGCTTGGCCAGATGCCTGAGCCGTTGGCTGGCACCGACGCAGCGGCGAAGCTGCTGCGCAGTGAGGATGAACTGTTGATAGATGACGAGCTTGCCGAGGATTTTTTGTCGCTGCCACCGCCGCAGGCGGCGAGTAAAAAAGAGCCTGCCATCAGTGAAAGAAGCAGGGAGGTGCGCTTTAGCAGCGGTGAGAAACGATCAATATTCATTCAGCAGGTTCCTGAGGTTTAAAACTGGTCGGTGATTCTGTGTGTCGCGGCGCTTGGTGTCAATCAAATCGCCAGCATTATTCGGGCACAGACCAGGCACGGGTGTTTTGTTCTCGCTCATAGTGAGGTGGCTTAAAGACCGTCAAAGCAGAGGATTGGTTCAGTGATTTTGATCAGCGCGGGTAATTTAGTGGAATTACGTGAAAGAAGTTGTGAGCAATTGTGAAGGCTGGAGCTGTTTATCACGAACCTCATCGCCCTCATTAGAGAGGGCGATGAGGTTGAGGAAGATTAGAGGGTCTTTAAATATTCCACCAAGGCCAAGCGTTGATGATTACTAATCGGCTGCAATGTCCGCATTTTGGGCTTGCCCTGCGCATCCTTAACCGGGCGGCCGTTGGCATCCAGAACAAACACGGGAGTAACACCGGCTGCGTATTCATGTCCCTTATTAGAGTTGCTGGGCAGGCTGGTATCAAACACAAACAACCCCGGATATTGCGCCGGGTCGCGTAGCACTACACCGACATTGACGGCATCCAGCTCGCGCGCGCCCACAGTGAAGCGATTGGGGCGACAGGTTTTACCGCTGGCAATTTCAGCATCGCTACAGCTTGGCATAAACAGCTCGTACAAACTGGGCACCGAGCCGTTGTGCAGATAGGGCGCTGTTGCCCAGATACCATTGAGTGGGCGTGCTTTGTAGGCGACGAGCGTGGCTGGATTGTTTTTATTGACCACCTCAAAATCCAGATGGCGCTCGGTCTTTTTGATGGGGTTATCGGAAATAGAGGCGATCAAATCGTAGAGCTTTTCCGCCCAGCGGCGGATAAACAGCTTGTCGTGATCGGGTTCGACTAACACACCCTCCACTGCGCCACTCAAGGCTGGCAATACGGCTCCTGACGGTTGGAAGCGCGGGTCGGGCTTGAATGGATTGATTCGTCCGCCCTCGAAGTAGCCCATCTTGCCACTGTATTTGAGTGCATTCATCGCCATATAAGGATCGGTGCCTATGGTCTGCAGGCTCGCAAACTGCGAAATAATGCGACGATTGGGGTCAGTGCGGTCGATGGCTTCATGGCAGGTATGGCACTGGTACTCAATAAACACCTGCTGCCCTTGCTCGGCGAGCGCCTGATTGATTGGTGGCAATACATTTTGTTTTGCCAACTCTTCCCAGCTCGGTGACCAGAGGCTCTCCAGATGGCGCTCCATCCGCGTAAGGTTGCGTACCGCCACCGATGAGCGATAGCCGATATCACCTTTCTTTTTATCTAGGTCAAATTGCGCAAACACACCAAGCGCTTCGCCGGTATTGCGCCCCAGAGGGCCAGCCAATTCGTTGTCGCCCACACCATTCCACTGCACAAAGTCGTGCTGCGGAGTGTCCCACAGGTAGGGGTAGCTCACGGGTGCGCAGGCAGGATTAAAGTTAGGTTCTTTAGGTGTGAGATGGGCGAGTACACGGTTGTAGATGCGGCCAAACGCATCCAGCCGGCCATAACCGTAAGCAACAGATTGGTCGCCGTGGCGTGGGTCGTTAATCTGGTTGTAACTGGCGATTTGCTGCGCCGCCTCCGCAAGTTGTACGCGGAAGGCTTCTTTATCATCCGGGTATTTTGTTTTGAGAACTCTTTGTGCGAGGCGATCAAATTTTTCCGGCTGCTCGAGGCTCGCCTGTAGTGCCATTGCCAAACTTTTCAGCATTTGTTCCATATCCGCGAGCGTTGCACCGCCGTCAATGCGGATGGCAACACCTTGATAATTGATTTGGCTGGTATGGCAGGCTGCGCAGGTAAAACCAATAAACTCTTGACCTTTATGCTCATCTTTTACCCAGCCCACGGGTAAACCGTCCGGGTTTGCAAAGCTCTCTTTTTGCGGCAGGTAGCGCAGGCGATTCATGTTCTCGTCGCTGCGGAATAGCAATTCACTGTCGGCGGTTTCGAGATGTAAAAAAAGTTCGTAGGGAAGCAGGTTGGAACCTTGGGTTACGTTGTAAAACCACAAGCTATCTGCGCCACTCCAATTTTGCTCCGGGTAGACCACGCGCTCGGCGCTATCGCCAAAGCTGTCGTGTTCGGCCACTTTTGCGTGGCGATCGCTGTCGACCAGCACACCCTGGGAAACATAAGTACAGCCGGAAATGGTGATGAGAACTATTAGGGAAGCACAGGAGAATAGTGAGCGTAATGCAGTGCGCAGGCGCGTTAGTGTCATGATTATTCCTTTCTGATCTGTATGGCTGTGGTGCGATTGTGATTAGGGCTGGTACGTGTCGATGGAAAAATATACGGCTAAAAATAAGCAAAAATAATTTACCCTGAGCAAGATGAATTAAGGAACTATTCAGATTGCTTACAGCCTTAGTATTTAACTTTAGCAGATTGCCTTTGCGCAGATACATAGCAAACCGGAGGATTTGTCACTGGTGTTTCCTTCGCTTGGCAATAAAGTAACAAAGTTATTCCCGATCCTATCGCCAAAGTGTCAATCATAGCTTTTGCTTGAACTGTCATAAATTGTGCGTAGACTGCCGCCTCGCCGCAGCAGAGGGACTTTTTGGAACCGGGTGGCGAAAAATCAACCAGTGAGTGGTGTAGCGATTGGGCATCAACTCAACAATAAAAAGCGCAGCGGAACCTTGTATGTTGATGAATCCTTTATTTGTGGATACTTCGTTAAACAATCGTCTCGGGCAAGAAGTCCGCCTCGGTGTCTGTCACTCGCAATATCAGGGGCGCGATTACGTATTCGTCGCCGCACCTACCCAGCAAGCCTCCAGTTTTGTCGGCAAAAATGCCGAACCTTTTGCCTTCCAGTTGCGCGAAAAATTTGCTCTGGACGCACGCCGCTTTGAGTTGGTTGAAGTGCGTGACGTGGATGGTGCAACACATTTATTGCGTTGGCGTTTTGAGTGGGTGGGTAATTCACCGCTTTCTGCGCGAAGTGAAGAAATCAATTCTCCTGGTCTGCGCGCAACACTCTTGCAGCTGATTGATCCTGCCCAAGTGGTTGCTGCGACAGCCTGATTTTACTTGTTGTTATTTCACTCGTCGTTTTGTTCTGTGGACTTTTGCGTTGCACTGCGCCAAAACCACTGGCGCGGCGGCTGGGTGAATTTTTCCAGTTGCGTTTGTTTGTGGTCGTTATCGGTAAACCAGTAGTAGTCATTGGTGCTTTTGGGTTTAAACCAGCCGCGCACTTCGCCGATATATTCCACTGCCAGCTTGGGCATACCTAATTTTCGGTCTGAATTGAAGCTGTGGTTCCAATGTACTAGCAGATCTCGCTTGGCGATAGCAACCGCCAATTCTTCACTATCAGTTTTTATTAGCTTGCAGGCAATAAAACCAATAACCGGCTCCGGCGCATCGCTATCCATGCGGCTCGCGTTTTCAAAAAAAATATTCTCACCTGAGAGTACAACTTTGTAATACGTCATAATTTACAATCAAACTCAATCGATTTCGGCATCTGTGTCGGCGGCTTGGGGGGCAGGGGTTGGCATTTTATCGAACAGCTTGCTGAAATGCTGCTGTACGCGCGCGATATTCATCACTGACATGCCGCTCGAAAATCCAAACCACACATATAGACCATTTAAATTTTTAAACATGGGCGGCAGATATTTAGGTGCAGCAATTACGCCCTCCAAATGACGCTCGTAGAGCAGTGGCAAATCATCCAGCGTCACCTTGCCGACAAACAGCATAGGTATAACTTCCGGTACGCCGGATTGAATTGCACTGCGAATAAAATTAACATTTTCGACAAATCCTTTTACGTAAGAAATATCTTTGGTGAACACTGAGCCGCCTGTCAGTGTTCCTCCACGAAAAACACGTTGGGTTACGCGATAGCTGTCGTGCTCACTCACGCCTCTGTCTATAAAGTGGCGATACACTTGGCAAAAATCAGCGCCTTGCTCTGCCAAATCCACAGCGACAACCCGGTCGCTGATGCGCCGCGCGCGCTGTGGAAAAGAGCTGAAGGTTAGCGTTTCCAATAATACTGCCATTCCTTCTTGAATCGCAGTAATCCTCGGTGATCCAACACTCAACCAGGTTGCCCATGGCTGCTCTCGGCCATTGAGTGTAGTGCCTATATGCACCCAGCCTTCGTGTACCTCCAATACCTGCAAGTCCAGTTCAGAAAATGAGGCGCGGCGATTCACTTTAATACAGTCACCACCAGCGGAAGCGTCCGACACAATATCGTCGCTAATCTGTACCCGTACTTCACCTGCACCGAAATAATCGGTCATTCGCGCGCGTAAAATGGTGACTGCTTCTTCCGAACTAATGTGATTGGTATAAGGGCGATTTAAATGCTCCACCGCCGGCAGCGAAAAAATATGGCACAAGCGCTCGCCCATCTGACGCAGGGTTTTGCGATCACCGCGCAAATTATCGCTCGCTGAACCATAGAGTTGACGACTGAAATGGCCAAACTGGCCAGTGCCGCGGTAGCGCAATAATTCGATTACGATTTGGTACTGGTCGATGGTAGCTTGCAGGATTTTACCCAGCGCATCGTCGCGCCCCAATTGGCGCCGCACATCACTTTTTAATTCTTTTAATAATTGGCTAACCGTATCCGGCTCAAACCCGAGTTTTTGTTGCTGATAAAAATCAGCGCCCAATGCCGGTAACTCTCTACCTTGTTGCTCGCGAAAACGCTGCTCAATTCCCTGTGGCCATTTGATGGCATCGAGAATACGAATGGGCTTTTGCAGAGATACCAGGCGCGTCGATAACTGTTTTAAACGCTCCAGGTAGAGTGGATCAGTCATAACAAGGCTGCCGCATAAAGGTGCAAAAACTTACCGAATAGCTCTCTGGTAATCGTGTACTCAAGCACAATAAAGCACAGGCAAACGATGCTGGGTATTTATGCAAGTAGATGGCGCCATTCTATCTGTTTGCACGGCATTTGTGGCTAGAATTTGTCGGATAAGTCTGCAGCTCTGGTGTCTTGCCGGATAAATCGCCAGAATGGGTGCCGCCTGATAAGTTGTACAAATGAGGATGTGTCATGCCGTTTGTCGCTCTGGAAAAAATACACCAGCTCCACGATGGTTATCGCAAACCGGTCAAACTTGTCGGCCAGGATTTTCTATTGCTACACGAAAATGGCAAAACCTGTTTGATCAGAAACCAGTGTCCGCACGCGGGGGCACCGTTAACGCATGCAACCTGTAGCGATAATGTCCTGCGCTGTCCTATGCACGGGATAGAGTTTGATTTAACCACTGGGCGCTCGCGCAGCCCTGTTTGTGCTAATGCGCTGCAATTTTTTCAGCTTATCTATGAAGGCAGCAGCATTGGTATTGATCTCCGTTAACAATTGGATTACTTAATTAAGGAGTTTTATGTTTCGTCTGCTATTTAAATCCGTGGTTGTGCTGTTGCTGGTATTTTTTATTGGCAATTACCTCGTCTATCTCAAAACCGGGCAGATGCCGCTGCGCGATATGCGTGAACGAATGGGTGATGATTGGCTGGTCGATTTACGGGAGTTGTTTTTACCTGACCAGTTGGCCGCCGATGCTAAACAAGCGGTGAAAAGTGTATCGGATAAGGTTTCTGAGCCTGAGCCAGTTGCCTCCACCAAAGTCTATAAATGGACGGATGCCAATGGTCAGGTGCATTTTGGTGATAAGCCAGTTGCCCGCGATGCTGAAGAAATTGAAGTCGATGTTCGCAATGCTATTTCCGCGCCGGAAGAATCTGCCCCTATTGCCGATCAGCAAGATGTAGCGCCCGCAACTGTTCAGGAATCTGCCCTCGATAAAGCCCGTGCGGCGGCTGAAGCCATGAAACAACGCGTACAGCAACAAGAGCAAATTCAGTGATCCAGCCATGAAAACATTCTGGCGCACTACCGGGCGAATGCTCAAATGGCTACTGCTGCTATTGCTTGCCTACCAACTGTGGCTGTTCGCCCATATTCTGGTGTGGAAATGGGTGAATCCGGATGAAACGAGTTTTATGTCGATCCGGCTGGATGAACTGCGCGAGAAAAACCCGAAAGCAGAGTTGAAGCACCAATGGGTGGACTATGCGCAGATTTCATCCCATTTGAAACGCGCCGTGGTGGCAGCGGAGGACGACCGTTTTATGCAGCACCAAGGGTTTGATTTGCGCGGTATTGAACAGGCCTTAAAAAAGAACCAGCGCAAAGGCAAATCCGTCGCCGGTGGTTCATCCATCACTCAGCAGCTTGCCAAAAACCTGTTTCTGTCGCCCTCCCGCTCCTATATTCGCAAGGCGGAAGAGGCGGTAGTCGCACTGATGATCGAACTGCTCTGGGATAAACGCCGCATATTAGAGGTGTATCTGAATGTAGTGGAGTGGGGCAATGGTGTCTTCGGTGTGGAAGCGGCGGCGCGGCATTACTATCGCGTTCCGGCAGCGCAGATAGGTCCATCAGCAGCAGCGCGCATGGCCGTGATGCTGCCCAATCCGCGTAAATACGAGAACGCAATGCCAGCTTGGGTGGTGCGCCATGCATCGCGAGTGCAAGCGCGTATGCGTCATTCACAGATTCCGTGATTCAAGCAATCACTTTTAGGTGAGTACGACTTTAAATTCTGGTCGGTGTGCCCATATCCTGCAGGCGTGGTTCTCGCGCCATGGCTTTTACGATACAATCGCGACCCTTCTTTTAGGGTGTCCGCATCCTTTTAGATGTTTAGACGTTAATCTGTTAATCCGGGGTAGTTGCATGCCTATTTACGAATACCAATGTGAATCCTGTAACCATGCGCTGGAGGCTTTACAAAAGTTAAGTGACTCTCCTTTGGTGGATTGTCCTGCATGTGGCAAAGCCAGCCTCAAAAAGCAAATTTCAGCAGCGGGTTTCCGCTTGTCGGGCGGCGGCTGGTATGAGACCGATTTTAAGTCGGGCAAGAAAAAGAATCTCGCGGGCGATGCCGGATCGTCCAGCAGCGCGTCAAGTGCTACAACAACGGCCAGTTAAACAAGCTGGCCGGTTGTTAGATAACAATTTACACATACTTTCTTATAAATATTTTCTTAAAACATCAGGAACTTGCTATGCGCAGCCAATACTGTGGCGCTTTAAATGCCTCGTTTATCGATCAAGAAGTGACCCTCTGCGGATGGGTTGATCGTCGTCGCGATCACGGTGGTGTGATCTTTATCGACCTGCGCGACCGCGAAGGTATTGTGCAAGTGGTGTTCGATCCAGATGCAAAAGAGAATTTTGCCTTAGCTGATAAAGTGCGTGGCGAATACGTGCTGCAGCTGACCGGAAAAGTGCGCGCCCGTGCGCCATCAACCGTTAACCCGAATATGTCGACGGGCGAGATCGAAGTTTACGGCACCGCTTTGACCATTTTGAACGAAGCGGAAACTATGCCTTTCCCCTTGGATTCCTATTCCAACGTGGGTGAAGAGACCCGTTTGAAGTATCGCTTCCTCGATTTGCGCCGCACCGAAATGCAGAAAAACCTGCGTTTCCGCAGCAAAGTGACCAGCGTGATCCGCAACTATCTGGACCGCAATGGCTTCCTCGATGTTGAGACTCCAATCCTGACTCGCGCTACTCCGGAGGGCGCGCGCGATTATCTGGTTCCATCGCGTACCCACGACGGTAAATTCTTTGCATTGCCACAGTCTCCGCAATTGTTTAAGCAATTGCTGATGGTGGCTGGTTACGACCGTTACTACCAAATCGCCAAGTGCTTCCGCGACGAAGACTTGCGTGCTGATCGTCAGCCGGAATTTACCCAGATCGACATCGAAACTTCATTCATGTCGCAAGACCAGATCATGCAAATTACCGAAGGTATGTTCCGCGAATTGTTCAAAGATTTGCTCGGTGTTGAGTTTGCTGAAATCAATCACATGCCGTTCTCGGAAGCAATTGCCAAATACGGTTCAGACAAGCCGGACATGCGTATCCCCCTGGAATTGGTTGATATCAAAGACCTGGTAACCGAAGTGGATTTCAAAGTATTCGCTGGCCCGGCTAATGATCCAAAATCTCGCGTTACCGCATTGAAAGTGCCCGGTGGTAATGAGAAGTTGACCCGTAAACAAATCGACGACTACACCAAGTTTGTTGGTATTTACGGTGCGAAAGGTTTGGCGTACATCAAGGTCAACGATAAGTCTGATCTGGAAGAAGGCCTGCAATCACCGATCGTGAAAAACTTGCCAGTGCCAGTACGCGCGGCCATTTTGGATCGCGTTGGTGCAGAAAACGGCGACCTGATTTTCTTCGGCGCAGACAAACACAAAGTCGTAACCGAAGCCTTGGGTGCACTGCGTTGCAAACTGGGCGCAGACCTTGATCTATACACCACGCAATGGGCACCGCTCTGGGTAGTAGATTTCCCGATGTTTGAAGAAGACGACAAGGGCGGCTGGACGTCAATCCACCACCCATTCACTTCACCAAGCTGTACACCGGACGAACTGGTTGCCAGCCCGGGTGATGCATTGTCCCGCGCATACGATCTGGTACTTAACGGTACTGAATTGGGCGGTGGTTCGGTGCGTATCCATTCTTCGACCATGCAGCAAGCCGTATTTAAAATCCTCGGAATTTCACCGGAAGAGCAACGCGAAAAATTCGGCTTTCTGCTCGACGCACTTGCCTACGGCGCTCCGCCACACGGCGGTTTGGCGTTTGGTTTGGATCGTTTGATTATGCTGATGGTGGGCGCAAGCTCAATCCGCGACGTGATCGCTTTCCCGAAAACCCAAAGCGCTGCCTGTGTGATGACTGATGCACCGGGCACTGTAGATGAATTGCAATTGCGCGACCTGCATATTCGTTTGCGCAAGAAAGAAAAAGCTGTTGTTGCAGAAGATACCCCTGAATATGGCATGTAATTTTTGTTGTTCTGGAAAGGGTGGGCAATTGCCCGCCCTTTTTTATTACCCCCACGTTAATAATCTGCAAGTTGGAGCTGTGCAATGGCCGGACATTCCAAATGGGCAAACATGAAACACCGCAAGGCGCGTCAGGACGCCAAGCGCACAAAAATCTTCACCAAAATTATTCGTGAGCTAACTGTTGCCGCTAAAGGTGGCCCCAATCCTGCCGACAATCCACGATTGCGCGCTGCAGTTGAAAAAGCCTACCTTAACAACCTCAAAAAAGACGTAGTCGAACGCGCTATCGCCCGCGGTGCTGGCACCAATGAATCCGATGCCTACGAAGAGCTCACCTACGAAGGTTACGGCGTAAACGGTGTCGCCTTTATCGTTGAATGTATGACCGACAACCGCAATCGCACTGCGGGCGATGTACGCCATGCATTTGATAAGAAGGGCGGTAACCTCGGTACCAGCGGCTCAGTTTCTTATTTGTTTGCACGTAAAGGCCAAATCAGTTTTGAGCCAGGTATTAATGAAGATGCATTAATGGAAGCGGCGCTTGAAGCCGGTGCCGACGATGTTGTTATCAATGACGATGGCTCTGCTGATGTAATGACAGCTTTCGAGGATTTCTTCCGCGTAAAAGATGCACTCGCCAGCGCTGGATTGAATCCCGTCTCGGCCGAAATCACCCAGATCCCCTCGCTCACGGTTAATCTTGATAAGGACGCTGCTGAAAAAATCCTTGCCTTGATCGACGCGCTCGAAGATTTGGATGATGTGCAAAACGTTTACACTAACGCAGATATCTCAGAAGAAATTATGGAGCAGTTGGGTTAATTAAGATCTCACTATGGGTAAACGCCGCTGTGTCGTATTGCTGTCGTATACAAAACGCCAGATATAGCGAAATCTGACGGCTTTTAATCTTAGCGAGGTGGGTGCCATGGATATGAAAATCAATAAAGAAATATTGCGCCGCGAGCGCGAGCTGCGTGCCTGGACGCAAAGCCATTTGGCGGAGGTTGCGGATTTAAGTATGCGCACTGTGCAGCGGATTGAACGCACGGGGGATGCATCAATGGAATCGGCTGGTGCACTGGCGGCGGCATTGAATATTGATCTTGCGGTATTAATGGCGGCACCGATTGCGAGCGAGGAAACAACTCCTGCCAAGTCGCGCCCTTATAAATTATGGGGCGCGATTGGTGTAATTGGCGCAGTATTGGTTGCTGCAGGTTGGTGGTCGAGCGCTGCGGCTGAGCAGGTGATGGTGAGCTTATCCATTGAAGCATCTGGCCGTGTCTATTCAGACATGATGTTGTTGAATGAGATAGGCAAGGAAAGCGAAATGAAATTGGATGAACAGTTTCGGATGTTGTTCACTACCAATCGCCAAGGCGAACATTTGCTGGTCAATGCGAAAATTTATAATTTTGTTGGTGGTGAGTATCAGTTGATTTCATCGCCGGGAATGTTAGTTGAGGATCAGAAGTCGGCTTCGATGCATGTCACTTTTCCAGATGGGCAGAGGGTAAATTTACGATTGGTGGCAGATTTTTGATAGCCGGTCTAAGACCGGCTTCTAGCGTGTCCGCTTTTCCACAGTAAATCCCACTTGCGTCACCCCAATTCACGTGCAACACTGCCGCCAATACAACTGTATATAGATACAACTATGGCGCTTATTCTCGGCATCGATCCAGGCTCTCGCAAAACCGGCTTTGGCATTATCAATGTCATTGGCAGTAAGCAGGAGTACATCACCAGCGGTGTTATTCGTATGAAGGATGCGGACGAGTTGCCTGCACGCCTCAAAGTCATTTTTGATTCCCTGACCCAAATCATTGAACAGTATTGCCCACAAGAAATGGCGATCGAACAAGTATTTATGGCCAAAAATGCGTCCTCCGCGTTGAAACTGGGGCAGGCGCGGGGAGCGGCGATTGTGGCGGCGACAGCGCAGAATGTGCCGGTATCGGAATATGAAGCGCGCAAGGTGAAACAATCCGTTGTTGGTAACGGTGCTGCAGATAAACTGCAGGTGCAGCATATGGTGAAAACCCTGCTGCGTTTGCCGGCTGCACCGCAAGAGGATGCGGCCGATGCATTGGCAGTTGCACTGTGCCACGCCAATACGCGTGATCATTTAATTCGTATGGCGGCAGGCTCCAGTAGTTTTCGGCGCGGCCGCATTGTTTAAGATAGATTCGACTGGAACGAGCGAAGAGATTCATTATGATTGGACGTTTGCGTGGCATTTTGCTGGAAAAGCAGCCGCCTTATTTGCTGTTAGATGTTCAGGGCGTGGGTTATGAGTTGCAAGCACCCATGACCACTTTTTATCGTCTGCCGTCACTTGGCCATGAAGTGGTGTTGCATACGCATTTGTCGATTACAGAAAACTTGCATCAACTATTTGGTTTTTCAGAGCAGCGCGACCGCTCGTTATTTCGCACTTTAATTAAGGTAAATGGCGTAGGCCCCAAGTTGGCGATTGCGATTTTGTCGGGCATGGAAGCGGATGATATCGCCCGTTGTGTGCGCGATGACAACATAACTGCCTTGACCAAAGTCCCCGGTATCGGCAAAAAAACCGCTGAACGTTTAGTAATTGAATTGCGCGACCGTTTGAAAAATTGGGATATGCCGCAGAGTGATTTACTGGCGCACAGCGAAATCCAAAGTATCGCTAGCGACAATGATGTCTTTGCAGAGGCAGAGAGCGCCTTGATTGCGCTGGGCTACAAACCGGTAGATGCCGCGAAAATGATTTCGCTTGCCGCTAAACAAAAGCCCGATGCCAAGAGCGAAGAGTTAATCCGTATGGCGTTGCGCTCTATCGCTGGATAATCAACGTGCGACATAGGTATTGTCGCTGGATAATTTTCAACCTGGTTAATAACGATGATTGAAACAGATCGCCTGATTGCCCCTGTTGCCAAAGAGCGCGAAGACCATCTTGATCGCACGGTGCGCCCCAAATCGCTCGCCGATTATGTTGGACAACCCGCCGTGTGTGAACAGATGGAAATTTTTATCGGCGCGGCAAAAAAACGCGGTGAGGCGCTGGATCACACGCTGGTATTTGGGCCGCCCGGATTGGGAAAGACCACACTTGCCAATATTATTGCCAACGAAATGAATGTTTCGCTCAAAAGCACGTCGGGCCCGGTATTGGAAAAGGCCGGAGACTTGGCGGCGCTGCTCACCAATCTCGAGCCGGGTGATGTGTTGTTTATCGATGAGATTCACCGCTTGAGCCCGGTAGTGGAAGAAATTCTGTATCCGGCGATGGAAGATTTCCAATTGGATATCATGATCGGCGAAGGCCCTGCAGCGCGTTCGATTAAATTGGATTTACCGCAATTTACGTTAGTCGGAGCAACGACACGCGCGGGCTTGCTGACATCACCTTTGCGCGATCGTTTTGGTATTGTTCAGCGTCTGGAGTTTTATAATGTCGCCGATCTCACCCATATAGTCGCGCGTTCATCGGCGCTCTTGGGGGTGAAGATGGATATAGAGGGCGCAGCTGAAGTCGCCAAGCGCTCGCGCGGCACACCGCGTATCGCCAACCGTTTATTGCGCCGTGTGCGCGATTACGCCGAGATGAAAGGCGATGGTACTGTGAGCGCACAAATGGCTGATAGCGCACTCAATATGCTCAATGTAGACGAACGCGGCTTTGATCATATGGATCGCCGTTTGTTAACTGCAATGATGAATAATTTTGATGGTGGTCCTGTCGGTGTGGAAAGTTTGGCGGCAGCCATTAGCGAGGATCGTGGAACTATTGAGGATGTCATAGAGCCATACCTCATACAGCAAGGCTTTATGGCACGCACGCCGCGCGGTCGAATTTTAACCAATAATGCCTATTTGTATTTCGGTATGCCGATCCCAAAACGGTTACAGGATTCTGCGGATTAAATCAGTTATGCATGTATTTAGTATCCCGTTAAGGGTTTACATCGAAGACACGGATGCTGGTGGCATCGTCTATTACGTCAATTATCTGAAGTACATGGAGCGCAGCCGTACAGAATTTTTGCGCAGTTTGGGCTATCATAAGCCCGCAATTTTGGATGGAGGCATGTTGCTGGTTGTACATTCAGCACAAATTAACTACCGCCGCTCCGCCCGTCTTGATGACCAATTGCAAGTAACTGCACAAATTGAAAAGTTGGCGCGCACCAATGTTGAATTTAAGCAGCAGGTGCTGCGCGGTAGTGAGCTATTGTGCGAAGGGCTAATCCGTATCGCCTGCGTTGATGCCACTTCCATGAAGCCCAGTGCAATTCCCACTGATATGCATCGTCAACTTGATCAATTTTTCCACAGTCAAACCGAAAAGAGTTAATTAATACTATGCCAGAAACCAAGCAAAGCCTGTCGATACTGCACCTCATTCTGGAGGCCAGTTTTTTAGTACAAATGGTCATGCTGATTTTATTTTTGGCATCGGTCATTTCCTGGGTGATGATTTTCCAGCGTGAAATTTATCAGCGAAAGGCCTCAGCGGCGTTCAGCTTCTTTGAAAAACAATTCTGGTCGGGGATTGACCTCAACCAACTCTATCGCCAAGGCAATGGCCGCAATGAAGTCGTTGAGGGAATCGAAAATATTTTTCGCGCGGGCTTCAAAGAATTTACCCGTCTGCGTCAACAAGCTGGTGCCGATTCAGATGCAGTAATGGAAGGTTCCATGCGTGCGATGCGTGTTGCGTTAGCGCGTGAAGAAGAAAAGCTGGAAGAAAATTTACCTTTTCTTGCCAGCGTTGCCTCGGTAAGTCCTTATGTCGGCTTGTTTGGTACTGTGTGGGGCATCATGGTGTCGTTCCTGAATATCGCCAACGCAGGTCAGCCAAGCCTTGCGACTGTTGCTCCAGGTATTGCTGAAGCGCTTATTGCAACCGCAATGGGTTTATTTGCCGCTATTCCAGCGGTACTTGCCTACAACAAGTTTTCGGCGCGCGCTGAAAATCTGTTAAGTAACTATCGTACGTTTGCGGAAGAGTTTTCTGCAATTTTGCATCGTCAGGTTCACAGCAAATAACGCTGTTTTACGTTTATTGAGAAACAGGTTAAAAACATGTCTGGATTTGGACCACCGATCAAAAAGAAACTCAAAGCGGAAATCAATGTGGTACCGCTGATTGATGTCATGTTGGTGTTGTTAATCGTGTTTATGATTGCAGCACCCATGATGACCCAAGGTATCAAAGTAGAATTGCCGCAAGCTGCATCCGAGCCGGTTGAAAGTAAAGAGGATGAACCTATTACTGTTTCAGTAAAAGCTGATGGTGGTTTTTATATCGATTTAGCCGGTGACCCTGAAAAACCGCGCCCGTTGGCAGAGATTAAATCTATTGTCAGTAAAGTTCTGGCAGAAAAGCCCAATACTCTGGTGTTTGTCCAAGGTGACAAAAAAGTCGAGTATGGCGTTATCGTTAATTTAATGGGCGAATTAAAACTGGCAGGAGCTCCCTCTGTTGGCTTGATTACGGAGCCGCCGCGCTAGGTTTTTTATGAAGTTGGAAAAATCGTTTTCACTGCCAACATTATTGAGTGTTTTTTTACACGGTACATTGTTGGTTCTGTTTTTAGGTAATTGGGATTTCCTTAAATCGAAGGAAGAACCTTATAAGCCGCATTATGTGACAGCTACTCTGGTTGACCTTAAACCTAAGGCCAAAGCAGCGCCCCAGCAAACCAAAGAGCAAATATTGGATTCAAAAGCCTACGAAGATTTAAAAAACAACAAAAAACAAGATGAGCAGCGCCGCAAAGAAGCAGAGGCATTAGTGCAAAGCCAAAAAGAGCAGCAAGCTAAAGCTGCGGAGGCTGAAAAACAGAAGCAGCAAAAAATTAAGGATGAACAGGCAAAAGCAGCTAAAGCCAAGGCAGTACAAACAGAAGCGGAAAAAAAGAAAAAAGCTGAGGAAGAAGCCAAACGCAAAGCAGAGGCCTTGAAAAAGACCAAGCGTGAGCAAGAAGCCGAGGAAGAACAGCGCCGTATTCAGGCTGCTCGCCAGGAAGAGGAAAAGCATATAGCTGATTCTAATGACGATGCCAACGTTAAAAGTTACAACGAATTATTATCAGAGCGCGTTGCGCAAAACTGGAGTCGCCCACCATCCGCGCGTGCAGGTATGGTTGCCGTGTTTAATATAGATATGCTCCCGAATGGTCAGGTTATCGGTGTTCAGCTTGCAAAAAGCAGTGGTAATTCTGCGTTTGATAATGCCGCTGAACAGGCGATCAAAAAAGTAGAACGATTTGTTGAAATCAAAGATGTACCTATAGATGTCTTTGAGAGAAATTTCCGTCATTTCCAATTTGCTTTTAATCCAGAGGATTTACGTCAGTGAGATACATAATCAGTGCATTTCTGTTTGTGGTTGCGATTTCTGCAAGCGCCCAGAATATCGTCTTTGTCACCAAGGGTGTTGATAACCCCACCAAGATTGCCGTTGTGCCTTTTGCGTGGACGGGTGGCCGCTTGCCAGAAGATATCGGCAAAATTGTGGGTAATGACTTGGAGTTTTCGGGCCAGTTTGAAGCGACTGACCCGGAGCGTATGTTGGCGTTTCCACGCACTGAGGCAGAAGTGCATTATCGCGATTGGAAAGCGCTGGGCTCCGAATATCTATTGATTGGCTCGATCACTCAACAAGCTGGCCGTTATTATGCGAGCTACGAGTTGTTTGATGTCGTCCAACAAAAACGTGTATTTGCCAAGTTGACGGTTGATGGGACAGAGGCGCAATTGCGCGATATGGCACACCATATCAGCGACAAGGTATACGAAACTATTACTGGCATTCGCGGTATCTTTTCTACCAAGTTGATTTATGTTGAAGCTTTTAAGAAACCGCAAAAATACCGTTTGATGTTGTCAGATATTGATGGTTTTCGTCCGCGTATGCTGTTGGAGTCGCGTTATCCCGTGCTGTCTCCTGTGTGGTCACCCAATGGCCAACGTGTTGCCTATGTATCTTTTGAGGTGGATAACAAACCTGCTATTTATGTTCAGGATATAGCGACGGGGCGGCGCCAGCAGATGACTAATTTCCGCGGTTTGAATGGTGCCCCAGCTTGGTCGCCCGATGGTCAGAAGTTGGCCATGGCGTTATCAAAAGACGGTAATCCCGACATTTATGTAATGAATGTGTTGACGCGTCAATTAACTCGTGTAACTAATCATTTTGCAATTGATCATGAGCCTTCATGGGCTGCTGATGGCGCCTCTTTATTTTTCACCTCGGATCGCGGCGGAAAACCGCAGATTTATCAGGTGCATCTTGCGAGCATGCAACAGGAGCGCGTAACTTTTGATGGTGACTATAATGCGCGTGCGCGTGTATCGCCAGACGGCAAAAGTCTGGTTATGTTGAATAAACGTCCCGGTACAACCCACCATATCGCCGCGCAAGATATAAAATCTGGCAATTTACGCATTTTGTCCGAGACAAATTTGGATGAATCGCCTACTATAGCGCCCAATGGCGCTATGCTGATGTATGCGACTCGTTCTGGTGGTAAGGGAGTGTTGGCAGCCGTGTCTCTTGATGCGCGTGTCAAAATCCTCCAGCCCCCAAAACAAGGTGATGTGCGGGAACCCGCATGGTCGCCATTCTTTAACTAAATCCCCGTAAAACAGATCAAAACTTCATTGGAGTTACACACACATGATCACCAAAGCAATCAAGCAAGGTCTTACTTTGGCTGTTGTTATGTCTTTCCTGGTTGGCTGTTCAAGCAGCGACAATAAAGGCACTGAAACTGCAACTACCGGTACTGCTGTTACCGATACTTCATCTTCAGAAGCTACACTGTCAAACGTTGTTTACTTCGACTTCGATCAATACGCTTTGACTGCTGAAAGCCGCGCTGTTCTGTTGGCTCACGCTGACAAGCTGAAAGGTGCTTCAGTTGCAGTACGTCTGGAAGGTCATGCTGACGAGCGCGGTTCACGCGAGTACAACATGGCTCTGGGCGAAAAACGTGCTAACGCTGTTCGCGATTTCCTCGTGACTCAAGGCGTTAATGGTTCTTCTCTGGAAGTTGTTAGCTTCGGCGAAGAGCAACCAGCTGCTACCGGTAGCGACGAAGCTTCTTGGTCTCAAAACCGTCGCGTAGAAGTTAAGTACTAAGAGTCTAAGCCCGTATGCTTAAAAATCTGCTTGCTGTTGTCTTAATTGCTGCAGCTCCAGTCTTACAGGCGCAAGTACGGGTTATTGAGTCTTCACCCCAGAGCATTCGCTCTGGGGTGGCTCAATCTGATCTGCCTGCCTCTGCTGAATCTGATGTCTATTCCCAAATTCGTGCCCTCCAAGAAGAAGTAGCGCTACTGCGTGGTCTGCTTGAGGAGCAATCCTATGAGCTGAAACAGCTCAAACAATTGCAGCTTGATAATTACATGGATCTCGACCGGCGCTTATCCGGTGGTAGTACGCGTCCTGTAACTAGTACTGCAAGCATAGAAGAAGTGTCCCCTACGACTGCAGTACCTGTAGCAGCTTCTGTTTCTGGTGCCAAGCTGCCTGATTCTGCCAGTGAAAGTGATGTGTACAAGGCTGCTTATGATTTGCTGAATCAAAAAGATTTTGATGGCTCTGTGGCTGCTTTTAAAGAGCATTTAAATCGTTTTCCCAATGGGGATTTTGCCAGTAACAGCCACTATTGGTTGGGCAAAATTGCTATGTTGAAAAAAGATTACCCGCAAGCCAAGAGCTGGTTCACTGAGCTAATTGCAAATTTTCCCAGTGCGGCAAAAGTGCCAGATGCACAGTTAGATTTGGGTAAGGTTTATTTTTTGATGGGCGATAAGGCAAAAGCCAGGTCGTTGTTGTCAGAAGTGGCTGCTGGTAGTAATGATGCAGCACGATTGGCGCAAAAGTTCCTCAGCGATAACTTTTAATTCGATTTAAAGCTGTTGCTCGAAAAAAAAGAAAGGGGCTTCCAATTAAAAGAAGCCCCATAGCGCGTCCAGTATTGGATTCAGTAGCCTTTACGCTACCTCAGCTTCCTGCTGAAAATCCAAGTTCACCTGAGTTAGTCCGATTCATGTTCCATATGTTAAGGTCCTTAAGTATTCCTTTAGGTGTATAGTCGGGCCACCATTAACTCCTTCATTATTCCATATCCTTTGCCGCTAACTCCTTCGGCGACATATTCCCTTGTACTCCTTGTCTTCCCCATTCCTTGGTTATCCATTTCCACTGCTTCCTTAGCATAATCCTTTATGTCCAAGCTCCTTCTCTGGGTGTATCCATTAGTCAATCCTGACCAAGTCAAATTATCGTTGCCTCCTTGTTGTGATCATTATCGTTTAACAGGTATCAATGGCATAGTCGCAAAAAGCTTAATTGTTTGTAGGAAATTGACTACAGTAAAATTCACTTTTCCGCATTTCCGTTGTTTTAATCAGCATAATCGGGGGAGTCTGCTCGGATAACGCATGGACTCATAATTACAGTACACTGCATTGAAAACAGGTTATTTTTATTGAGGTTTTTGCGTTATGTTGTTTTTCCTGAAAAAGAATCAGTTTGTTTGTAAGGTCTGCTGTTTGTGCGTCCTAGTGTTGGCTGGCGCGCAAGTGATGGCCGCAGATGAAATTCACCATACACTGGCCTATGAGCTAAAGTACCGGGCTTCATTAGTCCCTTCAAAGCAGGGCGCTATGGTGACGATTAGCGTCGATAAAGGCGAATTGCTCAAGCACCTGCGGTTTAGTAATAGTCGGGGGATTTATTCCAATATCCGCGCAAATGGCAAATTGACTATCACTGGTAAACAAGTGGATTGGGTATTACCAAAAGAAGGGGCACAGCTCTCGTATTTTGCCCTCCTAACTAATAAGCGCGATACTGGTAAGTTTGATGCCCTTGTCACCGATAGCTGGGCAATATTTCGGGGTGACGATTTAATTCCTGCAATCCATACATTCGAGGCTGCTGGAGCTTATTCGGTAGCATCTTTAGAGATTGTGCTGCCGGAAAAGTGGGGGGGAGTTGAAACAGGTTGGCCAAGAAAAAAGGACAACTTGTTTGCAATAGACAACCCTGACCGCCGCTTTGACCGCCCGACGGGTTGGATGATTGCGGGTGAAATAGGTACGCGCCGAGCCAGTATTTCCAAAACATCGATAGCAATTAGTGCGCCCAAGGGTGAAAAATTCCAACGTATGGATTCGCTCACTTTTTTTAATTTTGTATGGCCGGAAGTTCATTCTGCCTTTAAAAATACACCTAAAAAATTATTAGTGGTCGGTGCTGGTGATCCTATGTGGCGCGGTGGTTTGTCCGCATCCAATTCACTATTCCTGCACTCAGATCGTCCCTTGGTTAGTGAAAATGGTACTAGCCCGCTATTGCACGAATTAACTCATATGGTTACTCGCATTAGTGGTGCTTCTACCGCTAACACCAATGATGATTGGATTGCGGAAGGTCTCGCAGAGTTTTACTCTTTTGAGTTGTTATATCGCGCCGATGGCATGACTAAGTCGCGACGCAGTAAGATTATTAAAAATTTGGCCAAATGGGGCGCTGAGGTAAAACACTTGCGCAAAAGTAAATCTACTGGGCCGGTAACTGCGCGCGCAGTTGTGTTACTGGATGAATTGGACAAAGAAATTCGTAAGCGCAGCAATAATAAATATAGTATTGATGATGTGACACGTGATTTGATGAAAACTCGGAAAGTGTCTTTAGATGATTTGCACAACAGCGTAGAAAAATTAATTGGCCCTAAAATAGATGCTTTGAACTCATCTTTATTAAAATAATTGAATGTTTAGTTGCGAGGCAAAGGCATTGTTAAAAAATGGGCAATGCCTTCTGATGCTGCGCTAATCATAATTCTCATCTTCCCTGTTAAATGCTCCGTGCGATAATAATTCCACCCCACAACAAATTGCGGTCACCTGCGCCTTCTTCAATTTCCGAACTGTGTCCGCGCAATACATAACTGATTCGATAACCTTGTTTGAATGCAAAGGTGTAGCCCGCCCAAGCCTCAACCAACACTGGATTTAATTGATGGTGTTCATAAGTCACGGCGCTATCGCGAAATTGTCCTTGTAAAAACGCATTGTACGCACGTGCTTTAACGGCAACTCCCGCCCAAAAATAACGCTCACTAACGGATTTTGCGTTGCTGGAATAAGATGACTTTTCACCGTAGCTGGCCAGTTCAGGATTAAACGAAGACCATGGGCTATGAATCCTGCCGGTGCGCATACTCAGGCTCCAGCTTGCTTCAGTCAGATAGCCCACAGATGCTTGCACAGTACTTTTTACTTCGATGTTTTCTGAAAAACTATCGAAATATTTTTGCCGGGCAATTACATAACGGCCAGTTAATTCTCCGCTTTCACTAATTTGGTTATCCCAGCCCTGCGCTGTCTTACCGTTAGTACCTTGATGCGCGATATTTTGTAATTCACCAACCAGCCCCAAACCTAACACCCCAACAGTAAGAGTGCTTTTCCAGGCAATGTTATCCACCAAATCCACCTGTTCACGCGAGCTGGATAGATAAACCAGGCTGGCATAGGGGCGATCATCTGCATTAGCTTCACTCACCGTAATATCTTCAGGCGTAAAACCAAACGCACCAATTTCACGGCTAAAGGTTTCCTGGGTGCTTAACGACGAATGTTCAAAACCAATCAAACGATCTATTGCAACCAATGGCTCATTTAAAGCGAGGCTAGCCGCGCGGGCACTTGCACCTGTTTGGGTAAAATTGAGCCCATAGGTGTAATCCTGATCGCGGTGGCCCGGTACCAATACATCGTTATCGAACGCAAAAGCCCAACTGCTAGTAGGTTTGGCTGGTTGGTCTAGCAGGTGCAATAGCGGTTGTTTTTCATCGTCCACCAAGGCTGCGACTTGTAACCATTCAGGCTGTTGTTGCGCGAGATAGGCTTCTTGTCCTGCCCAGGTAACGCTGCTGACGCTAGCCAACAACGCTATAGCAATGGCTTGGGGTGCCAAAGACTTTGTCAGCCAGAGCCGGCTTTTTGAGTAGACATTCCCGTTGGAATTTCTGTGTTTTTCTTGCTGGTGCATAGTGGTAACTCCTTCTTTCGTTGTTACCTGTGTTGTTGTAGGTACTGCATTTTTGGCGCCTTCATAAACATTAAGTGACCAGTCGTCTTTTTTTGATGCAAAAAATAGGCGAACAAGGCCGCCTAAAAAGAGATTGGTAAAATCTCTTTGCGATTAAAACTGACTGGTCATCTTATTTTTATGGAACAAAAAAGCCACAGAGGCGTTTTTGTGAGGAGCGGTAAGGGTTAAGCCTGGGGTTTGGCAAAGAGTTCGGGTAGTACGGTTAAAAATGCATTGAGTGGTTCACGGCATTTGGATGCTTTCATGCGCATCAGTGTCCCTTCCCAGGCGTTGAATAAAAACTCTGCCAAAATCGGGGAGGGGAGCTGGCTTTTCAGACCATCTTTAAGCCGTGCTTCTTCCAATACATCTTCAATTGACTGGGTGCTGTTGCGCAGCATCTGACGAACTTTGATACGTATTGCCTCGCTGGATTCAGACATCTCCTGGCACATATTGCCAAGAAAGCAGCCTCCGTTGAGGTTTTCTTCGCAGCCGCCGATATTGTCTACAAAAAAGCGGGTCAGGCGTTCCTGTGGACAAATACTGCGGTCGCTGAGCAAATGGCGATTCTGAATCATGCGCTCTTCGGTCACTTTCTCCAGCGCTTCAATTGCAAAATCTTCTTTGCTTTTGAAGTAGGTATAGAAAGAACCTTTGGGCACATTGGCCGCATTGACTATGTCCTGAATACTGGTGCCATTGTAGCCGCGGGTGGCCATAACTTTCAGGCCAGCGTCCAGGAGATGATCTTTTTTCAGTTCGCGTTTGCTCATGGTGTAAATATATGACCAGTCGTCTGCTTTTGCAAGCATGAGTTTAGTTTATGTAGTTATAGGGAGTGCGATTTTCGTTATAGCTGGATATAGATAGATCAAGCTTGCACCATTTATGCAGGTCATCTCGACCGTTATTGTTGTTTTTGGATTGATTAGTGCGATTCTTTCAAATGTTTGATCAAGCGTGCTTTCAGTGACGATGGCAGGTTTTTAATCGTCAGCACATCATTTGCTGCATCATACTCGATTTCCCGCCCGAGGCATTCAGAGGCGAAGCTCATACTCAATGAGTCGTTGCGGCCACTGATACGCACGTAGCTGCGGATTTGCCCGGCGTGGGGAATAAATTCGGGCTTGAGATCCGGCTTGCTGTTTTCCACATAGCGTACAAACCGCTCCGGCTCATAACTCTTCACTTCTTCGGCGAGGTTGCTGGAGAGCGCGGCAATCGTAACCGGTTTGCCGGCTTTGTTTTGCTCCAGGCAGTAATCAACTACTTTAGTGCGTGTAATCTTGGCGGTGGTCTCATCCAGTGTCTGGCTGAAGTTATCGACGATCTGCAAAAACTCGGCAGTCTCTTGTTTGATATCCTGCTTGTCAGTAAAGGCGATGAACTGGGTAAAGGCGTCAGCGATATCTTTATCGCTGCGTGAGCGCATCAGCGTCAAATAGGTATTTGAGTCGCCCGAGGTCCAATCATTGAGTTGGATTTTGGCGGCGAGATTAAACCCGCTAGTATCGAGAAAGAGTGAGTCATCCATGGTTAACTCACCATCCAGATAAAGTCCGTTTTGGTGCTCCACCAAATACACATTCAATGTATCGCCGATTTCCAGCTTCTCTTCTACGAAAAATACATAGGCATCCAGCAGTGATTCCGCTTTCTCCAGCGCCTGCTGGAATTGCTGCATTGCCTTGTGGGTAAAGCTGATAAAGCTCAAGCGCTCTTCGTGGTAATCGCGCAACCAGGCAGGCAGGGGGAACTCACCCAACTCATCAGAGAAGCGCCCGTAACTCTTGCCACCTTTGCGTATAAATTGGGTTTTCAATTCATAGGCCAGCTCTTCCAACTTGCCGTCACTGGCAAAGGCCTCATCGCGCAACTGCAATTCAAAGGCGCTGCCGGGCGAGTGACGGTAAATACGGTGTGCAATGATGGACGTTAATGCCATGAATCAGGTCGCTTTATGGAGGGTGATTAAAATTGGGTGGAGCGCAAAAGGCGGCTATTATAGGCGCCAGATTCCATTTGCAAACACCTTATCGGAAAACCCTGCATGAATATTCAACGTTTGAATCCGGCTCCACGCTGGTCGGATGCCACTGTGTATCGCGGTATCGCCCATTTTGTCGAAGTCCCCAACAATACTGATTGCTCGATGGATGAGCAGATTGCACAAATCCTGCTGCAAGCGGAAGCGACCCTGGCTGCGATTGGCAGCGATAAATCCCGCTTGCTCTCTGCCACTATCTACATCACCCATAAAGAAAATGTGCCTGCACTGAATCAAGCCTGGGAGGCGTGGTTGCCGGCCGGTTGTGCACCGTCACGTGCCTGCGTGAAAGTGGAATTGCTCGATCCGGCAATGTTGGTAGAGATTGCATTTGTCGCGGCGGCTGATTAGCACTTCTTGCCGCTCGCATTGGGTAATCCTGACTATACTCCTCCTATTGTTTGGCCTTCGCAGGAGTAATCTATGGCAACCCCAATCGACCAATATTTAAATATTCTTGCTAAAAAAGACGGATCGGATTTATATCTGAGTACCGGTGCGCCACCCTGCGCAAAATTTCAGGGGGTTTTAAAACCGCTTGCCACAGATCCCTTTAAGCCGGGTGAGATTGAAGCAATTGCCAATGCAATTATGGATGAAGAGCAGCGTGCGGCATTTGCGCACGAATTGGAAATGAATTTGGCCATTTCAATCCACGGTGTTGGCCGTTTTCGTATCAACATTTTTAAACAGCGCAATGAAGTGGCGATAGTTGCGCGCAATATCAAAACCGATATTCCACAATTTGATGCCCTGGGTCTGCCTGAAGTTTTAAAAGATGTGATCATGACCAAGCGTGGCCTTGTGTTATTCGTCGGTGGCACCGGCTCGGGTAAATCCACATCGCTTGCAGCTTTGATTGATCATCGCAATTCATCCAGCGGCGGTCACATTATTACCATTGAAGATCCGGTTGAGTTCGTACACAAACATAAACGCAGTGTGATTAACCAGCGCGAAGTGGGTGTCGATACCCGAAGTTATAAAGCAGCATTAAAAAATACCTTGCGCCAGGCGCCGGATGTGATTTTAATCGGCGAGATTCGCGATCGCGAGACCATGGAGCACGCATTGGAATTTGCGGAGACCGGACACTTGGCCATCTCGACACTGCATGCCAACAATTCAAATCAGGCGCTGGAGCGGATTATCAATCTATTTCCGGAAGAGCGCCGCCCGCAATTGTTAATGGGCTTGTCACAAAATTTACGCGCGTTTGTATCGCAGAGATTATTGCCTACGGTTGATGGAAAACGTTGCGCTGCAGTAGAAGTATTACTCGGCACTAAAACCATTCAGGAATTAATTTTAAAAAGCCGTCTCACCGAAATTAAAGAGATTATGGAGAAATCTGAAAATCTCGGCATGCAAACATTTGATGGTGCAATTTTCAAATTGTATATGGCAGGTAAGGTGAGTTTTGATGATGCTATAGCTAATGCAGATTCGCCCAATAATTTACGCCTGCGGATAAAACTGGCCACCGATGGTGTGGTTGTCCCTAAAGCAGAAGCTGTTACGGCAGTTGCACCGCAAGCGCAGCCAAAAACTCCTCCGACCAGTTTTGGCGAGTTGAGTTTGCAAAAAATAGATGACGATGATGAAAATGTGTAGCCGTAACAACCGCTACGCAAAAAACTATGGCAGTGAAAATGACGGTTAGCGTATGACGGTAAAGAGTGTTGAGCAATTATTAAAACCTCATTCAATTGCGGTTATAGGTGCTTCTAATCAGCTCAATCGCCCGGGCAATGCGGTAATGCGTAATTTGTTGCAAGGGCAGTTTGATGGGCCGATCATGCCGGTTACACCGCACTATAAATCAGTGAATGGAGTCCTGGCTTATCGTTCAATTGATGAATTGCCGATTGTTCCCGATCTCGCGATTATTTGTACGCGCGCAACCCGTGTGCCAGCAATTATTTTGCAGTTGGGCAGAAAGGGCACGCGCAATGCGATTGTCATTGCCGCGGGGTTAGACAATTTATTTACCGCGCAAGGCACTAACCTTCAAGAGCAAATGCTCGCTATTGCCAAAGAGTGGGGCGTGAGGATTCTCGGGCCTGATTCACTTGGAATTATTATTCCGGAATTAGGGTTGAATGCGAGCTATGCGCACATCAATGCATTGCCGGGAAAAATTGCCGTTGTTTCACAATCCTCCGCCGTGTGCGTGACTTTATTGGATTGGGCGCGCCGTCGCCGTATTGGTTTTTCGCAATTTATTTCGCTCGGCGAAGGTGTCGATACCGATTTTGATGAGATCCTCGATTACCTCGGGCGCGATGCAAAAACTTCGGCGATATTATTGTATATCGATGCAATCCACGATGGCCGCGCATTTATGTCTGCTGCTCGCGCCGCATCTTTCAATAAACCCATTCTGGTCATTAAGGCGGGAATTTATTCTGAAAGCAGTGCGCTCACCTCGCGCTTAGCTGCAGAAAAAATTGGTAACGATGCCGTTTACGATGCAGCCTTCCGTCGTGCCGGTATGCTGCGGGTGGGCGACTTGCGTGAGTTGCTCGCGGCGGTAGAAACACTTGCCAATGGCAAACCCATTTATAGCGAGCAATTGGTGATTATTGCCAATGGCAATGGTCCCAGCGCTATGGCAGTGGATGCATTGTTGCAGCGCGGTGGACGGCTCGCATCTCTGGATGAAAAAGTTGTACAGCAATTAAAACCGCTAATTCACTCGGGTGGCCGTGCGACTAATCCAATTAATGTGTTGGGTGATGCATCGCCTGAAACCTATCAGCAAGTCTTGCAAGTATTATTGCAGAGCAACAGTGTCGATAATATTTTGATTATGCAAGCCCCCTCGGCTTTAACACCGGGCGAAGTCTATGCTGACGCAGTGATCAATACCTATAAAAATTATGCTGGGCGTAAACCGAATATATTTGCTAATTGGATGGGTGAAGATGCGGCGCAAAATGCGCGCCTGCGTTTTGCCGATGCGAGCATCGCTTCTTTCCGTACTCCCGAAGGTGCAGTCGGCGCGTTTATGCATATGGTTCAATATCGCCGCAACCAAAAATTATTATCCGAAACACCTGATTCGATTAGCGATAAGGTTCCCTATCAGCCGCAACAAGCGCAGGCGATTATTGCACGGGCTCTCGTTGAAGAGCGCAACCAATTAACATCTGCAGAGGCAATTGCATTACTCAATGATTATGGAATTAACACTTTTGCTGAAATAGAAAATGCACCTGCGACTGTAACCCATTCACAGCGCAAGGGGGCACATCCATTGCGTATCCAGGTGCAAATCGACCCGGTGTTTGGCCCGGTCATTTTATTGGGGGAGGCGGCGAGCCACTGGAGTGTGCGGCGCAACGCGGTCGTTGCATTGCCACCATTAAATATGGCGCTGGCGCGCTATATGGTGATACAGGCGCTCGCCGAAGGAAAAATTCGCGAGCGCGAATTGTATGTGCCGCTCGATATGCCGGCGCTCTGTTTATTATTAACCCAAATCAGCCAGATAGTGATTGATCATCCGTCGCTGCGCAATTTATTAATCAACCCGGCATTGGTTGCAGGGGATGAAATTCGCGTATTGGATGTGAGTGTGGAAATCAGTTCAAGCAAAAATACTTATCCACTGGCGATCAGGCCTTACCCAAAAGAATTGGAGGAACCATTTATTTTGCGCAATCAGCGCCAGGTATTATTGCGTCCGATTCGCCCCGAAGATGAATTAAATTTACAAGCCTTTGATAATTCGCAGAGTAAAGAAGATAGGTACAAACGATATTTTGCCGAGTTGCCGCAATTTTCCCACGAACAAATGGCGCGCTTAACGCAAATTGATTACGCACGTGAAATGGCATTCATTGCAGTGGCGCACAATAACCAGAGACAAGAAGAAATTCTGGGCGTGGTGCGGGTACAAATAGATCCTGATAATACCCAGGCCGAATTCGCGATGGCGGTGCGCAGTGAATTAAAAGGGATTGGTTTAGGCGCGCGGTTATTGCAGAAAATGATTGATTACTGCCGCAGCCAGGGCACGCAAGAAATTGTTGGGTGCACCATGCTTGAAAATTCCGGCATGGCCAATTTAGCGCGCAAGCTGGGTTTTACGGTGAAGTACAATCGCGAAGATGGATTAATCGATATGACCCTGGCATTGTAATTGCCATGCCGTATTTACAGTTTTGCCAGGGCTTTTATGTGCGCAACTGCGCAACGTCCTAGTCCTAATAAATCATAACCCCCTTCCAGCGTGGATACGATTCCCTTGCACTGCTGCTCGGCTGCAAGTTGTTTGCTCTCATCCATAAGGATTCGCAATTTTTGCGTGATCCAGAAATAATCCTGCTCCACCAAACTGATCGACGACATGTCGTCATCAATATAGGCATCAAAACCTGCCGATATTAAGATCAACTGCGGTTTGAATTTTTCCAGTGCTGGAAACCAATGCTCGCTGATTGCCGCGCGAAATCCTTCACTGCGGCAGGTGGCTGGCAGAGGCGTATTAATGATATGCGCGGGTACATCGTCAATATTGGTGTTGGGGTAAAACGGATGTTGAAAACTGGAGCAAAATAAAACGCGTGGGTCATTTAAAAAAATATCCTGTGTGCCATTGCCATGGTGAACATCAAAATCAACTATGGCAACACGTTCCAATCCATAAATTGCCAGAGCATGTGCTGCGGCAATCGCAACATTATTAAAAATGCAAAAGCCCATTGCGCGTGCGCGTTCCGCATGGTGACCAGGTGGGCGGACATTGCAAAATACTGCATCGGTTTCTCCTCGCATCACCATATCAACCCCCATAACCGCTGCGCCGGCAGCATGGCGCGCAGCGCGCAATGTGTGTGGCGATAAATACACATCATCCGCAAAAAAATAAATTCCTTCGCTGGGCGTGGCGCGAGTAATCGCATGCAAGTGTTCAAGTGAGTGCACCCGCAATAATTGTTCATCAGTTGCGGCGGGTGCTTCACGTTGATATAGCAAACCATCAATACCATTGGCCATGAGTTGATTATTGATAGCGTCTATCCGTTCCGGGCGCTCGGGGTGGCCAGCTGGCATATGATGTTGGTGGCAGCTGGGGTGGCTAATCAATGTGGCAATCATAGTAGTTAGCTAGTCCTTAACTTTGTGACATAAAAAAGGAACCTGAAGGTTCCTTTTATCTGCTGTGCATAAACAACTATTTGTTCTGCTCGCGTGCAATTGCGCGGTAGGCAATATCCTTGCGGTAGAACATGCCTTTCCAACTGATTTGTTCGGCGAGTTTGTACGCGCGTTGCTGCGCTTCCAACACGCTATTGCCCAATGCTGTTGCGCAGAGTACGCGGCCGCCATTGGTTACAGTGTTGCTGTTTTTTGTGGTGGTGCCGGCGTGGAAAATTTTCTCACCTGCAATTTCAGTGGTCGGTAAACCAGAAATCACATCACCTTTATCGTAAGCATCCGGGTAGCCACCGGCCGCGAGTACAACGCCAACCGATGCGCGCGTATCCCAATCGGCAGTGGTTTTATCCAAATCACCTTTCAGTGCAGCTAAACAAAGTTCAACTAAATCGGATTGCAAGCGCAGCATAATCGGTTGGGTTTCCGGATCACCAAAGCGGCAATTATATTCAATTACTTTTGCATTGCCGGCGGCGTCAATCATCAGGCCAGCATATAAAAATCCGACGTAAGTATTACCTTCCGCCGCCATACCATTTACGGTAGGGTAAATAATGTCTTTCATTACGCGGTCATGCACAGCTTGTGTTACAACAGGGGCAGGAGAGTATGCGCCCATGCCGCCAGTGTTGGGGCCGGTATCGCCATCGCCAACGCGTTTGTGATCCTGGCTGGTTGCCATCGGCAATACATTTTTACCGTCAACCATCACAATAAAGCTGGCTTCTTCTCCCGCTAAAAATTCTTCGATTACTACGCGACAACCGGCATCACCAAATGCATTGCCGGACAGCATATCGCGTACAGCATCTTCAGCTTGTTGCAAGGTTTCGGCAACAATTACGCCTTTGCCTGCAGCGAGGCCGTCGGCTTTAATAACAATCGGTGCACCTTTTTCACGCAAGTAAGCGAGAGCAGGTTCAACCTCGATAAAGTTTTGGTAATCAGCCGTCGGGATTTTGTGGCGCGCAAGAAAATCTTTAGTAAAGGCTTTGGAGCCTTCCAACTGTGCTGCGCCTTTGCTCGGGCCAAAGCACAATAATTTGCGCGTTTGAAAATAATCCACCACACCGGCAACCAGTGGAACTTCAGGTCCGACAATGGTTAAGCCGACGTTATTATTTTCAGCAAAATTTGCCAGCGCTTCAAAATTTAAAACATCAAGGGCGATGTTTTCTAATTTGGGTTCCAGTGCAGTGCCGGCATTACCCGGCGCTACAAATACTGTTTCGACTTGCGGGCTTTGCGCTGCTTTCCATGCGAGTGCATGTTCGCGGCCGCCGCTGCCAATAATTAATACATTCATACATCAATCCACAAAATTAAAATCGCGAAGCAAAAACTCCCGCGATGCGGGAGTTGGCGCAAATTAATGTCTAAAATGGCGCATACCGGTGAAAACCATCGCCATACCGTGCTCGTCGGCTGCGGCGATAACTTCTGCATCGCGCATTGAACCGCCGGGTTGGATTACCGCAGCAATGCCTACTTTCGCGGCGTTATCGATACCATCGCGGAAAGGGAAGAATGCGTCGGAAGCCATTACCGAACCGGCAACTTGCAAACCGGCGTGCTCTGCTTTAATTGCAGCGATACGTGCGGAATTTACGCGGCTCATTTGGCCTGCGCCAACACCGATGGTGTGTTTGTTTTTTGCGTAAATGATGGCATTGGATTTTACAAACTTGGCGACTTTCCATGCGAACAGCAAATCCTGAATTTCTGCTGCAGTGGGTGCACGCTTGGTGACGATTTTTAAATCGCTTTCGGTGATGATGCCGTCATCGCGATCTTGCACCAACAAACCACCGTTAACACGTTTGTAATCCAAACCTTTGACGCGGACGTTGTTCCATTCGCCAGTTGCAAGCAGGCGTACATTTTGTTTTGTTTTTACAACTTCGAGCGCTTCTGCTGAAACGCTGGGTGCAATAATCACCTCGACAAATTGACGCTCAACAATCGCTTTGGCTGTTTCAGCATCCAGTTCGCGGTTGAACGCGATGATGCCGCCGAATGCTGATTCGCTATCAGTAGAGTAGGCCAGATCGTAGGCGTGTTTAATCGACTCTGCTACTGCAACACCACAAGGGTTTGCGTGTTTAACAATAACGCATGCAGGTTCGCTAAAGGATTTTACGGTTTCCAATGCAGCATCTGTATCGGCAACATTGTTATAAGAAAGCTCTTTACCTTGTAACTGTTTTGCAGAGGCTATACCAACTTCCTGCGGATTTTTTTCAACATAGAAAGCGGCTTTTTGGTGTGGGTTTTCACCGTAGCGCATTTCTTGTGCTTTGATAAATTGGGTGTTGAAGGTGCGCGGGAAGTCAGCGCTGCCGCCTTCTACCAAACGGCCAAAATAATTGGCGATGGCACCATCGTAAGCGGCGGTGTGTTCGTAGGCTTTAATCGCCAAATCGAAACGGGTTTTTAATGAAGTGCTGCCGTTGTTGGCTTTCATTTCTGCAAGAATCGTTGCGTAGTCTGATGCGTTAACAACAATGTTTACGTGTGCGTGGTTTTTTGCAGCGGCGCGAACCATGGTGGGGCCGCCGATGTCGATATTTTCTACTGCGTCTTCCAATGAGCAATCTTTATTGGCAACGGTTTTTTCAAATGGGTAAAGGTTTACTACGACCATATCAATAGCATTGATACCGTGTTGTTCCATCACGCCTTCGTCGATACCGCGACGGCCTAAAATGCCGCCGTGTACTTTTGGATGCAGCGTTTTTACACGGCCGTCCATCATTTCCGGGAAGCCGGTGTAGTCAGAGACTTCAATCGCAGGGATCTTGTTGTCGGTAAGCAATTTAAAGGTGCCACCGGTTGATAAAATTTCTACGCCTTGGGCGTGCAGGGCTTGGGCAAATTCGACAATGCCGGTTTTATCAGACACGCTGATTAACGCGCGTTTTACCGCAACAAGATCGGAAGTGTTAGACATACGCAGTTCCCATGTAAGTGAAAAAGTAAACTGTTAAAAAGCAAAAGGGGTGGAAATAAATTGCCACCCCTTTTTGATTGCCATGCGGCGCTGGAAAAATTACAGCAGGCCGTATTGCTTCAATTTTTTACGCAGTGTGCCACGGTTCAGGCCCAACACTTGTGCAGCGCGGGTTTGGTTGTGGCGGGTATATTTCAATACGATTTCAAGCATCGGCGCTTCTACTTCGGCCTGAACCATTTCGTAAACGTTGCTAACCTCTTGACCATCGAGGTGCTTGAAATAATTTTCCATTGCCTGCTCTACGCAGCCGCGCAGCGATTGAGCTTGTACTGGTTGGTTGGGGTTTGCAGCTTGTGCTGGGGTTGATTCAGCAAAGAAAGTTGCGGTATTCATGCGGCTTTTTCCTCTTTCGTAAGCAGCTGTTCAAAGAAATTTTGAATGCTGGTTTGTTGTTCTTCTGCATTATCTATAGCGTTAAAGGTTTTGCGAAATGCTTCGCTGCCAGGGACCGTTTGCAAATACCAACTCGCATGTTTGCGAGCGATACGCGGGCCCATAAACTCACCATAAAAACGGTACAGCTCACACAGATGGGTACATAAAATGTCTCTGACTTCAGTCAGCGACGGTTCGGGTAATTGCTCACCGGTACGCAGGTAATGCGCAATTTCCCGGAATATCCAGGGGCGACCTTGCGCCGCCCGTCCAATCATCACCGCTGCTGCACCCGTGTGATCCAACACGGCTTTGGCTTTGTGCGGTGAATCTATATCGCCATTGGCAAATACAGGAATGTTCACTGCATTCACTACATTGGCGATGGTGTCGTACTCGGCTGCGCCCAAAAAGGCGTCGGCGCGAGTGCGACCGTGAAGTGCGAGGGCTTGTATGCCGGCATCTTCAGCGATGCGTGCAATACGCACAGCATTGCGTTCTTCATTGCTCCAGCCAGTGCGAAATTTCAATGTGACCGGAATGTCCACTGAACTTACCACTGCCTGCAAAATATCGGCGACGAGCTGCTCATCTTTCAGAAGGGCAGAGCCGGCGGCTTTTTTACATACTTTCTTGGCGGGGCAACCCATATTGATATCAATAATCTGGGCGCCGTTGGCCGCATTAAGGCGTGCTGCCTCAGCCATCATTTCCGGATCACCACCGGCAATTTGCACTGCGATAGGTTCGGCCTCGCCGTTGTGATCCATGCGCAGGCTGCTTTTACGGCTGCTCCATAAGCTGGAGTCAGCGGTGAGCATTTCCGATATCACCAAACCCGCGCCCAATGAACGGCACAATTGACGGAAAGGCCGGTCAGTAACCCCTGCCATAGGCGCGAGGATGACCTGACTGTCAATGCAATAGGAGCCGATAGTAAACACGTGGCTGGCTTTTAGTGATGAATCGTTGTAGTTGCGGTTGCGCCGAAAGTGCCGGTTTCACCTGGGTTTCCCCTGTATCAAATTTGTACTGGGACCCTGCGTAAAAGGGTCGCCATAATACCCGTTTGGACAGGGGTTGGGAACGTAAAAAGCATAAAAAATGGCGTTTTTTTGAGCGATAAAAATGGGTTTTTTAGTCGTTTTTGGTTGCAAAAAAAAGTGATTTGGGGCAGCCACGCCTGGCTTACTGATTGATAGGGTCGTAGAGGTAGGTTTCGTAGTCGTGCGCTAAATGTTTTATTAGGGGATTTTCCAGTTTAATGAGGTTGCGCTGTTTTAATTGTGCGCGCGTAAGTGTGTGCATGTGGCGCTTACTCCAAAGTTCATTGAAGGAGCCATCTTTGTAGGCGATCTCCAATCCCTTTTGTACGCGATTAAGTGCTGCTTGATTGTCTTTGTGTGCGAAGAAAAATTTAGGTAGTGGGTAGTAGAGAGCCAGATGGGTGTCGCTTGTGAGCCCTAGGCTATTGGGATCCTGTTGTTCGTAGAAAAACTCACTGGCGCCGCGGCAGAAGAAATCAACCCTACCGGCCTTGGTCATGCGGAACAAGCTGACAACACTGTTGGATTCAATGACTTGCAAGCCGTTATGGCGCAGGATTTTGCCATCTGCCCAGCCGATACCTATACCAAAATGATAATCCTTGAGTTGGTCGAGGCGCGTAACGCTTCTGGCCGTGGCATTGAGTGAGTCGCGCATAAAACAAATGCGGTAGCTGAGTGCGCCCCGGTCAAGCGGAAAAGGGATGAAGGCCAGTTTTTCCTGTTCGGCCAATTCATCTTCGTAACTCATTTGCAGGATGAGGTTGGGGTAGACGTTATGGCTCAAGGCGACCAGCGTGCGTGCGCGGTTCATCGGGGGAATGCCGTGCAGTTCATAGGGGCCAAATTCGGCGATGGTTTTGTCTAGCGCGAGTTTCAGGACTTCAACTTCATGCAGTACACGTTCGGCACTGTTCAGCTCGGGTAATTTATGGGTGACGATTAATGGAGTCAGTGGGCTAGTTTGCGCGGCGCAGTCTGACGCTAGTATGCAAAGGGCGAACAACATCATCAAGTTGCGCAGCGCGCGCGACCTGGAAGATTCCAAAATACAATTGCCGATAGATCCAGGTTCCATATTGCGACCCGCTGTTTGCAGAAGCAGGCGGTCCTGTCGTTGTTGTTTGCAATCCTAAGTCTAGTCGCTGCCTTGGGGTAGCGCGACTGCTATTGGCGCGGAATGGATATGTGGTAATTCACGGCTTCAGGGCCCGGGTCTACCAGATCCAGGGTTATGTGAATTTTCTGGTTTTGCGGCATCAGTTCCCGTCCGACCAGTTCACCGCCCAGATAATCCTTGGGAACAAATCGGCGCGATGCCACCTGATTGTTATCAATATCGGTAAATACCAATACCAAATCGGGAAACGGCTGCTCAAAGGGTGCTCCATTGATCAGCATCACATCAACCGCCAATGCGCCTTGGGTATCCGGATGCTCGCGCACCACAAGATTGGACGCAAGAATTCGGCTGGTATCAACCAGTGTGGGTACCTGGCAGCCAAGGTAGGGGCACAAAAACAGGTAGCCGGTGCGATAGGGCTCAACCCGACTGAAATAATCAAACTTGAACCAACCGACCTGAACGGCCAGTGCGAGCAGGCCGAGGATACTGAGGGTTGGCCAGAGTTTGCGTTGATACCAGCGGCGCATGCGTTTGGCACTAAACTCAATCGGTGCCGGAATGATGTTCATCAGCAGCGCCGTGCGTGAACCGTCGTAGGAACGGATTTTGGGTTGGGTTTTGACCTGACGCTTGGGTGCATCGCTGTCTTCGTCGGCACTTTCTTCAGGCGTTTCGAAAATACTGGGGTCGAGGGCGGCTGGCGCGTTGGATTGTTTAAATCCCTGATTGCTTGGCATCTGCGCCAGTTCATCGCTGATTATAAAATCGTCTGTAGCAGGTTGATTACCTGATGGAGCGGCTTGTTCTTCTTTCTCGCCCACAAGGCTAAATACCAAGCCAGGCGCAGGAGTTACGGCGGGTGCCGGTAGCTTTTCTGCTGCCTCATTCATTTGTTCTTTATTTACCGCATGGCTTTCAAATAATTCGTCATCGGCCAATTGCTCATCGGTCCTGGGTTTGAGTACTGCTAATTGAGGTGTGTCATCGTCCTCATCTTCGATGAGCATTTCTGCCCAGGATTCATCGGCGGTATTAGTCGAGTCTTCATCTGCATCCTTGTCGCGGATCTTGCGCTCAAAGAGCGATACATCGGACTTTGGTGTTGTGTTGATATCCATAAACCCATCGAAGTCATAGCTTTTGCCTTCGGTTTTGCCGTCTTCCATGTCATCGCTGATCAAGATGTCATCGGTATGTCCGAGCGATGACTTGTTGATAGTGCGTATAACCGGTTTGGCAGCCGGTGCTGGCGCAGGCTTCGGCGCAGGTGCTGCCGGTTTTGGGGTTTCAACCGACAAGGGTTTTATAGCACTTAGGATATTGGATTGGTTGGTTGCCGCTGGTTTGCTTGCCGTAGGCAAGGTCGCTGTTGGCATCTGTACCGGTTTGGTCGGTGTGCTCGGCTTTGGCGTGGTAGGGGGGGGGCTTTTTGCAATGTCATTTTTTGCACCGGCAACCTTGGTAGTGACACCCGGTTTTATTGCTGTGGCTGGTTTGGCTGTGTCCTCTACTGCACCAGTATTTTTCGGGGCAGTAGGCGCCGTGGTACTGGCGACCAAATATTCCTGCGCCTTAAAGACATTCAAACAGGAACCACAGCGAACTGCACCCTTGGCGGATTGCAGTTGGCTTGGCGTCACACGAAAAGCAGTCCCGCATTTGGGGCAGCGAGTGATCATTTGGTTGCTGGCTGAGGTCATGGTTTATTTGCTCTTGACACAGGGTGGGCCACAAAAACCCATTCAATTTGTTATCGATACCCAACAGTGTAACCAGCGCGAGACGTACGGTAAATTCCGACGACAATCGGTAGCGACATTCTCCATCGGCAATGCCAACTAGTGCACCTTTGTGGCGGTTAAACGCACCCATTCCTCCTGTTCGGCGATGGGGTCAAACACAAACCAGGGCTTGTATGCCGCCATGACGGTTTCGGCCTGTATTGAGAGTATCCCTGATAGGCAGAGTTTTCCGCCAATTTTTGTCATTGCGCTCAAAGCGGGTGCGAGTTCTGCCAAAGGGCCTGCGAGTATATTGGCGAGCATGACATCCACTTGCACTTCCGGGCACTGCGGCGGCAGATACACCGGCATGGCATCTTCCGGTAACTGATTGCGCTTGGCATTTTCAGTGGTGGCGAGCAGTGCCTGCGGATCTATATCAACACCGAACACTTTTTTCGCGCCCAGTAGCAGTGTTGCTATGCCGAGAATACCGGAGCCGCAGCCATAGTCGATAACCTCCTTGCCCGTAAAATCCTGCTGGTCGATCCACTGCATACACAAAAATGTAGTGGGATGGGTGCCGGTGCCAAAGGCGAGGCCGGGGTCGAGCATCAGGTTTACTTTTTCCGGCTCGGGTGGCTGTTGCCAACTGGGGCAAATCCACAGGCGCTCACCGCAGCGGATGGCGTGGTAGTTGGCCATCCATTCGCGTTCCCAGTCTTTATCTTCCAACTGCTCCCAATAATGCTCGGGCAGCGGATTGCCAAAGCGCCGCTCGGCGGTACTGATTGTCTTGGCGGTATCGATTTCTGCATCAAACAGGCCGGTAATTTTGACGCTATCCCAGAGTGGTGTTTCGCCCAGACCGGGTTCGAGAATGGGCTGGTCGGCATTGTCTTGCAGAGTGACGGATGCAGCGCCGCAAGCTAGCAGCGAATCTTCAAGGGATTCAGCATAGCGGCGGGTAGTGATGATTTTGAGTTGAAGCCAAGGCATAGATAAATTCTTGATAGTTGTTGTGGAGCGCAACGTAAAAGGGCGCGATAAATCGCGCCCTTCTGGTCAATCGGCTGGTATTACTCAGCCAATTTCTTTTCCAGATAGTGGATGTTCACACCACCTTTGCGGAACTCGGTATCACGCACCAGCATTTGCTGCAGTGGGATATTGGTGCGAATGCCGTCAACAATGGTTTCATCCAGCGCATTACGCATACGGTTCAGGGCGATTTCACGCGTATCACCAAAGGTGATGATCTTAGCGATCATTGAATCGTAATTTGGCGGCACTGTATAGCCATTGTACAGATGTGAATCCACCCGCACGCCCAAACCGCCGGGAGCATGGAAACCTTTTACCAGGCCAGGGCAGGGCATAAAGGTTTTAGGGTCTTCGGCATTGATGCGGCACTCAAACGAGTGGCCACGGATAATCACATCCGATTGTTTGATTGACAGCGGCAATCCTGAGCAAACACGGATCTGTTCCTTGATCAAATCGATGCCGGTCACCATTTCCGATACCGGATGCTCCACCTGGATACGGGTGTTCATCTCGATAAAGTAGAAGCGGCCATCTTCGTACAAGAACTCAAACGTACCTGCGCCTTTGTAGCCAATGTCGATACAGGCTTTTACGCAAGAAGCGTAAGTTGCTTCACGTATTTCTTGCGGAATTCCGGGTGCAGGGGCTTCTTCCAATACTTTTTGGTGGCGGCGTTGCAATGAACAATCGCGGTCGCCCAAATGGATTGCATGGCCCTGGCCGTCGGACAGAATTTGCACTTCTACGTGACGCGGGTTTTGCAGGAATTTTTCCATGTACACAGTGCCATCGCCAAAGGCTGCTTTGGCTTCGCCCTGGGTGACATGGATGGAATTGATCAATGCTGCTTCGGTATGGACCACACGCATACCGCGTCCGCCACCACCGGCTGCCGCCTTGATGATAATGGGGTAGCCAATGCGCTTGGCGATTTTCATACACTCTTCAGGATCTTCCGGCAATGGGCCATCTGAACCCGGCACGGTAGGAACTCCGGCTTTTTTCATTGCTTTGATCGCCTCTACCTTATCCCCCATCATGCGGATTACCGCTGGATCGGGGCCGATAAAGGTGAAACCGCTTTTTTGCACGCGCTCGGCAAAGTCAGCATTTTCGGCGAGAAAACCGTAGCCTGGGTGGACTGCTTCAGCGTCGGTAATTTCCATGGCAGCGATAATCGCTGGCACATTCAAATAGCTTTTAGGTGATGGGTTTGGGCCAATACAGACAGATTCATCGGCCAGACGTACGTGTTTTAAATCGCGGTCAACCTGCGAGTGGACGGCAACGGTCTTGATGCCCATCTCTTTGCAAGCGCGCAGTACGCGCAGTGCGATTTCGCCGCGATTGGCGATTAAAATTTTATCGAACATAAACCAGTTCCTCAGCGATTAGCGATTGGGTTGCCAGCGGCAACCGCAACAGATGATTAAGCAATAGTCACTAAGGGCTGATCAAATTCAACTGGGTTCCCGTCTTCCACCAAAATGGCTTCGATAACGCCAGTCTTATCCGCTTCGATTTGGTTCATCATTTTCATCGCTTCGATAATGCAAATAACATCACCGGCTTTGACGTGTTTGCCCACTTCGATAAAAGAAGGTGAGCCTGGGCTTGGTGAGCGGTAGAAGGTTCCTACCATTGGCGATTTAACTACGTGGCCAGTGACTGCAGGAGCGGCGGCGGCCGGGGCAGCAGCTGCGGTCGCAACTGGTGTGGAGGCGGGTGCTGCCGCTGGCGCTGCAGGCATAGCGTAACCGGCGGGTGCCGGTGCGCTGAAATATTGGGTAGTGCCACTGTTACGTGCGATACGAACAGATTCTTCGCCTTCTTTGATTTCCAGTTCGCCGATGTTGGATTCTTCCAACAGCTCGATCAGTTTTTTGATTTTGCGAATATCCATAAAGTCCTCTCTGTAACAAGGTTTGTTGTGGTTAGTATTGGCTGAGCCAAATTAATGAAAAACTATTTAACTAGCTTGAATGCCGCTTGCAGTGCCAGTTCATAACTGGTGGCACCAAAGCCGCAGATAACGCCTTGGGCGACATCAGAAAAATAGGAATGATGGCGAAAAGCTTCACGTTTATGCACGTTGGATAAGTGCACTTCGATAAAAGGGATGTCAACGCCGAGCAGTGCATCGCGCAGAGCGACGCTGGTATGCGTAAATGCAGCAGGATTGATGATGATGAAATCGACCCCCTCTTTGCGTGCATCGTGAATACGGTCAATCAATTCGTACTCGGCATTGCTTTGCAGGGTTTGCAAGTGGTGACCGGCAGTAATGGCGATCTGGGTCAAGTTGCGGTTGATGTCATCGAGCGTAGTTGCACCATAGATGCCTGGTTCGCGCAGTCCCAATAGATTCAGATTGGGGCCGTGAAGTACCAAAATGGTTGCCATTAACTGTGATCCTGCGGTGATTTTCTGGTTTTATGCTGAGACTCGCGTCGAACGGCCTAGTTCAGCTTGCCGGGGATTTCAAAGTGGAGGGAGTTTGCCGCAAAAAACAGGATATGTCCACGATACCAGCGAAATTTTGTTTAGATGGCAGAAAATGCCTGCATGATTGCAGAAGTTATGCGTGAAGGTATTAAAAATAAGGCTGTAAATAGCGGTTTTGCTCGATTATCCCCGCATCTTGCCTCCATGTTAGCGACAAGATACGGGAAGTTAACAAAAAATGTCGTCAATTGTTTCTATTATCGCCAATAATAGTCAATTTAAGGCTTATTTTCGCCTTTTAAGGTTCTGATAACCAAATCTTGCGTCAATAGTTGCGGCAGAATCGTCGCTTTTCCGCTGCTATTGGCGGGGAACCAGAGGTAGAGTGGCACGCCACTGCGGCCATATTCTTGCAGGAGTTCAGTGATTTTCGGGTCAGTATTCGTCCAATCGCCTTTAATTGTCGCTACATTTAATTCATCAAAGGTCTGCTCAACTGCCTGGGTATGTAGAGCGATTCGCTCATTTGCGAGGCAGGTCAGGCACCAATCGGCAGTCAAATTCACAAATACCGGGCGGCCTTCGGTGCGCAGCGATGCAACCAATTCAGGGCTATAAGCTTGCCAGCGGTCGTCAGTAGTGGCTTTTTGCTCACGGCTTTCGGCGCCTTGCCATACCAAAATAATGGCCAATATCCAACTTGTAGCGATAAGTATCCGGCGCACCAACTGCCAAAATCCGCGCGCTTCGCGCCCTAATAGCCAGCATCCAAATGCGATAGCCACAGCGCCAGCGCATAGTGCGGCCATGCCGCTCACGCTGGTCTGGCGTCCGAACACCCAGAGTAACCAGATCGCACTTAAATACAGTGGGAAGGCGAGGAATTGTTTGAGGTTATCCATCCATGCGCCGGGTTTGGGTAGGCTTGCCGCTAATGCAGGTAGATAGCAGAGTATTAACAGTGGCAGTGCCATGCCAAAGCCTAGAGCCGCAAATACGGCAAGGCAGGCGATAGCAGGTTGGGTAAGTGCAAAGCCAAGCGCGGCGCCCATAAACGGAGCCGTGCAGGGACTGGCGACTACCGCGGCCAGAACACCCGTAAAGAATGAGCCGCTCAGGCCGGATTTTTGAGTCAGATTTTGGCCTGCCCCCATTAGGCTGCTACCAAAATTAATCAGACCGGACATGCTCAGCCCCATCACAAAAAACAAATAGACGAGGGCGGCTATTAAGCCCGGTGATTGCAATTGGAAGCCCCAGCCGATTGCCTCGCCACCTTTGCGTGCAACTAGCAACGCAACCGCAAAACCCACAAAACACACCACAATTCCGAGTGTGTAAACCCAACCGTGGATAGCGAGCCGTGCGCGATCGGCAGCAGCCAAGCTCATCACCTTTATAGACAGAACCGGAAATACACAGGGCATCAAGTTGAGTATCATCCCACCAAGTAAAGCAAGCAGGATCGCCTGCAGTATCCATCCGGAATCAGTGGTTGAGGGGTGTGGGGTATCGGTTGATGCGGCGGCAGTTACTGTAGTGGGCGCTTGTGCAGTTGACGCCTGCTCTATTACCGATGCGGTCGTAGGATCAACAGACAGTGCCAGTTTTTGCGGTGGATAGCAGAGGCCTGCATCGGCGCAGCCCTGATATTCCAGCTTTAGGGTAAAAGGTTTGGTGATGCCCGCCAAATCAAAACTCGCTGAGACTTCATGGTAGTGAACCATGGTTTCGCGCTCAAACAGTTCGTCGTACTTCATCTTGCCCGGAGTATAGGTGGGCAAAATTGCGATGCTTTCATCAGTACGGAACTTAAAACGCTCCTCGTATAGGTAATAGCTGTCCGCTATTTGCCAATGCAGTACCAACTTGCCCTGCGCAATGGTGTAGCTGGGTTTAAACGCCTCGGCTACTGGTAAAAATTCATCTTGCCCATTCAGCAAACCGGAGTTCAAAGTATTGCTGCTCTGGGCGAGAGGATCCGCTTTGGGCGCTAGTAGATCTTCTGCAAGGCTGGTGTTCGCAAGCAAAATACCAGTCAACAATAGGATTCTTACACTGAGTTGCTGCACAAAACGAAGTCTTAACGGAGGCAGATTAAGCATGGTATGAGGAGCTTCCCGATCTGGACATGGGGTAGGTGGATAAGTAGGTCGCACGGCGAGGGGTGCTCGGCAGCGCGACTTACAGTAACATACGGCGCCTTATAGACAACCGGCAATAAATAACATTCTACCTGAGGCTAACTTTTTCTTTTGCGGTAGATGTCCGGTTGGCTCGGTTAAGATGAAATTCGTCCAGGTTGTCAAAAATTCAGTTCATGAGAAAAGTTGCTATGCGTAATTTGGTTGGTCGCGGTGGATTAGTGATTGTGTTGGCTTGTGCACTCAGTGCCTGCCAGATTCCCTTTTATGCCAATCAGAAAAAACAACCCGCACCTGCGCCAGCGCCTGTCGTGCAGCAAAAACCAGTTATCACCAAGGAACAGCAAGTTGTGAAGATGCTGATCCTTAACGGTGAATACACCTTGTCGCAAAACCAGTTGCTCACACCAACCAATGACAACGCTTACGACTACTTCCGTGCAGCGCTCAAACTCGACCCCAATAACGCGCGTGCTAAAGGTGGTTTGCAGGGGATAGTGATGCGTTATGTTGATCTCGCCCGTCAGGCAGCCGCCCGTGGTAATTATTCACAGGCTACGACCATGCTTAACAACGCGCGTATCGTTGATCCCAATAATTTATTGATTAAAGAAGTTGCACTGGGTTTGACCGAACAAATTAAATCCGCTCCACCTGTTGAGCCCTATCGCGGTGGCGCCAATGAATTTTTGCTCGACGCAAGTTTGCTCGGCAAAGATGATCCCAAAATTATCGCTAAATTGACCGAGGTCGCACAAAAGCTAAAAGCCACCAATGGCCTTGCCATGATTATCGCGCGCACCGATGTAGAGGGGCGGTGGATCTATCAAAAAATGCGCGATGCAGTGCCGGGTTACCGTGTGCGTGGCGATATCAAGCTAGGTAATCCGCCGCGCGTACAATTAGTGCCTGCGGCGCAATAAAGACGCGCAGGATTTTTTACAGATGAAGTGTTTTGAGCAGTGTATTTGCCAAGCCATGCTGTTGCGCATCGCTGCTCGATTTTAACCCTGCAATTGTTCCTAACTTATCGGCCTCTGATCTGCTTTGCCCCAGCTTCCACTTGCCAATCATTTTCTTGATGGGTATTTCTATACCCACAATAGCTCCGCTCAGTTTTTCAATAAAATCCACTGGTGCATCACTCACCTGCCAAGACAGCGCTTGCCTGGCTTCGTGCAAATTAGTTAATTCATTTAGATGTACAAGCAACTCGTGCGGGTCTTGAATTATTTCCGGTACTCCATAAGCATGGACAACACAATAATTCCACGTAGGTACCGCTTTACCATTTTCATGTTTGCTCGGATACCAGGACGGTGAAATATAAGCCTGGTCGCCATGGAATGTAATTACGGAATTATTTACCTGCGAGCATGTTTTCCAAATAGTATTTGCCTTCGCAACATGGCAAACCAGCGTACCAAACTCCCCTTTGTTTTCTTTAATAACAAAAGGAATATGGTTTATTTCAATTTCCCCGTCCACAATAGCTGCCCAGGTACCTAAAGGTCTTTCTCGAATTAACGAGTGAAGCACTGCGATGTTATTTTCTTCATTTGATTGTGGTACGTACATATAATCCTCTTTATAAATGCTTTCCATACTGTCAGGCTCATACAAGCCACACACCGAATCTTGCTAAAACGGCGGAAGAAATCATCCGCTTGATGGCATTGATTTTTCTACCGCAGTCGCTTGTTATGCTTTTGTAGCTAGCAAAACACCACTGCCAACCATAATACTTCCCGCAGCCACATTTAGTGTTTTTGCGGCTCTTGAACTTTTAAAAAGTAGGCTAGCTTTACTTGCTGCATAAGCGTATGCCGCCATAACGCTACCCACAGCCATAGTTGCCACCAGTAATAGCTGGCCTATTTCGATAACAGTAACACTCTGTACGTTAATGAAGGCTGGAAAAAAACTTACATAAAAAAGAATGGCCTTCGGATTGCTTAAGGTGGTTGCCAGACCAGCAATGAAGTTTGAAAAAAATGACAGTTCAATAATAGGCTTCACTTCTACGGAACTATATTTTGTTAAAAGCAATTTAATTCCTAGCCAAACCAAGTAAGCAGCGCCCGCATATTTTATAAATGTAAATATTCCACCCATTGTGCTCGCAAGCGCAGATAAACCATAAACCGATAGAATGATTAAAATGTAGTCGCCGAAAACAATACCGAAGACTGTGATTAAACCATGAAAAAAGCCAGATGCCATTGACCTAGCTACAACGGTAAATACTCCCGGGCCAGGAATTACCGCCAATATAACCAAGGCTACAAATAGCGATACCATGCTGGTAGTTGTCATGATGCTTCCTTATGCGTAACGCCGTGTGCAACGGCAGTTTTTAAGTTGTGGATTTGTGGGTTACTTTTGCGCAGCAAAACCACAAAGCCGCGACTTAAAAACTGTCCAGCGCACGAAGTGCGCGGGTTGATACACTTTGTTAGGCCAAATTTCTTAGCCGAAGAAACTAATTATTTTCTGCTTTTACAAAAATTAGATTCTTTTTTGCATAGTAATAAGACGATAATGTGATTCCTAAAACAACCAGAAAGAAACACCCAATATATGGAAGGAAAATTCCGGTAGATAGCGCCTTGTATATCAGTAGTGCAACTATGGGTGTGCTAATTAAAAAACCAATTTTGCCACAAACTGATCTTCCCCCGATAAAATAGACACACTTAGTTACACGCTGGACTTCCCACACTCTAGTGGACACTCCTGAGCTACTCTATGAGCATAGGAGAAAGTTATATGAGCAACCAACGATACACCCCGGAATTTAAAG
>NZ_JAVDVX010000008.1:0-176892 GCF_031457055.1 Cellvibrio fibrivorans | reverse complement strand
GACGATTTTAAATGCCATGGTGCGGGATAATTGCGAGTGGCAAGCAAGCTAAATTTGCGTTACAGGTATTGATTTTTTACCACAGTCGCTTGTTACAGTTGGACCATAAATACTTACGCACAGGATTGACCCACTCCATGCGCAATCTAAAATTTGAATGCCATAAAGAACCCGAGTTTTTGAATTAGAAAAAGTGTGAGGCGTAGCCTGTATGGAGCCTAGCGGAATACGGGGGGATGTATCTATTAAACAAAACTGCTAGCTAAGATATTCCCCAAACCAAAACTGAATCGCGTCTTGATTAAGGCCATATTTTGGAAGCCACAAATCAGCTGGAAACGGCCAATCAGATTTGGAGTAAGCAGAGTATTCCCTTTCGCTACAAGGCGTATAGGACTTGTACAAAGATTCATAATCTGGAACGTTTAAAATACCGCAATAGCCCATTGTTGTAATAATTTGCGCCCTCTCATTCTTATTCCCTTTGATAGAATTTTTTATAGCTTTTTCAGCATCGGAAAGCTTACCTTCCGTGAGCCCAGCTAACGAATCCAGAATATTTTCTATTATCTTGACATCGAAATCAGTAGATTTAGGCAGTATGACTTTCGAGAACAATGAAAGATCCAGATAAATGTAACTCGGCTGTAAGTGCCGAACCCCACCAAATTTATGTCGCTCAAAATTCAAAACATTAAGATCAATTAAGTTTGCAGCTGAAACTTCGGAACAAATAGAGCACGTAACCGAGCCTTCTTGCGTTATAAACTTATGAAGAGGCAGCTTGTACCCACAGGCAAAGCTACCTAAAGCAGATCTAAGATCTAAACGTCTGGTCGACAGACTTGATAAAAACGCATCAACTACTTGAGTCTTGGCTATTGAATTACACTGCGCTATAGCTCTTTGAATTATTTCATCATGATTAAGTGAAATATCATCAAACATAACACCCATTGTTTTAGCAAATTCAAAGTCTTCCTCAGGTACGGAATTTCTCTGCCAACCTTTTGCCGGAGACCAGTACTTGTCAAACAATATTTTTAGTGCGCGCTTTTCAGTCATGATTTTTGTTTATTACCTACAAATTACTTTTCAATAAAACCAATGAACGAAAGTAGAATTCTCTTAATTAACGTTACAAAGGCGGCGGCATGCAGTCATTAAACTCAGAAGCAAGTTCAAGCACTTCTTTCTGCATGGATTGCTCCCCGGAAAGAACAACTGCTTGCGATGCATTTCTTCGATTAGTTGTTTTGCCAATGGAATTCCTGCTGTAAAAGAGCAGCCCGCACCAGTAAAGAATACAAATGGTTTTTCGCTAACTTTGGCTTTACGCATAAATTCAGCCAAATCAGCAATATCATAATGTTGTGAAACTTTGTCCATTTTGCTCACACCTTATGGTAGTCCTGCGCGATCATATGACGAATACTCATAAAAAGACGATTTCGCGCCCTCTCTGTTTTTGCTGTATCGCAAAAATTTTGTTCCAAACCAGTAACCTGCCGACTAATTTTATTAACTAAGTTTCCGCCTCGGGCATATAGATGCGTCCCTATCTTTTGCTGTTCGCGAGCGCAATCTACGAGGTTGATTTCAGGTGTTATGTATAGACAAAACGAATACCGCCTACCAAGCAACCCAACAAAAACCTATTAAACCCGTTTACTCAAACAACCCTCTTACACCCGCAAGCACTTCGGGAGAATAACAAACGAGCAACCACATGACGATGGGGACCCGCTCATCACCTTAAATAGCACCACCCCGCCCACAACATGAATAATATTCACATTTTCATGAATTATTATCGTTTTTGTTCACTTTGGCATTCCAGTATAAAGACACCCTGTACTTAACCAGAGCCAACTTTACCCTTGCCTCTTAATCAGGTTGCAACATCACCATGAACAACGATTTTACTTTTAGCATCAACAGCATTTGTTTCGATGAGAACTATCATCCGGCAGACAATACGCGGGCAACTACCAACTTTGCCAATTTGGCGAGGGGAAATAGCCGGCAAGAAAACTTACGCAATGCGCTGAAGATGATTGACAATCGTTTTAATGCCTTGGCGCATTGGGATAACACCAAAGGCGATCGTTATTCGCTTGAGCTGGAAATTATTTCTGTGGAAATGGATCTTGATCGTGAGGGTAGTGGTGATTCATTTCCTGCAATTGAAATCTTGAAGACCAATATTCTTGATCGCTACAACAACAGGCGTATCGAAGGCATTGTGGGGAATAATTTTTCTTCTTATGTGCGTGATTATGATTTTAGTGTGCTGCTGTTAGAGCACAACAAAAACCAATCCACATTCAGCATCCCCGATAATTTTGGCGATTTGCACGGCAAGTTATTCAAGCACTTTGTGAATTCGACTACCTACAAAACGCATTTTAATAAACCACCGGTAATATGCCTGAGTGTTTCCGATAACAAAACCTATCGGCGCACTGAAAACCAGCACCCGGTGCTGGGGGTTGAATACCAGCCCAATGAATCCTCGTTGACTGAACAGTATTTTAAAAAGATGGGTTTGGCAGTTCGCTACTTTATGCCGCCCAATAGCGTTGCACCCTTCGCCTTTTATTTCTTTGGGGATTTGCTGGTGGATTACACCAACCTTGAGTTGATCAGTACCATTAGCACTATGGAAACTTTCCAGAAGATTTATCGGCCTGAAATTTATAACGCCAATGCGGTAGCGGGAGCCTTTTACAAACCCAATTTAAAAAATCAGGATTATTCATTAACCAAAGTGGTTTATGACCGCGAGGAACGCAGCAGGTTGGCGATTGAGCAGGGAAAATTTGCTGAAAAACAATTCATCAAACCCTACCAGAACATTCTTGAGCAATGGTCTGCCAAGTACGCGTTTTAATTCGCGCTTTGTCTGTACCTTTTATTGATCGCTTTTATCTATACCTTTTAAAAAGACAAGATTATTCACTATGAAAACATTATTGCCCACATCAACCGCTGGCAGCTTACCCAAGCCTTCCTGGCTTGCACAACCCGAGACACTTTGGTCACCCTGGAAATTGCAAGGTGATGAATTATTGGAAGGCAAACAAGATGCGTTGCGTTTGTCATTGCAAGAACAGCAACAGGCGGGTATTGATATTGTTGGTGATGGCGAGCAATCGCGCCAACACTTTGTGACCACCTTTATTGAGCACCTGAGCGGCGTTGATTTTGCGCAGCGCGAAACCGTGAGAATTCGCAATCGCTATGATGCGAGCGTGCCAACGGTGGTGGGCGATGTGTCGCGCCAGAAGCCTGTGTTTGTTGAAGACGCCAAATTTCTGCGCAAGCAAACCACACACCCCATTAAATGGGCCCTGCCCGGCCCCATGACGATGATTGATACGCTTTATGATAGTCACTACAAAAGCCGTGAAAAACTGGCCTGGGAATTCGCCAAAGTTCTTAACCAGGAAGCGAAAGAACTGGAGGCAGCGGGCGTTGATATAATCCAGTTTGATGAACCGGCCTTTAATGTGTTTTTTGATGAGGTGAATGACTGGGGCATTGCTACGTTAGAGCGCGCACGTGAAGGGCTGAAGTGCGAAACCGCCGTACATATTTGTTATGGCTACGGCATAAAGGCCAATACCGAATGGAAAAAAACGCTGGGGTCTGAGTGGCGACAATACGAAGAAATTTTTCCCAAACTGCAAAAATCCAATATCGATATTATCTCGCTGGAATGCCACAACTCGCGCGTACCAATGGAGCTACTTGAACTGATTCGCGGAAAAAAAGTGATGGTCGGTGCGATTGATGTAGCAACCAACACTATCGAAACACCCGAGGAAGTCGCCAACACCCTACGCAAAGCCCTGCAATTTGTAGACGCCGACAAACTCTGCCCCTGCACCAACTGCGGCATGGCGCCTTTATCACGCCAAGTCGCCCTCGGCAAACTGAAAGCGTTGAGTGCAGGTGCAGAAATTGTGCGTCAGGAACTCGCAGGTTTGTAGGTTGGGTCGCGCCGCACAGGCAGCCATGCCCAACATCTTGGAATCAAACTATATTGTTGGGCATGGCTGCCCAACCTGCTTTATACGCACTATTAATCAGCCCAGTAGTTAAAATGCTTGTGCACCGCTTTTTACAGGAGCTCGATTAAATCGCAAGTCACCACCAAACGTTTGGGTTGTTGGATGGACGGCGCTGGTGAGCGGTGAATAATGCCTCGCCCCTCATTACCCTCCCACAACTCGCCTTTGAATAAAGCCACATCACCCGCTGCCATGCGTTGGATGTGCTTTTCGCTTGTGGTGATTGCACCGGGTGTATTGATTTGGCTGGCAAACGCAGTGCCCAGGGCTGTGCGATTGGATAATTGATCGGGCAGCCATTCAGTGGCCAAACCGTAATAGGTGGTGATTAAGCGAATGGCGACATTATCGGTATGGAAACGCGGACACATAGCGTGTTCGAGCGTATTGATACGCAGGCCGAGAATTTTTGCATCAAACAAACAGCAACACATATCCAGCACTTGATGGATATCTGCATAAAACGCAGCAGCACTGACACGGGAATTTTGCTCGTTAATCAGTGCCGGCGGAAATACGCGCTGAATTTCTTCCATCAGCTGCTCGGGCGAGCCCGATAATTTCAGCGCAATGGTTTTGGATTTGCGCAGCAACTCATCCACATAACACTCAACCTCTTGTTGCAATTGGCGCTGCCAAATCGCAATGCTGATGGCGTCTTCATAGATGCGCGCGAGTACAGCGGGATCTTGATCGATTGCCCAATCGGTAGTGTTCATGGTGGTGTTTACGAATGCAGTCATCGCCCACTCCTGTGTTCATTCAGGCTATAAATATTTTATCCAGCTATAGTTTGAACGGCGCTTGTATGTTGCAAACACCGATGTTGGACAATACAACAGTAGCGTCAACACCACGCCGATTAACCAAATACTGTAAATAGAATCCACACCAAAATAACTACCCTGATTTGCACCAAACCAGGCAAACAACAGGCTGTAAATAATCAGCAACACATACAAATGCAGCAGGTAGAAAAACAAGGGGGCCGCGCCAAATTGGGATAGTACACTGACAAAACCAGCCGCGTTAAATCGCTCCAACCACACCAAAGCCAAGGCCATAACGCCCAGCGTAAGCAATAAGAAATCTAACGAGGGTGGATACTTGGTGAAATTAAAAAACGACATGAGCGAGTGCACAGGCGATGCAAATGTTTGCCATGGCAAGGTTTCACCATAGAGATTGAAACCACGCAAAACCAGGAGTAATAGCAAACTGCAAATCCCTGCGCTTATCAACCAGGTTGTGCGCTGCGCAGCAGGCATTTGCTTGTCAAACATTGGGCCCACACAATAACCTAGCAGAATCACACCAATCCAAGGCAATAACGGGTAGCTGACTTTTATGGCAATCCAATCGGTTTGTATCCAATAGTTGCGGTCATGCAAAATGGTCCACAGTGAATAGCCCCATTCATCCACTGAAAATTGAATGGGCGTGAGCAGATTGTGTAGCGCGATTATGCCAACAGCGAGAAGCCACTGGGCGATGCGCGGCATTTTTACCAGAAGCGCCAAGGCCAACATACTTAAACCAATTGCCCAGATCACTTGCAAATAAATCGTGTTGAAATTTCCCATCCAGGAAAAGGTGACTAGCGTGAATTCCAGCACGATCAATAACAGCCCGCGCTTAAGCAAAAAAATACTAACGCTTTCTGCACGCGCCGATTGTTGATACAACCAAGCCGACAAGCCAGTGAGAAAAACAAATATAGGCGCGCAAAAATGCGCGGCCAAACGGCTAGCAAATAATGCAGGTTCTGTGGATTCCACATCCATGGGATCACTCACCTGACGATGCAAAAAAAATCGCTCGCGCACATGGTCAAGCAACATGATCAACATCACCAGACCGCGCAGCGCATCAATGCTTTTAATGCGCTGCGAATCAGCGGTTTTTAATTCAATAACCGGCGTTGTCATCGCGATTAAAACTCAAACTTGACGCTTGCACGCACCGCGCGCGGCTCGCCCGGCAAAGTCCACAGCGGTGAGTAGGAGTTATACACATAGACTTCATCGAACAGGTTATCCACCACTAACTCGGCACTCACACCGCGTGTGATATCCATATCACCAAAGAGCGACACCAGCGTGTAAGACGGCAAACGGTAATCCGGATTCACTGTATCGCCCAAACGTGAGCTGATGTAACGCGTGCGAACACCCACGGATGCATTGCGTTGCGCAATTGAAAAAGATTGTTTGAGCGAGAGCATCAAGCTGTGATCAGGCACATTCACCAGCGGGCTGCCCTCTGGCACCAGTACACCCCAATCAATATTAACGCTGTCGGTAAGCGAGCGAGTATCCAAATACGCATAAGAAAGAATCATGCTCAGATCATCGGTAATATTTCCGGTCGCATCCAATTCGAAACCGGTCGAGCCCGCTTTGCCAAGTGCAGCAGAAAATCCGGCATTGACCGGATCGGTCGTTAGCATATTGGTTTTTTCTGCATCAAAAACCGCAGCGGTAATTTGCCAATCTTGCCAAAAAAGTTTTGCTCCCAACTCAACCGACTTGCTCTCTTCCGGATCAAAAGCGCTGCCATAGGCATCGGTTCCACTTTGCGGCACAAAGCCTTCTGAATAGCTTGTGTAGATATTCAGCCAGGGTGCCGCTAAAAATACCAACCCCGCACGCGGTGATACACGCGAATCCTTAGCGGTATTAAATTTGTCGGCGATTTGTTCATGAATTTTTTGTTCGTAATCATCCACCCTCGCACCGAGCAAAGCGCGCCAGCGAGTTGATAACTCCACCTGATCTTGTAGATAAATACCCACTGCCTTTTGTGTTTCCTGATTAGCATACAGTGGGTTCACAGTACCCGGCTGTGCAACACCATATTGCGGGTTATAGATATCCAATGCATAGCTGCCTTTAGGTCCACGATAGCGGCCAAGGAGCGTAAATAAATCATAATCATAAGCATCGACACCCAACATCAGATTGTGCGTGAGCAAACCTGTGGCAAGGCTGCCGCTCACTTCAGCGCGCACACTTAAATCCTCCGAGTCGTAATCGCGATAGCGGCGTTGGCGAGTGAGCAGGCCAGTGCCGTCATACAATGATTGGCGCCCGCGCGCCAATTCTGCATCGGATGAAAAACCATTTAATTCCGATTCGCGATAGCCAATACCCGATGTAAATGTCCAATCATTCGCAAGGGTTTGTTGATAAGTGAGTTGATGGCCGTTGGCCGAAATGCGTGTAAGCCCATCGCCCGGTTCACCCAGGTAGCGACTGCGCGGCACGGTTTCAAAATCATTATTCAATACAACATAACCGCGATCAAATAATTGATCTTGTTTGAGATACTCGGCCTCATACAACAGTGATGCGTTGTTATCAAACAGGTATTTGAGCGAAGGTGTGACTACTTGTTTATCGCTTTCCACATAATCGCGATAACTTTTAAAATCCTGCACGGCGCCATTAATACGCAACGCGAGTTTGTCGCTCACACCATTGGTGTAATCGCCCTCCAAACGGTATTGATCAAAACTACCGCCGGTCATTTTTACATAACCTTCTTGAGTAAACTCTGGCTTGCGCGTGATGATATTAATGGTTCCGCCGGGTTCACTGCGCCCATAAAGTGCGGAACCGGGGCCTTTTAATATTTCCACTTGTTCGATATTAGAGGTATCGCGATGACCACTGAAACCGCGCCCGGCGTTAAAGCCATTAATTAAATAATTCGAGGGCATATTTTCGTTGCCGGGAAAACCGCGCAGCGAAAAACTGTCCCACAATCCACCACCATCATTCTGGCGCGAGATGCTGGCGGAATAATCGAGCACATCCTGAAAACGGTTAATCGCTCTATCGGCAAACACAGATTGATCGATCACCTGAATGGCTTGCGGTAATTCAGCTGATGGCACATTACCGCGATAGGCCTGGTGACTGGTTACCAAAACCTCTTCAATTTCTTCGGGCGCGGCGGCAAACAATGCTTGCGACATAAAAAGCATTGGCGCAGAGATGCCGCAGGCAAGGGCAATAAGTGACTGTTTAGCAAAAATCGGACGAACAAATAACAACATCAACGTGATTCCACAATAATCAAAAGTTAGCCAAGGGGCGTAAATTCAGTTCTGCTTCCAGTACATGTGTCAGTGCGCGTGACCTTGCGTCCAGGTAGGAAATGGATCGGGTAATGTTTTCCAATACTCCTGGCCTTTTAATACTTCATCTTCGCTGAGCAAACATTTATCAAGCTGCGCGGTAACAAATTCTTTATCCAGATTTTGACCGATAAATACCAGCTCCTGACGCATATCGCCGAAGGGTTCTACCCATTTATCCATAATATAATTCACATGTTCTTCATCCTCTGGCCAACGCTCTTTGGGAATGGCCTTCCAGAACATGCCGGCGGCGCCGTGTTGCGCAATGCCGCCTGCCTGGCTCCACTGACCAGCCCACTGGGGGCGCGATGCCAACCAAAAAAATCCTTTTGAACGAAGTAACTTCCCTTTTACGGCTGGACTTGAGAAAAACGCATAAATTTTTTCCGGATGAAACGGGCGGCGCGCATGGTAAGAAAAACTGCTGATACCGTACTCTTCAGTTTCAGGTGTATGCTCGCCGCGCATTTCTTTTAACCACCCGGGCGCTTGCTGGGCTTTTTCAAAATTAAATTTTCCGGTGTTGAGCACCTTGTCGAGCGGTACATTGCCTCGCTCAACGGGAATAATTTCAGCATCGGGATTCAGTTTGGTTAAAATTGCATAGAGCTCTGCAAGTTTTTCTTTTGAAATTAAATCGGTTTTGCTGATTAACAATACATCGCAAAATTCAATTTGATCGACAAGTAAATCTGCCACGTTGCGTTCGTCATCTTCACCGAGGCTTTCGCCGGTTTCTTGCAGAGAGAGCGCATCGTAATAATCATTCAGAAAATTCACGGCATCGACAACGGTAACCATGGTGTCCAAGCGTGCGACTTGCGAGAGGCTCTGGCCGTCTTCATCTTCAAAGGTAAAGGTTTCTGCAATCGGCAAGGGCTCGGAAATACCGGTGGATTCAATCACTAAATAATCAAAACGCCCTTCTTTTGCCATGCGGTTTACTTCGACCAGCAAATCTTCACGCAATGTGCAGCAGATGCAGCCATTGCTCATCTCCACCAGTTTTTCTTCCGCACGATTTAATTCCACCTGATTTTGGATCAACGATGAGTCGATATTCACTTCGCTCATATCGTTCACGATAACCGCAACACGGCGGTTTTCGCGATTATTCAGAATGTGGTTTAACAGTGTGGTTTTACCGGCACCCAAAAAACCGGATAAGACGGTAACGGGCAGAAGAGTAGAGAAAAGTGGATTCATGACGGTTGCCTGATGTTTTTCAGTGTTGATTACGTTTGTTGTTAATTTGATGGATTGTTAATTAACTACGCTGCTTGGAAAAATTGCGTTCCAACTCTTCCTGGCGCGTTTTTTCTTCGGTGCTGTACTCAGTGGTCGGGCGAGCGAGTAAGCGCTCCAATCCGATCTCAACGCCCGAGGCTTCGCAGTAGCCGTAATCCTTACGTTCAATGCGATCCAGTGCTTTATCGATTTTGCGTAACAAAAAATATTCACGCTCTGCAATGCGCATCCGCTGACGGTTTTCCTCTTCCAACAATGCACGATCCAGCTCATCCGCCTCGGTCGATGGCGCCGCAATCTCTTGCTTGATGGTCTCTATGTGTTCGCTGGTTGCCTGTTTTAGCTCCAGTAATACCTGCCGAAAGAACGCCAGCTGCACATCATTCATGTAGTCAGCGGCAGGCATTTGCAGCAACTCGGCGGCGGTATGCGGCACGATGGGCGTAGAAGTCTTGGGTTTAGCCATAAATATCCTCTGGAACAGACACATTGAGATGTTATAATGTAACACAATAGACCACAAGGACAATTCTTAAATCGATAAAAACCAGCAGGAGCTAGGCCAAATGCAAGACGACCACTCCACAGCCGACTGGCAAAGCAAGGCGAGCCAAGCCGGCTCTGGCGCCGATATTTCTATGACGCCGAAACGGCTGGAGGTCTATACCACACTGCTTAGGGCTGGGCAGGCGCTATCGGCCTATGAACTTATTGACCAGGTTAACTTGAATTTTTCGCGGCAGCTTACGCCCATATCGATTTACCGGATGCTGGAGTTTTTAGAGCAGAAACATTTGGTGCGGAAACTGAAGTCAGCGGGGAAATATATAGCGATCAACCAGACCACTCAGGCCACCGACCAGCAAGTGTTACAGTTTTTGATTTGCCGCGAGTGCGGCAATGTGAAGGAGCTGGGGATAGACCAGCGCATATTGGTTGAGCTGAAGGCCTGCATCGACTCGTCCGGCTTTCAATTAAAAAATTGGGAGCTGGAGTTGGATTGTGTCTGCACCAACTGTTCAACACATGGTGGTGCAGACACACGCAAATAAATCACTTCAACACACGGCTCGAACTTGCGGGGTGCCAAGGCTCGGGCACATAGCGCGTACGCGCGAGAGCTTTGTAATAATCCAGATCGTGTTTCGGTTTTTCGTATCCCGCAGGAATTGGTTTGCCCGAAAAGGTTTGAAAATAAAGCACACAGGAATCGCGCCAAATAACCGCGTCGCGTTCCTGCACTTGTAATAGTGCTTTGACTTGAGCAAATCGCTCTGCATCCACATAGCCTTCCAACTTATCCCACTCGCGTTGCATGTGGCGCACTTGTTCAACACCTTCATAATATTTGTGCACCAGCTCGTCCCATAAAATGCGGCCAGATTTCATTTTGTGATCCCAACTCACATGATGGAACCACAGCATCATATCTTCCGGCACTGCATTTATATCACCATACATTTTCGCCAACGGTGCGGGGTATTGTGCAATAGCATTGGAGCCGGTTTTAGTGCGATCAAAACCAATGCCGTCTTTTGCGGCGCGGTGATAATAAATTGCGGTCCAATCAGGACGCTCTAGATTTGAAGTCCAAGGCGCTGGGCCGTAGTGGTCGCCTTGCGAATACAAATGCGTAAGCCCTAACGGCGAGCGATAATTCACTCCTGCTTCACGCGAGATCATCATCATATCTTTAACAGGATCGATAAATTTTTGCTCGTTAGAAAAGGTCATGCGCAACCATTCTTCTGCGGCAGCTTCGGCGGAGATGTCGTGATCCCAAGCCATACGCCCAAAGGCATACCAGCTGGATTGCACAAACGGATGCCCCGTCCAATTGCGGTCAGTACCGGGGTTAATTACTGCCGCCATACCGGTGCGCTTGGTGTTAAATACTTTTCCTTCCAAAATATTGCCGATGGTTGAGCCTTCACCTTTTACATAGGTTTCGGTGCGCAACGATTCTTCAAACAATGGGCCTTGATAAGCAAGGTGTGTGGCAAAACCAAAATATTCTTGTGTGACCTGGAATTCCATCATCATGTTGGTTTTTTCCATCGCGGAAAATAATGCGGAATAAGGTTCGCGCGGTTGGAAATCGATGGGGCCATTTTTGACTTGCAGGATGACGTTATCCGCAAATTTTCCATCGAGCGGTTTAAATTCATCGTAAGACCCGCGAAAGCGGTCGCCGATATCCGGGCTGTAAACAAACGCACGCCAAAACACTACACCGCCATAAGGTTTCAATGCAGCGGCGAGCATATTTGCACCGTCGGCGTGATTGCGGCCGTAATCCTGCGGGCCTGGCTGACCTTCGGAATTGGCTTTTACCAAATAGCCGCCAAAATCCGGAATATATTCATAAACTTTTTTGGTGCGGTCTTTCCACCATTGTTGCACGCGTGGATCGAGCGGGTCCGCTAAATCCAAATCGCCAAAGGCGCGCGGCGAATTGTAATTGATCGATAAATAAACCTTGATGCCGTAAGGGCGAAATACGTCAGCAAGCGCCGCAATTTTTTGCAAAAACTGGTCGCTCAATACACGCGGATCCGCATTTACATTATTGAGTACTGTGCCATTGATCCCGAGCGATGCATTGATGCGCGCATAATCAATATAACGCTGGGATTTATGCTCAGGCAACGTGCCCCAATCCCATAGCGACAACCCAGCGTAACCGCGCTCAACTACACGGTTTAAATTATCCCAATGATTGATGACGCGATGCTGTAATTTGGGAGCGCTGGCGATGGAAATGTTAGCGAGCGATTGCTGGGTTTGAATCAAACGCAGCAAATGAAAACTGCCGTAAAGCACACCCACATCCGAATTTGCGGCGATAACGGTGACCGGGCGTTTATTGATGCGCGTCTGCTCAATTAAATAGCCTTCATCACCCAATACAGCCAAACGATCACCTAACTGCAGCGACGCAATAAGCGGAGAAGTGGCAGGCGTACCCACTACCAATGACTGTTTGGACAATTTTTTATTAGTGATGGCGACAGGTTTATCCAACAAACCACTTAAACCGCGTTGTAGCTCGGCGGCTGCTACACTCAAACCGGGTGTAACACCTTCAACCAGAATCTGGTTGAACTGCTGCTGATAGGTTTTGCGCAATGTATTGTCTGCCACTTGCTGATAACGCAACCACATGTCATAGCCATCTTCAGCATTGCTGACTTGCGCAGCTCCGGCAAGAAAAAACACCCACAAAATGAATAGATTGGTAAAGAATCGTCTGGACACCTGTATCTCCACATGGATTATTCTTAAATAACTGCTATCTTATAGTCACAACAAATATAACACTGGTATACAAGAACACAACTTAATAAATGTAAAGGATCGCCCCAGTGCAATAACACTAAAATCATCCTTAACACTCTTTATTTCGGTCAAAAAATGATAAAAATTATTTCTTTATGCCTTATTTTTCTGGCTAGTATCCATGCCTTTGCAGCTGAGCAAACCATCCGCGTAAACGATTTCAGTGACCCCAACGCCGCTTATGCCATCAAAATGCTCAAGCTGGCGATTGATCATAGTGATAACCCCAACTACAAAATAGAAGTGATCAAAGAAGATTTCACCCAGGCACGCGTTAATGAAGAAGTGCGCTCCGGTGGCTTGCTGGATTTGTGTTGGGCATCGTCTGATGCAGAAATTGAATCACAGCTGCGTCCAATTCGCATCCCACTCTTTAAAGGTCTCTTGGGTTACCGCATTTTTATTATCAATAAAAATAATCAAGCCAAATTTGATCAAGTCAAAACCCTGGATGATTTAAAAAAACTCACTATTGGCCAAGGCCGTACCTGGGCGGACGGTCGCATACTGGAGGCCAATGGTTTTAACGTTATCAAAACCAATAAATACCCCAGTCTATTTTACATGGTTGAAGGCGGCCGCTTTGATGGATTCCCGCGCGGTGTACACGAACCTTTTGGTGAGCTTGAAGCGCGCCCCACCATGGACTTGACCGTTGAAAAAAATTTGATGGTCTACTACCAAATGCCATTTTATTTATTTGTATCGCCCAGCAACCAAACACTGGCCAAAGATTTGGAGACTGGTTTTGAGCGTGCGATTGCCAATGGCGAGTTCGATAAAGTCTTTTACGGCGATAAATCCATTCAGGATGTGCTGCAAAAAGCCAATATGAAAAATCGCAAACTATTTAAATTGGAAAATCCACTCCTATCGAAAGAGACACCCATTGAACGCAAAGAGCTCTGGTTTGATCCGCAATCGATACCCGATAACACCAGTCAGACTTCAAACAACAACGCTAATACCAATCGAATTACCAGCATCGAATAATCAACTGATATAAGAGGAAAAGATATGAATATTTCACGCAGAGGGCTGCTAGCCATGAGCGGTGCTACAGCAGCACTGATTGCCAGCGCTAAATTACAGGCAGCGGAAAAAGCAGCGGCGGCAACAGGTTTGAAAGAAGCCTACAAAGACGACTTTTTAATTGGCGCAGCATTGAGCGCATCGATTATTAAAAAACAAGATCCAAAATTAGTCGCGCTGATTACCAAGGAATTTAATTCAATCACGCCCGAAAACTGCCAAAAGTGGGGCGAGATCCGCAACGAAGATGGCAGTTGGAAATGGGAAGACAGCGATGCAATTATCAATTTTGGCAGCAAACATAATATGCACATGGTTGGCCATACATTAGGCTGGCACAGCCAAATTCCTGAAAGCGTATTTAAAAATAAAGATGGCAGTTATATTTCCAAAGAAGCCTTGGCAAAAAAACAACAGGAACATATCACCACCCTAGTTGACCGCTACAAAGGCAAGATTGCCGCATGGGATGTTGTCAATGAAGCCATGGGCGATGACAACAAAATGCGCACCAGCCACTGGTACAACATTATGGGCGATGATTTTCTCGTCAACGCATTTAATCTTGCCCACGAAACTGATCCCAAAGCGCACTTGATGTACAACGATTACAACAATGAGCAAGAGGGAAAACGCAACGCCACTATTGAGATGCTAAAACGTTTGCAAAAACGCAATGCACCTATTCACGGTTTGGGCATGCAAGCGCACGTCGGCCTTGCATCAGATATGAAAAATTTTGAAGACAGCATTATTGCCTATTCAGAATTAGGCTTGCGTATTCACCTGACTGAATTGGATATCGATGTATTGCCGTCAGTGTGGAATTTGCCCGTTGCAGAAATTTCTACCCGCTTTGAATACAAACCAGAACGCGACCCTTACATCAAAGGTTTACCAAAAGAGATTGATGAACAATTGGCAAAAGCCTACGAAACCCTGTTCAAGATTTTAATCAAACACAAAGATAAAGTAGATCGTGTGACCTTTTGGGGTGTGAGTGATGACGCCAGCTGGTTAAATGGCTTCCCTATTCCTGGCCGCACCAACTATCCACTGCTGTTTGATCGCAACCAGCAACCCAAAAGTGCTTACTTCCGCTTGCTCGATCTTAAGAAATAACTGACTGTCTCGTGCGGATTGTTGTAACCAGCGTTGTGCTGTAGGCTTGCGCCAACACCACCAAGGCTTACAACAATCCGCATGAATAAAACACCCCACGCCAAACATCTCCCCCCGGTTTTTCGCTGGTCATTTTTAGGCCCGCGCTACTGGCCCACGTGGATACTGTTAGGATTTTTGCAGTTGATCGCCCATCTCCCGATGCAGATTAATGTTGCACTGGGGCGCGGTTTGGGCTGGCTACTCTTTCATCTTGTCCCCAGCCGTAAACGCATCGCCGATACCAATCTTAGCCTCTGTCTTCCTGAATTGAATCACGCCGAACGCGAACAGATGGTGCGCCGTATTATTCAATCCTGCGGCATCAGTTTTTTTGAAAGTGCGATGTCATTGTGGGGACCAGCAAAGCGTTTGTGTTCATCTCACAGCATTAAGGGATTGGAATATTTGCAAGCGGCACAAGCAGCGGGCAAAGGGGTTTTGCTTGTTGGTTGCCATATGACGACTATAGATATCTGCGGCCGCATGCTCGCATCGCATATAAAATTTGACATTCTTTATCGTCAAGATCCCAATCCCCTGCTCGCCTATATGCTGGTGAAAGCCAGAGAAAGTTTTAATGGCGAATCCATTATCAGTGTGGAAACGCGCAAGCTGGTGCGCAACCTGCGCGCGGGTCATATTGTGTGGTATGCACCGGATCAGGATTACGGAATCAAGCACAGTATTTTTGCGCCGTTTTTTGGAATTCCCGCTGCGACAGTTCCCGGTACAGGCCGTTTCGCAAAATTAGGGGATGCTCAGGTTATGGCATTTATGCACTACCGCGAAGCTAATGGTCACTACCGCATTGAGATAAGCGCACCGCTGGAAAACTTCCCGAGTGGTGATGATTTGGTTGATAGCACACGCGTGAACCAGATGATTGAGAATATGATCCGCAAACAACCGGATCAGTATTTATGGGTGCATAGACGGTTTAAAACGCGACCGGAGGGAGAGAAAAGCGTTTACGCAAAACAGAAAAAATAAGGTTATGCCCAAGCCCTGCCTGAGCATAACTTTATCGAACATCCTCTTACCAATTCATTTTTTGCTTGATAAACGCCGTCAACTTTTCTGCATTGGCTTTGTGTTGTGCAATGCGTGGGTGGCCACCAAAACCCGTGTAATCAAAGAAAATGGTATCCAGTTTTGTGTCTTTATTTTCTTTTCTCATCCGCTCAACAGCAGCATTAACATAACCTGGCCATTTTGGATTAGCGGTGGCATCCATACTACCAAGCGCACAAATAATGGGGACGTTCGGATATTTAGCGCGAATGCTGCGGACAAAGTCGATATAGGCCTGCACCCGCTGAGCATCGCTTGGAATAGGTTGCAAACGTTTTTCGCGATCGATCAACCAGCTGTCGTTTTGCAATAAATTGATCACCACCACATCCGGTGTCCACTGCGTAAAATCCCACTGGGTTTTGTTATCACCCACCGCGCTTAATTGGTCGTAAAACTGCGGCATGATAAACGGAAACCAGCTGATCATAATGCCGATGCCGCTTTGCGATATAGTGTGTAATTCCGCGTTGAGGTTGCGCGCGGTGATTGCACCGTAAGCCCAATAATTATTTTTTTCATTTAGCAGATGATCAACACCATTGTCGGCACCTTCATTGCCTGCACCAGAGGTAATCGAATCGCCATAAATCTCAATACGGCGTGTTGGGCGCGCAGGTGGTGCCAGCAGTTTTGCACCAGCATCCAGCACCAACCCTTTAAATGCTGTAGCGCCCTCTTCACCCTCTGTACGCTTGTAAATTTCCACGCTGTGATTACCCGGTTTTAACGCCGTAGAGATCACATACATCTGCTCACCTTGTTTGGCCTCCAACACATAAGGGTGCTGGGTTTCACCATCAATAAAAACATTGAAATAGTTTTTGCCGAACTGGTCATCCAATTTCACCGCAAGTGAAGTACCGGTGAAATTAGCTTTAATGCTAGTGCCTGCCCAGGAAATCGATGGGGATTTTTTGTCGGCAAAGTCGATCCGGCCAGTATACAAATACTGCTGGTTATCGGCGCTAATCGTCTGTACTGGCTCTGCCCACGCAAAGCTGGAACAGCACAGGGCACCAAGCAGAAAGCTGTGAAATAATTTCATGGGATATCTCGCGTCAGGATTTGAGTTTGATCTGGCTGTAATTCTTGCTATGGCTGACCATAATAATCGGCACCAGTCGCAAATGCTACCAAGGCGATACAAAGAAGCGTAAATCCACAGACAGATGCAGCACCACAATTTATTTATGAAAACCAACCTGCGCTAAGCAGAAAACTATGCTATTGATATTTTTAACAATGAAATCAAAGCAGTCAGATTCAACCGCCTTAAAGCAGTGCAGTTGTTAGATGGGTTGGATATTGAGTTGGTGGATTAGTTTTCCTCTGTTAATTATTCAGTGTCAAATCTTTCTCATTATTTATTCTCACATTTTCTTATATATTGATAGGAGCATCAACATCAGTCCAAAGGAAGGGGATTAAGTTTATCGTTTATATTTCAGCTACTTTTGGGCAATTTCCGTAAAACAATACGCGACCAAAAAACATTTTCTTTAAAGCTATAAATACTGGGTTGATTTTGCGTGCAGAAAATACATTCAAAGCCAAAGTGCTTGAACTGTTCAATGGTTTGCAGTGCATCGGTAGGGAAAACTCTGATACCCATACCAGCAGGCCCGTTTCGCAGAGAAATTGCACATAGCCCCTGTTGTTTAGTCAATACCGAAAGCCGGGCAATCGCGGCAGCTCTTTCCGACTCATCAAGATGATGCCAAACACCTTCTACAAGAATGAAATCAAATTGCACCTTTTCATCTAATGTAACCAAGTGCGGCAGGCTGTCATCTCGCCACTCAATAGGATGCTGTGAGTAAGTTGCACGTGCTGCTGCTAAAAAATCCGGCATAGGTTCAATTGCCTTAACTCTATACCCAAGCCGTGCCAGCGCCGCAGAATTTTGCCCTGCACCAGCCCCCACATCCAAAATGTCAGCTGGTTCTTTAGGTAAAAAACTTAAGTAGTCTTTGCAACTCTGATAAAAATCGAGTGACTGACTGGCTTCGATAAATATTGAAATAAAATGCTCGTAACCTTGTGTTCCGTTAGTCATGGATAAATACTTTAAATATCATTATTTTTCTACCGTGGAAAGATCGGATTTTGTAATAATCTTATTCTCATCCGAAAGTTCATCACAAGTGAACGAGCTGCACCCCGCCAACATCATCAGAATGCTAACTACTTGTATAAAATTGGATAACCCTTTGAGTAACATAAAATTTCCAATCAGCTTTTAAAAAAACCCAAATCCAAATCATTAAATCGCGCTAAATTCGGAAATACATCGGCAAAATTTCCCGCAGGCAGACCATACCAACTGGCGAGGGTTGCGGCGTATTGATCCATGCTGTTGGTGGGGATAATACGACCTTCGCCGATATCGTCTTTACCGCCAATAATTAATTCAGGAAATTGGCCGTACACATTACCGCCATTCACCGCGCCGCCCATTACCATTTGATGGCTGCCCCAACCGTGGTCGGTGCCATCACCATTGCTGGTGAGAGTGCGGCCAAAATCAGAGGTGGTAAACGTAGTAACTTGGTCGGCGATACCTAGTTCAATCGTGGCTTTGTAAAATGCATCCAGCGCTGCACTTAATTGCGCGAGTAAAATATCGTGGCGGCGCAATTGATCTCCGTGGGTATCAAAATCGCCCATGCCGATAAAAAAGGTTTGGCGGGTGACTTGCAAGCTGCTGCGCGCCGAGAGCATTTGCGCCACCATTTTTAAATTGGCGGCAAGTGGATTGCCTGTGGGGAAAACAGTTTGCAAGGGTGCCTGTGCATCCAGTGCTGTTTTGACATCACCCGCCAGATCCCAAGCGAGGGTTTGGGTGCGGGCGTATTCGCGCTGGAAAATATTTTCTTGCTGTTGCGCTAATAACGCTTGATAAATTTGGATGCGGCTTAGCTCGCGGGCATCGCTGGTTTTTTTATTGAAATTCTCCAGCTCTTTAATACCTGCCGCATCGATGGAATAAGGCACTACGTTGTTGCCGCTCTGCCAGATATTGGAGCCGCTGAGTGAAATATTCATCGAAAGTTTTTTATTGATATTCATCGACTGCATGGCATCGGCCGCGCGCCCTGCCCAACCGTTGCGGCGGGTACTGGATTGTAAACTCTGCAAAAAGGTTTGCTGGTCATTGTGCGAAAACAATTGTGGCGGCAATAGGGATTTATTACCTTGATAATTAGCTTTGCTGACCGGCTCAACCAAGGCGCCCACGTTGGTTAACAGTGCCAACTTGCCTGAGTTAAATAATTGTTGTGCATGGGACATATTAGGGTGAAAACCCAGTGCTACGCCTGCACCATTCTGATTGGACAATGGTAATAAGGTATTTTTTTCTATCGCCAGCGTTTGGCGCGAGGTCTTATAGGCAGCGTATTCTGCATCACTCGTCGGGACCAGCATATTAAACGCGTCGTTACCGCCAAACAGAAAAATACATACCAACGCTTTGTACGAATCGTTGGGTTGCACTAATGCATTGGCGAGCTGAAAACCTGCAGTCGTTGTGTAAGCGGCACTGGTACCGAGTGCGATACCGGCAGCTTGCTTTAAAAAATGACGACGATTGTGCGTAATATTTTTCATAGGATTATCTCTGCGCCGCGTATTCAGGTGAGGCCACAACCAGGAACATAGCTTCGTAAACCAGCATGTCGCGCGCCCACATTTGCCCGGTCTCATCCCACGTGGGATCGACCTTATTGGCATTGAGATGATTCAAAATAAGCTCGTACATCTGCTCGCTCATTTGCCCCGCCATCAAAATCAAATTTAAATGATCCAACAGTTCCGCCGGATTTTTACTGAGTTCACGCTCACGATCCAAATGCAGGCGCGGCGAAAACACATCCCAGTTGCCATCAATGGTTGGCTCTAACCAATCGTGGGGCGTGTCGCGCCAGAAGATAGCACTGCTCAAGGTGGAGGCCTTGGACATAATCATACTTTCGGTGAGAATCTGGAATTCGGGTGAATTCATATTGGCATTTTTTAGTTCACCCGGGTGTTGGTATTCCGGGCGATAAAAATTGAATACCGAGAATGATCCGTAAGGACGCTGCCCCATTAAACGGCCTGAACCATAAAAGCGAAGGCGCGGTGGCGTCACCGTATTATTTTCCAATTTGGTGGGTGTACCTGTGCCTTTAAAAGCGCGCCACAAGTGTGTGGTTTTTAATAAAGGTTCGCGCAACTTCCCAAAAGTTGACGGGGAATTTTTATAACCATTTTGCGCCTCGTCATCCAATATAATCGCGCGCACTACGGCTTTCATATCGCCTTTGACACCCTGCCCATTATCGTTAAAAACAGTGGCAACACGGGTCACATACGCGGGTGATGGATTACTGGTTACCAACCGCTGGATTAATTGCTTGCCAATAAAAGGGGCTACGTTGGGATGGGTAAAAATAATATCCAGCGCGGCATCTATATCCTGCTCCGGCGTTTTGTCCGCAGGGATAGGTTTATCACCAAACAACATCTTTGCATTAAAATCGTGATAATTATCGAATGATTTCATCGGCAGGATTTCGCTAGCGCCGCTCTCGGTCCACTCCCACCAATTTTTTATCGTCGCCATATTCCAACCGGTAAACACGCGCGCCAACTCTTTCACCGTGGTTTGATCGTAGGTGGGAATGGGGTTGCCTTGTGCATCTAACTTGACGCTGCCATCGAGATTCAAGTGCACCAAGCCAATCGTGAATAATTGCATCAATTCACGCGCGTAATTTTCGTCGGGGCGAATATTGCGGTTGGAATCCGCTTTTTCATTGCGCACCATGCTCAGGTATTCACCCATCATGGGATTGAGCGTAACGGCTTTTAGCAGATCGCGATAATTCCCGAATGCGTGCTGGGCGAGAATATCCTGATAATTTGCGATTCCGCGCGTATCGTTGTACAACACATCAGACACATTGGAAATAACTAAAATCTGGCTGAGTGAATAGGCGATACGCTGGCGCAATTGGTCCTCACCCCAGAGTGCAACTTCCCACCAGATATCGCTGCGCTGCAAATCGCGCAGATAACCTTCATCGCTATCATCTTGTTCCGGCTGTACAACAAAACCAATTTGTTCAAAGCGCTGATCAAGTAATAGCAGGTGTTTGGTCTGGGGTTTACTAAATTGTTCATCCAACCACGCGGTTTTGCCAATGCGAACGATACGATCAATATCTTTGGCAGTCGGTCCAAAAGTAGTCTGCGCCAAAAAGCGCGCAGCCTCTTTAGCACTGGTGTAATTTGGACTGTCTTTGATTGGCAAAGCGGGATCAGGTGTTAAATCCGGCGTTGGAATTTTTGCGATTGCTGCGCTTGATGCTATTGATGAGCGACTGGATGCGATTGATGCAAGGCTGGATGCCGGGGCGAGACTGGAAGCGGATGTGCTGGACGCAATAGCAACAGCCGATGAACCAGTAGGATTCATAGTTCCCCCACCCCCACCACCACCACCACAGGCAATCATTAACACTGATGCACTGATCACTACAGTGCGCAGCAAACCGAGCATAACTACTTCGGAACGTTTTTTCATAACAGCCCTATATCGAATAAGAATTATTGGATCGACATCTTTGGGAAAACTGCATTGCAACTACGGATGTTTATTCTGCGCCTGAAATGCAAGCAACTGATCCGGTTTATCAGTGAATACTGCATCAACACCGAGCGCCATCATGGCTTTCCAATCATCTTCATGGTTGACGGTGTATACCCAATTTTTTAAACCGCGTTTTTGGGCATCCTGAATTAATTCCGGGGTGAGAAAACTCAAATGGGTATTAAACGAATAGGCGTTGAGTGGTGCGCAGCAAGCAGCGTAATCCAGCGGGATGCCCTCAATTAATACGCCACGTTTTATTTGCGGCATCTGCTGAAGACATTCAAATAATTGCTGATGATCAAAACTCGAAATGGTGTACTGCTCGTAATTACCTTGCTTCGAAGTTACATACTCATCCAACACGCGTTTTAATGTCGGCACCGAATTGGCGCCTTTGATTTCGATGTTGAGCAAGGCTCTATCGCCCACGAGCTCCAACACCTGTTGCAAGGTGGGAATAGGTTCACCGTTCTCGAGCCGTTGCTCGCGCAGATAAGCCAAAGGCTGTTCAGTAATTATCCCCTGCCCCGACACCACGCGCCCCAAGCGACGGTCGTGGGTGACGAGCAACTCACCTTCAATCTGGAATATATCGATTTCAACCGCATAGACACCGAGTTCCAGCGCGCGCGTAATAGCAGCCAAGCTGTTTTCAGGCAGTGTGGATTGGATAAATTGGGGGCCGCCGCGATGGGCGATGCACAACAAAGGTTTCATAAAGCGCTCGTTCAGTCTTTCAGCCGGTATAATGCCGCGCAATTATCATTGTGAAATGCGGCGATCGCTGAAGTATGGCAGTCGCCCCTTGAATCATCAACGCAGGTGCCAATGTGGATAGCTTTCCCCGTATAGAAGAGATTATGACCCACTCAGTGTTTTCAAAATTACTGATCGTGTTCGGTTGTTTAGTGGCGTTTTATCTCGCCACCAAATTGCTGGACAAGATTATTCACGATGTCAGTGTGCGCCGGGCCTTGGGCGATTTACGTGTTCTCTACATCACCCGACTGATGAAAATCGGCATGGTGTTTTGCTGTCTCGTTGTCATGTGTTTGATTTTGGGGCTGGGTTACAGCGAGATCTCGGTATTTTTATCGTCCATCTTCGCTGTTGTCGGCATCGCACTATTTGCCCAGTGGTCGATTTTAAGTAACGTCACTGCCAGCATGATCATCTTTTTCGGCTTCCCCTACAAAGTAAATGATCGCATCAAAATTCTCGATAAAGACGACGATATGAGCGGTATCATCGTGGAAATCAGTATGTTCCATGTGATTTTGCAGCGCCCCGATGGCAACCTGATCACCTACCCGAACACGCTTATCCTGCAAAAAGCAGTACTGAAGCTCGATTATCCGCTGGTTGAACCTATCGCCGAAAATGCCGAAGACCTGACAGCCTTGCCGCTGGAGCAAATGCGGATGGAGAACGAACCCAAAACCCAGCAGCAGCGCTAACCCCTACTGTTATAACCACCAGCCTGATGATTTAACACCCTTAGGGCTGGTATCGATCATCCATTAGCGGATACATATCCTACCCAGCACGCGAGCATGAGAGTTTTTGTGCTATCTGTGTTAGCGCAATCACCAATCATTTACCGCCGTCAGTCCCGCCTATATAGTCGCGTGCACTGATTTAGGCGACGTCAATAAAAATAGCCAAATCACCCATAAAGATAGCGCTTTCAAAGAGCATCTTTTAAAGCTTGTTACATTCGCGATCATAATATTCCCACGATAACAAAAACGGAGAATTTGAATAATCATGCAATCCCTGATCAAGACCTGCGCCCTACCTGTTGTGCTCATCAGCTTAACCGCCTGCGGCGGTGGAGGTGGCGGAGGCAGTAAACCCGCACCATCCCCCGTGCCCAGCTCGACCGCAGCCAGTTCAGTAGCACCCAGCTCTGTAGCCCCAAGCTCCACTCCAGCCAGCTCATTGGCAGCAAGTTCAATCGCACCGGCCAGTTCAGCGGATGCGTCCAGTAGCGCAGCTTCAAGTTCAGTGGCAGGAACCGAAAGCACCCAAACCGCGACTGTCTACGCCAACTACTCAGTTGCAGCAATTGATAACTGCGGTGTCGGCATCGGCGCTGCCAATAAAACCTTTGCGATTTTTGCTGACTACGATAGCGGTGTACAAAACCAAAGTCTGTCCAGTTTGAACTTTAGCGGATGGAACCATGCCACTAATGGCAGCACCACCGAGTGGACCAATTTGAAATTGGCGGGCAGCAATTACAACTTCAACAACAACGCCAAAGTAAACAGCAGCTGTAACAGTGTTGATACGCTTGATATGTTACTTGTGAAAAAAATCAATGATTGGGATCACCAGCACTCCAACGGTTTTGAACGTAATATCCTTGCATACGGATACAAATTCGGTGACATCGAAAGCTTGACAGTTGATGTAAAAATCAACAACGCCAAAACCAGCATTCCCAGCGTAGCGAGTTTAAAAACCATCTATACAAGCTACTTAGATCCCAAAAAACCTGATGCGGTCGAGAACCTGGAAGACGGCAAGGTCAATATAGGCATTGTTATTTACGACGGTAAAACAGCCTCTACATGGATGGCAAAGAAAATTATCCAGTTGGACCAATCGGCGCTCGGGGATAAATGGATTAGAGTCACTATTCCGATGAGCGGAATGAAGCATTGCCTGGAAGCTAACTACAATTGCGCTGACAGACCCTTCTCAGAACTGAGCAGTAAGACTATTGCAGGCATCCAATTTGTTGGTGAGACTAAAAGCGGTGCAGTACTGCGAGGTGACATTAGCTCTTGGAGCACAAGCATTCCGGAAACCTTCAAAGAAGCTGATTTAAGCTTTAAGAAAATTGAATTCCAATTGAAATAATTTTCACGAGGAGTAAAAAAGGGGCGATGAATTTTTCATCGCCCCTTTTTGTTTTTACACTAATAATTATTTCAAATCAAACCGATCTGCATTCATCACTTTCACCCAGGTTTTCACAAAGTCTTTCACAAACTTCTCGCGGTTATCATCTTGTGCGTAAACTTCAGCGTAAGAACGCAAAACGGAGTTGGAACCAAACACCAAATCCACGCGCGTTGCAGTCCATTTCACATTGCCGGTGTTGCGCTCGACAATGTTGTAGCTGTTTTTACCCGTGGGCTTCCACTGGTAGTTCATGTCAGTAAGATTGACGAAAAAGTCATTGCTCAACACGCCAACTTTCTCTGTAAACACGCCGTGTTTACTATCGCCGTGATTGGTTCCCAATACACGTAGACCGCCAATTAACACCGTCATTTCCGGTGCCGTTAAGCCCATCAGCTGGGCGCGATCCAATAGCAGCTCTTCTGGTTGCACGACATAATCTTTTTGCACCCAGTTGCGGAAACCATCGTGAATTGGCTCCAGTGGTGCAAAAGATTCTGCATCGGTTTGCGCTTCGGTAGCGTCACCGCGACCGGGAGCAAAGGGCACTGCAATATCGAAACCCGCATCTTTCGCCGCTTTTTCAATCGCTGCAGATCCACCAAGTACAATCAAATCAGCGATGCTGACTTTTTTGCCTGATTCGGATTGGATTCCCGCCAGTACACCCAGTACTTTTTGCAAACGCGCAGGCTCATTACCTTCCCAGTCTTTTTGCGGTGCTAAACGAATGCGTGCACCGTTAGCTCCACCGCGGAAATCCGAACCGCGGAAAGTGCGGGCACTGTCCCATGCAGTGGCAACCAACTCAGACACACTCAAACCGCTGGCAAGAATTTTAGCTTTCAGTTCAGAAACTTCAGCACTGCTCAGGATGTAATCCACTGAGGGAACCGGATCTTGCCAAATCAAATCTTCCACCGGCACATCGGCACCCAGGTAACGTACTTTTGGCCCCAAATCGCGGTGGGTTAATTTAAACCATGCGCGCGCAAAGACTTCTGAAAAGTAGGCCTGATCTTTAGCAAAGCGCTCGGAAATTTTGCGATATTCCGGGTCCACTTTCATCGCCATATCCGCATCCGTCATCAGCGGCATGCAGCGAATCGACGAGTCTTCTACATCGACGGGTTTATCTTCTTCTTTGATATTGATCGGTTTCCACTGCCATGCACCTGCCGGGCTCTTGGTCAGCTCCCATTCTTGGTTTAACAGCATTTCAAAGTAACCGTTATCCCATTGGGTAGGATTGGTAGTCCATGCACCTTCGATACCGCTGGTCACTGTATCGCGGCCAATACCACGGGTTTTGTGGTTATTCCAACCCAAGCCCTGCTCTTCCACATCAGCGGCCTCCGGCTCTGGCCCTAGGTTCGCAGCGCTGCCATTACCGTGCGCTTTACCGACGGTGTGGCCGCCAGCGGTGAGGGCGACAGTTTCTTCATCGTTCATTGCCATGCGTGCGAAGGTGATGCGAATATCGTTGGCGGTTTTTTGTGGATCGGGATTGCCATCTACACCTTCCGGATTCACATAAATCAAACCCATCATCACCGCTGCGAGCGGGTTTTCAAGATCGCGTTCACCGGAGTAACGTGTACCTTCACCACCGCTTTTTGCTAACCATTCTTTCTCGGCGCCCCAGTAAATATCTTTTTCAGGATGCCAAATATCTTCGCGGCCGCCCGCAAAACCAAAGGTTTTCAAACCCATCGATTCATAGGCCATATTGCCCGCAAGGATCATCAAATCCGCCCAGGACAGCTTGTTGCCGTATTTCTTTTTGATCGGCCACAAGAGGCGGCGGGCTTTATCCAAATTGCCATTGTCCGGCCAGCTGTTGAGTGGGGCAAAACGTTGGTTGCCAGTACCTGCACCGCCACGGCCGTCGGCTATGCGGTAACTACCGGCGGAGTGCCAGGCCAAACGAATCATTAAACCGCCGTAGTGACCCCAATCCGCAGGCCACCAAGCCTGGCTGTCAGTCATCAGAGCTTTGAGATCGTTTTTAACGGCTTGTAGGTCGAGCTTTTTAAATTCTTCGGCGTAGTTGAACTCATCGCCAAGCGGGTTGGTCTTGCGGTCGTGTTGATGCAGGATGTCGAGGTTCAAGGCATTCGGCCACCAGGCCGTATTGGACTTGCTCGACGTAGTATTACCGCCGTGCATCACCGGGCATTTACCTGCTGATTGGTTGTTATCCATAATTTTCTCCTGATTTATGCTGGTTTTATCGCAAGGGTTGATTCGATTAGGGGGGAAAACAAAACCCTGCACTGGCAGCGGCTGTTTAACCTCTTTCGCGGACAAGACAACCTTAGTTCAAAACGATTGAATTAGTTAAATTTATATTAGATAAGCATTCGATAGTCATAACCTATAAAAAGAAAAGGCCGCATATTTGCGGCCTTTCTAAAAGAATTTATAAGGTGTAATTGTTACATCCCGGTTTTTAATTTAAAAAAAATCATTCAAATCTGTACCCGTGTACCCAATTCAATCACCGCGTTATCGGGCAAACGGAAGAACTCCACTACGCCGCCGGCATTGCGCGTCATAGCGGCAAACAAGCGCTCGCGCCAAGGCGCCATACCACCACCGGGTGTGGAGACAATCGACTCGCGGCTTAAGAAGTAACTGGTTTGGAAATGCGGGATGGTTAACCCGTAGCGCTCACAGAGTTTCAACGCGCGCGGCACATCGGGTGCATCCATAAAGCCAAAGTTGACGGTCACGCGCCAGAAACTATTACCCAACTCCTCCAGTTGGATGCGCTCATCCTCGCCCACCCATGGCACATCTTTAAATTGTACGGTTAATATTAAATTGCGTTCATGCAGTACCTGATTGTGCTTCAGGTTATGCAGCAATGCCTGGGGAACGGTAGATGCATCGGCCACCATATACACAGCTACCCGTGCGGCGCGCTGAATTTCTTCTGGCCGCAAGGTGGGAAGAAAAGCGCCTAATTCCAAACCGTCGCGATGGATACATTGCATCACAATCGTCCGGCCGCGCTGCCAGGTGCTCATGATTAAAAACAACACTGCTGCGACTAATAGCGAAAACCAACCGCCGTCTAAAAACTTAAGCGCGCAACCTGCAACCAGAAAAATATCGACCGCCAAAAAGAACAGCGTTGCACCGATTGCGATTGGCAGCGGTAATTTCCAGCGGCCGCGCACCACAAAAAAAGTCAGGCAAGTTGTTGTTGCCATAGTGACCGTCACTGCAATACCGTAAGCACCCGCCAATCCGGATGAGCTACCAAAAAATAACACTACCGCAATCACACCGACCAACAACATCCAATTTACCGCAGGCATATAAATCTGGCCGGATTCCCGCGCCGACGTATGTTGCACTGTCATGCGCGGTAAAAATCCCAACTGGATTGCTTGCCTTGTCATTGAGTAAGCACCGGAAATTACCGCTTGCGATGCAATAATCGCAGCCATAGTCGCAATAATCAGCGCAGGCCAAATCAGGGTTTGCGGGAAGAGTTTATAAAAAGGATTAGCGATAGCCGTTGGATCAGCCAATAAGAGTGCGCCCTGCCCCATGTAATTCAGTGCGAGCGATGGCAATACCAGATAGGTCCAGGCGATCTGGATCGGCTTGCGCCCGAAGTGACCCATATCAGCGTAGAGCGCCTCAGCACCGGTCAGTGCCAACACGATTGCACCAATCGCGGCAAATACATACCAGCCGCGCCCCGCGAGAAAATTCCAAGCCTCCAGTGGGTTAAGCGCAGCAAGAATTGCAGGCTGAGCGATAATATGGGCAATGCCCGATACCGCCAGCATCAAAAACCAAATAGTCACTATGGGACCAAACACTTTACCCATGGCGCCCGTACCAAAGCGCTGCACCAGAAATAAACTGATCAGAATCGCCAAGGTAATCGGGACAACCAACGGTTTTAGCGCCGGAGTCGCCACCTCCAATCCTTCCATCGCACCCAGAACAGAAATCGCTGGCGTGATAATGCTATCGCCATAAAACAGCGTGGCTCCGAACAGTCCAATCATCAGGATGATACGGCGCAATTGTGGATTGGTGCTGGCAGTTTTGGCAGCAAGCGCCGTCAGCGCAAGTGAGCCGCCTTCGCCGCGATTGTCTGCCCGCAAAATCAGGATCACGTATTTCAGCGTTACCACTAGCATCAACGCCCAAAAGATGGTGGATACGGCGCCGACAATATGAGTCGCATCCAAAGGTACTCCAGTCGCCGGAGCAAAAATTTCTTTTACCGTGTACAGCGGGCTGGTGCCAATATCACCATAGACAACACCGATGGCAGCCAAAGTCAGCGCGGCCATACCTTGACGTGCGGGCGTTGAGGGGGATGAAGAATTGGGTTCGATGGGTAATGAAGAGGAGACAGTCATGGGAAAAACCTATGCAATGAAAACATTGCCAGTGTTCCCAATCGCGCATCAGGATCGCATAAGTATTACCGAAACCGAATCAGCTTTCGGTATCCAGCAGGCGATACCCCACTCCCGGCTCAGTCAGCAATAACTGCGGCTCTGCCGGATTATCTTCCAGTTTGGCGCGCAGCTGTCCCATATAGAGCCGCAGATAATGGGTGTGCTCCAGATATTCCTGCCCCCACACATCCACCAATAACTGGCGATGGGTTACTACCTGCCCCGCGCTGCGCACCAGCCGCGCCAGCAAATTAAATTCGGTGGGGGTTAGATGGACGGCATCACCCTTGCGGCTAACGCGATGATTGGCGAGATCAATCACCAGATCACCCTGCTCATAGCGAGTGACCGCCGCACGCACCTGATTGCCGCGATGACGCAGCGCCACCCGCATACGCGCGAGCAATTCGCCGATGCTAAAAGGTTTCACCAGATAATCATCGGCACCTTCATCCAAAAGGTGGATTTTCTGCCCCTCGGCTTCGCGGGCGGAGATGATAATCACCGGCGTCGATTGTTTGCGCCTGAGCTTCACCAACAAATCGCCGCCATCGCCATCCGGTAAACCTAAATCCAGCAGGATCAAATCAAACGCCGGTGTGCTCGCTTCCTCCAATTGCGTTTGGCCGTACATCGCAATCGCTTCGGCCAAACTCGCCGCCGTGAGCACTTGGTAACCCTCAACCAACAGTGCTTCGCGCAGGGTTGCGCGCAGTTCGCGGTCGTCTTCCACCAATAACAAACGCAAACTCATAAATGGCTTTCCGGATTAGCGGGTTGGGCGCGCAGCGGCAAATGGCATTCAAAACTGGCACCGGTAGCTGTGGCATGGAACTCCAGTTCACCACCGTGGGCGCGGGCTATAGCGCGGCACAGCGCCAAGCCAATTCCCGTTCCGCCGGCACCGCCAGGTTTACGGTGGTCGCCACGCTGGAAAACCTCAAATATCTGCTCATAATCCGCTGCGGCAATACCGGTACCCTGATCGCGCACAGCCAAGACCAAATGGTGTTTGTCTAAATGAGCAGACACATTTATCGGCGATTCCGGCGGGCTGTATTTGAGCGCATTGTCGATCAGGTTTTCCAGCAGTTGCGATAGCAGTAACGAGTCGCCCCACAAGAGTGGTAAATCAGGTGCAAGTTTTGCACTCAGACGTTGCTGCGGATCATGGCTGCGCATACGGCGCATTACACTGCCGATGATTTCCTCGGCCGATTCCCAATCGCCTTGAATGTTGCCACCAATCGCATCCAGCCGCGCCAGTTGTAATACGTTGCTGGTCAAACGGCGCAGGCGATCGGCTTCCTCCACAATGCTGTGCGCTAACTGTTGGCGTTGCGTTTCGGAAAGGCGTTCGCTTTGCTGATCAAGGGAAGATGCGGCACCCATGATGGTTGCGAGCGGCGTGCGGTAATCGTGGGAGATAGCAGCCAATAAAGTGTTGCGCACCGTTTGCGCCTGAGCTTGGTCGCGCGCTTGCCGCTCTTGCTGTTGGATATGATGCCGCTCCAAGGCCGCACCCATTTGGTCGCACAGCGCCTGGGCTTGGGTCAGTGCCGGAAACTCATCGGCACTGGTGATGCCGGAAATCAAGGCCGCACCCGAGGTCATACTGCGCCCGCGCAGTGGTAGATAAAGTGCATCCAACTCCTGATAGTGCCCAGTGCCCGGCCCTAACGGTTGGCCAGTGCGCAAGCAGTGCCAAAGTGCTTCTTCATGTTCAGGATTAACGCTACCTATGCGTTGTAAAGCGGAGGGCTGATTAGTAGGCGGAAGCTGGTTATTCAAGGCGACCAACGCCACCGGATGATTGTTTGCTTTTCCCACAGACAATGGCTCCAACGCCTGATGCAATTCCTCCAGCAGCGAACCGGGTTCACTGGCATCGCGCAGCTTATCGCCCCAAATACGCAGCTCTTCGGCCGCATGGGCGTAAGCCTGGGCGCGGCGCGACTGTTCACGCAAAAACACCATCAAACCCGCGATGATGATATTCACCAACATCATGGCAACCAGCAAGACTGTGTGTTGATGAAGGTCTATCGCGAAGGTTCCGCGCGGTGGGACAAAGCTCCAGTTAAACGCCATCAAGCCAACCACACTCGCCAGCAAGGTCATACTGAGCGGCAACCAAAGCGCTGCAAGCGCAGAGGTCAGCACCAAAATCAGACTGAGATTAACGGGATCGAAATGAGCATCAAAAAACAGCAACAGGCACCAGCCAAGCAACCAAATCGCCAAGCCGATGCTATATCGCAGAAGTTGTTGTGAAGAAGTGAGTGCGTTCATAGGCGAGAGCTTAGCAGCATCGCCATTAGGAGCGCATAAGGATTAAAGAATTGAATTTCAACTGAAGCAATTTTATGCCGTTAAATAAACAGGGCGGAAATTTTCCACCCTGTTTATTTAAGATTAAACGCCGCTTATTGACGACTTATTTAAATAACGAGAAAGGACTTAGAAATTGACACGGAGGCTTACGCCATACCCCATAACATCGTCTGCCGTGGAAATTTCCGCACCAACATCCACGCTTTCTTTGGCTTTGTAAAACGCCTCAATAAAATAACTATTGTCGGCTGAGTCAAATACATCTACACGGCTTACGCCGCCGCCAAGCTCAAATTTCTCACCCAATTGTTGACGCAAACCCAGCGTATACGCAGTACCGTTGTCATCAATACTCCATTCACCATCTTCGATATCAACGCGGGCATAACCTGCCTCAGCATAAATATTCGTACTGCTACCCAAAGGCGCATGCACACCAAGCCCAAGCCCTGTGGTGGTCTGGGTGGATTCTTCAATCTTCGCCCGGCCAATATCGGCGGTAACGTAAAAAATATTCCCCAGCGCAACTGACAGCCCCAAGCCCAGAACCTCACCATCGTATTCTTCGCCATCGCTATCTATTTCAACTTTCCCCAAGCCAATATCAAAATGGCTATATGAGAAGTCTGCCGCATGGACATTTATTGCACACAAAAGTGCTGCGGCAGTGATTGCTTTTTTAAACATATTCCGTTCCCTAAAGTAAATCGCCCTCAAAAAAATCATGAAAAGCGGAGGGCTTTACACTTGTCATGATAAATACTCTTACTTCACAACACCGACACTATCGCCTTAGCCACATAATCCATTTTCTCTTTGCTCAAACCCGCCACACTGATGCGGCTAGTATCGGTCATATAAATGCTGTATTCGCTTTTTAGTTTATGCACTTGTTCCACACTCAACCCCAAAAATGAAAACATACCGCGCTCTTGGGCGATAAAACTGAAATCGCGCCCCTGCTGCAAACCATTCAGCGATTGCACCAATTGCACACGCAAACCGGCGATACGCTCGCGCATCAGCGTCAGCTCATCACTCCAGACTTTGGTCAGCTCATCGCTGTGCAAAATAATATCGATCAGCGCGGCGCCGTGCGCAGGCGGCATGGAATACAAGGCGCGGGTTACGCTCAGCAATTGGCTGTTACCGGCGTTAGCTTGTTGCTCATCGGCAAACACCAAACTCAAACTACCCGCGCGCTCGCGATATAAACCAAAGTTTTTGGAAAACGATGTTGCGATCACTACTTCCGGCAAACGCGCCGCCATCAGACGCAAGCCATAAGTATCTTCTTCAAGGCCCTCACCAAAACCTTGGTAAGCCATATCGATAAACGGAATCACACCGCGCGCTTCCAACACATCGGCAACGTGGTCCCACTGCGCGCGCGACAAATCCGCACCGCTTGGGTTGTGGCAGCAGGCGTGGAGCAAAATTAAATCACCGCGCGGGATTTCGTTGATGGTGGCGAGCATAGCCGCAAAATCAATGCTGTGGGTGCTGTAGTCGTAGTAAGGATATTCGCGAAGCTTCAAACCGGCACTGCCCAATAGCGGTACATGGTTCGCCCAGGTAGGGATGCTCACCCATAAACTGGCGCCGGGTTTGGCGCGCTGGATCAACTCTGCCGCCACGCGCAAAGCGCCACAGCCGCCGGGAGTCTGGATGGTACGCACACGTTTGGCGGCTACTGCCGGGTGATCTGCGCCGTAAATCAACTTCATAACAGCCTCGTTGGCACCGGGGTAACCCGCGGGTGGCGTGTACGCCTTGCTGGTCTCGCGGGCGATGCGCAATTTTTCCGCCTCTGCCACAGCCTTCATAATTGGCGTTATCCCTGCATCATTTTTGTACACCCCTACGCCCAGATCGACCTTGTTCGGGTTGGTATCATTCGCGTAGGCAATACTTAATCCCAGGATAGGATCGGCAGGTAACAGAGGAAGGGATTCAAACATGGCAAACTCCAGACGTATTCAGCAAAATCGATGAAAAAACAGGGCGCGATTATACGCCGGGAATTGGGTAACGGCTTAGCAGCGACTTAAAGTCAGGTAAATAAGCCGTCAGAAATGGCCAGATATGATAAGTTGCGCGGCCTCACAAAAGGAAACTGAGCTATGACATTTGATTGGCAAATAGCGCCGCTAAATCGCGACCTGATACCTGAAATACAGGAGCGCATCGACCAAAAAACCAAACCTCTCGGCGCCCTCGGCCAGCTAGAACAGCTCGCCCTGCAGATCGCCTTGGTGCAACAGCGCAAACGCCTCAGCATTGAGCGGCCACTCATGTTGGTATTCGCCGCCGACCACGGCATTGCAGAAGAAGGTGTCAGCATCGCCCCCAGCAGTGTCACCCAACAAATGGTGCGCAATTTTTTAGCGGGCGGCGCCGCAATCAATTGTTTTTGCCGCACCAACCATATCCCGCTCAAAGTGATTGATGCCGGGATTAAAGACGAAATCAAACCTGCACCCTCGGCATTGATCGCCCAGCGCATCGCCGCAGGCACACGCAATTTTGCCCACGAACCGGCGATGACACTGGCGCAAGCCGAGCGCGCGCTGATATTGGGAAAAGAATTTGCGGAAGGCGAAATCGCGGCAGGTTCCAATTTATTAGCCTTTGGTGAAATGGGTATCGGCAATAGCAGTTCTGCTGCGGCCATACTGGCTGCCATCAGTAATGCCCCGGTAGAAACGTGTGTCGGTTTGGGCACCGGTATTAATGACCAACAACTCGCGAAAAAAATTGCGCTAGTGACTCAAGCGGTAGCGCGCATTGAAGATAAATCGCCGCTCACTATTTTGTGTGAAGTGGGTGGTTTTGAAATCGCACAAATCTGCGGTGCTATGCTCGCCACCGCGCAAGCAGGCCGGTTGATTGTGGTGGATGGTTTTATTGTTACTGCTGCTGCACTACTGGCGGTAACCATTAATCCACACGCGCGCGACTACATGATTTTCGCGCATCAATCGGAAGAAGCTGGCCATCAATTAATGTTGCGTTTGTTGGATGCGAAACCGCTGTTGAATTTAGGTTTGCGTCTAGGTGAAGGCACCGGCGCTGCGCTCGCAATGCCGATCATTCAGGCGGCGGTGAGTTTTTACAATCAGATGGCCACCTTTGAAAGTGCCGGTGTGAAAGTGTGAAGCAACAGCTCAATTTATTTTTTCTCGCGCTGGGATTTTTTAGCCGCATCCCCATGCCTGCATGGATCGATTACTCAGCGGAAAACCTCAACCGCGCGAGCCGCTACTTCACGCTAGTCGGTTGGCTGTTGGGCGGATTAGTTGCCCTGGTTTTTCTTGCTGCCGATTATCTCTTTTCCAATTCCATTAGCCTCTGGCTGGCGATGGTTTTTAGTTTGCTACTCACCGGCGCTTTTCATGAAGATGGCCTTGCCGATACCGCCGATGGATTTGGCGGTGCCTTTGTGCGCGAGAAAAAAATCAGCATTATGAAAGACAGCCGCATCGGCACTTACGGTGCAGCGGCGCTGGTGATGGCACTGCTGGGGAAGTATCTTCTGCTGATTGAAAACACCCAAATCGCGCTGGGCATATTTATCGCCTATGCACTATCGCGCGCAGTCGCCGCGAGCTTGGTATTTGATATGCGCTATGTTGCCGATGATGATGGCAGCAAAAGCAAACCGCTGGCAAATAACCAATCCAAAACCGATTTGGTTATTTTATTGGCAACCTGCTTGCCGATATTTTTTCTACTGCATTGGCAAAAAGCGATTTTAATAATCGCCACATTGATTGTGGTTCGATACGCCGCAAAATCCTATTTTCAAAAACAGATTGGCGGTTATACCGGCGATTGTTTGGGCGCAGCGCAACAGATTAGTGAAATGGTAATTTATGCAGTACTGCTAATTCATCTTGGTCAACTGAATATTACTTGGTGATGTGATACTGCTTTTCGCCAGTTTCTTCATCGTAATTCTGACCATCCCGTTTTGCTTTTTTCTCTATATACACTTCAGGCTGTTTAAGCGGTTCCAGGTCCATTGTTTTATGGGTAACACCTTCAAAAATCGTAGCCCACAGCTCTTTATTAGGTCGCTTTCTGCGTAAATGCGCAATAAACTTTACCGCGATGTATATCGCCAAAAAGAACCCAAAAACCAAACCAAATTGAATATAAATATCGGACATCGCATTTTCCCTCAGCCTTGGTTTAACGGTTATGGTGATGCCTGGTTATTATTCAAGCTCCAACATCCAAAATGACTGGATCCAATATGATTACGTTAGTGTTAGGCGGCGCCCGCTCAGGTAAATCGCGCATTGCACAAGAGCTGGCAAGTGCCGGCGCATTGCCAGTGGTGTATATCGCCACCGCAACCGCGTTAGATGACGAGATGGCGACGCGGATTGAGCACCATCAGCACAATCGCCCGAGTGAATGGCGCCTGCGCGAATGCCCGTTGAATTTAGCCTCCGCACTGCAAGAAGAAACACAGCAGCCGCAAACCATAATGGTGGACTGTTTAACATTGTGGCTTAACAACCAATTATTTGAATATCCCGAACAGGATTTTTCCGCGTTGTTTGATGAACTTGTTAATAGCCTGAGTGCGAACAACGCCAATGTAATTTTTGTCGCGAATGAAGTGGGGCTGGGAATAATTCCGCTGGGTGAAGTGAGCCGGAAATTTGTGGATGAAGCAGGCCGATTAAATCAACAACTCGCACAAATCGCTGACAAAGTATTGTTTGTCGCCGCCGGTTTACCTTTAGCATTAAAAGACAACACCAAATGACTTCTACAATCATCACACTAGTGAGGCACGGAAAAGTCGCAGGCCCCGCCGCGCTTTACGGCCGCACAGATATCGCACTCAGTGCAGCAGGCCATAACGATTTAACGCACGCGTTAAATAATCTGCACATGCAAACGCCCATCCACCATCTAATCAGTTCACCACGTTTGCGCTGCTTCCAAGTCGCACAAGAATTTTCCGCGCAATATAAAATTCCGTTGCACACTGAAGACAATCTACAAGAAATGGATTTCGGTATCTGGGATGGAATCCCGTTTGATGAGCTGGGCGATGAATGGAAAAACATCGAAGCCTTCTGGGAATCACCTCATTCCATGCAACCACCGGAAGGTGAGTCGCTAACGGATTTCGCAGCGCGGGTTATCGGTAGCTGGGAATCACTAATCAACAACAATAAATCTGGGCATCACGCAATAATTTGTCACGGCGGCGTTATCCGAATTATTATCGCTCACATACTAAAACTGGATTGGCGCAACCCTGCCCTATTCAAACAATTGCAGATTGATTACACGAGTTGCACACGAATTGAGATTGGCAATTATGAGAAGGCCGTGCCGGTTATTAAGTGGATTGGATTTTGTGATCTCAACACTCGTCCATAGCTAATCAACTCATTACACTTTAGTTCACACCTCACTCACCAAATTCCGCTAAAATTCTCCTGTTTATTATTAGATGTAAACTGCAACACAACCCCAACACCAACGGACACGCTGTGGAACCTTTAAATACCGATCAACTCCAAACCCTACCGGATCACAACCAAAGTCTGGTTGCGCGCACCCTGCACGAGTGGAAACAACTGGCGGTGCTCGGCGCGCCTATTTTGATTGCACAGTTGGCGCAGATGGCGAATGGGGTTATCGATACCGTGATGGCAGGCCATGCAAGCGCAGAAGATTTGGCGGGTGTGGCGATTGGTGCGAGCTTATGGGTGCCGGTATTGTTATTTTTTGCAGGTGTATTGAGTGCCTTGCAGCCTACGATCTCCGGGCACCGTGGTGCGGGGGAATTGCAAAAAATTATGCCTACCACCTGGCAGGGAGTTTATATTGCGCTAGTGGCCATGGTGGTGATGGTTTTGTTGCTGGTGAATACTCAACCGGTGCTGCGAATTTTACAACTTGATGTAGTGACAGCGGCGATTGCTGATGGTTATCTGGATGCATTTGCCTGGGGCGTACCTGCACTGCTTTTGTTGACGGCACTGCGCGGCTTGACCGATGGTTTAGGGCATACGCGCGTTATCATGGTGTTTTCTTTAATCAGCACACTGCTAAACCTGCCGCTCAATTATATTTTTATTTACGGATTTGATTTTATTGTTTTTCAAGTACCGGCCATGGGCGGAATCGGTTGCGGTTGGGCGACGAGTATTGCCAACTGGGTTGCCACACTTGCACTGCTTGTTTATTTAAATCGCAGTGCGACCTTCAAAAATTTTCATTTGATTGGTGATTGGGTTGCACCTGCGAAATCAGAAATCGCCCGCCTGCTGAAATTGGGATTGCCGATTGGTTTTACCATGTTTATTGAAGTGAGCATGTTTTGCATGATCGCACTGTTTCTCGCACCATTGGGATCAACAACCGTTGCAGGTCATCAAATCGTACTCAATGTGACCTCGGTATTATTTATGCTGCCGCTGAGTTTGGGCATGGCCTTAACACTGCGTATCAGCTTTTTAGTCGGCGCCGCTGACCATGACGAAGCGCGCTTGCTTGCCCGCAGTTCACTACTGCTGGCGGTGGGCATTAGCTGCATTAATGCGCCGATTTTATTTTTTGGGCGCGAATGGCTTGCCGGTTTATATACATCAGATATGAGTGTTCAACAGGTTGCAACCACATTATTTATGCTCGCCGCCCTATTCCAAATCGTCGATGTTATTCAGGTCACCATGATCAACGTACAGCGCGGCTACAAGGATACCAAAACCCCGATGTTTATCATGCTGCTGTCATTCTGGGGCATTTGTTTACCGCTCGGTTATGTGCTGACTTTCAAAGATTGGCTAACAGCACCCTTGGGTGCTCCCGGCTTTTGGATGGCATTAATTGCCGGATTGACCTGCGCAGCGCTTTTATTAACCGTGCGGATGTTTAGATTTCGGCCTGCAAATTTTTCCACTCGCGAATAAAGTGGCAAAAGCTAAATAACTCGTCATACCTGCGAACGCAGGTATCCAGACAATTGATGTTCATGGATACCCGCGTTCGCGGGCATGACGAAGGTGTATTATCAGAAATCGCCTTAATGCAAGTAGCAGCGATTAATTGATGGCTTCCCACAAAAGCAGAATTGAAAGCTGCTTAAATACTGGAGTTACTATGAAAAACCTACGGAGTTTATTTCCCGTTATTTGTGGCATGAGCCTTGTTGCCTGCGCCCAGGTTGCAGAACCCAACAAAATTGATGCACAGAGCACACCGCAAAAAAATCAAAGTGTGCAAACAACAACTAGCGCCAACACCACAATTAATACCAACACCGTGCAGGCTCCGGTGGCTGCACCTATGCTGACGCAAAAAGAATTTGCTGCTTGTTTGATTGCATTTTCGGCAAAAGCAAAAGCGGCGGGCATTTCACAAAATACAATTAATAGCAGCCTTGCCAAAGCAGAACTTAACACTCAAGTATTGGAACTGGATCGCAAGCAGCCTGAATTCACCACCAGCTTTGCCGATTATTTTAATCGCCGCGTCACTGAGCAGCGTGTTGCACAAGGCCGCGCACTCTTGATTAAACATAAGGATTTATTCGCGCGCGTTGAACAGGAATACGGTGTGCCTGCTGCTTATTTGGTTTCGTTTTGGGGATTGGAAACCAATTTCGGCAGTTACTTCGGCAATATTCCGGTTGTCGATTCCCTCGCCACACTTGCCTGCGATGCGCGCCGCAGTACTTTTTTTACCATCGAATTAATAAACGCGCTGCGCATTTTGGATGAGGGTGCAATCGCACCGAATAAAATGAAGGGCTCCTGGGCGGGCGCCATGGGACATGTGCAATTCATGCCATCATCCTTCTTAAAAAATGCCGTGGATTTTGATGGCGACCACAAGCGCGATTTATGGAATAGCACACCGGATGCCATGGCATCTGCGGCAAATTTTTTGAAAAATCTTGGCTGGCAAACTGAAGGACGTTGGGGACGCGAAGTTAAATTACCAAAAGATTTCCCCTTCCTTGAAGCAGGTTTAAAAAACAATAAATCGATTGCAGAATGGACCAAGCTCGGCGTTACACGCGCCGACAACTCTCCACTACCGCAAGCGGATATGAACGCGTCACTGCTAGTACCGTCCGGCCACGAAGGTCCGGCATTTTTGGTGTACGACAATTTCAACGTGATTATGCGTTGGAATCGCTCTGAATTTTACGCGATTGCCGTTGGCCAACTCGCCGACCAGATCGCTGGCGGTGGAAAATTATTACAACCGCCCCCAATAGATGCTCCGCGTTTGCACCGCGACCAGGTTATCGCACTGCAACAAAAACTTAACAACAAAGGCTTCAACCTCGGCACACCCGACGGCATCCTAGGCCCAGCAACGCGCCGCGCCATAGGTGAATTCCAACACCAGCAAGGCATGATCGCCGATGGCTTCCCCGGCACCCAAGTGCTCGGTTTACTCGGAATAAAAGTGATAAAACACTAACTTGCGCGGATAAATAAAATGATCAGCTGCAACCAACACGACTATATCGAAATCGTCTGCATGTACCACTACCCGATTAAGCTCACGCTAAAATCGGGCGATATTATTCATGGAATTGCGCAGGATACACAGCGCAATGACAATCGCGATGAATGTATAAAAATTGATATAGATGGCGTGGAGCAGTTGGTGGTTTTGGAGGAAATTAAAATGTTGGAAGTTATGATGGAGAATACGCACCTGCAGAAAGTTACATTTTAATAAGAAAATTGTTTTAGCATTCAAAAAAAACGGCTGACAAATTATCAGCCGTTTTTAGTTTGACTCAACGTTTTTTACCAACCACACGCCTGCCCTTGATTTTCTTTTTCCAACCACTGCATCAACGGTGCGAAATAATCGATGATGGCGGAAGCATCCATTTGGCGTGTGCCTATGGCTTCCTCCAAAACATCTTGCCAGGGTTTGCTAGCACCAGCCGCGAGCATGGTTTGCAATTTGGCACCGGCTTCTTTGCTGTTGTAGATAGAGCATTCATGCAAAGGGCCTTTAAATCCAGCGGCATCGCACAGGGCTTTGTGAAATTGGAATTGTAAAATGTGTGCAATGAAATAGCGGGTATAAGGAACATTCGCCGCTATATGATATTTTGCGCCCGCGTCAAAATCTTGCTCGGTGCGCTCAACGGGAGCGCTAATACCTTGATATTTTGTGCGTAGTTCCCACCAGGTTTTGTTGTAATCTTCCGGTTTAATTTCACCGGAAAATACTTTCCAACGCCATTGATCAATTAATTTCCCGAACGGCAAAAATGCAATTTTTCCGAGCGCCAATTTCATTTGTTGGTTGATAACGGTTTGCTCGCTGCTTTCTGTACTTTCAATTAAGCCGATTGCATTTAAATAACCGGGCGTTATGGATAACACAATCGTATCACCAATTGCTTCATGGAAGCCGTCGTTAGCGCCGTTTTGAAACAGCATAGGTTTGTCGTTATACGCCAGATCATAATAAATATGGCCCAACTCGTGGTGGATAGTTTCAAATTCTTCGTCCGTGGGTTCTATACACTGCTTAATACGGACATCTTCTTTTGCATCCATCGTCCAAGCGCTTGCATGACACACCACTTCGCGGTCGCGCGGTTTGGTGAGCATGGAGTTTTTCCAGAAGCTGTCTGGCAGTGAGCGCAAACCTAAAGAAGTAAAAAAGTTTTCTGCAATTTTGGTAATCGCGATAGCGTCTTTATTTTGTTTTACCAATGCAGCGGTGATATCAAGATCGCCAACGCCGGGATAAGGTTCTACCAAATCATAAATACTGTCCCACTGTTGGCTCCACATGTTCCCAAGCAAATGAGCAGGAATGGGCTTATCCAGTGGTACTTTGTCTGCACCGTATTGCTTGGAAAGATCGGTACGCACCTTACAATGTAATGCTTTATACAGCGGCTCTACTTGTTGCCACAAACGCTCCACATCCGCTTCGAATTCATTAGCGGGCATATCGTAGCCAGATTTCCATGACGCGCCCAAATCACTAAACCCATAAGCGCGTGCACCACTATTGGCGATCTCCACATAGCGCTGATAATCGCCGCGATAGGCACGCGCAATACCGTGCCATCCAGTCCAGGCATCCACCAATTCGTTGTAATCGCGGCTTTTGGCGAGCACATCGGACAACTGATTTAAATCGCGGCAATTTTCTGTGCCGCTTTCAGGCTTACAATATTTTCCCGCACCATAGACACCTTCCATGTGCGTACCAATGCGCGCAAGTTCAGCGCGTGCTTCAGGAGTATCGGGCGGCAATAAGGTTTTGCCTTGGGTCATGTTGATATAGGCTTTTTTTGTTTCCGCCGACATAGGTGCATCTTTATAAACACGCGCTTCTGACAACAATTCTTTTTCCATCGCCATCCATTTTTCATTGGCTTTGGTGGCCAGCATCGCAGAATCATCATTCAGATAAGTGACATAAACCCACTGTGCAGCGTTGTATTCGTAATAATTATCGAGATAGGTTTTGTTTGCACCAGCAATAAATTCATCTACCGATTTAGTTGGCTTAGCAGGCTCCGCAGTAGCTTGATCGCTATTGGAAGGCGCCTTGCTGCAAGCAATTAAACCGCCAAACGCAATACTGGAAAGTGCAACACAAGAAAATAAAAGAGTGCGCAAGTTAACTTTGTTACTCATAAAATTTCCCATAAATAATTAATTAATTCCGCCCATACCGCGCTTCAGCAGTGGTGAAATTACCAACAAAAATAATCCGAACCCAACACCAACTAAGGCAAGATATTCAAATAGGCCAGTGTAAGTAACAAGCATGGCGGCGACATCTGATTTTTCTGCGGTGTCGATTGAAGCCAATTTGGACAAACGAGTTGCGAGAGTTTCTGAAAGCGCTGTAGCCACAAACCAAGTACCCATGCTCACACCCACAACACGAGGAATAGACAATTTAGTGACTGCTGATAATCCAATCGGCGATAAACATAATTCGCCAGTGCTATGACAAAAATACGCAAGCACAAACCACAGCGTCGCGACCTTGCCTAAATCATTTGGAAACTGCGCACCCAATACCAACGCACCAAAACCCAAGCCAGCAAAAATAGTACCTATCGCAAATTTTACGGGAGTGGACGGATTAAGGCCGCGCGCTGCCAACCAAGGCCAGAGCAGCGCAAAGGGAACCGCTAACAACATAATAAATGCAGGATTAAGTGCAGCAAATTGACTAGCGCCGATGGTTGTACCAAATACATCCCGATCGAGAACGCGATCTGCAAACAATGTCATTGATGCAGCAGATTGCTCAAACAGCGACCAAAAAACAATCGTTGATACAATCAATACCATCAAGACCAGCGTGCGCGTAAATTCAACACTGCGATGACGGGCAAAGCCGTAAAAAATAAATACCAGTAATGAAAGTAATGCAGCGTACAACCAATATTCCGTTGCATTATCAGAAACCTGGAACACATGATTTTGTGTAAGCACACTACCGATACCGACAAAAATAACGAGTGCGGTCAGAGTGAAGACTGATTTTTTAGATTGCCAAGGATTGGAGTGAAGCATGGCGTAAGCGAGTATGCCCACAACACCTAACAGCAAGAAAATATTTTGGGTGATATGTACAACCGGTTCACTTTGCACCAACCACCAGATCAATGGCAGTGCACCAATACTGGCGATATAAATCCACCACTCTTGTTTAATACCCACAAGTTTTGTGGCCAACCATTCCGGATTGGGAGATTCCGCATAACCTTTTAAATAGCGTTGGCCAAATAAAAACGTGATCAACCCAAGAATCATACCTACGCCGGCCAAACCAAATCCATATTTCCAGCCATAGGTTTCACCCAACCATCCGCACACGAGTGTCGCTACCAAGGCTCCGACATTAATGCCCATATAAAAGAGTGTGAAACCGGAATCGCGGCGCGGATCGTTTTCGGGATAAAGCTGACCGACGATTACCGAAATGTTGGGCTTTAAAAAACCCACGCCGATAACGATAAATGCAATTGCCGTATAAAACACATTGAGCGCAGCGGTATCCTGCTTGGTAACTTCATTGGCGAGCACGGTTCCCGCCGCTAACACTTCACCCGTTGCCAGCGTCAACGAATCCGTCAACACAGTACCAGCTGCGTAATACACAGCCTGCTGACCTTCGAATGCCATTAAAAAATGACCGATGGCTAATAAAATGCCACCAAATAAAACGGCACGACGCGACCCCAGATAACGATCCGCGATTAGCCCACCAATTACCGGCAAGGCATAAACCAATCCGGCGTATGCTCCCAGAATATCCAAACCCTGGTTATCAGAAAATAAATGGTATTTAGTGAGATATAACAGCAGGATAAATTTCATGCCGTAGAAAGAGAAGCGCTCCCACATTTCGGTCGCAAAACAAACGTACAGGCCTTTTGGATGGCCGAGAAAATCACCGCTAGTGTTGTTCATATTGGACATCTTTACTTATTGGTTTGTCGGTAGTGCAACTCTAGCCGTTCAGGAATAAAAAAACCACGCGCATTATCACTGCGCGTGGCCCCTATCGCACGGCTCAAAAGGTCGCACTTATTAAAAATCAAACTGCTTAAAAACGCGCATTAACTCCAATAAAGCCGGAACGCCCTATCGCATCATAAGTTGCCGGATAAGTATTACCGCTATTTTCTGCTGTACCACCGTACTCATTACCCACAATCGGAGGTTCTTTATCCATAAGATTATTAATGCCGGCCCGCAATTCAATCTGTTCAGTTAACGCATAGCTCGCAAACAAATCGAAATAATTATACGAAGGGATGGTAACCAACGCATATTCGCTCGCGTCCGCAGCGCCTAATGCAACCGCATCCTGTTTCAGACTATCAAGATATTGCCAGCGCAAGCTGATTGTTAATGCATCCATCGACCAACTCAATGTTTGCGTGATGCGCCATTCTGGATCGGGACGCAAGCATGATTTACCCACCAACCCAACACAGTCTACTGAAGGGAAAAGCGCAGCGTCCTGCTGGATATTTTCCATTACGTGAACCGCATTCAATCGATAATCCAACGCCCCGAGGGATGCCAGATCAAAACTGTAATCCGCGGTGATATCCACACCCTTGGTGCTGCGTTTGCCTGCATTAACGACTGAGGCATCAACCCCCGTTTCTGTGCCCGATAATAAAGTACCCGTCAATGGGCTACGATAAATTCTCGAACAGAACAAACCATCTGCATCCTTATCCAGCAAATAGCAGCCATCCATAATATTCTGTTCAGACAGCGCGAGAATAACGTTCTCGATTTCAATATCGTAATAATCCAATGACAGATTAAATGGAATTGATTCTGCACTGTACACCAGACCAATTGTAAGTGTATCCGCTTCTTCCGGGGTTAAGTCCGGATTGCCGCCGATATAGTTATTGGTCTGTCCAGCCTGAATACTATTGAACCCACCCACTTTACCCGCAGGCACGCCGGTTTGCTCGCAGAGCGTCACCAAGGCTGGATCACTAAGCGCATCATCCTCTGCACAATAATCAATATTAAGGTCACCCGTTGAGGGTGTACGCGGCAACCCAATTTCGGCGAGGTTTGGCGCACGCACGGCATGCTGGAATAAAGAACGGAAACGCAGCGCATCATTCACCGCCCATTCGCCACCAAATTTATAACTGGTATTGTCAAATTGGTTGGTAGTTGTATCACCAATAACTACCTCATTTTCGTAATCCGCAACGCGCACGGCTGCTTCTAATGCAATCGTTTCAGCGAAGGATACATTTTCCACCAGCGGCACGCGTACCTCGGCGAATAACTCATTAACTTTTAAACCGGCATCTACCGCCGAACTACCACCAAAGCCAACTGAGTTGGCCGAGGCGAGATTTTGGTCGGGCAAATTTTCTGCATCCTCTTCACGGTATTCTATACCCGCCGCAAATTCGATTGGACTCACGGCTGATGGGAAAGTAATTCCAGTTGCCCCCGAGACCGAGCCGCCCGCGATAAATTGATCAGTCTTATTATTTTCATTCAAATTAAAGCGAATAAAATTGGCCATTTCAGGCGTGATGGTATCAGGACCAAAATAATCTATAGGTACACAACCACCACTGGGATCCTGGCAGACGATATCGCCGGTATCAGGATCTGTCACCGCCAGCATGCCCTGTTGCGATTTATTGTAATCCACATCATTACGGAAATTTTGGGCGCGCGATGTGCGGCCTTTTTGTGCAAACACTTCCCAATCATAATCGTCGAATAACTTACCGCGCAAACCTGCCACAAATTGCATGGAGGTGTTTTCATAAAGTGAATCGCGTGTGCCCAACTCGTTTAAACGACGACCGAAAGCGATATCCACCAACCCATCGTTTTGTGCAGCACCCTCTTCAACTGCATCTAATTCTGCAAAAATGGCCTGATCTTGTGCACTTAAAAAGGGGTTGTCGATATTGAGTGAATAGGGGAAAAAGAAGGTGCCTGTGGGTGCGATAATCGTATCAATACGGCTATTTGCAAACGAAAAACGCGAGAAAAACTCTGTATCATCACTAATCGCGTAAGTGCCAATAACAGAGGCCGTGTATTTTTCCTGCGGGGTAACTAAAAGGTTGTAAGGGTTAAAGTTGAAAGGGCTTACATCGCTAGTGAGGTTGCCGTTATCGTCAAACTGCACTCCTGTATCAACACCTACACCAAACGCGGGAATATCAACGGCGGTATAAATAGTCCCATTGGGATGGGTCTCACTACCGCCAGGCTCCAACATATTGTCAAGCGAAAACTCTGAAAACCCTCGTTCACCTTGGTAGAGCGCGTCTTGTTTACTGTAAGACAAACTGGCAACCACATTGCCTTTGCCGTCATCCAAATTTCCACCAAAGGTTAAGCTGAAATCATCGCGCTGCGCATCACTTTCAAAACTGGACGAAGTCGCCACATCAAGTTCTACACCGCTAAAATCTTTTTTCATAACAAAGTTAACAACACCGCCGATCGCATCTGACCCATAGACCGCAGATGCACCGCCGGTCACCACTTCAACACGCTCGATCAAGGCAGTGGGAATCATCGCCAAATCAACAAAGCCGTTGTAATCATAAGGGACAAAACGCTTGCCATCGACCAACACCAGCGTGCGCTCTTCACCGAGGTTGCGCAAATCAACAGTTGCACCACCCTCATTACCATTGTTGGTATTGTTGCCGATAGCCGCAACAAAACGCGGATCATCGCGCAAAAATTCTTCCGGGTTAATAGTGTTAGTCATCCTCAGCTCTGCTGCATCAACAATAGCGATAGCACTGTTTGATGTTAAATCAGGTCGCTTGATACGCGAGCCAGTAACGAGGGTTTCTTCAATGTTGTCTTCTGCTGTTGGCGATTGCGCATAAACCGGCGCTGTCACGCCCATCAACATGCCCGCAACACCCAATGTAATGAACTGAATACTTAATGATAACTGATGTTTTTTATTCATTTACTCGCTCCCAAGAATAGTCCATTGAAAAATTACTACTTGATACACACGAAAAATGGCAGGAAATTCCTGACTAAAAGTCGCAATTAGAAAGTGGTAGCGAATCGTCTGACATAGCGGTTTCTTTACTGCACGATCACAGAACGATCCAGATAAACTTCACTTAAAAAATCCTTTTTGTAATTGCGGTTTTCATGCCAATTAGCTGCTATTTAACGAGCATTGCTAATTGCTACTGAATTTTGTGTAGGAATCTAGGTTTTTTTGGGAGTAATAGTTCAGCCAACATTCCAGATTTATTTATAATTTTTTACTGACATTGCTGTTTAGCTTAGTAGAAATTTTTTGGATGCACCATAACGCATCAAATAAATGCACAAAAAAAATCATCTATGGATTAAAAATGTGCACAGGACAACATTTGGAAAAGGCTAATTAATAAGAAGAAAGGAAAACTGAGGCGACACACTGAAAGATTTTCTCGTACAAAAAACCTGATCATTTAAGCGATTGCAGTCAACAATTCAGCAACCGAGCCTATAACGTAATCAGGCTTGATATCTGACTGCTCAAAATACACCTGACGAAACTTTCCAGTTTTAACTAAACAACCTTTTATTCCGATTAATTGCGCACCGCCCACATCGCTATCGATATCATCGCCGACCATCAATGCATTCTCTGCCTTTACCTTTGTAGAATCCAACACCAGCCGATAAAAATCGCGGTTGGGTTTACCCATAATACGGGCGGTTTTGCTGCTGACATATTCAAGGCCGGCAACAAAAAATCCTATATCGGCTTTCAATCCTTCACTGGTTTGCCAGAAGCGGCCTTTGTGCAGTGCAATTAATTCAGCACCACTGTGCATCACATTAAATAAACGATTGATCAGATGTAAATCCCAGCGGTCACCTATATCGCCCAGCACAATGTAATCCGGCTTTTTTTCATCCCATATAAATTCGGTGAAATCGGTTTTTATCGCATCTGCAACCAACGGCCAAATGCGCAGTGGCCGGGCGGCTTGCTGCTGTAAATTGCGCAATTCCAGGGTTGCGGCAACAGCAGCACTGATCAATTCATCGGCATGGAGTTGAAAACCCATCACCCGCAATTGCGCAACCAGTTCGTCTTGTGATTTTGTTGTGGTGTTGGTGATAAAACGCAGCGCGATACCGCGCTCGCGCAACTGCGCAAGGGCAGCAATAGCGCCAGGGATGGGTTGATTGCCGATATACAGAGTTCCATCCAAATCGAGCAGAATCAATTGCGGAAGATGCGACATTGGTTATCTCCTTCACCAGACACGGGTTCAACTGGAATGGATCAACTATAGACCGACTAAACTGCCCATTCAAAACATCATTCAAATACGCAACAAATGCACCAACTTGCATGGAAAAAATATAATCACTTTTTCTCAGTGCAAATTTTTATTCACCACGCGCAATATTTCTTCTGACCATTTTGGGTCATCCACTGCGCGTGCAATCACTTGGGCACCGACCAAAGTGGCCAGTGTTAATAACGCCTGTTCGCGTTTAGCCGCTTCAGTTTTGGTGGCGGGCAATAAATTCATCACTGCGTTGAGCAGGCGATTAAAACTTTGGGTGAATGCTTGTTTAATTGCGGGCGATTGACGCGCAGCATCTATTCCCAATGCAGCCATCAAACAACCGCTACCGGGATTATCGCGATGCCCGGTCGATAAGTAGCGCGCGATAAACGCTTTGTATTTCGACCCTTTCGTTGTTGCGTGCGCCGCTTCACCTTGCTCCAAAAGCTCATCTACGGCATATGCACAGGTCTGCGCCATCAAATCCTCTTTGGATGCAAAATGGCCATAAAAACCGCCATGGGTTAAACCCACTTTTTTCATTAGATCGGCTATACCAATGCCATCAAAACCTTTTTCGCGAAATAATTGCGCAGCTGTATGCAAAATTTTTCCGCGATTTTCTGCTGCTTGCTCTCTAGTTACTCTCATCGTTATTTCCGCTCACTGATAAAAAGGCGGCCTGCCTATGACCAAATAGTGTTTGACAGTATACATGACGACCATCATATAATTATAAATGACGACTGTCATGTATAAATTAACCGAGGAATATTCCATGAACCAGCAACCCCGCATTGTGATTACCGGAATGGGTGTAACCTCACCGCTCGGTTGCGGTATTGAGCCAGTGTGGCAGAGGTTGCTCGCGGGGAAATCAGGCCTGCGCAGCCTGCCCGATGACATGGTTAATGAGCTGCCCGCTAAAGTCGGCGGTGTAGTTCCCTCTATTGATGAAGATGCTGAAGCGGGCTTGAATCCGGATGCCATTGTCACCCCCAAAGACCAGCGCAAGATGGATCGCTTTATTTTGCTCGCGCTCGCCGCCACCGATGAAGCCCTGCAACAGGCGCAGTGGCAACCGACAACCACAGAGCAGCAGGAGCGCACAGCAACCATTATCGCCTCGGGTGTTGGCGGCTTTCCGGCGATCGCGGATGCGGTGCGCACCGCCGATACACGTGGCACGCGCAAGTTATCGCCTTTCACCATTCCCTCATTTCTAGTCAATCTCGCGGCTGGGCATGTCTCGATTAAATATGGCTTTAAAGGGCCATTAGGGGCACCGGTTACGGCATGCGCAGCAGGCGTACAGGCGATTGGCGATGCCGCGCGTATGATCCGTGCGGGCGAAGTAGATGTTGCGATTTGCGGCGGCGCGGAAGCCTGTATACACACTGTAAGCCTCGGCGGTTTTGCAGCAGCGCGGGCATTATCCTCAGGTTTTAATGACGAGCCGACGCGCGCATCGCGACCGTTTGATCGCGACCGCGATGGTTTTGTGATGGGCGAAGGTGCGGGGATTTTGGTGATTGAATCGCTCGACCATGCGCTAGCGCGCGGCGCACAGCCGATTGCGGAAATTGTCGGCTACGGCACCAGTGCCGATGCTTATCATCTGACATCGGGCCCGGAAGATGGCGACGGCGCAAAACGCGCGATGGAACTTGCCATCAAACAAGCTGGCATAAGACCCGAGCAAATCCAGCATCTCAATGCTCATGCGACCTCCACCCCGGTTGGCGACAAAGGCGAACTTGCTGCAGTAAAACGTGTATTTGGTGACGAGGAGAAGATAGCCGTGACTTCAACCAAATCAGCAACCGGCCATTTGCTCGGCGCCGCTGGTGGGATTGAAACTATTTTTACTGCGCTGGCTTTGCGCGACCAAATGATCCCGCCCACTTTGAATCTCGAACATAAGGATGATGCAGCTGTAGGTGTTGATATAGTTCACGGCAGCGCGCGCGCAGCGGTAATCGACTACGCCATCTCCAATGGCTTTGGTTTTGGTGGAGTCAACGCCAGTATTTTGTTAAAACGCTGGGTGTGAGCCGCGCGCCTCAACGCGTATACTGCGCACTCTTTTTTTGCTGCAACAGTTGAGGAGCAAGCATGTCGAAGTTTTGGAGTCAGGTGGTGCGCGAATTGGAGCCCTATGTGCCCGGTGAGCAGCCGCAAATTGAGGGCTTGATCAAGTTGAACACTAACGAGAGCCCCTACCCGCCCTCGCCCAAAGTGATCGATCTGATGACCCATGACGCCATCGACCGTTTGCGCCTCTATCCCGATCCCAATTCAAAAAAGTTGAAAAATACTATCGCCGGATATTATGGCGTGACAGCAGACCAAGTCTTTGTCGGCAATGGTTCGGATGAAGTGCTCGCGCTATTATTTATGGCATTTTTCCAGCAGGACAAGCCGCTGTTGTTCCCGGATATCAGCTACAGCTTTTATCCTGTGTACTGCAAATTATTTGGTATAGATGCGCAAACCATTCCATTGCGCGATGACTACACCATTAATTTCTCCGACTACGCCATCGCCAACGGCGGAATTATTTTCCCCAATCCCAATGCGCCTACCGCGATTGGTAAACCTCTGGCAGAAATCGAAGCGCTGCTGCAACGCAATACTGAATCGGTTGTCGTTGTCGATGAAGCCTACGTGGATTTTGGTGCGCAGACGGCGATTACATTAGTGGATAAATACCCCAATTTGCTTGTCGTACAAACGCTTTCCAAATCACGTTCACTCGCTGGAATGCGTGTGGGTTTAGCGATTGGACACAAAGATTTAATTGACGCACTTGATCGCGTTAAAAATTCATTCAACTCTTATCCGCTTGATCGTTTGGCAGAAGCCGCAACCGTAGTGGCATTTGAAGATGATGCCTACTTCAAAAGCTGCCGCGATAAAATTATCGCCACCCGCAATTGGACAGTTAAAGAGTTGGATAAGCTCGGCTTCAAGACACTGCCATCGCAAGCCAACTTTGTGTTCACCGAACCGGTCAGCAAAAACGCTGCGGATGTTGCGCAGTATTTGCGCGACCACAAAATCCTGGTGCGCTACTTTAACAAGCCCCGTATCAGCCAGTTCCTGCGTATCACCATCGGAACAGATGCAGAAATGCAAGCGCTGATCGATGTATTAAAAATGCTGTAATTTTTCTAAAAAAACGATGCCGTAAAAAAGCCCGAACGAATCGGGCTTTTTTATTGAATTTGAACACACAACGGTTTATTTGATTTCGGAAATCTGCGTATTTTCAATAGCAAAATATTTATCCATACCAGTCCAGTGCAACAACTGTGCTACCTCTTTATTACAATTGCATAGCTTGATTGAATCGCGCGCCGAACCTTTGCGCTCTTTAAATAACAGCAGCATCCCCAATCCGGTTAGACTTAATGCCGGTGTTTCATTGAGATTAAACTCAAATTCTTTTACATCGGCTGATTCAGAATCGTTTAGCAACCGACTCCACTCTTTGCGCAAATCATTATCAATATTGCCGTGAATGCTCACCCGCAAACCACGCCCGTTATTAATGCGCACCCAGTCCATACTGGCCGAATCAGAGAACGTAATAGGACCTGATGCGCTGGTAGCCTTTGAAGTCGCCACTTTTTTAGCTGGTACAGCAGCAGTGGTCTTGCGGTTCGCCTTAATCGGAACATGACCTCTGGGCATAGAAACCGATGCATTGGCAGCAGGCTTGGTCGGTTTGGGCTGGGATTTATCCACCCAATCATCGGGAACTACATCATCCCAACTACTTTCTACTTTGCCATCACCCACCACATCATCAATCACTTTGCCACTAGTGCGTTTAAGGCGCGCCTGCTCGTCATCGGCGCGAACAATTTTGCGTTCACCCACGAAGGGAACATGATGGCGCATGCAGTACTCCCGAAATGCCGTTAGTAGTTAACCTAATTTTAGTGCACGAATAGGCAAAAGCGAGTCAGTAGCGGCACCCCTTCGTTAGTTGCACAGGTATTTTTGCAGGCGCTTTTCCTGTTGGGTTTACCGATGCGCGCTTTTACCCTTTCTTATGAAAACATATTATTGGCACACTTTTCATCTTTTGCACAAAATGCGCCCCCGTTTGGGAACTTTGGAAACACTGTTGTACTGATTTCAGCCGAGGTTTTATTCGTGTGGTAAATTCCTGATTTATTTATCATAAAAAAAATCTCCGATAAGCTTTTTTGTTGTAAAGTGCTGATTCGATATAGAAATTTGGGAAATGCAGGCCCCGGAAGAGCGGCCAGAGGTTAGGTTTTTAGTGATAGTGGTCCGCCGCCTGTAACGGGGATGACTCCAAGGCGAGATGCACTAAATGGCGCGACGATTACCCAAATTGAGCAACTATGCAAAACAGTGAAGCAGGGCAGTCAAAGAATACTGCTATAGAATTAATTAAAAAGTTCCAGCAACTTTTTACCGATTTAAATCATAAACAAATCGCCGAGCGCCTGGTTAAATTGGTAATTGCCAAGGAAACCATTAGCCGAGCGGTATTAATTGTTGAACGCGACAGCCATCTGTATGTTGAGGCAATTGCCTCCGCTGGCACCGACGAACCTTTCGTCAACGGCGTTGCTACCTCCCTCAGCCGCTTAAATTATTTACCCCATCAATATATCCATCAGGTGTTTGATTCCGGCCGCGCCTGCGCACTGGATCAGCAGACCATCAGCAAACTCGGCGCACTCTTTATCCAGAAAGGCACTCATTCCTGTTTTTTACATCCCATCCAGGAAAAAAATAAAACCATCGCCGTGTTTTATATGGAGTCTGCCCACGAGTTGCCCCAACTGCAAAAAGCGGTAAATGAGCTGGATACTGTCTGGACCTTCAGTTCGCTGCTGGTGCGGCAAGTGATCGACATGTGGCATCACGAGGAGCAAGCCGAGCGCTTCCGCCTCGCTGAACAGGCACTCTGGGCGAGCGAAACCTATCTGAATGCAATTCTGCGCTATTCACCGGCGCTAATTTCAGTCAAGGATCTGGACGGCAATGTCGTGCTCGCCAGCGAACACTACAAACAGATGGCCAATATCGACGAGACCGGTTTCGTCGGCAAAAACGTATTTGATGTCTACCCCAAAGATGTAGCCCAATCTATGTGGGAAATAGACGCAGCAACCAAGACGAAGCAGCAGACCTATGAGGTTGAGCTGGATTTAATGCATAAAGATGGCAGCCAGCACACCTATTTGATGGTGAAGTTTCCGCTGCGCAACAAAGAGAACAATGTGTTTGGTGTTTGCACAATCGGTACCGATATCTCCGAGCGCAAGCTGGCTGAAAACGCCCTGCGCGAGCAACAGTCGCGCCTCAACTATATGGCGTTCCACGACTCGCTCACCTCCCTGCCCAACCGCTCACTGTTTTATGACCGCATTTATCATGGCCTGGCGCGCGCGCGCCGCAGCGAATCCAAAGTCGCGCTCATGCTGCTCGATATCGACCGTTTCAAAAATATCAATGATAGTCTCGGTCACGATGCCGGCGACATTCTGCTGAAAGCCATCGCTATGCGCCTGAATGAAGGTGTGCGCGACATGGATACAGTCGCGCGCCTCGGCGGCGACGAATTTGTGGTGGTTCTGGAAGGTATTCACGATCTTGAAGATGTGGTGTTTGTGGCCAACAAACTGCTCACCACCTTATCGCGTCCGCTGGAAATCAGCGGCCACAGTATTTCCACTACTGTCAGTATCGGCGTTAGCCTTTTCCCGGATGATGGTATGGATACCGACGAGCTGCTGAAAAACGCCGATGTCGCGATGTACAAGGCAAAGGAAGCTGGTAAAAACAATTGCCAGTTTTATACCAAGGGCATGAATGCCACAGCAGTCAATTATTTGTTGCTAGAGAACGATCTACGCCGCGCAGTAGACCAACAACAATTGGTGCTTTATTACCAACCGCAAGTCGATTTAAAAACAGGCGAGATGATGGGTGTAGAGGCGCTGGTACGCTGGCAACATCCTGACCGAGGCCTGATCTCGCCCGCACATTTTATCCCGCTCGCGGAAGAGACGGGATTAATTGTGCCGATTGGTGAGTGGGTGCTGCGCGAGGCTTGCCGCCAACAAAAAATCTGGCTGGATGCAGGTAAGTTCGTAGGCAAGATTGCCGTGAATTTATCGCCGCGCCAGTTCCGTCAAAAAAACTTTCCTGGCAAAGTCGAGGCGATTCTCACCGACATCGGCTTGGAAGCAAAACATCTGGAACTGGAGATCACCGAAAGCTGCGCCATGGAACATGCAGGTGAGACGATCAACCAGCTCAACCAATTGAACCAGATGGGCATGTTCCTCGCGATTGATGACTTCGGTACTGGCTACTCATCGCTTGCCTATTTGCAGCGCTTCCCAATCCAGAAACTCAAGATTGACCGCAGCTTTATCAACGACATCCACGACGACGACAACGATGCCGCTATCGCCAAATCGATCATCGGTCTTGCGCACAATATGCAGATGCGCGTAGTCGCAGAAGGTGTTGAGAACGAACGCCAAGCTGAATGGCTGCGCGACAAAGGCTGCGACCAGGCGCAGGGCTTCCTCTACGCCAAACCCATGACCGCCAAACAATTGGAAAACCATTTTCACAATGGCCGATTTTATTTCGACGGCACCATCGTTCACTTGGAGCCGCATTTGAAATTGGGGGCGTAACCCCCCAATGCTTATTTTGCGCCCTTAACCCTTACCCCGCGTTTTATTAGCATTCGGGCGCGCATTCTCCTCCACAAACATCACAATCGCCTCAGCGATATCTTTTTGCGTTGCACCTTCAATTCCCTCCAATCCAGGTGATGAATTCACTTCCATCACCAGGGGCCCACGGCTCGAACGAAGTAAATCTACTCCCGCGATGTGCAGCCCCATGGTCTGCGCTGCCTTAATTGCTGTGCGTCGCTCGGTCGGGGTGAGTTTGGTAACTTTGGCGGTGCCGCCGCGATGTAAATTGGAGCGAAATTCTCCCTCTTGCGCGGTACGTTCCATCGAAGCGACAACCTTATCCCCGATCACAAAACAGCGCACATCGCTGCCATTGGCTTCTTTGATAAATTCCTGTACCAGAAACTCGGCACGCAGTTCGCGGAAAGCTTCAATCACACTCTCCGCTGCTTTCTGGGTTTCCGCGAGCACTATGCCGCGCCCTTGAGTGCCCTCGCAGAGCTTGAGCACCAGTGGTGTGCCACCAACCAGTTTGATAAGCTCCTTGGCGTCATGCACGTTGTAAGCGAAACTGGTCTTGGGTAGACCAATCCCCTTACGCGACAGCAACTGCAGTGCACGTAACTTATCGCGCGAGCGCCCCAGGGCGATGGACTCAGTCAGACAGTAAACCCCCATCATTTCAAACTGGCGAATCACCGCCAGACCATAGTGGGTAACCGATGCCCCGATACGCGGGATCACCGCATCAAAATCTTCCAACTGCTCACCCATGTACCAGATGGCCGGACTGTCAGACGCAATATCGATGTAGCATTTAAGGATGTCGATGACCCGCACTTCATGGCCGCGTTGCGTGCAGGCCTCCACCAAACGACGGGTGGAATAGAGGCGGCGGTTGCGCGACAAAATAGCAATTTTCATAAAAGACCTGATTGAATAAAAAAGAAAGTGGCTACCGCTAGAGCGATGCCATCGCTGGCTGGTTTTTATTGCCACCCAGTAAAAAGGACTTGCTGCTATCAACCCAAAAACCCTGCTTAAGGGCGCTGCGCCCGAGCAACATTCGGAAGCGCATATTCTCACGATCGGTCAGCGTGACCTCAATAGTCATACTGATACCATTGATCTGCAGGCAGGTGTCAATGACCACCCGCTGCTCACTGTGCCCCCCCGAGTCGGTCACCATGCGCACATCTTTAACGGGCGCCTCACACTCGATGCAAGTGAGGCTGTCTTTTTGCAGCGGATGCAGGCCAAACCTCACCCACGGCTTGCCATCTTTATCAAAAGGCGTAACGTAGTAAGCATGTAAAGCGCTGGTTCGCGCGCCAGTGTCGACCTTGGCCTTTATGGCGGGAATACCCAACTCGGGTAACCCTACCCACTCGCGCCAGCCAATTACTTCAGGTTGTTTTTTGGTCACTGCCAGGAGTCCTCGGTTTGCTGGTCGATTAAGAAGATGGGGATGGCCGGTCTTGATGCAAGCATCTGCGCGACCAACATAACAGGCGCGCTTTGTACCCCAGTTCAGAGCCAAGGTACAAAGAAAAATTTTATTGCCATCGCGCGATTTTTCTTTTGTTTTTTAATAGGCTATGGTAAATAGCGCGGGTCAAATTTTCCCTACCGGGAAGCAGACGCCACCACCCCCTCTCTATCAATGTTGGAGTAGTCTTATGTCAGTTGATGTAGAGTCACCAGATGCCGATCTGATGAGTGATGTTACCATCGAAACCGATGATGAAGAGGCAACACCAAAGCTTACAGGCAAAGAAGCCAGCCAGCACACTTTGGAAATGCGCCGCAAAATCGAAGACCGTTTGGAGCGTCGCCGTATTAAAGATCAATTGGGTTACGACGATATTTCCGATCTGGACTTTTAATCTAAGTATTCGGGTAATTTAAAAACCTAACACATTAATTCCAAGCGTCGCATCTGGCAACAAACCTGAAATTCAGGTATTCGGTCAATACCCATAACAACATTGTCAGCCGCCAGCTCACTGGCGGCTGGTCTTTATGCGCTTTTGCCCACCGTTTCATAACTTTACCCATCGCGGTGAGCTGCGCTATTGCCGTGCAAACGATTAACTTCTATCATCGGCTTATAGTCAGTTTGGATGCATATCTGAATAAGGATAGCGTTCAGGCGATCTCTCCAAGGCGGGTTTGATCGACACTACACCCAAAAAAAATCGCATTTCCAAACACAGCGAAAATAAGAATAGTTGATGGATGCTTCAACGCATCCGCCGCTGGAGCCCAGACTGTATGCAACACTCACCCCCACACCGTTTGTACTTTGAAATCATCCTTGGCCTGCTGGTCATAGTCACTATTTTTGCTATCACAGGCGAGGAGCAAATACTCGAAGAGCGCTTGGTTATCGATAACACCAGCGGTATGGCACTCAATGTGTACGACGATAGGGAAAACGGCGGCAACTCCAGCATTCACCTCGAAGATAAAAAAAATATGCAATGGCATTGCATACTGCGCGAGAGCTACTCTTATCCGCATTGCGGATTTGAAATCCTGTTTGATAAAGAGCGCACCAATGGCGTTGACCTGCGCCATTACAACAAAATCCGCCTCTGGCTGGATTACAATGGCCCCAGCCAAACCGTGCGTATTTCGCTGCGCAATTTTGACCCGCTTTACAGCAAAAAAGAAATTCTGCAGAGCACCAAATACAATCAAATTGAATTCAACGTTGGCCTACTCAATGGTGTTGCAGAATTTTCCCTCAAGGATTTTTTTGTTGCCAACTGGTGGGTACTGGAAAATAAAATCCCGCCGCAATTGAGCCATCCACAATTCGATAACGTCACCATTTTTGAAGTGCAAACCGGCTCAGGGCGACCACTGGGAAAGCATCAATTCCATTTACATAAAGTAGAATTTATTGGGCAGGCATTAACCACTGCTGATTGGTATCTCGCGATTATGATGTTTTGGCTAGGGATTATTTTATCCTTTCTGGCCTATCGTATTATCAAATTAAAAGATGAAGTGGTTATTCAGCGCAAACGCGAATCGGAATTGCTGGAAATTAATGAAGTGCTCGACATGCGCAGTAAAGCGTTGGAGATAAAAGCCAAAACCGATCCTCTCACCGGCGCTTTTAATCGCCTCGGCATTGAAGAAGCGATCAGCCTGGGCTTGCAGGAGTGGCATAAATACCGCAAACCACTCTCGCTGGTGATGATCGATATAGACCACTTCAAACAGGTCAATGATCGGCATGGACACGATACTGGCGATCTGGTGTTAAGCCATTTATCCAGTATTGTGCAACAACATACACGCACCCAGGATTTGTTTGCCCGCTGGGGCGGTGAGGAGTTTGTATTGGTCTGCCGCGATACGGATATTGAAAGTGCCTGCGCTATTGCCGACAAACTGCGCGAGCTCATTGCGAACCAAACCCTGCACAAAGACATTCATATCACCGCGAGTTTCGGTGTCGCTACTTTAAAAACCAATGAAAATTTGGAGCAGCTGTTTAAAGCGGCAGACACCGCACTCTATAGGGCGAAAGCGGCGGGGCGTAACCGGGTAATTACTGCAGCCTGATATTGTCCCAATAAAATTCGCGTGATGTCGGTAATTGCAGTGCAAATACGGTAAAACCGGTAATTTTATCCATCTGCATATCGCGGCCAGCAGGTGCACTGCGGAGTTCATTGAGATCAATACGCACATGATTCCAACCTGTCATTAATACAACGGGATAATTAAATCTGTCACCATGCAAATTTCTACCGGAATCGTGCTGATAATCAGAAATTTTTATCACCAGCTCCAGCCGTTCAGCTTCAGGATTATAAAAATCCATTGTTAAAAATTGATAGCCACTCCAATCGCCATAAGGACCTAACAAACTGATCCCGGCATATTTTTCAGTGCTTAAGATCACAGATAATGACCTATGGCCGTGGCGCACAACGCTGTCTGATTGCCGCACGGTTGCACGCGCTGCACCCGCCTGTACCTGCTGCATTTCATGGCGTGACTCAAAACTATTTACCAGCGGGAATTGTTGCCGCATTACAACATCTCCCCACGCCGCATCCAGCACTGACCATAATGATGGCAGGACACACATCACGCTAATAAAACGCAGCAACCAAACCCGCCACGTTGGTTTTTGCCCCCAAAACAACCCCAACCACACACCAAATACATTATGCAAAACATCATCCACACTGGTGTTTCGTCCTACAAAATGCTGGACTAACTCAATCGCACCGCCAATTACAATTGCAACAATTGTCACTAAAAACCATTGCCGCCAATGCGCCAAAGGTTTAAACGCTTGAACTAACAACATCAATACCGCAAAAAAAATGATATGGCCAAAATTCCATACATTTTTTAGTAAGAGCGACGAAAATGAATCAGGCCCACCCACAAAAAAGAACGGTACGACAAGCAGGATAAATAATCCCGACAACCAGGAAGGCAGGCTCGCTTTCAAAATAACTCCATCATAAGTTAATTCACAAAAGAACAATTCATTACAAATGACTGGCGCGCAGTTTGGCAATCAGTAATGACTAAAAGTGAGTAAGGTTTAGTATAAAGCCGGCATGGGCTGGTAAAGCCGTGTATAAATCCTATGCCGTGTGCATAGGGAAAACAGTTCAATCTAATAACAGGACTTACTATTATGAACACCATCATTTCCTTCATTGCTCGAGCTGTAGCACATAGCGCCGGTTTGGTAGCACTTTGCGCTGCTGTTTTTAGTCTTGGCACTCACGCTCAAACCATTATTAGCCCCGAACCAACAGGCACGACTTATATTGTTAAACCGGACTACCGCAAATGCGCATTCCCCATGTGTGGAGGCTGGTTTTTAACGCCAGTAAACCAGTATTCACTCCAATTACAAACGGAAGATGAAGCCTATGAAAGCGCTGCATTATTGCCTAACAGCATTTATGTTGCCTACATTAATTACAAACGTTTGGGTTTAACTGAAAAACAAATTGCCGAATTGAACAGTGCAATACACAGCGAACAAGCGCTGCTGCGAGGCGCGGTGATTAATTCACCTATTTCAGGCCGGGTAGTAACCCGCACTAAAACCCTGGTGGCTAACGGTGCTTGGGTAGGCGCCAATAAAAACCCACCCGTCGGCCCCTATCTGAAGATTTCCAGCACCGGTATAGTCTGTATCACCACCCCCTGCCCTTACTTTAGAGCAGGATTAATTAACAGCGATTACAGCAGCGAATTTCATGATTTGTCATTGGAAAAAGCAGCACTGGATCGCGAGCAAGAAGCTCAAGCATGGCAGGCGATATCGACCGACGGATTGGTCATTACCGGTACAACTTATGTGAGCACTGGCTTTGATGAAACCGGCGCAGAACCGGGCAAAGGAATAGGCATAGCGGCTACCAAAGTATTTTTTGCATTTCCTGCGAAAAAATAATTGGTGCAAATAAATAATCCCCGGATCATTCATGCCGGGGATTATTTGTCCTACTTATCACCTACGATTAAGCAGGTTGAATCAACGACCGTTTGCACCAAGCTGCGCTCTGAGTCTAAGATACACTTCGACTCATTTACCACAGCACACCTAATGCCCATTATTAAAATAACAGTAACCTTTAGACTTTGCCTGATCCTAAGCACGATCATGCTCTGCCTCACTGCACTTGCAAATCCGCTCTTCCCTCTACTTAATCTCGAAGCTACAAAAGTCTCTACTGGCGAATTCTGGCGTTTGCTCACCGCTAATCTGGTGCACTTTGGATGGGCGCATACGCTGATGAATGTGGCCGCACTGCTGTTATGCGCGCTGGCTTTTTTTACGGAGTACTCACTAAAAAAATTCTCGCTATTATTGCTCTGGTGCTGCGCGATTGTTGGTGTTGGGATTTATTGTTTTAACCCTGAGTATTCACCCTATGCAGGCTTGTCCGGTGCGATACACGGATTAATTGTCGCTGGATTATTACAAACACGCGCTTATCCTCAGTGGATTCGTGTAATTGCCCTGGGTTTGGTGGTGGCGAAATTAGTTCAGGAGAATAGTGCTGATTATGAAGCAACTGATTTGCAGGCGCTGTTGCCGGTGGTGGTGGCAGTGGAATCCCATTTATATGGCGCAATTGCTGGATTGGCATTCTCGGCTATTGACTGGTTATTACAACGATTAAAAAGGAAAGCGTAGATGCAAGGTTCTCCTGGTGTTGCTATCGATTATTTTTTGGCAGGTGCGCGATTGATTGTAAAACCTGGCTTCCGCCGTTTCATTTTGATTCCGCTGCTCATTAATCTGGTTATTTTTGTTGGCGTGACTATCGCGCTCTTTCACGCCTTTGGCGATTTTTTTGCGCAGGTGTTGGAGTGGTCACCCAGCTGGCTGGATTGGTTTGCCTGGATACTCTGGCCACTGGTGGCATTTGTGTTTTTAGTTATCTACGGTTACAGCTTTAATATTATTACCAATTTTATCGCAGCACCGTTTTTTGGATTGCTGGCGGAAAAAATAGAGACTCATTTAACCGGTGTTGCACCACCCGATGAGCCATGGGGTCAATTGATTCCGCGCACCTTGCAACGCGAGGCGGTGAAGCTTTGGTATTTTGTGAGTCGCGGCCTATTAGTATTGATTATTTTCGTAGTGCTATTTTTTATTCCCGGTGCAAATTTATTGGGTTTATTGATTGGGGTAATCTGGAGCTGCTGGTGTATGGCGGTGCAGTATTCGGATTATCCCGCCGATAATCACCAATTGAGTTTCCGTGAGTTGCGTCGCCGTTTAAACAAACAGCAATTGACCAGCTACTCCTACGGCGGGATTATTTTGTTGGGCAGTATGGTGCCGGTGTTGAATATTTTTGTCACGCCAATTGCGGTAGCCGGAGCGACACTTTATTGGGTGAAAGAAGTAAAACATCTTTCTTAACAATAATTTCCTGCAAAACACACAACGGTCATACCTGCGTTCGCGCGGCATGACGAAGATGACAAGTTATTCCTCCGCATCGCCATCATCCACAATCATATTGCCGCCAGCTTCTTTGGCGTGGCGCACATAAATATTCGCCTTGGCAATTTGCTGATCCAGACTTTGACACATTTGGCTGGTGATACCCGCGCTAAAATAAAAGTGCATGGTTTCACCGTTGATAACGTAGGCTTCGGCGGCCAACAATTGTTTAACTTTGCTTAACAGGGCCGCCGCTTTTTCATGATCCAAACCCGGCATCAGCACATAAAAGTCGTCGCTATCGGCGCGCGCGAATAAAAATCGCCCCAGCATAGTGTGCAAGCTGGTTGCGATATATTTGAGCGCTACATCACCCCAACCATTGCCATGTTTCTCGTTAATATCACCGAAATGATCAATATTAATAATGGCCATCGCCAGCGGGGCTGCTTTTTCTTCGGCAGTCTTATATAACTCACGGGCGGCATTAAAAAAATAGGAGCGATGGAACAAACCGGTGAGATGATCGCGCTGGGCGTTATAGGTGATCTGTTCAACCAGTTCAAGTGATTCAATATTGTGGATAATGCGGCAATAAAATTCTTCCGGATGAAACGGTTTCCGCAAAAAGTCATTGGCACCGTGTTTGATAAATTTGGCGGAGAGCGCCTCGCTACTTTCACCCGATACACCAATCATAATCAAATCGGTTTTGTCGTACTTGTAACGCAGGTTGCGCACCAACTCAAAGCCATCCATTTTCGGCATGTTGTAATCGGTGATTAGTAATTTAGTGTCGGGGTTTTCCAGCAGCACTTTGATCGCATCCACACCATCAACCGCCTCAACCACTTGAAACAAATGGCGGCGAAATAAATTTACCATATGCTTGCGCGACATATCCGAATCATCAACCACCAAAACTTTTATGCGCTGGTTTTTTTCCAGACGGTTGATCATGCCGACGGCTTTGCTATAAGCGTAGCGGCCCTCTTTGGTCACATAATCAACTATGCCTTTGTTGAATAATTGCTCGCGCCGTTTTTCGTCGTAGCTACCGGTGAGCACAATGGTAGGAATTTTTTTGCTGAGGATGAAGTCCACTACTTCACCGTTGGGGGCATCCGGCAAATTCAAATCTACCAGGGCAGCAAAAAAATCGTTCGGATATTGTTCGTAGAGCGCTGTTGCTTGCGCCATAGTCGCAGCGTACACAGCTTCATAAGCTAGCGATAAACTCTGCACCAGATGGCGCATGATTTTCATCACCATCTCGCTGTCTTCGACGATTAGAATTTTTTTCATGGGTTATCACTCAACAGCTTTCAAGTATCCATTGAGTGTAGCCAACATTTGGAAAAATGCGCCAAGTCTATGATTAGGCTAAGTGTTTAGCGCCAGAGGTAACCAGAAATTGCCGTGTTGAACAGTAGGCTGCTGAAGTTTTGCTCTGCCACCAATGAGCCTTTGCTGGCAGCACCCCAACATACATGCAATGGCAACAGGTGTTCTTCGCGGGGGTGGCTAAAACGTCCTTGTGGGGCAGAGGCCCAAGTGCACAGACGCTGTTCACGATCCTGAGGGGTCAAGTTAGATGCAGTGAGTGTCTCGGCCAGCCAATCGTCAAAAATCTCGCTTTTGCCTTTTATCGATGGGTCATTAGAAAAAAAAGCGCGCATATTGTGAAAGGACATACCCGAGCCAACAATCAACACGCCCTGCTCACGCAGCGGCGCAAGCGCTTTGCCAATGGCAATATGCGCTGCAGGATCGAGCGAGGAGAGTAAAGATAATTGTACGACCGGAATATCAGCGGCGGGGTACATCAACATCAGCGGCACAAAGGTCCCGTGATCGTAAGCGCGTTGGTTATCTAAACGTGCGTCGATATTGTTATCCTGCAATAGCTGCTGGATTTGCTTTGCTAAAGGTTGGTCGCCCGGTGCGGGATATTTGAATTCATAACTCTCAGGCGGGAAACCATAGTAGTCGTACATCATGCCCGGTGCGGGAGAATAAGTGATGCTGACCACCTCTTCTTCCCAATGCGCGGTGATCACCACAATTGCTGTTGGACGAGGTAAATCGACCGGAAGCGATTGCATAAAGCGGGTGAGCTCACGGTGATTGGCATCGCCCAACAAAGGCATAGGGCCGCCGCCGTGGGGAACAAACACAATTGGCATTAATGATTGACTCATAAACTCACCGAAAATTATTTGCTGTATTTACAGCAGGGCGGCAGCTTTATTGTGTTCGCGCACAGACTCGTAAATCGCTGCGGCCATAATAATGCTACCGCCAATGATTGTGCTCCAATCAGGATAAGTGTGCAGCACCGCAATTTCGTATATCACCGCATACACCGGCTGCAAACAGGCCACCAACCCCACCGTTTTCGCTTTTAGGTAGCGCAGCGCATAACCCAGCAATGTATGGGTAAAAGCGGTAAACACAACGCCAAGGCAGAGCAGCAGCCACCAGTCGTGCGTGCTCGGTTGGTGCGATGAAAAAAATAAAATCGGGGTCATCAATAGCGCGACGATCAATACTTGATAGCTCATCGAGCGCGCGGCAGTTTGGTCGCTGAACCAATAGCTCAACAATAAATTGCGCACTGCAAAAGTCAGTGCGGATATCACTCCCCAAATCACACCTTGGGTCATGTTGTTGTCGATATCAAATTCAGGCACGAGACAATAAATACCAACCAGCACCAGAAAACCGCTCACTACATCGCGCCAATCAAGTTTGGTGCGCTTGATCCAAGGCTCCAGAAATACGGTGACGACCGGGTAGGCGTAGAGCGAAATCATTCCCACCGCAATATTCGCGACCTGCATGGAGTAGAAGAAGGTCACCCAATGTAGGGCAAGCAGAACGCCAAGCACCAGCATGCGACCATAATCTCGCGTCGTTTTAAGCCCGATACTGCGTTCGCGCCAATAGACCCAGGCGAAAAGTACCACTGCCGCAATCCAGGTGCGGTAGCCGGTGATATCCCATGCAGGCAATTCGATAATTTTTGAGAAGAGCCCCGTCGCGCCCATCAGGAACGCACCCAAATGCAGGGTTAACAAGGCCGATTTAGCAGAGGACATAACCATTCCAGGCAGCAGGAGCGCCCCGCTAGGCGCGCCCGGCGAATGCCGGGCGGAATCAAATCAGTGGTTATTGATTTTAAAGAATTTAATTGCGCGGTCTGCGGCTGCGATTGCCGCCGGGGCGGTTGCCAACGGAGCGATTGCTAAAACGCTCATTGGTACGCGCACGCGGTGGTGCTGGAGGGCTGTCCGGCGGAGTCAGCAACAGATATTCCGGCGGCTGCTCACATTTAATCGGCTTACCCAACAACTGCGCGATAGGCTCCAGCAACAACGCATCATCCTCACAGGCAAAACTGATCGAGGTACCGTTTTTGCCTGCACGACCGGTGCGGCCAATGCGATGAACATAGTCTTCCGGCTCTTCCGGCAGGGTGAAATTCACTACGTGGCTGATGCCGCTGATATGAATCCCGCGCCCGGCAACATCAGTCGCTACCAACACTTTTATCTCGCCGGATTTAAACGCATCCAAGGTCGATACACGCTTGTTCTGTGCAATCTCGCCGGAGAGTAAACCTGCTTTGATACCGTGGCGCTGCAGCTTTTCTTGCAGATCGCGGCATTCGTCGCGGCGATTAGCAAACACGATCATGCTCTCGGCATGTTCTTGCTGAATGAGGTTATATAGCAGTGTGTATTTCTCTTCCGTCGAAACCAGATACACATGTTGGTCAACACGTTCGTTGGCGACGGATTCAGGTTCGATATCGATGGTGACCGGCTTGTAAGTCCACTGCTCTACCAAAGTACGCACTTCATCGGTAAAAGTGGCGGAGAAAAAGAGTGTCTGGCGATCTTCGCGCTTGGGAGTCTGGCGTACGATTTGACGCACTTGCGGGATAAAACCCATATCGAGCATACGGTCAGCCTCGTCGATGACAAGGATTTCCAACTGGTCGAGATACACATCTTTGTTGCCACAGAAATCGAGCAGACGGCCGGGAGTCGCCACCAAAATATCGACCAGATCATCATGCAGATGGCGCTGTTGTTTGACGTAATCCATACCGCCCACGAGCGTGTGGATTTTTAAATCCGTGTATTTGCACAGGCTTTTGGCGTCTTCCGCAATCTGGATAACCAGTTCGCGTGTAGGGGCGATAATCAACGCACGCGCCTCACCGGCATAGCGTTTTTCAGCGATAGGATTCTTGAGCAGGTCATCGATAATCGCCGTTAAGAACGCGGCCGTTTTACCGGTACCGGTTTGGGCTTTACCAACGACATCCTTACCTTGCAAAGCGTAGGGCAGCGATTGGGCCTGGATCGGCGAGCAGTATTTAAAGCCGAGATCGGCAATTGCTCGCATGATCGGAGGCTCAAAATCAAAATCGTGGAAGCGGGTTTTGCCTTCGATCTCCTCAACTTCAAACTGGGAAATATCCCAGGGGCCATGATCCACTTTCACGCTTTTTTTCGGACGCGGCGCGGCCGAGTGACGCGGGGGTTTGGCTGAGTGGTCACGCTCAACCGCAGGAACTTGCTCACCGGTTTTTTGGGCGGGACGCTGGTCGCGAGAATTGCGGTTGCCACGGCTATTTTGACTTGATCCACTGCGTTCGCGGGGATGTTTTTTTGCACCAGATCTATCATTGGCAGTTGTTTTGTCACTGGCGGGCTTGGAGGTTGCCTCGTTCTTTTCAGGCTTATCCGCACCTGAACCTATCAGTTTTTTAAAGAAATTTCCGATCAATCTATTCACCAAAAGTTATTTCAGCCAAAGGCTTAAAGGGGCAGTCACGCAGACTTGCCGATATAACCACTATCTCGCGTTTATGCAGCAGGGAGTTCAAATCTGGCATTTGGGGGATTCAAACCTGATTATGAGGGTTTAAACCTGCGGCGAAACAGTAGAAGGAGCGCGCAAAGAGTCTATTAATTGCACGCATGAACTGTGCCCGAGTATACACCAATCATCAGACAATCAGCGGCTTTGCAGCCAGTTGGACAGAATTAATGCTCCCCAACCAAGGGGATTTCTGCATAATTAGCACCTGCTAACATCCCCCCCCGACGACATCGACAGGAGCTATCCATGAGAATTCACAGCCTGCAACATGTTCCATTTGAAGATATCGGCAGCATGGCAAGCGACTTTCGCGCACGCGGTTATGCGCTCTCCACTACCCATTGGTACCGGGGCGATGCAGTGCCGGCAGTGAGTGATTTTGATGCTTTAGTGGTGATGGGCGGCCCCATGGGGATTTACGATGAAGCAATTTACCCTTGGCTAGCCGATGAAAAAATCCTGATTAAAGAGACCATCGCCGCAGGGAAAATCGTGTTGGGAGTTTGTTTGGGCGCGCAGCTGATTGCTGATGTGCTGGGCGGAAAAGTCACGCGCAACCCACACAAAGAAATTGGCTGGTTGCCCATTAGTATCAATCCCACTGCCGCAATACATCCCATCGCGCAGGTCTTTGCGCGCTACCCGAATGTATTTCACTGGCATGGTGATACGTTTGCATTACCATCTGGCGCGGTGCATCTCGCCAGCAGCGAAGGCTGCGCTAATCAGGCGTATGTTTTTCAAGATCAGGTTTACGGTTTCCAATTTCATTTGGAAACCACACCTGCATCCGCGCGGGCGTTAATTGAACATTGTGCGGAAGATATTGATGGTTCGCACTACACACAACCGGCGCAAACCATTCTCGCGAGCGATGAAAAGTTTGCGCAGATCAATCGTGCGATGAGTGAAGTAATTGCAGTAATTTTTGGATCAGAGCAACACCCTTAACTCAGAGCACCACGCCAAATAAATGCCCTGCTGCTGCAGTTAACGCCATAGCGGCAGCGCCCCAGAAACCAACGCGCGCAGCCCCAACAAACGTATTTGCCCCACCCACTTTTGCCGCAAGCCCACCTAATAACACCAGCGCGATGAGTGAGAAAGACACAATCGCAAACGAAAGATATTGTGCTGGATGAAATAGCACAACCAACAACGGGATCAGCGCACCCACTGCAAAAGTTCCTGCGGATGTCAGCGCCGCTTGCAGTGGCCGCGCACTAAACATATCAGTAATGCCCAACTCATCGCGCGCGTGGGCGCCGAGTGCATCGTGTGCAGTCAATTGCTTGGCTACTTCATGGGCGAGGCTGCGCTCCAAACCGCGGGCAACATAAATCTCTTCCAGCTCGCGCAGCTCGCCTGCCACATCGTTTTCCAGTTCGTGAATTTCGCGCGCAAGATCAGCCGCTTCAGTATCCGCCTGCGAGCGAACAGAAACATATTCGCCCGCCGCCATACTCATCGCACCCGCCACCAAACCTGCCACACCGGCTAATAAAATAGCGGAGGAATCTGCCTGCGCGGCAGCGATGCCCATCATCAAACTGGCGGTTGAAATAATGCCATCGTTCGCACCGAGAACTGCAGCGCGCAACCAGCCTGAGTGATGGGAACGGTGACCTTCGCGATGGCGCATAGGCTTAAGACTCTTTATTGATTAATGAAATACGTTTTAAGGTGTTATCGCGTTTTACATAGTGATGAAACAAACCCGCCAACACATGCAAGCCAATCAGGTAATAACCAATTTCTCCGACCAGACCATGCCAGTGCTCAACTTGTTCCGCCAGGTCATGATTCTCACCCACTAACGGTGGCAATTCCAATCCAAAAAAGGGCACCCCATGGCCTTCAGCACTTAAAATGATCCAGCCGGCAATTGGCATAAAAACCATAAAAGCGTAGAGCGAGAGATGCACAATTTTTGCGAGCGCATTTTCGAGCGGTTTAGGCGTGGGCGCTATCGCCGGAGTTGGGCTGGATAAGCGCACGCCAAGGCGAACTATCACCAGCAATAACACTACAATCCCAAACATAAAGTGCAGTGCTTTCATAAACTCACGAGGATCACTGCCTTTGGGAAACATGCCGCGAAATTCCATAGTGACGTAAACAGCAATCAAAAGTACAAACATAAACCAATGCAAGCCAATAAGAATTGGGCTATAGCGGCTAACAGTGTTGGGGTTAATCATCGTATTTCCTCTGCAAGTTTTTTATAGTGTTGATGTTACTTATACACCCGACCCTGGTATTTTAACCAACCACCGGTATGCACGCCTTTTGGGTCGTGATGCGTCCAGTGGATCACGCCCCCTTTTTGATTCCATTCATATTCGCCATAGAATTCCAACTGCTCTCCCTCGCGCAAATTTTCCACGCGCGGAGCCAAGTCAATATTATGCGCAATGAGCAGGCTATGGCCGGATTCCAATTCCAGTAAAAATCGTTGATGGCGATTACCGTTATTATCATCGGGAAGAATCCGGGCAACCCTGCCCTCACCGCCCAACTGCACATTGGACCGCCCATTGCGGAATGCCTCGGCAATTAATACATCGGCACCGACAACACTCTCGCCCTTTACGGCCAGCGCCAGTTGCGCTTGGGCTGCGTCTGACTCCAACAATTGTTGTTTGTTAAGGTTATTGAGCAGCGCAAGGCCCAGAGCAAAAATCAACAGGGCAAATAGCGGTTTTAGTTTACTGCGCGACTTCATGGATGAGTCTCAACAACTGCGAAGCGCGCAGCATAACCCAGACCAACCGCGCTGTTAACGCCTGCCTTGCCCGCGCCGCACTCTACCCACGCAAACTTAAGCCAAGATTAATTCAGTACTTAACACATCTGGTGAGCCCCACACTTTTTCACAAAAGTCGAATTGACAGACCATTTGGTCTGTTATTTAATGACGACCGACCAAATGGTCGGTTTTTCGGTTACCCCACAAACCGCTCAAGATACAACCAGAGTTAATAATGGAGAAAAAGGAACTTCACACCAGAGATGGCAATCGCCCGCTGCTTTCAGTATGGATTCAGCTCGCCAGCGCCAATCTAGTCGCGGGTATTCAGATTTCAAACTGATGCCACAAGAACCAAAAGATCGCTCAAGGAGCCAAGCCCTAATGAAAAACACACTGAAATCGTCAGTCCAGCACATGCCGTTACTGCAAAGTTTCCCAACCCTTGAATTACGCTCCCCCTATCATTTAGCTGATTTCCAGCCATTTTCGCTGGAACTCATGAGTTACACGCGGCATATCCGTGCGATAGCCCTGACTTTTTTTATTGTTGGCCTACTCGCGATTAGCAGTACCCTGAGCTTTGAGGCTTGGCAATTCAATCCCTCAATCGTAAAAGAAAATGGTCTCCTGGAGTTGGCGCAAGGCGGCTTCTTGCTCCTGGCAGCACTGGTGCAAGGTTGGCGTGCGTTTAATACGCATGACTCCGGCTTAAAGCGCGATATTCGCGTGGGACTTGCACTATTTGCGTTAGCACTTTTTTTGCGCGAAGTAGATATCGATAAATTGGGCAGCAGTGCAGCATGGGATGCACTCGAAAAAATCTTGCGCGTAATCGCCCTGTTAATGATACTCAGCTTTACGTGGCACATATCGCGCAGAGTTAAGTTGGTTTTCCGTAACCTCGGTAAAGTCCTGTTGGCACCAACGGTTATGCTAACCATGCTAGCCTGTGTGTTCTACGCCAGCGGCTGGCCGTTTGACCGGGAACTCTTCGATATGGATAAAGGTCTATCACAGTGGTTTGAGGAGACCTTCGAACTCAATGCTTGCCTGTTATTTTTCTGCGCAAGCATATTGGGCAGTATCAAAACTGATGTAGTAAAAATCCAGGCGCCGTCATTTTAACGGCGCAGTGTTTTAACTGGCGTGTTTCTACTGGAATGTTTCACCGGGATGTCATGAAACTCGATAACAATAATATGATTGCATACCCAAGAGACAACTATGGCCACTGAACGCAATGCCGAACAAACGCGCACCCGCATACTTGAAGCAGCGCGCGAGGAAATTTTCCAAAACGGGTATCAGGGGATGCGCATTGATGCGATCCTGCAAAAAACCAAGCTGGCTAAAGGCGCTCTCTATCACTACTTCCCCAATAAACTAGCCTTGGGTTATGCGGTGGTCGACGAGGTATTGATGGGGCATTTCCAGACAGTCTGGGAAGATTTTTTCCAGCAACACAAAAATCCGCTTACCACACTGCAGCAAATGTTTGTTTATAAAGCCGAGTCGTTCCAAAATGCCGCCTGCTTTAACGGCTGCCCCTTAAATAATTTAAATCAGGAGATGGCCGCTATTGATGACGGCTTTCACCAGCGCCTGGAAAAAGTATTTGAGAATGCACACATGACGATTGTGCGCGCACTGGAAAAAGGCCAAGTGGATGGACTGGTCAGAAAGGATATTGACCCCGTGCGAATTTCAATGTTTATCTTCAGCAGTTACCAAGGGATTATGGGCGCTGCAAAATGTATGCAGGCACCGGAATTGTTGAGCGATTTATTTGGTACGCTCAATGATTATATTGACACCCTGCGCGCATCGGGAAAAACACATTAGCGATCCACTTGGTTATCTAAAAATTAAAAAGGGCTTCGAATGAAGCCCTTTTTATTTGCTGTAAAAAAACATCAATGGCTAATCATCCATGGCCGCATTGATGGAAACATTTTATTGCCGCCAGCGGTATACATGAGATTCGATTTGCGGATCGGCTTATCGCCACAACCACAGCCTTTACCATGTTTGTGCTCACGCCGTGCCTGCTGTTCGGCGCGGTAATCCGGCGTAGAAAAAATCGGGGCATGCATCGCACTTTCATTGCGTGCATGTGCTGCGCGGTTTTCTTTTTTCATATCCAGAAATTCCGGCGCAACCATGATGACTCGCGCACTCAACTTTGCACAGGTTGGGCAAGCAGCGGGTTTGCTCGAATCATCCATCGAAGCCAATTCATAAAACAGACCGTGGTCTGTGCATTTGTAGTCGTAAACGGGCATGTGAATTCCTCAATAAAAGCGTTGGAATTTTCGCAGGGATGGACTCCGTCATTTGCTCCGGGACGCGCAGTCCGGGACGCGCAGTCCGGGACGCGCAGTCCCGGAGCAAATGCCGGAATTCATCTCAGTATATTCTGCTGACATCGATAAAAAGCAAATGCTATTTATCTTTCCCCTTACTTGTCTTTAGATAAAGGAACATCCATTCCCGGCGATACTTTTTTGGTCGGTCCTTCTGCCGATGGATTTACATCAAAATCAAAAATATCCGTCGGCAGCCACAAGGTTGCACAGGCATTCGGAATATCCACCACACCCGAGATATGCCCTTGCACCGGAGCACAACCGAGAATTGCATAAGCCTGCGCTTTGGAGTAACCAAATTTGGTCAAATAATTAATCGCATTCAAACAAGCCTGGCGATAAGCGACATGCACATCCAGATAATGTTGCTCGCCATATTCATCGACTGAAATACCTTCGAAGATTAAATAGTCATCGTATTTCGGCGCAATCGGACTGGGTTTGAAGATTGGATTTTTAATAGCGTATTTCGCCATGCCATCTTTAATTAAACTCACCCGCAGATGGATCCAACCCGCCATTTCAATGGCACCACAGAACGTGATTTCACCATCGCCTTGGCTGAAGTGCAAATCGCCAACCGAAAGCCCACCGCCCTTCACGTATACCGGAAAATAAATTTTAGAGCCGCGCGATAAATCTTTAATGTCGCAGTTACCACCGTGTTCACGCGGTGGCACGGTGCGCGCACCTTCAGCAGCTGCAATTTTTGCCGCATCGGGAGCCATTTTGCCCATGTGAGCGGTGTCGGCATAAGGGAGTGTGGCAAGTGCTGGAACGCGATCGGGCTCAGTATCGTAAAGCTCTTTTTCGCGCTTGTTCCACTCTAACAACATTTCTTTCGATGGCAGACAACCAATCAAACCGGGATGTACCAGTCCGGCAAATTCCACATTAGGCACATGACGGGATTTGGTAAACATACCGTTGATATCCCAGATCGATTTCTGCGCTTCCGGGAAATGCTCTGTTAAAAATCCGCCCCCATTTTTCTTGGAGAAAAATCCATTGAAGCCCCACAAGCTTTCTTGGAAGGCACCAATGTCGAGAATATCCACCACTAATAAATCACCCGGCTCTGCGCCTTCCACTCCCACTGGGCCAGAGAGGAAATGTACTTGCGATAAATCTACATCGCGCACGTCATCGGCATTGTCGTTATTCGTAATCTGGCCGCCCGTCCAGTCATAGCATTCAATAATAAAATCTTCACCAGGCTTCACGGTTTTGACCATGGGAATATCCGGATGCCAGCGATTGTGGATCATTTCATTTTCATAGGGCGATTTGGTTAAATCTATTTTGATAATCGTTTCAGCCATGGTTCTGACTCCTGGTGAGTGTTGGACAATACGTCTCGGAACAGGGTCAGTATCTGGCGCAGACTAACGAATCACCATACGACAAATAGCGCGCGCACCTACGCTATTTGACGTATGGACAATCAGTTTTTACGGTTGAGTTGATCAACGTAATCCGTTGGCGTCATATGGAGGAATTTTTTAAACGCGCGATAAAAGGTCGATTTACTGTTGAAGCCAGCATCGGCCATCACATCCAGCATGGAGGTTTTGCCGTTACGGCTGGCCAATATGTAAGCCGCCTTTTGCACGCGATGGAAGTTGATGTAATCAAAAAAGTTTTGTCCGGCATCGCGGTTAATGGCAGCGGAAATTTTGCGCACAGGAATCTCGCTAACTTCCGCCAGTTGCTCCAGCGTGAATTCAGGATCGAGATAGAGCTCCTTGTCTTTCATCAACTGATTGAGTTTTGTCATAATGAGTGGGTCATATTTTTCAGGTTCAGGTGCGTCAGATTTTTCCTCCTCTGACACTACTCGCCGATATCCGATGGTGGAATGGGCCATGCTGTAAAGCACTAATGCATTGACAAACACGAAGCTAAACACGTTGCCGGAAATACCAATCAGGTTTCCAATCCATTGGGATGCATTTAGCAGCGTTAGCAAGTAAGAAATAAACACCCACACCCAAATCATCAAAAAACCACCTATCAACATTTGCAACCAAAACATATCGATGTTTTCAATGTTGGAGTAGTGCTGCTTTAAACGGTTTTTGTATTGGAAAAGCAGGTAAAAACAACCGATGCCATAACCTACATATAAGAAATGCCTCATCCATAGATGCATCTGGAATACAGGCTCTTTGTATAACAATCCAAATTGGGTAATACCCAGCACCCGTTCTTCTGGTGTCAGGCTGGTATAGAGGCCGATGATAAACAAGGGGAATAGCAGCAGCGGCAACAAGTGTACGGCATACCGCCAGTGCAGCTTGAAGTCGGGATCAATCATCGATTTCACATAAAAAAATAACATAGGTGCCGCAAGGTAAACGCTGAATTTCAACCAATAAAATATGTGTACAGCGCCATCCAGATAGGCAACTTTGATACTGGGACTCCAGTAGATAAGCGAATCAAACGCATCGAGCCCTATCGCTAGCAGAAACATTGCGAGAAAAAAATTGGCCTGACGCCTTCCCAGATTCGCCGTCAACAAAAGAATAGAGAAAAGCAACGACTGGAAAATGACCAGAATGAGAGGAATATCATTAAAGCTTAAAACTAATTTATCCACCTAAAGCCCACCGATGTTTGTTTATTTTTATGTCACATCATTCTTCATAAAACCAGCATAGCCCAGGGGTTGAGTGTCAACAAACAAAAGGACGACTTAATACCTGCGGCATCGCAGGCAAAGGCTGAGCTAAAAAACCGGCGCAATTGCGCCGGTGATAATTGCATTGCGGGCAAATTCTTATTGCACAGTCCATGTATGGGGTTGGTTGCTATTATTGGCTTCACCGCGGCTGGCGGTGCTGATGGTGAAGTAATAATTCAGCGCAGTGCCTGGGGTGATGCCGGGAATGATCACCTCAAAGCTGTTGCCCTGTAAGCGGGTCATGTTGTTCCAGCCAGGGGTAAATACCCATACCCAGTTCAGGTTTTCAGTGGTGGTGAAGGTGATTTTCACCCCGCCATTGCTGTAGCTGGCAGTAGTGGTGTAAGCCACGTTCGCGCCATTTGGCATTACTGCACTCGCCGAGTAGCCATTAGTGACCGCGGAAGACGAAGAGCTGGAGCTGCTGGATGACAGCGATGAGCTGGAACTGCTCGATGGCACCAATGAACTGGATACGCTGGATGCTGACGAAGAACCCGCCCAATAGGTCATCGTTTTCCAGCTGGTTTCACCTGGACCAGGGTGGAAGGTTTGACCACTACCTGGATTGAAAGTGTAAAACCGCGCTTCAACCACATCCCAGCCCGCATAAACACCATTGCGGGTGATTTGGTAGGTGTAGGTACCATCGCCATTGTTGATCTCGGCGCCTGCCTGGGCTTGCAGGTCATTCACCACATAGTCCTGCAGGCCGTTGCGACGGGCAAACAAATGTACCTGTTGTTTGCGCTCATTCAGGCGGATGCTGAACTGCATACCACCATTGGCCAGCGCGGTCATTTTCACTACCCCCAACTCCACGCCCACTGACGAATTGCTGGAGGACAGACTGCTTGAGGATGACGTTGAGCTTGACGTGCTGGTGGACGTGCTGGTTGAAGACGAGCTGGATGAGCTGGGCACACTGGACGAGGTGCCGCAGTTAGCTGTGCTGTGGCTGTAGCTGTAAGGCCCCAGATCGTGCCCAACGGTATCAAAGTAAGTGAATTCAAAATTCACACCGCTGTTGTTGTTCAGGCCGGTCACGTCAAAGTAGGACTTGCCCTCCGCCGTTTTGGGCATGCGATAGCCACCTGACTGCATGGGTGAAGTGAGGCGGATATCGGCCCAAACCGCGCTGCGATTGAGGGTGATACGCACCGCACTGCAACTGGTGCTTTCTATGCAGTAGGCTGCGGTTGGGTCGCAGGCGGGCGGCGCTTCGCTGGTGACAACGGTAAGCGTTGCCGCGGGTGATTGCACCGCGTTGTTGCTCGCAATCACACTGACTTGATAGCTGGTTGCAGCATTCAGGCCTGTAATTACGCGCTGGACGGTGCCGCCAGTGGTGGGAATCGACTGTACCAATGTGCCGTTGCTGCGCAGCTCAATGGCATAGTCGGCGTTCAGGTAGGCAGCGGGAATAGCGCTCCAGCTCAAGGTGAAACTCTGGTGATCTACATTGGTGGTGCTAAGGTTTTTCACTGCTGGCACCAGGCTGGTATCTAAGGGAGTCTCAAAGGTGCTGTAGGCCGAGCGACCGCTTAAATCCTCAAAAACAGAGGTTACGCTCAGGCTGTAGCTGGTGCTGTGGGTCAAACCGGTAATGGCGACTGAGGTGCCGGTGACCAGCTGGTTAAACACTTCGCTGCCGCTGCTGTCTTTCACCACTGCGCGATAGCTGGCGCCAGTCCACTCGCCAGTCAACGCTGTCCAGCTGGCGTTGGCACCGGTAAAGCTTAGGTTGGCCACACTCAGGTTGCTTACGGCGGGCGCTACGGCATCGTCACCGCTCATACTGAACGGAGCGACATTGATGCTGACACCATCGCTGAAGGTGATGGTTTTGGGGGTAGCAGTAGGGTTGTAAGCCACATAGGTGCGGGTGCCATTTTTTTCAAACACCGCGTAGTGCGCGGTATCGGCGCTAATGCCTTTTACCGGGCGACCTAATTGACGCAGGTTGAAAATCCAGTGATAGGTATGGGTTTTGCTGGCACCGGCTTCACTGCGCACTTCGTCATTGGGGTACATAGGTGCGAGTGAGGGATCAAACTCGGTTTTGTAGTTGCCGGCGGCATTGAACTTGTCGGCCGCTGTCTGCGGGTTGACCAATGCTTCGGCCTGCCACATCAAATCGTCCCAGAATTTGGTTTTGCGACGGAAATCGTACTGGGTGTACTCGGCGGGCAGGTCTCTGTGCCAGAGTACAGAGGCAAAGAAGTTGGTGTCCTCATTCAGACGATCCATCACCAGTTGCAGAGAGGGAATAGTGCTGCCACTACTGAGTTTGCGCTCCATATGGCCCAGGTGCAGAGAGGCGCCGGTAACGGGCAGGAAGTTAATACCCGCAATCATGCGCGGTGCGGCTGAGAACCAGGTGCCGTAGTCGGCCTTGCTGTGCCATACCAGGCCTACCGAGGCGCGGTCAAAATCCTTCTGCACAAATTGGCTGCCGTTATCCCAAAATACATTGCGTGGAAATACCGCATTGTCCACATCGAACCAGTATTGGTGAATGGCCTGGATCTCGCTGGCATAGAGGAAAATCCCCAAGTCGCGAATGGCGCTATCGCCGGTTTCCGAACCCCAAAGCGCAACCGCTTGCGCGAAGTTAATACTCTCGGAGGAGGACTCCTGATTGCCGCCGGCGTCCATGTTCAAATGGCCATTGGCGAGTGAGTAGCCGTTGTAGATGTCAAAGTAGCGCAGGTACTGGAAGCGGGTATCGCTGCGATCCCAGTTGGCTGAGTCTTTAATCAACAAGTCGACCATTGGCTTCCACTGCTGCGCCCAGCTGTGGTCATAGCGGGCGATGGCTGCAGCGGCCGAGATCAAATAACCGGCGTGGAAATGGTGATCGTTCAGTTCGGTATCCGAGCCAAAACTGGCGGGGAAGCCGGTGAGCGAGTTCCACTCCTCGTTGTAGTAGAAGTATTTTTTCTCGTTGGCGAGGCGCAAGTCGCGGTAGCAGTTACTGCGCGCGGGTTCAGCCATGGGGTTGCAATGGCTATTGTTGTAGGCCTGGTCTTGCTGCCAGTCGTCGGCACTTAACCAATCTTCCAAATGCGTTTTAATGCGCCCCATCAAGGTGGCGGCAATATCGCTTCTGCCGGTTTGCTCGGCAATGTGCAGCAGCTGCAGCATCCAGTTCAGTTCTTTGCCGTTGTTGTAGGTATCCAGCACATCGTTTTGGGTCAGGCCGTCGGCCCACTGGCCGTTTTTGTCCTGCTCCAACAATGTCATCAAACGCTCCAGCTCGGCGCCTTCCAATTTATTGGGCAGGTTGGGCAGCAGGCCAGGGTGGTGAATGCGGGTCTCAAAGCTATTGCCTTTAATCACTTTCATCTCACCGCGCGGGGTGGAGTAGGTGTAGGCGTAATCGAGGTCGCCCGCGTTAATGTATTGGTGGCGATAGAGCCCCATCATGGTTTGGTTGATGGCATCAGGGTCGGCGTATTGCTCGGTGCCTACCTGATGGGTGGTGACTGTGTAAGTGGATACCACTTCTGCGGTTGCCTCGTTATAGCGGTAGTCAAAGCGGGTATCGGTGGGCAGAGCATAGGCATGGTGGCGGTAGTCAGCAATCAGCGCATCCAGTTCTTCGACTCCGACACCGTCACCGGCTTCATCCTCGCGGAAAAAATCCCCAACCAAACGCGATACCACCAGCGGCTGGCGGGTGCCAGCGATATGGGTGGGCAAGTCGCTCACCGCCGTACCTGCAGCAATCGCAAAACCCTGCTCGGTATAGCTGGTAGGCGCCTTGAAAATGTCGTTAATTTCGTTGGGCAGAACCGCCACGCTGAAATACTGGTGACTGGCGGGCAGGGTCATGGTTATCTGGCCATTGCTGGCCAGCTCTTTCAAGTCAAGATTCGCCAGGTTGTAGCTGAACTGAGTGCCCGGCGGCGCAAAAATTCCGTAGCCTGCACGCACGTCGCCCAAGTACAGGGCGAGCACTCCGTCGGACTCGTGCACAATGCGCATACCATTAAAGTAGGTGAAACTCACGCTACTCAGGCCCGTTTTCTGGAAGTGAATGTAGGGCGAACCATTCACCAGAGTCACCCTTGCAGCCTGGGTGTTTTCATTGGCGTCGGGATTTTTGAGCAACACGGTGGCGGCAAAGTCGCTGTAGTTATCCAACTGGGTTTCATCGGCATCCATACCGTCAAAACGAATATTCAGCTCGGTGCCACCCAGAGGGTCAAGGCGTGGGTCGATGCGCGCCGGATAGGTGTAGGCGGTGAATTTCGGGTTGCTGGTGGATGGCAGTACCCGTTTGTCGGAGTTGGGATCCTCGTAGCGGTAGGGTACCAGCAGCGGGATTTGCGCATAAGTCAGGTTGACGCCGCGATTAGTGAACTTGAGCGTGTAGGGCGAATTACTCATCCAGTGTGAGTAGGGCACGGTATCCACATTAGTTTCGATAATGCCGCCGTTTTCATTGCGGATCAGGTTTTTTACAGCGTGGGGCCAGACCACCGAGGACCAGAACTCGTGCGTGGGAGTGGGTTTACCCGAGCTTTGAAAGCGGTTGGTGACCTTGGGGCTCTGCTCCTGGCGTGGCACATAAATACCCCAGGGCTGCCCTTTTGGCACGGTTTGGTCATAACCTTCAGCGGTGGATGGCGCCCAGCGATGGGCGGGTTTTTCGGTGGTAAAACTACCGGCGCCGGCAGGTACTTCCCCCGCCTGTACAGCGATGGAGGCGGTGAGCAGGCTGGGCAACAATACCCCGATTAATCGTCTACAGGATTGCATCTCGTATACCTCTTTTATTGATTATTGTGAGCACCGCAATGGCGGTTAACTTATCTAATCAAAGTGCGAGGAGGCTGTCGTCCCAGCGGCGGATCGGTGCTCCTTGAGACGCACATTAAAAGTCCCACTAATAAGTCCCAGTTGAGATTCACGCAGGCAGTACGCGTTGAACCCAGCGTCAAGCGCGTGATTGTGCAAAGACTGTGATAACCAGTAAGAAGCCCGAACTATTATTTTTATTATTTATCTCAGAAACGTCTTTTAGCAATTTGACCAATCACGAGGTAAACAATGAAGATATTAATAAAAGCAGCGCAATGCGCAGGTGTTTTGGGCGTTTTACTGCATTCGTTTGCAATGCCAGTCTACGCCGCTGAACAGCAGCGGCCACCGCGCGATGAACATCATTTCGGCCCACCTCAAGAAGCACTGCTTGCCTGCAAAGGATTAACGGAAAATGATGTCTGTTCGTTTGCAGGGCGCAATGATGAATTGGTGAACGGCGTGTGCAGCACACCTCCGCACCAATCAGATGAGATCACCCTTGCGTGCAAACCAGACAATATGCCAGAACCACACAATGGAGAACCTCCTGAAGACCGTCAGGATTAACGGCAAATAAAAGAGCCAGCAATCGCCCGAGACGTAGCGAAAGCTGGCTTAAGAAGTAATAACTGAAATCAAAACAACAATGAAAAATTACACTGCCCTTTTACACTGATAAGTAGGACGCAACCTTTGCCTCATTAATCGTCTCGCGTAATTCTTCATGAACTATTTCGCCTTTCTCGATCACCAGAATCCGGTCGGCAATATCCAATGCAAAACTTAATACCTGCTCTGAAACAACAATTGATAAACCGCGCTGGTCGCGAATCATTTTTAAGGTTCGACCAATTTCGCGAATGATCGACGGCTGAATACCTTCTGTCGGTTCGTCGAGAAATAACATTTTTGGATCACTCGCCAGTGCGCGGGCAATCGCTAATTGCTGTTGCTGACCACCGGATAAATTACCGCCACGGCGATTGCGCATCTCCAATAGCACCGGAAACATATCGTAAAGTTCTTGTGGTACCGAACGTCTTTTTGTAGTGGTTAAACCTGTCTCAATATTTTCCTTTACGGTCATGCTGGAAAATATCATCCGCCCCTGGGGTACAAAACCAAACCCGCCGGCAACACGCTGGTAACTTTTCAGTTGGCTCACTTCCTTGCCGTCCAGTTTTACACTGCCACCGGAGCTGGGGATCACACCCATCAAGGATTTCATCAGTGTGGTTTTGCCCATGCCATTGCGGCCCATCACCGCGACAATTTCACGCGGTTTCACTTCAAAATTTAATCCATGTAACACTTCGCTCTGGCCATAACTTACGCGGTAATCTGATACAGATAACATAATGAATTTCTCCGAGGTGTTATTCGCACAACACTTTGTTAATGGCCAAGGTAAACTTCAATCACTTTCGGATCATTTTTGACTTTATCGACTGAACCTTCCGCGAGAATTTTTCCCTGGTGCAACACGGTAACCTTGTCGGCGATTTGCGCCACAAATTGCATATCATGTTCGATCACAATCACCGAGCGGTCTTTGATAATGCTGCGTAGCAATTCTGCTGTTTGTTGTCGTTCGCCCACCGACATACCAGCAACGGGTTCATCGAGCATTAAAAGATCAGGGTCTTGCATCAATAACATACCGATTTCCAACCATTGTTTTTGGCCGTGGCTTAAGAGCTCCGCTTGTTTATCCAATTGATCGCCGAGAAAAATCATATTGGCAACTTCATGGACTTTACTGATCACTTCCTCATCGCGTTTAAATACCAACGCGCCGAATACCGAGCGTCCGCGCGGAAAAGAAATTTCCAGGTTTTCAAATACACTCAAGTCGCCGTAGATAGAAGGGGTTTGAAACTTGCGGCCAACACCGGCTTTAACGATATCGTGCTCCTTCATTCTGGTGAGTTCGCGGTTGCGAAATTTAATGGAGCCATCAGTCGCTTTGGTGCGGCCACAAATCAAATCCAACACTGTAGTTTTGCCCGCGCCATTAGGGCCGATAATGACGCGGATCTCATTTTCATCCACATAAAAAGTCAAATCATTAACCGCTTTAAAACCATCGAAGGAGACAGTGAGACCTTCCACCGCCAGGACAAAGTCAGTATTACTGCTCATGGACAACTCCTTGCGGCAAAGTGACAGATTCAGTTTTAGTATTGGTTGGTTTTGATGGCAGAGGTGTTGGTGGTGATGAATGATTCACAGGAGTTTTGCCAAATAATTTGGCGAAGAACGCGTCTACTTTCGGTGCAGCGTAGGTGTTGTATAAACCGGCCAGACCGTTAGGAAATGCCATTACCACCGCGATAAATAAACCACCCATCGCAAACAACCAAAGCTCCGGAAAACTCTCCGAAAAAGAGGTTTTAGCAAAATTCACCAAGAGCGCGCCATACACTGCGCCGATGATGGATAAACGTCCGCCAACCGCACAGAAAATTACCATTTCAATCGAGGGTACAATGCCGACTAAAGTAGGCGACATGAATCCCACCTGCAGGGTAAACATAGCACCACCAATCGCCGCAAAAATCGCCCCGATGCAGAACACAAAAATTTTGAAATTGGACACATCGTAACCTGAGAACCGCACACGGTCTTCTTTATCACGCATTGCCACTAACAAGCGGCCCAATTTACTTTTGCGAATAAATTGCGCGATAAACAAGCATACAAACAGCAAAAACACGCATACAAAATAAAACACGTATTTGGCGTTGTCGGTGCGGATATCCCAACCGTGCAAGGTGCGCAAATCGGTCATACCATTTACACCGCCGGTATAACCTTGTTGGCCGATAATTAAAATCGTCAGAATTGCAGCGAGTGCTTGGGTAATAATCGCAAAGTACACGCCCCCTACCCTGCGCTTAAACATGGCAACGCCGATGATGTAGCCCAAAATGGTGGGCAGCAAAATAATCGCCAGCAGCGTAAATCCAAAACTGTAGAAGGGCTCCCAAAAGAAAGGCAATTCGGTAATTTGGTTCCAGTCCATAAAATCCGGAATGCCGGGGGTGGATTGAATTTTGGTGCTCTCCGGATCAGAGGCTTCCAATTTCAAAAACATCGCCATGGCATAACCGCCTAAACCGAAAAAAACACCCTGCCCTAAACTTAAAATCCCACCATAACCCCAGCACAGAACCAAACCCACAGCAACAAATGCATAGGTTAAATATTTACCGACTAGGTTGAGGCGAAAAATATCCAGCGAGAGCGGCAACACAATCACCAAAATTAATGCGAGCACCAAAAAGCCATAGAGATCTTTTTTGGGCAAGAGTGATCTTAAACCTTGATAGGACATAATGAGAGACTCCTCTTAACGGCGTACTTTCAGGGTGAACAAACCTTGCGGGCGCAGCATCAGGATCAACACGACAAACAAGAGCGTTAATACTTTGGACATAGAACCACTCATAAAGAATTCCATGGTCGATTGCGCTTGCGAAATGCTGAATGCAGAAGCAATGGTGCCGAGCAAACTCGATGCACCACCAAATACCACCACCAGGAATGTATCGACAATATAAAGTTGGCCAGAGGTTGGGCCAGTAGAACCAATCATCGTAAACGCACTGCCCGCAACACCAGCAATGCCGCAACCCAGCGCGAACGTAACGCGATCCACTTTGCCGGTATTAATGCCCACTGCACCTGCCATAGGGCGATTCTGTACTACAGCGCGCACTTGAGTGCCCCAACGCGAGCGATACATGAGCAAGGCAACGGCAAGTGAAATCCCGAGTGCGAGACACATTACAAATAAACCGTTGATTGGTAACTCAATCGATTCGGTGAGTTGATAAGAACCCATTAACCAATCCGGCAATGTGACGCCCACTTCGCGTGGACCAAACACTGTGCGATAGGTTTGTTGCAGAATTAAACTTAAACCCCAAGTTGCCAAAAGAGTATCCAATGGCCGGTGGTATAGATGTCGGATCATCGCCCATTCGACTAATGCACCTAGTGCGGCGGCGGCGATAAACGCGAGTATCATCGCGAGAATAAAATAGATACTGAAAAAATCAGGCAAGTAAGTGGAAAAAACATGCGAGGTTAAATAAGTCACGTAAGCGCCGAGAATCATAAATTCGCCGTGCGCCATATTGATCACGCCCATCTGGCCAAAAATAATCGCCAACCCCAGGGCCATAAGCACAAACACCGAAAACAAAATCAATCCCGCTACACCTTGCATCGCAAAGATCGATAATAATTCCGAGCTACTGTATTCAGCGAACATAGCTGCACCTCATCTCGATTTAAAAACAGAGCTTCTATCCAAAGTGAGGAGTAGAGTTCAATTTAAAACACGCCGTAAATACATCCATGTAGGCTAAAATCGGCATCCATGCCTCATATTGTTTTAAATCAAACTCTACTCCTCACTCATCACGATCTTCTCAACACATATCGCAACCAGCCTTGCGGCTGGTTGCGACTTTATTATTGATAACCTTTCGGGAATGGATCCGGTTCGATCAAATCTTTGGTTTCGAAGACCACATCGTATTGACCATCAGTGCGTGCATGACCGATACGGGTTTTAGACCAGAGGTGATGATTGGGGTGAACTTTTACATAGCCTTCAGGCGCCGTCGTCAACTCAATACCGGGTGATGCAGCGCGCACTTTATCGATATCAAATGATCCCGCTTTTTCCACTGCAGCTTTCCACAACCAGGGGCCGAGGTATGCAGCTTGGGTTACGTCACCGATCACGATATCTTTGCCATACTTCGCTTTGAAATCCGCAACAAATTTCTTGTTGTTTTCGTTCGGCAAACTTTGGAAATATTTCATCGCTGCATAAGCACCCACCATGTTCTCACCACCGATACCCAGAATTTCGTCTTCGGTTACCGAAATGGTCAACACCAGTGGTTTTTCTTTAGTCATATCAATACCGGCTGCTTTTAATTGCTTGTAGAAGGCAACGTTAGAACCACCCACCACAATCGCATAAATCACATCGGGCTTTTTCAATTTAATTTTGTTGATCACCGAGTTAAATTGGGTATGACCGAGTGGATAATATTCTTCACCCACCACACTCAAGCCCAATTTTTCAATGTGTTTGCGCGCGATTTTGTTAGAGGTGCGCGGCCAAATATAATCGGAACCGAGCAAGTAGAATGATTTGGCACCCTTGGTTTTAGTCACCCAATCGATACCGGCAATAATTTGTTGTGTAGCCTCCTGACCGGTGTAAATCACGTTGGGTGATTGTTCCAAACCTTCGTAGAAAGTTGGGTAATACAACATACCGTTGTACTGTTCAAAAATTGGCAACACTGCTTTACGTGATGCCGATGTCCAGCAACCGAACACTGCAGCAACTTTATCGTTCACCAATAATTTTTTGGATTTCTCCGCAAAGGTTGGCCAGTCACTCGCGCCGTCTTCCTGGATGTATTCAATTTTGCGACCGAGCACGCCGCCCATTGCATTGATTTGATCGATCGCCAGCTTTTCTGCTTGCACCGAACCTGTCTCACTGATCGACATAGTGCCGGTCACCGAGTGCAGGATACCCACCTTCACCGTTGTATCTGTCACTGCAAGGCCAGTCGTGTTTACATCGGCAGCTTGAGCATTACCAAACACAAGCGAAGCCGCCAGTGTGAGCAAACATTTTTTCCAGGTTTTCATGCCCGCACCCTGTGTGCGGGGCGAAACATGAAAGGAAGATAGCAGGGTCTTGTTCATGGTCATTCCTCAGGTAATTAAAAATTGTTTAGGTTGCGCACAAGCTGTAATAGGGATTTGCAGATTGTTACCACTGAGTTTTTGTCCTTACTGCGACGTTTAATCACTGAGAGGGAGCTTTGAAGCGGAAGCTGTCTCTACGCTTCACAATCTAGGCGCGAGCAGCATTTGAGACCATTCGATAAATGACACAGACCACTACGTCATTTGACGCATGGATAAATCACAAAGTTGGTACAGCAATTGAGTAGGGATTAATCGTAGATGTTTAAACGCCAGTGATAGCGGTGTTGATTAATTTCGCAGCAACAAAAAATGCACCAAGAAAGAAACAATAAGTGCACAAATGCACACAAATAAAGCGCACAACATAAAGCGCTGATAAAACCACTCACTTAATCGACGAGACGTTCCCGGACGAACAGACTGTTTAACGGGTAAACCATGACTGCCAAGCAGCATATATTTCGCGTGCGGCGTAATTACAACCAGTGGGTTGCCAACCAGACACTGGAAGATTACGCGCTGCGCTTCACTGCCAAAAGCGCACGGCGCTGGTCTGCTGCACGGGTAGCAACCACAGCGCTGGGCGCTATTTCATTTCTTGCATTGGAAGCCATAGGCGGTGCAATTACCTTGCACTATGGCTTTAACAATGCAGTCGCCGCGATTATGGCGGTGAGCTTGATTATTTTTCTCACCGCCATTCCCATCAGCTACTACGCTGCCAAATACGGTGTCGATATCGACCTGCTCACACGCGGAGCTGGTTTTGGTTATATCGGTTCCACTATCACTTCGCTGATTTACGCTTCCTTCACATTTATTTTTTTTGCGCTCGAAGCCGCCATCATGGCTATGGCTTTGGATTTATTATTTGGGATTCCACTCGCATGGGGTTATTTAATTAGCTCGCTGGCGATAATTCCGCTAGTCACCCACGGTATTACCTTTATCAGCCGGTTCCAATTATGGAGCCAACCACTGTGGATTATTCTGCAGTTACTGCCGTTTGTTTTTATTATCTATGCCGATGCCAGCGCGGTAGAAAGTTGGACGGAATTTTCGGGCGGGATGCAAGCACAAGAAGCGCCGGGTGAAGGCATTAATATTTTATTATTTGGTGCAGCCTCCGCCGTTATTTTTTCGTTGATTGCACAAATCGGCGAGCAGGTGGATTTTTTACGCTTTTTGCCAGAACCAAAACCCAATGCACGTTTACGTTGGTGGGCGGCACTTATTGCCGGTGGTCCGGGCTGGATTGTGATTGGTGCAATTAAAATTCTCGCCGGTTCGTTTCTCGCCGTACTCACGTTAAATCACGGTATTGGTATCGAAGAAGCTGCCGATCCAACGCGGATGTATATGGTGGCGTTTAGTTATATCGCCAGCTCGCCGGAAGTGGCTTTATCGGTCGCGGGTATTTTTGTCATTTTGAGCCAGCTCAAAATTAATGTTACCAATGCTTATGCCGGTTCAATTGCCTGGTCAAATTTTTTCTCGCGCTTGACTCACAGCCATCCCGGTCGGGTGGTGTGGCTGGTGTTTAATGTGGCGATTGCATTATTGTTAATGGAGCTTGGCGTTTATCGCGCATTGGAACAAACGCTAGGTTTTTATGGGATAGTCGCCGTGGCCTGGTTAGGTTCGCTGGTGGCCGATCTCGTGATTAACAAACCGCTCGGCCTAAGCCCGAAACATATTGAATTCAAACGCGCGCACTTATTCGATATTAATCCTGTGGGCGTGGGTTCAATGTTGATTGCTTCGATTGCCGGCATCGTTTGCCATACGGGAATCCTCGGTAATATTGCACAGGCGCTTTCACATTTTATCGCGCTGGGCCTTGCACTTATCTGTGCACCACTGATTGCATTTGCCACTGGTGGGCGATATTACCTTGCCCGTCCGGTCGTTAATGTGATGAAAGATGCCGATCACAGCGAAGGTGCTCACGCTACGATTTCCTGCTGTATTTGCGAACATAAATTTGAAACTGAAGATATCACCTACTGCCCCGCTTACGCTGGACACATCTGCTCGTTATGTTGCTCGCTTGATGCACGCTGTCACGATTACTGTAAACCGGGCGCTAATTATTCCACGCAGCTGAGCAATTTCTTTAAGGTATTTTTACCTAAGTCGATTACCACCAATATCAATTCGCGCGTGGGGCATTTTGTAGTCCTTGTGCTATTTATTAACGGGCTCTCGGCGATTCTTCTCTCACTCATTTATTTCCAAACGCCGATTGATGCACCAGAGACAGCAGCATTATTAGAAGCAACATTGTGGAAAGTATTTTTCCTGTTAGTGATTATTACCGGCGTAGTCAGCTGGTTATTTGTATTGGCCCATGAAAGCCGTGTTGTTGCACAGGAAGAATCGCAACGGCAGACACGCTTGCTTATGGAAGAAATTGAAGCACATGAACGCACCGACCGCGCACTGCAAACCGCTAAAGAAGAAGCAGAAGCGGCCAATCAGGCCAAAAGCCGCTACCTCACCGGAATTAGCCATGAACTGCGCTCACCGCTAAATGCCGTACTGGGTTATGCACAATTATTGGAAAAAGATCCGAGCATGCCAGCGCATCGCAAAGACGCGTTGGGTGTCATCCGCCGCAGCGGCGAACATCTTGCGGATTTGATTGAGGGTCTGTTGGATATTTCCAAAATCGAAGCTGGACGATTGGATTTGCATCAAGACCAAGTGCGCATTGCGGTATTAATGGAACAGCTAGTCCACATGTTTCGTTTACAAGCGGAAGCCAAAGGCTTGATATTTATTTACGAATGCAAAGACCGGCTGCCGGAATTTGTGCGCACCGATGAAAAACGCCTGCGCCAGATTTTAATTAATTTATTATCCAACGCCATTAAATACACTGACAAAGGTAGTGTGGTGTTTAAACTGCGCTATCGCAGTCAGGTCGCTGAATTTACGATTACTGATACCGGTGAAGGCATTGCACCGGAAAACATCGAGCGTATTTTTCGCCCCTTTGAACGCGTGCGCCGCGCAGGTTCCACTGCAACGGGAACCGGATTGGGATTAACGATTACCCGCTTGCTCAGTGAAATTATGGGTGGCGATATCGCTGTCACCAGCACACCCGGCGTTGGCAGTACCTTTAAAGCGAGCTTGATGCTCGCCAGCATCAGCAAGCCCCACCCCGAATTTATCACCGCACCGGTGCAAACTATTTACGGTTACAAAGGCACAGTGCGGACTCTCATGCTGGTTGACGATGAAGCATCGCACCGCCAACTGATGCGCGCCATGTTGGCACCGCTCGGTTTCGAAATTATCGAACTGGATAATCCCCTGCTCGCGCTTGATCGGCTAATGCAGGAAATAGACAACAACCGCAGCCCGGATTTAATTATGCTCGACGTCTCCATGCCCGGCATAAATGGTTGGCAGTTGGCAAAACAATTGCGTGAAGCGGGTTACCACTCACCCATTATTATGGTTTCTGCAGATGCCAGTGAAGGCAAGGATTTACCTGCGCATGATAATACTGAAGTTACACCGCTACATGATGCCTACGTGATTAAACCAGTGCGCATCAATTTATTACTGGATCATATTGGCCGTTTATTGAACCTGGTGTGGTGTTACGAAAAACAGGAAAGCGCCGCACCTGCATCACAGCTTATCGGAGCGCTGGAATTACCGGCCGATAATCATCTGGACGATATTGCTCATCTCGCAGCTATAGGCCACAAAAAGGGGTTGCAAGACAAAATCCAGGAGCTTGAAAAATCCGGTACAGCCCATCCGGTATTTATTCAGGAATTAAAAAAGCTCACTGGCAATTTCCAGTTTGAAAAAATTTTAGCTTTAGTAGATGCAGAGATTGCTGAAGAACAAGATACAGAAGTGACTCAAGACCAGTAGTTATATTTGAAGATCATAAATTCGTTAAAACAAAGAGTAAATTGCAATGAACACTAAGACCCAGTCGCAAGTCGTATTGGTGGTAGATGATGCTATCGACAGTATTCATATGCTTAACGATGTATTGGAAGAATCGCACTTCACCGTATTAGTCGCACTGGAAGGCGCGCAGGCACTGACCATCACTAAAAATATTCGCCCGGATATTATTTTGCTCGACGCCATAATGCCGAACATGGATGGCTTTGAAACCTGCCGCCAATTAAAACTCAACCCGCAGCTCGCCGATGTACCGATTATTTTTATGACTGGCCTTAGCGACACTGAGCATGTGGTAATGGGTTTGAATGCAGGCGGTGTGGATTATGTAACTAAACCGATTAACCCGGACGAATTGATTGCGCGCATGCGTGTGCACCTCGCCAACGCACGCATCACCCAAAGTGCACGTGCTGCCCTGGATACTGCAGGGCAATATTTATTAACCATCGATTTACACGGGCAACTAGTATGGGCCACACCACAGGTTTATCAATTGTTGGACGGTGCCGGCGCCACTGCAGATTCCATCGCCCTCACCCACACCATTAGCCAGCAGTTGCGCGAGTGGATCAGCCACAAACCCGAAACCGGGCGACAACTGCCACTACAACAAGTGACGCAAGAACTCAGCGTGGAAATGTTGAATTTAATCGACGGCAAAGAATATTTACTACGCCTGACTAACCCTCACAAACCCGCTGACGACACCCAATCCCTCAAACAACAATTTTCAGTAACCGGCCGCGAAGCCGACGTATTGTTATGGATCGCCAACGGCAAAACCAACCGAGAAATCGGCCAGATTTTGGAGATGAGTCCGCGTACGGTGAATAAACATTTGGAACAGATCTATAAAAAACTCGGTGTGGAGAATAGAACCTCTGCAGCGGCAGTGGCTATTAAGTGTTTGGCGCGGGGATGACACAAAAGTTATGTAGAAACCTATTCTGATGATAGAAAATAGAATGTGATGATAACTAAACCCAACACATTCTATTTTTATTCAAATCAAACAGCAAAGTTACTAATATTGATAGTGACATTAGCAAAATCGTCACCTTCATCCTCATTATTTACCACAAAGCTTTTCGCGGTAAATTGGTCGCGCACGACAATAAAACTGAGCGGTTCCTCACCATCCAGATCGGAAGTTCTATCATCTGTTCCTTCATAAAGGCGTAGTGTGCCAGTCATCATTACATCGCCACTAATCATTGCCTGCGCATTTAATCTAAGTTCAACTCGCATTTCATCGCCCGCGACAACTTCCATAAAAATAGTTTCTTGTGGCATATCACTGGTGACAGTCGCCTGTCCCTGACCGTCTCCGCTACCATGTTCATTAGCACCAATGTTTTCATGGTCAGTTAAATCCATATGCGCGCTAACGACAACACGTCGCCTTACACTGGTAACTCCCGCATGACCATGATCCTGAGGTCTGACTCCACTCGCTGGCGCAGGCCGAATAAATGACGATACAGCCGCACCCGCAGAAGGAGACCAGGCTATTTGCCCATGCTGAAAATTGCTTGCACGTCCCTGACTCACGTCAACTTCGTCAGAAATGGGATAGCCTAATCCTGCTTGCTCGGCACCCAGGTCAAACCATTTTTGCCGAATATCACCATGTATTTCGTGTGCACCAGTCTCGGGGGTCCAATAAATCGATCCTCCTTCGAAATGATTGAAGCGCCCAACACCATCGTTTGCGCCTAGCTCATCTGTAACAGGAAACCCTAAAAATCCGTTCTCCCACCCCATTGAAGCCCATTTATCGCGAATAAGGCCATAAATAACACAAGCGCCAGCATCTGAATAATAGATGGAACCCTTCTCATAGTGCTGGTACCAACCTGCGCGCACTGGTGCAGGCAAGATGGCAGATGTGGCTTGCCCCAACCATGAGTTTTGTTCTCGTTTTTCGTTTATTTTTTTATGCGACCACAAAATAACACTGCGTGGCTTAAATACATTGAAAGTAGTTTCCGCAATTAACGGTCTAAGTCTGAGTGCAGTTGGCATATCTTTCTCCTTGATTCCTAACGGTTAAGTGAATTCTAGAGACATCTTCTGATCACAAGCGACCTCTAGCCAACATCAACATATCAATCCCGATATTTCACGTATGTGAGTAAATACGAAACGACCTAGTGATATTTTTACATTTGGCGTATCAATGACCATTGATCATAGAAATCGCGATCAATACAAGAAAATAACAAACATTTTAAAAAGCAGTCTGTGGCGCAGCGGTAAGATGACCATCACTTTCCGCAACGAAAAAAAACAACTTTCCGAAACGGAAAGTCAATGTTATATTAGTTTCCGAAACGGAAACTAAAGGGAGCTAAACGATGAATACTACCGACCACCCCATTACCGCTGACGATGCAAGAGCAGCACTTGAATCATTAGCAATGGTTAACAAAATCGCCGTTAATAGTATGCGGCCGCCGTTATGGTTAATACTTCTGTGCGCAGTCTCTTTGGGCATAAAAACTGCTGCTATGGGACTGATGATTAGCAATGACCTGTGGATTAGCATCCAATGGGGCTCCTATATTGTTTGCTGCATCTGTATTGCCTCATGGATTATTACTCTGCACGTAAAAGGCATAGACATAAAGATTGTTGATGTAAACATAACAAAAACAGGGATTATTTCCGCCATTCTTATTTGCACATTGCTTGTGTCATCCCGCGTGACTTACCTGCAAACAGGCTCCCTCTTATTTCCGGTTATAGCGGGTATATTCAATACACTGATTCTTGCTTACGGCCTACATTTTGGTCTGCGATGGAATGTAAAAGAAAGGGAGAAAAATTAATGGCTACCGCTTGTTTTGATGAATTGATCCACGCGCCCAACCGTTTAAAAATATGCGCGCTTCTCGCACCGGTCGCATCACTGGAATTTGTAACCCTATGCGAACAATTGGGCGTGAGCGACTCTGTACTTTCCAAACACATTAAGTCACTTGTCGATGCGGATTATGTGGTTATTAACAAAAAAACCAGCGATGGAAGGCAGAGAACCTGGTTGTCACTCTCAGCTAAAGGACGCAAGGCTTTTGCAGGGCATGTAGAAGCATTGAAGGAAATTGTGGGGTGATAAAATTGTTCAATTATCAACAACAGTCACGGTGTGCGCACAACTGCACATCTTTACTATTGAAGGATATTGACTAAAGCTGAGGGGAAGTTCAAATTTTTCGGCTACTCGTTAAGAGATCTTATACACTTTATAGCAGTGAAGTATTTTTCATCGTCATATGCAATTAATAAATAATTAATAGTGGTCGAATATGATTGAGCCACACTCTTACAAAAACCACGGTTATAGATCGCCCCCATAGTTAGGTCGTCTGTAATGAGCACATTATTAATACCTAACTTTGATCTTATTATACTCTCAACAACTAAACTAGATGTAGTTATTGGATTTTCGGGGTCAACGTTTTCTAATATTACATGTGAAAGCATTAGCCATGACGAGGTCGATTTCAATATCTCCCTGAATGGAACCAAGTCTGTCTCTAGAAGAGTTGGAATGTCAGCATTCAAGCGAGCCGAAAAATGATGTGTGTCAGATTGTACTCTTGCAAGCCCCGGAAAATGTTTTAATGTCGCTTTAACACCTGACTCCTCAAGCCCTTTAACATAAGGTAATGCCACATTTACTACTTCTATTGGATTTGATGATATTGCTCTTGTCGCAATCAAAGAATGAAAATCAAATTTACTTGGAGGCCGGTTAGGCTTTAAGTCTAGAACGGGGCTAAAATTTACTGTTATCCCCAATTCATTGAGCCATTTTCCTTGCATCTTTCCATACTCATAACTTGACTCTCCTTTGCTACTAGCAATAGCCAATGATTCTTGCTGCCTAACTAATGGTGATAATCTGGACACAGCGCCTCCCTCTTGATCGGTCGTGATAATCAAAGGGGGCAGGTCATTTTCTTTTCTTATTTCTTGCAGCTCTTCGATAAATGATTTTAGAGAATTATGTGTTTCACCTTGTATATTTCTTTTTGTTAAAAATATCCCTGCTATTCCATTGACAGCTAGTCTTTTAATCTGGTTTTTATCATTAAAACCCACAATAAATCGTTTATTTATTAAAGAAAATTGGTTTGATTCATTCAATAAAATCTCATTTTTATATTTATAAAAATAATATTCATTTTTGCTAACGATAACCAGCAAGATTGCAGTGAAAACCAAGCAAAAAACTCTAATCCATTTTTTTTCTTGTAGCATTGCACTAACAACCAAAAACACACTTGATAACAAGAAAAATAAAATTTCAAAATCCCTGATAAATAACAAATGAGGATCTCTAAAATTTAGTGCCCAAATAGCATTTATAAAAAGCAAGGAAAACATGAATATACTAACTACAACTCTTTTCACAATCTCCTAATTCTCCATATTAGTTTATTAAACGGCCGATACCATATTCCATTAAAACATACATCTAAAAATATCAATTAAATTAGGTGTTTGCTTCAAGTTTTACCTTTCTGATTCAAAAAATTTGCTAAACCGTTTTCTCCACAATACCCGTCGCCTTCCCATCCAAACTCAGCTGATTTTTCTCTTTCCAATAAGCTTTAATTCCCTCCTGGCCTTTATTTATCGCCCAGTTGGTTAATTGCTCGCGTTCAGTGACATAATCAAAAAAAGGCACTGCCATCCCGCAGGAAGTTTGCACCAAGTCAACTTGCAGATCAAAAATCTGGCGCGCGCCGGGAGTTACAGCAAAGTTGCTGTAGAGTTGATTCCATTCGAGATCTCCATGATGAATCGCACGAGCATTGCCATATAAACGCAAAATCATCGGCGCACCTTCAAACGCGGCGAACATAATGGTCATACGTGGATGGGTTTGCAGGTGCGCGGCGGTTTCATTGCCGCTGCCGGTGACATTGAGCCAGATAACGCGGTTGCTATCGAGTACGCGCAGTGAATCCATTCCCTTGGGAGAAATATTGACCCGGCTGTCTTCGGTGGCAGTGCCGACAAAAAATAATTTTTGTCGAGCAATAAATTCCTGAATGTCTGCAGTCATTTCTGAATAACGCTTTCCCATTGTTCAACTCCTTGTTTATTAATAAGCAGCTGACTGATAAGTCACCAGCCGCGCTATTGTTGTCAAAGTGGATCTATCTTCATCAACGTCGCCTGGCCACCGCGATACGACTCCTGCGCGATAAACTGCCAACCCAGCTCGCGATAGAATTTGGCTTGGTCTGGAGTAAAGAGATAAAGCGGGCTGAAACCGAGTGCTTTGGCCTGACTAACAATATGCTTCACCAATGCCGCACCCACCCCGCGCTTGCGGCAATCTGGCCTCACATAGACGCTAGCGAGCCAGGGCGATAGCTCGGGGTGACTATCCATATCGCTCTCCACCAACGCAGCAGTACCCACCAAGTGTTCGCCATCCACACAGATATACATCGCGGGTATAGGCGCGCCTTTTAAAAAGCGCTGCATGCGTTCGATGCGTGATTCCAAAGTCCCGCCCGGATTTAAATAGCCCCACTGCGCATGATGCCACGCGGCGATAGTGGGAATATGTTCTGGGGCAGAAGCTAGATTGATAATTTTCATGCAGTTTCATCTTGGTTGCTCAAGAGCCAACATTATCCACCGAAAGAGTGCATCTATATAAGTGGCGACGTGTGCTACAACACGAGTGAATAAGCAAAATTTTTCTCAGGCTTATTTCTTAGATAAAGGCGTTTCACTCTTTATATTCCATAAAGTGAACCCTCCCACATTGGGTTTATTTTCAACTTGGGACGATTTAACTGACACCTTGGACTAGGGTGGCGCGTCGGACAAGGCTCGCCTGCCGGGTGAGCACCAAGCGCACCAGAATCTAACAATAAAATGGGACATATCATGAAACAGTTAAAGAATGCCTTACTCATCTGGGGGGCAGTCGCACTCGCACCTGTCTGCTCAGCAACAATAACCTCCTACGGTGCCGGTAATATTACCGACGCCGCCAACCCCGCCGGTTACAAATGTGCGGTTGATCATGGTAACTGGATTTACAACGCGGGCATCGTCAAGCCGGGCGTTAGCAGTTGCAGCCCGATTGGCGCACCCACGGCCATCTATCCACAAAAAGTGGCTCCTGCAACCGCCAAACACACCATGACCCATCGCTGGTGGGGTTCGATTTCGTTTATGGGCGAAATGAAAGTGGGCGATCCCAATGGCGCCGGCTACATTACGCCCGATCCTATGACTGCGCGCATAACTGATCGCGGCGTGCGCATTATGGGCATTCCCGGCGGCCTGCGTACCAATCCCACGGCAACACAGTATTCCATTCCTGATCCATTCAATGAAGTGTTTGATGGTATCGCCATTGCCAATACCGATTACACCAACCTCGAAGCCTACCTGAAAGATTACAGCGATGGCTCAGTGACTGTGCAGTGGAACAGCGGCAGTACGCCGGTGATGGAAGCAACCTTTGTGCACGGTTCGCCCTATGCCTATTTCACTGCACTCAAAGGTAACTTGCAGTTGCGCACCAAGGCCGCTGATGGCGGAGAAAAAGGGATTTTTTACCAGCAAGGAAACTCTCTGGGTGTATGGACCAGCGTTGCGGGCAACTACAACAATTTCCTGATCACCGGTCACGATGCAACCACTTTTAGCAACATCAATACGGCGACTATCGGCATCAACAATACCAGCAAACGTATGACAGTCACGTTGCTGCCGCAAGTATCCGGCACGCCGTCTGCAGCAATGATTCAGGATTTTGCACAATACGCTGCACAGCGCGTGGATAAAGTGAATATCACTTACGCCGTAAACCGCACCACTAGCAAAGTGACTGTGACCCATAAATTCCAATTCAATGGCACCCCCGTAACCACTATGGCGGGCATGTTGCCAATGGCATGGAAAAATTCTACGCAAGCGGTAAGCAATTACAAAGTGCGCAGCGCGCGCGGCGTAACAAAATTTGCAGCGACCAATGGCTTTAGCTACACGATTCCATTCGTGGGTGTGCTGCCTTATTTGCCAGAAAATATTGGTGATTACGATGCAAACCAATTAAAAGCGTTTGTCACTGAATTTGTAAACCAAGGCCCTGCCGGTTGGAACAATATGACCGATACCTACTGGGCGGGTAAAAATTACGGCAAGGTTGCCGAACTCGCTGCAATTGCCCGCTCAATTGGCATGACCGCCGAAGCAGATCAACTGATCAATTGGCTCAAAGGTGAATTGCAAGATTGGTTCCGCGCGAATACCAACGGCAGTGTCGATACCACCAAATATTTTTCCTACGACAGCAACTGGGATACCTTGCTTGGCTACGATGAATCATTCGGTTCACAACAACAATTAAACGATCACCACTTCCACTACGGCTATTTTGTCCGCGCCGCTGCAGAAATTTGCCGTGTTGATTCCAGCTGGTGTAGCGCAACGAATTACGGCCCCATGGTGGAATTATTAATTCGCGATTACGCCGCACCGCGCGATGATGCCATGTTCCCTTACCTGCGCAATTTTGATCCGGCTTATGGATTCTCCTGGGCATCAGGCCATGCGAACTTTGTATTGGGCAACAATAACGAATCGACTTCTGAAGCAGCCAATGCCTACGGCGCAATGGTGTTGTACGGCCAAATCACCAATAACAGAGCACTCACTGAACGCGGCATTTATTTACATGCATCATCCACTGCAGCTTATTGGGAATATTGGAATAACCTGGATCGCTTCCGCGGTTTAGGCGGTGATTACGATAACTTTGATGCTGCTTATCCAAAAATGACTACCTCCATTATTTGGGGCAATGGCCATGTATTTTCTACCTGGTTCAGCGGTGCTTACGCGCATATCCTGGGGATTCAAGGCCTGCCGCTGAGCCCATTGGTTTTCCACATTGGCCAACACGCTGATTACCTCGATCAATATGTCGATTTAGGTATGAGCCAATCAAGCAACGGCAAACCTTCCGGTTTGATCAACGATCAATGGCGCGATGTCTGGTGGAATATTTGGGCAATGGCTGACGGCCAGGCCGCTGTCGATGATATGCAAACCTATGGTTTTAACTACGTACCTGAAGCAGGTGAAACCAAAGCGCACACATATCACTGGGTTTACACACTCAAACAATTAGGCCATTTGGCAACAGGCACAGGTGCATTGACCGCAAACAGCCCTACTGCTGTCGCATTTAATAAAAATGGTTTGATGACTTACATTGCGTACAACTATGGTTGCAGTTCGCAGTATGTAGTGTTTTCAGATGGTATGACGTTAAATGTGCCCGCTAAAAGTTTCCGTGTAAAACGCACAGGCGAAACACCGGATTCTTTGCCGACATCTACCAGTTGCACACCGGCAACCAGCTCCTCCAAGAGCAGCCTTGCCAGTTCAGTGACCAACAGTGTGACTTCATCCAAAGCGAGCAGCGCGGCAGCGCCAAGCTCTGTTGCAACCACCAGCGCTGTAGTCGCTAGTAGCTCAACAGCAACCAGCAATGCGGTTGCTTCCAGCAGCGCGACCAGTCAATCACAAGCATCAAGTTCATCTGTTGCCAACGCAAATTATGGCCACACCGTTATCGCCGCCGACAGTGTGCAATTTTTTGCAAACAACGCTGCATGGGCGGATATCCATTTCACCGTCAACGGTGGTGGCCAACAAAATATTCGCATGGTACACAATGCTGACAACTCCAACACTTACGAATTAACCGGCCTACCTGCTGGTGCCACCGTGCGTTATTTTATGACAATTGCACAAACCCTCGGCGCAATGGATACCCCCTGGGCTGAATTTGTTGTGAGTGGTTCTGTTGCTTCATCAAGCGCTGCATCCAGCACTCCGGCAAGTAGTTCATCAAGTGCAAGTTCAATAGCTGCATTCAGCCAACATATAGAAGCAGAAACCTATGCGTTTATGTCTGGCCTTGAATTATTTGGCACTGGCGATGTTGGTGGCGGACAAGTGGTTGGCGCAATCGATGCAGGCGATTGGATGGCATTTACCAACATCACATTCCCAACTACCGGAAATTATTTGGTGGAATATCGTGTAGCCAGCCCAACCGGTTCACTGCTATCACTCGATCTAAACGGCGGTTCAATTGTGTTGGGTAATGCCAGCATTCCCGCCACGGGTGATTGGGGTAACTTCACCACCGTAACCCAAACTGTCACCATCAATGCCGGCACTTACAACCTCGGCATTTATGCGCAGCAAGGCGGCTGGAGTATTAACTGGTTGCGCATTACCAAAATATAAAGAGCCAAACGTTAATTTGCATTTTCGTCATACCCACGCATGCGGGTATCCATGAAAAATACCGCAGTTGAATTCTCAGCTGCGGTATAGCGAAAAATAAATTACAACACTCATACACGGAGATTGACCATGAAAAAAATGATTACCATGCTGACGTTAACTGCTGGCTTGTTGTTCGGAGCGCAAGCCAAGGCTGTTATTATCGATGCATCCACAGTAATTCCCGACGAAAATATTTTGCTGAACTTCAATGGTTTGGATTGGGTTTATGCAGGTCCTATCGCTACTGAGGAGTGGGGTCCAGGCAATATTGAAGCTCCTGAATATCGCGCTGCAGAAGGTTGGCGCTATGCCACCCAAGCTGAATGGGACTTACGCCCCGATTGGACAGATTTTATTATTGGCGGTGCAACGGTAGATGCCGTCGCTGGCTTCAGCGATCACGCAGTTTATCGTTTCGCGTCTGAATACTGGGGCAACTTTAATCACATCGATTTAAATGATGCTGCAGAGGGCAGACTAACCAACGGTTACGATATAGGTTCACCCTATGACGTCTACGAAACCTGGTACGTCCGCGATACAATTATCTCTGACGTACCTGAATCATCGTCAATTATGTTGTTGGGATTGGGATTGCTGGGCTTGGTATTTGCGCGCAAGACACAAAGGAAATAATTGTATATAAAAAATAAGGCGGCTCATTGCCGCCTTATTTTATAGAAAGTGCAATCAAATAAACTATTTACCATTCACATCCAATTTACGTGCTGGCAATTTCACTTTCACGCTAGTTTGTGGTTCAGCGGTGGATTTTGCGAGGATAACCTCGTATTCACCTTTGGCGATCTTCCAGGTTTTATCTTTGCTTTGGTACATAGCCAATAAACGCGGGTCAACAGTCACTGTTACATTGGAAGACTCACCCGGTTTTAAATCCACCTTTTGGAAAGCCCCCAAACGTTTTGGTGCTTCCCACTTGGCACTTTTTGGAGCGACGTAAACCTGTGCAACATCTTTACCGGCAAGAGCGCCAGTATTTTTTACGCTGAAGCTGACATTTAACTGACCGTTTTTCACATCGGCTTTTAAATCGCTGTAGGCAAAATCGGTGTAAGACAAACCGAAACCAAATGGAAACAGTGGTTGATGGTTTTTTAATTCAAACCATTTATAACCCACCGCAGCGCCTTCGAAATAATTTACTTCAAAACGCTCCTCAGGTTTTTTCAGACTGCCATCGACAATTGCCCGCGGTAATTGATTTTCCGCTGCGGGGAATGTTATCGGTAAATGACCTGATGGATTGACCTCACCTGACAACACCCGTGCAATTGCTTCGCCACCGTTCGTGCCTGGATACCAAGCTTCTACAACCGCACCTACATCGTTTAACCAAGGCATTAACACCGCACCACCAGTCTGCAACACCACCACCGTTTTAGCATTGGCTTTTGCAACGCTGGCGATGAGTGCATCCTGATTATCGGGCAGCGACAAATTAGGTACATCGACCGATTCTGCTGTCCACTGATTTGCAAACACAATGGTCAAATCACTTTCCGCCGCCAATTTTGCAGCCGCTTGTGGATTGGTGCCTTCATCAAAACTAATACGTGCATTTGGGTAGCGTACCGCAAGGGCTTTCATGGGTGATGAAGGGTAATAGACCATTGGACCGGGAAACACTTTAGGACCAAGACCTTTAACTGCCATGCCGCCAATTGGATAGACTTGTGAAGAGCCACCACCGGAAAGTACGCCAACATTGGCATGTGAACCAATGATGGCAATTTTTTTCAACTCTTTTGCAAGTGGTAAAAGTGTTGCGCCATTTACCTTTTCATTGCGCAGTAGCACCATGCCTTCTTCCGCATCTTTTTGCGAGATCAAACCGTGTTTTTTGAAATCGATATTATTGCTGGCTTGCGGAACCGGGTTATCCATTACTCCCTGTTCAAATAAAGCGTGTAATACCCGCCCAGCCATATCATCCAAACGCGCTTGCGTTACCCAGCCATTGGTGACTGCTTCTTTTAGCGGTTCTTTGAAATAAGCAGCATGATCAAAGGGCAAACCGGATTGCTGATCCAAACCATTATTGGCAGCGGGAATTGTGCTGTGAGTTGCGCCCCAATCCGACATTACCCAGCCTTTAAAGCCCCAATCTTTTTTCAGCACTTCATTTAATAAATACTCACTCTCGCAACCATATACACCATAAACGCGATTGTATGAACACATCACCGATCCGGGGTTGCCAATTTCGTAAGCAAACTGCAATGCGAGCAAATCCGACATGCGGCCTGCCGCTTCATCGATAGTGACATTTAAATGAAAGCGACCGGATTCCTGATCGTTATAGGCAAAATGTTTTAACGTAGAAACAATTTTATTTGATTGCACACCTTTGATCTGTGCGCCCACCATTACGCCTGCGAGTAGTGGATCTTCACCGCCGTATTCAAAGTTGCGGCCGTTGCGCGGTTCACGCACAAGATTGACGCCACCGGCAAGTAACACATTAAACCCCGAAGTACGCGCTTCGGAGCCGATCATTGCACCACCTTCAAAGCCCACTTGTGGATTCCAGGTGGCCGCGGTGTTCATTCCCGATGGCAATGCAGTGCGTTCACGCACATTGGGTCCACCTTGTGATGCCACACCAACACCGGCATCTGCTTGCCAAATATGAGGAATTCCCAAACGTGGAACACCATAGACAAAACCTGCAGATTGTGGATGGGACTCCACTGGACGGGTAAAATTTTTCCAGGGTGCATCAGTGCCAAAATAACCGACAACCAATGATAATTTTTCATCCAGCGTCATTTCTTTGAGCACTAATTGCGTACGCTCGGCGGCACTGAGATCGGTCTTCATCCAGGGCTGGGCACTGGAGCTGGCATCTTGTGCAGTGACAAATGGAATAGCGCCCAGAGCGTATGCAATCGCGATGACACTGAGTTTTTTGGAGAATTTCATGCTTGAGCCTCTTGCTGTGTTTACCCGGGAGAGCGGTTTTAATTGTTATGTTGATAGCCTGGCGGCAAGTTTGTAGTGGAGTTGGAAAAAGAGCATCAATTTAACGCGCAGATACTAACCATCTAACAAAATAGCCGCTGGAAATTAACCGAATTTTACCCTGCTACAAACAAAAACGGCCTGCTATGAAGGCCGTTTTTACTATTAAAAAGCGATCAGTTATTTCACACGGGTTTCAATGTTATAAACACCGGAAATATCGCGATTAAATGCGGTGAAGTCATCATTATAGAATTCACGCAGATCATCCAATGTGCCGTTCTGGATATTTTCTTCGCGGTTGGCTGGTACCCAATAGTGAGGTACGTTTTTACCGTCGGGCCCGGGTACACCTTCAGGGGCATTGCGCCAAGTCAGCAGGAAGGAAATATTGCGCGCATCCTTGTCAGCTTTTAAGCTGGCAATCAGTTTGCGATACCATTGGTTATCGTATTTACCCGCTTCAATATCCGGGGCACGTATACCAATTTCAGAAATCACCGGAATCTTGCCACGCGCTTCTGCCATACGCGCCACCAAGGCCGCGTTATCCACTACATTTTTAAACCAATCAGCATTATTTTCAGCGGCACCATAGGTATCAAATCCGAGCACATCGACATAGGCATCACCGGGGTAACGCTCCAAATAATTGGCTTCAGTTGCCTCTGGAAAATTATTCGGCGAATAAGCATACAAAAAATTGTGTACACCTTTGGTATCTCGCAGATATTCAACCGTGTATTGATACAGTTTTTGATATTGCTCGGGCGTAGATTGTTCCGCCCCCCACCAAAACCAGCTGCCGGTATTTTCGTGCAGTATGCGGAAAATAACCGGAATATGTTTTCCATTATCGTCTTTGAGGCTATTAGCCCAGGCAGCGAGTTGATCGAGATAACCGTTGTAGACTGAATTAAATTCACCCCCCGGCAAAGCGGCAACAACTGCGGGAGTTTTATCCCAGGAAGTCCCTACTGGCCACACGCCCTTTTGTTTATCCGTAATAGGATTGTCAAAATGGGAACTCACAGTGATGATGCCACCGCGCGCATAAGCTTTTTTAATTTGCTCAACCACGTCGCCCTCTGATTGAGGGGCGACTATGGAGAGCGTATCCCAGCCATAGACCGCCGCAAAATCACCGACTGCGTTAAAGGTATCGGATTGCGTACCGTCGGTAGTTGTGATCGTTAAGCCTTGCGTGGTTTCATGCTGATGGCCAAACATAATCGATTGTTTACGCTGCGCCTGCATAAATGCAAACAACGAACGGGTTTCAAAGGTAGCTTGTTTATCGACAATACTGATTTCAATTGCAGCGGTGTTTTGTGCAGCGCTTGCGACTGATTCTCTCGTTGTTACCGGAACAGACTCAGAATCGTTTGTTTTATCATTACAACCGACTATTGCAAATAACATCACCGCCATGATTAAACTACGCACACACGCTGATAAGAGTGCCGGTAAAAAAATTATTTTCATTGTTACCTCGGGAAAATAGCTAATTATTCTGGTATCGCACACGTATCCCCAAATCAAATGAAAGTCTCAATTCATCAGCCGTAATTTCACGCGGAAAAAAACATCCGGAAATATGTGCCTGACAAAAACTGGCTCCCTCTAATTGGGTAGTGCGAAAATCAATGCCACGTAAATCGGCGCCACGAAAATAAGCATCGCGCAAATCCAGACCACTCGCATCCAGCTCACGCAAATCCAGGCCGCGAAAATCGCCACCACGTAGAATCCCCTCCTTCACTTCACCGCGCGCTTTACGCTGGTTGAATTCAGCCACTCGCTCTGAACGCAATAACTCGTAATAAGGGTTGTGATGCACAATAGGTTTAGTCATGGCGGGCTCCGTTTGGCTGGCTAATAGTTGCAACAATATGCACAGGGCATTATTAGTTTTGACTATAGCCCAGGAACACAGATTTGCTTAACCGATTTCAGCACCGCCAGCATTATACTGTAAACGGTTACATTCGGGTTTAAGAAGTGTAATTAGAGTGTTAAAAGCGTAGTTCGTCCAGTTGGTATTTTAAGTGGCGCAGGTTACACTTGCGTAAAAGCTGCAACATAGCAGCACGCCCAATTTTTACGGTTATTGTTGTTTATCAATCTAGCCTTTGGGCAGGCAATCCTCGGTCAAACTTATCCCATCAGGTATAGCGCCTGTTGGAATAACAATCTTCAGCCAGTCTCCCTTTCATAAGGTTTAGTTGCTCATTTTTCGGGCTATGCTAAAGACATGCGTTGAGCGTAAAAAATTATCTTGCCATCGCACAGCCTCACGCGGGTTCGCTGTCGCTTCGGCATTATTGAGGAATTGTGAGAATGAGCTTTATCCACGACGACTTTTTGCTCGACACTGAGCAGGCGAAAATACTCTTTCATGAGTATGCCAAACACATGCCCATCATTGATTACCACTGCCACCTCCCCCCCGAACAAGTAGGCCAGAATAAGCAATTCAAAAACCTTACTGAAGTCTGGTTGGCAGGCGACCATTACAAATGGCGCGCCATGCGCTCCAACGGTGTAAATGAACGTTTCTGCACTGGCGATGCCAGCGATTGGGAAAAATTTGAGCAGTGGTGTGCGACTGTACCTTACACCCTGCGCAACCCGCTCTACCATTGGACCCATCTGGAACTGCGTAAACCCTTCGGTATTACCGACCGTTTACTTGATAACAGCAACGCCAAACGCACCTGGGATGAATGTAACGAGTTGCTCGCTACACCAGAATTCAGCGCGCGCGGTTTGATGACCCAAGCCAATGTGAAAATGGTATGCACTACTGATGATCCGATTCACGATCTCGAACATCACAAAACAGTGGCGGCTGACAAATCGTTTAAATCCGCGATGCTGCCCACCTGGCGCCCCGACCGCGCAATGATGGTGGAAAATACCGAAGCGTTTAACAAATATATGGATCGTCTGGCGATTGCAGCTGATGTGAACATCAATACCTTTGACGATTTGATGAAAGCGCTTAATATCCGCCACGATTATTTCCACGCAAATGGCTGCCGTTTGTCGGACCATGGTTTGGAAACTGTGTATGCAGCCGATTACACGCAAGAAGAAATCAAAACGATTTTCCTGAAAATTCGCAGCCATAAAGATCTGGATGCAGAGGAAATTGAAAAATTCCAGTCGGCGATGATGGTGGAGTTTGCACTGCAGGATCACGCCAAAGGCTGGGTGCAACAATTCCATATCGGTGCGATCCGCAATAATAATCCGCGCCTGTTCCGTACTCTGGGCGCTGACACAGGTTTTGATTCCATTGGCGATCACAACTACGCCAAACCCTTGGCCAAGTTTTTAGGCCGTTTGGATGACCAGAACAAACTCGCCAAAACCATTATTTACAACCTGAACCCACGCGATAACGAAGTGATCGGCACTATGATCGGCAACTTCCAGGACGGTTCATCGGCAGGCAAAATCCAATTTGGTAGCGGCTGGTGGTTCCTCGACCAAATGGAAGGCATGACTCGCCAGATCGAAGCCTTGAGCCAATTGGGATTGCTAAGTCGTTTTGTTGGTATGTTGACTGACAGCCGCAGCTTCCTGAGCTATTCACGCCACGAATATTTCCGCCGCATTTTGTGTGGAATTTTAGGGCGCGATATGGCCAAGGGTTTAGTGCCTAACGACACTAAAATGGTTGGCAAGATGATTCAGGATATTAGCTTCAATAACGCAAAAAAATATTTTCCGTTTGTAGTGCCGGATTAAGCACCGCGTTATTATCTGCACGAGTTTAAATAGCCCGGTTCGCCGGGCTTTTATTTTTTCTACTTTAGACTGAGAAGCAGAATTGCTGCACAACGCACTCGATACATTCTTATTCGCTTTCAACATCACTGCACCCATTTTTGTGATGCTTTTTCTCGGCATATGGCTGAAAAAACGCAACATGGTCAACGACGATTTTATTAAAACTGCCTCGCAGCTGGTGTACAACATTGGCTTGCCGGTGATGTTATTTATCACCAGTGCAACAACCAATATTTCCCAGATTACCGATTGGAATTTACTGATTGCATTTTGTGTGATGACCGCGCTGGTATTTATCGGCAGCTTGCTGACTGCCCATTGGCACTGCAAAGATGCGCGCGACCAGGGGGTTTTTATCCAAGGGGCTTTTCGCGGGAATTTGGTGATTCTGGGTTTGGCCTTTTGCGCCAATGCCTACGGCGAAAAGGGCTTAGCGTTAGCATCACTACCCGTCGCTATGACGGTAGTATTTTATAATGTACTTTCGGTTTATGTGTTGAATCGCAGTTTACATCACGCCAGTAATTCATTCATGCCGACATTGATTGGCGTAGCGAAAAACCCGTTAATTATTGCGATTTTTGCGGGCTTCGCCGTGAATACTCTCCACATCACCCTACCCGGCGTAATAATGGATAGCGGTAAATATTTGAGCCAGATGGTGTTACCACTCGCGTTAATTTGCATCGGCGGTTCATTGAGTATTGAGCGATTAACCCGAATGGATACGACAGCGATAAGTGCCTGCGTATGGAAACTGATACTGTCCCCACTGATTGCGTGCGCAATTGCCATTGGCTTAGGACTAAGAGGCGATGCACTTGCGGTATTATTTTTATTGGCAGCATCACCCACCGCAACGATCAGTTTTGTGATGGTACAGGCAATGAAAGGAAACGGGGAATTAGCGGCTAATATAATTGCCCAAAGCACATTGTGGTCACTAATAACGGTGACATTAGGCCTAGGGATACTACAAATAATGCATTGGGTTTGATGTTGCGCAGAAAAATTTAAAGTAATTTTTTCTGCCAAAACATCGCTTTTCCCATTTGTGGATCTAACTCATAGCCCGCAAATCCAGATTTTTGATAAGCCTGCTGGGCAATCACATTCCCTTCCAACACTTCCAGCGTAATTTTGCAGCAGCCTTTATCGCGCGCGATTTTTTCAAGCTCTTGCAATAATAATTGGCTTAACTGCAAGCCGCGAAATGTCTCCAGCACAACAATATCGTGAACGTTGAATAATGGTTTGCATGCAAATGTCGAAAAGCCTTCGAATGCATTTAGCAATCCAGCAGGTTGATTATCAACATAGGCGATTAGCGACAATCCAAAATCGCGTTTTGATAGTTCAGCAACCAGATTATCTTTTACAAATTGGCTGAGTGGTTCACCACCGCCCATAGGATCGCGAGCATAACTGTCGAGCAACAATACCAAATCACTGCCATGCTGCGGATTACCATAATCGACACGAACAATATTGATTTGTCGCTGACCCATTATGAATCTCCGCTAACTCAACCAAACCAGGCTTCAGGTAAACCAGTAAAATCGGTTTGGAAAATAAACAAATTACCCGCCTGCGGCTGCTGGGTGATAGCCGCATCACTTAAACCAATTCGCGCGCTGGTCACGGCTAACAAATTAAAATCGCTCCCACCGAATGCGACGCAAGTTGCTTGCGAGACAGGCATATCCAACACTAAATTTTTAGTGCCATCCGGTGCATAACGAACTACACGGCTACCGCCCCACTGAGCATTCCATACAAATCCTTCAGCATCGACACAAGCACCATCCGGTTCCACTCCAATTTCTGTGTGTGCAAAAATTTCCGGATTAGAGAGTTCGCCAGTCTGCGCATCAAAATCATAAACGCGAATACTATGGGTGGGTGAATCGGCGTGATATAACTTGCATGAATCGGGGCTCCAGCAGAGCGCATTGGAAATCATCAACCCGCTAAAATGTTTGCTCACAGAAAATTGTTGATCCAAACAATAAAGCGCGGCACTTTGCTCAGGAGTATTTTTTTGCTCCACGGTAGTACCCATCCAGAAACGCCCTTGGCGATCACAACGGCCATCGTTCGAACGGTTTCCAACAATTTCCGATTCTGGTTTTGCAATCCACTCCACTGCACCTGTTGCAACATCAAACCAAGCAAAACCTGATTCAAAAGCAGCAAGAATACGTGCATCATTTTTAGCAAAGGTAAAACAGCAAAGACGCTCGGGCATATCCCAAGTACTTAATTGTTTATCGCTGATACGGTACCGATAGAGTCTGGAGGATGGAATATCCGTCCACCAAAAACAGCCATCCTGATGATTCCACTGCACACCTTCACCGAGCAAGTTTGCACAGGGGACTGTATCGATAAGCGTCAATGTAGCCATAGCGTTCACTTTTCAAATATTGGATGACGAAATGTAATTTCATTAGCAAAAAAAACGCCCCTGAATAGGGGCGTTTTTTAACCGTTTTCAGTGGTCGCGCAGCTTACCACCAGGTGGCATAGATTGCGATGAGGATGAGCACAACACCGACAGCACCGATATTAAAACCTGGCGTAGTTTTGAAACTCACATCATTAAGGTCAACAGCATTGGCTTGATCTTTCGCACCGCCCAAATAAGTCACTATTACCGCTAATACACAGCAGAGAATAAAGACTAAACCAACGCGATCCATAAACGGAACTTCGGGAATGTAAATTTTAAACAACCAGGAGAAAGTGACCGATGCAATCGCAGCCGTTAATGCTGAACTTGCGGTGGCTTTTTTCCAGAAGAAACCAAACAAGAAAATCACCACAATACCGGGGGTAAAGAAGCCGGTAAATTCCTGAATAAACTGGAACGCCTGCTCTGATTTACCCACCAAAGGTTTTGCCAAAAGCACTGCAATTATCATTGCGACAAATGCTGTAGCGCGTCCGATAAATACCAATTTATGCTCAGATGCTGAAGGGTTAATGGACTTTTTATAAATGTCCATAGTGAAGATAGTGGAGACGCTGTTGCTCATGGAGCTGAGTGAAGATGCAATTGCAGCGACCAGTGCAGCAAAGGCAACTCCCAATAAACCATGTGGCAACAATTTCATCATTTCCGGGTAAGCCTGATCCGCCTTACTCAAATCCGGTGCAAGCACTACCGCGCAAATTCCAGGCAATACTACAATCAATGGAACAAATAATTTAATGTAGGCCGCAAAGGTCATACCTTTTTGCGCTTCTTGCAAACTTTTTGCAGCGAGCGCACGCTGAATGATGTATTGGTTAAAACCCCAGTAGCTGATATTCATAATCCACAAGCCACCGATCAACACCGAAATACCAGGGAGGTTTGCATAGCTGGGGTTGTCTTTAGACAGAATCATGTCAAATTTTTCCGGCGCTTTTTCTAACAGTGTAGAGAAACCCGACAGTACGCCGGTTCCACCTGAAATTTGATTCAGTGCCAGATAACTCACCAAGATGCCGCCTAATACCAACAAAGCCACTTGAATAATATCAGTCATGGCCACGGCTTTAAGGCCGCCATAAATTGAATAGGTCATGGAGAAAATGGCGAGGAAGATCATGCCGTAAAGCATATCTACACCGAGGAACTGTGAAATCGCCAGCGAGCCTAAGTAAAGTACTGACGTTAAATTTACGAAGGTGTAAAGCGCGAGCCAGAAAATTGCCATGACGGTACGCACGCGGCCATCGTAACGATTCTCCAAAAACTGCGGCATAGTGTAGATGCCTTTGGCGAGGAAAATGGGCAGGAAATATTTGGCGATAATAATCAGCGTAATCGCTGCCATTAACTCATAGGCCGCAATACCCATACCGATCACATAACCGGAGCCGGACATACCGATGATTTGTTCAGCGGAAATATTAGCGGCAATTAAGGATGCACCTATCGCCCACCAAGGCAGGGATTTGCTCGCGAGAAAATAATCATTGGCATTTTTCTCGTGACCTTTTTCGTCACGCGATACCCAGTAAGCAACAAACAGCAGGATCAGGGTATAAGCAATCAATACCCCAATATCGAGTCCATTTAAAATCATGATTGACCTCTATGTAGTAGTGCGTATGGGGAGCGCACTTTGTTATTAAAAAATTTTCTTTTTATGGCGGCAAACCAAATTACTCGCAATTCTGTTTGCCCTTTAAACAAGAAGCATTCATTAGGGTGACTAATGAATGCTTCCGGGTTAACGCTTGTAGCAATTCTTCTATAACTAATCTCGCTACTTAAATTCTCCCACCATCGACAACAAATTCTTGTGAGGTGATCATGGCAGAATCATCCGCTGCCAAAAACAGAGCCAAATTCGCTACATCGTGTGCGCCTAAACGTTTTTTGAGGCACACTCGTTTCATCAACTCTTCTTCCTCTTCCGCACTCAACCATTTTTCCAGTTGCTTGGGGGTTGCTACCCAACCAGGCAAAATAGAATTCACGCGAATATTATCCACGCCATAATCCGTCGCCAGCGCTTTGGAAATTCCCAAAATTCCCGCTTTGGCGGTGATATAACTCGCCAAACGCGGTGGCCCGAACTGCACATTGATCGAGCTGATATTAATAATTGATCCACCGCCCTGCGCGGCCATCATCGGCTGCACCGCTTGCGCCGCAAAAAAAGCTGGGTGGAGATTAATCGCCAAACCGCGATACCAGTCCGCTTCGGTAATACTGCGTGTATCAAAGCGTTGGTCATTGGCGGCATTGTTGACCAGTACAGTTATATCTCCCTGCGCCTGCTGGGCATCACTAATACTGCGCTGCAATGCGGCTATGTCACTCACATCACACACTTCAAACCAGGGCCGGGCGTAGCCTTTTGCCACCATCCCATCGCACAACTCAATTGCGCTCTGCTCATCAATATCGACAAAAGCCACCTTTGAGCCCTGCGCAGCAAAAGCTTCGACTAATGCCGCGCCTATACCAGTGGCGCCGCCAGTAATAAATACACTGCGCCCCTGCAAACTGGGGTAAGCGGTATATCTTTTATGGGCTGAGTAGCTATACATGTTGATTTCTCTCTGGGTTCAGGTGCTATTCGTGAAGACACAGGCACTCATAAGCATAGGCAGTTGTATGAGACCTGCTTTAGCTATTTAGGTTTAACCAGAGATACATTAATCAACTGCATAACTTCCTGCAGCAGTGTTTTTACCGCCTTACTCGCACCTTCCTGATCGCCCGCACAAATGGCGTCATAGATGCGCTTGTGGTCGTCATAATCCGCCGTCAGTACACCTTTCAGCTGGTTGGTGCTGGCGATACTGACCCGCAGGGCAACCTGGATAAACTCGCGCAACTGAAAAAAGAAGCGGTTGTTGCCCGCCGCCAGAATCGCGCAATGGAACTCTATATCAGCCGAAAGCGGATCATCGTGGCCTTCATCGGCGCGCTTCATCCGCGCCAGCGCATCACCGATGGCTTTAATTTTTACCGTGTCCTGATTGTTTTCCGCCGCCAAAACAGCAGCTTCAGGTTCTATTGCCATGCGCAGTTGGGTGAACTCGCGCAGCAGTTCCAGTGAAGGGCGCGCGTTTAGTGTCCAACTGAGCACATCAGCATCAAACATATTCCAGTGGGTACTCGGCATCACCCGAATCCCCTGCCGCGGGCGAGATGCAATCAGCCCCTTGGCGGTCAGCATTTTTACCGCTTCACGGGTAACACTGCGGCTGATATTGAATTGCTGCGATAGCTCCGCCTCAGTGGGAAAGGATTTATCGATCGCATATTGACCCTGAACAATTGCCGCACCCAGTTGATGGGTTAACTGGTGAGTAAGATTACGCCCTGTATCCAGCATAGTTATTTAGCCTATTTATATTATATATTTATGAGGTATCCGACAAGACTTAATTTGTCGTCGCTGTCACCGCTAAAGCCTTGGGAGAATGACGGATACCACTGGTATTTGACCCCGAAAACGAAAAAACCCGCGCCTGCTAGCAGGCGCGGGTTATTTAACAAGAGGAAGCTGCTTTAGTCACGCAAAAAATACGTAACTGAGGCAATCACAGGCCTATTCTTTGCTATTAACGTTTTCTTCGATCTCTTCAATATTGGAATGACGAACATCCTCGCCATTGACCAGATAAATCACGTACTGCGCCAGGTTACGAGCATGGTCGCCAATCCGCTCCAAGGCGCGCAACGACCACATGATATTGAGCACGCGCGTGATGCTGCGCGGATCTTCGATCATAAAGGTAACCAGCTCGCGCATCGCAGTGCTGTATTCCATATCGACCTGTTTATCGGTCTGAACTACGTTAAGTGCCAAGTCCATATCCAGACGCGCAAATGCATCGAGTGCATCCTGCAACATACGCGCTACATTGTTACCGATATGGCGCACTTCGATATAACCACGCGGTGCGAGGCCATCTTTATTCATGGCAATCGCCTGACGGGCAATTTTGGTCGCTTCATCGCCAATACGCTCCAGATCGGTAATGGCTTTAGTCACCGCAATAACCAAACGCAAATCGCTGGCAGCTGGTTGGCGACGCGCAAGAATGCGCACGCACTCCTCGTCAATAGTCATTTCCATGGTGTTGACTTTAATATCCGCGCGAACTACTTGCTCAGCGCGCTCAACATCAGCATCGATCAACGACTGAATTGCATCATTTACCTGGCGCTGCGCCATACCGCCCATTTCGGACAAATGGGTGCGGATCGTTTCCAATTCGAGATTGTATTGCTGCGAGATATGATGAGTGTGACTCGTAATATCCATAACCATGATGCGACCTCCGCATTAACCGTAACGGCCGGTGATGTAATCTTCAGTTTGTTTTTTGCTGGGATTGGTAAAGAGCGTGTCCGTTAAATCATGCTCAATCAAATCGCCCATGTACATAAACGCGGTGTAATCGGAGACGCGTGCAGCCTGCTGCATATTGTGCGTCACAATCACAATCGTGTATTGGTGTTTTAATTCGTTAATCAACTCTTCAATTTTCAAGGTTGAAATAGGATCGAGTGCCGAAGCGGGCTCATCAAGTAAAATCACTTCCGGCTCAATCGCAATCGCACGCGCAATCACCAAACGCTGTTGCTGTCCACCCGACAAACCAAATGCGTTATCGTGCAAGCGATCTTTTACTTCGTCCCAGAGCGCAGCACCGCGCAATGACTTTTCAACCACTTCATCCAACACGCGTTTGGATTTCACGCCTTGTAAGCGTAGACCATAGGCAACGTTTTCATAAATAGATTTTGGAAATGGATTGGGTTTTTGGAACACCATTCCCACTTGGCGGCGCAACTCGGCCACATCGACACCCTTGTCGTAAATATTATTGCCATCGAGAATGATTTCACCTTCAACGCGGCAAGCATCAACCAAATCATTCATACGATTAAAGCAGCGCAAAAGCGTTGATTTCCCACAACCGGATGGACCGATAAATGCAGTCACCTTTTTTTCCGGTATTTTCATGCTCACACCATTGAGTGCGCGCTTTTGATCGTAATACAAGTTGAGGTTTTTCACTTCAAGCTTGATCGGTTCCACTAATGCTGTCGGGCTCATAGAGTATGCCTGTTTAAAATTTTTACCAATATATTGCAGTTTAATGACAAAATTATTACAACCGATTGATGAACTTAATCCGATGCACTGCGATATTTTTCACGCAAGTTGTTACGAATTTTTATCGCCGTAATGTTCAGCGTGATAATGAGCAATACCAATGTCAATGAAGTTGCATATACCAGAGGGCGCGCTGCTTCTACGTTCGGGCTTTGGAAGCCCACATCATAAATATGGAAACCCAAGTGCATAATTTTTTGATCAAGATGCAAATAGGGATAATTGCCATCCACCGGCAGCGCAGGTGCCAACTTCACTACACCCACCAACATCAGCGGCGCCACCTCACCGGCTGCGCGTGCAATCGCTAGAATCAAACCGGTCATCATCGCTGGAGTCGCCAAAGGCACAACCACTTTCCACAATGTTTCTGCTTTGGTTGCACCCAGCGCTAAACTGCCTTGGCGAATAGTGCTTGGAATGCGTGACAAGCCTTCTTCAGTAGACACAATCACAATTGGCAAAGTAAGCAGTGCCAGTGTAAGCGATGCCCAGAACAATCCCGGTGTACCAAAGGTGGGCGACGGCAGCGATTCGGCGTAAAACAATTCATCCAGATTGCCGCCGAGGGTGTACACAAAAAAGCCCAAACCAAATACACCGTATACAATTGACGGAACACCTGCGAGGTTGTAAACCGAGATACGAATAATTTTCAGGAAGGTGCCCTGCTTGGCATATTCGCGTAAATAAATTGCTGCGAGCACACCAAAAGGCGTAACCATAATTGACATCACAATTACCATGGTCAGGGTGCCGAAAATCGCCGGGAAAATACCGCCTTCCGTATTAGCTTCACGTGGCTCGTCGCTCATAAATTCCCAAAAACGTTCCGCGTATTGACCGAGCTTGGCAAAGACACCCATTTCATTCGGGCGAGTAACGCGCACTATATGATCAAATGCGATGACAACTTCTTTACCGTCAGCAGTGCGCGCAATCAATTTATCGCGCGTAGCCTGCGCGAGCAGATCGTCGCGTGTTTTTTTGATCACGCTATATTCTGCTTCTAACTCGGCGCGGCGCGCAGCAAACTCAGCATCGGCTGCAGTAAGTTGCCCCCCCTTAACACCATCCAACTCCAGGCGGCGACGCTCCAAGCGTAAATCATCCATACGTTTGTTAATGCGGCCAATATCAGATTTCTCTATGCGATGAATTTGTCCGTGTAACTCCAGGGCGCGATTCAAACGCTGTTCAAGCTGCTGCCAAAAATCTGCGCTGCTCAGCTCACTAATAAGCTTGTCCTGCTCTTTAATCGCCACGGGGTAACCGTAGAAATTACCCCATTCGCGACGCTCAATCGAAATCGCATCGGCCGGGTATTCCCACTTCTCCATGCCGGTCTCAAGGAACCAGGAAAAATCACGGCCATTAACATCGCGGTTACCCATCTTGAATAAATAACGAGTGATCAGTTCCACGTCTTGTTCAACGATGTAACCACCGTCGCGCGCTACGGCGGCGGGAATAATTTCTGAACGAACTTCTTCGCCCATAATAATGTGACGCGCGCCCTCGCGATCGACAATCGAGGTTTGCAGGATATCTGCAGGCCAAAAGTGACCAAAACCACGAACGGCAATCAGGCCGAGCAAACCCACCACCATCACCATACAAATGGCAACCGCACCTCCATTTAACCAAATCCAGGGCGATCCACTTTTAAACCAGTCGGCTTGTGCTTTTACAAGATTTTTCATTGCATTCACCAGGAATTAAAGATTGCTGTAGCGTTGGCGCAGACGCTGACGAATAACTTCAGCGAGCGTATTCACTACAAAGGTCAGTGCGAGCAATACCAACGCCGCGAGGAACAACACGCGGAAATGAGTACTGGCCACTGCCGTTTCCGGTAACTCCACCGCAATATTTGCAGAGAGCGTACGCATACCTTCAAAGATATTGAAATTCACTACTGGGCTGTTACCCGTTGCCATCAACACAATCATGGTTTCACCAACAGCGCGGCCAAAGCCCATCATCACCGCCGAAAAAATACCGGGGCTGGCGGTGGGCAACACCACTCCCACCATGGTTTGCCAGCGCGTCGCACCGAGCGCAAGTGAACCTTGTGTGAGATGCCGCGGCACACTGAATACCGCATCTTCAGCGATAGAAAAAATACTCGGGATTACCGCAAAGCCCATCACTATGCCGACCACCAAAGCATTACGCTGGTCGTAGTTGATTCCGTTATCGGTAAACCACTGGCGCATGCTGCCATCAAAAAACCAGACCTCAGTGAAAGGACTAACTGCAACGCAAGCCCACACAGTTAAAATAATGGGCAACACCAGAATCACAGCTTCCCAACCTTCTGGAACACGGTTGCGAATCGATTCCGGGAAGCGGCTCCAAATAAATCCGGTCACCAACATAATCACGGGCAACAAAATTAAAATACTGAAAATCGCGGGCAAATGGTTTTCCATAAAAGGAGCCAACCACAATCCGGCGAGGAAACCGAGAATTACTGTCGGCAGTGCCGCCATAATTTCAATCGTGGGTTTTACAAGGCCACGCAGTTTTGGTGTCATAAAATAGGCGGTATAAATCGCACCCATCACACCAAGCGGTACTGCAAACAAAATGGCAAAGAATGCTGCTTTTAATGTACCCAGGGTGAGCGGGATGAAGCTCATCTTGGCTTCAAAGTTATCGCTACCTGAAGAGGCCTGCCAAATATATTCCGGCGCTTCACGGCCTTCGTACCAGACTTTCTCCCACAGCGAATGGAATGAGACTTCCGGATGTTTATTCCATACATCAGCAACCGCTACTTTTTTACCACCGTCAATTAACAATACACGGTTGTTGATAGGGGAAATGGCAATGTTCTGGATGGGTTTATCGCTGATGGATTGGATCAGCAGAGTGCGCTCAGAGGTGCCGAAATAAATCCCGATATTGCCTTGGTCGTCACCTGCCCAAAAACCGCGGCGGGCAAATTCCGGGGCAACACTGGTAATTGCGCCCGGCAAGGATTCAAACGCACGCACAAATTCGACGTGGTATTCGTTGCTTTCATCGCGCACTAAAAACCATTGGCTGACTTCTCCCTTATCGGTACCCACGATCAGAGAACCTGTACCCACTAAAAATTGCAACACGGTAATTTTTCCACCGCCAACACTTACAGGCTCTTTGCGCTCTGCAGCGGCGGGGTTAATAATTTTGTAGAGAATGATTTGCGCGGTATCGGTTGCAATCACCAAATGTTGCGCACCTTCATCAATTTGCATTGCGATGGCATTCATACCGGCAGGGAGTGGCGGAAGGGTAAACACTTCTTGTGAGAGGCTGGATTCACCGGTAATCATATTGGTGCTTTCGCTGAACACCCCGAGCAATAAACGGTTGTCGGCAGTGATGGAGCCAATCAAGGTGCTGCCAGAGGTTTCTTGAATTGCCAATACTTTTAATGCAGTGCCCTGCTCATCCAAACGCACCGGTGATTCGCCGAGCGGAAATAATAAGGTTGGAGTAATCAAACGCTTATCTTGCGGATAACTGAGTGAGTAGTTGGTTTTTGTCACAACTACTTCACCGTTATTAAAACCGTAAGCAACCAGTCCGTGATCGGCTGTACTGGTCGCCAAACTGGCAAACTCGGCCCCTTCGGTTCTAGGCAGTTGGGCCTCAAGAATAGTTTTGCCGTCGTTGACGTTAAAAAAGCTCACCGCACCACTGCGTTTAAAACTGCCGCCGATTTCTTCGTAGCGCTCAAGGGTTAAAAATTCAGTGGAGTCTTGTTCAATTTGATGTAATTCGGCCTGGTCGAAGGTCTTCACCACATCGACCGAGGCACCGCGAAACAGAGGCGCCACTTCGGAAAAGAGATAGAAAAATATCAACCCCAAGGAAAATACCACGGCAATTCCCGCCGACATAACGCCGTAGCGGGAGATATTATCTTTGAGCTTGCGAATGCGACGCAGGCGACTGCGCTGTTCGGTGGTCGGCATCAAACTGAGCGTTTGTTTTACCGAAATGCTGGGTTCTGACATGGTCTAGTCACCTGATTAAACTGCTGGCACGAGAATCCTAACAAGCAAAAATGACACTTTTGTTACAAAGCGGGGATTGCTTGTCATTTATCTGTCATATTTCTTTTTGCGCGCATAAAAAAGCCGCCGAACAAGTCGGCGGCTTTTGCTGTAGCACTTACGCAGTAATTACTTTTGCAACTCAGCCAATGCTTTGGTGACCATAGTCGCGGGCAGTGGGATATAACCATCACGCACCACAGTCTCTTGGCCTTGCTTGGAGAGGATCATCTTCGCAAACTCCAGTTGCAATGTATCCAGCGGGCGGTTCGGGTGCTTATTGATGTAGACATAAAGCACGCGTGCCAGCGGGTAGGTGCCATCTAAAGCATGCGATGCTTCAGCAGTCACAAAGGGTTGACCATCCTTTTTGGACAGCGGCAGTGCGCGCACGCCGGAAGTCACATATCCGATACCTGAGTAACCAATACCATTGATCGATTCAGATACACCTTGAACCACAGATGCTGAACCTGGTTGCTCATTGATGCCGGCTTTAAAGTCGCCTTTGCACAAAGCTTCATCTTTAAAGTAACCGTAAGTACCTGATACAGCGTTGCGGCTGTAAAGGGTGAAATCGCGACCAGCCCATTTATCGGTCAAACCTACATCGCCCCAACGGGTAATATCTTTGGCTGCGCCACACTTGCGGGTTGCAGAGAAAATCGCATCCACTTGTTGCAAGCTCAGGCCTTTGATCGGGTTATCTTTGTTTACATACACGGCAAGAACGTCAATCGCTACAGGTACCGCGGTAGGCTTGTAACCATGTTTGGCTTCGAAAGCCTGGATCTCTTCCGCTTTCATCGCACGGCTCATAGGGCCGAAGTTGGCAGTACCTTCAGTCAAGGCTGGTGGTGCAGTTGAAGAACCAGCTCCCTGAATTTGGATATTGACGTTAGGGTAGGATTTTTTGAAATCTTCAGCCCACAAGGTCATCAGATTGTTGAGCGTATCCGAACCAATTGAGTTCACATTACCCGACACACCCGTTACCACTTTATATTCTGGCAACTTGGGATCAACTGCCGCTTGCAGCGCAGCTGCACACACCATAGAGCCGGCCAGTGCCAACCCTTTAATAATTTTCATAGCGTTCATAGAGCGCTCCGTTTAGTCATTCGTGAGTAATGAATTCTTGCTTGTTGATGAAGAGATCTGTCTCTCCATTGACGATCACTTTAGCCAGCGAATATGACAGTAATATGACCAACAAGAATTTTTGTCACAAATATGTCGCACAAGCGTCACATTTATTCTGAGCGTACAAACAAAAACACCAGCCGCAGCTGGTGTTAGAGAGAGCTTTATTTTACGACGCGCAATCCGGGTCGTTTAGGGGCTGACCCAGAGGGAGAGATCGGCTCAGGTCGTGGAGATGGAGGCGGGGTTGTCGGAGCTGGTTCTGGCGGCTGCGGATTTTGCTCCGGCTCAAACATCATTCCCTGGCCATTTTCACGGGCGTAGATTCCGAGAATCGCGCCGCAGGGAACATAGAGATTATTCACCACACCACTAAAGCGCGCATTAAACGACACTGCAGTGTTATCCATAAAAAAATCTTTAATCGCCGAGGGGGAAATATTCAGAATGATCTGCCCGTCTTTGTTGACGTGTTGCTGCGGCACTTGGGTGCCCTGCACATGGGCATCCACGAGAATGTGCGGGGTGCAATTATTGTCCAGTATCCATTCGTAGATGGCGCGCAGAAAATACGGACGGCTGGATGTCATGGACATATACATTTCCTTTAGCTGAACAGATGAATACCGACAACAAATTACAGGTATTTTAACCCAGGCTCAATTTAATCAAGACACAAGCAAAACGGGCGACCTAAGTCGCCCGTTTTATTATCAGTGTATCTCTCTCCAGAATTCGCGGTTCAGGAAGTAGACAAAGACAAACAGGATCAACAGGAAGCCCAGCACGTAATAGCCCATTGCCTGACGTTTCACAGCAATAGGTTCGGCAACATACTCAAGGAAGTTAACCAAATCGTAAACCGCTTGGTCAAATTCAGCGGCAGATAAACTGCCCTTGATTTTGCCTTCCTTAAGTGCACCGCAGTGTTCGTCCATTTCAATCTGACCCACATCATTACGCAATGCTCCGCCGTGGTGATTGAGTTTTGGACCAGCGCCACACTCCAATAAACCCTGCTGGCCAATCAACACGTGCGGCATACCTACGTTGGGGAATACACGGTTGTTGACCCCCCAAGGACGGGTTTCATCCTTGTAGAAATTGCGCAGGTAGGTGTACAACCACTCCGGCGAACGCGCGCGCGCCACCAACGTCAAATCAGGCGGAACTACACCAAACCAGACTTTGGCTTGCTGCGGTTTCATTGCAATTTCCATCAATTGACCGATACGTTGATCGCCAAAAATCAGGTTTTGCTCCATCAGGTTGTGCGGGATATCCAAGTCGTCGGCAACACGCTCAAAACGTGAATACTTGGCCGAGTGGCAGCCCATGCAATAGTTGACGAAGTATTTGGCACCACGTTGCAGCGATTCTTTATCCTTGAGGTCCGGCTCCATGTGATCACAAGGAACCGCACCACAATTAAAAGCACCTTCACTTGCAACCGCTTTAATAGGCACCACCGCAAGGATAATAAACAGCACCAAACCACCAAGCACAACCAGTGTTGGCAAGCCTTTAGCTTGGGTGCGAGTCGGCTCAACCAAATCTTTATCGCGCGCTGCCAAAATTGGCATCACCGCAAAAATCGCCGCCAACAGAAAACACAGCACCAACAACAACACTGGAACTTCGCCACCAACATATTCGAGCCCCATCCAACCAAACACAACAGTGAACAGCAAACAGACGAACCAAGATGCTTTCGATTTGGCTTTTTCAGGGCTAGTGGTCGTCCACACCGGCATAGTCACAAAGTAGGCGAAGTAGAAAGCCGTTGCGATTTGCGACAGCAAGGTTCTGCCTTCGGTCGGCGCCTTAACACCTAGATAGCCGAGAATCACAAACATTGCCGCAAACGCGATCAACATCACTCGCGGGATATGGCCGCGGTAGCGCATGGATTTGACTTTACTGCGATCCAGCCAAGGCAACACAAACAGGATGGCAATCGCTGCCGCCATCGCAATAAAACCGAGGAACTTGGCGGTTAATACCATTGGGCCAAGCTCGATTGGCATGGTTACCGCACGCAGCACTGCATAGAACGGAGTAAAGTACCAAACCGGAGCAATATGCAGCGGGGTTTTCAGGTTGTTAGCTTCTTCAAAGTTAGCGTATTCGAGAAAGAACCCGCCCATCTCCGGCATAAAGAACATGATGAAGCAGAAGGCAAACAGGAACACAGTGATACCGACCAAATCGTGTACGGTATAGAAAGGATGGAAAGGGACACCGTCGCGCGGGATGCCGTTTTCATCTTTGTTCTTTTTGATCTCAACACCGTCAGGGTTGTTAGAACCCACTTCGTGCAGCGCCAGGATGTGCATCACAACCAAAGCGAGCAATACAATCGGCAAGGCCACAACGTGCAACGCGAAGAAGCGATTCAGGGTAATACCGGAGATCAGGTAATCACCGCGAATCCACTGTACCAAGTCTTCACCAATACCGGGGATAGCACCAAACAGGGATACGATTACTTGCGCGCCCCAATAGGACATCTGACCCCAAGGCAGTACATAGCCCATAAAGGCTTCCGCCATAAGTACCAGATAAATGGTCATACCAAAAATCCATACCAACTCACGCGGGGCTTTATAAGAGCCGTACATCATTCCGCGGAACATATGGAGGTAAACCACAATGAAGAACGCTGATGCGCCGGTGGAGTGCATATAGCGTAGCAACCAACCGTAATCCACATCACGCATAATGTACTCAACGGATGCGAAGGCACCCTCTGCAGATGGGGTATAGCTCATGGTCAACCAGATACCGGTTACCAGTTGGTTCACCAATACCAGCAGCGAAAGTACGCCAAAAAAATACCAGAAGTTAAAGTTTTTGGGCGCATAGTACTTGGCCATGTGCGTATCCCAGGCACGTTGTACCGGGAGGCGCTTATCAACCCACTGCCACAAACCAACTAACCAATTCATATCAAGCCCCCTGATCTTCGCCAATCACAATTACAGAATCGCTTTCATAACGATGCGGAGGCACTTCCAGATTCAAAGGTGCAGGTACAGCCTTGTATACACGGCCCGCCAAGTCATACTTGGAACCATGGCATGGACAAAAGAAGCCGCCCTGCCATTTATCGCCACCCAAATCTGCAGCGCCTACATCTGGACGAAATGCAGGTGCACAACCCAGATGGGTACAAATGCCCAACAAGATCGCAAACTCTTTGTTAATCGCACGCTCAGCATTTTGCGCGTAGGCAGGCTGCATGGTTTCTTTGGATTCAGGGTCAAGCAATACACCTTGCTCTTCCACTTTTTTCAAGCTATCCAAAGCTGCCTGGGTGCGGCGCACGATAAACACCGGCTTGCCGCGCCACTCAACGGTGACCATAGCACCCGGCTCTATTTTGCTGATGTTGTATTTTACTGGCGCACCGGCAGCTTTTGCCTTGGCACTCGGATTCCAGGAACCCACGAATGGAACGGCGGCACCCACAACACCAACCGCACCCACTGCACAAGTGGCTCCGATTAATACGCGGCGGCGCGTTTGATTTACTGCGTCATTACTCATGACGAATTTCTCCCCTAAACAGCTTTAACGGCTAGCAAATTGCCTAAAATCATCCTACGACTTGGTATGTGTTACTGATACGAAGTCAGGCGAAAAAAGGAATATTGGGTGACTCAAGAAAAGGCGGGCAATGTTAATGAATTAACGCACTGCTTACAAGAATAACCACACATAAACAGTGGGTTATAAGCTGCTAATTTTAGACGTAAAAAAACGCCCAAGCCAGTAAAGACTTGGGCGTTTTTGATGATCATCAACCAGTTGGCATAAATCCAACTGGAGAAAACCATTAACGCTTGGAGAATTGTGGCTTCTTACGTGCTTTACGCAGGCCAACCTTCTTACGTTCAACTTCGCGAGAATCGCGGGTAACGTAACCGGCTTTACGCAAATCGCTACGCAGAGACTCGTCATATTCCATCAGAGCGCGAGTCAGACCATGGCGAATAGCGCCTGCCTGACCAAAGCTACCGCCACCAGAGACAGTAACGTTCACGTCAAATTTTTCTACCAAACCAACCAGTTCGAGTGGCTGACGAACAACCATGCGCGCAACTGGACGACCGAAGTACTCGTCCAACGGACGATCATTAACGATGATTGCACCAGTACCAGCGGTGATGAACACGCGCGCGGTAGAGGTTTTGCGACGGCCGGTGCCGTAAAATTGTGTAGCAGACATGTCAGCTCCCCTTAGATGTTCAGTTCTTTAGGTTGCTGAGCAGCATGTGGATGCTCATTACCTGCATAAACTTTCAGTTTTTTGAACATAGCACGACCGAGTGGCCCCTTCGGCAACATACCTTTAACGGCAGTTTCGATGGTGCGCTCTGGCGCTTTTTCAATCAACTTCTGGAAGCTGATAGATTTAATGCCACCCACAAAACCAGTGTGTGAGTAGTAAATCTTGTCAGTTGCTTTACGGCCAGTCACGCGCACTTGAGCGGCATTGATTACAACAATGTAATCGCCGGTATCAACGTGTGGAGTGAATTCTGGCTTGTGCTTGCCACGCAAACGCGAGGCGATTTCCGCAGATAAACGGCCGAGTGTTTTTCCCGCCGCATCCACGACGAACCAGTCATTAACGACAGATTCTGCTTTGGCAATATAGGTCTTCATGTTATTCCTGCCTAATCGGATGTGGATACAAATATAAATAAAACAACCCTAAAATAGGGAGGCAGCATACTACACAGCCAATGCCTGACTTTCAATCATAATTTGCGCCTGGATTGTTATTCAGGCCGATGCGGGCGGGCCAGATACTCGTGGCTCTGCATTTCCAGCAGACGACTCACAGTGCGTTGGAACTCAAAATCCAACTTGCCAGTGGAGTAAATCTCAGCCAAGGGGCGCTCTGCCGAAATAACCAGCTTGACCTGGCGATCATAAAACTCATCAACCAGATTCACGAACCGGCGCGCTTGGTCATCTGTTGCACGCCCTAAACCTGGCACATTGCTCAGGATTATTGAGTGGTACTCACGCGCCAATTCGATGTAATCATTCTGCGAGCGCGGACCGTCACACAATTCGACGAAGTCAAACCAAGCGATACCTTCACTCAGGTAGCGCGCCCGAATAAAGCGCCCTTCCACTTCCAGATCACGATTCTCATGAACCTCAGCGGTAGTTGATAACAGGCTTTTAAAGCTGCACATCAAGCTCTGGTCAGCAGCTTCATCTAGCGGCGAATGATAGAGCTCAGCCTGCTCCAGCGCACGCAAGCGGTAATCGACCCCACCATCCACATTGACAACCAATGTATGTTCGTTGAGCAAGGCGATGGCAGGCAAAAAGCGCGCGCGCTGTAGCCCATCTTTATATAAGCCATCGGGGATTATATTGGAGGTCGCCACCAGCGTCACGCCGCGCGCAAACAGCTCTTCCATCAGGGTACCGAGAATCATCGCATCAGTGATATCCGATACAAAAAACTCATCAAAACAAATTACCCGCGCTTCACTGGCAATAATATCGGCCACTTTTTTCAGCGGATTTTTCTGGCCATCGAGTTTTTTAAGCTCGGCATGCACGCGGCGCATAAACCGATGAAAGTGCGCGCGCAGCTTTTGCTCAAATGGCAAACTCTCATAAAAATTATCCATCAAATAGGTTTTGCCGCGCCCTACCCCACCCCAAAAATACAGACCGCGTACCAATTCGCGCGGTTTAGCGCCGGTCAAGCGCTTGAAAAACCCACTCAACCCGGATTGCTCTTGCTCAGCCTGCCAAGCTGCAACAAGTTGCTCATAGAGATATTGCAGATGATTTACCGCAGCAGCTTGTGCTGCATCGCGGCGAAAATCCGGGCGCCCAAGATCGCGCTGGTAACGGTCAACAGGAGAGAGGGAGATAGAAGTCATCATAGATATCAAGCAGGCTCACTAAAACTGGGCGCCACTGTAGCGATAAGCCTGCAGCAGCGCCAATAGATTTTGTACCAGCAACGACAGGTTTAAGCCGCTGGGATTTGCCGCAATAGAACCTGGGTCAAATCGTTTTTTATCTGGGTTAAATAGCCATGAAAAAAATGTCCTGCTTCCGGGTAACGCAAAAGTTCAGCAGGGCTTTGCAAAGTGGCGACCCACTGATAAACCCCCTCGGCGATAACACGCTCATCTTTATCACCCTGGATAACTGCAAGCGGGCTGGGAAATTGCCCTTCGCGATCATAGGGATAACGCTCCACCGGTGGTGCCACCAGTGTCAAATGTTGCAAACCATCAACCTGATAACTGGCTTGCGCCGCGATAGAGGAGCCGAATGAAAAACCGGCCAATAATAACGGGGATTGCGGCAATTGCTGTTTTGCCCAAGCAATAACCGCCAACAAATCATCCACTTCGCCAACTGCATTATCAAAGCTGCCCTCGCTTTTGCCCACACCGCGAAAATTAAAACGCAGCACATGAATCCCCAGATCGCGATAAGTGCGCATCAGTGTAGTGACAACCTTATTATCCATAGTGCCACCGTGCACAGGATGCGGATGGCAGACAATCACTAACAAATGACGCGCTGTAAAAAAACCCTCCCTATCCCCCTGATGAATTGCGGCCTGTAGCTGGCCAACTGGGCCGGAAATAAAAATTTCCTGTTCTTTGGCAAAGGGAAAATTCATGATGAACCTCATCGATTAAGCACAAGCGCGCACATACGCGATAATTTTTGCCCATTTTAATGAGAAAATGGACTTATAATAGAGTTATCAACGTCCTTGGCCGAATATCCAACAGATCACGGTCATGTCTAGCAGGAGATTTTCGTGTATTCATTCAGTGCATTAGTTATTACCGGTTTGATTTGTTTGTTCGCTGGCGCCGGCCTTGGGGTAGCGATTACCTATGTATTCCGCGCAAAAATTCTCGGCCGCGACCTTGAACAGCGCCTGCATGAGGCCGAAAGTTCACTGCAAGGCTACCAGCGCGATGTCGCCGAACACTTTGCGCAAACATCTCAGTTAGTGAACAACCTTACTCACGCCTACCGCGATGTGCATGAGCATTTGGCAAGCGGTGCATTGAAGTTGGCCACTCCGGCAATCAGCCGCCAGATACTGGACTCGGCCAACAGCAATCTCGGTGGCGATACCAAAGCTTACATCGCTGAGCAGCGTATTGAACCACCGCGCGACTGGGCGCCCAAAGCGCCCGGAGCCAAGGGCGCCTTGAGTGAAGATTACGATTTGCGCGATGACCATCACACCAATGCGCGCATGCCGACCGAATCGGCAGATGACTATGATTTTGACGGCAAAGCCAATCGCTATTGATTAACGAGTGAAGCAGCTATCGCTGGCTTGATTGCGTACAGGACGTCGAAAAAAGTATAACCCCGCACTGCGGGGTTTTTGTTGGCTGATAAAAGTATCGACGGAGACGCTTTGCATGTTCCTACAACGCTTGCTGCAGTTTGTTGGCTGGCCCATTACCGCAGGCGTTATCATTGCGTTGCTCGCACTACTACTCTTTCCCCAATTGCGCGGAAGCCAGCAACCAACGCCACTAAACACCAATAACAACCTCAATACTGGTGTTGTCTCCTATGCGGATGCTGTCAATCGCGCTGCGCCTGCAGTAGTAAATGTGTACACCGAAAAACGGGTAGTACAACGCAACCAAAACCTTTCCAACAATCCATTTTTTCGCCACCTTTACAATAACTCCAACATTCCGCAACAAGAGCGTATGCAAAAAACGCTCGGATCAGGAGTTATTGTTGATAATTCCGGTTTAATTCTCACCAATAATCACGTCATTAACGGCGCTGACCGGATTGCGGTGTTGCTTTACGATGGTCGAGTAACTTCAGCCGAACTTATCGGCGTAGATCAAACCAATGATTTAGCAGTGTTAAAAATTCAAATCGACAACATCTCTGCCATCACACTCGGCAATTCCGACAATATTCGAGTGGGCGATGTGGTGTTAGCCATTGGCAACCCTTTTGGTGTTGGTCAAAGCGTAAGCCAAGGCATAGTAAGCGCGACAGGCCGCTGGAATCTCGGTATAAATAGCGCAGAAAATTTTATTCAAACCGATGCGGCGATTAATCCCGGAAATTCTGGCGGAGCATTAATTGACGCGCACGGGAATTTAATTGGAATCAATACCGCCATGCTGGATGAAACCGGGGCTTCATTCGGGATCAGTTTTGCCGTGCCGGTTGATAAAGCGATGAATTCGCTAAAACAAATTGTGGAATTCGGCAGTGTCCGCCGTGGCTGGCTTGGGATTGGCGTAACGCAACCCACACTCGAATTTGCACAAAAAATGGGAGCCGAAGGTCTCCTAATTAGTGAAATTGATCGCGACAGCCCCGCTGAAAAAGCGGGCTTTCACATTAATGATTACATTACCCATATCGACAATACGCCACTCCTTAACAATCATTCGGTAACTAATTCTCTTTTAAATATTCAACCTAACGCCGAAATTACCTTTAGAATTATTCGCGATGGAAAAGCATTAGAAATAAAAGCAATAGCCGCATTCCCGCCAACAAAAACCTAGTCTTCTTCAATTTTTATGCAAAAAAAATGGGCGCAATCCGCGCCCATTTTTATTTCAATATTGCCGATAAAAATTAATCGAGAATCCGGTATTCCGCTGAGCGTGCATGCGCCTCAAGATATTCACTGCGCGCCAACACCGATGCAGTTTTGGATAATACCGACGCACCCGCTGCCGAACACATAATCACCGAGCTACGCTTTTGAAAATCGTAAACTCCCAGTGGCGATGAAAAGCGCGCAGTACCCGAGGTAGGTAATACGTGATTGGGGCCAGCACAATAATCGCCAAGTGCTTCCGGGGTAAAACGTCCCATGAAAATAGCACCGGCGTGACGCACCTGCGGCAATAGCGATTCGGGATCGGCAACTGACAATTCCAAATGCTCGGGCGCTATGCGATTACTTACCGTGATTGCCTGCTCCATATCGGCAACTTTAATTAGCGCGCCACGATTTTTTAATGACACGCTTGCAATACTTTCACGCGCAAGTGTTGGCAATAAACGCTTGATCGACTCCTCGACCTTATCCAAATAATCAGCATCAGGGCACAGCAAAATCGACTGAGCCTGCTCATCGTGTTCCGCTTGGCTAAACAAATCCATCGCGATCCAATCCGGATCAGTCAAGCCATCGCACACCACTAAAATTTCTGATGGGCCTGCAATCATGTCAATCGCCACCTGACCAAATACCGCGCGCTTGGCAGTAGCGACATAAATATTGCCGGGGCCGACAATTTTATCGACCTTGGTAATGGTTTCAGTTCCGTAAGCAAGTGCCGCAACTGCTTGCGCACCGCCGATAGTAATTACACGATCCACACCGGCGATTGCCGCAGCTGCCAATACCATCGGGCTGATTTCACCATCGGGTGCAGGCACCACCATGATTAATTCATCAACACCGGCAACCTTCGCAGGAATTGCATTCATCAATACCGATGATGGATAAGACGCTTTGCCGCCGGGCACATACAAACCCACACGCTCCATCGCCGAAATTTGTTGGCCGAGCACAGTGCCATCGACTTCGGTATAGCGCCAGGAACTTTGCAATTGATGCTGGTGATAATTGCGAATACGCTCAGCAGCAATTTCCAATGCCGCACGTTGCTCGGCACTGATTTGCGTCAGCGCATGCTGTAACTGCGCAGAAGTAACCACAAATTCGCTAATACTCTGCGCTGTGCGGCGATCAAATCTATTAGTGAATTCCACTACAGCTGCATCACCGCGCGTTTTTACTTGATGCAAAATATCATCGACCACTGCGGCAACGCGGGTATCGCTTACCGACTCCCACGCAAGCAACTGATCAAGGCGCTGATTAAAATCGCTTTGGCTGGCATCCAAACGGGTGATGATAGATTCAGACATGGAATTCTCTTTTAAAAAAACAATAACAATATGAACTGAAAAAATAACAGGTTGATCATGCAGCCTATCGATTGCAAATACCTATTGGCATTTGCAATCGATGGTATAGAAAACTAATCGGCCGCTACTGCGGTAGCGATATGATCGATGATGGTTTGGATTTGCACGTGCTTCATTTTCATCGAGGCTTTATTCACGATCAAACGGGAACTGATATCTGCGATAAATTCACGCGGTTCCAAACCATTTGCGCGCAGGGTATTGCCGGTATCGACAATATCCACAATTTCATCGGCCAAATTCATAATCGGCGCGAGTTCCATAGCACCGTAGAGTTTAATGATGTCCGTTTGCCGACCTTGCGAGGCGTAATATTGTTTGGCGATATTCACATACTTGGTGGCGACGCGAATGCGACCAGCAGGTAGTGACTCGCCTTTTACACCGGCGGTCATTAATTTGCAGCGCGCGATATTTAAATCGAGCGGCTCGTACAAACCTTCAGCGCCATTTTCCATCAAGGTATCTTTGCCGGAAATACCCATATCCGCCGCACCAAATTGCACGTAAGTGGGAACATCCGCACCGCGCAACAATAATAAGCGCACGCCCGGTTGGGTAGTTTCAAATACCAGCTTGCGGCTTTTTTCCATATCTTCCAGCGGTTCAATACCTGCTGCTGCAAGCAGCGGTAACGTCTCTTCCAGAATGCGCCCTTTGGTAAGTGCAATGGTCAGGGTTTGGCTCATGGCATATACCTCCTTATGAACCTTTTACGCGGCGCACACTGGCACCCAGGCTTTGGAATTTTTGTTCAATAGCTTCATAACCGCGATCGATGTGGTAAATGCGGTCGATCAGGGTTTCGCCGTCAGCAACCAAACCGGCAATAACCAAACTCGCAGAAGCGCGCAGATCGGACGCCATCACCGGCGCCGCTTTCAAACGCTCGACACCAGTGACAATAGCAGTGTTATGCTCCAGCTCTATATGCGCACCCATGCGGTTCAATTCAGCAACCTGCACCAAACGGTTTTCAAAAATTGTTTCAGTAATATGGCTCACACCTTCAGCGACGGCATTCATCGCCATAAATTGCGATTGCATATCGGTGGGGAATGCCGGGTAAGGTGCGGTGCGCAAGCTCACGGCTTTGGGGCGTTTGCCGTGCATATCCAGCGCGATCCAATCTTCACCCACCGTGATATCGGCACCCGCTTCCTGCAATTTCAAAATTACCGCTTCAAGGATGTCGGCGCGGGTATGGGTCAGTTTGATTTTGCCGCGCGTGGCTGCAGCAGCCACCAGGTAAGTCCCAGTTTCGATCCGGTCAGGCATCACACTGTATTCGCAGCCATTCAATTTTTCGACACCGTAAATGGTCAGACTGGATGTGCCAATGCCTTCGATTTTTGCGCCCATGGCTACCAGCATATTAGCGAGATCGACAATCTCGGGTTCGCGCGCGGCGTTCTCAAGCACGGTTTTACCTTCAGCCAATACCGCGGCCATCAGCAGATTTTCAGTACCGCCAACGGTGACCATATCCATCAGGAAATGGCAGCCTTTTAATCGGCCATTGGAGCGGGCGCGTATGTAACCGCCATCAATTTCAATGGTTGCGCCCATCGCCTCAAGGCCGCGCAAGTGGATATCCACCGGGCGCGAACCGATTGCACAGCCGCCGGGGAAAGACACATTGGCTTCACCATAACGCGCCAGCAAAGGCCCGAGCACCAGGATCGAGGCGCGCATGGTTTTTACCAGTTCGTAAGACGCGGTGTAGGAATTGATGGTATTAGGATCGACGATCACTACGTGCTCGCCCTGAATTTCAATCGTCAAACCCAGGGTGCGCAACAGCTGCACCATGGTGGTCATATCTTTTAAATGGGGAACATTGCTTAAACGCACTTCGCCATCAGCCAAAATAGCGGCGGCCAAAAGTGGCAGTCCTGCATTTTTGGAACCGGAAATACGCAATTCACCCGTAAGCGGCCCGCCGCTCGCAATTAAAAACTTATCCATCACAACCCTGATAACAAAAAAGAAAAAAAATGCCGGCCCGGCTTATGCCAGTGCCTGCGAAATGAAGTTATTACTGCTGTTGTTGCTGTTGCATCCACTGTTCAGGTGTGAAAGATTTAATGTAATCCACCGCGTGGATACTGCGGTCAGCGAATTGCGCACTAAGGGTAGACAGCACCAACTGCTGCTTTTTAACAGGAGTCAGACCTGCAAATGCAGGGCTTACAACAACCAGGCCGATATGGTCGCCCATAACGTCTACAGATTTCACATCGCAATCGGGGATTTGGCTTTCGATCAGCGTTTTGATTTGTTCAGCTTGCATAGATTACTCGATAGGGAAGTCAGGCCAGCTATGCCTGCTACAAAGGCAGACATAATATAGCGATAAGTAAATAAGGCGCGCAGTTTACCGGAATGTCGCCCGTATCGCACCAATAAACCCGCATGCAGAACTCTCTGGGCCAAAAAGCAAAACCCCGGCTCTTGGCCGGGGTTTGATGGTGATTCAATCGGTGCAGGAGCACTTAGGCATCAGCCAACCAATTAGCAATCACTTTGTCGATGTCGCCATTGTACTTTTTGAGACTAGCCTTGAATTGGCCACTGAACGATTGACCCAAATTAACACCATTGAGCACCACATTGATCAGCTTCCACTCACCCGATTTTTCTTTGCGCATGGTGTAATCCAACTTGTGTGAAGCACCTTCTATCGCTACTTCTTGCTTCACGATATGACGGGCAGCATTAACTTCGTTGACACCGGCAATTGTCACCTTGCTATCTGCATAACCCAGTACACCCTTGGCAAGTGACTTTACCATGCCGTCTTTAAAGACTTTTTGAAACGCCTGGCGCTGTGCCGGAGTAGCTTGTTTGTATGCTTTCCCCATCACGGATGCAGAGATAAATGGAAAATTCACTACATCATTGAGTGCCCCCTCAACTTGTGCATAGTAGGCATCGTCAGCAGTTTTTTCAGTGTTTTTTACCTTAACCAAATCAAACAATTTTTGCGCAACGGACTCCACAATCATTTGTGGGGATTGGGTTGCAGCCGCTGCAGGTGCCTGTGCCATAACACTGGTACCAAGCAACATGGTTAAGCCGAAAACAACACCAGAGACTTTGGTGAACAAATTTTTCATCGTAGAACCTTCCATTAATTGATGTGTGGTCATTAAGTCAGAGATGGCCTTATACCGAGACTCAGACAGCGCGAATTCCTTATGGTGCCATTCTTTATAAGTTGCTTATGGATGTGGCGGTTTATTAAACCGGAGACGCGGTGAGCAGGTTTGCGGCGCGCACTATACCATTTACATCTGTGCCACCAAAACTCGCACACGGGAAAAAAGTCACAAACATCCCTCGCCTTGCACAGCCTGCCCGTTATAATGCCCCACCTTGTACTGCCATCACTGGCGTAAACCGTTATTTTGGAAGTGTTTTATGGCTGCTTTTGACTATGTCAGCTCCGCCTTGCGCACCATCCGTCTGGAAGCCGAAGCAGTGACGGCGCTGGGTGCACGTATCGACGGCCAATTTACTGCCGCCTGCGAACTCATTCTTAATTGCGCCGGCCGCGTGATAGTTACGGGCATGGGCAAATCCGGCCATATCGGCAAAAAAATCGCCGCGACGCTCGCTAGCACCGGTACTCCCGCATTTTTTGTACATCCCGGCGAAGCTAGCCATGGTGATTTGGGCATGATTACCAAGAATGATATTGTGCTTGCGATTTCTTACTCGGGCACATCGAGCGAAATTGTCACTCTGCTGCCGCTGCTCAAGCGCGCTGGAATTAAAATCATCAGCATGAGCGCCAATGCACAATCAACCCTTGGCGAAATCGCTGAAGTTAATCTCGATATTAGTGTTGTCTTCGAGGCCTGCCCACTCGACCTAGCACCCACATCCAGCACTACCGCAACCCTGGTAATGGGCGACGCATTGGCGATTGCACTGCTCGAAGCACGCGGTTTTACCGCGGAGGATTTTGCGTTCTCCCACCCCGGGGGCGCGCTTGGGCGCAAACTGCTGTTGCGCGTTGCCGATGTGATGCACAGCGGCGACGACATTCCGCGCGTAGCACCCGATACACCTATGTTGGACGCGCTGATGGTGATGTCAGAAAAAGGCTTTGGCATGACCACGGTGATGGATCAGGGAGGTAATTTGCTCGGCATTTTTACCGACGGTGACTTGCGCCGCAGTATCGACAAAGGTGTGGATATACGTACCGCCAAAGTGGGTGAACTGATGAATACCCAACCCAAAATGCTGCGTGAAAATACGCTGGCCGCTGAAGCGCTCGCATTAATGGAACAAGCAAAAATTAATGTATTACTCATCACCAACGAACAAAAGGCGCTGGTGGGTGTCGTAAAAATCAATGACCTGCTGCGTGCAGGTATTATCTAAAAAACGGAATTACCGCATGAACCCTGAATTGCGCGAACGCGCCGCCCGCATCAAACTCTTATTACTGGATGTGGACGGCGTACTGACCGATGGTCGCCTTTACTTTGGCAACAACGGCGAAGAATTTAAATCCTTTAGCACACTTGATGGTCAGGGCATTAAAACCCTGCAAAAGTCCGGGGTAAAAGTGGGGATCATCACCGGTCGCACCAGCAATCTGGTCGCCCGACGCGCGAGCGATTTGGGTATCAATATCCTGGTACAGGGGCGCGAGGATAAATGGGAGGCATTGCAGGAGATACTGCAGGAGCATCCAGTCGCATTGGATGAAATCGCTTTCATGGGCGATGACTGGCCAGATCTGGGTGTAATGACCCGCGTCGGCCTCGCATTTACCGTCGCCAATGCCCATGTCAGCGTCGCGGCACGTGCCCACTGGCAGAGTCGCGAGCGCGGCGGCGAAGGCGCGGTGCGTGCCGCGTGCGATTTGTTAATGCAAGCCCAAGGGACGTTTGATGCAGCCTTGGCGCCCTATCTCGCGAACAACGGTGAAGACTAGACGATGAACCTGTTGCAGCGCGCTTACCGAATTCACCAGTATGTGCCAGCACCATGGCTAATCGCCTTCGCGCTGGTGATTTGTTTTTTTGCTTTTTCATTGCGCCAGAAAGCAGAACTGGTGGGCTACGAATATGACGCCAGTGGCTTTCCCCAAACTTATATGAAAGCCGTGGAAACTCGCGAATTCGATGCCCAAGGCAAATTGCACTACCAATTATCAACACCGCAAGTCACCCATTACCAGGCAAATCCCGATGGCCCTTCGAATGCGGATTACACCCTGATCGAGCGCCCGGATATGGCGTTTTACGATGCCGAAGCTAATGCTCCCTGGCTGGTCAGTGCCAGCACTGGTCGCAGTGAAGCAAATGGCCAGTTGATCCGCCTGCTCGACAATGTCCTGATTCAGCAACAGACCCCTTCGCAGGGGCTGATCCAAATCACCACCAGTGAGCTACAGGTGCGCGCCAGTGAACAATTCGCGGAAACTGACAAAGCTGTTAATATGCGCAGCGCTAAAGGCCAGATAGACGCAATAGGTATGGATGCTGACCTGGCGCAGAGTCGGCTTCAGTTAAAGTCCCAGGTTAAGGCTGTTTATGATCCCCGTTAAATTCCGTTTTGCCCTCGCTCCATTTGCGCTAGCGATTGCTGCTGTTTTTGTCAGTTATAGCAACACTGCCCTGGCTTTGCCCGGCGACAAAAATGAAACTATTCGCGGTTCGGCGGATAATCTGACCGTCGACCAGAAAAACGGCGTCGCCACCTATACTGGTTCAGTGAAAATCCAGCAGGGCTCACTGGTGATTTCGGCAGACTCTATCGTGATCCACACCAATCCCGACAGCAGTGTTGAAAAAATGATCGCCACCGGCAACCCGGCGCGCTTCCAACAGCAACCGGAAAAGGATCAAGGTGTAGTCACCGCCGCTGCCAAACAAATTACTTATACCCCCAGCAATGAGCATCTTGTGTTGATTGAAGATGCATCGGTCGAGCAAAACGGTGCGGTCATGAGTGGCCCGCATATCGATTACGACTTAGTAAAAGAAGTGATGAAAGCGGCGGGCAGTAATGGTGCATCGGGCAGCGATGGCCAGCGGATCGAAATCGTGATCCCACCCAAGGCGGGCAAAACTGAAACCAGTAACGACCAGCCCGCTGCCGCATCCAGTGCAGCCCAATCCTCATCAACTGAAGCAACCCCTTAACTCATATGCCCAGCCTGCACGCACGCCATCTCGCAAAAAGTTACAAAAAACGTAAAGTCGTTATCGACGTCTCGATTACTGTGGAGAGCGGCCATATCGTCGGCCTGCTCGGCCCCAATGGCGCCGGTAAAACCACCTGCTTTTATATGATTGCCGGCCTGGTGCCCGCCGATAATGGCAATGTATTAATTGACGACCGCGATATTACCCAACTGCCCATCCACGGCCGAGCTCGCGCCGGCATCGGTTACTTGCCACAAGAAGCCTCGATTTTCCGCAAGCTGACCGTCGCCGATAACATCATGGCAATCCTCGAAACCCGCAAGGATCTGGATCGCACCCAGCGCCAGGAAAAGCTCGAATCATTGCTTAATGAATTTCACATCACCCACATCCGCGACAGCCTGGGGATGGCACTTTCAGGGGGCGAACGCCGCCGGGTAGAAATCGCTCGTGCGCTAGCGACCGACCCCAAATTTATTTTGCTCGATGAACCTTTTGCCGGAGTTGACCCCATCTCGGTCAACGATATCAAAGAAATTGTGCGCCATCTTAAGGACCGCGGTATTGGCGTGCTGATTACTGACCACAACGTGCGCGAGACACTGGATATATGTGAGACCGCCTATATTGTAAGCGAAGGCCACATTATTGCCGAGGGCGATGCCGAAACCGTACTCAGCAACAGCAAGGTGCGTGAAGTCTATTTAGGCGAGCATTTCCGTCTGTAAAGGTGGCTAAACCCGTCACCACCAGTGTTACCAACCGCCCGTCAGCAACACCTTCGGCAACACACAAACAACTTGACAAGTAACATTCTTTGATCATTAGGCATAAAGCTTGCTTAAGCTTATTGCTTGCGCGCCAAACCCTGACTAAACTCCACCTATCTGATGTTTTCCATCCTGCGTTATAAGGGTTTGTCGTTCACACAATGAAGCAATCTCTCCAGCTCAAACTCGGTCAGCAGCTGACCATGACTCCGCAACTGCAGCAGGCAATCCGCCTACTGCAACTATCGACATTAGACCTGCAGCAAGAAATCCAGGAAGCGCTTGAATCCAATCCTATGTTGGAAGTGGAGGAAAGCTTCGACAGCCCCAGTAGCACCAATGATTACGAAGGCAGTGAGCTGGATAAAGCGGATTACACTCGCCAGTTAGAGATCGCTGCTGAAGCCGGTACTGACCACGGCACTGACTTTACCGCGAGCGAAAATTTCTCCTCCAGCAGCGCCGACAACTACAGCGAAACCAATAGCTATACCGAAGGCGGTGAAAGCTTCGGTGAAGGTGAGAATTTTGGTGAAAGTGAGAGTTTTGGCGATAGTGATGTGTACGGTGAGGGCGACGGATTTAGTGCGGACGCCGGCGAATGGAGCGATTCCATCCCCAGTGACCTCCCCGTCGACACGAGCTGGGATGATGTTTACCAATCATCATCCAGCAGCAGCTCAAGCAATTACGACAACGAAGACAATGATTTTGAAAGTCGCCGCGCCGCAACTGATTCGCTCTACGACCATCTGATGTGGCAGTTAAACCTGACGCCCATGTCGGATCGCGACCGCGTACTGGCGATGGCAATTATCGATGCGGTGGAACCGAGCGGCATGCTGTCCATCACCATCGAAGAAATTTTTGAAGGTATGCGCAGCGATTTTGAAGAGCTGGAACTCGACGAAGTTGAAGCGGTGCAACACCGCTTGCAACAGTTCGATCCTTGCGGCGTATGCAGTCAAAATCTATCTGAGTGCCTGTTGGTGCAATTGCAACAATTTGATCCGAAAACACCGTTTTTAGACTCGGCAAAATTAATTGCCAAACAATATTTGCCGGTGCTCGGCAGCCGCGATTATCGCCAGCTGATGCGCCGCACCAAATTGAAAGAAGCTGAATTAAGCCAGGCAGTGGCATTAATTCAAAGTTTGAATCCGCGCCCAGGCGATATGATCGCCAATGGCGATACCGAATATGTAGTACCTGATGTATTCGTTGAAAAACGCGATGGCCGCTGGATAGTGGAACTCAATCCGGATATTGCGCCGCGCTTGCGCATTAATTCCGACTACGCCTCTATGGTGAAACGCGCCGACTCCAGCACCGACAACACCTTCCTCAAAGATAATTTGCAGGAGGCGCGCTGGTTCTTAAAAAGTTTGCAAAGCCGCAATGAAACCCTGTTAAAAGTGGCGAGTTGTATTGTGGAAAAACAGCGCGGCTTTTTGGATTATGGTCCTGAAGCGATGAAGCCATTGGTGCTGCACGATATTGCTGAAATTGTTGAGATGCACGAATCGACTATTTCACGTGTCACCACCCAAAAATACATGCACACACCACAGGGTATTTTCGAGCTGAAATACTTTTTCTCCAGCCATGTCAGCACCGACAGTGGTGGCGAATGTTCATCAACTGCAATTCGCGCGATTATCAAAAAATTGGTAAGTGCCGAGAATCCGAAAAAACCGCTCAGCGATAGCAAGATTACCGACCTGCTCGCCGAGCAGGGGATTCAAGTGGCACGCCGTACTATTGCCAAATACCGCGAATCACTCAATATTCCGCCGTCGAATGAACGCAAAACTATTTAGCTATTTAGTTGTATTAGTAGTACCAATAAAGTTCGGATCAAAAAATCACTGATGTAATGCGAGGTTGTGCCAGTCGCAACCGTTTTGTTTCTAGCGAGAGGAAGTATCTATGCAAATAAATATCAGCGGTCGTCATGTAGAAGTTACCGATTCCATGAAAGAGTATGTAACCAGTAAAATTGAGCGCTTAACGCACCACCATGACCGCATCACCAGCACCAACGTTATCCTCTCGGTAGATAAACTTATCCAAAAAGCAGAAGCCACTATCCATGTCAGTGGCAAAGATGTATTCGCTGAAGCTACTCATGAAGATCTGTATGCCGCGATTGATGCACTGGCTGATAAACTTGACCGCCAATTGATTAAACACAAAGAGAAGATGCGCAGCCATCGCTGAGTGCGCGATAGCTCGCCATCGTTAACTGAACCTACGCCGCCATCGCCACCTTGCGATGTCTGCATTATTTATTGAGAGATGCCCAGCATCACCTTGTCATGCAAATTCAATCCCTGATCAGCCCCAGCCGCACCCTCTGCGGCGTCGAAGGGGGCAGCAAGAAACGCGCACTGGAGTTGCTCGCCAACACCATTGCGCAGGATATCCCCGATATTGATGCCGATGAATTGTTCCGCCGCCTGATTGGCCGCGAGCGCCTCGGCTCCACTGGTATTGGCCACGGAATTGCAATCCCCCACTGCCGTATTGAACACTGTAAAGGCACTGTGGGTGCACTGATTACCCTGACCGATCCAATCGACTTCGATGCAATAGATTCGCAACCGGTCGATATTCTGTTCGCGATGCTGGTGCCGGAAGATGCCCACAGCGAACACTTGCAAACCTTGGCAGCACTGGCTGGCGCACTGAACAACGCCGAATACCGCCAGCGCCTGCGCGCCTCCAAAACTAATGAAGCGCTCTATGATGCAGCGCTAACAACCTCGTAAACAGGATTTATATGCATCTGGTGATCGTCAGTGGCTTGTCTGGTTCGGGTAAGAGTACGGCACTCCATGTCCTTGAGGATGTGGGGTTCAACTGTATCGACAACTTGCCCGTCAGCCTGCTACCTGCGTTGGTTGCCCAGATCCAGATCCACAAAGATGACCAACACCGCTTTGCCATTGGTATCGATGTGCGCAATGCCTGGCAAGATCTGGCTATCTTCCCGCAGATGATCAGCACCCTCAAAGAAGCGCATCTGCCCTTCCAGACCCTGTTCCTCGATTCTCAACCACCGGTATTGATCCAGCGATTCAGTGAAACCCGCCGCAAGCATCCGCTGTCAGATAAACATACTAGCCTGGAAGAGGCGATCAGCGCTGAGCAGCAGCTTCTGGAGCCCATCCGCGATTGTGCTGACCAGATTATCGATACCAGCCACCTGAATCTGCATGAGTTGCGCGATCTGGTGAAAGAGCGGGTCGTGGGCCGCAGTGAATCGACCATGGCTATTTTGTTTGAATCCTTTGGCTTCAAACACGGTGTACCCGTGAATGCCGATTTGGTATTTGATGCGCGCTGCCTGCCCAATCCACACTGGAAGCCCAATCTGCGTCCGCAAACCGGCAAGGATCAGGAAGTGATTGAGTTTCTGGAAGAGCAAATGACGGTGAGGGAGATGTACGAAGATATCGAGCATTACCTGACCCGATGGCTGCCCCGCTATCAGGCCAACAACCGCAGCTATATCACTATTGCAATCGGTTGTACTGGCGGCCAACACCGCTCAGTCTACTTGTCGGAGCGGCTGCAAAAACATTTCGACCACAGTTTTAGCGATGTTCAAGTTCGCCATCGCGACATTAACAAACACAAAAAACCCTAGATCATGCAGACCGAAACGCTCGATATCATCAACAAGCGCGGCCTACATGCGCGCGCCGCCGCCAAGCTGGCGACCCTTGCCAACCAATTTCAGGCCAAGGTACTCGCACGCGTGGGCGAAGGTAACTGGGCCGATGCCAAGAGTGTTATGTCGTTGATGCTGCTAGCCGCTAGCCAGGGCACTGCTCTGGAAGTCAGCGTAGAGGGCGATGATGCTGATGCCGCGCTCTGTGCTATCCGCGCACTGATTGCCGACCGCTTTGAAGAAGGCGAATAAATAGCCTATTGTTAAACCAAAGCCAGCGACAAAGGTTGTTGTTCCCGGGCAACTACTCTAAGCTGCGCGCCCTTTTATTGATTCTTTCTCCGACATTACAGCCATGGTTTACAACTACGACGACATCAACCCCGATGACTACATCCTTAGCAAATCGCAGGTCAAACGCGATATGCATGCGTTGCAAGCGCTGGGGGAAAGCCTGATCGACATGAACGAAAAGCAACTTGCCAGCATTCCGCTGAGCGACACTATGCTGGATGCGATTTACATCGCGCGCAAATTACCCCCCAAAGAAGCCCGCCGCCGCCAGGTGCAATATATTGGCCGCCTGATGCGCGAAGGCAACCACGAGGAAATCAAAGCAGCAGTGGACAAACTGCAAAACCGCAGCGATCAATATGTGCATCGCCAACACCAGGTAGAGCGCTATCGCGACCTGCTAATTGAAGGCGACAAACAAATTTTCCAAACACTGGTCACCTCTTGCCCCGGAATTGATGTGCAGCACTTACGCCAGTTGATCCGCACCGCGCAAAAAGAGCGCGACGAGAACAAGCCGCCTGCGAGTGCACGCAAACTCTTTGCGTTTATCCGCGAGCAGCTGGAAGCGCAGGATTAACGGGTTGCGCGCAAAAACAAACTACCAAAAACAAGGGCGCCGAATGGGCGCCCTTATTGTTTCTTACCAGATTCGTCCTGCATCTCATTGATCGGAGGCGGCTTTTCCACCTCCTTTTTATTGACGCTATCGCGCAAGCTTTTCTCGCTCTCAAACAGCCGGTTAAACTTCATTTTGGGTTCATCCCAGCTACCTTTGATGGTGTAACTGACACTTGTGGCCTGATCGACCTGCTTTTTAAACAGTTTGCTGACGATGTAAATACCCGCCGCCGCTGGCAGCCCGGTCGCCAATGCCGCATAAAAGGTCATATTCCCGGCGACGGGTAAGGTTGCCACTAAACGGGTATTAATTGTTTCGTTGCGCAGGTCAATACTGCCCGCCATTTGCATACCGCTCGAAGGGGTACGTACCACTAGCGGCTCCTCAAAAACCAAAACCCCTTGGTTGAACCGCACCTTGCCTTTAACGGTATCGTAAGCAAGGCCGCTTTTATAGAGATCAGAAAAATCAAAACGCAAACGTCGCGCCAAGGTGTCAAAGTTGAGGATCGACATCAACCTCAGCAGACCATCGCCAGCACTGGCATCTCGCTTGAAGCTACCCTGCTCAATGTCGATACTCATTTCACCCCCAAGGTTGACCAGTTTGAAATCCTGCGGCGAGCCCGGCCAAAAAAGATCGGCACGGTAGTACGCCCGGCGGCTTTCCAAGGTATCGGGTTTATTCCAGGCACGTAGTACTTCCGCCATGTCGCCCGTCTCCAGGCTGCCAATAAAGCGGGTTTGAACGCCAACTGGTGTGTTTTGCCATATCAATTTGGCGCCACCTGTTGCCTTATCTGCACCGCTGACAGTTACACCGCGGATACTGCCACGAATGTTGTCTATCACTACCCCTTTGTCATCAGGGCGCAGTTGGAGCGACCAATTGCCATAGTTATTGCCGTCCATTAGCAGCGCCTTAACAGTGATATTGGCCAGCGGGAGTTTGCGCGGATCTATTACTTTTTCCGGTACCGCATCCGTGATTACCAACTCAGCTGCGGCTGGATCGATAGATTGCGATTCGGTAGTTTGCGGATCAGCCAAGCCAAGCGCAGCACGGCTCAACGACAAGCGGTCTAGATCGACTTGCAAGGGCGTAAACTGGCTATTTGGTACTAACAGCCGACCGGCAACCACCGCATTATCCAATTGCAACTGCCAACCGGAGCGCACAGGTATGGCTATCACATTGAGGTTTTCCAGAGTTGTCGAGCCCAGCTCGTATTGCCCCAGCATCACTTCAGCGCGAAAGGGCAGCCCAGCGACCAAGCCGACTGGTTGCTCAAGCAATTCAGGTGCATCAGGCTGCAGTGATGACAAGGCTCGCGCAACAGCTGGGGCGAGCCGCTCGCTGTAAGTTTTGTAGCGGGATTGCACCGCTTTCAAGGTATCCAGATCAATACCCGGCAAAAAACCGGAAACTAAAAATTGAGGCTGGTCGCTAAATTTTGCAGCACTGGCAAGGGCGATATTGGCGTTCACCAAACTGTTATTACGCACCCGGTCGGTACGCAGCAGCGCCTGGATATCATTGTTGTAGCGCACATCAATTTGCGCTTGGCTCTCTTGCAACCAGAGCTTGAATTCAAATGGCCGTTCACCTTCCACAGGTTTGCCGTAGGGTGCAGGCAGATCGACGCTGACATTCGCCAGATTGCTGGTGATAGTGACTTGGGCAAAAGCGCTATCAGCAAATTCGGTCGGCGATTGCACAGCCTCAGCCATCTCTTCGGGGCTCAGTTCTACCAGATTCCTTATGCGCTGCGGGCGATGGTTTAATTCTACCAGCGCGGTGTAGGGCAAGTTGCCGCTCAGGAAGAGTACCTCCGGGCGCTTGCTCCAATAGGCGATTTTTTGGGCATCGACCACACCACCCAGCTCAATAAGGGTTTTGCTGTAGTGATCAAGTTTACGGGTGCTCAATCTGGCTTCAACCGGCTCATCAAAAAAGTGCGCCTTAAGCGTGTTACTACTGATCCCCTTGTCGCTGTTATAACTGATTTGTCCGGTCAAATCGTCCAGCGCCAGATTGAGGTTTTGCAATTCAAAACGCGGGACCTTGAGTGCTACATCAACTTGTTGGCGCGCACCTGCCGCCTTTTCCTCGCCAGTTCCGATGGGGATGGCGAGATCGAGCCGTGCCTGCATCTCGCCCTGCATAAACCAGGAATCCATACTGCTGCCCAGATACTGGCGCAACATGCCCTCGCGCAATACACGAATACCATCGCTGGCAGCACCAAAGATTTCCCCATCCACTTGCAACAGCGAGCCCTTACCTTGCGCGCGCGGATTAACGCGCACTTCCGCGTGTGTGACGCGGCTGGTATAAATCCCGGCGTCGATAACACTGGCAGAGACACGCGCATCGCTCACCAGTAAGCGGCCATTCATGTGGGTTAAAGCGGGCCAGCCGGGATGATAATTCAGCTCGGCATCCTCAATATCCAGATACAACTGGTAGGTGCGCGCCATAGAATTTTTGGTGTTTAGCGTACCGCGATAGACAAAGCCTGCCTCAGTCGCCACACCGGGATTCTGCTCACCAATACTCTGCGCTAGCCACTTGTGGAGCGATTGCGGCACTACCGCCGGGGTGTATTTTTGGTAAAGACTGGCATTGAGCTGCTGGGCACCAATCTGCAAATACAGGTCGATATCACCTGTGTTGCGCTTCCACGGCAGCCCCAGCCACATATAAGCGCGTGCCAGTTCATCGCCTTTGCGGAACTCCAACTGGCCACTGTTAACATAAATCTGGTTATTTTCCGGCTGCAGATGCCAAGCCACCTGCCCTTTGGCACGGTCGTACTCCATGGGTTCAGCATAAGTGGGCAAGTAGTGCATGGAGAAATGGCGCTGCGCGTCAATATCGACAAAACCACCTTTTTGCCCCACTTGCAGATAGCCGTCTACTCCGGCAAGTGCCGGTACACCCTGCCAAGCACTGGTAGCAACCTGGTCCAGGTTGGCGCGCAATTGCCAGTCTTTCGGTTGATCGAGAGGCAGGCTCATCTGCAAATTGCGCAGCTGGCCACTCGGCGCCAGAGTTTTTAATAAGCCCTGCAATTTGCCCTCGCCCATAACACCTGAATCGCCCAGCATATTGGTGAGGCGGGCCAGATCCAGTGTATCCATGCTAACTTGCAGGGGGCGTTTAAAACCGGACGAGGCAATCGCGAGGTTAACGTCGTTAATATTATGTGCTTTCATGGCGGCATTAACTTGCTGCAAACCCAAGCGCCATTCGCCGTTGGGTAGCCAAAAGCCAGCGAGTTCGGTAGAAAAACCATCCAATGATAAACGGTTTGCCCCTACTGGTAGCGACAAGCGCTGCAAACCCAAACGCCCTACCAAATCGTACCCTTTACCTTTGCTACGACTTTCAAACCAGATATTGGCATCCACCATACCTTCACTTAGCAGGCTGGAATTGCCGGTGCCGCTGAGCAGGAATGCACTCGCCGCCGCTATAGGTTCACTGGTGGGGAAGCGGTTGAGCTGCAGATATCCGCGGCTGCGAAACCGCGACTGATCGCGGGGGTCACCTTGCCCTTCCATAATCAGGTAAACACTGCGCGGCTGTGCATCCACATCAATCTGCAGGGCAAGACGGTGGAAATCATCGGCGTTTTCAAGCAACAGGTAGGGTGAATCCAGTTGTACCTGTTTACCGGATGTAAAGTGAAAGCGCAGATGACTACTTTGGAATTCAATCCGCGTGGAGAGAAGCAGCATATCCAACAGTGCATCCATCTGTACTTCAGGCTTTGTCGCATCAGCGCGCTTGGGCAAACCGGGAATCTGCCAAAAACCGTCTGCGGTCTGTGCGAAGGTCATCTCTACCTGGCTGAGCGAGAGGTTGCTCCATACCAAACGCAAATTGAGCAGAGACTCCAACATATCCAATCGCAGGCGCGCCTGTTTAAACGCGACTATCGGTTGGTTAGCCTGGCTCTTGATGCTGAAATCCTGAATCACCAAATTGGGTTTCAGCCCATTCCAGTCGGCCTCAATTTGACCGATAGTGACTTGCGCATTGAGTTGGGATGAGAAATAGCTAGCGATGTGTTGATTGTAGCCGCTCAACAAATGGGAAAAGCTACGCCCGGATTGCACCAGCACCGCCAATAAAATCAGGGCGAGGGCAATCAGGAAGTAAGACCATTTCACCAATTTGCGTAAAGCGCGTGTCATTACTGCTATCTATTTCCGGGCCAGGGGTTACATGGAGTGTGTTGGGTAAACATTAGACCAACACGATATCGTACTGCTCTTGATGAAAGAGCGCCTCGACCCTGAATTCAATGGTTCGTTTGATAAACGCTTCCAAATCAGCCACGTAAGTAGCCTCTTCATCCAGCAGGCGATCCACTACCAGCTGCGATGCCAACACCAAAAATTTCTCGTTGTCATAGGTGCGAGCCATACGCAGCACCTCGCGGAAAATCTCGTAACACACGGTTTCCGCCGATTTCACCTGCCCGCGCCCCTGGCATACCGGACAGGGTTCGCACAGCATCTGCCCCAGGGATTCGCGCGTGCGCTTGCGCGCCATCTCCACCAACCCCAATTCCGACACCCCTGTAATCCGGGTTTTGGCGTGATCTTTTTCCAACGCTTTTTCTAGGGTGCGCAGTACCTGACGCTGGTGCTCCGAGTCTTTCATATCGATAAAATCGAGGATGATAATCCCACCCAGATTGCGCAGCCTGAGTTGGCGCGCAATCGACGAGGCCGCCTCCAGATTGGTTTTGAAAATCGTCTCTTCCAGATTGCGATGACCGACAAAGGCACCGGTGTTGACATCCACCGTAGTCATGGCTTCGGTCTGCTCGATAATCAAATAACCATTGGATTTGAGCGGCACACGCGGTTCTAGCGCGCGGTGAATTTCCTCTTCCACACCGTAGAGTTCCAGTAACGGGCGGTCGCCGCTGTAGAGCTCGATCAGCTCCACCAACTGGGGCGCATACTTGGCAGCGAACTCCTGCATCTGCTGCCAAGTCAGGCGCGAATCCACCCGTACCCGGTCAATCGGCGCGCGTGCCATATCGCGCAGGGCGCGCAGATAGAGCGGCATATCGCGGTGAAGTTCCGCAGGAACGCCCAGACCGGGCAATTTCGCACTTAAATCTTCCCACAGCTGCCGCAAAAACGGGATATCAGCAATGATCGCATCGGCGTCCGCACCTTCAGCCACCGTGCGCACAATAAATCCACCGACAATGTCTTGCTCCGCTACTGCGGTCTCCACCGCTTGCCGCAAACGCTCGCGCTCGGGCTCATCTTCAATTCGGGTAGACACTCCGATATGGCTGGAGTTGGGCATATAGACAAGATAGCGGGAAGAAAGTGTCAAATGAGTCGTCAGGCGCGCTCCCTTGGTACTGATAGGGTCTTTGGCCACCTGCACGAGCAGGGTTTGGCCTTCGCGCACCAACGTACGGATATCCGGTACCTCAGCGCGGCGGATTTCGCCTTCCGGCGGCTCGGGCATCATGTCGGCGGCGTGGATAAACCCGGTGCGCTCAAGGCCGATATCGACAAATGCAGCCTGCATGCCGGGCAGCACCCGCACAACCTTGCCTTTATAGATATTGCCAACATAGCTCTCGCCGTGGCTGCGCTCGATATAAAACTCTTGGACCACCCCGTTCTCAACCAGAGCCACACGGGTTTCCACCGGGGAAACATTGATCAGGATTTCTTCACTCATACATCCGCTCCGGCAGTCCACCAGGGCACACCAAATTCCTGTAGTAACTCCAAAGTCGCCTCAATCGGCAAACCCACAACACAGGAATAGCTGCCGCGAATCTCTTTTACAAATACAGCGCCCATCCCCTGAATTCCGTAGCCTCCCGCCTTATCCTGCGGCTCACCGGTTTTCCAATAAGCTGCAATTTCAGCGTCGCTGAGTTCGCGAAACGTCACATGGGTGGTGGAGACACGCAGGGCTTGTTGTGCATGTAAATGGAGGGCAACGGCGGTAATCACTTGATGGGTGCGACCAGACAGTTGACGCAACATGTGTTGGGCATGGGCTTGGTCACGCGGCTTTTCAAGGATATCACCGTCGAGCAAACCGAGTGTATCGGCGCCCAAAACTGGCGCAATCGGCAATTGCTGTTGGAGCAATTGGGCATAGCCAGCGGCGGCCTTCTCACTCGCCAGGCGCCGCACATACTCCAGTGCGGTTTCACCGGCGGCAGGCTGTTCGGGAATAGCGGCAGAAATCACGGCGTGGCGCACACCAATCTGGCGCAGCAGTTCACGTCTACGGGGAGACTGGGATGCAAGGTACAGATCTGGAACAACATCGGAAACAACTGCGCTCACCCTGAAAACTCCTGATACCGCAAAGCATAATTATTGTGCAGGGCTATCCATTATCAACGGCCAAACTGTTAATGATGGTAGCGATGAGTCATACCGTTTAGCCACCAGTAACAGGCTGGCCATAAAAGCGCGCTGGTCAATGCCGGATATAAGAACTGGACGCCCGAGAGCGGCCGCCCTGCCATACCCTGCACCCAGTTATCGGTCAGCTGGGCGATCCCAACCAACACAAAGATCCAGCCCGATTGGCGCCAGATCGAAAAATTGCGCACTCGCTGGTAAGACAGGATACAAATATAGGCCACTATCACCAGCCCCAAACTGTGCTGCCCAAAAGGTACGCCTTCAAGCAAATCCTGAAACAGCCCCAATGCGCAAAGCAGGGTAAAACTCACGGTCAGCGGCATAAAAAAGATCCAGTAGATTGCCACCACCAACACAAACTCAGGGCGCCACCAACGCATATCCATCGGCAGTGGATATACCGACAGCACCAAAGCCACTAAAAAACTCAGGGCAACAATAAAGTAGAGATTGAGCTGCGGGCTGAGCATCAGCGCCCCCCGCTCACAGAGCTGGCAGCGGCCGATGTTGTCGGGGAAGCCGCTTCCGCTGCTGGCACACTCAAGGCGCCGGGCACACTGGCGCGGTCGCGGTTTTCAAAGACCAGCAATAGATGACGGCTGCGATCCAAACGCGCCATAGGCTGGGCGATCACCGTGAGGAATGCCTTGCCTGGATCGCGCACTACCTGCAGCACTTCCGCGACTGGGTAGCCGGTCGGAAAACGCTCACCCAACCCCGAGCTGACGAGCAAATCGCCCGCGCGTATATCGGTATTGGCCGACACATGGCGCAGACTCAAACTGTTCAAGTCACCCGTGCCTTCAGCGATAGCGCGCACCCCATTGCGGTTGACTTGCACCGGGATCGCGTGGGTCGAATCAGAGATCAACAGCACCGTGCTGGATGTCTCACCCACCTCGATAACCTGCCCCATCAAGCCAAACGCATCCAGTACCGGCTGGCCTTTAAACGCACCGTCTTTGCTGCCGCGATTGATAATGACTTTATGGCTGAGCGGGTTGGGCGAGACGCCGATCAACTCGGCAATCAACACCGTGTCCTGCAGCATCTGGCTGGCATTGAGCAACTGGCGCAAGCGCACGTTTTCCGCCGCCAGTGAGGCAAGCTGTTGCAGTTTGCGCTGATGAATCAACAACTCGGTTTTAAGCGCTTCGTTTTCGAGCTTCAGGTCAGCGTGGGAGACAAAGGTGTCCTTGCGCCAATCGTTAACACGGCTGGGCACATCAGTGATCTGGTAAAAAGGGGTTACCGCCTGCGCGAGTTTTTCGCGCAGGGGTTCGAGGCGGTCGGTATAGAGCCCTACCACCACCAACACCACCATAATCAGGATGAAGAGAAAGGCGCGACTGGTGGCAGATGAGCCTCGTGCAAAGAGCGGTTTAATGGTGAGTTCTCCCGTGGAGTTGAAGCCAGTTGTTAGCCGTGTGGCTAGCTGGCTTCAAAACATATCAGGACGACAGCAGGTCAATATTGCGCTTGTCATTCATCTCCAGCGCAATACCACCACCACGAGCCACACAGGTGAGCGGGTCTTCAGCCACAATAAACGGAAGACCGGTTTCGTTGGACAACAAGCGGTCGATATCGCGCAACAATGCGCCGCCGCCAGTCAACACAACACCGCTTTCTGCGATGTCAGAAGCCAATTCCGGGGGCGATTGCTCCAGCGCGCTCTTTACCGCCTGAACGATACCAGCCAGCGGATCTTGCAAAGCCTCAAGGATTTCATCGCTGCTCAGGGTAAAGCTGCGCGGTACCCCTTCAGCCAGATTGCGGCCGCGCACATCAATCTCGCGGATTTCGCTACCCGCAAATGCACAACCAATTTCCTGCTTGATGCGCTCGGCAGTCGCATCACCAATAACGCTGCCGTAATTGCGGCGCACATAGTTCACGATAGCTTCGTCGAAACGGTCGCCACCAATGCGCACAGAATCAGAATACACCACACCGTTCAGAGAAATAACGGCGATCTCGGTGGTACCGCCACCGATATCCACCACCATCGAACCGTTAGCTTCAGATACTTTCAGGCCGGCACCAATCGCTGCTGCCATAGGCTCTTCAATCAAACGCACTTCACGCGCACCAGCACCTAACGCGGATTCGCGGATCGCACGCTTTTCAACTTCGGTGGAGAGACAGGGAACACTGATCAGGACGCGGGGAGATGGGCTAAACCAGGAATTTTCATGAACTTTGCGGATAAAGTGTTGCAGCATTTTTTCAGTAACCTGGAAGTCCGCAATAACGCCGTCTTTCAGCGGGCGGATCGCGGTGATGTTACCCGGAGTACGGCCCAGCATACGCTTGGCTTCAACACCTACGGCTTCCACAATCTTGGTGCCGTTGTGATGGCGAATCGCAACCACTGATGGCTCGTTGAGCACTATGCCGCGACCGCGCACATAAATCAGGGTGTTCGCTGTACCAAGGTCGATTGAGAGATCGTTAGAAAATGCTCCACGCAAAAGTTTCATCATGACGGGACGGGGCCTTAAATTAGAATGTGTTGAAATAGAATTCGTGTTGTTTTGTGTCGCCAACAACGTTGGTGCCTACTCGTGCGACAGTGCGCATGGGCATCAAGGGTTCAGTTCCTTAAACAATTTTCTCTGCTGCCCGCAAAGAATCCCTGCAAATTTTTAGGAAGCGCGCAGTATAAGTGAATTTTCGCTTTTTATCCGACCTAAATTAACCCTAAAGTTCAATTTGATCGCGAATTTCGCCGACGTTTGCGGCTATTTTTTGCGCAACTCGACCTTCGCCAAAAATCCACTGCCGGTTTCGGCAAAATTCGCCGCACTCTATCAACCGCAAGGGTTCAGGGCAAGGCGCAAATGTGGTAACTTGGGCGCCCATTTTTGGCGGGTTGAAGCAGGTTTCGCCGCAACTTCGCCGCACTATTTGATTTTTTATCTGCTGGAGCTAACACCCCATGGCTGTAGACCGTTCCGATATCGCCAAGCTGGCAACGCTGGCGCGTATCCAGATTAGCGACGAAGCTGCCGATGAAGCGGCAAAAAGCATCTCCGATGTACTGGCTCTGGTTGACCAACTGCAAGCCGTGAATACCGATGGTGTATTGCCCATGGCGCATCCATTGGATGCAGTACAACGCCTGCGCGCGGATGTAGTAACCGAACCCAATCAACGCGAAGCCTTTCAAGCGATTGCACCAGCCACACAAGATGGCCTGTATTTGGTGCCGCAAGTTATCGAATAACAATGTAGGGGCGCCGCTTGCTGCGCCCTGAATATCTATGGGCGCCGCTCGCAGCGCCCGGAGAATGGGCGCGGCAAGCAGCGCCCCTACAGTAAAAATTTCAGGAATTTTTTGAATGCATCAGTTCACCATTGCCGAACTGGTAAAAGGTCTGCGCAACAAAGACTTTTCCAGTACCGAAGTGACCCAACATTATCTCGACCGCATTGCGCGCCTCGACAAAACCTACAACAGTTTTATTACTGTCACTGCCGATATCGCATTGCAACAAGCAGCTGCTGCTGATGCTCGTTTAGCCGCAGGTAATGCGCCTGCACTGTGCGGCGTGCCTATCGCGCATAAAGATATTTTCTGTACCACCGGTGTGCGCACGTCTTGCGCATCAAAAATGCTCGACAAATTTATCGCACCTTACAACGCCACCATCGTTGAAAATTATTTAAATTCCGGCATGGTGATGTTGGGTAAAACCAATATGGATGAATTCGCGATGGGTTCATCTAACGAGACCAGCTGGTACGGCCCGGTAAAAAATCCTTGGGCAATTGATTGTGTACCTGGAGGATCATCGGGTGGTTCTGCTGCTGCTGTTGCTGCGCATCTTGCACCAGCGGCTACCGCATCGGACACCGGTGGCTCAATTCGCCAACCCGCTGCACTCTGCGGATTAACCGGCATTAAACCGACTTACGGCCGCGTATCGCGCTGGGGCATGATTGCGTTTGCATCAAGTCTGGATCAAGCGGGAATTTTATCGCGCACCGCTGAAGACGCTGCAATTTTGTTAAATGATATGGCGAGCTTTGATGCAAAAGATTCCACCTGCGTTGAACGCGAGGTACCGGATTACACCGCTGATTTAAATAAATCCTTAAAGGGTTTACGCATTGGCGTGCCGAAAGAATATTTCGGCGAAGGCTTGAATCCAAACACAGCAAAACTGGTTGAAGATTCAATCAAAGTCTACGAAAGTTTGGGCGCGACCATTCATAGCGTCAGCTTGCCGCACACGCATCTTGCCGTGCCTGCTTACTACGTAATTGCACCGGCAGAATGCTCCGCGAACTTGTCGCGTTTTGATGGCGTGCGTTATGGCCATCGCTGTGAGAATCCAAAAGATTTAAATGATCTTTACATGCGCTCGCGCAGTGAAGGTTTTGGTGCAGAAGTAAAGCGCCGTATTTTGGTTGGCGCTTACGCACTTTCTGCCGGTTATTACGATGCCTATTACAGCAAAGCGCAAAAAGTGCGTCGTTTGATCAAGCAGGATTTTGTCGATGCATTTGAAAGTGTCGATGTTATTCTTGGGCCAACCTCGCCCTCGCCCGCATTCCAATTTGGTTCAAAAACCAAAGATCCAGTGGCAATGTATCTGGAAGATATTTACACCATCGCAACCAACCTCGCAGGCCTGCCCGGCTTGTCGATTCCTTGCGGTTTGGTGGATAACAAACCCGTTGGTTTGCAATTGATTGGTAACTTTTTCGCTGAGGGCCAATTGTTAAATGCCGCGCATCAATTCCAACAAGCGACTAACTTCCACCAACAATCTGCACCTGGCATTGAGTAAGGAGCCATAGCATGCAATGGGAAACCGTAATCGGGTTGGAAGTTCACGTACAACTCGCGACCAAAACCAAAATTTTCTCCGGCGCCAGCACTGCATTCGGTGCTGAGCCAAACACCCAGGCTTGCGCAATTGATCTGGCATTGCCCGGCACACTGCCCGTCGCTAACGAACAAGCATTTCGTTTCGCCACCATGTTTGGTTTGGCGGTGAATGCAGAAATCGGCAAGCGCTCGGTGTTTGAACGCAAAAATTATTTTTATCCCGATTTGCCTAAAGGTTATCAAACCACACAACTCGCCGAGCCAATTGTCGGCGCGGGTTTTGTTGATTTGGAGCTGGGTGAAGGCCGCACCAAACGCGTTCGCATTCACCACGCACATCTGGAAGAAGATGCCGGAAAATCGTTGCACGAAGATTTCGCCGGCATGAGCGGTATCGATTTAAACCGCGCTGGAACTCCGTTGATCGAAGTAGTAACTGAACCGGATATGCGCAGCGCCGAAGAAGCCGTTGCCTTCGCAAAAAAATTGCACTCCATCGTTACCTCACTGGAAATTTGCGACGGTGACATGAGCCAAGGCTCTATGCGTTTCGACGTAAACATTTCCGTGCGCCCCAAAGGTCAGGAAAAACTCGGCACGCGCACTGAAACCAAAAACTTGAACTCATTTAAGTTTATGGAAGAAGCCATCGCACTCGAAGTTGAACGCCAAATTGATGTACTTGAAGACGGCGGAAAAATTCGTCAGGAAACTCGCCTGTATAACGGTGATACCAAAAAAGCCCGCTCAATGCGCAGCAAAGAAGACAGCAACGATTACCGCTACTTCCCCTGCCCTGATCTGTTACCCGTTATTCTGGATGATGAGTACATAGAATCCGTACGCAAACAAATGCCGGAATTACCCGAAGCCAAGCGCGCACGATTTGTCGAGCAATATGGTTTGAGCAGCTACGATGCAGGCCAAATCACCATGGATAAATTTGCGGCGGCATTTTTTGAAGCTTCAACCAAAATTTCCGGGGAAGCAAAACTCACTGCCAACTGGATCATGGCTGACTTGGGCGCTTATTTAAATCGCACCGAACAGCGCATTGATCAATCGCCCGTTACACCCGAATTACTCGCTGGCTTGGTAGTCCGCGTAAAAGATGGCACCTTGTCGAGCAAAATTGCCAAACAAGTGTTTGAAGCGATTTGCAACGGCGAAGGCGATGCCGACACCATTATCGAAACCAAAGGTTTGAAACAGGTTTCCGATACTGGCGCACTGGAAAAAATCATCGACGACATACTCGCCGCTAACGTCGCGCAAGTAGAAGGCTATCGCGCCGCCGCCGAAGATAAACGCGCAAAAATGCTCGGCTTCTTTGTGGGCCAGGCTATGAAAGCATCAAAAGGCCAAGCGAATCCGCAAGCGCTGAATGAATTATTAATCAAGAAATTGAACGGTTGAGAATCAAAATGAGCCTACGCAAAGACAAAGAAAAAGTCCTCGGCGAAATATTCGACGAAGCCCGCATCGCCACCTTTTTGGATTACCCCGCACCTGCGGGTATCAATGCCGACTTCCATTTATTGGAGAAAGCCTATCGCGGTATGCGCGGTGAAAACTTCGGCACTTTCGTAAAACTATTTATCGAAGCAGGTAAAGATGTAAACGCAATCGGCCCGGAAGGCAAAACTTTCCTGCAAGTCGTAAAGGCCCATCGCAACGGTGAAGAGTACGCAGTTGCTTTGGAGGCAGCTGGCGCGAAGTAAATAACTCACAAACTAACAAGCAGAAAATTGCGCGTACCAAACTGCACCCCAAAAGCTGGCGACTACGCCAGTTCGACAGGTGCAGTTCACCTCTCACCACCGTACAGTAGCCGTCTCTATCATCATGACTTAAACAAGCAACACCAGACTAGTATTGCGAATACCCCATACCATTAAATTGTTTAGCAAGATTAGTCGCATAGTTATCGGTCATACCACTTATGTAATCGATCACTGCCATCAACGCCAGATATTTGTAATTTTCTCCACGCTTACTTACATCAGGATGGAAATTATTTTCGCCAATCAAGGCCATTACCCGATTGTCTTTGTAAGTCATTTGAGACACATCGCCAAGCGATGCATAAACCGCAGAACAAATCGTATTCAACAAAGTCCCTATCACTGTATAAGCACCAATTTCCAATTCAACCCGACGCGAATGATTAAATATTTTTCGCTTGGCTAAATCTTTTGCGGCTTGCACTGCATTTTTTACTTTGGGATCGCACAACGAAATCAAATCGCCCTGCACTTCGCCACGTAAAAAAGCATCCTGATGTTTAATAAATGCCGCTGTGCCTGCATTGATAAATGCATCGATAACTTTACCGCGCACCAACGCTGGCTTGCGTCCGTCGTTAACTTTTTTCAGCAACCGCTCCAATTCCGGTAACTGTGCAGAATCAGAAATTACAGGATGCAGCAATTCATAAATCTCATTCCAATTGAGAATGCCCATTTCCAAACCGTCTTCCAGATCAATAATGCCGTAGCAAAAATCATCCGCCGCTTCCATTAAATACACCAGCGGATGGCGGCAATACCAATCAGGTCCCATTTCAATCAAACCGGTTTTTTGAGCGATCTCATGCACATGCGCCAATTCCGTTTGAAAAATGCCGTACTTGGCATCTTTTGGGCGCTGACCTAACACGGTAGGTGATGAAGTCCAGGGATATTTAATTGATGATGCCAGCGTTGCATAAGTCAAACGCATGCCATCGTGAAATTGGTGATACTCAGAAGTAGTCAGCACGCGTAGCCCCTGCGCATTACCTTCAAACACACGAATGTCATCTTGCTCAGAGGGCGATAGATCCCTTAAAAATTCTGCACCTTCTTTTTGGAACCAGTTGCGGATCGCATCTTCACCGGTATGACCAAACGGCGGGTTGCCAATATCGTGCGCTAGACACGTCGCCTGTACGATATCGCCAATATCGGTTGGCCAAATATGTGCGGGCAAATCACCTTTATCTTTTAACGCCTGCCCCACACGAATACCAAGCGTGCGCCCCACACAAGCCACTTCCAAACTATGCGTCATACGGTTATGAATATGGTCATTAGTCGCGAGCGGATGCACTTGCGTTTTGCGCGCAAGCCGGCGAAATGCGCCGGAGAAAATAATCTTGTCGTGATCTGAGTGAAACGGTGAACGCCCCTCCTCGTGTTTTGCTGTGCGATTACCCAAGCGGTCAGCGCAGAGTAGTTGTTTCCAATTCATGGCCATACATACATCCCTAACAGTGTTTAAGAGATCCAGTTTTTCTGGATTTCTTGTTTGTTGCGCGAATTGCCTGAGTCAGGAGTGAAGCTCGATTAAAGAACTCATATCAAAAACTCACAATATTGAGATGAACTATGAATTATCGCCCCTGATATCTCAATATTTATAAAAATTGAGATATGCAGATAAGAACCACTCGCACCAATTTAGCCCCCAAAGAAAAAGTGGGCGCACAACTTCAGCGCATAAAATCCTTCACAAAACCCACCCACAATCATCCTCAACCCAGCTTTTATACGTCATTTAACTCATTGAATACCAAAGGTTTTGTGCTTGTAACGCGAATGGATTCAGCCACGCAATTTCACTTGGCACAGTTTCTGCTGAATACAAACTTGTATCCAAGATTGTATTTAGATCCAGGAGCAAATGTAGCCCGGATCAAATTAAAAGAGTCACGCAGGAACGATAATGATGCAAACAACCGGTTGGACGATTAATGAATGGCTGAATGCTTACCGTAGCGAAGGCTTGGTAGCGCGCGCTGCGCTGCAAGACTTGCGAGCGCAACTGAAAGTTAATGATGCAGCTTGGATTTATATTGTTTCAACCGCTGAGTTGGATGCACAGCTTGATGCATTGGAAGACCGGGGCAATCCCAACAACCTGCCCCTCTACGGCGTGCCCTTCGCGGTAAAAGACAATATCGATGTAACCGGTATTCCCACTACGGCTGCCTGCCCCGCCTTCACTTATATTCCTGAGGTTGATGCGACTTCAGTCGCGCGCCTTAAACAAGCCGGTGCAATTGTGCTCGGCAAAACCAATCTCGACCAATTTGCCACAGGCTTGGTCGGCACCCGCTCGCCTTACGGAGCCGTGCCTAATTCATTTAAACCCGATTATGTATCCGGTGGTTCAAGTTCAGGTTCTGCAACAACTGTCGCGCATGGGCTTGTGCCATTTAGTTTAGGTACGGACACCGCCGGCTCAGGCCGTGTACCTGCTGGCTTTAACAATATCGTCGGATTAAAACCCACCAAAGGCCGATTTAGCACTACCGGTGTTGTACCTGCGTGCCGGAGCCTGGATTGTGTTTCTGTATTTGCTCTCACAGTGGAGGATGCAGAAACCGTTGCCAACATCATGGAAGGATTTGATGCAACAGACGGCTACTCGCGCGTTGCACCTGCGGCAGCGACCTATTTTTCCAGCAAGCCGCACTTTGGTATCCCCGCATCACCCAATTGGTTCGGCGATACGCAAGCTGAAGCGGCATGGTTGGAAACACTGGAAAATATTTCTGCCTTTGGTGCTGAATTAGTCACCATCGATTTCACGCCGATGTTTACCCTCGCGCAATTATTGTATGGCGGTCCCTGGGTGGCGGAGCGTCACGCAGCCATTGCCGAATTTATGCAAGAGCACGCCGCCGATATGAATGATGTCGTGCGCGGCATTGTTGAAAACGCGGTTAATTTTTCCGCGACCGATGCCTATCGCGCAGAATATCGCCGCGCTGACCTCGCGCGCGAAATACAACTATTGATGAAAAACGTTGACGCGCTGTTGGTGCCCACATCACCGCGTCATCCTACGATTGCCGAAGTCAACGCCGATCCTGTTGTCGTGAATAGCCAACTCGGTACTTACACCAATTTTGTGAATCTAGCCGACTGCTCTGCCCTCGCACTGCCTGCCACCATGCGCGCGGATGGTTTGCCTTTTGGTATCACGCTGATTGCGCCAGCATGGCAAGACGCCGCACTCGCTGCCTTTGGAAAAAAATGGCACAGCAGCGTTAACTTATCGCTGGGTGCCACCACAAAGCCAACTCCGACGCTCGCGCTAAAAAATACAGCACCGCAAGGCTATGTTCGCCTTGCAGTGGTCGGTGCGCATTTAACCGGCATGCCACTCAATGTGCAACTGCAAGAACGCAAGGCAATTTTTGTTGAGAGCACTTACACCGCAAGCAATTACCGTTTGTTCGCACTACCCAATACCACACCGCCCAAACCCGGTTTGATTCGCGCAGCGGAAGGTGCAGAAATTATTGTGGAATTGTGGGATGTACCAGTACAGCACTTTGGAAGTTTTGTTGCATTAATTCCCGCACCACTCGGTATAGGTACATTGAGTTTGCACGATGGCCGTGAGGTAAAAGGTTTTATTTGTGAAGGCGCGGCCGTGAATGGCGCCACGGATATTACCCATTTGGGTGGATGGCGCACCTACATTAAATCACTACAAAAGTAATTTAAAAATTACAGTCGGAGAAGAATCATGTTGAAGACCGTACTTATCGCCAATCGCGGGGAAATCGCGGTGCGCATTGCCAAGACCCTGAAAAAAATGGGTATCGAATCGGTTGCGGTTTATTCCGATGCCGACCGCAACTCCGCGCATGTCACCGCCTGCGATAAAGCTATCTGCCTTGGTGGTAATACGGCCGCCGAAAGTTATTTGAAATCCGATTTAATTCTCGCTGCCGCAAAGGAAACGGGTGCTCAGGCAATTATTCCCGGTTACGGCTTTCTCTCTGAAAACGCCAAATTTTGTGAGCAATGTGAAGCAGAAGGCATCGCATTTTGCGGCCCTACTCCCGCACAAATTCGCGAATTCGGTTTGAAGCACACCTCGCGTGAAATTGCTGAAAAAGCTGGTGTGCCACTTACCCCTGGAACCGGCTTACTGGATTCAATCGACGAAGCCGTTGCCTCTGCTGCGCAACTGGGCTACCCGGTGATGTTAAAGAGCACTGCCGGTGGCGGTGGTATCGGATTGACTCGCTGCAACAACGAAGCAGAATTAGTTGCTGCCTATGAAAGCGTAAAGCGTTTAGGGCAAAACTTCTTCAGCGATAGTGGTGTATTCCTCGAGCGTTTTGTCGATAACGCCCGTCATGTGGAAGTACAAATTTTTGGTGACGGCAAGGGTAACGTACTTGCATTGGGTGAACGCGATTGCTCCCTGCAACGCCGCAACCAAAAAGTGGTTGAGGAAACCCCCGCACCCAATTTGCCTGCTGCCACGCGCGATAAATTATTGGCCGCATCCAAAAGCTTGGGTGAAGCAGTTAATTATCGCTCAGCTGGCACTATTGAATATATTTACGATGCCGCGCGCGATGCGTTTTACTTTTTGGAAGTAAACACCCGCTTGCAAGTTGAGCACCCCATCACCGAAGCATGTACCGGTGTCGATCTGGTTGAGTGGATGATTCTCACTGCCGCTGGCACACCGCCAAAACTGGATATCGAAATCAATCCGAAAGGCGCCGCTATTGAAGTGCGTTTGTATGCGGAAGACCCAGTGCGCGATTTCCAACCATCGCCCGGCGTATTAACCGATGTACACTTTTCCGAATCAGCGCGTATCGACACCTGGGTTTCTACTGGAACAGAAGTATCACCCTATTACGATCCGATGATCGCCAAAATTATTGTGTACGGTAAAGATCGCGCTGACGCGATTAGCAAAATGAAAACCGCGTTGAACGAAACTCGCGCGGCAGGTATTGCGACCAATCTGGATTACTTGCGTCAAATTATCGCAACCGATTTTTTTGGCAGCGGCGATGTAGCGACCAACAAACTAGCCAGCTTTGAATATCAAGCGCCTGTTGTTGAAGTTTTACAACCGGGCACCTACACCAGCGTGCAGGATTATCCCGGCCGCGTCGGTTTGTGGAGTATTGGTGTTCCACCCTCAGGCCCGATGGATGATTACGCATTCCGTTTAGCCAACCGTATTGTCGGCAACCATGAAAGTGCCGCCGCGCTGGAATACACCATCATCGGGCCAAAATTAAAATTCCATCGCGATGCAACCATCGCGCTGACGGGTGCAACATCACCCGCAAAAATTGATGGTGAATTAATTCCTTTCTGGCAACCGGTTGCCATTAAAGCCGGACAAATTCTGGAAGTGGGCAAAGCCGACCAAGGTTGTCGCGGATACCTCGCGGTGCGCAATGGTTTTGATGTACCAGTGTATTTAGGCAGCCGCTCTACCTTTGCACTCGGCCAATTTGGTGGCCATGCCGGTCGCACCTTGCGCGCAACCGATATGCTGCCGATTAGCAATCCGGCAATTGCCGCCTGCACTACTCCAGCACCTGTTTACGAAGCCGCAGCGGCACCTGTTGAATTAATCCCGAGCTATCCAAGTGAATGGGAAATTGGTGTGCTCTATGGTCCACACGGTGCTCCAGACTTTTTCACCGAAGATGCGATTGACATGTTTTTTTCAACCGCATGGGAAGTGCACTACAACTCCAACCGTTTGGGCATTCGCTTGAATGGCCCCAAGCCTACATGGACACGCAGTGATGGCGGTGAAGCCGGTCTGCACCCATCCAATATTCACGATACTGAATATGCTGTTGGCTCAATTAACTTCACCGGCGATATGCCAGTCATCCTTACCAAAGACGGCCCTAGCCTCGGTGGATTTGTTTGCCCGGTTACAATTGTAAAAGCGGAATTATGGAAGGTTGGTCAGGTAAAACCCGGCGATAAAATTCGCTTTAAACGCTTGAGTTTTGATGCAGCACTGGCTCTGGAATTATCCATTGATCGTGCAATTGAAAACCTGAGTGTACAACCGGAAGTATTACTCGCGCCCATTGTTAAACCGGAAAACACCATTTCCGATTGTATCGTTGCCGCATTGCCACCGCAGGGCAGCCGCCCATTGGTGAGTTATCGCCAAGCGGGCGATAAATATATCCTGCTCGAATACGGCGACAATATTCTTGAATTGAGTTTGCGCTTGCGTGTGTACGCATTGATGGAAGCATTGAAAGCATCACCGATTGAAGGCGTGATTGAATTATCGCCCGGTGTGCGCTCCCTGCAAATTAATTACGACAGCCGCGTCATTCATCAACAGCAATTAATCAATCAATTATTAGTGATTGAAGAAACACTCGGCGATGCCCGCGATACCAAAGTACCGAGCCGCATTGTGTATATGCCGATGGCCTTTGAAGATTCGGCCACACTGGATGCAGTTTCACGCTATCGCCAATCGGTGCGCGATACAGCGCCCTGGTTGCCGAGCAACACTGAATTTATGCGTCGTATTAATGGCCTTGATTCCGTCGAGCAAGTAAAACAAATTTTGTTTGAAACCAGCTACATGGTGTTGGGTTTGGGCGATGTGTATCTCGGTGCACCTTGCGCAGTACCGGTTGACCCGCGTCATCGTTTGCTCACTTCCAAATACAATCCAGCGCGCACTTACACCGCCGAAGGCACTGTGGGAATCGGCGGGGTATATATGTGTATTTACGGTATGGATTCTCCCGGTGGCTACCAGCTTGTAGGGCGGACACTGCCGATCTGGAATAAATTCCTCAAAAACCCGATCTTCAAAGATGGTGAACCCTGGTTATTAAAATTCTTTGACCGCGTGCGCTATTACGAAGTGACCGAAGAAGAACTCACTGCACAGCGCGAAGCATTCCGCGAAGGCCGTTTAAGCCTGCGTATTGAAGAAGATTATTTTAGCCTCGCTGAACACGAACAGTTCCTGCACGACAATGCCGCGAGCATTGCTGAATTTAAAACCAAACAACAAGCCGCTTTCACCAAAGAAGTTGCACTCTGGCAAGCCGATGAAGAAAAGCAAGTTGATGCAGCATTGCAAGCAAAAGTATCGACTGGCCCGATTGATGTTGATGGCCATGCCGTTACTGCCGATATCAGCGGCAACATTTGGAAGTTGTTGGTTGAGCCAGGTCAATCAGTAGAAGTAGATCAACCACTGTTAATTGTGGAAGCGATGAAAATGGAATTTTCGGTATATGCCGATCGCGCTGCAAAAATTGGTTCGATTCATTGCGAGCCAGGCAAACAAGTCAATGCAGGGGATTTATTGTTGGTGCTGGAAGAAGATTAATTTAAAACACGGACGTAGGTTGGGCAGCAATGCCCCACATCAAATATTTAAAACGAAATGTTGGGCATTGCTGCTCAACCTACGGTAAAACCATGAAATTAATCAAACACGACAAAACCAAAAAAAAAGCCGATGAACCGCGCACCAATTTAACAGAGCGGATTTATCAAACAATTAAAGATGATATTTTTTCATTTCGCTTATTGCCCGGCGATCGGTTTAGCGAAAACGAAATCGCCGAGCGTGTGGCGGCAAGCCGTACCCCGGTACGTGAAGCGCTAGCGCGTCTGCAGCGCGAGGGTTTTGTCGATGTTTCCTTTCGTAGCGGCTGGCAAGTCAAACCTTTTGACTTTAAACAATTTGAACAGCTTTACGATGTACGCATCGTACTGGAACTGGCAGCAGTTAAAAAATTATGCGAAATGGAACCAGCGCCACCGCTGGAAGATTTAAAACGTATCTGGCTAATAAAACCGGAAGACCGTTTGGAAGATGGCCCAACCGTCTGTGCACTGGATGAACGCTTTCATGAGCAATTGATTGAAGCCACCGGCAATACTGAAATGGCACGCATACATCACGATATTACTGAGCGCTTGCGTATTATTCGCCGGATCGATTTCACCCAGCGCAACCGCATTGAAGCGACCTACGATGAGCACGCTAAAATCCTGCGCACGATTATTGAGCGGCGTGCAGAGGATGTAAAAAGTTATTTAAAAACGCATATCGAAGCGAGTAAAGCCGAAGTGCGGAAAATTACACTGCACATGCTCTATGAAGCACAGCAGCAGAACCCGGATTAATTGCAACACTTTCAAAAACAGAGTGACAACATTTTTTATGCCTGAAGCACATAAAAAATGATTAAGGAAGAAAAATCTGTCACCCACGATTAGCGTTAACAGCGTTACCGGAAAATGGTGTTTATACAAACAACATAGCACCAAAGTTAAAACCACTGAGTCATTAAACCATCTAGGAGACAGACCCATGAAGCTGAAGAAGATAGCAAAACATGTCGGGGCACTCGGTATCGCCTGCGGCCTAACCATCGCATCGTTTAGCGCTGCTGCCGCTGACACCATCAAAGTGGGTGTACTCCACTCACTTTCTGGCACTATGGCGATTTCAGAAACCACCCTGAAAGACACCATGTTGATGTTGATCGAAGAGCAAAACAAAAAAGGGGGTTTGCTCGGTAAAAAATTGGAAGCCGTTGTGGTTGACCCTGCGTCAAACTGGCCGCTGTTTGCCGAGAAAACCCGTGAATTGTTAACCAAGGATAAAGTCGCAGCAATCTTCGGTTGCTGGACCTCTGTTTCGCGCAAATCGGTATTGCCCGTAATTGAAGAATTAAACGGCGTACTTTTTTATCCTGTGCAATACGAAGGTGAAGAATCTTCGCGCAACGTGTTCTACACAGGTGCTGCACCAAACCAGCAAGCAATTCCTGCTGTTGATTACCTGATGAAAGAAATGAAAGTGAAGCGCTGGGTGTTGGCCGGTACCGACTACGTATACCCACGCACCACCAATAAAATCCTTGAAGCTTATTTGATGGCGAAAGGCGTTGCCAAAGAAGACATCATGATCAACTACACCCCGTTCGGTCATTCCGATTGGCAAAACATTGTGTCTGATATCAAACGTTTTGGCTCAGCAGGCAAAAAGACCGCAGTAGTGTCTACCATCAACGGTGATGCGAACGTACCTTTCTACCGTGAACTTGGCAACCAAAAAGTCACTGCAGAAGATATTCCGGTTGTTGCTTTCTCTGTAGGTGAAGAAGAACTTTCCGGTATCGATACCAAGCCATTGGTAGGTCACCTCGCTGCATGGAACTACTTCATGAGCGAAGACAACACTGCTAACGCTGCGTTCATCAAGCAATGGAAAGCGTTCATCAAGAATCCAAAACGCGTAACCAACGATCCGATGGAAGCACATTACATCGGCTTCAACATGTGGGTAAAAGCGGTTGAGAAAGCAGGCACTACCGATACTGACAAAGTGGTTGATGCCATCATCGGTGTTGAAGCACCTAATCTGACTGGCGGCATCAGCAAAATGTTGCCGAACCACCACATCACCAAACCCGTGTTGATTGGCGAAATCCAGGAAGACGGTCAATTCCTTACCGTTTCACAAACCGATGGTTTGGTTCCGGGTGATGCATGGTCTGACTATCTTGAAGGTTCAAAAGATCTGGAATCAGACTGGATTAAATTGAAGTGCGGTAATTACAACACCAAAACTAAAAAATGTTTAGGTGCTGCAGCGCAGTAATAATATCCATACCACTCGCTGCCAAGCTCTGCTTGGGAGCGAGTTCCTACCGCACCAATTAAGTAGATTGTTAAATATATATGCATTACCAATGCAGAGCTTGGGAACGAGCAAAAAGCATTACCTAAAAAATTAAAAAAGTTCCACCAAAAATTATTTTCAATTTGTTTTTACAGAGACACGACTATGCGAAACCCAATGCAGCTGTTTGGAAGATGGCAAGTGCAGTTGATATTATTATTATCACTTTGCTGCCCGGTTTCGATTTTTGCACAAGACGCGGATACAACAGCTAGCACCACAGAAGCAGCCAGTGACACCACACCAGCAGAAACTCCTGCTGTCACTGAACCTGAATTTGATACCCTCGTCAAAGCCTTAACCCAAGGCAGTTTGCCCAAGCGTGCACAAACCGCTAAAAAATTAGGTAAGCTCGAAGACCACCGTGTTGCAGGGATAATTGCCGCACTGCAACAAGGCAATCTTTACGCAGAAAAATCCAGCGACCCGATCGTCGCGATAGTCGATAATTCCGGCAATTATGTGGACGCAATCAGCGGTGAAAAAATTGCCGCCGATGCCGCCGAATCACTCAAACGTGTACCCATCAACAACACCATGCGCACCCAGCTGCGCACAGTGTTGGCCGCATTAAATTTAAACGATAAAAATGCTGCAGTACGTCTGGATGCTGTCAATCGCATGATCGCTGATGGTGTTGATGACGATATTATTGCGCTGCTGCAAGAGCGCCAGAAAACTGAGCCTGATGACGATGTGCGCACGGCAATCACTGCCGCTGTAGCATTGATGAATTTGCAAAGTAGTGAACAACAAGTGCGTTTGGATGCAATCCAGATTTTGCGCGGTAGCCTCCAGCAGGAAGTGCGCACCGCATTACTCGAAATCGCCACCAATGACGCCGATGTTAAAGTGAAACAGCAGGCGCAATTTGCACTGGATTCTATTGAAGACAGAATTGCCGCATTTCGTTTAACCGAAAATATTTTCTTTGGCTTGAGTTTAGGCTCAGTGCTGTTGCTCTCCGCGATTGGCCTCGCCATCACTTTTGGTGTGATGGGTGTAATCAATATGGCGCACGGCGAGTTGATGATGATCGGCGCTTACGTCACCTGGGTGGTGCAACAAGTTTTCCCCAACCATATTGCTTACAGTTTGATGATAGCGATTCCAGCAGCGTTTATTGTTGCAGGCTTGGTAGGTATTGCAATTGAACGCGGCGTAATCCGTTTTTTATATGGCCGCCCACTGGAAACCCTGCTGGCCACCTTCGGCATCAGTTTGATTTTGCAGCAGGCTGCACGCAGCATTTTTTCTCCACTCAACCGCGCGGTTGAATTACCCGAATGGATGAGCGGCTCTCTGGTCATCAACCCGGTTCTCTCTATCACCTACAACCGTCTGTACATTTTTATTTTCGGTTTGCTGGTGTTCTTTGCACTTCTGGTGATTCTGAAAAAAACCTCACTCGGATTAAAAGTGCGTGCCGTTTCGCAAAACCGTGCCATGGCTCGCGCTGTTGGCGTACGCGCAAGCTGGGTGGATGCGATGACATTTGGCCTCGGCTCTGGCATTGCCGGTATCGCTGGTGTTGCGCTCTCACAACTCACTAACGTTGGCCCCAATCTCGGCCAAGCCTACATTATCGATTCGTTTATGGTGGTGGTGTTTGGCGGAGTCGGCAATTTGTGGGGCACTCTTGTTGGCGCTATGGGGCTCGGTATCATCAATAAATTCCTCGAACCTTATGCAGGCGCAGTGCTTGCGAAAGTGTTGGTGTTGGTGCTGTTGATTCTGTTTATCCAAAAACGACCCAAGGGAATTTTCCCGCAAAAAGGTCGTGCGGCGGCGGATTGATTAATCTCCTACCGCTCCCCTTTTGAATGCCAACATCCAACGAATTGAAAGAATTTTAAAAGAGAGAATCAAATGTTAACCCAACGTTTATTACTCAGCGATCGCGGCGGCATGATTGTGCTGGGATTGGTATTGCTCGCCATGGTGCTGGTGCCCATCTGCAATATCCTCGTGCCAGAAACCTCATCGTTGCATATCTCCACCTTTATGGTGACGCTGCTTGGAAAATTTCTGTGCTACGCACTGCTTGCACTCGCGGTGGATTTAATCTGGGGTTATTGCGGAATATTATCGCTCGGCCACGGCGCTTTTTTTGCGCTGGGCGGTTATGCGATGGGTATGTATTTGATGCGTCAGATTGGCCCCCGCGGTCAATACGGTGACCCACTGCTGCCCGACTTTATGGTGTTTTTAAACTGGAAAGAATTGCCCTGGTATTGGCAGGGTTTTGATATGTTCTGGTTTGCGATGCTGATGGTGATTGTAATTCCCGGTTTGCTTGCGTTTGTTTTCGGTTGGCTTGCATTCCGCTCGCGTGTTACCGGTGTGTATTTTTCTATTATCACCCAGGCATTAACCTACGCGTTGCTGCTCGCGTTTTTCCGCAACGAAATGGGTTTTGGCGGCAACAATGGCCTTACCGATTTTAAAGATATTCTCGGCTTTCCTATCGCCGCTAACGGCACACGTATCTCACTGTTTTTAGCGTCCGGATTTATGTTGATAATTGCCTACATCGCCTGCCGCTATATTGTCACTTCGCGCATGGGGAAAATTATTGTCTCGATCCGCGATGCGGAAAGCCGCACGCGTTTTTGCGGCTATAAAGTAGAGTCCTACAAACTCTGGTTATTTGTATTCTCTGCGATTCTCGCAGGCATTGCAGGTGCTTTATATGTTCCGCAAGTCGGCATTATTAACCCCGGTGAATTTTCACCGCTCAACTCGATTGAGTTAGTCGTGTGGGTGGCCACTGGTGGGCGCGGCACTTTGTTTGGTGCGATTGTCGGTGCGTTTACCGTTAACTACGGCAAAACCATTTTTACATCTTATTCACCTGAAACCTGGCTGTTTGCCCTGGGTGCACTGTTTGTGATTGTGACGTTAGTATTACCCAAAGGTTTGGTTGGCCTTTTTAATCGCAACAAAAAAGTACCAGCCAAAATTAACACTACTGCCGAGCCAACAAACAGCACAGCAGAAACCGCCAAGGAGAACGTGTAATGAATATTCTTTCGCAAGCACGCCGCTCACTTGGCCAAGCTGATCCAAATTTTGGTGCACCGCTGGATACTACCAAAGGCACGATTCTGTATGTGGAAGGTATAACCGTTAGCTTTGATGGATTTCGCGCACTCAATAATTTAAACCTCTACATCGATGAAGGTGAATTGCGCTGCATTATCGGCCCTAACGGCGCGGGCAAAACCACCATGATGGATGTAATCACGGGCAAAACCAAACCGGATGAAGGCAGCGTTTTTTTCGGTCAGCAAATTAATTTGCTTGAACTCTCTGAGCATCAGATTGCGCGCGGTGGTATTGGCCGAAAATTCCAGAAACCCACTATTTTTGAAGCGCTGAGTGTGTACGAAAATTTGGAATTGGCAACCGCAGCCGATAAACGTGTGTGGTGGACGCTAACCCAGCAATTGAACAGCGCACAAAAATACCGTATTGACGAAGTACTGTTACAAATTGGCTTGCAAGAACATCGCTATAAAAATGCAGGTGCATTATCGCACGGCCAAAAACAATGGCTGGAAATTGGAATGTTATTGATGCAAAACCCGCGCGTGTTGTTGGTGGATGAACCCGTCGCCGGTATGACGGGAGAAGAGACCGAAAAGACCGCCGAGCTATTATTATCACTCGCGGGCGACCACTCAGTCATTGTTGTAGAGCACGATATGAAGTTCGTCCGCTCTATCGCGCGCAAAGTCACTGTATTGCACCAAGGCTCAGTGCTCACTGAAGGCACTATGGATCAGGTACAAAATGATCCAAAAGTAATTGAAGTGTATCTTGGTGAATAAAAAGTGAATAAATAGGACGAGAATACAACCATCATGCTGACGATCAAAAATATTAACCAATACTACGGCCAAAGCCATATTTTGTGGGACTTGTCCCTGAACCTGAAACAAGGTACCTGCGGCTGCCTGATTGGGCGCAATGGCGTGGGCAAAACCACACTGCTTAAATGCATTACCGGTTTATTGCCGGTACGCGATGGTTCCATTCAATTGAACGGTTATGACATCAATAAACTTTCTACCGAAAATCGCGCCCGCGGTGGCATAGGTTTTGTGCCACAAGGCCGTGAAATATTCCCGCTGTTAACGGTAGAAGAAAATTTAAAAATATCGCTCGGTGCACGCAAAGATAAATCACGTTTTATCCCCGGATTGATTTATGAACTGTTTCCCGTGCTAAAAGAAATGAAACACAGACGCGGCGGCGATTTATCCGGCGGCCAGCAACAACAACTCGCGATTGGCCGCGCATTGGTATTAGACCCGAAATTGTTAATCCTCGACGAACCCACCGAAGGTATCCAGCCTAATGTAGTGCGCGATATCGGCGATGTGATTCGTAAACTCAACCGCGAATTAGGCTTGACCGTATTACTCGTCGAACAAAAACTCCCCTTCGCCCGCCGTGTGGCCGATGATTTTTTTATTATGGAAAAAGGCAGTGTGGTCGCAACCGGGTCGATTGCCGATTTGAAAGATGATTTGGTGCAGCGCTATTTGAGTGTGTAAACCTTCAACGCACAAATGATGATGCAGACATGCGTATACCTGCACTAGTGGGTATACGCATCTGGTTGCTGCAGAATATCCTCGAGCACCTGCAATACTGAACCAATTAAAGGCTCTTGTTCGCGCCCGCGCAGCATCCCAAAAAATACACTTACGTATTGCTGCACATCTCCCAACAACACCAGCTCGCCCTTGGCTTGCGCTTCCAGCGCTGTATCCGCATGTAAAAAACCAACGCCCACACCACCAGCGATTAATGTGCGCGTCACTTTTTCATGATCCACACTCACTTGTTTTTGCGGACGGAACCCTCTATCCACAAATACCTGCTCTGCCACCTTGCCGCAGCAACTATTGGATGCAGGGCAGATCCAGGGCATAGTCGCGAGTTGTTGCCAATCCGGATTTTCTCCTGTTGTTACCCATCCTGTTGGAGCGGCAAGATAGACACCAAATTTATCCACCTCCAGTTTTAAAATTTCCGGCGAATACCTACCTGAATCCGCAAAAAATCCGACATCTAATGCACCAGTTAAAATAGATTGTTCTATTTCGGCGGAGCTGCCATAGACTAACTGCACATCGATATCAGGGCATTTTTCTGCGCAGGATGTTAGCAACTTGCCCAATACCAACGCGCTCGGCCCACGATTTGAACCCAAGCGGACTTTTCCTCCTACACGCCCTTTTAATTGCCGGGCCTCCTGAATTAGCTCGCGATGTAACGCCAACAACTGCTCCGCTTTGACCAGCAAAGCAGCACCCTTGTCAGTCAAACGCATACCGCGCGCTGTGCGCTCGAATAATAAAAAGCCAACCTCGTCCTCAATCGTTTTGATATGTGCGCTGACGGCTGGTTGACTCAGAAACAATAATTCAGAAGCGCGGGTAATGGTGCCCTCGCTGGCGATGGTCACAAATGTTTTTAATTGATAAATCTCCATAGCCCAGACTCACCTCACAAACCCAATGCCGATCGCTAATTAGATAATTGCGCGCATCAATGCACTAAAAACCAATGCCGACAAATAGAGCCCCGCACCAAATACGGTATGGCTCATCAGACTCTTTGCTCGGGCCTGCATAGGATTAGGCGCCTTTGCTGCAGCAATTCCCAACCCAAAAGCAGGCTGCATCATAAAAAAAGGAAAAATTACCGTCACTATACCTAGAGCCAGCGCGGGCATAAGCGATGGCGATATCAGCCATGCGCCCGATGCGGGAAGCACCAGAACAAAAGCATAGGCAATACCAATAAGGTAATGTGCTACCCAACCGATAGCACACTCACCCGTCCTTTTTTCTGCCGCACCAATTTTTTCATGGCGAAATATGCCTTCCCGCATATGGCTGAACCAACGGCCGACGAGACAAAAACTCAATGATTGGATATTAAACGCACGCCGTAAAACAATCGCCCATAGATCCATAATTGCCGTCGCACCAACACCAATAAAAATAGCACCTGCAAGATAAAAAATGTCGCTATTCATTCATCATCCTCCCCAATCAGTGCTGCCCAACAACGGCGGCCACCAACCTACGAACAATCGGTGTAATAAAAATGATCGTTGGGAAAGCCACAATAAATGCAAACATCCAGGCTTTTAGCCAAATGAAAATGATGTCATCGACTAATCCCACATTAAATACCGAAATGATGAAAGACATGATGCATGACATCAGCAAAGCCATAAAAAATGAAAAAACCTGCGGAGTATATTGTTTACTAATCACGTTAAAGCTCCTCTAAATAAGAATGGTGAGACAAGGTATTCACACTCATCTCCTCTGGTAACTCGCCTGGTTGCACTGCATGAGCGAGATAAGTCTGCATTGGGAACAATATGCTCGCACCCGAGCACACCGTCTAATTGAATATCTGGAGGGGGGACCTCAAAATTTTTGAGGAGAGAGAAGCTGTATCTGGCTTGGCATCATGTTATATACTTCTTGACTATAAGCCCCTATTGGGCGATTCTAGTGCCTACAAGTATATCGGCCACTCCAAAGCTGGTACTTATAACCTTTGGTTAGCAAATATGAGCACAAGTTTGCTATTTGCTTAAGTCACCCCAGCGATTTATCCGCTAGAGTAAAAGCTCCATCACATAAGAAGATATAACCCAAATGACTCAACTCCCTGCGCAAAGACTGTCCGTTGTTGAAAAAGTTGGCTATAGCCTGGGCGACCTCGCCGCCAACCTGATTTTCCAAACCTTGCTCACCTTCCTCGCGTTTTTCTATACCGATGTGTATGGAATTTCGGCAGGCAAAGCCGCCACCATCATGGCGATTGGCGGTATGTTTGGTGCCTTTTTCACCCCGGTGATGGGGATAATTGCCGACAGAACATCCACTCGCTGGGGTAAGTTCCGCCCCTGGTTACTCTGGACATCTATCCCCTTCGGCGCAGTGGCTTTACTCGCGTTTAGCACACCCGACTTCGATGAAAACGGCAAAGTGATTTACGCCTTTGTCACCTACATTTTGCTGTTGATTATCTACGCCGCCAACAACCTGCCCTACTCTGCACTGAGTGGAGTGCTCACCGGCAATATGTCAGATCGCAATAGCCTGTCGTCCTACCGGTTTGTTGCGGTGATGGTCGCGCAATTTATTATCCAGGTGTTGTTATTGCCGCTAGTATTAATTCTGGGCGATGGCGATAAAGCGGTGGGTTTCCACAACACCATGTTGTTGTTTTCGATCGTTGGCACCGTGTTTTTCCTGATTGCTTTTGCCACAACCAAAGAAAGAATTTTACCTGTTGTTGCCGGACGTAACTCGATCGCCCAAGATGTTTCCGATCTGTTTAAAAACCTGCCCTGGCTCGTGATGCTGGTAGTAACTGTGCTGGTATTTATCACTCTTGCACTCAAAGGCGGCATGTACATATTTTATTTTGAAAATTATTTGAATGAAGCCAAGCTCGCAGAGTTCCTGCAAAATATCGGCTTTAACGGCTTTATCGCTGGACTCAATCACGGCCTGACCAGTATCGGCCTGTCGGAGTTCCAATGGCCGAAAGATGCACCTACTTCGGCGTTCAGTTTGTTTAATGCCTGCGGTATTATCATGATGATTATCGGGATTGGTTTCTCCAAAAACCTCGCCGATAAATTTGGTAAACGCAATGTCTTCGGCGGCGCGCTCTTTCTATCGACCTTGTTTGTATTAGCGTTTAAATTTTTCTCTGCCGACAGCATCGGTATCGTGTTTATCTCGCAAATCCTGCACGGCTTTTTTTACGGCGTCACTATTCCACTGCTGTGGGCGATGATTGCCGACGTAGCCGATTACTCCGAGTGGAAAAATAATCGTCGCGCCACAGCGATTGTATTCTCCGCAATGATTCTCGGCCTCAAAGCAGGCTTAACTATCGGTGGTTCATTGGTCGCAGGTTTGCTCGCGTATTACGGCTATGAAGCCTCACTGCCAATGCAAAACCCTGAAACTATCGAAGGTATTAAAACGGCGGTGAGCGTGTTTGCATCCCTGCCATTCTTTGCTGCTGTTGCCTGTATGTTCTTCTATGCTATCAACAAGCCACTGGAAACACAGATTGAAGCCGACCTGAATGCCCGCCGCAAATCGGCAGGCCAATAATTATTTTAACAAACGATTGTTGTGATAAGTAAATGTTTGAAATGAAGTAGAGAGAATATTGTATGGCAGAAGAATTTTTAGCACCGGAAGTAGTTGCCGACCTAAAGGCACGCGCGATTTCCCAACCGCTGGTTGAGCACATCTACACTGCTGACCCATCGGCGCATGTGTTCAACGGCAAGATTTATATTTATCCATCGCATGATATTGAAGCGGGCATTCCGTTTAACGATAACGGCGATCATTTCGGGATGGAGGATTACCACGTAATTTCTCTTGATTCCCCCGATAGCCCCGCAGTGGATAACGGTGTTGCCCTGCATGTCAAAGATGTCGCTTGGGCTGAACGCCAAATGTGGGCACCCGATGCAGCCCATAAAAATGGCAAATACTATTTATATTTTCCAGCAAAACGCGCAGATGGCATTTTCCAAATCGGCGTAGCGGTAGGTGATTCACCTGTCGGTCCATTTAAAGCAGAACCCGAAGCCATCAAAGGCAGCTATTCAATTGACCCTGCTGTGTTTGAAGATAGCGACGGTGAGTACTACATGTACTACGGTGGTATCTGGGGCGGCCAGTTGCAGAATTATCGCAACAACCAATATGACGCAAAGCGCGGCGAACCTGCAGACAACGAACCAGCTCTCGGCCCTATCATTGCGCGCATGAGCGACGACATGAAAGAGTTCGCCGAAACACCGCGCGAAATCCAAATCCTCGATGAAAACGGCAAACCTCTGTTAGCAGGCGATCATGACCGCCGCTTCTTTGAAGCCTCCTGGATGCACAAATACAACGGCAAGTATTACTTCTCCTACTCCACTGGCAACACCCACTTTTTATGTTACGCCACCGGTGATAACCCCTACGGCCCCTTCACTTACCAAGGCCGCATTCTTGAGCCAGTGATCGGTTGGACGACGCACCACTCAATCGCTGAATTTCAGGGGCAGTGGTATTTGTTCTATCACGATTCGATTTTATCCAAGGGCATCACTCACCTGCGCTCGGTGAAGATGGCCCCACTGAATTACAACGCGGACGGCAGTATTCAAACCATTGTTCCCTATCGCGACTAATAGGGGTAGAATGCCGCCACTCGCTACTTGACGTGGGACGTTTGCAAGAACAACTCTTCAGGAGCGAACGGGGTCGATTTGGATTCGACGCTGGTGACAAAGTCTTAGGTGCATGTCGTGAGGGTAGCCAATCACGTAAATCCAAAGCTGCAAACTTACAGTTGCCAATGATGACAACTACGGTGCCCAATTAGCTGCGTAAGCAGCTTTTGAAAGCATCTTTAGCGGTTCGCCGCTAACGGTCTTTAACAAGGTGCCAGTACCGCGTTAACGCCCGTCATATAGAACTGGATCGCAGTGAAGCCTGCCTGGGGTGGATCAGCTAAAACTTATCAGGATCGCGCTTTACGTCCCGCCCGCTGGGCTGTAATTCGCTAAATCAATAGGCGGTTCTAAACATGTAGAGCCGAGGATGGAGTGCTGGCGGACGGGGGTTCAAATCCCCCCGGCTCCACCACTTAAAAATAACTTGTTGTTTTCTAATAAGTTATTGTATTTCAAAGACTTCCATATCCCATGTGGTACACATTACTGGTACACTTGGGGTATGGAAGACTTGTCTAAACGATCTCACCTTCTTAATCGAAATGGTCACTATTACCTACGGGTACGAGTGCCTGTAGACCTTTCCAGCCAGTACCTTCAGAAAGAAATCAAACGAAGCCTTAAAACCAAAGACGCAAAGGAAGCCAAGCTTCGACTGTCTATTGAGCTGTTAAAGGTGGAGGAAGAGTTTCAGAAAAAGCGTAGGCAGCTATTACCTCCCGTAGCCAGCAGCTCGGGAATTGCACCGCTGCCAAATCAAATTTCCAACACCGACCTCGAACGAGCCGTATTGGTTTGGCATAAAAAAGAGTCTGCCAAATCAGCGCTGGAGGATGACCAACTCCGAATAGGTATTTCTCCCGGCGACAGAGAGACAATTCTCGAAAACCTGAGAGATGATCTGGCAGCGTTTAGCAATTCCGATGAGGCGGTCTATATACCGGCTATCCAAACCACAGCCATCAAAATTCTTGCTGAATCCGCATTGGATAAACAAGCTCTGGATAACCAGAAAACCAAATACTTTTACAACCTCATTCGCCAAGCCCGAATGGAGCAAACCTTTGAAAGCTTCGAAAGGTTTGGAGAGTTTTTTCAGCGTACCCCAGCGAGCCTATTTTCCAACACTCAAGCCCTATCCCTATCGAGTGAAACAATTCACTCGAATGATGTAAGCCTTGAGAATCTTCTCCAAAGATTTCGCACCGCGAAACGCAGTGATGGTTTAACTGAAAAATCATTAGCGGGATACAAACTCACATTTGATTTTGCGCTGGAGTTATTTGGCAAACAAAAATCTATAAAGTCGTTCACTCCAGCTGACTGCCGGGAGTTTAGAGACAAGCTCTCCCAGCTGCCCTCCAACGCAAAAAAGAAATTCCCGCACCTAACCCTTATGCAAGCATTGGAAAAGCGCTCACCGGACACTGTAGAAGCCCTGAGCGAAACATCCGTTAATGGACACATGAAAAACTTATCCGCCATTTTTAATTTTGCGATGAGAGAGCGCTTACTAGATGCAAACCCCGCAAGCCATATTCCGCAGCTCAAGGCAAAACGCAGCAATAAGAAAAAACGGGGGCCATTCGATGGCGATGAAATACAAAAGCTCCTTTACACCCCAATTTTTACAGGCTGCAAAGATGATGAGCATGGCTACAATGTGGCGGGCAAAAACAAACCTCGCCGCCATCGCTTCTGGATACCTTTGATAGGGCTTTACACCGGCATGCGCCTGAATGAAATCTGTCAGCTTTTTACCGACGATATTGAATGTATTGATGGAATACACGTTATCCATGCCCGTCTAGATGAGAATGGAATTAAAACACTTAAAAATGAGCATAGTGAACGAATAGTGCCTATTCACAAAAATTTGATAAAGATGGGTTTTCTCGACTATGTTAACAAAATTAAAATACAAAATAAGAAGCAACTTTTCCCTGACCTAACAGCCAGCGCACGAGGTAGCCTGTCAGACAATTTTTCGAAATGGTTTAGCCGCTTTCTTGTCGTATCAAAACTTAAGCGGGAGAAACTATGCTTCCATAGCTTTAGACATTCATTCAGAGACGAATGCAGGGTGCACAATATCAACAAAGAAATTGCAGCAACGCTTGGGGGCTGGAAGTATTCAGAGGATGTAATGGACAACTATGGGAAGGGACATGAATTAAAAGTATTACAAGCGGAAATCAATAAAATTCATAACAATTTGCAATTAATTGAATAAAGCCACAAAAAAGTTTTTATTACTGAGGCAGTCTATTGGGACTCGCCTCTTGTCGGTATTTTGCCGCACCACAAAAGAGTAATTTAAAAAAGAACTTCCCCATGAGGCAGCAAATAAATACTCATATTCAGGACTGCATTATTGAAGTCAAACAGCTTAAACAACCATTCGAATAACTAAGAACCAGCATAGTACCTAGCCACAAACGCTTGCGGTGTCACCCTCAAACTTTCACAGACTTCCAGCACCTCCACAAAATCTAGGCGGCGCTCCCCGCTTTCATATTTGGACACATAACTTTGGGGCTTACCCAATAAATTAGCCATTTCCGTTTGCGTTAATCCTGCCTCGTTGCGGAGGGACTTAAGCAACGCAGTCAACGCCTCTCTCTTCTCATCCCAAGGTCTATTTGCCATATGGATACTTCGCCTTCAAGTCGAAATATCCCAAATTAGAATATTGTTTAAATTATCCCATTTTGGGATAATCGATTTTGAAACCAGTTTCAAATTCTGGTCACGCACCCTCATCTAAGAAATCGACAAACAATAGGGATACAACATGCAAGATACATCACCTACACCAAGCACTGACCTACCCACCCCAACCACCAAAACCCCGTGGTATAACAGACGACTAATAGTGGCACTTTGGCTAATTTTCTTTTTCCCTATCGGGTTACTTGGCCTATGGATGTCCGAGCGCATCCATGTGATTTTTAAAATAGCTATCACAATAGGATTGGTGATCATTCTTAATCTGGATTCACAAGAGGAGAAGGATGCTAAAAATGCAGGATTTAAATCACTGTCAGACAAACAAGCAGCGACGGAGTTAAATCTTACAACTGCAAATTCGTACTACAAATATTTAGATGCACAGGAACAGACAAGACAAGGAACAATAGAAGCCGAGAAACGAGAAGCAGCCCTACAGGAGCTGGAAAAAGAAGATCTTAGCGTAGCGGCTTACATAATTTGCCAACAACATACCAAAGATAATCTCGCCTCTCCTGCTTCTGCCGATTTCCCATTTTTACCTGACGAAGTTCTCGCCTTTAAGGGTCATAGCTACATCGTTCATACCTATGTAGACTCCCAGAATAAATTCGGCGCGATGCTGCGAACAAAGGTTTTATGTAAAGTTAAATACAAAGGCACGTCAGCGAAAGATGAGGAAAGACTCGATATAAAAAAATGGGAGCTGAGAGAACTTGCATTTACACCGTCCTAAAAAAATCCCATCAAAAATACTGACAGTAAATCAACTTGAAGAGTTCGGGAGAGTTCAGCTCTCCCCTTCTTTCTTCATGCGCGATTTTCTCTACTCCGAAATTTCCCAGATAGAAAATATCCCGAACATTCCGCACTACCCCGAGGCAGCCATAGAGACAGGCTCAATGCTCTGCCAAAAAGTCCTTGAGCCGCTACAGAAAGCCTTTGGACGCATAAGCATAAGATCGGGCTACCGGTGCCCTGAGGTTAACGCGAAAGGGGCTGAAAACAAAAACCAGTACCGATGCGCAAGCAACGAAAGGAACTACGCCCGGCATATTTGGGATTATCCGGATAAGCATGGGAATTATGGGGCTATGGCGTGCGTTGTAGTTAACTCTTACCTAAAACATTACGCTACTACTAAAGACTGGGAAACATTGAGCCTATGGCTTACAGAAAACCTTAGTGATTATTCAGAGATTCACTTTTTCCCTAAGTTATGTGCCTTCAATATTTCTTGGAGCGAAACGCCGAAAAAAATCATTAGATCCAGCATTAGAAACTCTAAAATGTGCGGCACGCACTGCTAGTCCATATCAACTCACGAAATAAATATACTAATTCAACCTCTTCAAATATCTTGAATATACCCATCCCTGTATAGCTGTACCACTCTCACTATCTCGCCAACTTATCAACGTCCAGCTCCGATGTTTTTCTATAACCTCGACTACGTTTCCAAAATACAAAGTCCCTAAAACAGGGGACTTTTTTGTGGCACTTTTTCGAACATTAAGCACGCTGGCAGATACCATTTTAAAAGCAGAAAGATAGGATTTATCTATTTCCATTCTAGCTACGTTTGTTCGCAATTCTTTTTCAATCTGTCTCTTCTCATTATTTTTTAGCTCTTTTTTTACATAAAAATCTGCTATCGGATTTAAGACAGAAGAAACTATGACAAGTATTACAGGAAATAACAACAACGTAATAAGCTTATGATGGAAAGGCTCTTTCAATGAAGATACTAATTCTATTAACTTATTTATCTGGCCTTCGAGCGAGTCATGGTTATCGAAAAAAGCATCATTGATTATTTGATTTGAGATATTTTGAAGTTCATGTTGGCTGATGGAATCAGAACCCAAGTAAACCTGACCGCCCGAATGGGTATAAATATCAACCCCATCTTCGTCTCCATATCTAATCGCCTCATCAGATAGCTTTTTAATCGAGTACAAAATACTATCTGCTGACTCAAAAAGCTTTGTTGCTTCTACAGCCTTGCGAACTGCTTTCAGCGGATCAATCATTTGTAGAGCATTTAGCATTTGCAGGGAATCTTGTACCAAACCATGCGATTGCATTGCCATCAAAGCTTCTCTTGTGCCCCTCATCTCATCAGATACCATCCAAGCTTTCGAAGCTTCCAAAATATCTCGCGCAGAACTATGCGCTTGGAGTGACATCAAGGCTTCTCTTGCGCCCCTCAACTCATCAGATTCCATCCAAGCTTTTGAAGCACCCAAAATATCTCGTACAGAACTATGCGCTTGGACTGACATCAAGGCTTCTCTTGCGCTCCTCATCTCGTCAGATACCATCCAAGCTTTCGAAGCTTCCAAAATATCTCGCGCAGAACTATGCGCTTGGACTGACATCAAGGCTTCTCTTGCGCCCCTCACCTCATCAGATACCATCCAAGCTTTCGAAGCTTCCAAAATATCTCGCGCAGAACTATGCGCTTGGACTGACATCAAGGCTTCTCTTGCGCCCCTCACCTC
>NZ_JAVDVX010000007.1:0-342862 GCF_031457055.1 Cellvibrio fibrivorans | reverse complement strand
GTTAGACGGTTTACAGATTCAAATGCACTAACACTGCACCGGACTTGTTAAGATATACAAGCATCCAAAACACTGTAAAATACAGATATGTAAAAAACAGCAGTAAAACAGCAACGCTTTACATCCACCACCCTATTTGAGTCAATCGAGGCTGATGTGCTACACATCCTAAGACCTCCGAACTCATGCAGAATTGCTTGACGACCATAGCAAGTTGGAACCACCTGATCCCATACCGAACTCAGAAGTGAAACGACTTAGCGCCGATGGTAGTGTGGGGTCTCCCCATGTGAGAGTAGGTCATCGTCAAGCTTCTAATACTAAAAACGCCCTCAGGTAACTGCAGGGCGTTTTTTTTGATCCGCCGTTTTGTTACGCATTCTTTTTATAGCTTCAGCATTAGGCGCAGAGACTCCAACCTCTCTCATTGCGCTTTTAGGGGCTGCAGAATCACACTGCCTTAATTACCCGAAGACTTAGTGCTTGTTCTTTCCTATATTGATTTATAATTAATCAAACTTTCCTTCTGGCAAAACTATATGACACAGAAAGATAAACTCGTCATTTTTGATACCACTTTGCGTGACGGAGAGCAAAGCCCCGGTGCATCTATGACCCGCGATGAAAAAGTGCGTATCGCAAAGATGCTGGAAAAAATGCACGTGGATGTTATTGAGGCAGGTTTTGCAATTGCGAGCCAAGGAGATTTTGAGTCGGTTCGTGCTGTGGCTGAAGTTATTAAAGATTCAACTGTGTGCAGTTTGGCGCGTGCGATAAAGGGCGATATTGAGCGCGCTGGCGAAGCAATAAAACCTGCAAACTCTGGCCGTATCCACACTTTTATTGCAACTTCACCGATTCATATGAAATACAAGCTGCAAATGGAGCCTCCCAAAGTGTTGGAGCAGGCGGTGGCGGCGATTAAATTAGCACGGCAATTTACCGATGATGTCGAATTCTCCCTCGAAGATGCCAGCCGTTCCGAATTCGATTTTATGTGTCGCATCATTGAGTCGGTAATTGATGCGGGCGCTCGCACAATCAATTTACCGGACACTGTCGGCTACGGGGAACCAGGTGAATATGGATTCTTATTTCGCCGTTTAATTGAAGCTATCCCTAACTCGGATAAAGCTATTTTTTCCACTCATTGCCATAACGATCTTGGCCTTGCCGTTGCTAATTCACTCTCTGCTGTTATGCATGGTGCAAGACAAGTTGAATGCACGATTAATGGTCTGGGTGAGCGCGCTGGCAACGCTGCGCTTGAAGAAATTGTGATGGCGGTTAAAACGCGCAAGGATTTAATGCCCGTTGAAACCTGTATCGATATCAGCCACATAGTGCCTACCTCCCGTTTGGTTTCAAGTATTACCGGCTTTCCTGTTCAGCCAAATAAAGCCATTGTTGGCGCTAATGCATTTGCACATGAATCCGGTATTCATCAGGATGGTATTTTAAAACATCGTGAAACTTATGAAATCATGCGCGCAGAAGATGTGGGTTGGAATACCAATAAACTGGTGTTGGGAAAGCACTCGGGGCGTGCGGCGGTAAAAGCGCGTTTTGAAGCACTGGGGATTAGCTTTGTAGACAATGATGCACTCAATGCTGCGTTCGTAAAATTCAAAGATCTTGCCGATAAAAAGCATGAAATTTTTGATGAAGATTTGCAGGCACTGGTCAGCGACACTCAAGCACATAGCCTGGTTGATGTTTATGAATTGGGTGAGATGGAGGTGGTTTGTAAAACAGGCCAGAGCCCTCGCGCGAAAGTGGAAGTAAAAATTCGCGGTAAATCTGTCAGTGCGGATGCTATAGGTTCTGGACCGGTTGATGCTACATTTAAAGCGATAGAAAGTCTGGTGAATAGCCACTCGCATTTACAGCTTTATTCAGTCAATGCTATTACACAGGGAACTGATTCACTTGGTGATGTCACTGTGCGCTTGGAACACGATGGTCAAATTGTTAACGGTGTTGGTGCTGATACTGATATTGTTACTGCATCGGCAAAGGCATATTTGCACGCACTTAATTTGTTAAGCGCTCATGCCGCCAAAGCCCATCCACAACACGACGGAATCTGATCTGGTTATGAATGAATTGCAGCGGCAAGCCTATTTATCGGCGCTCGGCATAGAAAATTATGCCCCGCGCTGGCTCATGCCTTCTGCCCCTGTTTCAGTTGCCTGTGTGCTACCAGTGTATGATATTCCTGTTGCTGCAACTCCTGCGTCTTTGGAGGCTGTAACAATAGAAACTAGGATCGAAAGTAAACCCTCTGCACCGAATGTATTAGCGGCAATGGCCGATTTGGGCGAGCAAAAAAAGGCGCCTCTGGCAATCAATGCTGCAGTGATTCTGCAGCAATTGGAAGAAAAAAAAGCGCCGGTTGTACAACCTTTTTCACTGAGTGTTTATCGCCCCCAGCCTGGTTTTTTAATTATCGATTCGCGTAACACGAAGCTGGCATTGCCTACTGAGGTTCTGCTTAATAATCTTTTACGTGTGCATCTAAAGGCAGTACAGCCTGCGCTTGGCGAAGAGGTCTTGCGTTGGCCGATGATTGAGAACCGGTTTGTATCGCGCACTGAGGATGATGCGCGCAATGAATTGCAGACTTGGCTTGCGGTAGAAAATGAATTGCGCCCTATTCATAAGCTATGGTTGATGGGCGAAAGTGCTGCGCGCTATTGGTTGGATGCAAGTCGCGATTTGGCGGCAATATGTTGGACAGCGCAACCTATCAAGGATATGTCTTTGCAAGCATTGATCTTGCCGAGCCTTAATCAGCTGCTGCAAAACCCTACACAAAAATCCAGATTATGGGCTTGTCTGCCGTAATTTTGTTTTTACACCGAAATTAAAACAATGACCGAAGAACTTTCTCTCGCGTGCGAAACCTACAACGGCTTGGCATTGCAATTCCGTTTAATCACGGCGGAGGATATTCCGCACGTAATGGCGCTTGAGCGTATCGCTCATTCTCACCCTTGGCGACAATCCAGTTTTGAAGACTGCTTAAACGGTCGGCAAAAATGTTGGTTGGCAGAACATAAGGGAATCTTGGTGGGTTATGTGGTCGTTACTCATGGTGGCGGCGATGCTGAGTTGCTGAATATTTCAGTTGCACCGGCTTATCAGCGCAAAGGAATAGGTCAGTGCTTATTGGCTCATGCTGTGAATTGCGTTAAAGCAAAAGCGGATATGTTGTTTTTGGAGGTGCGTATGTCTAATCGCAAGGCAATTGCACTTTATGAAAGAGAGGATTTTTTCGAAGTTGGTCAGCGCAAAAATTATTATCCTACTGTTAATGGCTATGAAGATGCACTTTTAATGGCGCGGCAGCTTTTGTAACAACATCCACGGAATTTATTGCTTCACAGGACGCTTATGAAGTTTGCGTTGTAGTGTGCGGCGATGCATACCCAATGCCCTTGCTGTTGCGGAGATATTGCCATCATTTTCCTGCAGTATTTTTTGAATGTGCTCCCACTCCAAGCGGTCAATTGAGAGCGGTGTATAAGTTGGCTCAATAGCGGATTGCTGTTTTTGCTCTCCAAACGCAGCAAGGATTTCATCGGCATCTGCGGGCTTGCATAAATAATTTACTGCACCTAATTTTACCGCTTCGACGGCGGTTGAAATACTCGAATACCCGGTCAGCATTACTATCGCCAGTTCCGGTTGACGCAATTTTAATTCACGTGTTAGTTGCAGGCCTGAATCACTACCTAATTTCAAATCGACAATAGCCCGTGCAAAATCAATACTGCTAGCTAGTTGTAGCGCCTGGGTTGCATTGCTTGCTGATATTGTTGAAAAACCGCGCCTTTGCAGTACGCGCTCAAGCATGCCCGCCAGGGTTTGGTCATCATCTACAATTAAAAAATCCGTGGTCGTTGCGCTCATATTGCGAGTGGCTCTGTCGGTGATACAAGTGTGATAGGTAATTCGAGACGTGTAATAGTGCCACGCGGTACGCGATTATGGAGCGATACAGTTCCGCCGTAGCGATTAATCGTAGCCTGCGTCAACAGCAAACCAATACCGAGTCCTTTGGTTTTAGTTGAGATAAATGATTTACCCAAATGAGCAGTCACTTCTTCGGCAATTCCCGCACCGCTGTCTTTAATTGCCCATTGCATATTTTGTGCATTCCAATTGATATCAATTTCTATATTTTGCGGGCTGGCATCGGCGGCGTTATTCAATAAATTGATAATTGCCTGGGCAATAGTTGGGTGAAATTGTACAATCATGTCCGGTTGATTAGGTGCAATATTAATTGTAGATACGACATCGGGGCGCATAATTTTCCAGCGCTCGATTATGGTATTACAGTAGTTGCTGATATTGTCGCTGGGTAATTGCCCGTCTTTGGTTTGCTCGGCAGTGGCAACCAATTCGCGCAAGGTGTTGGCACACTGGTTGACCTGTTCCTGCAGTAGTTGCAAATCTTTTTGCAGCGGATCAACGTTTTTGTATTCGGTGCGTAACTCACTGAGCAAGAGTTTCATTGTTGATAGAGGCGTGCCCAGTTCATGGGCGGTTCCCGCCGCAAGTGTAGCGACTGCCATTACTTGTTCATCGCGCAACTGATCTTCACGCCAGCGATTTAATTGCGCTTCTTGCGCGCGCAGGTCGCGCGCCATTTTCACGATAAAGTAAGTAATCAGACAGGCGCTGATAAAAAAATTCAGCCACATACCGAGCACATGCAAATTGATTGAGTGGTCGGCTTGGTGGTGATGGGGAGAGAGGATGGGCAAGGGGATGTGGAAAAATAGTAGCAGCGAATAACTCATAACACTTAAACCGGCAATGGCGAGTGTATAGCGGCCACTTAAGGTTGCTGCACAAATACAGATAGGTACTAAAAAATAGGAAACAAATGGATTGTTGGCGCCGCCGCTAAAGTAAAACACCGCAGTTAAACAGGCTAAATCTACCAGTAGCTGGATAAAAAACTCCATCTGGGTGACGGCTAATGGTTTGCGCAAACGCACGAACGTGAGCAGGTTGACACTCGTCAGAATAACCAGTGCAGTGAGAATTTCAGTAAACGGCAAGTTGACCGTACCATCCCACAAAAAGATAACGGCGGCGATACCGAGGCAAATCAAAATCAAGGTGCGGATAATCACCCAATAACCCAAATGCTGCGCGTGGCCAGCCAAGGTGAAGGGCGCATTGATCATAGTCTTTTGAGGCATTGGAGTCCGGGTAAGCAGCGGCTGGAGAGGTGGATTATAGCGAACTGATGCCGCGCAAACTGCTTTAGCGGGAAATCGGTGGTGCGACACTTTGTCGCGCTTCACTCTGCTCAAAGCGGAGCCGCGCATAGGGACTGGTGTATACTGCACGCCATTTTTTGATCGCCTTTTCTTGGTTACAACAGCCGGCAGCGTTTATGACAACCCCCTTACCAGCAACCCTTACCGAAGGACGGGTCTCTGAACAGCTAAAAACCCTGGCTTTGCCTCTGGTCTGGGGGCTGATGGCGACCATGTCGCTCAATGCGATAGAAACCTTTTTCATCGCCCAATTGGGGCGCGAACCCCTGGCCGCCCTGAGCTTTACCTTTCCGATTATTATGGTGCTCACCAGTCTGGGTATTGGTCTGGGGGCTGGCACATCATCGGCTGTCGCCCGCGCAATTGGCGAGGGCGATTCCAGCAAGGCGCGGCGGCTTGCTACCGACGCCATGAGCCTCACGTTCATCATCTCGGCGAGTGTGTGCTTATTGGGATGGATCACACTTGAACCCCTGTTTCTCGCGCTGGGCGCTACACCGGATTTGATTCCGCTGATTCGCTCCTACATGTCCATTTGGTATTTCAGTGCGCCCTGTTTGATGGTGCCTATGGTGTGCCTATCGGCGCTCCGGGCAATGGGCATGAGCCAGGTGCAGGGCTATTTGATGGGGGGCGCTGCACTGCTCAATGTGCTGCTCGATCCTATTTTGATTTTCGGTTTGTTCGGTTTTCCAGCATTGGGTCTACAAGGCGCAGCGTTAGCCACACTGTTTACTCGTGCGTTAATGCTGGTAGTTGCCCTTTATATTTTGCATGCGCGTGTGCACATGTTAGTCAATCCATTTTTGCCTTGGGAAAAGCTAAAGAAATCCTGGATGACAATTGTTGAAGTGGGCGTACCCGCCATGGTCGCCAACGTCATTATCCCTTTTGCCAGTGCGATTGTGGTGGCGATGGTCGCTGCCTATGGTACCGATGCGGTAGCAGCACTGGGAATTGCAATGCGTATCGAACCTCTGGCGCTGATAGTTTTCTATGCGCTTTCCGGTGTGGTAGGGCCGTTTTTCGGGCAGAACTTCGGTGCAGGAAAACTGGACCGTTTATATGAAGCCCTGCGCGTGCTCACGGTTTTTTGTTTGGTTTTTGGTGTGATATTAGCGGTCGTACTTGGCTTTTTAGGGGCAGAAATTGCGGGGTTATTTGGCGATCACGCCGAAGTGGTTACCATTACCGCAACCTATCTTATGATTGTGCCGATCAGCTACGGCGCCTATGGTTTGGTGATGGCGGTCAACGCGGCTTTCAATGGTTTGGGGCGCCCTTGGCCAGCGATGCTGATATCTGCCGGCCGCGTGCTTTATGTGTATTTACCGCTGGCTTGGCTTGGACAACATTGGTGGGGCATGACGGGGCTTTTTGTCGCGACTGCACTCGCCAATCTTTTGCTGGGCCTATGGGCGTGGCTGTGGCTAAGAAAACATATCCACCAGCAAGCAGCTTCTGCTGAGCCATAGCACGCTGAGAATTCTCCGCCGAAGCTTCCCACCAAGGGATAACTCACAGGGTATAATTCCCGCACTTCTTTTGTATCTTTTTATTTTTCTCTTTTGACGCGATATTTTTATGATTAATTTAACTGCTGAACTCGCCAAGCGTCGCACCTTTGCGATTATTTCCCACCCGGATGCCGGTAAAACCACGGTGACGGAAAAATTATTGCTGTGGGGCAATGCCATTCAATTAGCGGGCTCGGTTAAAGGCAAGCGCGGTCCCCATGCCAAATCGGATTGGATGACCATGGAGCAGGAACGCGGTATTTCCGTGACCTCCTCGGTGATGCAGTTTCCCTACAAGGATCGCATCGTCAATTTGCTTGATACCCCCGGCCACGAAGATTTCTCGGAAGATACTTATCGCACACTTACCGCAGTAGATTCTGTGTTGATGATGATCGACGGCGCGAAAGGTGTAGAGGATCGCACGATTAAATTGATGGAAGTCTGCCGCCTGCGCGACACTCCAATTTTAACCTTCATCAATAAAATGGATCGCGAAAGCCGCGATGCCGTTGAGCTACTTGATGAAATTGAAAACGTGTTAAAAATTACCGCAGCGCCAATCAATTGGCCGTTAGGTAGCGGTAAAGAATTTGTCGGCGTTTATAATTTTTATACCGATGTGATTCATGTTTATCAGCAGGGGATGGGTCACACGATTCCCGACGATATCCAAATCAAAGGCCTCGATAGTGCAGAAGCCACAAAATTGCTCGGTGCCTATGCGCAGGATGTGCGCGACCAAATTGAATTTGTACGCGGCGCAACGAACCAATTTGATTTGGAGGAATACCTCGCTGGCCGTATGACGCCGGTATTTTTTGGTACTGCGCTGGGCAACTTTGGTGTGCGTGAAATGCTGGATGGTTTTGTTGAATGGGCTCCGACACCGCGCGCGCGCGCCACTCATGAACGATTGGTTGAACCGGGCGAAGAAAAATTCAGCGGTTTTATTTTTAAGATTCAAGCCAACATGGATCCCAAACATCGCGACCGCATAGCGTTTATGCGTATCTGCTCCGGCACTTATTCGCAAGGCATGAAGATGAAGCATGTGCGTCTGGGCAAGGATGTGAAAATTGCCGATGCAGTGACGTTTATGGCGGGTGACCGCAGTGCTGTTGATGAGGCTATTGCAGGCGATATTATCGGGTTGCACAACCACGGTACCATTCAAATCGGCGATACTTTCACTGAAGGCGAAAATTTGAAGTTCACTGGTATTCCGCACTTTGCACCGGAATTATTCCGCCGCATCCGCTTGAAAGATCCACTTAAAATGAAACAGCTGCAAAAAGGTTTGCAGCAGTTATCGGAAGAGGGTTCCACGCAAGTATTTTTTCCCATTAACAATAACGATATCGTTGTGGGCGCAGTGGGCGTTCTGCAATTTGAGGTGGTCGCCTATCGTTTGAAAGATGAATATAAAGTGGAAGCAGTTTATGAACCGGTCAACGTCACCACCGCGCGCTGGTGCGATTGTATTGATCCGAAAAAGCTGGAAGAGTTTAATCGCAAATGTGCTGAAAATTTGGCATTGGATGGCGGTGGCCACCTCACCTATCTCGCGCCGTCACGGGTAAATTTATCCCTTACCCAAGAGCGGCATCCTGATGTGGTCTTCCGCGCGACTCGCGAGCACTAATAGATGCTCGTTTTTTTTATCACCTTGGCCGTATTCCTGAGTGTTATAGGGGTATTGCTGTGGGTAAAAACTCCGCGTTACCAGATGACCAGGGAAGACTTGGTCGAGCTGTTGCAAAAGGTATTGGTGGGGCAGGCCAGCGAAAATGATTGGGCGATTTTTTTGTCCTCGTCGTTTCGCCATTGCCCGGAGCTAGAACCCTTTCGCGATGCCTGTGCAGCGATTGATGAAAAAGAATATCTTGGCCATACGCGCACTGGTTTTTTACTGAGTGAAAGTGGTTTAACTCAAATTCGTTGGATTTTGGCGAAGGTTGAGGCACTGGACTGCTAAGCTGGATGTTAGGCGCCCTTCGCTCGGTTATACTCAGACCATTACTATTATCAACTAAAACAGGCGCAACTTTGACAGCAGCTTCCGACAATAAGGATCTTATTTGGGATCTGGATGCATTTAACCAGCGCCAGCGTGCGGTGGATTTTGTTATGGGGTTTGAAAATAAACTCTGTGTCTATTCCAGCTCAGTGGAACAGCTCTATACAAACTACAATATTTTCTTTCCCAAGGAAGAAGATCGAAAGTTGGTGATTTTGCCGAATCCCTATATGCCGCACGATACCTTCAATGGTATCCCCCCCAATGCAGTTACACCCACCGGGATGGAAATTATTCCCGGCATTTACCAATCGCGTCCCTGTTTGTTTTTGCGTATTCCCTTTCGAAGTGGCACCGTTAAATATCGTGCTGTACCACTGCAAATGGGCTTGAATATTGTTCGTCAAAAACTCCCGCCGCATAAACCCTTTCTACCGGTGTTAATGAAAGGGGATTTGCGTGAATTGGATGCCTCAACCCCTTGCTTGCACTTACATGCCATCCATCTGGATCGTTTGGCAGAGCACTCAACCTTGGAGCGCAGTGGAATCCATAAGGTGATAGAGCAGCGCTTGCGTCAACTGGGCTAGTGATTTGATTTCAGTTGCAATAAAAAAGCCACCGCAGAGGGTGGCCTTTTTATTGGTATCAAGATGGTGCAGATTTTATTTCGGCAGGGTCCAACGCATAGGTACCGTAAACTCAAATCGCGAGCCCGCTATTTCTGCCGGTAAAGCGGGGAAAGGTGCTGAGCGTTTTATCGCTTCAAGGGCTTCTTTATTTAGCATATCAAACTTGCTGGTTTCCAAAATGTTGGTGCTGAGAACAGTGCCTTCACGATCGATAACGATAGCAACACGCACGCTCCCTTCCTGATCTCGATCCAATGCGCGTTGCGGATATTTGGTTTTGCCGCGGATTTTTTTGATGACATCAGATACATAAAACTGACGAGCCAACAGACTTTGTGCCGTTAGTGCCGGGCCTTCTTCCTCTTCTTCCTCAACTTTTGCAGCAGCAACCGCCACTGGTTTAGCAGGTGTGCTAGCAGCGGCGGCTGTAACAGGCGCAGGCTTTTCTGCTTGTGGCGCAGGAACTGGAATATCCAAGGCTGGTTTTTCAAGCGCGGGAACCTCCAATTTTGGCAGCTCGGTTTTTGCTATCGTTGCCACCTCGACTTTCGCGTTGACTGAAGATTTGGATGATGAAGCTGCTGCTGTTTTTACTTCGACTTGAGCGCCAGTCCAGGTTTTAACCTCTGCTGTGCGCGCAGCCGCTGGTGATATCGCGCTGAAGCGGCTACGTAAACCTGCATCAACATCGCCCACTTTAAGAAGGCTATCGCGGTAATCGGATGAGAGTGGAATTTTGCCAATCCAGGTTGATAACAGCATAGAAAAAAAGGCGTTGTCATCAATGTTGCCCAGCAGCACACCATTCACTGCAATATCGACGCCCTTGCCGGGATTATTAATAAAGCTGATGAAATCATCTTTTAGAAAACGGCCTTTAAACAAACCATCAAACTTCACCATGTTATCGGCTTGTGCAGTGAGCGCATCCGCTTTGCTGTTGACGGCCATGCCTTCAATCCACATGCGGCTGAAGCGGCGAGTCGTTAACCCATCAGGTGCCACTATTTTCAGTTCCATGCGCATCGGCTGGACATTATTCATAAGAGTATCGGGATCATTGCTGAGCGACTCAGAGTAGAGTGCGCCGATAAACACTTCCCGGCCTAATTCCTGATGTACGCCAATACCATTGAGCATGGGTTCAGCGCGAGTGAGTTGGCATAACATTAATAGCGAGATACAGGTGAGAACTCGGAATAGATGGTTGAAGCGCATAGTCTTACTACTCTCTATCTTTAGGGACTTTGTGGTTTTGGTTTGGTTTATCGTCCAGTGGTGTAGGCTGAATCTTATACGTTGTACGGGGATATAATATAGAAAAAAAGTGTTAGAGCGTACCTCAGAGATAATTTGACTATAGTTGTTATATAAATTTTCGGTAGTATCATGCCTATCCAAGGAGTTTTACGGCAGGATTAGTCACTCTGGTTTGATTCGTAGTGAATTAATGATAAAAAACATATATACATACGGGTAGATGATGGAAACGAAACCTCTGCACAAGGTACCGCGAGATACACTCGATCATTTATTATCGGGTATCCCCTTCTTCAAAGCAGTAAGGCAGCAGGATCTAAAACAGTTTGAGTTGTTACTGCAAGCGTCGCGGGTTGTCTCTTACCTACCTGGCGAAATTGTTTTGCAAAAAGGTGATACCGGTAATTGGCTCTATTTCTTGCTTAAAGGGAAACTGGCAGTTTATGTCGATCAGGCGTTACAAGGCGACCTTGTTAATTATGTTACGCCAGGTGAAGTGTTCGGTGATTTGGCACAGTTAATGGGACAGGCGCGAACGGCAACCGTAATTGCTGATGCTGCGGCAAAAGAATCTATGGTGCTGGCGTTGGATTTTAATGTGTTTGGCCCATTAAATTCAGTGAGCCCAATATCTCGGCAAACCAAACTTTCCTATTACCGCAATACTGCGCATAACTTGCGATGGAAGCTCGAAGTTTACCGGTCCCAGCATTTACAGCATGAGCTGGCCAATAAACATCGGCAAATAAAGCTGTATCTTGGTCCTAAAGATACGCATGAGGAGTTGGTGTCACTCCATGAGCAATCCCAGGCATTGGCATTGTTGCTGTTAGAGTGGAATAAAGAATTTGGTGTATTGTCTGCCGACACGCTCAATCAAAACCAGCATATCGTCGAACGTGAATCCTAGGCGTATTGATTGATCGCCCCACGCCCTTGCGGCAAGAGTTTTTTCTACTGCTACACTTACTAAAATAACATTCCAATAATTAGTGTAGTAGCGGCAATGAAATTTGAAGAGCTAAAACTCACCTATGGCTACCCATTACAGTTGCAAACTGCCACCTTAGCAGGGCAACCGGAGCGCTTTTCCTGTCGATTAATTGGTTGTTTACCTGGACGCAGTATTTTGCTGTCAGTGCCCAAGCAGGCAGGTAAGCTGATTAAGTTCCGTGCAGGGCAAAAAATTGTAGTCCGCTTAATGATCGATAATGGGATTGGCATTTTTGCCGGTATTGTTGAGAGCCAAACACAAGATCCCTACCCCATATTACATCTCAGTTATCCTGAAACAGTGACCTTCAAAGGCATTCGTGGTGCAACACGCGTTGCTGTTCGCGAAAAAATTGAAGTCACCAATATCAGTGTGGAAAGTAAAATTAAAGCCTCTGGATTTATCTCGGACATGAGTATCAGCGGCACCCGGATAGAGTTGAGTGATGATATTGCTGAAATTGGCGATATTCTTGAGCTTAGGGCACAGGTAGATATACGCGATGTGAAAAGAGACCTGATATTAACGGGTGTGATTCGGTCGCGTGTCGATCCGACAGATAATCTCGGTGAAGGAGTATTGGTTAGCTACGGATTGGAGTTTACAAGTCAAACTGATGAACATCGATTGGTAATGTACGCCTATGTATTTAACCAAATCGCGCTGCAGGAAAACTCAGTCCCATAATTGTTGTTTGAGTACCCCCAATAAAAAAGGCACCCGAAGGTGCCTTTTTTATTGGGGCGATAGCATTAAGCAGCAGCTACAGGAGCAGCAGCTTTTGGCTTGCGACCACGTTTAGCTGGTGCAGCACCGGCTGGCTTTTTAGCAGCAACTTTTTTCGCTGCTGGTTTTTTGGCTGCCACAGCTTTCTTGGCTACCGGCTTTTTAGCTACAGCTTTTTTCGCAGCTGGTTTCTTAGCTACAGCTTTCTTCGCTGCTGGTTTTTTGGCAACTACAGCTTTCTTCGCTGCTGGTTTTTTGGCAACTACAGCTTTCTTGGCTGCAGGCTTCTTAGCTGCAACTTTAGCTTTGGCTGCAGTTTTCTTGGCTGCAGCTTTAGCTTTAGCTGCGGCTTTCTTGGCAGCAACTTTAGCTTTAGCAGCAGCTTTCTTGGCTGCGGCTTTATTTTTCAAAGCAGCTTTCTTTGCAGCCGCTTTTGCTTTAACAGCTTGCTTCTTCGCAGCTATTTTCGCTTTAGCAGCAGCTTTCTTAGCAGCTAACTTGGCTTTAGCAGCAGCTTTTTTCTCAGCTACTTTACTTTTTGCAGCAGCTTTCTTAGCTGATGCTTTCAAGCGCTTGGCAACAGCCGCTTCTGCTTTTGCAACTGCTTTGTCGTGAGCGGCAGCAAGTTTAGCAGCAGCTTTTGCAGCGGCAGCTTCTTTCTTGGCAGAGGCAACAGCCGCTTTAGCAGCAGTAGCATCTTTCTTTGCTGCAGCAACAGCAGCTTTAGCTGCAGAAACTTGCTTAGCTGAGCCTGGGGTTTTCTTTTTAGCAGCAGCGGCCAATTTGCTTTGCGCGGCTTTCAATGCAGCAGTTGCTTTAGCAGCATCTTTTGCCAAACCAGCAACAGCTTTACCGGCATCAGCCGCTTGAGCTGCGCGAGCTTTTGCCAGTTGTGCTTTCAGTTGAGCCAATTGCTGTTCCAAACTTGCAACAGTATTAACAGCGGTTTGTTTACGTGCAGCCATGGTGTGCTTCCTTTATAGTTTTCGACAAGTCGATAAATGGATTAAAAAGTACAACATGTATAAGTTAAAACTTTATTAAAAAAATTCAAGTTTTTTGCGTTAAATAGTCAATAAAAACGCGTTTTTTTGATGATTTTTAGTAAAAAAATGTGTTTTTGTGAATTTTTCGGAAAGTTTTTCTATGAGTTACTCTCTGCGTTAGAAAAACAAGCCATGCATCGCTCGCTCTTTTTTGTCCTTTCAATGTCCAAAATTTATTTGGTTGCGATATTTTCAATCCATTTTTCAGGTTGTGTTTAGGTTGTGTATGGTCATTTTGGTTTTGTCTGAAACTCTTTCCGGGTCTCGTTAACGGTTGATTTAACGCATATCAATAATTCAAAGCCGGCGATTTTAGAAAATATAAATAGTGATTACCGTCGTTTTTAGTCGCTCAATTGGTTTCCCTGACGCAGAGTATTGCCCTGTGCCCAATTCTGTTTTAGCGAGAAAGGATCTTTTGCGTATTGTTTTCGACGGTTTGTGTTGGCTGGATGGCGACAAAAAACAGCTGTTATGTAGAACAATACCCCACTCAACAGTATTCAGGATTGTTTAGGTGTGAGTGCGGGATGCTAGAGAAGCATTTACACCCATTTGCGTGCTAATTTTTCGTATAACCGCAATTGATCGAGGAGCAAGGTAAAAATGTTGTCGGATAGGCCACTTATGGCTAATAAGGCTTCAAGTCGTGCTCACGTGAGCGGAAGAAATTGCCGATGTTAATGCTGCGTGTCAATTTTTAATGATCAGGATTGGTGTTTATCAATCTTTCTGCATCTGTACATTGCGTTGCATGAGGGTATCGCCTGCATTGACGGAGGATCGGTAATTTTATTTATCGCATGATGGGTTGAATCCCTATGTTCGGCGCGGCGCCAGGAATAAGCCGGATTTTATTTGTTGTTTAAAGCAGTCGATGATTGAGTGATATACACGACTAATTCCAATTTTTTGACGCGGGCGAATAGGCACCTTGCAGCTAAAGGAAATATTGTCGTGCTTGGTGATTTACTTTTCTTCGCAGTAAAAGCCTTAGTTGCTCCTCTGGTTTATCTACTGGACGTGAGTGCACTTAATGATGGGAGAAAAGTCAGGGTTAATGTTGAATGCCGGTATACAAAATATCTTTTTATGTTGAGCGTGTTGCTCAATTGCTCATGGAGCTGTTCTTGGTTTCCAGGGAGTAATATTGGAGCGAGTTGTTGGTTTGGATCAATCGCTTCAACGATAAGCAATGCATAAAATTGGTCGCAGTGGCGATGCAGGTTTGTATCGCAATCGGTGACGTGAATAAGTCTGGCGGTATCGTGTTTAGGTGTTACGCATCCGCTTATTTGGGTTTTGTATTGGAGTTATGTTTTTAGAGGTATGCCTGCGTGGCTACGCCGAAGGCATTCAGTGATTGGATTCAATCAGATTAGCTTGCAACGGATCAGCTGGATTCGTGCTTTGGTCCCGGCACATGACTGATTTTTGACACGTGCGGAAAGATTTTGATGGGGCTTATGGTCTGGTCAATAATTGAGCATGTATTCTAGGTTGCCTGAATATTTCGCGTAAATTCCCAAAAGGGACAGGTAAAGGGTTGGTTTTTGTTTTGCCAAAACTGCTAGAATTGGCGTTTTACCACAGACTTACTATAACGTTCCAAATAACACGAGGAGTACCCGCAGTGAGCCGCAGACATAAAAGCCGTGCCGTCGATGATACTAACGAGATTGACTTGACGCCGATGCTCGACGTGGTTTTCATCATGTTGATTTTCTTTATCGTGACCGCATCCTTTGTGAAAGAGGCGGGTATCAACCCCAATGTGCCGGAGCCGAACAATAACCCTCCACCAGAAGATGCCGAACCTAACATCCTGGTGCGCATCTCTGCAGACGATCAGATTTGGCTGATGGAGAAAGAAGGCGAGCGTCGTGTTGATGGTCGTGCTATTCGCTCAAATATTGAGCGCTTGCGTGCCGAGTTCCCCAAAGCTGCAGTCATCATCCAGGCAAGTGGTCGTGCTAATACCAGCACTTATGTCACCGTTGCAGATGCTGCGCGCGAAGCCAAAGCGCCTAACGTTGTTCTCGTGCCGACCGACAATTAATTAATCGGTACTTGGAAATAAAAAAAACCGCCTTGGAAACATGGCGGTTTTTTTATGTCTGTGATTTGGTGGATGGTTATAGTTCGTATTCGTGGCGGATGTACTTTTTGGGCAGTGTGCTGTGCCGTGTACGTTCGGCGCTAAAGTGATCGTGGAGTTTGTCTTGCATGAGCTGGGCGAAGTCAGGTTGCTTTAAGCGGATCAGATGGCGGTGATCGCCAGCTTCTATATAAACTTCCTCAACCCCCATCAATTCTTCGTCCCATATTACATCTATACCGTAGGCTTCACCTAATGCAGGTATCGCGCCTTCAGCGCAGTCTTTGAAAATTTCAGTTAGTTCCTCTTCTTCAACCAGCTCCATGTGCCGATCAAAAATTTGGTTCAGTGTGTGGCGGAGGATTTTATTGCGTGTGGGTAAGACACAAAGCGTGTAATGAAAATCTTCATCGCGTAACAGAACGCCTTTGGCAAGGCAGTGGTCGTCAATGCGTGCGACACGTGCGGTGTTGTATGAACCTTCGCAGTAGTCATGTTCCAGCAGCGTGAAGTCGATTTGTTTTGCTTTTAGATATTTTTCTACAGTTGCAGCAACACCCATACAAATATCTCCTGTGGCGAAATGCGCAGAGAAAGGGTTAAACACTATTTGTTGGTTATGGCATCCATCACCGCTATCAAATACGTAAGCAATCCATAAATAGTTAAAAGGATGGTTGATAAAACGTTTAGCAATTAACTTCTTGCTAATTGGAGTATAGGAAGGATTTTTACGAGCGGGGCAAGCGTTTTGGAATTAATCCTGATTTGTTAGAACGCTTTGTTGTGAGGCGGTAGCGCTAACTTTTTATTGGTAGTGAGGTTCTGCTTGTATATACGCAATAAAACAAAAAGCCGCTATAAAAGCGGCTTTTTGTTATGTGGTATCTAATGTTTTATTAGCTGAGGCTCGCGAGCTGTTGTTTTACTGATGCCAGTTTTACGCAGGTCACGAATACTTCCATCGCACCAACGACTTCCGATACGGTAGGTACTGAAGGTGCGATACGAATATTACGATCTTCAGGGTCTTTACCATAGGGATAAGTAGCGCCTGCGGGCGTTAATTTCACACCTGCTTCTGCTGCAAGGCGAACGGTTTCTTTTGCACAATTTTTGCGAGTATCAAAAGAAACGAAGTAGCCACCAACTGGTTTTTCCCATGCGCCTAAATCGGTGCCTTCGAATGCTTTGCTCAATGCTGTGAGTACTGCATCAAAACGTGGATTCAAAAGTGCGGCGTGTTTGCCCATGTGTGCCATTAATGCTTCTTTGTTTGGCAGCAAACGGGTGTGGCGAATTTGGTTTACTTTGTCCGGGCCGATAGTGCAGCTGTTCAAAAACTTTTTGAAGCCAGCGAGGTTCGCAGCGCTAGCAGCAACAAAGGCGACACCAGACCCCGCATGAGTAATTTTTGAAGTCGATGCAAATTGCACAACTGAGTCTTCAGTGCCGTTGCGACGTGTTGCTTCGAGAATACTGGCAAGCTGCGGCGCATTGGCGGTTAAGTCGTGGACTGAATAAGCGTTATCCCAGAATACGCGGAAGTTAGCGCTGGCGATTTGGCCGAGTTTGGCGATACGCTCAACGGTTTCGTCGCTGTAGACCACACCCGTTGGGTTGGAGTACTTGGGAACACACCACATACCCTTGATGGATTTGTCCGCTTTGAGCAATGTTTCAACCGCGTCCATATCCGGGCCAGTTGAGGTCATAGGCACATTGATCATCTTGATGCCGAGTTGCTCGCACACGGTGTAGTGACGGTCATAACCGGGAACCGGGCAGATGAATTTAACTTCACCTTCGTTTTTCCAAGCGCTTGACGCATCTTTGAGACCGAACTGATGAGCTGTCAGCATCATCTGGAACATCAGGGTCAGACTAGAGCTCCCGCCTACCAACACGTTGGCTGGCTCAACACCCATGATGTTGGCGCCCAGTTGTTTGGCTTCGGGCAGGCCGTCGAGGCCGCCGTAGTTGCGGGTGTCGGTGCCGTCAGCGGCGATGTAGTTGCCCTTGAGCAGGCCATCAAGCTCATCCGACAGATTTAATTGCTCTGCCGAAGGCTTGCCACGGGTCAGGTCAAGATTGAGTTTTTTGGCGAGGATAGCCTGATATTGTTCAGTCAGTTGGCTTTCCCATTCGCGCAGTTGCGCTACAGATGCGTTATCCAGTTGCAAGGTGATTACCTCATGGTGGTTGGCGGGATTCGTCTTAAGTTAGCAAGCTAAAGTGGGGCGCATTATACCCGCTCGCACTCCAATTGTTGTAGACAGTTTGGTGTAACTGCAGGCTTGGCGGGATGATTAGTTGCGCATCTCGGTGATGAGCGGTGGAATAGGGCAGTCGAGACTATCGGCGATGGCGCGGAAGAGTTCAGCTTCTGCAATACTCAATTGGCCATCGTGCAATACACATTCGCTCATGGCTTTCAGTAGTTGGGGTTTTTGCAGTGGCTTGATGAGGTTAAGTTTTTCCAGCGCTTTATCGGCGTCAGCCAACTTAATACTGTTGCGTGGCAATAATACAAAATTGGAAAAACCCAGTATTTTTTGCGCTTGTGCAAAAGCAGTCGATGCATCTTGCTCGGTGCGCGCTCCGGCATAGGCCAGTAATGATAATAATAATTGGCACTCTGTATGTAATTCGCTGAGTTGGCGATTGTGTGTGAGCTTAATATCGGTGACCGTGTTGTGCAGCACAATACGATAGATTGCCCATTCCATCATGCTGACTTTTTGGTCGGCGCTGATCAATACATTCAAGCAACGTATAAATGCTGCATGCTGATCCGGCGACAATTGTTTGAGTGCGGCCAAACATAGTTCGATTACCGGCAAGCGCAGGCTTGCATCAAGATCTGCTGCGATAGTAATAATCGTATTCAAGTCGCCCATATCAGCAGTGGTTAAATGTTCGCTGAGGAGTGCGAATTGTCGATTGCGTAAATCGCGATGGCGATCCAACAGGAATCCAAACACCAACCCACGCGCGCTAGCTGGTACTTGTGCTGCTTCTTTTAATAGTGGCGGGATTGCGGCGATACGATCGCGGGCGTAAATAACGTGAGGTTGTGTTGGCTGTGCGATTTGGTCCAAGGTCGCATCAATATTAACTACCACGCGAGTTGTTTCATCTGTATAGGTTGTTGCTCCTTCACTAAAGCCCATCGCACCGGTGTCGTCATGTGAAGTCTTCCTTCTTATATAAGTCGTTTCTGCAAACTCTCCATCCCAATTGGGCTGAATACGTTTAATCCTGTCTTCCAGTGGTGGATGGGTCGCCATCAAGTTGAAAAAGGATTTTACGCCCTGCCCAAAATACATGTGGCTGAACTCGGCAGCATGTTCATTCTGCAATTGCGAGCCATAACTACTACCGCCAATTTTTTTCAGCGCACCGGCGATACCATCCGGGTTGCGGGTAAATTGTACTGCTGAGGCATCGGCAAGAAATTCCCTCTGGCGGCTTACGGCGGCTTTGATCAAATTGCCAAAAAATATTCCGCTGTAACCAATTATTAACAACCCAAGGCCCAATCCCATAATCGCTGCAGGAGAATTATCTTTACTGGAGCGCCGAATGTTGCGGTTGCTTGCGCTGCGAATTAAGAACTCGCCAATCAAACCGATGACTAAAATGCCATGCAAGAGAGCAATCAAGCGCATATTGATGCGCATATCACCATGAAAAATATGGCTGAACTCATGGGCGATCACCCCTTGTAACTCATCGCGATTCAATGTGTGTATGCAGCCGCGTGTAATACCGATGATCGCGTCTTGGGGGTGATAACCTGCGGCAAAGGCATTGATTGCATCGTCTTCAATTAAATATACCGGTGGAACAGCGGCGCCGGATGCAATTGCCATTTCTTCAACAACATTCAGTATTTTACGCTCGTCAGGATCGACAGTATTGCCGGATAACAAACGGCCGCCCATTGCCTCTGCAATACTTTTGCCGCCCGCGCGTAATTGGAAAAAGCGAAATAAACTTCCGAGCAGCACAACACTGCTAACCCCCAGAGCGATCAAGATAAAAGTTTCCAGGCTCAGTGCGTTAATAATTCCCTGCCACAAACCGACGGTTTCCCCTACATCGGCAGAATAGTGTTCTTGCGTAAAATAAGCGAATGCTGCAAATAACAATGTGGTAATGACAACAAGGGAAAGTACTGCAAGTATTAACAGCAGGATCAGATGATTGGTATTGCGCCTCGCGCGATCCTGATGCTCAAAGAAATTCATGCGCAACCTGTCAATAAAAAGTGAGCTAGTGCTCTATATAAAGAAGGAAGATGTAATGGCAGCGACCAGCGTTAAAAGTCTTCCTTCTATATATAGAAGGAAGACTTTAGTTGTGCATGGTTAAAACTGTACTTTGGGTGCAGCCTGAATCTCGGCGCTATCGGCAAACACCAATAAACTGGCGTCGTCGACATGGCCAAAACTTTTTGCAAACACAACCGGAGGGAAGCTTTGTTTGTAGGTGTTGTAGGCGGTGACCGCATCGTTAAACGCCTGACGCGCGAACGCGACTTTATTTTCGGTACTGGTCAGCTCTTCGGAAACCTGCATCATATTTTGTGAGGCTTTCAAATCCGGATAGGCTTCCATCACGACATTCAGACGGCCCATCGCGCTGGTTAATAAACTTTCGGCGCCCGCGAGCTCATTCATGGCGACCGCACTACCGGGATTTGCGGCGGCAGCTTGTAAACCATTCATCGCCTGATTGCGCGCATTGATGACCGCTTCCAATGTTTCGCGCTCATGTTTGATATAGCCCTTGGCGGTCTCAACCAGGTTAGGGATCAAGTCATAGCGGCGTTTTAACTGTACTTCAATTTGCGAAAACGCATTTTCAAAACGATTTTTCAACGCTACCAACTGGTTGTAAATCCCGATCACGTAAAACACCAGTGCAGCAATAATCACGAGAAGAATGATGGTAGAGATCATGGGTGTTTCCTTTGCATGGGGATGAAATAACGCTGTCGCCGTTTTATCCAAGTGATGTTTATAAAACCGGATCTGCGGTGCGCATGATACTAGCAGGATGTACAGAGAATGCCAGAGGCTGCGCTGGCTGGGTGACAATCGTCAATAAAGAAGGGACAAAAGGTGTTGCGGTAAAAACAGTGCTTAATCGATGTATTCAAATACCTTAACCACTTGCTTTACACCATCCGTATTTTTGGCAACGTTGGTGATGCGATCGGCTTCGTATCGCGACACCAATCCCATTAAAAATACAGTTTGCGCCTCGGTAATAATCAGAACGCGGCGGCTTTGGATGCTGCTGGCGACCAGTTTGGTTTTAATTTTGGTGGTAATCCAACTGTCTCTACTGCGCGCTTGAAATCCAGTTGGAGCACCTAAGGTCAGCTCGTTGTGCACTTGCCGCACTGAATTTATTTTTCCGACGGTGTCGCCTGCGAGGTTGCGGAGTTGTTCGTTCGGCACCTGACCCGTTAAGAGCACCAAGCCATTAAAACTATCGATATTGATGTGTGCATCTTCAAGTTGTTCGCTGGCTTTATTGAGGTTGACGCGCGCAAAAGTTTCCAGTTGTTGGTCATTAATTTTAGTTCCGAGTGTGCGTTTGTTGGTGCTGATCTGGATCGGCTCACTCGTGGTAACACTAATAATTTTGGCGCAGCTGCTTAGCAGCATTAAGGCGATGACTACAATTGCCAACACTTTGCCCATGTGAATAAGATCGGGGGTGAGGGTGCGGGCAATAAACATTTTAAAAGCCTCCAAACAATTGCTGATCGATTAAATCGCATAGGCAAAAAATGCTGAGGAGATGAACCTCGTGGATACGGGGTTTGGCCACGGAAGGCACGCGAAGTTCCAGGTCGCGGTTGTCGAGCAAGGCAGCAACATCGCCGCCATCGCTCGCGGTGAGTGCAATAACTTGCATTTCCTTATCATGTGCGGCGCTAATGGCCTGCAATAAATTGCTTGCTTTACCCGTGCTGGTGAGGAGTAGCAAAACGTCTCCCGGTTGGCCGAGCGAGCGAATTTGTTTAGCGTAAACATCATTAAAGCTGTAGTCGCTACCAATCGCAGTTTGGGTGGTGAAATCAGCGCCCAGATTAAATGACGGCAAACTCGGGCGTTCCTGTTCAAAGCGATTGATCAAGCTGGCGGTAAATATTTGCGCTTGTGCAGCGGAAATTCCGTTGCCGCAGGTGAGGATTTTTTTCTCGCTTAGTAGCGCGTGGACAATCAGTTGGCTGGCTTGCGCAATTAGTGGCGCAAGTTCTTCACCCGCGTGCATTTTTGCTTCGATACTTTCATGAAACAGGGTGATAACGCGTTGATCCATAGCAATTCTACTTGTGATGATGTTGTGTGGTGATGCAGGTTCCATGCGGAGTCAATAATTGCTGACGCAACTGCAGCTCAAGCCCCGAATGCATTTTGAATCCATTGAATGGGTGGGGCAGTACCGGTTTGATCTAATGCTATCACATCAAAACGACAGGCGACTTTATCAAACAGCCGCTGCTCTTGTAAAAAACGGGTGGCGGTGCGAATAATTTTTTGTTGCTTGCGGTAATCCACGGTTTCAATTGCAGGGGCAAAACGCTTGTTGGTACGGAGGCGCACTTCAACAAACACAAAGCAGGTCCCGCGCGCAGTTTTTTGCAGCATGATCAGATCAATTTCACCGAGTTTGCAGCGATAATTTTTAGTGCGAGTCACCAATCCTTGCTGCTGTAAAAATGCTTCCGCTTGTGCTTCGGCTTGTGCACCTATGTTGATGGTGCTGTGAACACTGCTATCGCTGCCCGTTGTTGCGGCATCATCCTTGTCGCGTTTAAACATAGTCAATCCTTAATATTGAACTTCATTTTCGTTGATTACCATCGGCAGCGGTTGCGCTTCACCATTGCGAAATCTCACCCAGATTTGCTCGCGCTCGATGCGTCTGTCACTCAGCATATGCAGCGCACCTGTCGCGCCGTAAATGCGCATATCGGGCACTTGCTCCAGTTGCGGCAAACGCGCGTAAAGACGAAATGCATCGGCGCCCAGCGCATGTAAGCGGCCGTAAACCGCAGCGGATTTTGTGTGCTGTGCAACTGCTTGTTTTTCGCGGCTGGTGGTGTCGAACAGCCAGGGCATAGTGTTAAAGCGAATGCCATTTAAATCACGATCCGCTTTCGGATTGGGTTGGCCAGAATAGACCTGGCTAGTGGAGTACACCGGAATTTTTCCGGCGTAGTGAAAGGCAAATGTCGGTTTTATTTGACGCGCTTGCGCAGGATCGGCAATTAAAAAAATCATATCTACATCGCCACGGCTACGTGGCGATGACTGCAGCGGGATGCCCAATAATTCTTGCATTTCGCGGGTGCGTATTTGGCTTTGCTCAATCAACATCGCATCTTTTACCAAACCGGAATAATTCACGCCGGTTTGAAATTGTGTGCGGTTGACCACTACACCGCCGAGCTTTTCCCACTCATCGGCAAAGGCGCGCGCACTGCGCTCGCTCCACTCTTGCGTTGGAATAATCACCATCGCCTGACGATGTCCCTCCAAAAATGCCTGGCGCGCAACCTGGCGCGCTTCATCTTCAACGGCTAAACCAAATTGATAAAAACCTTTAAGCGGTTCGGCGGGGGGAGTGTCCGGATAATTGAGCGATAGCACTGGCACTTCCAGTGAAGGCATCAAACTTATTTCGGTGACTTTCTCTTTATCGATAGGCCCAATGACCAGATCGGCACCATCTGCGATCGCTTGTTGATAGGCCGCGATTGCATCGCCGCTGCTATCGTATTGGCGCACTTCAGGGGTATTCCGACCATTGCTCAATGCTTCGTAATAAGCCGCAAAAAAACCATCACGCACAGCTTCGCCTGCTTCAGCGAGTTTGCCTTGCATTGGCAGTAGCAGCGCCACTTGTTGCGGTTGTTGTTCAATTAAACTTTGCAATAGACGCAAATCGCTCGGCAAGTTGTCATGTGCGGGATGTTGCCGCCACACGCCCAACCATTGCTGTAATTGTTCGCGCTGTTGTTCCAAGTCGATTTGGTTGTTTTTGTTGATGGCAGCGAGGCTGTACCAACCGCGCGCTGCCTGGCCGTTTTCATCCTGACTGAGTTGCTGTAATTCAGCAAAAGGGATGCTCATCAAATTCTGCCAGAGCACTTCCTGATTAGCCTGGCGTTGGTTTTTATTGTCGATCAATCCACTCAGTTGAATCCGCTCGGCCACGCTATTTTGCGCTTCGCCCAGAAGTGCAAACACCTGGGCGCGCTTTTCGCGCAGCGACACTTCGGTCTGTGGCTCCATGTTTGACCATTGTTGTTCGAGGCGCGGCTTGGTTAGAATGCCGTGCGCTAAAAAGTTGGAGCCCTGATGCAGGGCGACGGTGCTGAGCAGGTCGGTGTGTTTGATGTAATCCTGATCGGGCAGTGCATCGGAGTTCATATCGACCAGCAAATCCCGCGCGCGATTGTATTGGCGTGCATCGATATAGGCTTGCGCCGCCTCCAACAGCAAACTCTCTCGCTCGGGCGACTGCAATTGATTTGCCTGATTTAGCAGCTTGGCGGCGCTTGGCTTGGCTGCTTGGGTTTTGACAGCGGTGGATTTGCGCTTCTCGGACTGGGGTGGATTGCTACTGCAGCTCGCCAGACTCAAGGTCAGTGTTGCGATCATCAGCGTGGCTAGGGTATTGGTTGATAAGTTGCGCGACTTGGTCGATAAAGTGCACAAAAAAGGCCGTATCGGCATGAAAACCTCGGTGAAAACCTGCAGTGAATATTCAACATCCAAAGCCATAAACCTGGCGTGGATTCTACCCCTTTTCCGGAGTTCGGTATGACAACAGTAGCCTCCAACCAAGGCATTCTTTATGTCGTGGCGACCCCGATTGGTAATTTGGGCGATATGGTACCGCGAGCGGTGGAAACACTACAAACGGTAGCGGTAATCGCCGCTGAAGATACGCGACACAGTTCCCGTCTGTTGGCCCATTTCGATATCAAAACCCCCTGCATCGCTTACCACGACCACAGTGATGAGACGCGCGTTGAGCAGCTTATTGCCCGCATACAAGCCGGCGATTCAGTCGCCCTGATTTCCGATGCGGGCACCCCGCTGGTATCCGATCCCGGCTATCGCTTGGTGCGCTCTGCTCGCCAAGCGGGTGTTAAAGTCGTTCCTATTCCTGGCGCCTGCGCGATGATCGCCGCTTTAAGTGCTGCCGGTTTGCCGTCTGACCGTTTTGCGTTTGAAGGTTTTTTGCCCGCCAAACAAGTCGCCCGCTGCACCCAGTTACAGTCGCTGGCTGCTGACCCGCGCACACTGATTTTTTACGAAGCCCCCCACCGTATTTTGGAAACCCTGCAAGACATGGCGCAGGTGTTTGGCGCGGAGCGCGAAGTGGTGATGGCACGCGAGCTGACCAAAACCTTTGAGACGATAAAAGGCAGTAACGTCAGTGAGTTGGCGGCATGGGTTGAGAGCGATAGCAACCAGCAGCGCGGAGAAATTGTGCTCTTGGTCCATGGCGCGCCCAAGCCTGAAAACGAAGCCATGACGCCCGAGCACATGCATATCATGAAAGTGTTGCTGGATGAATTGCCGGTAAAACAAGCGGCGGCAATAGGCGCAAAACTCACCGGTTTGAAAAAGAATTTTCTGTACGATTGGGCGTTGCAGCAGGCTGAGTAGTCTTGCCGTGGTTGGCAGATTAGCGCTTATTTTGATGTAAGTTTGATGTAAATTATTCCTGTTTGTTATAGTGGCGCATCTGAAAAAGCATGACACACGTATTTGATTGCCATAATCGGCTGTATTCAGCTGTGTTTATGCGACTGTTAACCACTGGAACCCAAGGAACTTCACATGCGTCATTCCGTCACTCCCGCTGCTCGCGCAGCCCGTTTTTTACCTAATCCACTCGCCGTTGCTATGACACTTGCTTTGGGTGGTGCTGCTTTGCCTGCCACCGCCGAAGCAGAGGCCAAGGTGCTGCCGAAGGTGGTGGTTGTGGGTACAGAAGAGGGTGATAGCGAGCGTCAGCCAGGCGCAGTTGCGATTGTCACTGAAGAGGAGCTGCAGATTCGTCAACCCCGTTCAACAGAAGAGGCCTTGCGTTCAGTGCCCGGTGTGGCCATCAAGCCTGAAGAAGAAAGTGCGATTGTTGCCAACATTGGTATACGTGGCTTGAGCTCTGCCGATTATAAAACCCTGATTCTCGAAGATGGTGTGCCCATTGCACCCGGTTTGTTTGTGGGCAATGGTCGTTACTACAACCCACGCATCCAGCGCATGGAAACAATTGAAGTCCTCAAAGGTGCCGCTTCTTTGCGATACGGCCCCAGTACTATTGGCGGTGTGATCAACTACATCACCAAGCAACCTGAAGATGGTGTTCAGCTTGAGGCGCGCGCTGGCTCATTCAACAGCCGCGAGGCAACACTGGAAGTCGGTGGTTCAACGCCGTCGCAAGAAGCGCAGTTTGGCGCTTTCATCACCCATGCCAGCAGCGATGGATTTATGGACAAGGGTTATGACATGACTGACGTTATGATCAAAACGGGCATGGCGTTGGGCGACAATCAGTGGCTGAGCCTGAAGTTCAGCGATTACGACAGCGAGGCCAATATCTCCTACCGCGGGGTGTTTTTGCAGGCTTACAAAGATGGCGCCGACTACAATCCTGCGCCGGACGATTATTTTATCAGTGGCCGTCGCGCACTGGATTTGAACCACGAGTGGGACATCAGCGCTACCGCCAAGCTGACTACGTTGGTGTACGGGAGCGAAACCTATCGCGACTACTGGCGCTATGCCACCAACAATGCTGCATCTGCGGCAGCCGGCCGCTGGGTTTACACCGATAGTTTGAACGGCAACAACCGCAGCTTTGATCGTTTTGGTATCGATAGCCGCCTCAAGCTGCAGCATCAATTGTTTGGTCTGGCGAACGAGGCGGAAATTGGTGTGCGGGCAATGAATGAATCCATGGATGACGTGACTGTCGCTGCCACTCGCGCTACTCCGCGCACTGGCACCATCAGCAGGGATGCGGTTGAATCCGCAGATAGTCTCGCTTTGTATGCGCAAAATCGGTTTGCCGTGTCTGACCGTTTTGCCGTGACCGCAGGCTTGCGTGCCGAGAGTTACGAACAAACCAGCCAAAACAAACGCGCTGCCACCAATAATGAGGCTGACACCTCCAACACCGAGATACTGCCTGGGCTGGGTGCTACCTATCAGATCAATCCTGCGCTGCAAGGTTTTGCAAGCGTCTACAAAGCCTTTTCGCCCGCGCTCAATAGCGATGCACTTAACGGCTTGGAAGATCAGCAGCTCGACGCCGAGCGTTCGGTGAATATCGAGGCGGGTGTTCGTGGCGCGCGCGCGCAGTTGACCTACGAGTTGACTTTCTTCCGCATGGATTTTGACAATCAGATTATCCCGGCTAACTCGAACAGTCAGTTCCAGCGTACCAATGGTGGTGAGACGCTTCATCAAGGCCTTGAAGCGGCATTAGGTTGGGAGTTGGGCGCTGGTTTTACCCTCAAATCCAGCGCCACCTACATTCCAGATGCGGAGTTTGTGGGCGCGCGCCGCGATGCGAATGGCAACATCACTACACCCGATGGCAATCGCGTGACCTATGTTCCTGAGTGGGTGACCAACCTGAGCCTGGAGTACAAAACCGGCAAGTTGCGCACCGCGCTCAGTGTGCATCATACGGGTGAGCAATATACGGACGTGCTCAACACCAAGCCTATCACTGAGAGTACATCCGGCTTTTTCACCGGCCAAATCGATGGCTACACGCTGCTGGATTTGAACGCGATCTACGAGTTCAGCAAGGATTTGAGCCTGAGCGCCAGCGCCAAGAACCTGACCGATGAGCAGTACATCGCCAGCTTGCGCCAAGGTATTTACGTGGGTACTGAGCGCAGCATCGATGTGGGGGTGAAATTCAAGTTTTAACAACCGCTTGCCGGTTCTGTCTAATAATCCCGCTCTGTGCGGGATTATTTTTTTATGAAACCGACGTTTTAGAATTTTTTTTCAAGTTTTCAATACGGCGGATGCCGAGCAATTTCAGCAAAAGTGTACGAAAGGCTTTGCCGATTGGGTAGAAGATTTTAAAACCCACTTGGGTGCTGAACACATAATAATTAATGCGATTAAAAACTCCGGAAGGTGTGCTGAGTAGCGTAAGCATATGAATTGCATCTGACCCATAATAGATGGCGTCTCTAAATCTCAGCACCATTCCCTGATCGATATCCAGCCCCAAGCGGGTTATCTCATCCATCAGCTCACCTGGCTGCCGTGCATCAACCAAATGCAAATTGCCAACCGCTGCGCGTATGCGAATATATTTACAGTAGGTTTTGCATACGGGGCATTCGCCGTCGTATACCAGCCATACGTCTTCTTTGGGATTTACGTCCGGAGTCATATTTGTTGCCATTTTGATTTACATTTTGCTATTGCAACATCAGAGCAAACTTAAGAAGTCTTTAATGCCTGAATTGGAAAGACATCGCTCGCGAGTATATATACCACTATTACTTCGGCTATGACTAATATCAATTAATGGATTTTTATCTAACAAAATAATGTTGGCGCGTGCAGCAACCTGATCAGAAAAATCTTTTTGGGGTGTGTGGTGTGTGGTGTGTGGTGTGTGGTGTGTGGTGTGTGGTGTGTGGTGTGTGGTGTGTGAGGGGGGGGAGTACTGTTTGGTGTTTTGGCTATAGATAAAATGATTGTGCAGTTATAGTGCTATAGGCATCAATAATATGCTGCACTTCAGCTTTACGACTTAATTGAGCCCTCTTGTAGTGATCCATTGTTTTCTTTAGGTAATCAGCGGCGATTTTTGCTTGTTCAGGTGTATTGCTTTGCCAGATGAGGCTGCCGAAGGGATTTATTTTTGAACCGGAGTTTTTTGCTGTTGAGACTAATAAAATTTCATAAAAGCGTTTGTTTTCAACAATCAATGTTTCATTTAGTAAGCTGCAGTCAAGTTGGATGAGTTGTTGTCTTAGCGTGAATTGATGTTGTACGGGGCAAAGTAAAAAATCGATATCTGATGCAGGATTTTTTTGATAAATCGCGCGAACTAACTCCGTCATTAAATCGCCGCCAACTCCTGCAATTATCACGAGATGTTTTCCGCTGAATTGTTGTAAGGGAAGGGCTGTTACGTCTATACAGTGCGCTTGCCATTGAGTGTGCGGGTCAGGCTTTTTTGGAAAAAACTGTTTCAGTTTATGTTCCAGTTCATGCATAAGATCGGGAACTATATCCACAAAATGAATGTTAGGTGCTGCGTGCCGCGAAAGCAGTGCAGCGCCTAACAAACCATGGTCGCAGCAGCAATCCCAAATGTGATCGTATTGCTTGGTTACCATGAGTTCAATGTGTTGCAGGCGTTTGCCAAGTTTGATTTTTTTGCTGGTACTCATTTGTTAGGAGGTCTTTTTTTAAGTGTTCCAGCACCATTTAACAGGTTAACCTGGCGGAGTTGGTCCGGGTTTCTAGTGGGATTTGAACGCAATAATAAGGCCTGAGGCCGCCACAATCGCCATACCGATCAAGCTCATGCTGTCGGGGATGGTGTCGAAAATAATCCAGCCCAACAATCCAGCCCAAAGCAGTTGCAAATAGGTAGTGGGAGCTAACATGGATGCGGGCGCATGCCGATAGGCAAGGGTAAACAAGTAGTGTCCCAAGCCGCCGCTAACCCCCATGCTCAGCAGTAAAATCACCTCTAGCTCACTTGGAGCTTCATTTTCCCAGAACCAGGGCAGGGCGATGCCAAAGATAATCGAGCCAAGCAGCGCGGTGTAAAACAGCAAGGCGATGGCTTTTTCGGTGCTGGCTAGCAAGCGCGATAACAGCTGATAGGTCGCGTTGGCTGCCGCTGCACCCAGCGCAAACATAATGCCTACAGCATCCAGTCCACCCCCGGGGCGGGCAATCAGCAGCACGCCGATAAAGCCAGTGACGATCGCCGCCCAGCCCCAGCCGCCAATTTTTTCACCCAGCATGGAGCCGGCGAGTAACGCTACCAGCGTGGGCGCGAGAAAGTTGATCGCCGTGGTTTCTGCCAGCGGCATGCGATGTAATGCCATACCCATACAGAGCGATGCGATAGTCAATACCACCGCGCGCGCGACCACTAATCCGGTGCGCTGGGTGTAAACCAGCTGAGCTGAATGGCGCGGGGCGAGGATCATAACCATCAGCAAAAAATGGACGATATAGCGCATCGCTACCACAAAGGGAACGTTGTAATGGGTGGTCAGGTATTTGGTGGTGCTGTCCATGCAGGCGAAGAGAAACAAGCCGGCGGCGGCGAGGAGGAATCCTTTAAGGGCATTGTGTTGCAGCAGGGTTATGGTGTGCGGGGCGTTTTTCTGTGCAGCTTGCCCAGCGGGTGAATCGCTCATTACTGTTAATCCGATAGGTGAAGCAAAAAATAAGTCATATTAATGGTAGCAGCAAAGTGGGTGAAGGATTAACGCGAGAAGTTAAAAAGACAAACCCCAGCACTGGGCTGGGGTTTATTTAGGCGTTTGTTACTCTCGCGGATTAAAAGCGAATGGTTCCCTGTAGGGCTATATTTCTTGGGCGTTCGTAGAAGGCGTAATAACCTGTGCCGCTCGATACTGTAGTCGCTACTGGTAAACCGTTGGCATAGGTAACTACCGATTCGTCCGTCAGGTTTTTGCCGATCAATGCCAATTCCCACATGTCATCGTTACCGCTCAGCGCAATACGAGCATTAATTTTGGTGTAGGACGGCTGCTCAAACTTGGGATCCAATGACGGAGTGGTCAGGTACTCAGTGCTATAAATGACGTCCAATGTGTTAACTAATTTGAGGCCATTGCTGAAGTTCAAGGTGTAATCTATGCCCATATTGCCCTGAATTTCCGGGGTGAACTCACGGCGTTTGCCGGTGGCATCACACACAGTTGGGTTGGTTGGGTTGCGCTCGGATGCAGGTTGACCAAAGTAGCATTGCGAGTTGGGGAAATCGGTGTATTCAAAATCGATGTAGGCTGCGCCACCGCGCAACATAACGTTATCAATGACTGCCCAGCGGCCATCAACCTCAAGGCCTTGAACTACAGCTTCACCCGCATTGGTCACGTTGAAGCTGAGGCTGCCGTCGAACTGGCTGGTTTGCATATCTTTGAATTCGGAGCGGAAAGCGGCGACATTCAACTCTGCGGCGCCATCAGCCAATACAAGCTTGGCGCCTGCCTCGAAGTTTCTGACCTTTTCCTCTTCAAATTCCCAAGTGCCCTCAATATTCGGGTAAATACCATCCAATGCATTAGGCGCAGCGTTGGCACGGACATCAAAACCACCGGATTTAAACCCTGTGGTGTAACTGAGGTAGACCATGTCGGTACCCCAGAAATCGTGTTGGAATGTGATAAGTGGCGTAAAGCCGGATTCATCTCGATCACCTTTAACTGCATGAGGATCGATCTTGAATTGGCTCCAGATCAGGTTGTAAGGCTGTGCTGTCGTGCCCTGAGGTAGCGTCACGCCAGTATTGCTAACGTGATACTGGTGACGACTAGCTTCTTTGGTTTCCTGGGTATAGCGAGCTCCCACGATCAATCGCGACAAATCGGTGAAATTCCATGTCCCCTGGGCGAATATTGCGGCCAGATCCGTATCTTGTTCGAAGTCGCGCTGGGTTGACGCACCGCGCAGTAAATTGGCGGCTTGGGCCCCGAGTAGTGAGGAGAAAGCGGTGGCGATAAAGCTGTCAGTGGGAACGCGCACTGCATCATGGAATTTCAGCGAGCTGCTCTGGAAAAACACGCCTCCGAGATAGCTGATAGTTTCATCTTCTGGTGATGCGATACGCAGTTCCTGACTGACCTGGCTGTAATCTTCGTCTGAAAGGATGTTAAAGCCGGACGCACCGGTAAAATCACAATCGCACAACTCTTGATAGGTGTAGGCGTTGTAGCCGGTAACCGAGGTAATTGTGTGCTCGCCCAGTTCCCGCTCGATGTTGAGTGTGATGTTTTCAGTATCGTTATAGCTGTAGTCGCCGTTCGATTGGCGCTTCCAATCGTGGGTCGTATCAAGTTGATAGGCGCCTTGGGTGAAGAACGATAAGGCATTCGCGTAAGATCCACCTACCGGTTTAACAACTTCAATGTTGCGCCCATTGCTGTCGAAAGATCCATCTTCCATCTTGAGGGTAATGTCCCACAGGTCGCTCGGTTGCCACTGCAAGGTCGCACGGATCACACGATTTTTATCACCGGATTCATCGCGATCCAGCGTGGTGTTCTCCATGTAGCCATCGAGGCTGCTTTGCAAAATAGCAAGGCGGCCACCGACGGTATCGCTGATTGGGCCTGACAATATCAAGCGCACATCCTGCTCGCCGTGTTCCGGCTCATAGAGCGCACTGAGTTTTCCTTCCAGCTCATCACCCGGTTTGGCGGTGGTAATGCTGATCGCACCTGCAGTAGAGTTTTTGCCGAAGATAATACTTTGCGGGCCGCGCAGGACTTCTACGCGTTCGATATCCAAAAAGGGCGCGCGCGACAATTGCGCACGACCATAATGAATACCGTCGATAAATTGTGCCGCAGACTGCTCAAACCCCTGGTTTACACCGGAGCTGATGCCGCGGATAGCAATGTTGGTGCCTATACCGGTCTGGGTCATATTGAAGCTGGGGATGTAGTCCGCCATGGTTTCGATATTCGTGATACCGGCAGATTCGATTTTCTCCCCCCCTAGTGCATTCACCGACAATGGAACATCGCGCAGGCTTTGCGGACGTTTTTGAGCGGTTACCATCACCTCTTCAAGTGCTGGGCTATCATCTTGGGCGATTGCAGGTGCAGTCAGAGATAAAGCTATAGCCGCTGCGAGAAGGTTGTGCTTGTGCGCTTTCACGGGAGAGTCTCCTTGGCTTTTATTGTGAAATTTGTGCGTGAAGAGTATTTATTGCCCAAAGTTGGGCAATAAATACTTGTTAATTAATAGCTTAAAGTGGCAAAAATACCAGTTAATGAAAAGCTTTGCTCCAAAGTGGGAATAAGGCTGCCACTTTTGGTGACGAAGTTCGCAAAAAAAGTGGTTTTTGTTCAAAGGCTGAACTTGCGCTTGTTGATTCTGGCGAGTAATGTGCTGCCTCGGAGTCGGCCCGACAGTCGCTCCGGTGTTAACTGAATAGCTCTCTTGAGTGTTATCTGGTGCATCGGGGAGGAAAGTCCGGGCTCCATAGGGTAGAGTGCCAGGTAACGCCTGGGAGGCGCGAGCCTACGGAAAGTGCAACAGAGAGTAGACCGCCTAAGCGTTCGCAAGAATGCCGGTAAGGGTGAAAGGGTGCGGTAAGAGCGCACCGCGCAACTGGCAACAGGCTGCGGCATGGTAAACCCCACTCGGAGCAAGACCAAATAGGAATCCATTGGTGCGGCCCGCATCGGATTCGGGTAGGTTGCTTGAGGCTAGCGGTGACGCTAGTCCCAGATGAATGACTGTCCACGACAGAACCCGGCTTACAGGCTGACTCCGTTTTTATCCATTCTTTGCATTGATTATGTTTTTTTATAGCACCTTGCCTAGGGTGTGATGCATCGCAAACTGACTGCCTTTATCTGTTTAATCCTCAACAAAGTTAGCCCTAGAACCAGCATTAAGATGCTTGATGGTTCGGGCAGTTTCGTATCAATACTAAGCTTGTAGTAGTAAGTTGCAGAGCTCCACGACCCAAGGATAATTGAACCAACATTTTGACTGGTTAAATCAAATGTATGTTTGTACCCCGAAATAGGAACGCCAAAATCTCCTGTAATACCTAAGGGTATAATTGTCTCGCGTCTGATCAGGCTACCTTGTGGTGTGAAAAGGAAAGCAAATTGCTCGTCTCCGTTAAAGTTCTCTGCCTCAAATCCGAAGCTCAATACAGGTTGCGTAAATGTGATTGCGATGGCGCTATAAATTGCGTTTTCTTCAGGATAGTTTGCCGGGTCATTGAGGGTATCCTGTAAATTGCCAAGGCCATAAGTATCAGATTTGCCATTGGCCGCGCCAAAGTACTGGGAGTAATTTCCCAAAAATTCGGTGTTTGCCTGATTGACAATGAGCGGGCTCATAACAGCTTGCTTGTTTTGCTCTTTGCTTACCCAATGCAGTATTGCTGAGCTGCCAAAGCTGTTGGCGATGTTCTCGCCAGTCTTCAAGTCATTGGCATTAATAAATCCACCGAAAGCGTTGGCGGCGAATATGATTGAGAGCAAGAAAATGAGTGTCTTGTTCATTATAAAAACTTCCTAGTTTGATGAAGGCTTATTGTCCCACGGGGATAGCTTCAGATTCTGTTGCATCGATCATACATATCGATCATTTTCGGTGCAATGAGGCGGGACTTGCATTAAAAGTGCCCTCTAGGTTAGGCTGCCTGCTTTGGCATGTACCGCTACTTTTTTAGGTACGATGCTCCTAAATTCCAGCCTTTTACTGCTCGCAGATCCTGATTTGTGCTTTCTTGCCTGCTGTATAGATCTAATCCTTATATAAATCCCTAATTTTCACTGCAAAATAATTCCAAACTTAATGTTTTACATTAAGTTTGGTTTCTATCATTTTGTTTTTGTTGTTTAAGTTGGTTTTTGTGGGCGTTTGCTTTTGTATTTTCCCTTCTTGTTTGCCGACGTTTGCCGATTTTTCCCGTGATTTTATGCGCCTTTTGGCAATTGCTTGCTTGACTTTGCATCCCCCCGATTTATAGTGAGCGTCGTGGGGAAATGTGGGTAATTGTGGATTTTTGTGGGAAATAAACCCGGCAAGTGGTGAAACGTGTCCGATTTAACAGGTAGTCACTCCATCAGCATGGACCCCAAGGGTCGCATGGCGATACCAGCGCGCATCCGCGACTCGCTGGCAGCGTCTGGTGCTGCGCGTTTGTGGGTGACTGCACACATGTATGAACGCTGCCTGTTGGTTTACTCCGAAGCCGAATGGCAACCTGTACTTGCCAAGGTACAAGCACTTCCAGCCGGAAATGAGCATGTTCGCCGGATTCAGCGCCGTTTTATTGGGCAGGCAGTGAATCTTGAGATGGATGCGAATGGCCGTGTTCTGGTTCCCCCCACCCTGCGCGAATTTGCGCATCTGGATAAAAAACTCATGTTGGTTGGTCTGGGCAATAAGTTGGAGCTGTGGGACGAAGACAGCTGGAACGCCCTGATGGATCAGCCGGCTGAAGGCGAAATGCCAGCCGACTTACAAAATCTCTCTTTCTAGGTACCGGCGTGGCTGACTCACAACATATAACCGTGCTCTTGAATGAGGCGGTCGCGGCGCTAGTTACCGATACATCGGGCTTTTATGTAGATGGCACCTTCGGGCGCGGCGGTCACAGTGCACTGATTATGAAGCAGTTATCTGTCGATGGTCGGCTTCTCGGAATCGATAAAGATTTGGCTGCGATAGCCACTGCCAATGCCCGCTTTGCGGATGATGACCGTTTTTCCATTGCCCATGGCTCTTTCGCAGAGCTGGCGCAGTTAGTTGCTGAGCGCGATATGACCGGGAAAGTTGCCGGTGTATTGCTGGATTTGGGGGTGTCATCACCGCAGTTGGATGAGGCCGAGCGCGGTTTTAGCTTTATGCAGGATGGTCCACTCGATATGCGAATGGATCAGACCCGCGGCCAAAGTGCGGCGGAGTGGGTAAATACTGCAAGTGAAGACGATATCACCTGGGTGTTTAAAGAGTATGGAGAGGAGCGTTTTGCCAAGCGGATGGCGCGCGCCATTATCGCCGAGCGCCAAAAGACTCCATTCACGCGCACCAAGCATTTGGCGGAAGTGATTAAAGAGGCGAATCCAGCGTGGGAAAAAGGTAAGCATCCCGCAACGCGCGCCTTCCAGGCAATTCGTATTCAGGTCAACAGCGAGTTGATCGATCTTGATTCGGTGTTGGAGCAGGCTCTCGCCGTTCTCGCTCCCGGTGGTCGCTTGGTAGTAATTAGCTTTCACTCGCTTGAGGATCGTGCGGTCAAGCGCTTTATTCGTCGTCAGGAGTTGGGAGATCCCGTACCCAAAGGCCTGCCGATTCGCGATGACCAATTAAATAAACGTATGCGCTCGCTTGGCAAGGCGATCAAAGCGAGCGACGAAGAGGTGAATGCCAACGTGCGCTCGCGCAGCGCCGTTATGCGTGTGGCGGAGAAGTTGTAAATCCCGGTTTTGCGTCACTAGCGGTAACCCGATCTACCAGTACGAGATCACTCGATAAATTTATAAACTCCAGGGATTCCATGAACAGAAGTCACCCATCACAACCAAAGCCGCTATCACCAGGTGTCATCCTGGTTGTGGCGTTTTTGTGGGTGGCAACATTAGCGTCTGCGATAGGGGTGGTCGCCACGACACAAGTAGTCCGTCGCGATGTAAACAGCCTTGAAACCCTGCGTCGTGAAGCATCCCAACTACAAGTGCAGTGGGGGCAATATCTGCTCGAACAAAGCACCTGGGCGGCCTATGGCCGTGTAGAAAATGCGGCAGTTTCTGAGCTCAATATGATGGCACCAACGCCGGAAGAGATGGTGATGATCTCCGGTAACCATGTGATTGAAAAGCACAACCAGGCAGAGCCTGCGGCAGGTGGACAATGAATCGCCCCTCGGCATTCGAGCCGCGTACTGCGCGCCCACCATTGCAGCCTGCACGCAAGCCGCTGAAGGTTGCGCGCTGGCGCTTCTATGGTGTCGGCATTCTGTTGGTGCTGTTGGTGATGGTGCTAATTGGTCATGTTGCCAGCCTGCAAGTTTTACCAAATGCCGATAAAGGCTACGAATTCCTGCAGGATCAAGGTGAGTCACGCACCCTGCGCACTGAAGTTATCCCTGCGTATCGCGGCGTGATTACCGATCGCAATGGCGATCCGCTAGCGGTGAGCACGCCGGTATCCACGCTCTGGGCAAATCCCAAAGTGTTATTGCAAGCCCCGCATCGCTGGGGTGAATTGGCGCAGGCGCTAAAGCTCAATAAAGCCGAATTGGAAACACGCCTCGCGCGCTACGGTACAAAAGAATTTATGTACTTGCAGCGTCAAATGTCTCCCGAAGCCGCGCAAGCGGTTTTGGTATTAGATATCCCCGGTGTTTACGAGCAAATTGAATACCATCGTTATTACCCCGCTGCAGAAGTTGCTGCGCATTTAGTCGGAATGACGGATGTAGATGATCGCGGTCAGGAAGGGATGGAGCTAGCTTACGATGCATGGCTCACCGGTGAGAACGGCGCGAAAGAAGTTGTGAAAGACTTACGTGGCCGCACCGTAAAAGAGTTGCGTCTGGTGAAAGCGGCGCGTCCGGGGCAAAACCTCACACTCAGCATTGATCTGCGTTTGCAATATCTCGCTCATCGCGAATTAAAAAAAGCAGTGGAAGATGCTGGTGCAGTTGCCGGTTCGATCGTGATTCTGGATGTGCTCACTGGCGAAGTGCTCGCCATTTCCAATTTACCCTCTTATAACCCGAATGATCGCAGCCGCGCGCGCGGTGCTGGTTTGCGCAATCGCGCGATTACTGATTTGTATGAGCCGGGTTCTACAGTGAAACCCTGGGTAATTCTCGCTGCGCTGGAAAGTGGCAAATTTAAATCGGAAGATATTATTGATACCAACCCCGGTTACTTTATGGTTGGTAGTAAGCCAATCAAAGATCATCAAAACTATGGCGCGATGGATTTGGCAATGGCAATTGCAAAATCATCCAACATTGCGATGACTAAAATTTCCTTTGCATTAGATACCAATACCGTGCGCGACATGTATGAACGCCTGGGTGTTGGCCAACCTATAGGTACCGGGTTTCCCGGCGAATCTGCCGGGCATTTACCTGTGTTGAAGCCCGCGCAAAAAATTGAGCGCGCCAATTTTTCTTATGGTTATGCGCTCAGCAGCACGGTGCTGCAAACCGTGCAAGCTTATGGAGTGATAGCAACTGGCGGTGTTAAGCGTCCGGTTTCATTGTTGCGCGTGGATACACCGCCGGACGGTCAGCGTGTTGTTGAGCAAAAATACACCAACCAGGTAAAAGAAATGCTTAAGCGCGTGGTATCTGCTGAAGGTACTGGTAGTAGAGCACGTGCGATTTCCTATTCGGTAGCGGGAAAAACCGGCACTGCTTACAAGGCTGTAAACGGGAAATATTCCAGCTTACAAATTAGTTCGTTTATAGGCATGGCGCCGGTCGATAATCCGCGCATTGTGGCTATGGTCGTGATCGACGAACCCAAGGGCGGCGGCATTATGGGAAACGGGGGTATTGTTGCGGCGCCCGCATTCTCCAAAGTAGCGGAAGATGCGCTGCGTATGTTGCAAGTTCCGCCCGACAATATTCGCGGTGCAGATGATAAAGCCTTAACTGCAGAGCCTGCGATTAAAGCTGCACCTAAAAATCCTGTTCATGACGAGAGGTCAGAAACCTGATGGCCACTCATTATCAAACTCACAGTGTTGCGCTTGCCGATCTATTACCCGACCTGGTACTGGATAAAGCGGCCAGTATTATGGTGCGCAATTTATGTCTCGATACCCGCCAATTAAAAACAGGTGATGCATTTATTGCGTTGGCGGGAATTAAGGTTGATGGCCGTAATTTTATTGCCAAAGCGATTGAATTGGGTGCAGCCGCCATTTTAGTTGAGGCAGATAAAAACTGGCAGGGTATTGCTTGGTTGGGAGCGGTGCCGGTTATTGCAATCGATAATTTGCCTTCCCGGGTGAGCGAAATTGCCGGTCACTTTTTCGGTGAGCCGAGCAAAAAAATTCAATTGATTGGTATTACTGGCACTAACGGTAAAACCACGTGCAGTCTGCTGGCAGCACAAATGCTTGCACGGTTGCAAAAAAAGTCGGCCGTTGTTGGGACTATCGGTTACGGTTTGCTGGATATCTCGGTAATCGCACCGCTTGCGCAACAAATCGGCTTGCTCACATCAACAGGTCTAACAACGCCTGACCCAATTACGTTGCAGCGTATTTTGAGCGAATTGGTTAGTGGTGGTGCTGCTTCGATTGCGATTGAGGTGTCATCACACAGTTTGCAACAAAAGCGTGTTGCTGGTTTACATTTTACCAGTGCGATTTTTACCAATCTCACCCAGGATCACTTGGATTACCACGGTGATCTAAACAGCTACGGCAATGCAAAAGCGCAGCTATTGCAAATGCCGCAGTTGAGAACAGCCATTATTAATCTTGATGATGATTGGGCAAGTAGTTTGGTGAAAAAAGCCCCGACCAATGTAAACATCATTAGTTACTCAACCGAAAAAATAGCTGACGTTTACGCAACAAATAGTGAACTACATGCACAGGGTGTGCGTGCACATTTGCATACTCCCTGGGGTGACGCCGATATAGATTCGCCACTATTGGGGCAATTTAATCTTAGTAATTTGCTTGCTGTGATTGCTGCTTTGGGAGCACAAGGATTTAAGTTGGAACAATTGTTGCCACTAATTGCGCAATTAGAACCTGCTCCTGGCCGCATGCAGTTAGTCACGGTCGATCAATCTGCGCAAGAAATTCAAGTCATTGTCGACTATGCCCATACGCCGGATGCGCTCGAAAACACCTTGAATGCAATTCATCAACACAAAGCCGGCCGCGTGTGGACTGTGTTTGGATGTGGTGGTGATCGCGATAGAAGCAAGCGCCCGCAAATGGGAAAAATCGCCGAGCGCTTGAGTGATTATGTAATCGTCACGAATGACAATCCTCGTTCAGAAGAGCCTTCAAGTATTGCGGCAGAAATTGTGCGCGGTATGAATCACCCAAGCGGTTGTTTGGTGATTGCCGATCGCGCTCAGGCAATTGATTTTGCCGTACAACAAGCCAAGGCGGGCGACATAGTGTTAATTGCGGGTAAAGGTCACGAGGATTACCAAATTTTCGCAACCCAAACCCTTCCCTTCAGCGATAGCAAACACGCGCGCTTGTCGTTGCAACGCCGTATCGCCAAACATGAAAATGACAATCAGTCACCCGAGGCTCACTCATGATCAAGCCTCTTACTTTAAAGTGGGTTGAAGAATTTATTGCTACCAATAAACCCTTGCGTGCAGTTACTGCACAGCTGAAACAGGGCGATGTGGAATTTACCCGTGTGAATACTGATTCGCGCACCCTGGCAGAAGGCGAATTATTTATTGCCCTGCGCGGTGAGCGTTTTGATGCGCACGATTTTATTAATGATGCTGTTGCGAAAAAACCTTGTGCCCTGGTGGTTGAGCGGTTTTTCCCCGACATCAAATTGCCGCAATTAGTTGTCAGCGATTCGTTGCTGGTACTTGGCCAGATTGCAGCGCTCAATCGCAGTTTATTCTTACGTCCGATTATTGCGATTACGGGTAGCAGTGGCAAAACCACCGTTAAAACCTTGCTCTCCGGCATTCTTGCCGAGTGTGGTTCAACGCACGCGACCAAAGGTAATTTTAATAATCATATTGGTGTGCCTTTAACGCTGTTGCAGTTGGAAGCGCATCATGAATTTGCGGTGATTGAAATGGGTGCGAGTGGCCCAGGCGAAATTGAGTACCTTTGCTCACTCGCCAAACCGCAAATTGCGATGGTGAATAATGTGATGGCTGCGCATATCCAGGGCTTTGGTTCCTTGCAAGGTGTGGCGCGTGCAAAAGGTGAAATTTATGCAGCACTGCCGACTACCGGTACTGCAGTCGTCAATATCGATGATCGTTTTGCCCCGGATTGGTTGGCGACCTTAACCAATCGTCGAATTATTCGTGTTTCCTTTCAAAATCGCGACGCTGATTGTTTTGCGCAGGATATTGAACCTAGTGCTAACAGCATTGAGTTTTCTATTAATTTGCATGGTGCATCTACGCAGGTCAGCGTCAATGCACAAGGTGAGCATAACGTGCGCAATGCGTTAATGGCTGCTGCCTGTGCGTCGGCCGTGGGCGCAAATTTGCAACAAATTAAACAAGGCTTGGCGAGTTTTGCTCCCGTTGCCGGCCGCATGAGTCGTCACATTGGCTTCAATGAAGCGCAAATTATCGATGATAGTTACAACGCTAACCCGGGTTCAGTGCGTGCCGCTATAGATGTGCTCGCGCAAAAATCACAAGGTATTTTGGTGTTGGGTGATTTGGGTGAGTTGGGGCCGGAAGCGCCGCAGTTACACACTGAATTAGGTGAGTATGCCCGTGCAAAAAAAATCGCCAACGTATTTACCGTGGGCAAGCTCAGTGAAAATGCCTCGCGCGCGTTTGGTAAAGGCGCGCTGCATTTTGCCGATCAACCCACCCTGGTCGAACACCTGAAAAAAATTGCCAATAAGGATACCACTTTACTTATAAAAGGCTCGCGCAGCGCCGCTATGGATCTAGTTGTGCGCCAGCTCTGTGATTCAGCGGGGGGCTCACACTAATGCTGTACTGGCTATCAGAATACTTACAGGAATACCTGCGCAGCTTTGCAGTGTTTCAATATTTAACCGTGCGCGCCATTTTAGGTGTGCTTACCGCATTAGGTATTTCGTTATTACTCGGCCCTTGGTTCATTCGCCGGTTAACCGAATTACGTATCGGCCAATCGGTTCGCAACGACGGTCCGCAATCCCATTTGAGTAAATCCGGCACACCGACCATGGGTGGTGCATTAATTTTATCGGCCATTTTTATCAGCACCTTGTTGTGGGCTGATTTATCCAACCGTTATGTGTGGGTTGTGTTAATTGTCACTGCGATTTTTGGTGCGGTAGGTTGGGTGGATGATTATCGCAAAGTCGCAAAGCGCGATTCACGTGGATTGCCAGCGCGTTGGAAATATTTTTGGCAATCCATAGCCGGTTTTGGCGCGGCGATATTCTTGTATTACACCGCGCAGAGTCCAGCGGAAACTCAATTGTTTATTCCCTTCTTCAAAAATGTCGCGCTCGATTTAGGTTTGTTCTACATCGTCTTCACCTATTTCGTGATCGTTGGTACCAGCAATGCGGTTAATTTAACCGATGGCTTGGACGGCCTTGCGATTATGCCAAGTGTGATGGTGGCCGGTGCTTTGGCATTGATCGCCTACCTTTCGGGGCATTCACAATTTTCACAATATTTGAATATTGCCTACATCCCCGGTGCGGGTGAATTAGTGGTGTTTTGCTGTGCGTTAGTGGGTGCCGGTCTGGGATTTTTATGGTTCAACACTTACCCCGCCCAAGTATTTATGGGTGATGTAGGCGCGCTGGCATTAGGTGCTGCATTGGGTTTGATCGCAGTAATCGTTCGCCACGAAATCGTACTGTTTATTATGGGCGGTATTTTTGTACTGGAAACCGTGTCAGTGATTTTGCAGGTAGCTTCATTCAAATTAACCGGTCGCCGTATTTTTCGCATGGCGCCTATTCATCATCACTTTGAATTAAAAGGTTGGCCGGAGCCGCGTGTGATTGTGCGTTTTTGGATTATCACCTTGGTGCTGGTGTTGATTGGCCTGGCGACATTAAAGCTGCGTTAGATAAAGCCTGATGAAGGCCGTGAAATTTATTAACTGTTAAACAAGAATGCGAGAGAGAAAACACAGTGAGCCAAATGATTGCCACCAGTAAAGTAAAAGCGATTATCGGCACCGGTATCACCGGGTTGTCGGTGGCGCGCTTTTTGGCGGCACAAGGGCAGGCGTTTGTGTTGATGGATACACGCAGCAATCCGCCCAATCTTGAAAAAGTCCAACACGAGTTTCCCGGTGTCACCATTATTTGTGGTGAATTGGATCTGCACACCTTGTTGGCATGCGATGAAATTATTGTCAGCCCCGGTGTGGCAATTGCAACTCCGGCAATTGAGCAAGCCAAAGCTGCGGGCATTTCTGTTGTTGGTGATATCGAATTATTTGTGCGCGCGGCGAAAGCACCGATTGTCGCGATCACTGGGTCCAATGCCAAAAGTACGGTTACAACGCTAGTGGGTGAGATGGCTAAGGTGGCAGGCATGAATGTTGCCGTTGGCGGCAACCTGGGTACACCAGCACTGGAGTTGCTAAATGATGCAGTTGAACTTTATGTAATGGAATTATCCAGTTTCCAATTGGAGACGGTTACTAAGCTCAATGCCAAAGTGGCCACCATTTTAAATATCAGCGCTGATCATCTGGATCGTTACGAAAACATGCGCGCTTACATTCTTGCGAAGTTGCGCGTGTATTTTGGTGCTGAGCATATTGTGGTAAATCGCAAAGACATTCTGACCCATCCACCTTTGGCTGCGGGTGTTAAACCTGTTTATTTTGGTGGTAATGCCGACTTTGGCAGCTTCGGTTTGATTCAAGATAGTGATGGTGAATTTCTCGCAAAAAATCTTACGCCATTAATGGCAACAAAAGAATTGAAAATTCGTGGTCGCCATAATGTCGATAACGCGCTTGCCGCCTTGGCATTGGGGGATGCAGCAGGCATTCCTATGGATGCCATGCTTGCTACCTTGAAATCGTTTAGTGGCTTGCGTCACCGCTGCGAATTTGTCGCAGAAAAAAATGCAGTGGAATTTTATAACGATTCCAAAGGCACCAACATAGGCGCAACCCTTGCAGCTATCCAGGGCTTGGCGCGCGACCCACAACAATTAATCGTTATCTTGGGTGGCGAAGGTAAAGGGCAGGATTTTACTGAGTTGACGCCTGCCTTGCGCTCAATTAATAGCAAAGTCGTTTTAATTGGTCGCGATGCACCGATTATTGCCGAGGCTATTGGTGATGCGGCGAGAATTATTTATGCCGATTCAATGCAAGATGCGGTCAACAAAGCCTTCACAGCTGCAAAATCTGGCGATGCAGTGTTGTTGTCTCCCGCTTGCGCCAGTTTCGATATGTTTAAAAACTATGAAGATCGTGGTGAAAAATTCTGCCTCGCCGTGCAGGAGGTAGTTGCATCATGATTAACGCGACCACCCATTTCAATCAATTGCCCCTGAGCCAACGTATCGATTGGCCGTTGTTGTGCTTATGGTTAGCACTTATGTCAATTGGTTTGATTATGGTGGCTTCCGCTTCAGTTTCTTTTGCGGCGCTGACCTATAACGATGCCTGGTTTTTTGCCAAACGCCACGCGGTGTATATGTTGCTCGGTATCGTGCTAGCGATGTTTGTGGTGTGTGTACCAATGAGTGTATGGCAGCGTTATGCGGGACATTTTTTATTGCTTACTTTTTTCTTGCTGGTAATCGTATTGATTCCCGGTATTGGTAAAAAAGTAAATGGAAGTCAGCGCTGGTTCAGTCTTGGTGTTATATCCATTCAAGTGTCTGAGATCGCCAAATTTTGTGCAGTGGTATTTTTTGCCAGTTTTTTTGCGCGCCGTTATCAAGAATTACATTTTGGCTGGCAAGGTTTTCTGAAGCCCTTAATGGTTGTCGGTGTATTTGTGGGCTTATTGTTGTTGGAGCCAGACTTTGGTAGCTCGGTAGTCTTGAGTGCAACCGTATTCGCCATGATGTTTATTGCCGGTGTGCGCATGCTGCACTTCCTGCTATTAATTGTTATCGGTGTCGGTGGCTTGGCAGCTGTTGCTGTACTTTCCCCTTACCGTATGCAGCGTTTGATTACCTTCCTTGATCCTTGGGCTGACCAATTTAATACCGGCTACCAACTCACCCAGTCGCTGATTGGTTTTGGCCGGGGTGAATGGTTTGGGCTGGGCTTAGGTAATAGTTTGCAAAAGCTGTTCTTTTTACCTGAAGCGCACACCGATTTTATTTTTGCAATTATCGCGGAAGAATTTGGTCTGATTGGTGCGATTGTTTTATTGGGCATATTCGCTGCGTTGATCCTGCGTATTTTTAATGTGGCTAAACAAAATTTAGCCGCTGGAAAAATGTTCCCGGCTTTAGCCACATTTGGTATTGCGATTTTGTTTTCGTTCCAGGTCTTTATCAATATGGGCGTTTCCTCAGGGTTACTCCCGACAAAAGGTCTGACCTTGCCTTTTATTAGTTACGGTGGCAGTAGCTTGTTAATTTGTTGCGTGTTAATGGCATTTGTAATGCGCGTCCAATGGGAACTCGCTGGATATGTTCCTGCCGTGCCGGAAATTGCAAAAACTCCCCGTAGAAGTTTGGTGGAGGCGGCGACATGAACACCCCTGCTGCAAAAAATATCTCGGTGTTAATCATGGCCGGCGGTACCGGTGGCCATGTGTTTCCCGCATTGGCTGTAGCTGAAGAATTGCGCACGCGCGGTGCAACGATCAATTGGTTAGGAACTGGGCGCGGAATAGAAAATCGTTTGGTTCCTGCAGCAAATATCAAATTGCATCTTATTAAAGTAGAGGGTGTGCGCGGTCGCGGTCTGATCGGACTGGTAAAGGCGCCATTCCTGATTATGTATGCATTGCTGCAAGCCTTGAGTGTCATGCGCCAGATTAAACCGGATGTGGTCTTAGGTTTTGGTGGCTTTGCATCTGGCCCTGGTGGGTTAGCGGCAAAATTATCCCGTATACCTTTGGTTATTCATGAGCAAAATGCAGTAGCAGGAACAACCAATCGTTTGCTTGCAAAGGTTGCAAATAAAGTACTCGCCGCATTTCCTAATGCTTTTGGTGATGCTGGTAATGAGCAGGTTGTCGGCAATCCGGTGCGTGAACAGATCAAGAATCTTTCTGCCGTACAAGATCGGTACGCTGAAAGGGCGCAACAAAAGCTGCCGTTACAACTGTTAGTTGTGGGTGGCAGTTTGGGTGCAAAAGCGATCAACGAGTTGGTACCGGAAGCGTTGGCGGAACTGCCGCTCGATGCACGTCCACAAGTCTGGCATCAAACCGGTAAAGGTCATGCGGAAGCGACGACGGCGCTGTACATGCAGCATCAAGTCAATGCCAAAGTCACCGAGTTTATTGATGACATGGCGGCTGCTTATGCCTGGGCTGATGTAGTGATTTGCCGCGCGGGTGCGTTAACTGTATCGGAATTAATGTTGGCCGGTGTTGCCTCGATATTAATTCCATTGCCGAGTGCGATTGATGATCACCAGACATTTAATGCAAAAAATTTAACCGAAGCCGGTGCGGGCATTGCATTGGTGCAAAAAGATTTAACGGCAGCAAAATTAGCTGCTTTGTTGTTAACCGAATTAGCTGACCGCAATCACTTGATGTCGATGGCGGAAAAAGCGCAGCAATTGGCCAAGCCTGATGCTGCTACGCAAGTGGCTGATATTTGTGAGGAGGTAGCCCGTGGATAAATCTACACAGACGTCCATAGGTCATTGTGTTCCAGAAATGCGCCGTATTCGCCGTATTCATTTTATTGGAATTGGCGGTGCAGGTATGAGTGGCATCGCTGAAGTGTTGTTGAATCAGGGCTATGAAATTTCCGGTTCTGATATTAAAGAGTCCAGCGTTACCGAGCGTTTGGTCAGTAAGGGCGCGACGGTATTTATTGGCCATTCAGCAGATAATGTTCGCGGTGCGGATGTCGTGGTGAATTCCAGCGCAGTGAATGCGAGCAATCCGGAAATGCTGGGCGCGCGCGAATTGCGTATCCCAATCGTGCGCCGCGCGGAAATGCTGGGCGAGTTGATGCGCTATCGCCACGGTATTGCAGTAGCGGGCACCCATGGCAAAACCACCACTACCAGTTTGCTCGCATCAATTCTTGCGGCGGCAAAACAGGATCCAACGTTTATTATTGGCGGCTTGGTCAATAGCACAGGTACCAATGCGCAATTAGGTGCGAGCCGTTATTTGGTTGCTGAAGCCGATGAAAGCGACGCATCGTTTTTGCATTTACAGCCAATGGTCGCAATTGTTACTAATATCGACGCTGACCATATGGAAACCTATGGTGGCGATTTTTCCAAGCTGAAAAAAACCTTTATCGAATTTTTACACAACCTGCCGTTTTACGGCTTGGCAGTACTCTGCGGTGAAGATCCGGTAATCCGCGACATTATCCCGGAAGTGTCGCGCCCGATTTTGACTTACGGTTTTGGCGATCATTGCGATTTCCGCGCGATCAATATCAAGCAAGACAAAATGCATTCCGAGTTTGATGTGCTTCGCCCCGGTCACGACAAACCATTGCATATCCGCATCAATATTCCTGGCATTCACAATGTATTGAATGCAGCGGCGGTAATTGCAGTTGCAACCGATGAAGGTATTAGTGACGAAGCAATTCAATCTGGCCTTGAAAACTTTCAAGGTGTTGGCCGCCGCTTTCAAGTCTACGGTAATTTTCCGGTGGGCGACGGCGAAGCAATGTTGGTCGATGATTACGGCCATCACCCACGTGAAGTGGCTGCCGTTATTAAAGCGGTGCGCGATGGTTGGCCGGAGCGTCGCTTGGTAATGATTTATCAACCACACCGATACACGCGTACGCGCGATCTGTACGAAGATTTTGTCGAGGTGCTGTCGACTGCCGATGCATTAATTATGTTGGAAGTTTATAGCGCAGGTGAAGATGCGATTCCCGGTGCTGACAGTCGTCATCTTTGCCGCAGTATTCGCGCACGCGGTGTTATCGAACCCATTTTTGTGGAAACGGTTGATGGCGTTCCGGCAATAGTGAAAGACATAGTGCGCGCCGGTGACATAGTGATCACACAAGGCGCAGGTAATGTGGGTGTTCTCTCCCCTGAATTAGCAAAACGACAATTGCGTTAGAGGTTAATCAAGTGATGCAAGCAGTAACTCTGCCGATCAGTGAAACATTGAAAAAACAATTGGGCCGCGTAGGTGTGCTCTTTGGTGGTTTGTCGGCTGAACGTGAAATTTCCCTGCAAAGCGGTGCGGCGGTTATCGCTGCTTTAGCTGAAGCGGGCGTTGAACATGTTGCTATTGATGTAGGCGATAACATTATTGCGGATATTAAAGCGGCAAATATTGATCGCGCTTTTCTTATTTTGCACGGCCCTGGTGGTGAGGATGGCCGTATCCAGGCGCTGCTTGAATTTTTAAATATTCCTTACACCGGCAGTGATGTTGCATCATCGGCGTTGGCGATGGATAAATTGCGCACTAAACAATTGTGGCGCGGCGTAGATATCAATGGGGTGCAAGGTTTACCTACACCGGAATTTGCGGTACTAACCCAGGGTTCTGATTTTGCAAAAGTACTGGCAACTTTGGGCGGTGAAGTCATGGTGAAACCGGCCAATGAAGGTTCAAGCATTGGCATGTCTCGGGTGAATAATGCTTCAGATCTGGAGCTTGCGTTTCAAAAAGCCGCGCAATACCAAGGCAGTGTGTTGGTGGAACGGTTGATTGTAGGGGCTGAATACACAGTGGCAATTTTGGACGGCGAAGCTCTGCCGCCGATTAAGTTGGAAACTGACCACACGTTTTATGATTTCAATGCGAAATATATTGCCGACGATACTCGCTACCTTTGCCCCTGTGGTTTGCCTGCTGAAAAAGAACAGGAATTAAAAACGCTCGCACTTAATGCTTTTACTACGGTGGGTTGCCGCGGATGGGGGCGCGTCGATGTGATGGCAGATGCGCAGCAAAACTTTTATCTGTTAGAGGTCAATACCGCACCGGGTATGACCAGCCACAGTTTGGTCCCTATGGCAGCAAAAGCGATTGGGTTGTCATTTGCAGAGTTGGTGCTCACCGTTTTGCGCGCAAGCCTCGCGGTGAAAGTATAAATGCGCAGTGGCTATGTGAATAAACATGCGTGATATGAAAGGCGAGCGCATCGAACCGAGGATTGGTAACGAGCGAGACGATGCCGAGGTGGCAAAATCGACGCGCCGCAATCGCGCCGCTGAAACTGCGCGCGATAGTCGCAGTGAATCTGTAGCGACCAGCCGAATAGTGCGCGATGTGTTACTGGATAGTCCATCATCGCGTTATGTTCCACCGGATTTGCCGGTTGCCCCGCAAGATGGAACGGTAAAACGTGAGCGCGGTTATACCAAGGCATCACCTCAAGGGCGCAGGGAGCGTGAAACGAGACAAAAAACAGGGCGCGCTGAAAAGAAGTTTTGGCAAAAATGGAACTTCTCTTGGGTCAATCGCAAATTAGGTGCAGTTATTTTTGTGATTGGGCTGTGTTTCGGGATTTATTGGGTCAGTGGTCCCGTTGCCAAAGTATTTGAGCGTCCAATTAAAAGTGTAGTTGTGGAAGGCGATTTTAATTTCATCACCAAACAGCGTGCGACTGAGCTGATCGGCAATGAAATCGATGGCGATTTTTTGCAGTTGGATTTGATGCAGCTGAAAAATGCGTTGCTAGGTGATCCCTGGGTAGAAAAAGTGACCTTGAATCGTCGCTGGCCGGATACCTTGGTCGTTAAGATTTCTGAACAAAAGCCAATTGCCCGCTGGGGTGATGGATTTTTAAATCAGCGTGGAGAAATTGTCCTTGTTGATGAAGCAAGCAAACTTTCCGGCTTGCCTTGGTTGCAAGGAAGTGAAGCCGATGCACCGGAAATTTTGCAGCAATATCAGGATTTATCCCAACTTTTGCGTTCACGTGGGTTGGAAGTTATCGCATTAAAGTGCGATAACAAAAAATCATGGCGATTAACGATAAAAAATCACGTAGAAATTGCACTTGGACGCGATCAAGTGATGGAAAAAATGCGTAGATTTGTTACTGTATACGACACGCATTTAAGTAATGTTTGGTTGGATGTAAAAGCAATAGATTTACGATACACAAATGGAGTTGCAGTGCGTTGGGTAGCTGACTCGGCAACGGCAAAAAAGTACATAAAAAGCCAAGCTCAAGTAAAGCTACCTAGTCCAGCGGCTCCGAATACTCCACAGATTAATTGAACAAGAAAATCGCCAGTTGCTTGAATTGGCTCACTACTGGCAAATGAGGTTTATGAATGGCAAACGCTAGCGACAACAAAATGATTGTAGGCCTGGATATAGGCACATCCAAGGTTGTCGCGATCGTTGGCGCGATCACCCCGGAAGGACAATTGGAAATTGTTGGAATTGGTTCGCACCGTTCTAATGGTTTGAAAAAAGGCGTGGTTGTGAATATTGAATCGACCGTGCTGTCGATCCAACGTGCTATCGAAGAAGCAGAATTGATGGCAGGTTGCCAAATTCACTCGGTTTATGCGGGTATCGCCGGTAGCCATATTCGCAGTTTGAACTCACACGGTATTGTGGCGATTCGCGATCGCGAAGTATTTTCCCAGGACTTGGAACGCGTAATTGATGCGGCGCAAGCAGTGGCAATCCCCGCCGACCAAAAAATCCTGCACATTTTGCCGCAAGAGTTTTTGATTGATGACCAGGATGGCGTAAAAGAACCCTTGGGTATGTCAGGTGTGCGCCTGGAGGCCAAAGTGCATTTGGTCACTTGCGCGGTGAATGCGGCACAAAATATTGAAAAGTGTATTCGTCGCTGCGGACTGGAAGTGGAAGACATCATTCTTGAGCAGTTGGCTTCCAGCTATTCGGTGTTAACCGATGACGAAAAAGAATTAGGCGTGTGTGTAGTGGATATCGGCGGTGGTACCACCGATATCGCCATTTTTAAAGACGGTGCAATTCGTCACACTGGCGTTATCCCGATTGCAGGCGATCAAGTGACCAATGACATCGCCATGGCATTGCGCACTCCAACACCTAACGCAGAAGAAATCAAAATTAAGTATGCCTGTGCGCTCGCGAAATTAACCAGCCCGGATGAGACCATCAAAGTGCCAAGTGTTGGTGATCGTCAACCGCGCGATTTGTCCCGTCAGGCGCTCGCTGAAGTTGTTGAGCCGCGCTACGACGAATTATTTACGCTGATCCAGGCAGAGCTGCGTCGCAGTGGTTATGAAGATTTAATTGCGGCGGGGATTGTATTGACTGGTGGGACTTCCAAAATGGAAGGTGTTATCGAGTTAGCAGAAGAAATTTTTCATATGCCCGTTAGGCTCGGTGCCCCACAGAACATTCGCGGTTTATCCGATATCGTAAACAATCCCATTTATTCGACGGGTGTAGGTTTGTTGATTTACGCCATGAAGCAACAACAGGGTAGTAGCCGCTCATCGACTACGACCAAAGAATCGCAAGGTTCAATTTTTAGCAAGATCAAAAAAATATTCCAGAGCAATTTTTAACCAAATTTTATTTCACAGATTGAGTCAAGGGAAACAAAAGGGGTGTGGCCATGTTTGAATTAGTCGATAGCATTCATCAGAACGCAGTAATCAAAGTGATCGGTGTTGGTGGTGGCGGCGGAAACGCAGTCAAACACATGATCGCCAGTAAAATTGAAGGCGTAGAATTTATTTGCGCCAACACCGATTCGCAAGCATTGAAAGATATAGATGCGCGCACCGTATTGCAGCTTGGCAATTCCATGACCAAAGGTCTGGGGGCTGGCGCTAATCCGGAAATCGGTCGTCAAGCCGCGATGGAAGATCGCGAGCGCATCGCTGAAGTATTACGCGGCGCAGATATGGTATTTATCGCCGCCGGTATGGGTGGTGGTACAGGTACGGGCGCTGCGCCAGTTGTTGCTGAAGTCGCGCGTGACTTGGGCATTTTGACTGTTGCTGTGGTGACCAAGCCTTTTCCATTCGAAGGCCGCAAGCGCATGGTAATTGCGGATGCCGGTATTAAAGAGCTGAGCGAACGTGTTGACTCGCTGATTACAATTCCTAACGAAAAATTGTTGTCAGTTTTGGGAAAATCAACCAGCTTGCTCGACGCTTTCAAAGCGGCAAACAATGTATTGCTCGGTGCAGTACAGGGTATTGCAGACCTGATTATTCGCCCGGGTATGATCAACGTAGACTTTGCTGACGTAAGAACAGTTATGTCGGAAATGGGTATGGCGATGATGGGTACCGGTCGTGCGACTGGTGAAAATCGTGCACGTGAAGCAGCTGAAGCGGCCATTCGCAGTCCATTGCTGGAAGATGTGAACCTGCAAGGCGCGCGCGGTATTCTGGTTAACATTACCGCTGGTATTGATCTTTCTTTGGGTGAGTACTCTGAAGTGGGTAGCATCATTGAAGAGTTTGCCTCAGGCGATGCGACTGTGGTTGTGGGCACGGTTATCGATCCTGAAATGACTAACGAGCTGCGCGTTACTGTGGTTGCAACGGGCCTGGGAATCGCAAAAGCTGCTGCGACAGCGAAGGAAGTAAAACCAGCGCCGACCAAAGTGATCGACAACACCCGTCGTCCTGCAACTCCACCCGTAGATTATGCAGCGCTTGATCGCCCTGCACATCTGCGTGCTAACGCGCATTCGTCCAACGCGGCTGCTTTGGCTGCACCTTTGGGTGATAAGGAATTGGAATATCTTGATATTCCTGCTTTCCTGCGTCGTCAGGCGGATTAATCGGCTTTTGGCTATAGGGGAGATTGCCAGTTTTAACTGGTTGGTAGTTTCCCTGATTGGTAACATGCCCATGAAAATCAAGCCGTACCTGCTGTGCGGTGTTGAAACGGTAAGACGAGTAAGGGGTAGAAAATGATCAAACAGCGCACGCTTAAAAATGCGATACGTACTACCGGTGTCGGTTTGCATACAGGGGATCAGATCCATCTGACCCTTTTGCCAGCCCCCGTTGATACGGGCATAGTCTTTCGCCGTGTGGATTTGAATCCGCCGGTAGAGATTAAAGCAACCGCGAAAAATGTAGGAGAAACGACACTTTCTACCTGCCTGATCAAAGATGACGTCCGTGTTTCAACTGTTGAACACTTGATGTCGGCTATGGCCGGGTTGGGTATTGATAATGCGATTGTCGAATTAAATGCGCCTGAAATTCCGATCATGGATGGCAGCGCCGGTCCCTTTGTGTTTTTGATTCAATCTGCCGGTGTCCAGGAACAGAATGCGCCTAAAAAATTCGTCCGCATTAAAAAAGAAGTCACCTTGAGGGATGGCGACAAGTTCGCCAGTTTTATCCCTTTTGATGGCTTCAAAGTGTCTTTTTCTATCGAGTTTGATCATCCCGTATTTAAAGATCGTCGCCCGCAAACTGAACTTGAGTTCTCCAGCTCGACCTTTGTGAAAGACATCAGCCGTGCACGCACCTTTGGGTTTATGCATGAGATCGAATATCTGCGCTCCAAAGGCTTGGCTCGTGGCGGCAGTATGGATAACGCGATTGTGGTGGATCAATACAAGATTCTTAACGAGGATGGCCTGCGTTTTGAAGACGAGTTTGTGAAGCACAAGGTGCTGGATGCCATCGGCGATTTATACATGCTGGGTAATAGTTTGATCTGCGAATACAAGGCGCATAAGTCGGGGCATTCATTAAATAATCGGGCATTGCGATTGCTAATTGAACAGCCGGATGCCTGGGAGTTGGTCACATTTGAGGAAAACCAGCAATTACCTATTACTTATATGCAGCCCATAGCGGCAGCTTGATTCCATTTGGCGCAGTGTTCGTTTTGTGAACGCTGCCTAAATTTCTACTTGTTAAAACCTTCCTATCTGTGCGATATTTCGGACATGCACTCGCTTGGGTGTGTTGCAAGGAATTTCCGCACTGTCATATTTCCTTCGTGAAATTTGTGTAACTGGCTGTTTTAAAACACTTTTTATTAGCGGCTCAATAACCTGAAAGTGTTTTTATTGGATGTCAAACTGCGTCTCGCCTGGAAGTGAGCCGCGATCTGAAAGTCGAAATTTTTATCGAAAATCCTATCGGGTAAAGCCCGAAGCGAACGGTTTTTTAACCTATAAAAAAGTAGATTTCTGAATGAAGATTATTATCGTCAACAAAGATCATGCGCAGGCTCGCAGTTTTACCCTGGGTGGGTGGACTCGTGCGTTCCTGTCCGTATGTCTGCTGGGGATTCCCACCTTTGTTGGCGCTTGGGGTTATAGCTGGCTGGTATCTGACGAGCGCGATGGCTTCTTTAATACTGACACCAAAGCTTGGATGGATATTCTTTCTGCACGTGAATCTGAAATTGAACAGGAGCGTGAAGCCTCCGAAGCACAGATAGCGGCGCTGACGAGTAAGATGGGAGAATTGCAGGCGCGCTTGATGCGGCTTGATGCCCTTGGTGAAAAGCTCACCTCGGCTGCCAACCTGGAGCAGGGGGAATTTGATTTCAGCCAAGTCCCTGCACTTGGTGGCCCCTCCAAAGCGAGTCCGGATACTCTTTACGCCACCCCCGATTTTTTTGCTGCAATAGATCAGCTATCCCAACAAGTCGACAGCCGCGAGCAACAACTCAATACCATAGAAGCATTGCTTACCAACCGCAGCTTACAGCAGGAGACTTTGGTTTCCGGTGCGCCTGTTGCCAATGCATGGGTTTCGTCGCGCTATGGTTATCGCAAAGATCCCTTCACGGGCAAGACCGAGTTTCATTCGGGGATAGATTTCACTGCTCGCAAAGGCAGTAAAGTCAGTACGGTTGCCGCAGGTATTGTCAATTGGTCCGGCCGCCATCCTGAATATGGCAACATGGTTGAGATCAAACATGGCGATGGTTTGGTTACCCGCTATGCGCATAACACCTCTAATCTTGTTAAGGCAGGTGACGTCGTAAAAAAAGGGCAAGTGATTGCCCTGTCGGGGTCGACCGGGCGATCGACAGCACCCCATGTCCACTTTGAAGTTTATAAAAATGGCCGCGTGGTCGATCCTGCCAGTTATATCCGCCGCACCAACCGCTAAGTTTTTCCCTCCAGCTGACAGCAGATTTCACACTTGCTTTAGTTAGCACCTTCCTATTTACTTGCCAGCCTTGCCTTCAGGCACATTCAGGTTGTTTTGCCTGTATTTCGCTGAGCAAAATTTATTCAGTCTATTGGATTTTCACGGTATTAAAAAAATGATCGGTAAGTTAATCAAAGCAGTTTTTGGTTCAAAAAATGAGCGTGAATTAAAGCGCATGAATAAAGTTGTGATGCGTATTAATGCACTTGAGCCGGATATGCAAAAGCTCAGTGATGAGCAGCTCAAGGCAAAGACAGCAGAATTTCGCGAACGTTATCAAAAGGGTGAAACCCTCGACCAATTGTTGCCGGAAGCGTTTGCAACCGTGCGTGAAGCAGGACGCCGTGTGTTAGGTATGCGTCATTTTGATGTGCAGATGATTGGTGGTATGACTTTGCACGAAGGCCGCATTGCAGAGATGCGTACCGGTGAAGGTAAAACCTTGGTGTCTACACTGCCGAGTTATCTTCATGCTTTGGCAGGTAAAGGTGTACACATTGTTACCGTGAACGATTACCTCGCAAGCCGTGACGCCAACTGGATGATGCCGCTCTATGAATTCTTGGGAATGACGGTTGGTGTCATTCAATCCATGCAGCCACAAGCGGTTAAGCGAGCTGCGTATGCTGCTGATGTTACTTACGGCACCAACAATGAATATGGTTTTGATTATCTACGCGATAACATGGCGTTGAGTAAGCGCGATAAGGTTCAGCGCGATCTTAATTTCGCTGTGATCGACGAAGTGGATTCGATTCTTATTGATGAAGCGAGAACACCGCTGATTATTTCCGGCGCAGCAGAAAATAGTGCGGAAATGTATAAGCGTGTTAATCAGTTAGTATTAAAACTGAAACGCCAGATTGATAACGGTGAAGACGGTGATCGTCGCGTTATTACTGACCCAGGCCATTTTAGTGTTGATGAAAAATCGCGTCAGATTGAACTAACGGAAGATGGCCATCAAAAAGTAGAAGATTTATTGATTCAAGCGGGCTTGTTACAGCCCGATCAAAATCTTTATGCGGCGAATAATCTGTCGCTATTGCATCATGTTAACTCTGCTCTGCGCGCTCATGCACTTTTCCATCTGAATGTGGAATACATCGTTCAGGAAGGACAGGTGGTATTAATTGATGAGCACACTGGTCGTACCATGCCCGGTCGTCGCTTGTCGGAAGGTCTTCATCAGGCGATTGAAGCCAAAGAAGGCGTTGCGATTCAAAGTGAGAGCCAGACTCTTGCATCAACTACATTCCAAAACTACTTCCGTCTCTATCCAACCTTGTCCGGTATGACCGGTACCGCAGATACCGAAGCTTATGAATTCCGTGAAATTTATGGCTTGGATGTGGTGGTAATTCCTACAAACAAAACTGTATTGCGTTTGGATATGAACGATAAGGTTTTCCTGTCGCTCGAAGAAAAATATCTCGCAATTGTTGAAGATATTAAATTGTTCCAAGCGAAAAATGCCCCCATTTTGGTGGGTACCGCATCGATTGAAACTTCAGAAGAAATGTCGCGTCGTTTGACTGCTGCAGGCATTAAACATCAAGTGCTCAATGCAAAATTCCATGCACAGGAAGCTGAAATTATTGCGCAGGCTGGTCGCCCAGCGACTGTGACAATTGCAACGAACATGGCTGGTCGCGGTACTGATATTGTATTGGGTGGACGTTGGGAATCTGATGTGGCCAAGCTTGAAAACCCAACACCAGAGCAGATTGAGGCTGTTAAAGCTGAGTGGAAAATTCGCCATGAAACTGTGCTGGCTGCCGGTGGTTTACACATTATCGGTACTGAGCGTCATGAATCGCGCCGCATAGACAACCAGTTGCGCGGTCGTGCCGGTCGTCAGGGTGACCCCGGTCTTACGCGTTTTTATTTGTCACTGGAAGATAATTTAATGCGTATCTTTGCCTCCGAGCGCGTGCGTAATTTTATGCAAGCATTGGGTATGGAAAAGGGTGAGGCAATCGAGCATCGCATGGTGAATAACGCTATCGAAAAAGCCCAGCGTAAAGTTGAAGGCCGCAACTTTGATATTCGTAAACAACTGCTTGAATTTGATGATGTAGCTAACGATCAGCGTCAAATTATTTATCATCAGCGCAATGAATTATTGGATGCCGACTCAATCCGCGAAACCATCACTGCAGTTCGCGAAGAAGTGGTAGATGATTTGGTGAATGGATTTATTCCGCCACAATCCATTGAAGATCAATGGGACGTTCCTGGTTTGGAAAAGCAAATTGAAACCGACTTTGGTTTGCGCTTGCCTATTGCCAAATGGTTGGAAGAAGACACTCGTTTGCATGAAGAAACTTTGCGCAAGAAAATTCTGTCAGAAATACAGGGTGTCTATGATGCGAAATGTGAGCGTGTTGGCGAGATAATGCTGGAAATTGAAAAGCAGGTTATGCTGCAAGTGCTTGACAATGCGTGGAAAGATCACCTCGCTACTATGGATCATCTGCGTCAGGGGATTAACTTGCGTTCGTATGCGCAAAAAAATCCAAAGCAAGAATACAAACGTGAGGCGTTCGAACTTTTCCAAAGTTTATTGATGACTGTGAAGCGAGAGACTGTCCATTTGATGGCGCGTGTTGAGCCGATTTCGCGCGAACAAATGGAAGAGATGGAGAATCAGCGTCGCGAAGAATTGGCACGTCAAAAAATGCAGTTGCGCCACGATGAGCTTTCTGCGCTTGGGCAGCCAGAGGAGCCACAAGCAGCAGCTCCTCGTGCGCAAGTGGTGCGCGAAGGGCGTAAGATCGGGCGCAATGATCCCTGTCCTTGTGGCTCTGGTAAAAAATACAAAAGTTGTCACGGTTCTTTAGAATAATTTTTACTGCCAGAGCCTCGCAATTGCGAGGCTCTGTGTATTTAAGTCGTGTTGATCGAAACAACCTGGTCATGAACAAATATCGAGATTCATATTATGGCAGTTGGTGAATATCCTTTTCCGCACATGCATCCTGTAAAGGGTGTGAAGTTAACCGCTGTGAGTGCGGGTATCAAAAAAGTGGGGCGTCGCGATGTGGTTTTATTTGAACTCGCTGAAGGCAGTGCTGTTGCCGGAGTGTTCACTAAAAATGCATTTTGCGCAGCGCCGGTTACGGTATGCAGGGAGCACCTTGCTGCTGCGCCGATCCGCTTTTTAGTTATTAATTCAGGTAACGCTAACGCCTGTACTGGTGAGCAAGGCCTGCTTGATGCAAAGGCCACTTGTGCTGCGATTGCACAGTTAAAAGGTGTTAAACCTGAGCAGGTGCTGCCATTTTCAACCGGCGTTATCGGTGAGCCATTGCCAGTGCAAAAAATTATTGCTGTAGTGCCAGAGGCGTTGGAAAAAGCGAATGAAAATGGCTGGGATGACGCCGGCGCAGGTATTATGACGACTGACACCCGCCCCAAAGGTTTCAGTCAGCAATTTGAGTATCAGGGCAAGATTATTACAGTAAACGGCATATCTAAAGGTGCCGGTATGATTAAACCCAATATGGCAACTATGCTGGGTTATATCGCAACTGATGCAAAAGTCTCGCAAGCGTTGTTGCAAGAATTAGCGCGTGAAGCCGCTGATAAATCATTCAATCGCATCACAATTGATGGTGATACATCTACTAACGACTCGTGTATTTTAATGGCCACAGGTCAAGTGGATCTGCCTGAGATCAACCGTGCAAGCGGTGAACTTTATGAAAAATTGCGCGACGTTATTATTGCTGCACACATCCATCTTGCCAAAAGTATTGTGAGTGATGGTGAGGGTGCAACCAAATTCGTAACTGTTGCAGTAAGTGGTGGCGCCAATCGCGATGAGTGTCTAGATGTTGCTTACGCCGTGGCGCATTCACCGCTGATTAAAACTGCGCTCTTTGCTTCTGATCCTAACTGGGGGCGCATTGTGGCGGCAATTGGTTATGCTGGTGTTCCGGGTTTGGATGCAACAAAGGTTCGTGTTCACCTAAACGATACGCTGATTGTTGAGCACGGTGGCCGTGCAAAAACCTATACAGAAGAGCAAGGGCAGGCAGTAATGAGTCAGCCTGATATCGCAATTAATATCAATTTGGGCCGTGGTGAGTTTGCAGAAACGGTATGGACTACTGACCTCTCATATGAATATGTTCGCATTAATGCGGACTATCGCTCTTAGTTTTTTGTAGATTATCGTGGCTAAATTAGTTCGTGTTGCTGTCGGTGTTATCGTTAATGCCGACGGCAAAATTCTTATCGCCAAACGCCCGTTGAGCGCTCACCAAGGTGGCTTGTGGGAGTTTCCTGGCGGTAAGGTTGATGCGGGTGAGACCATCGAGCGCGCACTTGTGCGTGAGTTGTACGAAGAGCTCGCGATTGATGTGCTTGCCAGTCAACCATTGATTCAGATTCGCCACCATTACCCTGATAAATCCGTTCTGCTTGATGTCCATAAAATCACCCAATTTCTGGGCACTCCTATCGGCAACGAAGGTCAACCAATCCAGTGGGTTGATGCTAAAGAGCTGAACAAATTTGCGTTTCCTGCAGCTAATCGACCCATTATTTCAGCAATTAATTTGCCGGAAAAATATGCGATTACGGGGGCTTATCTTGATAATGTTGATTTTATGGTGCGCCTGAATCGCGTTTTGGCGATGGACCTTCGTATAGTGCAATTCCGTGTAGCTGATTTTTGTGTGAATACGCATAAATCCTTATTGGATGAAGCAATTCAAGCAGTCAACCAATCAAATGGACGTTTGGTAATTAATAGTTCGCTTACGGATTTTAATCTCCTAACTCATTCCCTCCCGGATAAAAAATTAGGATTACATCTCAATCACCATCATGCGGCAGCAATTAATGCGCGACCAGTTGGGCAGGAGGTGCTGTTTGGTATCTCGTGCCACAACGCTGAAGAGATCACCCACGCGCAAAATATTGGTGCTGATTATTTACTCTTATCTCCCGTATTACCGACAGATTCACATCCATCTGCCAAGTTGCTTGGGTGGGAGTCATTTTCTGCTTTGGCGGAGCTAGCCAATATTCCGGTTTATGCATTGGGCGGCGTGGGTGAAGAGCATATAAAAACTGCCCAGTCTTGCGGCGCACAAGGTGTGGCTGGCATCAGCGCCTGGTGGTGATTTCCAATGCAATCACAAGCAAAATCTGTTAATGATTTGTCTCATCCTCTGAATTGATATCCAGATTGTCCCCCGCAATTCGGTGGCTTTCACTGGCCCATTCACCTAAATCAATCAAACGGCAACGGTCGCTGCAAAATGGCCGGTGCGGAAATTCGTCATTCCATAGCACTGTCTTTTTGCACGTAGGGCAAGCGAGTTTGAGTGACGTTAAATCAGAGTTCAGTGTGGTATTTTGCATAAATAATCAGTTCGTTTTTGCAGTGGATTGCGCTAATTCGAGATAAAGCTGGTGGAGTTTTTCAACCTGGGCATCCAGCTCATCAATACTGCCATGGTTTTGGATAATGTCAGTCGCCCGCGCGCAGCGCTCCTGCCGCGAGAGTTGGGTTTGCATAATGGCCTTTATCTGCGCTTCATTGCTTTTGTCGCGGTGGCTTGCGCGTTCAAGTTGGTGTTGTTCACTGGTGTCGATTACCAATATGCGATCAACTAACTGAAATTGCTGCGTTTCCAGCAGTAACGGCGATGCAAGAATGGCGTAAACACTCATTGCCCCTGCGAGCTGCCGGCGAATCTCTGTATTAATTATCGGGTGGAGTAGCGATTCAAGCCATTGTTTTTCACTGGGATTAGAAAAGATAATTTCACGCAGTTTACTGCGTTGTAGATTGCCTGTTGCATCCAGAATAACAGGTCCAAAATGTGCAGCAATTTGTGTTAATGCCGGTGAGCCCGGCTCAACTACTTCGCGTGCGACCACATCTGCATCGACAACCAGTATGCCGCGCTCAATAAATCGCTTGCTGGCTTCTGACTTGCCACTGCCAATGCCGCCAGTAAGTCCAATAATCAGAGGCATTTTTTTACAGCCTAATGTGCTACAAAAAGTTTTAAGTAGGATTGGTTGATGGTGTCACCCCAGATAAATGCAATCCAGCCAGCAATAGCCAGGTAGGGGCCAAAGGGGATGGGAATATTTTTATCGCGGCCGCGGATAACAATCATGCTGATACCAATAACGGCACCAACCAGAGACGATAACAAAATAATCTGCGGCAACATTTGCCAGCCCATCCAGGCTCCGAGCGCGGCAAGTAATTTAAAATCGCCGTAACCCATCCCCTCTTTACCAGTCAGCAGTTTAAATACCTTGTAGACAGACCAGAGTGCCAAATAACCTGCTATCGAGCCCCAGACTGCACTTGGCAGATCGGTAAATGTACCAAAACTATTTGCTATCAAGCCGAGCCAGAGTAGCGGAAGCGTTATGTCGTCGGGTAACAGATAAGTGTCAAAATCAATCATGGTCAACGCTATAAGCGACCAAGTAAATATCAACGCGGCCAATCCATTCCAATTAACACCAACATAATAAATAACCGCGACAGACAGCAAGCCGGTTGCCAATTCGATTATCGGGTAGCGAGCAGAGATCCCTGCTTTGCAGTTGGAGCATTTACCGCGTAAGAACAAATAGCTAATAACTGGAATATTTTCCCAAGGTTTAATCTTGTGACCGCAGTGAGGACAGCGGGAAACAGGAACCATCAAATTAAATGGTTCCTGTTTTGAATCGTTTGCGGGAAGGGCGGCTATGTCGCCATCATTAGTTATAAAATCACGACATTGGTTTTGCCAATCGCGTTCCATCATTTTTGGCAGGCGGTAAATAACAACGTTTAAAAAGCTGCCGACGAGTAAGCCAAGAACTAAGGTGCAAGCCAAACCCAATAGTGGATAGACTTGCAGAGCTGAAAAAAATGTCACGTTTATACAACCGCACCGAGTTGGAAGATAGGCATATACATGGCAATCATTAATCCGCCTACCAGCACACCTAGCACTGACATTATTAAAGGTTCGAGTAATGAAGTGAGGCTATCGACCATATTATCTACAGCTTCCTCATAATAAACGGCAACTTTGTCTAGCATCGCATCCAGCGCACCTGACTCTTCACCGATTGCGGACATCTGAATTAATAATGTTGGAAAAATACCTTTTGCTTTTAATGCGGTATTTAATTGAATACCGGTTGAGACATCGTCTCTTACTTTTATTATTGCATCTGCATAAATTCTGTTGCCTGCCGCGCCAGCAACCGAGGTAAGTGCATCAATCAAAGGAACACCTGCAGCAAATGTTGTGGCCAGTGTGCGAGCAAACCTGGCCATCACAGAAAGATATAAAATTTGGCCTACAATAGGAAATTTTAACATGTATTTATCTACGGCATATGCAAAGGCGGATGAGCGTTTAACACCTTCTTTAAATGCAAAAATAGATGCAATCATGCCCACTAAAATCATGAACCAATACGCTTGAGCAAGCTCTGATAAGTGCAATACAAATAGTGTGAAAGCGGGAAGGTCTGCGCCGAAACTACTAAAAGTTTCGGCAAATTGAGGTACAACTTTTACTAATAATATTCCAGTAACAATAATTGCAACAGCGACAACAGCAATAGGATATGTCATTGCTTTTTTTATTTTAGCTTTCAGTGCTTCCGTTTTTTCTTTATAAGTCGCGATGCGATCCAGCATGGTTTCCAGCGCACCTGACTGCTCTCCTGCATCGACAAGATTGCAAAAAAGATCATCGAAGTATTTGGGGTGTTCCCTTAGTGAGTTTGCAAAGCCTCCGCCAGCGGCAACACTATCGCGGATCTGTAATACAAGCTTGCGCAAATTAGGGTTCTCTAGCCCATCGGCAACAATGTCGAAGGCTTGGACCAGAGGCACACCTGCTTTCATCATAGTTGCCATTTGGCGAGAAAAAATAGCTATATCCGCAGGCTTGATTGCCTTGCCACTAGATCCGAATAAGGGCTTCGCCTTTTTCGACACGGATCGTGTAGTGATCCCTTGTTTAGCCAACAGGGTTTTTACAATAGTCGGGCTGCCACCGTTAATTTCGCCCTGAATCTTATTCCCTTTCTTATCTACACCTTTATACACATAGGTATTGGTTGTTGGGATTTGTTTTGCCTTTGCTACTGCGGCTTTCGATTTTGCTGCAGACGAGCTGGCTGATTTTGTTGTAGATGCTAATGCCATGGAATTAATCCTTGGTGACTCGGTTGGCCTCTTCGAGGCTGGTTAATCCCATTGCGGTCTTGCGCAATGCGGATACCCTAAGATTATTAAAGCCAGCTTCCTTAGCAGCACGCGCAATTTGAAGTGAATTGCCTCCTTCCATTATAAGGTTGGCAATCAGGGGGGTGATGCGAACCACTTCATATACCCCTACTCGTCCTTTATAACCACCATTGCATTTTTCACAGCCAACAGGGTGAAAGAGCTGGAATTCTGCGCGCGGAATGCCTATTTCGTCAAATCCCTCCTGAGTGAGAATGTCTGCCGGAATATCGGTTGCAGGCTTTTTACAAGCAGGGCACAAACGGCGCGCAAGTCTTTGGGCGATAATAAGGCTTACGCTGGTAGCTACGTTAAATGCAGGAACGCCCATGTTAAGCAGGCGAGTCAACGTCTCTGGTGCTGAGTTGGTGTGTAGGGTAGATAACACCAAGTGACCCGTTTGCGATGCTTTAATTGCAATCTCAGCTGTTTCCAAGTCGCGAATCTCACCGACCATGATGATATCCGGGTCTTGCCGCAAGAATGAGCGCAGCGCTTCTGCAAACGTAAGGCCCACGCGCGCATTCATTTGTACCTGGTTAACGCCCTCCAAGTTAATTTCCACAGGGTCTTCTGCCGTTGAAATATTTACCTCGGCGGTGTTAAGAATATTCAGGCCTGTGTAAAGCGATACGGTTTTACCGCTGCCCGTTGGCCCTGTAACCAGAATCATACCCTGCGATTGCGCCAGTGCATCCATGTAGAGTTTCTTCTGGTCATCTTCATATCCAAGAGCATCGATCCCCAGTTTCGCTGAGCTTGGGTCAAGGATACGCAGTACAATTTTTTCGCCAAACAGTGTTGGCAGAGTGTTTACACGGAAGTCGATTGCACGGGTTTTGGATACCTTTAATTTAATACGTCCATCTTGTGGTAAGCGCCGCTCGGAAATATCCATTTGCGACATTACTTTCAAGCGGGCTGCCATTCTATAGGCGAGATTCACCGGAGGGCGTGACATTTCATGCAGAACGCCATCAGTTCTAAAGCGGATGCGATAACTTTTCTCGTAGGGCTCGAAGTGAATATCGGAAGCTCCACCTTTTATTGCATCTAATAAAACTTTGTTGATGTACTTAACAATAGGAGCTTCGTCTGCCTCATTTGAGTCGTCTGCGGTAGGTGCTGTATCTATAGTCTGTACATTTAGATCATCAAGGTCATCATCCAAGCCGCCCAGTGCATCGCCCAGCGTTTCCTCCTGGGAGTTGAGGTATTTGTCGATTGCTATGCGTAATTTGTCTGCCTCTACCAGAACAGCTTCGGTGTTAATGCCGGTATTGAATTTAATTTCATCCAGAGCATGCAAGTCGGTTGGGTCGGTTACTGCCAGAAACAAGCGGTTGCCGCGTCTTGCTATGGGCAGTGTGTGGTGCTTGCGTATTAACTTGTCATCTACCAGTTTTTGAGGAAGCAAATCTTTGTTGAGGGCATCCAAGTCGAAGACAGGTGAACCGAACTCCTCGGATGCAACCCGAGCGAGCGTGCGGGCATCCAAGATTCCATTGCTTACCAGGTGCTGGGCAAACGGGATGTTTTCTTTTTTTGCCTGGTGGACTGACTTGCTCGCCAATTCGGCATCTATCAGCTTGTCAGCCACTAGCCTGCGGGCAAGACCATTTAGCATTGTAGGTGTTGGGCTATTCATTCGTTATTACCGCTGCTACCTATATTTGGATATTGGTTGGATAACTTTATATTACATCAGCCGATTAAGCTTAGTGGATTTAGTTTGTTATGCCCGATGGATTCGCGTTTGATGACTATTTTGTAGTTCATAAATTGAATGGAGTGACAAAAACTGTCACTTGTTGTCAAATCAGGTGAGCGGTGGTTGTTGAGTGTGAATATGGACGAGCAGTAAATGTTGTGCATGGCCAGCATTTACTGCTGTTTTTAAATTCTTCTGAATGTTGGTATGTGATTTGCTTTTAAACATGTGTTGTTTTACTTTCCGCCCCCCTAAAAAGTCTGGAGATTTGTGATGAAAAAAACTTTACAGAAAGGTTTTACTTTAATCGAATTGATGATCGTAGTAGCGATTATTGGTATTTTGGCTGCAGTAGCGCTTCCTGCTTATCAGGACTACACGATTCGCGCCAAAATTACGGAGGGTGTTGGTTTGGCGTCAGCACTGAAATCTGATATGTCCAGTATGTATGCATCAGATGGTATGCCTGGTGTTGCTGCATTTGCAGCGCAAGTAGCCGGTGCTGTGCCACAATCTAAATATGTAACTAGCATCGCTATTGCTCCTGCTACTGGTGTTGTAACCATAACCTATAACGGCGCAAACATTGGTAATGCTGTAGGTGCAGCTCCTACGTTGGTTTTTACTCCTTATTTAAATGCAGCAGGTGTAATCACCCAATTAGCTGCTGCTGCTGCTGGGGCTACTGGTTCTGTTGACTGGGCGTGCGCATCTACCACAAGTGTTCAGGCAACAAACCGCGGTTTAGCTGGTGCTGTTGCAGGTACTTTGAATCCAAGATTTGCTCCTGCAGAATGTAAGTAACTTAGTAAAATAATTTTCAAATTGTTTGATGCAAAGACCCTTATCGCGCTGCTGTGGTAAGGGTTTTTTCTTTTGTCACCTCCTGTAATTATGCCATTTATATGTTGGTTCTATGAAGCTGATTAATGTAACTGCACGCTCTAAACTAAAAGCTGCTGCGCTGCATTTTTTCATTACATCAGTTGTAGCGTTGTTAGTGTGGCAGCTAATTATATTTTGGTACCCTGGCGAGTTGATGCAAGTTCTAGATAGCTTGGTCGCCTATAAAATCATTATAGTGGTGGAGTTGATTTTAGGGCCATTAATGACCTTGGTGATATATTCCCCTGAGAAATCAATAAAAGAATTATGCTCTGATTATATTGTGATTGGTGTCATTCAATTGGGCGCTCTAGTGTATGGTGTATCTATAGTGGCCGCAGCCCGTCCAGCATTCTTGGTGTTGGCAAGGGATCGGGTCGAAATTATTAGGCCTCTAGATATAGGTGAATTTGAAGCTGGATGGCCTGAGGATTTACCGATGACTCCTTCTTTATTCGCTAGCACTCAATACCTGTGTGTTACCTTCCCTAATGATTCTGAAGGGAGGAAAAAAATTCTGCTTTCTGTTTTGGCAGGCAAAGATATTCATCGATTACCACAATACTATCGTCAATGTCTGGATGGGGAGTGGTTCAAGGATGCTAAGAAAATAGAGCTATTGGAAGATATTGTGAAGAAAAATGATTTAGATGTATCTATGCTCAAAAATGCCTTGGTTGAATTTAAAGATTGCGGTTGGTATCCGCTAGTTGCTCTTGTTGAAATAAAAACCGCTATCGTTTGTCCGGATGGGAATAATGTAAGAGCTTATCTTGACTTTGATCCCGGCTAAGTTTTCCATATTTATGGTCAAAGGTATTAGCAGATTTAGTTATGAAACCCTCATAGACAAATCCACCGCCCGGCAGTGCTTCGTCAATCCACCAATAGAAATATAATCCACCCCAGTCTCTGCTGTCGGAATTAATGTATGCTCATTAATATTTCCCGAAGCTTCCAGCTTTGCGCGCCCCGCATTAATCGCTACTGCTTTTTTCATATCATCAATACTGAAGTTATCCAGCATGATGATGTCCGCATTCGCTGCCAGTGCTTGATCTAACTCGGCAAAGTTTTCCACTTCGACTTCAACTGGTTTGCCTGGCGCAATAGCCCGTGCAGCAGCGACGGCCTTTTCAATTGCACCGCAGGCAGCGATGTGATTCTCTTTGATCAAGAATGCGTCATATAAACCAATACGATGATTATGGCAGCCGCCGCAGGCAACTGCATATTTTTGTGCGGTGCGCAGGCCAGGGATGGTTTTACGGGTATCGAGCAGTTTCACCCCGGTGTGGGCGACTTGATCCGAGTATTGTTTGCTGATGGTTGCGGTGCCGGAGAGAGTCTGCACAAAATTCAGTGCGGTGCGCTCCCCGGTGAGAAGGCTACGGGCGCTACCTTGCAAGGTAAATAACAGACTATTGGCTGCTGCGTTTTGGCCATCTTCTACATACCAAATGATCTGAACCCGCGGATCCAGTTGGCGAAATACCTCTTCAACCCAGGCTTTGCCGCAAAAAATACACTGTTCACGGGTGATTATGTTTGCTTTGGCGGTTTGCTCAGTGGGAATTAATTGGGCGGTGATATCGCCAGGGCCTATGTCTTCAGCAAGGGCTATTGCTACGCTTTTGGCGATATTTTCAGCTAGATTTGGTAGGTTTTTGCTGTATATAGGATTCATGTTGTATGTCGAATAATTGAACATTGTGAGGTTGAAAATCGGCAGTTTTGGCGCTGCACTCTTCGGCTAATTCCAAAATCTACTTAGAAAACCATAAGATGATGCGTTAGTTATAGCCTTTTGTGATATGGCTCTCGATCTTATCATTTGCCTACTTGATGTGTCTTTCCCTTAGTTATACTTCAACTACGCAAGTTTTTACTAATGGTAATCCGCCATGTCCGAACATATGAAATCCGACCCCAAAAAGGTTGTTCACTTAAATGTAGAGCGCAATTCCGCTGCTAATTCGCAAGTGGCACTTGCTCGTTTGCCTGCCGCTATGCACGCCCTGCGTGATAAGGCGCGGCAGCAGTTGCAATTATTTCTACGTGAATTGTTCGATAAAGTCGATGATGCCATGTTTGAATTGGCCGACAAAGCTAACAACAATCACGATCAAAATATCTTTTTTGACTCAATGCGCGAGGTGCGCATCCGTCGCCGTGCGATGGAGACTTCATTTTTCCGCAGCATTGATATCAGCTTTGCCCAATTACTTGATCCAAGTGCTTATCGCGATGAAAAGCCATCCGGTGAAAAATCGGTCTCGCTGGACGATTTGTCATTGGTCAAGAATGATGAGCTGGAAGAGATGGTTGCGGTTGATGGCATGGTCAACAAAGCCAATGAACAATTTGCTGAGCCTATCCAACATTTGACCCTGCGTATTGATCATCTGGTTCCCACCAAGGTTTATCAAAAGAATAACCCTCTGGGCGTTGATGTGATTTGCAATGCATTTACCGATGCAACTAAAGCGTTAAATGTCGATGTAAAAGCCAAGTTGGTATTGTTCAAGCTGTTCGACAATATTGTGATGACCAAGCTGGGCAAACTATTTGAAGTGCTCAACCAAACCTTGATTGATGCCAATATTTTGCCTTCATTGAAACAAGATGTGCGCGTCAAAAAGCCCTCAACTAGCCCAACTGCTGATCACTATGGCCAAGGCATCAGTGCGCAGTATGGTTTGGGTGTGCAAAAAGCGGGGGGCGAGACCGGCGGATTGGTGCAAAGTTATGACGACCAAACCAACCAGGTTTTGCATCAGCTGCGCGACCTGTTGGGAGCCAACCGCAGTGCGCCGCGCGTGCAATTACCCGGTGAAGAAATTACTACCCAGGACTTGATCAAGATCCTGTCGCTGGCTCAACAGCAAAATACAGTTAATGCTCCCGTTACCAGCGGAGCGCCAGCTAGCTTGCGCAATTTACTGAGTGATTTGCTGCGCAACGAAACCCACACTGCTGCCGCGATTAATCAAGTTGATGATGATGTCATCAATTTGGTAAGTATGATGTTCGAATTTATTTTGGATGACCGTAACCTGGCGGCACCAATGAAAGCCTTGATTGGTCGTTTACAAATTCCGATGGTCAAAGTGGCGATTGCCGATAAAACTTTCTTCAGCAAAGGTGGCCACCCCGCGCGTCGTTTGTTGAATGAAATGGCAATGGCCTGTCTGGGATGGCAGGAATCCAGCGAAGAAAATCAACGCAAAGACAGTCTCTTTAACAAAATGGAAGAAACTGTGCGTTCGATCCTGACTGATTTTGATACCGATATGAGTATCTTTGAGCGATTGCTGGTCGATTTTCGCTCGTTCCTTGATAAAGAAAAACGTCGTGCACAAATTCTTGAGCAGCGCACTATTGATGCGGAAGATGGCAAGGCCAAATCTGAACGCGCACGCGCGCAGGTTGATGCGGAATTAAATCGCATTTGTGCCGGTAAGGAGTTGCCTCTGGCGGTCACTAAGTTGCTGCGTGAGGCTTGGGCGAATGTGATGTTTATTACCTCACTCAAACAAGGTGTGGAGAGTGATGAGTGGCGCAACTGTTCTGCAACAGCACAGCAGCTCGTTTGGAGTGTTACAGCGGCGATGGATAAAGATAACCGCCAACGCTTATTAAAGCTGGTACCCGAGCTGTTGCAAAAATTGCGCACCGGTTTGGAAAGTATTTCGTTCAGTCCGTTTGAAACCACCAATTTGTTCAAGCAGCTTGAAAGTGTACATTTGGCGCGCTTACGTGGCGACGTAAAACCTCAGGTTGAGGCTGCGCCATCCGTATCCGCAGCAGATTTGGCAGCCAAGGCCAGTGAAATGGCGACGAAAAATGCCAACATGAAGGCGGCCATGGTGGAGGCGCAAATGCGTGCGCAACAAGCAGCGAATGCTGCGGCGCAAGCTAACAAGGTACAAAATGCAGCACCCGCGCCGGTTATTGAGAATGCAGCGGAAGTTGTCGAATCTGCGCATGAACCAATAGCCGAAACCGCAGACGTTAAACTAGCTGACCAAGCGATAATTGAGCCGGTTGCTGATACTGTAGCTGAAGTTGTTGCGGTGGCAGAAGTTGCAACGGCTGCAGAAGCAGAACAACAATTTGTGGTAGAAGAAACCATCAGCGAAAGCGTTCAGGCTGATCCGCAACATTTAGCCTTGGTCAATAATATTACCCAGGGCACCTGGTTTGAAATGCAAGGTGATGCAGGTGAGAAATACCGCTGCCGTTTGGCTGCCATTATTCGCTCGGTAGGAAAATATATTTTTGTAAACCGTTCAGGTATGAAAGTCGCAGAAGAAAGCCGTGAAAGTCTGGCGGTTGCACTGCAGACCAAGCGCCTGACAATTTTAGATGACGGTATGTTGTTTGACCGAGCACTTGAAGCAGTAATTGGGACGTTGCGTGAGCAGCGCACCTTAAGTTAGTTTTCTCCTCAGATGTTTAACCCGGCCTTGCGCCGGGTTTTTTTATTTGGGCTGCGAAAAATTATGTTGCTTCCAAAACCACCAATGTTTGTCCTGCCTGCACGCGTGCTCCATCTGCTTTTAACAGATGTGTTACTTTGCCCGCGCTACTTGCCGTTATATTGATTTCCATTTTCATGGATTCCAGAATCAATAGCACATCTCCTGCTTTCACTGTTTGCCCCACTTGTACCTGGGTTTGCCAGACACTGCCGGAGACCGAGCTGTCAACGCGGATTGCATCCTCTGGCAATTCTGCTTCTTCATTTTCGTCGACAATTTCTTCCTGTACATAATTGAATTGTCCGTTGGCGTGCCAGCGAGCCAATTCCTCTTCAAATGCCTGCTCGCGTTGCGCGGTAAATGCAGTGATGGAATCCAGATGGGCGGCAATAAATTCTTGGTATTCACTTAAACTGAAATGACTTTCTTCAATTTTGATGGGATAACGACCCTGTGGAAAATCGCGACGAATTTTTTGTAGTTCGTTTGCACTGACTTCATAAAAACGGATTTGGTCAAAGAAATTTAATAACCAGGGTTGTTTAAATTCCTTGGTTTGACGATAGCGATTCCACATTTGTAAGGTGCGCCCGACAAATTGGTAGCCACCGGGGCCTTCCATACCGTAAACACATAAATAAGAACCGCCAATCCCAACCGAGTTTTCTGCCGTCCAAGTGCGTGCAGGATTATATTTGGTGGTGACCAAACGATGGCGCGGGTCAATTGGAGTTGCAACAGGCGCACCCAAATACACATCGCCCAGACCCATCACTAGATAGGAGGCACTGAAGAGAATATTTTTTACCTCGGCGATAGAATCCAAACCATTAATGCGGCGAATAAATTCCAGATTGCTGGGGCACCAGGGTGCGTTGGAGCGCACTGACTGCATATATTTTTGGATCGCCAATTGACAGGCTTCGTCATCCCAGCTCAAAGGAATATGCACTATACGTGAAGGAACGCTTAGCTGTGCAAGTTGCAAAATTAATTCGCGTTCACCGCGTTCAAGATGTGCCAACAGATTTTCGAGTGATAATTGCTGACTGTCATAGTGTACTTGTAGCGAACGAATTCCCGGTGTCAGTTCGCGTAAACCATACAAGGCATTTTGTTGTAACCATTGCATAAGTGCGTGGGCACGAAAACGCAATTTAATATCCAGTTCCAGCGCGCCGTATTCGACCAATAAAAAATGGTCACCTGCAGCGCGGTACACAATATTTTCACCAAACTCGTCGGCGCCCAAGGTTTTTACAATGGGTGATGTTAAATCGCTTTTACTCCAAGTATGCGCAATGTTTTCCAGCGTTCGCAACGATTGGTTTTGTGTTTTTTCAATCGCTACTGCATCGTCAATCGATACGGGTAGGAAACGAATTTTATCGCCCGCTCGTACTTGCCCGAGTTTCCATAAATCGGCGCTGATAACGGTTGCCGGGCAAACAAAACCGCCGAGTGATGGACCGTCTGGCCCGAGAATCACGGGCATATCGCCAGTAAAATCCACGGTGCCGAAAGCGTAAGCATTATCGTGAATATTGGAGGGGTGCATTCCCGCTTCGCCGCCGGAGCTGCGTGCCCATTCCGGTTTTGGGCCAATCAAGCGAACACCGGTGCGACTTGAGTTGTAGTGCACTTCCCAGTCGGTGTTAAAAAATGTGCTTATGTCATTGGGGGTAAAAAAATCCGGCGCGCCGTGAGGGCCGTAGATAACACGCAATTGCCAGAGATTATTAATCTGCGGCTTTAATTTGTCGTTGATTGTTACAGGAGCAATTGTCGCATTGCAGTTGTTTGCATCTAGTGCGAGCACATCGCCGGCACGCAATGCGCGGCCATTGTGGCCGCCGAATTGGCCGAGTGTGAATGTAGATTTTGAATTTAAATAACCCGGGCATTGAATTCCGCCGGCAATTGCTAAGTAGGTGCGAGCGCCCTTATCGGTGATGCGCCCGAGTTGCAATTGTTGCCCTGCAGCTACTGAAATAATTTCATAAATCGCAATCGCATTGCCGTCGAGTTTTGCATCAATCGCTGCGCCGGTTAAAACTATTTTTGTTGCGCAGCCAAATTTTAATGTTGGACCTTGCAAGGTAATTTCCAGCCCCGCTGCTGTTTCATCGTTGTTGAGCAGGCGATTGCCCAAACGGAATGAGTAGCTATCAAAGGGGCCGGAAGTAGGTACGCCTACATGCCAATAACCTGAGCGACCCGGATAATCCTGAATTGTGGTTTGGGTTCCACCTTGAATAACATCGATGCGCGCAGGTTGGTACACGAATGTATTTAAATAGCGTGTGGTCATTCGCCCCTCTAGCAAGGTTGGATCTTGCAAGAGTGCGCGCAAATAACCGATATTGGTTTCGATACCGTAGAGATAGGTGTTCGTCAAAGCGTTGGATAAGTTTTTCAGTGCTTGTTCGCGATCAGCGCCGCACACGATAATTTTGGCAAGCATTGGATCAAAAAATGCAGGGACTTCAATACCGCTTTCAATCCAGTGATCGATGCGTAGATCGTTGTGTAACTCGGGGAATTGTACTTTACTGAGCAAACCCGCGCAGGGTTGGAAATTCAGCGCGGGGTCTTCCGCATAAACGCGTACTTGAATGGCGTGGCTTTTGGGTGCGAGCTGATCGCGCAGGGTTTTAATATCGCCGAGATCACCCGCTGCCTGGTGCAGCATCCACTCCACTAAATCCACACCGTAAACTTCTTCAGTAACACCGTGCTCTACTTGCAGGCGTGTGTTGACCTCAAGGAAATAAAATTTTTCGTCAATGGAATCGTAAATAAATTCTACCGTACCCGCATTGCGATAGCTGACCGACGCCAACAGCTGCTCCGCAGTTTTTTGCATGGCTTTGCGTTGTGGCTCGGGTAAGTTGGGTGCGGGGCATTCCTCAACAACTTTTTGGTTGCGTCTTTGACTTGAGCAATCGCGCTCTCCAATCGCAACAGCAGTTCCTTTGCCATCGCCAAATACTTGTACTTCAATATGGCGAGCAGCGGCAATAAACTTTTCCAGAAACACACCATCATCGGCAAAGTTATTTTTGCCCAAGCGTTTTACTGAATCAAAAGCGGCGATGAGTTCGGCTTCGCTATTGCACAATTGCATGCCAATACCACCGCCACCGGCGGTACTTTTAAGCATTATTGGGTAACCAATATTTGCTGCAGCAGCTATTGCCTCGTCGAGGTCTTTTAATAAATCAGTGCCGGGGCAGAGGGGTACATTGGCTGCCTGTGCCAATTCGCGTGCTTTATGCTTTAAACCAAAGGTAATCATTTGTTCCGCAGTAGGGCCGATAAACACTAAACCTGCTGCTTCGCACTCCGCAACAAAGCTGGAGTTTTCGCTTAGAAAACCGTAGCCGGGGTGAATCGCCTGTGCACCGGTTTGCTGTGCAATCGCGATAATTTTTTTGCGATCAAGATAGGTTTGTGCGGCCGCACCTTCGCCTAAAGAAAACGATTCGTCGGCAATGCGCACGTGTAATGAGTCTGCATCAGATTCGGCATAGACAGCGACGGATTTTATATTGAGTTTTTTTAAGGTGCGAATAATGCGTGTTGCGATGGCGCCGCGATTGGCAATTAACACTTTGGTAAACATGTTCTGCTCCGGCAGGTCGTCCTGCTGGGATTAATTTACAACAGTGGCCGTCCACTGAGGATATTGAATTTAATTAATTCCAAACGATAACTTCAATCGGCGTTGGGTTATAACCATTGCACGGGTTGTTTAATTGCGGGCAATTGGAGATCAGCATCACGATATCCATTTTCGCTTTCAGCTCAACATATTTTCCGGGTGCAGAAATGCCATCTTCAAAGGTGAGTCCACCATCTGCGGTGACGGGAACATTCATAAAGAAGTTTATGTTGTGGGTGATGTCACGTTTGCTAATACCAAATTCGGGATGTTCTGCAATTGCGAGCATCCAGCTGTCGCGGCAGGCGTGCATGCAGCGCTTTTCCAAACTGTAGCGAACGGTATTGCTTTCTGTTGCGCAGGCACCACCGAGGGTGTCGTGGCGGCCGCAGGTATCGGCGACGATTTCCAGTAATTCGCGATTGGCATTGGACATTAATTTAGTGCCCGCCGATAAATACAAATTGCCCTGGCTGCGGATAGTATCCATCGCGCTGTAGCGCTCGCTTGGATCTTTGGCGTTATAAAATAAAACGTCAGCGGCTTGATTGCCTTTTAAATCGACAATACGAAAAGTTTGCCCTTGTTTTATTTCGCCGAGAAAATAATCGCCTGCGGGCACATAGTGTGTAGAGAACGCAGTTTCAGGGTGTAGGTTGCTTTGGATATGTGACATGTCTTCCTCAACTATTTCGCAGCTAAACTATTTTGCAGACAGGTAATAAAGCGCGTTGTTTTGAAAACCGCGCTGGTTTTCTTCGCGGAAGTTTTTACAGTAGTCATCGTCGCTGACTGGTTCTGCTTCCCCTAATTCAATTTCCACTGAAGTAAACGGATAGGTTTTCGATTTATTTAATGGATGTGGACAGGCGTGCATAATAACCATGGTGTCCATTTCAAAACGCAAGGTGACACTGTTGCCAGCCGATTGGTTTTTAGTGTCGAGCCGGATATTGCCATGATCATCTGCGATGACTTTGCTAAACCAGTTGATATTGGACGCCATATCGGCGCGCCCCAAACCGTATTTTGCAAGTTCAACTAAAAAGGCGTCATAGCCATTTTGTTTCCACTGATTGCGATGGGTTTGGTAATCGCGTTTCCCCCACTGCTTTTCGATCAGTTCGGCAGTGCTATTGCCGCAAATAGTATCGTGCCAATTACCTTCGCCGTTCGCGGAATAGTCTTCAACAATCGAAGCAAAAATTCTGCCCATATCAGAATACAAGCAATTGCCGCGTTGCAATTTAAACGTGTGTTGGCATTTGAGTGTGTCGGGCGCGTTGTAGCGTTCCAATAAATTGCGCGGGTTGTAAAACAGCATGCCAACGTTGGCGCCGCCTTCGATGTCAGTAATTTTCATCAGGCTGCCGCGGCGCAACTCCAGTGACCAGTGGCCGTTGCCGGGCAGGGTAGTGGTGTACAACATCTTACTCATGAGTTAAAAATCCTGTGATTCTTGGGCAATCGTTTGTAATTCATAAGGCACTTCACTTTTGCGACGGGTAACCGGTAGGTCATAGGTAATATTTGCACCGTAAGCACCAGGGGCTTGATTGTCGCGCCGCAATTTGTCGAACACCCACAGGCGTGTGCCTAAATAAAATCCTTCGCTTAAATCGTGCGTCACCATAAACACGGTGAGCTGGTGTTCGCGCCAGAGTTCCAAAATTAATTGATGCATGTCGGCGCGAATACCCGGGTCGAGTGCACCGAAGGGTTCGTCGAGTAATAAAATGCGCGGCTGGCGGATAAGCGCTTGGGCGATGGCTAACCGCTGTTTCATGCCGCCCGATAATTCATGCGGATAACGATTTATTGCGTGGGTTAATCCAACCGATTCCAGCAGCGCTTTGGCTTCATCAACAACTTTGCGTTTTTTACTGCCGAATAATTTCCCCAATATTGGGGAGTGCTCAAATTCGCGCGCGATAATCACGTTTTCTAACACGGTGAGATGAGGGAACACGGAGTATTGCTGAAACACTATGCCGCGCGATTGATCGGGTTCGCTGCGAATCGATTTCCCATCCAACAGTAATTCACCGGACGTGGGCGACTCCATGCCCAACAACATTTTTAAAAAGGTACTTTTGCCGCAGCCGGAAGTGCCCACCATGGTAATAAATTCACCGGCTTTTACGCTCACATTCATGCGTTCCAACACCACGTTGTCGCCGTATTTTTTCCACAGGTTTTTTGCCTGAATCATGGGCATAGCTTTGGCTCTTTTTTCATCTATGTATTTTTTATCAAAAGGGATAATGGTCATTGGGTGGCCGCCTGTCACTTTGTTGTTGCTTGATAGTGCCAGGGGAAACATGTGGTGCTGAGCTTGACGAGTAACCAATCCACTAAAAAGGCGAGTAAGGTAATCCAGGCAACATAGGGCAGGATCACATCCATGGACATATAACGGCGTACCAGAAATATGCGATAACCCAGACCGTCGGTAGAAGCAATTGCTTCTGCGGCAATTAAAAATAACCATCCGGCACCGAGCGATAAACGCACGGCATTAATCAAACGTGGCAGCAATTGCGGAATTAATACGCGCACCAAGATTTGCCAGGTAGATGCGCCTAGGGTTTGTGCTTTAACTAATTGTTCAAGCGGAATTTCCTGGGTGCAGCGCTGAATATCGCGCGCGATAAATGGCGCAACGCCGATCACAATCAACGCCACTTTGGATAATTCACCCAAACCAAAGACGATAAATAACACCGGCAAAAGCGCCATGGGCGGAACCAGTGAAATAATGGTTAACAGCGGCGCTATGGGCGAATAGATGGTGGGAATCGCGCCGGTTAATATGCCGATAGTGAAGCCTAAAATAGCGGCGATAAAAATGCCGAGCGTTAAGCGATACAAACTGCTGAGCGTATCTTGCCAAAATAAATATTCACCACTGCGTTTACTCGGTTCAAACGCGAGGTTGCCAATTGCATCGCCCATTTGTGCAAAGCTGGGTAGCAGTTTGTCGTTGGCATTTTCGGCGAGGCGTGCATCGGAAGCGATCAAATAAACAACGAGCAGCAGAGCAAACGGCAGAATCCCCAGTAAAAGTTTGAGCGGTTTTGAGGGCGTTAGATTAATTAATCGTTTCATGGGCATCTTCTTTATAGTGTGGTCGTCACTCCCGCGCACGCGGGAGTCCAGCTTTCAATTTGATTACGCGGTGTGTGGATCCCCGTTTGCGCGAGGATGACGACTCACTGATTAATCAGTGTCAGACAATTAAAGTTTTTTATCTGCTGCCATTTGCATATAAGTCGCATCAAAACGCAGCTTCACGTTTTTCTTATCACCGTACACACCTTTAGGGCCTTCTACGCCGATGTATTTAGCATCGGGTGCACCCTCACCTAACAGGCCGTGATCAAACGAAAACTCAGCAACTTTCTGCATGGTTTTTAACAGTTCTTCGCTATTGATAAGAGCAAGAGCTGAAGCGGGTGTGTAAAACATTTTTGTGCTGGCGAGTTGCGATTCAAAACCGGCGAGGTCAGTCCCTGAGGCAACAGCCATAGCGGTTTTGGCAGCAGCAGCGGCTTTGTCTGATCCGCTCATTACGCCCATAATTTCGTACCAGGCGCCAACAAGGGCTTTACCGAGTGCAGGATTCTTTTTCAGGGTTTCGGTGTTCACTATCATCAAATCCATAATTTCACCAGGAATTTGTGATGAGTCGAAAACTTTGGTGCTGTTAGGTTGTGCGAGGATTTCGCTTAGCAGTGGATTCCAAGTGGTAACCGCGGTGACATCTTTAGTGCCGTACACGGCGACCATATCGGCGTCAGAGGTGTTAACGACTTTGACATCGGACTCTTTCAAACCGACAGTTTCCAAACCGCGCGCAAGCAGGTAATGAGATACGCTCAGTTCAACCAGATTGACTTGCTGGCCTTTAATGTCTTTCAGCGTTTTACCACCTTTGAGTACAACGCCATCGTTACCGTTGGAGAAGTCGCCGACGATCAATGCGGTTGAATCTACACCGCCAGCAGCGGGGATGGTGAGCGCATCCATGTTTGTCATTACACAGCCATCAAATTGGCCTGCGGTGTATTGGTTAATGGATTCGACGTAATCGTTGATTTGCACAACTTCAATTTCGATGCCGTATTTTTTTGCCCATTTATCGACAATTTTTTGTTCGGCCCCGTAGCCCCACGGCATCCAACCAACATAGATGGACCAGCAGACTTTGAATGGTTCAGCAGCACTGGCACAAGCGGCGGAGAGGGAGAGTGTAATGGCCAGTAATACTTTTTTAAGGCGGGATTGACGCAACATGAATAACCTCCAGCGGTTTTGGTGACATCGGCGCAAGCAAATGGGAGCACTCTGGCGATTAGGCCATTCCATCTCCCGGGCTTTTATCCCGCCGTGTAACCTCAAGACAGTTGCGGGCGTTTAGCCTTTTGCCTGCCTTGGGAGGTCGGAAGCTCTCGGACCAGACATCGCTTGATAAAATCAAGTGACCGGAACCCTAGCCTCCTATTAACAAATTGTGTGTACAGATTTGTTGAATAGCTAAAACCACCCAGAGTGCGAATCAGTTATTACAGGGGGGCTATCGCAATATGAGTGCCAATTTTTTAATTGCCTGATTTTGAAAGGGATTTGGGAGTTTCATGGAGGGAAGTTATGCCTATATGTGTTCCATGGTGGGGCGCGATACTGTGCGTGCTGGATTATTTTGGTGCGCCGGGCGTGCGGTTGCTCAAGGAACATTTATCCAAATATTGAAAAATCAGGATTTACTTATCTTTCGAACGGCTGGAAAGGCATCTTTGCGGCGATTTGCGTAGATCGTGCTATTTTTAATCTAACTGTGAGCCAATAGTCTTATTGGCTGGAAGAAATCTCACAAGCTGTTAAGATTGTCGCTCAGGACAACCTATATAGAAGATTCACTCATCTAGTCTCTAGGTTCGCAGGCACTGATTCCAAGCGCGGTTAGCGCAAAACCAGCTTGGTAATAATAGGCGCTAGGGAATATGAAATTCATGGAAAAACACGGAATAATTATGCATAACTCAGGCTTACCTGGTTCTGATATTAATAAGTCTTCTCCGTATTCTGCGGTAGCCATGTCAGAGCAATTGGTCATTCAATATTTAAAACATTGCCGCGATTTAACGCGCGGTTTTGCGTACCGTGTTTTCCCTAATTTTTGGCGGCAGTGGTGTAAGCAGGTTCTGGAAGTTGCTGAACAGGCTAAATCTAATAAAGACCAGATAGCCCTCTATGAAACCCAAAATTTACTTGCAGCTGTACAGCAAGCGGCTGAACAAGAGTTTTGCCAGCATCTGGCCAACGGTTTTGTAAAATTCAAGAATAAATCCCTTAATACCCTGACGGGCGAAGAGCGTTTTAGCGGCGATATTCTTTCGTTGGTGGAACATTCAGACCTTGAAGAAACCATCGCTATTACCTCTATTACGCATCGCGCCGACAATTTTTTTGCCGAGCAGCTCTGGGCATTGCAGCAGCGTTTGGCGCTGTTAAATGATGGCGAAAAGATTGATGAGCGCGCCAACCCTGCCAGCCCGGTACAATTTTGTGAATCGCTGCGCAAGCTGCTCGCCAATCTGGATATTGATGTCAAAACCAAAATCATCGGCTACAAGTTGTTCGATCAAGACGTGATTGGCATGCTCGATGGGCTATACGATGAGCTGAATGATTACCTGATCCGCCAAAACCTGTTGCCCAATCTCCGCTTTGTTCCCGCCAGTGACAAGCCGGCTGACCACAAAACGGATGAGGCGATGCAGGATGATCCCTTCGAGCGCAACGACGGGTCAGTTGACGAGCAGCAACAAGTCGAAGAAGAACAGCAGCATCAGCGCCGTGCGAGCGATAAATTGCTCAGTGGTGCGCTCAACCCCAATGATATCCAGTACCAAAACAGCCTGTTGAACGCGATCCGCCTGTTGCAAACCCATGTAACCCAGGCATTGCCTGCAATCCAGGCTGCACATTTCAATCCTCAAGCGGTGGTTGCTGGTCAGGCGGCGAATAGCCCGGTGATCAACCCCAATGGAGCAGTTGTCGCTACCCCTGCTGTGCCTACAGCGTCACCCGCTAATTTACAGGTCTACACCCAAAATCAATTGGTGAGTGTGCTGGAACAGATGCAAACCCAGGCCTTTAGTGTGACCCAGCAGGTGCTGGCTAACCATGAGTCGGGCCCTGTGCCTATTGCACCGCAAATGGTGGCCGAGGTTGGCCGCAAGATGATGGAGCAGATCGCCAGCGAAAACGAAAATGGCGCAGTAGAAGCGGGTGATATGCAGACCATTGACTTGGTCGGTATGTTGTTTGAGTACATGCTGTCTGATGATCACTTGCCCGATTCTGTCAAAGCATTGCTCAGTTATTTGCATACGCCGTTTCTGAAAATCGCCTTTATCGACAAGGGTTTTTTTGAGCAACCTGAGCACCCCGCGCGCGTGCTGCTCAACAGTCTTGCCGAAGCCGGTGTGCGCTGGGTGAGTAATGATGGCAGCGACCAATACGATATCTTTACCAAGATCAAAACCACGGTGTTTCGCCTGCTGCAGGAATTCAAGAATGATGTGCGCATCTTTGCCGAATTGCTGATTGAGTTTAATGCCTATACCCACAATGTGGCGCGTCGCCAGGAATTGATGGAGCGTCGCGCGCTGGAAAAAGCCCAAGGCGAAGAAAAACTGCGCGAAGCGAAGATCCAGGTGAATAACGAGGTGCGAGGCCGCACCGATAATCGCGATATGCCCTCGGCGATATTGCTGTTGTTGTTGCAACCCTGGTCGGACTACCTGTCGTTTGTGCTGCTGCGCTACGGCGATAAATCCGACAGTTGGAAGCGCGCCCTGCAAGTGATCGACGATTTGCTCTGGACGCTGGAGCCCAAAACCAAGCAGCCGGACAAAGTAAAACAAATGGAGCTGCAGGATGGGCTGCTCGCCGCCCTTGAGCGTGGTTTTGAAACCATCGGTTATGAGCAGGCCAAAGGTCGCAAGCTTTTGGATGCGGTTGTCTCGCTCCAGCGCATGGCGCTGTTGAGCCGCAAAGCCGAGCCTGCCCCAGCGCCCATGCGCACCAAGTTGGAATCGTTGGCGGCAGAAAAAGCCGGACATATGGTGGCGCAGTTGCAGCCGGTGTTGCCGGAAGAGGCCAAGATTGTTGATAGCTTGAAGATGGTGGAGTTTGGTACCTGGTTTGAATTTGATGGTGGCAAGCGCCTGAAAGTGGCCTGGTACAATAAAAAGACCCAACACTACATGTTGGTCGATCAGCAGGGGCGCAAAGTGTCGCTCGCGGCTGGCCTCCAATTGGCGCGCGATATGCTCGCGGGCCGCGCCCGGATTATCGCGGGCAGCACCAAACCGTTTTTCGAGCGCGCCTTGGAAAACATCTATCACACCCTCAATGAACGAGCCGATACTCTTAAAACCGGTAATACATCATGACCCACAACTGCTCACGTGAACACGACAGGGAGTTGGAGCGCCATACGATCAATGGCGATGTAGATGTGTACGATAACCTGCGCGACCAATACATCGGTCGCCTGGTCAATATTCACACTCAGGGATTAATGATTGTAGGTGACGTCGCCATGGAGGAAGATCGCCTTTACACCCTGGATTTGCATGTGCCGGAGCCTGTTAATGGACAGATGGTGATCCAGCTGGGTGCTGACTGCCTCTGGGCGCGCGATGCAGATTTGTCGGGTAAACACTGGACCGGATTTTCGATTATCGATGTATCACCGCAGGCGACCGAGTCTATCCGCACCCTTGTTGATTTGTTGGGCGAAGCCTATTAGCCTTGCCCCTTGCGGTATCAGCTAAAACAAGTCGGTAAACACAATACCCAGTGCAAACACTTCCATATCGGTGTTGTAATCAATCAGACTATGGCCATAGCCGTTAAAGTATTTCAGCTGGCCGCGCAAATTGGAGCTGATCGGAAAACTCCAGCCCAGCTCCAGCGCCCCCTTGTTATCGGCATGTAAGTTGTTGCGCAGCATAATGCTGTAGATGTCATCGCTGTGTTGATAGGCACTGTTAAGTTCAAAATTCCCCATGTAATCAGTGATGTCTGGATTGTCGTCTCCATCAGGATCACCTGGAAATTCTTGCTCTGGCTCAGGAATGCGGTACCAGGGACTGAGCGCGAACGCAAAATTGCCGCGTTCAAATACCGTGTTCAGCATTACCCGATTCCAGCTGCGCGATAGCAACCCACCTTGACCATTGGATTGATGGTTCAGCACAACCTCGTTCAGCGCATTGCGAAACCCCAATATTTCCCAATCATTGGAAAAGCTCAGAATCAATTCGGGTTGGTGGTCAGTTTCGCGAAAGGGGGCTGAATCCTTATCGCTATACACCTGCCAAAGTGAATGGTTGGTGTAGCCGAGGTAAAGATGGCCATTGTCGCCAAACAGGTCTTCACGCAGCAGAATCTTGATGCTGAGTTGGAAGTCCACCTCCGTCTTGCTCAGGTCAAGCAGCGGTGATTCATCCTCCCTTTGGTAAGGACCGGTGTTGGGGTGTTCGGTAAAGCTTAAGGGGAACAAATAGTTGCGTTTATGCGGGGTAAGCACAAAACGGCTGGAGCGGTTGAGCGCCTCCAGAGTCAGGCGCTTTTGTAGTACCCAGTTGGTTTCTTCCTTCTCGTCCGCTACCGGCGTTTCAATTACTCCCCGGCGCTGCTCGTGCAGCAGCAGGCAGGCCTGTTTTAATTCCGCTACCGTCATGGCTTCTGCAGCACCCACCACTGAGGCTTGCAAGCAGTGGTTCATTGCTTCGGTGCTGAATTCAATAGTTGGGGCTGTGGTATCGGCAGCGAGTGCAGACAAAGGGATAGAGGCAAATGCCCCGATTAACCAGAGTTGACGCATAGAGGTTCCCTAAAATAGACAGAGCCCATTGTAGGGAGTGAGACCCAAGAGGCAAGTACTTTGATTAGTAGGATTGCACCCAGACTTCGATATCCTGCTCATGCCATTGGGTAAGGAGTTGCACACCTTCATCTACAACCTTCAAATACACATCGATAATATCGGTTGCCAAGCTGAACAGGCGGCTACTGTCGGTGTTGATTTGATGTGCATTTACCACATCGCTCTCCACCATCGACAATAAAAACTCCAGCTTGATCTCATAGCTTTTGAGTTGGCCAAGCAGACTCAGATCGCTGTCCAGCAGGCCTTCAAGGCGCTTGGTCTGATGGCGCAGTTTCTCGTTGTTTACCCGTGTGCATTGGATAACGTAGCGCAGTTTGCTGGCGAAATCTTTGTCGCAGTAGCCGAGTGCCGAGGCGTAAGTCGCCAGCGCACGGATACGGCCAATCTGCTCCGCCACTGCCGGCATCAGGCGCGTCGCAAAATGCAGCACCTCGAGGTATTTAAAGCGGTTGGGATAGAGGGTTTCATCGGCGTGGATAACCTTGGGTTCGACCATCTCCGGCATGGATTGGGAGGTAGGTTGTTCCAGTTGTTTACCCAGCGCTGCCACCATGCTCAGCAACTGTTCGATCAGATGGCAATGCAGTTCGTAGTTATCGATCACCGCATCTTCCTGCCAGTCGCGGCTAATTGTCAGCCAGGCATTGCTCAGATTTTCCTGATCACGCGGGCTAAGCAGGGCAGAGCTGCGAGAGGAAAATGCCTGCAGCAACTCCAGCCGACGCTCCAATTGCACCTGCAAATGCGCCAGCTCGTCCCGGAACTGTTGGTTGCCTCCAAGGGTGCCCATGGTCATACCGCGATGGCGCTGTACTGCCTTGATCATGTGGATCAGCTGCTTCGCGAGCGTCAATGCATCCAATCGTTGGTGATAAAGGTCGCAGAAGTGTGCAAATTGGCTTGAGCCTTTGCTGCGAGATGGTGCAATCGGGGTTGCCCCCTGTCTGTTGATGGTGCTTGCTGCCATTCTTTGCTTTACTCCAAATACCTGAAAACGCGGGATTGAATGCAGTTGATGCGCTTATCTGGCGCGCTCTAATACTTTGCCCGTTATTGACTTAAGACTACAGCAACAGCTATGCCAGACCATCCTGATGCATGGTGCGTAGGCAGCCAAGCTCCATTAATATATGATTAATGAGACTAGTGGCTCTGGCGTGGGGCCAATATCCATTCCTTCATAACAATGATAACAATGCCGCAATGGGAGTTTTGATGACGACTAAGCCTGTAAAAAAAATCCTGATTGTCGGTGGTGGCACTGCGGGCTGGATGACCGCCGCCTATTTGGCGCGTTGGCTTGAAAAGGTCGATATCCAAGTCACGCTGATTGAATCCGAACTCATTGGTACTATCGGCGTGGGCGAGGCAACTGTCCCCGGCATCCATCAGTTCATTAAGGATCTTGCAATTAAAGAAAGTGAGTTTATCAAGGCAACCAATGCGACATTTAAGTTGGGTATTGAGTTCGATCAGTGGGCGGGAATAGATACCCGTTTTTTCCATCCGTTTGCCGGCTATGGAGTTGAAATTGAAGATCGCCCTTTTTATAAAACCTGGTGGTGGGCAAAAAATCAGGGCTATTCAGAGGGGTTAGATAAATTTTGCCTGTGCACTCAACTGGCACAAGCGGGCAAATTTGCGCAACCCAGCTTTGACGAAAAAAGCCGTTTGGCCTGGTACAACTACGCTTACCATTTTGATGCTTCATTATTCGCGAAATTTCTACGCCGCTATGCAGAACAAAGAAATGTGCAGCGCATTGAGGGCAAAATCAATCACGTCCAATTGGATGGAGCCAGCGGATTTATCCAGTCTGTATCGATGGAGTCAGGGCAGGTAGTCGAGGCCGATTTATTTGTGGATTGCACGGGAATGCCAGCACTGCTGATAGGCAAAACACTCGGTGTTGGCTACGAAGATTGGAGCCACTGGCTGCCGTGTGACAGCGCCCTCGCAGTGCAAACCAAAAGTGTGGTGGAGCCTGATCCCTTTACTCGTTCATCGGCGCGCACGGCTGGGTGGCAGTGGCATATTCCGCTGCAACATCGCGTTGGTAATGGGTACGTTTATTCCAGCCAGTTTATTTCCCATGAACAAGCGCGCGAAGAGTTGCTGAATAATTTAACTGGCGAGCGAGTGACTGAGCCAAAACTGATTCGTTTTACTACCGGCATGCGCAAGGATTTTTGGTCCAAAAATTGTGTCGCGATTGGTTTATCGAGTGGTTTTTTAGAGCCACTTGAATCGACCAGCATTTCGTTGATCCAAACCGGCATCAACAAAATGACGGGCTTCATGGTGAACTTTGAAATTGATGAAAAACACGTTGCCGAGGCTAATCGCCTGAATCGTTTGGAATACGAGCGCATTCGGGATTTTATTATCCTGCATTACAAACTAAATGGCCGATCCAATCCGTTTTGGCAGCATGTCAGGGCGATGCCAATACCTGCAAGCCTGGAAGGAAAAATGTCACTGTTCCGCGCATCTGGCGATATCAAAATGTTGGAGCAGGAGTCGTTTAAAGAGGATAGCTGGGTGAGCATGTATTACGGTTTCGGGGTGCAGCCCCATGCACCGGCGTCATTAACTGACCCCGAAAGAATCCAGATGATCATGAATAAAATGAAAATCGCCGTTGCAAAGGGGGTGCAGCTCGCCCCCTCTCATGCGGAATTTATCCAAACTATTGGCACGCCATAAATCGGCACGGCATCGCCGATACCCATTCCCACCTGTTTCCCGCATCGGACACTAGTCTCAATTGCCAGTGGCAAGTGACGCCTTAATCATGGTTGTTTCCTTTTGTAGCAGGTGTTTTGTGCTATTCGATGTCATAGGTAATAAATCTTGCACGTATAAAAACATTGGCTTAACATTAGTCGTAATAGTCATATATACCATATTAAAACCATGACAAGCCCTTGCAGAACTACAACAATTCGAGAGCGTATCTGCTCCACTTTGGGGCACGGCATTTATGCTGTGGCGATTATGCTGTGCCTGTTTGTTTCACAGTGGGTATCTGCGGCCGCGCCTTTATCGATCTGGTTTGACCAGCCCGCCAGCGATTGGGAAAAAGAAGGCTTGCCGATTGGCAATGGCGCTATGGGCGCAGTCATAGCCGGTGGCGTGCAGCGCGACCTTATTCAATTCAATGAAAAGACCTTGTGGACTGGCGGGCCGGGTGCAGAGGGTTATGATTTTGGCTGGCCGGAACAGCCCCAAACAGCAGCCTTGAATCAGGTCAGAAAAACCATCGCCACTGATGGTGCTATAGCGCCTGAAGCTGCGGCTAAATTAATGGGGCGCAAAGTCACGGCCTATGGCGACTATCAAACCTTCGGCGATCTGGTTTTAGACTTTGCCGGAAATGACAGCGGTGTCAGTCATTACAAGCGCGAGCTATCGCTTGCCGATGCACAAGTTACGGTGGCCTATGTGCAGGGCGGTGTGAATTACAAGCGCGAGTATTTGGCGAGTTATCCCGCCAGTGTGATTGCGATAAAACTCAGCGCCGATCAACCGGGAAAAATATCTTTCACTGCTGGTGTCAGCACACCAGACAATCGATCGCTTATCACCCATGTTAATCAAGGTCGCATTACTGCTGCAGGTAAATTAAATAGCAACGGTTTGCAGTTTGAAGCGCAAGTGCAACTGCTTAATCAAGGCGGCGTGCTGGAAGTCATCGACAACAAAAAGATTCGCATTACTGATGCCGATTCGGTGGTGATTTTGTTGGCCGCGGGCACAGACTATCAACAGCAATATCCCCGGTATCGCGGTGCACATCCCCACACACAATTACAACAGCGTGTAGATGCAGCAGCGGCAAAAGAATTTACGCAATTGCAAACCGAGCATCGCGCTGATTACCAATCCTTATTTAACCGTGTGAAGCTAACCATTGGTCAAGCAGCGATTGAGCAGCCAACGCCAGTGTTGCTCTCGCAGTATAAAAAAGGCAATGCAAGTCTTGATCGCACACTTGAAGCGACTTATTTCCAATTTGGCCGCTATTTATTAATTGCCTCATCGCGCGCCGGTTCATTGCCAGCGAATTTGCAAGGCGTGTGGAATAACTCGATTACGCCGCCCTGGAATGACGACTACCACGTCAATATCAATTTGCAAATGAATTACTGGTTGGCAGAAACCACCAATCTTCCTGAATTGATGACACCCTATTTTGATTTTGTTGATAGCCTGGTTGAGCCCGGAAAAATCGCCGCACAAAAAATTGCCGGTGTCGATAAGGGTTGGACACTGTTTTTAAATACTAATATTTGGGGCTTTACCGGTGTGATTGAATGGCCTACGGCCTTTTGGCAACCGGAAGCTTCCGCTTGGTTGGCGCAACATCATTACGAACACTACTTATTTTCGGGCGATGAAAAATTCCTGCGTGAGCGCGCTTATCCGCTTATGAAAAGCGTCGCTGAATTTTGGTTGGCATTTTTAATAAAAGACCCGCGCGATGGAAAATTAATTGTCTCTCCAAGTTTCTCGCCAGAGCAAGGCAACTTCACCAACGGCGCCGCTATGAGCCAACAGATTGTATTTGATTTGTTACGCAATACCCGCGACGCAGCTGAAGTGCTGGGAGATAAAAAATTCACCCAACAAGTGGCAAAAAAACTAGCGCAACTCGACGCTGGTATCCGCATTGGTTCATGGGGGCAGTTGCAGGAATGGAAAGAAGATATCGACGATCCTAAAAACGATCACCGCCATATCTCTCATTTATTTGCATTGCATCCCGGCAACCAAATTAATGTCCATAAAAATCCTGAGTTATTGCAAGCGGTACGCAGCACACTGAACGCGCGAGGCGATGGCGGTACCGGTTGGTCGCAAGCCTGGAAAGTAAATATGTGGGCGCGCGCACTCGATGGCAATCGCGCGCACAAAGTACTGGGTGAGCAATTGCAGCGCAGCACGCTCAGCAATTTGTGGGACAACCACCCTCCCTTCCAAATAGACGGCAACTTTGGCGCAACCGCAGGCATTGCAGAAATGCTGTTGCAAAGCCACAACGGTGAATTGCATTTGTTGCCCGCATTGCCAGCGGCTTGGCCAACTGGATCAGTCTCTGGTTTGCGCGCACGTGGCGGTATTACCGTTGATATGAGTTGGGCAGATGGGCAACTAATTTCTGCACGAATTCACACTGTTAAAAGTGGAAAAATGTATTTAAGAACCGGGGTTTTGTCAGAAAAATATTCTCTGGCATTAGCGCAGGGTGGTACCGCCGTCGCACTAAAACGCAAAGGTACAAGTGGAAGTTTTACCGCGCAGGGAGGAAGCACATATCTCTTAAACGTTCGTCAATAGAAAACAGCGGGAGATAGCTTTAGGGGTAGTTCAATTATTCTAACTGGAGAACATCATGACAACTAACAATAAACATGTAATTAAAAAACCGTTCCTGAAAAAACAATTGCCAATGTACATCAAAATGGCATCGAGCCTTTCACTCGTTGTTGGTGCAATGGGTATAGGCTCCCATGCTTTCGCACAAGAGCCGGCAGCCGATGAGCAAGTTGAAGAAGTAATCGTCAGTGGACAGCGTGCGAGTATTCAATCAGCGCAAGACATTAAGAAAAACTCTTCCACTATTGTAGATTCTATTGTTTCAGAAGATATAGGTAAATTACCGGATCGCAGCGTAACTGAGGCACTTCAACGTGTTCCAGGTGTAACTGTAGGTCGCTACACTAACAACGATGCCGAGCATCCTGCTGCTGAAGGTAGTGGTGTTGCTGTGCGTGGTTTGTCGCAAGTTCGTGCAGAATTAAATGGTCGCGATGTGTTCTCTGCTGCTAGTGGCCGTGGTCTTAGCTTTGAAGATGTTCCAGCCGAATTGATGTATGCAGTTGATACTTATAAAAGCCCTTCTGCCGATATGATCGAAGGTGGTTTGGGTGGTACGGTAAACCTGCGCACTCGTATGCCATTTGATGCCGATGGCCAATTGGTGAGTGTGTCTGCTAAGGGTAACTACGGCGATCAAATTAAAGAGACCAACGGCGAATATTCCGGGTTGTACAGCAATCGTTGGGAAACCGGTGTTGGTGAATTTGGTGTTTTGATTAATGCATCAACTTCTGATTTATCGAGTCGTTCTGATCAGGTGTATACACGAGCATTTTTGCCGCGCGAAATTAATGGCGATGATGTGTGGGTTTCCAAAGGAGTGGACTGGCGCCGCAACGACTACGAAAGTACACGTCAAGGCGGATACCTCGCATTGCAGTGGGCGCCAAATGATGAAACAGAACTTTATTTCACCGTGTTCCAAAGTAAACACGACACAACTTACGATGAAAACGCCTATTTCCTCGAAGGTGCCAACGGTGATCAAGCCTTGTTTCCCACAGCTGAAGATGATTGGGAGTATGACGCCAACGGTGCATTAGAGTCTGGTACTGTAACTGTTTCCAATCCTGCACAATGGGGCCTGGATTTTGGCACCAGTACACGTTGGGCAAATAACGTTTCAGAAACCACCGACTATTCGAGCGGTATTAAGTGGAGTCCGGATGATAATTGGAAATTTTCTGCCGATCTTCAATATGTAAAAGCGGATGCAACAGTCGACGATTTTACCCTGGGTTTGAAAGTGATTCCGGAAGAAGGGTACATGGCTGGTATTGGTACTGAGACACCATCTATCCAGTTAGATCCGGAGTTCATGGCGGATTATGCCAATTACAGCTTGGGTCAGGAAATGACTCACTTCGAGCGCAATGAAGCTGAAGCAAAAACGGCACGGTTCGATGCTGAATACAATTTCGATGATTCGGTTATTAAATCGGTAAAAGCGGGTGTGAGATACTCGGACAAATCTGCGGATAATATCAACACAGATTACGATTGGAACACGCGTTACGCCACTTGGTTTACCAAGCTTGATTGGAGTGGCTATGATAAAAATTCGTTGCCAAAAGTCACTGCTGATGAAGCGTCAAAATATTTGAATCTCTATTCGTTCGATAACTTCCAGCGTGGAGATGTCGCGGTTCCTGCGGCGGGTTATTTGTACTCAAGCGCAGCAGTTAAAGATTTTATGGCAACCACAAATGCGATTAATGGTGACCGCGCTACTACTTGCGCTGTGTATCAATCCTGGATTTGTGATGCCATTTATCCTGATGCAAATCGTTTGACGGATCCTCAGTATCGCAACCAACAGAGCGAAACCAGCTTTGCTGCCTACATGATGGCTAACTTTGGTTTCGATGATTTAGCAATGCCAATTGATGGTAATCTTGGTGTGCGTGTAGTTGAGGTTGACAACGAAGCTGATGGTTACGAAGGTTGGAATAGACTGGAAGGCGCGCCTCCGGGGGTGGGTTTTGAAAGCAAGGTTAATCCCTATCATGTGCAACATAGCCGCAGTTACGTATTGCCTAGTTTGAACCTTAGATTAAAAGCCACAGATGATTTCTTTATTCGCTTTGCTGCATCCGAGGCTATGTGGGCTCCCAGCTTTGCTGAGCTTCAAGCAAAACGAATTATCACCAATAGTAAGAAAGACGGCGTAAACAATATCGCCACTATTAATGACGTGAAGTTTGCTCAAGATCAATTCAGTAACCCTGACTTAACGCCAATGAAAGCCACCCAGTTTGATCTTACTGCGGAGTGGTACTTCGATGATAACGGCGGTATGGCACATGCGGCGTTGTTCAGTAAGCAAATTGACGATTTCTTCCGCCGCGACAATGTGGTGTCAGATGTCGAAAACCCCAATGGGGTTGTGGTTCCTGTGAACTCAACCAAGCTGACTAATATTGGGTCGGGGGACATCAAGGGTGCTGAAATTGGGGTCAGTAAATTCTTTGACTTCTTGCCCGCACCGTTCGATGGTTTGGGTATTCAAACCAGTTACACCTACATTGATAGCGAGGCAAAAATCCCCGCGAGTGCTGATGGTGTGAGCCCAATCGATACGGATCGCTCGCGTTACGGTCAGATGCCTCTCGATCAACTTTCTAAAAATGCCTATAACATTGTGGGTATGTATGAGAAAGACGGTTTCTCTGCGCGGTTAGCTTACACTTGGCGTAGTGAATACTTGATTACTTGGGGTGGTAACGGGTTTGATCCAGACTTCAACTTCGGTAGCAGCGGTAAGGCTCGCCTGCCAGTCTACAACGATGACTACGGTCAATTGGATGCGTCCGTTAGCTACACCTTCCTCGACAATTACACAGTAACTGCTGAAGCTTCAAATCTCTTGAAGGAAAAAACAGTGGGTATTATCGATCAGAATGGTGCTGGCGATCATGTCGCATACTCCTATGCACAAGATGCCCGCTTTGCAGTTGGTATCCGTGCCAAGTTTTAATTAGTGCGTGTTTAACCTTGCCCCATCGGGGCAAGGTTTTTTTGTTTTTGTCCTATATGAAATTTACCCTGGTGAGGTTTTATGAACGTTGGCATTTCACATTATTGGTGCGCATTGAAACGTTTTTTTGCGTTTACCTTAATTCTATCTGCGCCGATTGTATCGTTGCCAGTTTTCGCTGAAGCTTTGCCCGAACTCGTCACCAAAAATGGTCGCCACGCTTTATTGGTGGATGGGGCACCCTATTTAATGCTTGGAGCACAAACCAATAACTCCAGCAATTATCCCGCGGCATTAAAAGATGTCTGGCCGTCGGTTGAAAAAATGCATGCCAATACCTTGAGTATTCCCGTCGCTTGGGAACAAATCGAGCCGGTTGAAGGCCAATTCGATTTTTCTTTTGTCGATGTATTGCTAAAACAAGCGCGCGAGCGCGATGTAAAAGTGGTGCTGCTCTGGTTTGCGACTTGGAAAAACAACGCTCCTCACTATGCACCGGCATGGGTGAAGTTGGATAACAAACGTTTTCCGCGTGTAGTGAAACAAGATGGCGATACGCTCAATTCAATGTCGCCGCTGGGTAAGAACACCTTGGAGGCGGATAAAAAAGCCTTTGTTGAATTAATGAAGCATTTAAAGAAAACCGATAAAGACCATACCGTCATTATGGTGCAGGTAGAAAACGAAGTGGGTACCTATGGCGCCGTGCGCGATTACTCCGCTGTTGCCCAACAGCAATTCAACTCTCCCGTGCCTGCTGATTTGATTGAAAAGCTGAAATTAAAATCCGGTAGTTGGGCGCAAGTGTTTGGTAAAGATGCCGACGAGTTTTTTCACGCCTACTTCATCGCCAAATATTGCAATGAAATTACCGAAGCAGGTAAGGCGGTAAAAAATCTGCCGATGTATGTGAACGTGGCATTGCGCAATCCGTTTAATCCCGGTTTGCCTGGGCAGTATTCCAGTGGTGGAGGCACCGATAACGTGCTGCATATTTGGAAAGCGGCAGCGCCAGCGATTGATTTAATCGCCCCGGATATTTATTTCCGCGATCACAAAACAGTTAGCAAAATATTGGATTTGTATGCACGCCCCGACAACGCATTATTTGTTGCCGAGATTGGTAATGATCAACCTTTTGCACGCTATTTCTATCCCACCTTGGGTAAAGGCGGAATTGGTTTCTCGCCTTTCGGCATGGATAATACTGGCTATACCAATTATCCACTCGGTGCAAAAGAATATAACGATGAGGTGATCGAATATTTTGCCCAGCACTATCGCGCTATTGCACCGGGCATGCGCCCATGGGCAAAGCTGTTATTTGAAAATAACAGCTGGGGTTTTGCCGAACCACTGGATACCACTGGCGATACACAAAAAATCTGGAATGCAGAAGCAACTCCCGCTGAAAAAGAACAGCACAGCAAGGACCGCGCTGCAGCACTCACCCAATTGGTTGATGCAGGATTATGGGATATAGAAGTGACCTATGGTCGCCCCATGTTTTGGATTGCGCCACCCGAAGGAAATACCCCGGCGGCTGGCGGCGCACTGGTTGTGAAGTTGAGTGATAACGAATATTTGGTTACAGCACACAAAGCACGTGTGGAATTTAAACCATCAGCAGAATTGGTTGGTAAAAAATATATGATCGAACGCGTGGAAGAAGGCAACTTCTCAACCATTCCTGATGAAAAAGGTGAGTGGAGGATGGATCGCGTTTGGAATGGCGATCAAACCGACTGGGGTATGAATTTCAGTGATCGCGCGGTTACGTTGAGGGTCAAAATGGCTGCGTATACAACGAATTAAAAAACCAGGGCGAAGAGAAAAGGGCGTGGCAAGCAGCGCCCCTACAAATTACACCCGTAGAGGCGCTGCTTGCTGCGCCCTGTTTTTCGTCCTGTCTCTATAAAATATTCAAATTTTTAAAATCGTAAAACGAGGAAAACAAAAATGCTATCTGCATTAAAACGGCTTTCATACAAAGCCATGATCAAGCATTGCATTATCGGTGTGGCATCGGTCGCGCTTTTGCAAGCTTGTTCCAAACAATCAGGCAATGAATCAACATCCAACACTACAGCGCCTACCCAACAAGTTAAGGCCTTGGCGCAAGTTGAAAAAACTGCAGAAGGTGTAGTGATTACGCTTGCAGAAGGTGCAGTAAAAAAGGTGCGTTTGCAGGTAATGAGCGAAAAAATTATCCGTGTGACTGCATTGCCCGGTACGGATTTTTCGGTATTGCCCGAATCCATTCAGGTTGTTGCCAAACCAGCAACTACTGTTCCGTTTACGGTTGATCAGACAGGTGAAAAGCTCGTCCTAAAAACGGCGCAAGTCGCTGCTGAAGTTTCGTTAATCGATGGCACTGTGAGTTTCCGCGATGCAAAAGGTAATCTGTTATTACAAGAAGAAAATCGCGGTACTTTTTCACCGGTGACTGCAGATCCGATCAAGCCGGATGCGGATTCTTTTGCAATCCGCCAGGAATTTAACCGCGACACCGATGAAGGCTTTTTTGGTTTGGGTCAACACCAAAATGGTCAAGTGAATTACGCGGGTGAAAACGTGGAACTTACCACCTACAATCTGGTGATTTCAATTCCTTATGTCGTTTCCAGCCGCAACTATGGTGTGCTCTGGGATAACAACTCTGTCACCCGTTTTGGCGACCCACGCGAAACTCAGCCATTAAATGTTTCACTGAAATTGTATGATGCAGAAGGCAAAGAAGGTGGTTTGACAGCGCGCTATTACGATGGCAACGAGTTAAAACTCACTCGCGTCGAAGCAGATTTGAATTATCAATTCTTCAGCAACAACAGCGTGCGTGAAGTGCCATTCCCGGATGAAGTGAAAGATGCAAAAAATCTGCGCCTCGAGTGGGAGGGCAGCATTCAAAGCGATGAGTCAGGCACTCATCATTTCAAAATGTACAACTCCGGTTACGCAAAATTATTTGTCGATGGCCAGCTGGCGCTGGATCGCTGGCGTTTGAACTGGAACCCCTGGTACCACACCTACAAAATGGATATGAAGGCGGGCGAGAAAAAAGCCGTTAAAGTGGATTGGACGGTGAGTGGCGGTTTCTTCCGCTTAACGCACCTGGATCCTATGCCAGTGGAAGAGCAAAAAGAATTGTCACTGACGTCTGATACGGGCAAAGCCATTGATTACTATTTTGTAGTCGGCAACAATAAAGATGAAGTCGTGGGTGGTTACCGCGAATTAACGGGCAAAGCCGTCATGTTGCCAAAATGGGTTTATGGTTTCTGGCAAAGCCGCGAGCGCTATAAAAATCAGGACGAAATCGTCAACACCTTTAAATACTATCGCGAGAAAAAAATCCCGATTGATAACATCGTGTTGGATTGGTCTTATTGGCCAGAAAATGCCTGGGGCAGCCACGATTTTGATCCGGCACATTTCCCTGATCCAAAATCCATGACCGATAAAATCCACGCGATGAATGGCAATATCATGATTTCCGTGTGGCCAAAATTTTACCCCACCACCGAAACTTATAAAGAATTGAATGCAAAAGGTTACATGTTCAATAAGAACATTGAAGAAGGTAATCTGGACTGGATTGGAAAAGGTTATTTGAATGCGTTTTACGATCCTTACCCAAAAGAAGCGCAGGAAATTTTCTGGAAGCAAATCAACGAGAAAATTAAATCCAAAGGTTTTGATGCATGGTGGTTGGATGCGGCTGAGCCGGATATCCACTCGAATTTGTCATTCACCAAACGCAAAGAATTAATGAGCCGTGAAGGTGGAATTGCATCGGGTGCAGAGAATTTCAACTCTTACGCAATTCCCAATGCATCGGCGGTATATAACGGCGAGCGCGCAACCAGCCCGGAGAAACGTTCATTTATTTTGACTCGCTCAGGTTTTGGCGGCATCCAGCGTACCGGCGCAGCCATTTGGAGTGGTGACACTTCATCGGATTGGAATAATTTGAAAGACCAAATTGCCGCAGGTGTCAGCACCGGTATTGCCGGTATGCCTAACTGGAGTTTTGATATCGGTGGTTTTACACCGGAAGATAAATATCGTTGGGGCAATAAAAATGGTGGCGAAGCACTGAAAGTGCAGGACTTAAGACCTGAATTGGTTGCTGATTGGCAAGAGCTGAACGTGCGTTGGTTCCAATTCGGCGCTTTCGTGCCACTGTTCCGTTCACACGGCCAGTATCCTTACCGCGAAATTTTCAGTCTCGCCGATGAGGGTACCGAGGTATACAACACACTCGAATCCTACATTATATTGCGCTATCGATTGATGCCTTACATTTACACATTAGCGGGCGATACTTATCACAAAAACGGAACTATTATGCGTCCGCTGGTGATGGATTTCCCGAACGACAAAACGGGTTGGAATATCAATACGCAATACATGTTTGGCCCTGCATTTTTAGTTAACCCTGTATATGAAAACAAAGCGCGCAGTCGCGATGTGTATTTGCCTGCAGGTGCAGACTGGTTCAATTTTTACACCGGTGAGAAATCAACCGGCGGTCAAACCATTAAAGCCGACGCACCTTTCACGCAAATGCCCTTGTTTGTTAAAGCCGGTTCAATTGTTCCCACCGGCGCCGCCATTCAACATGTCGACGAAGGTTTGAATACACCATTAACGCTGAATGTTTACACAGGTGCAAACGGCAACTTCGAAATTTATGAAGACGATGGCCGCTCAACCAAATACGAATCGGGTGAGTGGGCGCGCATTCCGGTTAGCTACGACGATGCAACGGGCACTGTCACCGTCGGAGACCGCGTCGGCGGTTTCACTGGTATGGCCAATGAACGCAAGATCAGTGTTCGCTTTATCAGTGGCGTCAATAAAGATGCTGCAAATTTTGATGTAGGTGTGCAAGAGACAATTACCTATGCAGGTAAATCAGTTACGGTGAAATTAACAAAATAATTCCTTAATTTCTTCGCGAAATAAATGGCGTTAAAACAAAAATCCCGGTCATTGCAAAATGGTCGGGCTTTTTGTTTTTGGATGACAAGGGCGCAGCAAGCGGCGCCCCTACACATAGCATCGCACCAGTAGGGGCGCTGCTTGCTGCGCCCTATTTGGGATATCAATTATCTTTCGCAGCGGATAATAGTAGAAAGCCGTCACAGAAATGTTAATTAGCTATAGGATGCAATTGGGTGTTATTCTGGCGACCTACTGAATATTTTTCCTGCCTCGTCTGAGCCTTCATCTCAGCTCTTCCGACTATGGTCAAGCATTCTTGACCATCCTTTTTAAGCTTGTTACGCGCCGCGCCCAAAGAGCTTAAATTCAGAGCGAACGCTATGTCGGAAAAATTGCACGTTAGTGAGCCTGCGGGTCTTATGGTGTTTCTCAGTACGCAACTGCAGGGTTGGGCGCGCAGTAAAATTAAGCAGCGGTTACAAAGCGGTTGCGTCAGTGTCAATGGCACTACCATTACACAGCATGATTACGCGCTTCAAAACGGTGATCTGGTTGAAGTAGGAGCAACTGCCAAGGCAGCTAGTAGCTCACCCTCACAATTGGAAATTTTGTATTCTGATCGCGATATTATCGCCATCAATAAACCTGCTGGTTTGTTGTCGGTAGGCAATGCGAAAGAAACGCAGCAGCATGCTCTGGCCATTTTGCGCAATCAATTATCGCGCCGCACGCACGCCGTAAAGTTGTGGCCGGTAAACCGGATTGATCGCGATACTTCAGGGGTTTTATTATTCGCCACTTCACGCGAAATGCGCGAAGCCGTAATGGATAAATGGGATCAAGCCGAGAAAACCTATTTGGCGATTGTAGAAGGTTGCCCAGACCCGGCGCAGGGAACAATCGATCAACCCTTACGTTTGGATGAAGTGGAATACCGCGTTCACGTAGGTGCGCATCCAGATGCAAAACCCGCCATCACCCATTTCAAAACAGAACGCACCAACACCACACGCACGCTTTTGCAGGTTCAAATAGACACTGGGCGACAGCATCAAATCCGCGCGCATTTATCCTGGCTGGGTTATCCCGTAGTCGGTGATGAACGCTACGGCACCAACGGCGATCGCATGGGTTTACATGCGTTGCGGTTAAAAATAATTCATCCAAAAACCGGCAAAGAATTAGTGTTTGAAACACCTGCTCCTGCGGATTTTTTTGCGTTGATGAATCAAAATTCTTCTACTACGAGAGGAAAAAAATTAACTAAACCGGTTTCTAGAAGGTGAAATAAATCTGTTGTTTATTAATCGATTCGTTGAGCCGCTATTAACTAAAAATGCCCGGCCGCTGTAAAGCGACCGGGCATTTGCATTCTCACAGTCGATCAGTCTTTCGCCACATCTATCTTGCCCGCACCTGCATAAGTTGGCACCAGGATTGGCAATACCGATGCGCTATTAATCGTGTACTGATAAAAATTGCGTGGATTAAATGCCAAACCGTTGTCTACGTGTAATATCCATTCTGCGTTTGGGTTAAACAATTTCACGATATTGTCATTGGTAAATGTCACCTTGGCACTTTGCTCGCTGTCTTCACTGACTACGTAAAGCTCTCCGCTATCCACATAAATATTATTCGCTTCCAGATACAACTCTGCTTCCGGGCCAGCTAATGCGATGTAGGAAATCTGGCGGCTGGGGCCAGTGCGGTCGTTGAAAAAATAATTATTGTAGACATGTGCCTTACCAAAACGTACGCGGGGATGGCGTTGATAGGTATTTTCAAAATAATTGTGGTGATAAGTCACGTGCAGGCGCCCTGAATCCTGAACGGCATTACTATCAACGTGCCCTAACAGCATGGTCTTGTTGTAGTGATAAAAATGGTTCCAGGAAACTGTCACCCAATCGCCACCGCGTTTTACATCCACAGCACCATCAATGCGTCCCGCGAGCGTGGAGTTAGGGGCACTGTAAATAAAGGTGTTGTGGTCTACCCACACATGGTGAGAAAAACATTCAACCGTTACACCATCGGCATCGGGGTTTGAACCTGCGTCATACACATCGCGGAAAGTTAAATTGCGAATAACGACATTGGATACATAAGTGTTACTCGTGTTGTACGCTTCAAGGCATCCGGTAGTGCCGCCGACACGGAAACCTATTTGCCGCAAAATCGCAGTATTGCCAACACCAACAATTGTTTTGTTGGACGCTACATTAAATTTTACGTACCCCGTCGGTGGTTGAATCGTGCCTTCTACCTGAATCACATAAGGCTCGCTCGCCGTAATATAGGTTTGCAGTTGCTCAAAGGTCGTTACCCTCACAACCGCACCGCCCGCACCGCCCGTTGTCGTTGGAACACCCAACGCTGGAACGGTAGCAAAACCTGTCAATGAAAAATCAGGTGTTTCACTAATCGGTATGCTGGATGCGGAGCTACTGGAAACTGACTGCACCGACGAGCGCGATGAACTCAATATTGGAGTGGAAGAATTACTACTCGGCGAACTGCTGGAAACACGGCTGGACGATTGCACAGACGCAACAGAAGAGGGAGCTGATGAATTGGGTACTGAGGATGCAGCTCCGCAATTGCCCGCCACTGCATTTCCACCGACGGTCAAAGAATCAATATTGGCAATTTCTTGCGAACCCGTTGCGCGCAATCGCAGCTGGTTTGCACCTGCCATTAAATTGATATTTTTGGTCACCGTGCTCCATGTTGATAGCGACGCAGTACGCGGAAATGACAAGCTGCCCGATGAGCCATTCACTGTTAAGCCCGCACTGGTTGATCCCACATTCGCATAACGAAAACTAATGGAATAACTACCGCTCGCAGGTACATTTATCTGGTAATTAATTCCCTGCCCGCCGGAGTTATTGATGTCGACATAACCGGCACCGGTGTAACCGTTGTTAGCGGTGCTGATAATGCCGTCGTAACTGCAAAATCCCGGATCATTTTCCTGGATGGTGACGGCAGCGGAGACAAGCGATGAAATAGATGTGAAAGCCAGTGCCAGAACAGCAACTGACGCAATTTTAGTAAACATAAAAAATCCTCGGCAATTAGTTATTGTTTATTGACCGAATATTTTTTGCAGTTTCTTATTTTTAATTTAAACAGCAGCGCAGGAATGGCAGATTCGTCACTCCTGTTGCGCGTAGATAGTATAGTTTGAAAACTGGGCTGTAAAAAAATAAAACGCGATTTGGCGAAATAAATCACTTTTACGGCTTACACAATATTAAAAATTATCTTTTAATTAAATTGAGTTAGAAGGGTTAGTGGACAGATGAATTTCACATGTTGACAAGTGTCCGGGAATTGATCGCAAATTAAGTTGAGTTCAATGCCATTTTCTAACCAGGCATTAAGCCCCGCAAGTACGGTTGTGTATCTACCTTGCTTTTACATTTTTACTTTCCCTTCGATAGAATCATCCAGTGTTTTACCTATCAACGCGCCAATAGCCATTTTAATTCCCGCCACAGCAAAACCATATTTGGTATCCCAGTAATAGCCTTCGGTTGGCGTCACTTTGATAACAGAGATACGCGGATCATTTTCGCCTTCAGTAAACCAGGTTTTAAATATCGGCTTCCATAATTCTTTAATTCTGTTTTCATCGCGTGAAGCAGTGGCAGTGCCTTTAATGACTAAAAAATCAGAATGAGCCGAGCCTTGAAAATGCAAAGTAACACTGGGGTTTATCGCAATTTCCTGATCTTTGTGGCTGTCATTCGCACTCAGGAACCAAATATTGCCCTCGTCGTCCACCTCTTGCACGCCCATAGGGCGCGTTCCACAAGATTCTGCAACTGCAATAGCAGTGCTGAAAAAGCAACTCTCCGCCTTATCAATAATCTGTTTGATTTTCTCAACAGCGGCAACGCCGCTCAGGTCTTCATGGTTATGTTCGGTTTGGTTTTCATTAATTGAATTCATAATAATCTCGCATGGGTAATGTTAAAAACGTCAGGCGCTGCTCTTACAGCGTGGTTCTCACCAGCTTAAATGATGCGAACCTGACGAACTGTTCGGTAAGCAACCTAGCGAGGTTTTTTTGGGAGGAGGACTAGTGAGTGGGTAGATTGAACCAAAACCTGTTGGCAACCGTAATAGCTGACTACAGAAATTAACGGATAATTACTATGTTTTCCTTTTTCAAAAAAGATCCGCTTAAAGAGCTCAATAAACAATATCTGCAAAAATTAGAAGAGGCCATGTATGCACAGCGCAATGGCGATATCAGGTCTTATTCGATGCTCACGAGTGAGGCGGAGGATATTTTGAAGAAGATCGAAACTATGGAGAAACCAACAGAAAAGTAATTTGCACCATGAAAATGAGAGTATCAATTCTCACCTATGTGGGAAGATTTTCATTTAGAGACCATGCACAAAAATCCTCAGGTCGCCCATCTCGTATCGCAATGCTTAAGCATCTCAACTGTCTCTTAAAGTGATGTGCTTGACTACCCCTCCCCCAAACCAGCTCTATATCGTTTTAAATTCTTAATAGAAAATTAGCTCCAATGTGTGCTACCAAACAATCAAATGAAATTTCTCGGCATAGACTGCGCACAGCAGGTTGCGAATTGGCGGCCACTTATTAACTACCGGAGAGAAATGATGCGAACATCAATAAAACTTTTAGGATTTACTCTTGTGCTTGGTAGCGCAACAGCGATAGCGGCAAATGGAGTTCTCCATAGCTCGTCTTCATCTATGTCGTCAGCGACATCATCCGCTATGAAACCAGCGTTGGCAAAAGATGCTGATAATACGGATTTGAACACTCGTGACAAAAGTGGCGATACGCTGACCCCACAAAATCAGTCGAACTCCGAGTCAGACCTTAAAGTTCTCGCGGCGGTGCGCAGTGCAATTGTAGAAGACGACAATCTTTCGACTGCCGCTCACAATGTAAAAATTATGGTGGCGAATGGCGCGGTTACATTGCGCGGTCCAGTAAAGAATACAAGTGAAAAAGCAAGGGTAGAGGGACTCGCGCGTAAAGTTGCGGGAGTTGTAAGTATTGATAACCGATTAGACATTGACACTAAGTAAACCTTTGGAGATTTATTATGAAAAACGCTGTTTATTGTATTGCCCAAACTCGCGAACAAGCTGAAACCATCGTCCATAGTTTAAAAGATGCTGGTTTTCCTAATACGCAAATTTCTGTTCTTTTCGCCGATAAATCAGGTACACGCGATTTCTCTCATGAACAAAATACGAAAATGCCTGAGGGAGCGACCACAGGTGGTATTGCGGGAATGGGGGCAGGTGCCGCTCTGGGTTGGTTGGCTGGCATTGGTAGCTTGGCCATTCCTGGTGTAGGTCCTTTCATTGCTGCGGGCCCCATAATGGCTGCGCTCGGAGGAGCTGCTGTCGGTGGCGCAACGGGTGGGATGATAGGTGGTTTAATCGGCATGGGAATTCCTGAATATGAAGCCAAATTATATGATGGCAAAATTCAAGGCGGTAATTCCCTGATCTCGGTTCACACCGAAAATTCTGACCAGGTTGACGCTGTGAAAGAGATTTATAAGCGTGCCGGTGCTGAAGATATTCATTCCACGTCAGAAGGCAGTGCACCGCATAAAGCGGCTTAATAGTAATTTGTCCTAAAAAAGCGCGACTTTCCTCGCGCTTTTTTATTGGCAGCCTCGCACGGAAAAATTTTGGCGGGAGATGACCAGCGATTATGCACCAGCCTGGTTTGAGGTGATATGAAAGCGAATGAATCACCAATTTACATTGGAACCAGTGGTATTGCATTGCCCGGTAGCAAAATCAGTTTCCCCGAACAATTTCGTTCAGGTACCCGGTTGCAATATTACAGCTCAATATTTAATTCGTTGGAAGTGAATAGCTCGTTTTATAAACTTCCTCAGGCCAAAACATTTTCTAAATGGGGTGGCGAAGTTACGGACAACTTTATTTTCAGTGTAAAGCTATCAAAATCGATAACGCATGCAAAGCAATTGAATTTTGAGGTCGCTGATATCGCTAATTTTATCTCCGCAACAAAAGAATTGAACGGGCATAAAGGCGCGCTATTAATTCAATTTCCGGCAAGCATAACCATAGCTTATGCGGATAAGGTATTAAGCATTCTGCACCATTTAACATCGATACAAACAGTGCCTTTTTGGCAATTAGCGGTCGAGGTTCGCCATAACAGTTGGTATACAAATGACTTCTATACTGCGCTGCAAAAATATCAAGCATCGCTCGTATTTCATGATATGCCTAGCGTTAAAACCCCCTTGGATCACACTGCAACTGACGTTATCTATTTACGTTTCCATGGGCCATCAGGGAACTACACCGGTTCCTATGATTACCAAATAATTGAAGCGTATGCACAAAGGATTCGACAGTGGCACATCGGTGGGAAAACGATATTTGTCTACTTCAACAATACCATAGGCGATGCGTACAATAATGCACTTACACTTCAGAGGTTGTTGAATCTATAAGCCCTGGATTACATTAAGTACAACAATCAATTTATGTCATATTCACAGAGTGCAAACGGTAAAGAATTACTAAACTACCTTCGCACAAACCCATCACCAGATCTTTTACCCGTAAAATACAACCCTATCCATCGGATGAGGTTGTGTTATGTCTGTCGAATTCTCTCTGCTTGAACTCGCGTCTGTGCGCATCAATGAAACTCCCTGTGACAGCTTTACGCATGCCGTGGCTTATGCCAAGGCGGCCGATGCCTTGGGGTTTAAGCGGTTTTGGTTGGCGGAGCATCACAATATGCAGGGCATTGCCAGTTCGGCTACGGCGGTGTTGATTGGGCATATTGCTGGGAATACGCAGCAGCTGCGCGTGGGGTCTGGTGGGATTATGTTGCCCAACCACTCGCCGCTGATTGTGGCGGAGCAATTCGGCACGCTCGCATCGCTTTATGGCGACCGCATCGATTTGGGCTTGGGGCGCGCTCCGGGGACTGACCCGGTTACCAGCCGTGCATTAAAACGCGATGATACTGCTGCGGAAAATTTTGCGCAGGAAGTGCAAGTGATCCAACAATTATTACAGCCGAGTTCACCGCAACAGCGATTGCGCGCTGTGCCGGGTGAAGGTACGCAAGTGCCAATCTGGATTTTAGGTTCCAGCCTTTACAGTGCGGGGCTTGCGGCACAATTGGGATTGCCTTATTCATTCGCCGGGCATTTTGCGCCCGCCTATATGCGTGCTGCACTTAAACGGTATCGCGCAGAATTTCGCCCATCAGCATATTTGGATAAACCCTATTTTATGTTGGGATTGCCGGTTATTTGGGGCGAGACAAATGAGCGGGCGATGTTTAATGCATCCACCGGATTTCAGAGGATTGTGGCGTTGTTTCGCGGTGAGCCTATGTGGTTGCGGCCGCCGGTTGATATTGCGCAAATAGATTGGTCCGCTGGCGAAAAAAATAATGTGGAGGAATTTTTAGCGCTCGCACAAATTGGTGATGAACTTCAAATTTTGGATGGCTTGCAGCAATTGCGCGATGAACTCGCCATCGATGAATTTATGTTTACGATCGATGTGTATGACCGCGACTTGCGCATTAAAACTTTATCCACTCTCGCGCGCCTTAAAGAACATCTGCGTTAATAGAAAATCCCATCTGAATTAAACGCTAATAAAATCATTATGATAGGTCAGGCGTGCCACTTTTTAACACGCCTGGCACTCCCGCTGTTCCCAGTCACTTTATCGCCCAACTGAAACTGACTAGCAAATCATTCTCCATCGGGGCTAGGCTCCTGCACTCGCGTATTGCTGTTACATAACGTTGCGCGTGTTTCCCATACTAATAATGAATTCAACCTTTCCCTATGATCATCGGAGAATCTCCATGCACCCCTGCTTAAAACGTCCTTCACTATTATTGCCTTTTATTTTATTGGGCAGCCTTAACTACGCAGCCATTTGTGCGGCTGCACCTTATCAAGCCGAGGATTACGCGGCTGCCTTTGATACCACCACCGGCAATACGGGCAATGTGTATCGCACCGGTAATGTGGATATTCAAGCGACCACCGATACTGGTGGCGGCTTTAATGTGGGTTGGATTGAACCCACCGAGTGGCTCAGCTTTAACAATTTAGTTATTCCCGCAACGGGCGATTATTTAATAAGTGCACGTGTTGCGAGCGCGAGTGGTGGCACCTTGTCGCTGGATTTAAATGGCGGTTCTATTCCATTGGGCGCGCTCGCCATAACTGGCACTGGCGGTTGGCAAACCTGGAAGACTTTTTCCAAAGTGGTGAAAATAAATGCGGGCACTTATAGCCTGGGTGTTTATGCTACCACCGGCGGATGGAATTTAAATTGGGTTGATGTGGTGTCTTGCCAGCAAACCGATTGCGGTCATGCCATTCCAGGGCGTGTAGAAGCCGAGCGCTACAATAGTTTTCTGGATACAACGGCGGGCAATACCGGCGGCCAATTGCGCACGGACAATGTAGATATTGAACTCACTACAGATTCCGGCGGCGGCTACAACGTGGGTTGGATCGACGCGGGTGAATATTTGCGTTACCGAGTGAATGTGAGTATGAAGGGCCGCTATAAAATGACGGCGCGGGTTGCATCGCCCAACAGCGGCACCTATTTCAAATTAAAACTCAACGGCAGCGACCTTGGCAGCCGCATTAATGTTCCTACTACCGGCAATTGGCAAACCTGGCAGAATGTAAGTGTCGAGGTATCGCTCGACCAAGGCGCGCATGAATTGGAAGCCTATTTTGAAACCGGCAATTTCAATCTGAATTATGTGGATTTTGAATACCTTGGCCCCAACGATAATTCCAGCAGTAGTTCAAGCAGTAGTTCCAGCAGCGCCGGAACTTTAAAAGTAATGACCTACAACGTGCGCACTACACCCGCCGGTGATGTGGGCGAACGCTTTTGGGATAACCGCAAAGCTGAGTTGATTACCGCCATTAAAACCCAATTGCCGCAAGTGATTGGGTTTCAGGAGGCCACCACTGAGCAGCACGATTATATTAAAGGCAGCCTCGGCGGTAATTGGTCTTCATCGCCACAGCGCCAAATTATTTATCGCAATGATGCGTTTGATCTAGTGCAAGGCGGCATTATTGAATTGGTGGCCGATGTCTGGGGCAGACGTACCAGTGAATGGATAAAGTTGCGCAGAAAATCTGACAGCCGCGAATTTTTGTTTTTGAATAATCACTGGGGTGTTGATGGTAATTCGCAACAAGGTTCTGCAAATATTTTGCGTGATACCCTACCAAGCTTGAACCAGAGTTGGTCGCTGCCAACTATTTTATTGGGCGATTTAAATGCAGCGCCGGGTAGTGGCCCGATCAATACGCTGATGAACCAAACACAACTCATCAGCCTATTTACCGGTAACACGTTTAATGGTTGGAATCCAACGCCTAACGTGCAATTGGATTATATTTTTGCCAGCAAGTTTACGCTGTCTGGCTGCAACCTGATTACCTATCGCGAAGGCACTACGCCACCATCGGATCACTATCCGATTTTCTGTGAGGTGAAGTTTTTGTAAGGCGACGTATTTATATGTCTGTATCCATACAAAGTTGACCTTACAGTTACTTGAGTTGACACCTACAATTTTTCAGACGATTTAATTGATCCCGGCTTTTACAGGCCGGGATTTTTTTCATAGGCAGGCCCTGATTCGTGATCTGGAATTTCTTATGGTGCGTATCGGGTTGCTTATAGATCTGATGTGCAAAAATAATGAGTTGATTGCGAATCTTTCTTACTGGCGTTCATGCGCCGTCATGCATTTTTTATCAGTGTCCCACTTCTTTCTATATAACCATTTTGTCGCGCCTTGAAAATTACCGAGCAATTTTTGTTGGTGGCTTGGTGATTGCTCATTTTTTAACGCGAAATCAAATTAAAAACTCGCAGAATGGTTTCTTGTTGCTATGGTTACTGATACGGAATTCATTGCGCAGACTTGGTTTTTATCAGGCGATTTGTTGCAAATGAACGATCTTCTCCTGAACTGCCAGGTTAAAGGATTAGTAATACTAAATATCCTCTAACGAACTACGGGTCCAATTGCTCTATGAAAGTTATTAATCGCTTGTATATCGGCTTCGTTTTATTGTTGCTACTGATGATTTTAACTACCGTGATGGGGGTTCTTAAAATCAGAAAAGCAGACCAGATACTTACGACTGTCGCCGAACAAACCTCTGTTGAGCAACGTCAGGCGATTAATTTTCGCGGCAGCGTACATGATCGTGCCATATCCATTCGCGACGCGGTACTTGAAGGTAATTTGACCGCCAGCCAAAAACACTTGGGCGATATCGTCAAGCTCGATAAATTTTATCAAGACTCAGCGGTTTTGCTTGACCGGCTGTACAGCTCCAAACAAGGCAACAATCCTGAAGAGCAGCGATTATTGGCTGCGATCAAAACTATCGAAAAACAAACCTTGGAAATTACAGCTCAATGTATCCGCTTACTGAATGCGAATGATTATGATCAGGCGCGGAGCTTTTTGTTGTCGGATGTTTCCCCTTCTTACGCGGAATGGTTAAAGCGTATTAATGCGCTGATTGATCTTCAGGAAAAAGAAATTCAGCAAAGTGTTAAATCAGTGCGTGATGAAACCCATAGTTTTCAATTGTTTATGATGATTGTAACCGCTTTTTCGCTGGTGATCGGCGCTGCCTTTTCTGTGCTGACGGTAAAAAGATTGTTACAAATTCTCGGCGGAGAACCTGAACAAGCAGCTGAAATCATTAATCAAATTGCCGATGGTGATCTGCGCTTAACCGTTGAAGCATCTGCGCCCAACAGCATTATGAGCGCCTTGCATAAGCTTAATAGCCAGCTGAATCAAATGACGGCTAGTACAACAAAAGCAGCAGCAGATCTGATGTCTGCCTCTACGGATTTGCTTAACACATCAAAGCAAAACGAAAAATTAATTGGCCAGCAAAAACATGAAACCGAACAAGGTGCTTCGGCTATACAGCAAATGGCCAATAGCGTAATCGATGTGGCGCATCACACAAATCAGGCGGCGATTTTAGCGCAAACAGCCATGAAGGAATTTACAGCGGGCCAGCAGGAAGTTGATAAAACGCAACAAACTATTTCGCAGTTGGCGAGTAAAGTGGGTGAGGCTGCTGTGGTCATTGATAATCTGTCGGAAGGCAGCCGTGAAATTGGTTCGGTGTTAGACGTGATACAAGGTATCGCAGAGCAAACCAATTTGCTCGCATTAAATGCAGCCATTGAAGCGGCGCGCGCGGGCGAGCAAGGACGGGGTTTTGCGGTGGTTGCCGATGAGGTGCGTAGCCTCGCTGGTCGCACCCAACAGTCAACACGTCAGATACAAGAAGTTATCAAGCGAATGCAGGATGGTTCGCAAAAAGCAGTAGAAGTAATGAAGCAGGGGCAGGAGCAGGCCAGCCTGAGTGTTGATCAGGCGCATCGCGCTGGTGATGCATTGAAAGCAATTAACTCCTCGGTGACACGCATTAATGATATGAATACACAAATCGCCGCGACTGCTGAAGAGCAATCTGTAGTAGCTGCTGACATCAACAAAAACTTCGATCGTATTACGCATTCTGCCAATTTGGCGGAGCAGGAAGCACGCAAGATTACCCAGTCAAGCAATGCATTAGATGGTTTAGCGACTATACTGGGCTCTGCAGTAAAACAATTTAAAGTCAGTTAAATGGAAGGTTTACTCACTTGCTCGCCGTCGCCATCGTTGAAGATGATAAATCTGTCGCACAACTGGTCAGCTTATGGCTCGCGCCTTACGGTTACGAGTGTCATTGTTTTGAGTCGAGTGAGGCGTTTTTGGCTTCCAATTGGCAAGCGCAAGGAATATCGCTGCTGTTAGTCGATTGGCAGTTACCGGGCATCAGTGGTATTCAACTGACCAAGCAGTTGATCAATGAACCCGATTGCCCGGCGATTATCTTCGTTACCAGCTTCGGGCGGGCGGACGATATTGCACAGGCCTTGCATTTGGGGGCAGACGATTTTGTCACTAAACCGGTGAATAAAAGTGTGTTGCTTGCTCGCATAAGAGCGGTAATGCGCCGTCGGGGTAAAGACCTCAATGCGTTGAGTCCCGGGCTTGAAGTTACCTTGCTTCCCTCGTCGTTGGAGATAATCATTCGCAATGGTGGCCGTTGTCGCCTTTCACCCTCTCAATTTCGAACGCTTGAATTTCTGCTACGTCACGAAGGGCAAGTGGTAAGCCGCGAGGTCTTGAGCGAAGCCATTTGGGGGGATGTTGAAGCCGGTCAACAGGGCAGGGCATTGGATCTGTTGATAAGCCGACTCCGCCTCAAGTTAGAAACTCTTCCTGATAACCCCGTGTCAATTGTCAGTCACTACGGCTTGGGTTACGCCTGCCATCGTAGTGGCGCGCATTAATTCTGACGATTGAACTGATTTATTTCTGACAATGTATCCAATTGTATTGTGCGAAGGTGATTTTTCTTGCGCGCTTTATTGTATACAAAACTCCTCCCTCTACACTCTCAACTGAGAGCACCTTCGTGCATGGGTAACTCCACGCGGTTCGGTCAGGTCTTTTATTCTGGCTGGACAAAAAGCACCGGCGTAACTCCAGGTTGATCGGCTTCGTCTAACACCAAATGACAATGGTGGTGCCCGGAGGGATTTAATAATTCACATAACCGTAAAGTTTGCATCGCTGTTAATTATTAATACAGGAATGATTCACAATGAAAACCTTCCACAAGCTTGCATTGATTGCTTTATTGCCCTGTATATTTTTAGTTTTTCTCGGCTATCGTTCCATTTCGGCACTTGAAGCGGAACACGCCAGTATTACCACTATTTATAAAGACCGTGTTATTCCACTGCGAGACTTAAAATTAGTCGCCGATGCTTATGCAGTTGCAGTGATCGATACTGTGAACAAGCTCAATGCTGGATTAGTGCATCCTGACAGCGCCAGTAAATCGTTATCGCAAGCAAAAATAGATGTGGAAAAACTGTGGAGTGGCTACAAAAAAACCTATTTAACGCGCGAAGAAACGTTCCTCATGGAAGCAGTGGATCGCTTGTTGCCTGCTGGCAATATTGAAATAGACCGTGTGCTTGCAAAAATCGGAAATCTGAACGGAGAAGCGGCAGGACAGTTTAATGAGTTTGATGGGGAACTATACTCCGCCATAGATCCTATTAGCGAAGGTTTGACCAAGCTAATCGAATTGCAATTGACTATTGTAGATGAAGAATTCCAGCGATCCGAGAAAGCGCTAAGAACTACAGAACTCATAACGATATTACTCACATTGATAAGCATTGTTGCCAGTATTAGCTTGGGTGCTACGATTGCCAAACAGTTAGTGCGTCGTATTGGCGGTGAGCCTGATGATGTTGCCTTGAACGTGCAGAAAGTTGCTGATGGATGGCTTGTGTTAAATCTCGCCTATCAGCCACCGGCAAATAGCATTATGCGTGCAGTGTTGGATATGAGTAAGAAGCTTCAGGAAACAGTACACGAAATCAGACGTTCATCGACAGAGCTTCAGGAAGCTTCGCACGAATTAGCCGAAAGTAGTCGTCGCACCTCAGAGGAGTTGGATATCCAACAGCAGCAGACACAGCAAGTTGCAGCGGCGATGAATGAAATGACGGCGACAGTCGCGGAGGTCGCCTTAAATGCGCAAAATGCGTCAAACGCAACACACTCAGCTGATGAGCAAACCAGGATTGGTGAAGTCGCCGTTCTTCGCTCTATTCAAGCTGTTTTGGATTTATCTAATGAAGTAGAACAAACGTCAGGCGTTATTACTCAACTGGCGATAGACAGTAGTGAAATAGGAAAAGTGTTGGAAGTCATTCGCAGCATTGCTGCACAGACCAACTTGCTTGCGTTAAATGCCGCAATTGAAGCTGCACGTGCCGGAGAGCAAGGTCGAGGGTTTGCGGTGGTAGCTGATGAGGTTCGCACATTAGCAAGCCGGACGCATAGCTCTACTCAAGAAATTCAGGCTATGATCAGTAAAATACAAACTGGTATTAGCAATGCTGTAACGGTAATGGAAACTAGCCGAGGCGAAGCTGCAGAGACTGTAGGGCATGTAAAACACACGCAACAAATACTGGCTGATATAAAACAGTCTGTTTCACAAATTAACGGAATGAATTTACAAATTGCGACAGCAGCGGAAGAGCAAAGCATGGTGGCGGAAGATATCAATAGAAATGTGGTCAGCATTAACAACGTTACTGACGTTGCCGTTAGTGCAATTGGGCAAGTCGAAAATTATGCTCAAACATTGGCTGTAGTTTCTCAGCATCTGCATCAACGTGTAAACTTTTTCAAGCTGGAAGGGCAACCGAAAGAAAAAAGAGTATTCGAAACATTTTCACGAACCAGAATGGTAAGTGTGTGAAATATAGTTCGCCGCTTGTAATTTAAAAATTGATATTCAACCTGCCGCAATAATCCCGCTGATGTTCAATCAGCGGGATTTTATTTTCTATCTTGCAAATATAAATGTTACAACTCGATCAGGTTCTGTAGCGCTCAAGCCAATGCGCATAAGGTGCAGGTAAAACCCAGGAGGGCTTGTCCACGCCTAATTCTTTCGCCGCAAAATAGGGCCAGTGTGGATTCGCCAAATGCGGGCGACCAATCATCACTAAATCCAATTGTTTATTGGCAATGGCGTGTTCCGCTAATTGTGGCGTACTGAAACCCCAGGCAGATGACACTGGCAAGTCTGCTTCATTACGAACTTTCTCTGCGATGGGTGCGAGGAACGCCGGTGCCCAAGGGATGTTTGCATCGGGGGTGGAAAAGCCGACACTTACGCTCAGCATATCCAAACCATTTTTGCGCAACTGTTTGGTGACTTCGATGGATTCTGCGAGTGTTTCTTCATCGCGACCATCATATTCAATTACACCGAAACGCGCCGTCAGTGGCAAATTTTCTGGCCAAACGCTGCGGACGGCGGCGAGTGTTTCCAATAAAAAGCGGCTGCGGTTTTCGAGGCTACCACCGTATTCGTCGGTGCGTTTGTTGGCGTGCGTTGAGAAAAAACTTTGCGCTAAATAGCCGTGCGCAAAATGCAATTCCAGCCATTTAAAACCAGCGTCACGGGCGCGTTTTGCCGCTGCAGCAAAATCCGCGCATACGCGTTTGATATCGACGATGCTCATCTCGCGCGGTGTTTTATCCAGATCGCCACCGAAGGCGACGGGCGACGGAGAAATGGTTTCCCAGCTGCGCGGATCGTTTGCGGGAATGTGATCGTCGCCTTCCCATGGGCGGTTGGCGCTGGCTTTGCGGCCGGCGTGTGCAATCTGGATTCCGGGAACAGCGCCAGCTTTTTTAATTGCACTGGCGATTTGCGCGAGACCCTCGGCTTGTTCATCACTCCACAAGCCGAGGCAGCCGGGAGAGATACGGCCCTCAGGCGATACTGCTGTTGCTTCAACAATCACCAAGCCCGCACCACCGCGCGCAATGCTGGTGTAGTGTGCAAGATGCCAGTCGTTGCTGAGGCCGTCGGTCGCCATATATTGGCACATTGGCGGCACGGCGATGCGGTTGCGCAATTCAACACTCTTTAATTTAAAGCGGGTAAATAACTCAGACATGTGTGTCTCCAAAAAAGCAGGCGTTGCTGCAAGTGTTCGTCGAATCAAATTCGTGAGTGCAGAGTAACCGCTCTTCAGGTATATAAAAATTTCTATTTTCTTATGATTGCCATCATGAAATTTTATATCTGGAGTTGATGATCAATGATGAGTGATTGATAAGTGATTGATAGGTGGCCGATGGGAGATAAAAAGTGGCGGGTTAATCAGTAATAAATAATTCAAACAACAGGTCGCGAATCCAGCGCTGCGCTGGGTCTTTGTGGGTTCGCTCATGCCATGCCGCGACCAGTGCAAAACCCTCAACCGGCAGTGGTGTTTCTTGTGTTGCCAGTCCGTCGAGGTGTTCAACTAAACGTTTGGGTACGACGGAAATCAAATCGCTGGCGCGGACGATATTGGTCATCACCAAAAAGGATTTTACCGAGAGCATTACTTGTCGTTCGCGCCCGATTTTTGCCAAGGCTTCGTCGGTTGCGCCGCTGAAGCAACCGCCGTTGTAAGAGAAAAGTGCGTGTTCGAGGCGGCAGAATTCGTCGAGCGATAAAGATGTTTGCGCAGCGGGATGTCCGTCGCGCATCACGCACACATATTCTTCGTCGAATAGGCGGCGCGCATGCAAATCGGGTGGGCTATTCGCCGGGCTTAACAACACTAATTGGATATCGCCGCGTTCCAGTTGCGAATGCAAATTTTCGTTTTCAATCGGCAAGAGCGCCACGCGGATATTCGGGGCGCGCTTTTTCAATTCCAACACAAAAGGCACGGCGACCGCTTGTAAGGCATAGTCGGTCGCGGCGATAGATAACGTCATGGTTGCGGTGAGCGGATCAAACTCGGTGGGTGTGAGCAGTACAGCGATTTCCGCCAGCACTTGTTTGACGGGCGCCGCTAATTCCAGTGCGCGCTCGGTGGGCACAACGCCGCGCTGTGAGCGCACAAACAGCGGATCATTAAAGCTTTCACGCAAGCGCGTCAGCATGCCACTCATCGCCGGTTGCGTGAGCGAGAGCCGCTCTGCTGCGCGGGTTACGCTGCGTTCATCCAAGAGGGCATCCAGCGCTTTCAATAAATTGAGATCGATATTTTTTATATCGCGCATGCCACCACGCCCTGTTTATGCCCGGTAATTTTCCAGCATGCTAGCACTTATATCTTCCACACGTGTACAGCCCGACAAGGCCATCGCCACGCGCATTTCTTTTGCAAAAATATCGATCACTTCTTTCACGCCGCGTTTTTGTCGTGCCGCCAATGCGTAAACCCAGGGGCGGCCGATCATCACCATTTTGGCGCCCAGCGCCATGGCGCGGACGATATCCAAGCCCGAGCGCACGCCGGAATCAAGGATCAGGCTGAGGTCATCGCCTACGGCATCGGCGATGCGCGGCAGGGCTTTGATGGAGGAGAGTGCACCATCCAGCTGGCGACCGCCGTGGTTGGAGACGATCAAGCCATCGCAGCCGATAGCTGCGGCTTGTTTGGCGTCGTCGGCATCGAGAATGCCTTTGATAATGAAGTGGCCATCCCACTCAGCGCGGATGCGGTCGATATCAGCCCAGGTGACAGTGGGGTCAAAATTGGCGCCCAGCCAGCTCCAGAATTCATCGATACCGGCTTTGTCACCGAGGATCGGGGTGATGTTGCCAAGTGAATGGGGGCGACCGAGCAGGCCGACATCCCAAGCCCAGTGTGGTTTGGTAAGCACTTGGCCAACGCGGGTCAGTTTGCGCTGCAACAGGCTGCCGCCCGATAAACCCGAGCGCATATCGCGGTAGCGGGTGGCGGGCACGGGCATATCGACGGTAAATAGAAGGGTGTTAGTGCCAGCGGCTTTGGCGCGCGCGAGCATTTCGCGCAGAAAGCCGCGGTCGCGGATCATGTACAACTGGAACCAGAAGGGGTTGTTAACACCGGCGCTCACTTCATCAATCGAGCAGGCCGATACGGTCGATAAACAAAAGGGGATACCGGCTTCTTCTGCCGCCTGCGCCGCCTGTACTTCGCCGCGCCGTGCATTTAAGCCCGCGATACCAACGGGCGATAGACCCAACGGTAGGGAAAACGTTTGGCCAAACAGCGTAGTTTTGGTTGATATGCTGGACACATCGCGCAATACCCGCTGACGTAAAGCGATCTGTTGCAGGTCAGATTGGTTATTGTGCAGGGTTGCCTCGCTAAAGGCTCCACCGTCTATATACTCAAAGAGGAAATGCGGTAAACGTTTGCGGGCGAGGGTGCGATAGTCGTCGATATTAGCGAGGATCATGGCGATTAACCTAGTGTAAAAAAATGTTATAGTTTGATTGACTCTATGTTAGCATCTTTTATGTATAAACCATTTTTTATATGCAATCTAAGTTGTGTGGGAATGGTGTATTGCTAAAGTAACTAAAAAAGTTGCTATAAGCCTGATCAATAACGGGCACTCTCCATCCTAATAATGACAATGTGGAGTCTTGATGAACAATAACGATAAATCCGTAAACCTGTTGTTGCCACTGATCCTGATCATCAGCCTATTCTTCTTGTGGGGTATGGCAAACAACCTCAACGATATCCTGATCACCCAGTTCAAAAAGGTATTTACCCTGTCGGATTTCAAAGCTGGCTTGGTGCAGTCTGCCTTTTATACCGGTTATTTTGTGTTCTCGATTCCTGCTGCCCTTTGGATGAAACGCTTCGGCTACAAAGCGGCGGTGGTCTTTGGCTTGCTGCTCTATGCGGCTGGCGCCTTTCTGTTTTATCCCGCCGCCGCCCAGCGCGAATATGTGCTGTTTCTCGGCGCGCTCTTTGTGATTGCCAGCGGCCTGGCATTTCTGGAGACTTCGGCTAATCCGTTGATTGTCGCTATGGGCGACCCCGCGACCGCCGAGCGCCGGCTCAATTTTGCACAATCGTTTAACCCCTTCGGCTGTATTGCGGGGATTCTGATCGGGCGCGAATTTATCCTTTCCGGTAACGAGCCGACGACGGAAGAGCTGGCGGCGATGAGCGCTGAACAACTGGAGCAGTTTTACCAGTTTGAATCCCATGCGGTGCAGGGGCCCTATCTGGTGATTGGTTTGGTCGTGCTGGCTTGGGCGATGGTGGTATTACTGGTCAAGTTTCCGCGCATCGCGACACAACCCGCTATCGATGAAACCGGCAGTTGGGCGGATTACAAAACCCTGCTGCGCAATGGCGAGTTTATGTTTGGTGTGGCCGCGCAGTTCTTTTATGTGGGCGCGCAGGTGTGCATTTGGAGTTTCCTGATCCGCTATGGGCAGGAGGCGGTGCCGGGCACGGGCGAGAAAACCCTCGCTAACTATTTGATGGGCTCGCTGGTGGTGTTTATGGTCGGCCGTTTTGTCGCGACGGCGCTCATGGGTCGTTTCCGCGCTGCCTGGTTGATGTGGCTGTATGCGCTCGCCAATATCGCCCTCTGCACCTATGCGATGCTGGTTCCCGGGCACACCGGATTGCTGGCGCTCGCAGCGACCAGCTTTTTTATGTCGCTGATGTTTCCCACTATTTTTGCTTTAAGCATTAAAAACCTGGGGGCGCTCGCCAAAGCCGGGTCATCGCTGGTGATCATGGCGATTATCGGCGGTGCCGTGCTCACGGCGGTGATGGGCTTGGTATCGGATTTGACCAGTATCCATTCCGCCGTCGGCGTTCCGCTGGTGTGTTTTGCAGTAATTGCGCTCTATGCACGTAGCCGCGATAAAGCAGAGGTGGTCGCCAAGTGATCGACGCGCACCAACATATCTGGCAACTCGGCGAGCATGATTGCTGTTGGCCGACGCCGGATTTGGTTGCGATCTACCGCAATTTTGGTGTGGAGGATGTGCTGCCGCTGGCCAGGTTTGCGGGGGTGACGGGTTCAGTGTTGGTGCAATCGCAAGAGAGCGATGCGGATACCGATTATTTATTGGCGGTGGCGGAGCAATCCGATTTTGTCAAAGCCGTTGTCGGTTGGGTGGATTTGGCGTCGGAGTCGGCGTCTGCACGTATCGCCCATTTGGCAGGGCATCCCAAATTGCGTGGTCTGCGCCCCATGTTGCAATCTCTGCCAGACGATGACTGGATCTTGCGCCCGGAACTGGAACCAGCGATCGCGGCGATGAAAGGGCACAAATTGAGCTTCGATGCACTGGTCTACACCCGTCATTTGCCACATTTGGAGCAATTTGCGCGGCGCCATCCGGATCTGCCAATAGTGATCGATCATGCTGCCAAGCCAGCGGTTATCGCTACTGATCGTCCTGCCGACGACTGGCGTAATGCCATCGCCAGCATCGCAAGATTACCGAATGTACATTGCAAAATTTCAGGCCTGCCGGCTGAATCGGGCAAAGACCAGGGGCAGGCAGAACTGGCCCCTTATATTCAATATTTACTCACGGTATTCGGAGCTGAGCGATTGATGTGGGGGAGCGACTGGCCTGTCATTGGTTTGGCGCCAAACAAGCAGCTCACTATCTATAAAAATTGGCTTAATCTTGTCCAGCATGCACTTACAGGATGCAAACTGGGCGAAATTGAAAGTGTTTTCATAGGTACAAGTTTGCGTTTTTATCGAATTGCGTAAAGTGGAACGCCTGATGTGGGAGTGTGTGAGTAGAATCCTGTGACAACAAGGACAAAGTTTAGCCTTAGGTTGCATCCTGACTTGACCTAAGCGCTATAAGCCAATAATGGACACGGGGAAACAATAACGAGAAAAATACTATGACTTCTATTATGACTAAAGAACTCGACAGCGCTTTTTTGGAAAACGGTGACGACGCCGAACGTAAATATCGTGCCCCTGCCTTGGAGAAAGGCTTGGACATTCTTGAATTGCTCGCGCGCAATTCGTCGCCCATGACGACCTCGCAAATGGCCGCTGCACTCGGGCGTTCAGTAAGCGAACTCTTCCGCATGGTGCTCGCGCTCGAATATCGCGGATTCATCACCCAGATGCCCGATGGTCGCGACGGCTACATGCTCACCAACAAACTCTTCACGCTCGGCATCTCCCAAGGCACGGCCAAAACCCTGCTCGAAGTCGCCTTGCCGGTGATGAAAGAGCTGACCCGGGAGCTGGGGCAATCCTGCCATTTGGTGGTGCCCTCAGGCGACCAAATTGTGGTGGTCGCCCGCCTTGAAAGCCCGATGGATCTCGGTTTTTCAGTGCGTGTTGGCTATCGCCGCCGCCTGATAGATACCAACTCCGGTGCCTTGCTCTACGGTTTCGCCACGCCCGATGTACAAGCTGGTTGGCTGCCGCTGCTGTCGGCAACGGTGGATCTGGAGCGCATCGAGCGCTTCCTTGCCAAGGCGCGCAAAGGGGTAGATCAGGGTTATATCCAGCTTGCGAGTGATTTTGTCGATGGCGTGACCGATTTCTGTGTGCCGATCATTGGTGTTCACGGTGCGGCTGCGGTATTGATTATTCCGTTTATCCATATCAAATCCCAGGCGATCAGCACTGAGCGGGTGTTGGAGCGTTTGCTGCAGGCCTCGGATAAGATCTCGCAAGGGCTTATCGATTAACCATCTCACAAGCTGTTAAAAAGCCGACTCCTGCAGTCGGCTTTTTTATGGGGGTTAAAAAGATGGTGGAAGGATTGTTAGCTGAGAGCATATCTTTTTAGAAAAAGTCTAAATAACTATATGTGCTTTTCAGTTGCGTTCGGCTAGAATGTTTTTATTGGCGATTGATGTTTCAAGCATAAAAAGCCAAGCAAAAAACGATCGTAAAAATCTAATTATAAAAAGAGGTTGTGTGGGCAGGTTCAATCTTCTTCCGACGCGTGCTTTTGGCCGCAGCAATCTCCCTATGTCCTTATTGGGTTTTGGCGCTGCCCCCATCGGCAACCTATATCACCCCTTAACCGATGCCCAAGCGAACAGCGCAGTGCAATCGGCACTTGATTCCGGCATCCGCTATTTCGACACGGCACCCCATTACGGTTTTGGCCTGAGCGAGACCCGCTTGGGCGCCGCACTCGCCAAGACAGCGGTGACTGAGCCTGTAATCGTCTCAACTAAAGTAGGGCGTCTGTTAGTGCCCAGTACATCCAAAGCTTCGATGCGCCATGGTTTTGCCGATGCTCCGCCACTGGAGCCGCAATTTGATTACAGCTACGACGGCGTGATGCGCTCGTTTGATGCCAGCCTCAAACGCTTGCAGCGCACCCACGTTGATGTATTGCTCGCCCATGATCTAGGGCCGCTGACTCACGGCGCTGACCACCCAGCGCGTTTTCGCGAATTTATGGAGGGTGGTTACCGCGCCATGAGCGAATTGAAGGCGGCAGGGCAGGTGACCGCGATTGGCTTGGGTACCAACGAATGGCAAATCTGCGAGGCGGCGTTAAAACACGGCGATTTTGATGGCTTCTTATTGGCTGGTCGCTACACCTTGCTAGAGCAAGGCGCCTGCGAAACGTTCCTGCCTTTGTGTGCAAGGCGCGGAGCGTCTGTCATTCTCGGTGGCCCGTTTAATTCCGGAATTTTGGCAACCGGAGTGAAAGGTGCCGATATCGCCAGCGGTAAAATTCCGCTGCATTACAACTACGAAGCGGCGCCGCAAGCCATTATTGATCGCGTCGCACAAATTGAATCTGTGTGTGAAGAATTTGCGGTACCACTTGCCGCTGCTGCACTGCAATTTCCGGCTGCGCATCCACAAATTTGTTCGGTATTGGCTGGTCTGGCGAGTGAGGCGCAAGTGCAGCAATCACTTGTCTGGATGAATACACCAATTCCCGAAGAGCTCTGGCAACGGTTGCGCGAGTGTGAGTTATTGCATCCGGCCGCACCCATACCAGCTTAATTTCGTTAACTGCTATTTTATTTTTTCAGGATTAGGTATGACGCAAACTGCTGATCCAGTTGCACAGCAAAAACCTGCACTCGCACCGGTGATATTGCTCCATCCGGAAGACAATATTTTGGTGTGCGTGAAGCAGATCCACAGCGGCGATGCGTTATCAATTGATGGGGAAGTTATTACCAGTCAAATTGACATCGCTGTCGGACACAAAATTGCGCGCACCGCATTAAGCGCCGGCGATAAAGTTTATCGCTACGGCGCACCTATCGGCTCAATGACCGATGCCGTCGCAAAAGGTGAACACGTGCATATGCACAATATGAAAAGTGATTACATTCCCAGTCACACCCGCAGCCGTCAAAACAAAGACAGGAGTGAATCATGAATGATGCCGTAAGTTTTTCTGGCTGGCAGCGCGCGGATGGCCGCAAAGGTATCCGCAATGTGATTGTGGTGGCCTATTTGGTTGAATGTGCGCATCACGTTACGCGCAGGATTGTAAATCTGGTTGATGACATTGATGTGCATCTCATTGGTTTTCCCGGTTGTTATCCCAATCAATACGCCTATGAAATGATGCGCGCGGTTTGTACTCATCCCAACGTCGGCGGTGCGTTGTTGGTATCGCTCGGCTGCGAAAGTATGAATCGCGAAAAATTATTGACTGAAATTCGCGCGAGTGGTCGCCCTGCAGAATTATTGGTTATTCAGGAGGCGGGTGGCACCAAAAGCACAATTGAATTAGGTTTGGCTGCAGTAAAACGTTTGCAAAGCGAAGCAGCAAAAGTTGCGCGCGTGCCTATGTATTTAAACGAATTAATTGTGGGGACAATTTGTGGTGGCTCGGATGGCACTAGTGGTATCAGTGCTAACCCAGCAGTCGGCCGTTGTTTTGATGCGTTGGTTGCCGCCGATGCGATTTGCATTTTTGAAGAGACCGGTGAATTAATTGGCTGCGAAACCATTATGGCGGATCGTGCGATTACTCCGGAATTGGGCGAAGAAATTGAAGCCTGCGTTGCCAAAGCGGAACACTATTATCGCGTGATGGGTTTCGGCAGTTTTGCACCGGGCAATGCCGATGGCGGATTGACGACGCTCGAAGAAAAATCCATGGGTGCTTATTCAAAATCGGGCTCATCACCGATTAGTGGTTTGATTAAACCGGGCGATATTCCACCCGCCGGTGGTTTGTATTTGTTGGATGTAGTACCCGACGGCGAACCGCGTTTTGGTTTTCCCAATATTTCTGACAACGCGGAAATTATCGAATTAATTGCTTGCGGTTCGCATGTAATTTTATTTACTACCGGTCGTGGCTCTGTTGTCGGTTCAGCTATTTCGCCGGTGATAAAAGTCTGCGCCAATCCGGAAACCTATCGTCGCCTGGCGGGTGATATGGATGTGAATGCCGGGCGCATTTTGGAAGGCGAAGCAACACTGGACGAAGTGGGTGAAGAGATTCTGCAAAATGTTATCGATGTTGCTTCGGGTAAGCGCAGTGTGTCGGAAGAGCTTGGGCATCAGGAATTTATTTTAACTTATAAAGCCTTTGAGCCGATTGGCCCGAGTTGTTTGCCGGTGAGACAAATCCAGTGAGACAAAAACTATGAAACGTCTTGAAGGCAAAACTGCATTAATCACCGCTGCCGCCCAAGGTATTGGTCGTGCTAGCGCCGAATTATTTGTCGCTGAAGGCGCGCGTGTTATTGCAACGGATATCAATATTGCCGCGTTGAGTGAACTGACGGGCTGCGAAACCCGCAAGCTGGATGTGTTGAACAACGAAGAAGTCATCGCGCTCAGCAAAGACATCGGTGGTATCGATATTTTATTTAACTGCGCCGGTTATGTGCACAGCGGAACCATTTTGGAATGCGATGAAAAAGACTGGAATTTTTCATTCGATTTAAACGTAAGTTCCATGTACCGCATGATCCGCACTTTTTTGCCGGGCATGATCGAAAAGGGGGGCGGGTCTATTATCAATATGTCATCCGTCGCCAGTTCGATTAAAGGTGCCCCCAATCGTTTTGCGTATGGCATGACCAAAGCGGCTGTAATTGGTATGACTAAAGCTGTCGCCGCCGATTTTGTCACACAAGGCGTTCGCTGCAATGCAATCTGCCCCGGCACCGTACAAACACCATCGCTTGAGCAGCGCTTGCATGCAACTGGTGATTACGAAACAGCTTATAAAAATTTTGTCGCTCGCCAACCCATGGGGCGTTTAGGCACCGCGCGTGAAATGGCAGAGCTGGCGCTTTATCTGGCGAGCGACGCATCGGCATTTACCACCGGCACTATCAATATAATTGATGGTGGTTGGAGCAATTAATTTGGAATCATATTTATGAAATTACTTCGTTATGGCAATGCAGGACATGAGCGTCCGGGGATTTTGGACAGCAATGGCAAGGTGCGTGAATTGGGTTCAGTGGTTTCCGATATTAACGGCAAAACCCTGAGTGACGAATCGCTAAAAAAAATTGCGAGTCTGGATATCAATTCATTGCCTTTAGTGACTGAGCCTGTGCGCTTTGGTGCCTGTGTTAACAACGTCGGAAAATTTATTTGCATCGGTTTAAATTATGCCGATCACGCCGCCGAGTCAGGTGTTGCTGTACCAGCGGAACCGGTGGTTTTTATGAAAGCTACCAGTGCGATCACTGGTCCGAACGACAATATTATAAAACCGCGTAATTCCACCAAACTCGATTGGGAAGTCGAGTTAGGTATCGTCATCGGTAAGCACGCGAGCTATGTTGAGCTGGATGAAGCGATGGATTATATCGCTGGTTATTGCGTGATTAACGATGTATCGGAACGCAACTTTCAATTGGAGCGCCCGGGTGGCCAGTGGGATAAAGGCAAAGGCTGCGACAGCTTCGGCCCAATCGGCCCTTATCTGGTAACCAAAGATGAAGTTGCTGACCCACTGAATTTGAATTTATGGCTAAAAGTAAACGGTAAAACTTTTCAAAATGGTTCTACCGATCAAATGGTGTTTGGGCCACAATTTTTAGTGCACTACCTCTCCCAATTTATGAGTTTGCAACCCGGCGATGTTATTAGCACAGGTACACCACCCGGTGTTGGTCTCGGGCAAAAACCACTAATCTATTTGAATGAAGGTGATGTGGTGGAATTAGGTATTGAAGGGATGGGTGTACAGAAGCAGGTTGTTGTTAACGCGAAATAATTTTTCCGAAGTACTTGTAGGTTGCTGGTGATGAACGAACCGCAACACGACCATCTTGCCGCTCCGACCAAAAGCCCAATGGAGCATTGAACCGGGTTTTGGTTTGGTGTTGAGCATGGTCACGTTGCGGTTCGTAGGCTCAGCCTGCGCGGCCCGCACCAACCTACAATTACAGCTCATAAAAATTAAAGAGAACATCCCCAATGAAAAATCTCAAAAAATTAGCCGTACTTGGCCTTATTGCTTCCGCAATTTTTTCCGCAAATTATTCCACCTACGCCGAACAAAAAACCAATATCAAACTCTGGCCAAAAGCCGAATCGCCAATAAAAGGTTCGGCCGAATTCAATGCAAAAATTGAAAGCATTCTGCAAAACATGACGCTCGAAGAAAAAGTCGGGCAGATCATGCAGGCAGAAATTCAGACCGTTACGCCGGATGATATTAAAAAATACCATTTGGGTTCGGTATTAAACGGTGGCGGTTCCATGCCGAATCGCATCGACAATGCAACACCAAAAGACTGGGTGGGGTTTCTCGACGCACTCTATATCGCCTCTATGGACACCAGCGATGGCAAGCAGGCCGTCCCGATTTTTTGGGGCACCGATGCAGTTCACGGTCACAACAATTTAACCGGCGCCACACTCTTTCCGCACAACATAGGTTTGGGTGCAATGCACAATGCTGATTTGATTCGTCAAATCGGCGCTGCAACAGCAAAAGAAGTGCGCGCAACTGGTACTGAATGGGTATTCGCACCCACGCTCGCTGTTGCACAAAATGATCGTTGGGGGCGCACCTACGAAAGTTATTCAGAAGATCCGAAACTCGTCGCTGAATACGCAACTGCCATGGTGGAGGGTTTGCAAGGTAAGCCGAATACGAAAGAGTTTTTAGCAGAAGACCGTGTGATTGCCACCGCTAAACATTTTCTTGCCGACGGTGGCACAGAAGGTGGCGATGACCAAGGCAACGCACGCATTAGTGAAAAAGAATTAGTTAAGATTCACAACGCCGGTTATGTGCCCGCGCTGGATGCCGGCGTACAAACTGTGATGGCCAGTTTCAGTGAGTGGAATGGCGAAAAAATGCATGGCAATAAATATCTGCTTACCGATGTATTAAAAAATCGCATGGGTTTTGATGGTTTAGTCGTAGGCGATTGGAATGGCCACGGCCAGGTTCCCGGCTGCACCAACGATTCTTGCCCACAAGCGATTAATGCTGGTATCGATTTGCTTATGGTGACCTACGATTGGAAAGCCATGATTGAAAATACGCTTAAGCAAGTAAAGTCGGGCGAAATTTCTCAAGCGCGTTTGGATGACGCAGTGCGCCGAATCCTGCGCGTAAAAATGCGTGCAGGCCTGTGGGATAAAAAACCTTCTGAGCGTGCGTTTGCGGCTGATCAATCTGTCGTAGGTAGTGCTGAGCATCGCGAGATTGCACGCCAAGCTGTGCGTGAAAGTTTGGTGTTATTGAAAAATACCAACAAGGTATTACCGATTAATCCATCCAAAACTATTTTGGTGGCCGGTGATGGTGCGGATAATATCGGCAAACAAGCTGGTGGTTGGAGTGTGTGGTGGCAAGGTGTTACTGATGCAAAAGAAAACTTTCGCTTTCCCGGTGCTACCTCCATTTATAGCGGCATAAAAACCGCAGTCGATGCGGCAGGTGGAAAAACACTTTTATCAGTTGATGGTACTTTCACGCAAAAGCCGGATGCGGCCATTGTTGTGTTTGGTGAAAATCCTTATGCCGAAGGCAGTGGAGATCGCGACACGCTTGAATTTGAACCTGCGAAAAAGAAAAGCCTCGCGCTGTTAAAAAAATTGCAAGCACAAGGTATTCCAGTGGTGTCGGTATTTCTATCTGGTCGCCCTATGTGGATTAACCCAGAGTTAAATGCGTCAGATGCATTTGTTGCCGCCTGGTTGCCGGGTTCAGAAGGTGCAGGCGTGGCAGATGTATTGATTGCGAAAGCGGACGGTAAACCCAATTTCGATTTCAAAGGCACCTTGTCTTTCTCCTGGCCAAAATTGCCATTGCAAGATGTATTAAATAAGCATCATAAAAATTACGATCCATTATTTAAATTGGGTTACGGGCTCACCTATAAATCCGGCAAAACCGGACCGCAAAATTTACCGGAACAAGTCGCTGGTGTAGCGAGTGGTGAACCGCAAGATATAAAACTCTATGTGCGTCGCCCGCTTGAACCTTGGCATGTTTTTATCGAAAACTATGAGCGTCAACAAATCCTTAGCGGTGCTTTTGCTGCTTTGCCGAAGGGCGATGTCAAAGTACAAACTATTGATAAAGATGTGCAGGAAGACGCGCTGGCATTTGCTTGGAAAGATACATGGCGTGCTGGCATGACACTGGAGTCCGGCGAGCCATTGGATCTAACTGCCCATATGAAAACGGGCGTGCTGACACTGGATATCAAAATTGACGAACTCGCCAAAGGCGGAGTGTCTTTCAAAATGGAATGCCAAAAAGAAGGCTGCGATCGTGTAGTTCCTTTCACTATGGCAGCACGCGAATTGATTGGCAAAGGTTGGAAAAAAATCTATGTGCCGCTGAGTTGCTTTAAGCAGGAACAGGATGACTTCGCTGCGACGACTATGCCTTTTGCATTGGAAGTGGGTGGTGCAGGTGAAGTTGCTGTCGCCAATGTACAACTCTTAATTCAAACACCTAAAGACGTAACGCTTGCTACCTGCCCGGATTACAAAACTGTATCGGTTACGCCGGGCATGTTAAATGAATGGTGGTCAATCGACTGGTGGTTGCCGCGTCACGAACAGAAACTGGCTGATGCTAAAGCAATAAAAGCGAAAGGTGGAAAAATCGATTTACTGTTTATTGGCGATTCCATTACCCAGGGTTGGGAAAAAGAAGGTGCGGCAGTGTGGGAAAAACACTACGCAAAACGTAATGCCTTTGCGATAGGTTTTGGCGGCGATCGTACCGAGAATGTGCTTTGGCGTTTTCAGCACGGTGCATTGGAAAATATGTCGCCCAAGTTGGTAGTCATGATGATCGGCACCAACAACACCGGTCATCGCCATGAAAATCCGGCAACTACGGCAGCAGGAATTAAAAACTTGCTAAATGAATTGCAACAGCGTTTACCTCAATCAAAAGTGCTGTTATTGGCTGTGTTTCCGCGCGATGCAAAACCCGATGGCCAATTGCGTCAGATCAATAATGGTGTGAATGCGCTCATTAAAAATTATGCGGATAATAAGAAAATCTTTTTTGCCGATATTAATTCCGTATTTTTAACCAAAGAGGGTGTATTGCCGGAAGAGATTATGCCGGATCTTTTGCATCCGAATGAGAAAGGCTATGAGCTGTGGGCAAAAGCACTGGAACCCCATCTGCAGAAGCTCTTGAAGTAAGTATTGAAATCGGCGCCTGGTGCGCCGATTTTTTTAAGTTAAGTAATTGTTTTCGACAGACGCTTTGCTTTCCTATAAAAACACTATTAGAACTAAATAAAAACGGAGTGTTTGTGTGATGAAAATCCTGAGTACTATTCTATTACTAATGTGCGCGAGCATTAGCGTGAGCGCTAATCAATCCCATAAACTGTGGTATGCCCAACCCGCTGCGGTGTGGGAAGAAGCATTGCCCTTGGGAAATGGGCGGCTGGGCGCAATGGTGTATGGCAATCCTGCGAATGACACTATCCAGTTAAATGAAAATACTTTTTGGGCCGGCGGCCCGCACAACAATCTCAATCCGGCAGCTTTAGAATCCCTGCCAGAGATTCGTCGATTAATTGCAACGGGTGATTACCCCGCTGCTGAAGCGCTGGCTGCAAAAACCATTACCAGTCAGGGTGCCCATGGCATGCCCTATCAAACAGCAGGTAATTTACAACTGGAATTCCCAGGTCACAGTCAGTATCAGCAATATTATCGCGAACTGGATATTGGCAGCGCACTGGTCACCACGCGCTATCAAGTGCAGGATGTCGTCTTTACACGCGAAGTATTCAGCTCTTTTGTCGATCAAGTGATTGTAGTGAAATTGAGTGCGAGCAAAGCAGGCCAACTCAATTTCAGTGCACATCTATCCCATCCTTCCCAATCTGCTTTTTCGCAAGAGGATGCAAATACTTTGGCGATGCAAGTGCAATCCAAAGATCACGAAGGTATCAAAGGACAAGTGAAACTCGCATCGCTGCTGAATGTGAATTTAAGTGGTGGCAGCCTAATCCAGCGCGCTAATCGTATCCAGGTGAGCAATGCGGATTCAGCGTTGATACTGATTTCCATGGCAACCAATTTTGTTAAGTATAACGATATCAGCGCAAATGCATTGGAGCGTTCACGCGAGTACCTCGCCCAAGCAAAACGCAACTTTGAAAACAATCAATATACATCGCGTAAAACAGCACACAGCGATTTTTACAAACAGTACTTTGATCGTGTAAGCCTTGACTTGGGAAAAAGTGAATTTGCACAGGAGGCGACTGATCAGCGAATCCATTTATTTGCCAGTCGTCATGATCCTGAATTGGTGAGTCTCTATTTCCAGTTTGGCCGCTATTTATTAATTTCATCATCGCAACCGGGCGGCCAGCCAGCGAATCTGCAAGGCTTATGGAATCACCGGCAAGATCCACCTTGGGATAGCAAATACACACTCAACATTAATGCCGAAATGAATTACTGGCCAGCAGAGGTCACCAACTTAAGTGAGCTGCATGAGCCGCTGATTAGGATGACCAAAGAGTTGGCGATAACCGGACAGGAGAGTGCCAAAGCCATGTACGGCGCGCGCGGTTGGATGGCGCACCATAATACGGATATTTGGCGTATCACCGGCGGTGTGGATCACACTTGGGGTTCATGGCCAACAAGCAATGCCTGGCTGAGCCAACACTTATGGGAAAAATATTTATACACCGGTGACAAAAAATATCTGGCCGATGTCTACCCAGTGATGAAATCAGCCGTCACTTTTTTTGAAGATTTTTTAATTGAGTCGCCCAATAAAAAATGGCTCATAGTGTCACCTTCAATGTCGCCGGAAAATGCACCCAAGGCGACGGGCACAAAAATCGCGGCGGGTGTGACCATGGATAATCAACTCCTGTTTGATTTATTCAGCAATACCATCGCTGCCGCAAAAATTCTAGGAGAGGATAAAAAACACATTTCTGTATGGGAAAAAACACTCTCGCGTTTGCCTCCAATGCAAATTGGTAAATATCATCAATTGCAAGAGTGGTTGGAGGATTGGGATGACCCGCAGGATAAACACCGCCATGTATCGCATTTGTATGGGCTTTATCCCAGCAACCAAATATCTCCGATTCGTTCGCCGGAATTATTCAGTGCAGCGCGGGTGAGTATGGAGCAACGCGGTGACCCTTCTACCGGTTGGTCGATGAATTGGAAAATCAATTTATGGGCGCGTTTGTTGGATGGTGATCGCGCATTTAAATTAATGCGCGACCAAATTAAACCTGCATTAACACTTGACGGTAGTGTGAACGAAAGTGGCGGTACTTATCCCAATATGTTTGATGCACATCCTCCATTCCAGATCGATGGCAATTTTGGTTTTACTTCGGGTATTGCTGAAATGCTGGCGCAAAGCTATGACGGCGCAGTGCACTTGTTACCGGCATTGCCGCAGGCCTGGCCTGAAGGTGAAGTAAAAGGTTTGGTGATGCGCGGCGGTTTTGTAGTGGATATGCGCTGGGCTGAGGGTCAGATTAGGGAATTAAAAATACATTCACGTCTCGGCGGTAATTTGCGTTTGCGCACCCATTCCCTTCTTCCAGCGGTAAACAATTTCAAGGTGAAAAAAATTACGGGTAACGGAAAAAATCCCAATCCTTATTATCAACAGGCTCAGATCAAAAAACCGCTAAAAAACACCACCAAAGCAATGCCGCAGCTATCGCTTGCAAATGCCTATTTGGTTGATGTTACTACGGAAGCGGGGCACGATTACGTTTGGGGCGCAAGTCAATAGGCCGATTAATGCTATATTCATCAACTCGGGTGTATAAGCAAAAACTTACCTCAATCAAGGAGACAGTATTATGAACAAGCTATTGTTAGGTTTTGTCGCCGTTGTCGGTACCACAGTTTTATCATCGCAAGCTGAGCCAATCAAAGTTGATATGAAAGCGGGGTTGTGGGAAAACAATATGACTTGGGATGCAGATAGCGCCAAGGAAATGCAGGCCATGCAAACCGATCAAATGAAAGCAGCTATGGAGCAAATGAAAGAGCAATTCGCCAATATGCCGCCGGAGCAGCGTAAACAAATGGAGGCGATAATGGCGCAATCGGGTATGGAAATCAAAGATGACGGAGTTAGTTTCAAGAATGATCAGGTGCAGGTATCGCCATCGGGGACTAACGTAAAAAGTTGCATCACTCAAGCGGAAATTGATCGTGGTGAGTTGCCGGATGATGTCGATGGCTGCAAATCTACTATTACAAAAATCAGCGCCACCCGGTTCAAATCTACCTATGTGTGTTCAGGTGAAGAACAAGCCAGGGGTGAGAGTGAGGTGAATTTTCACTCACCTAAACATTATTCTGGCACAGGAACCATGGTGCATATGATGAACGGGGAAAAGCGCACCATGAATTTTAAAATGGAAGGTAAGTGGTTGGGCAGTGATTGTGGTGATATCAAACCAGCACAATAGCTGGAACATAGCGGTAAATTTTTAAAAAAAGGGCGCAATTGGCGCCCTTGTTTTTATCCAACTACAAATTTCACCGCAATACCCAGTAAGGCACAAATCCCCAATACTTTCATGATGCTCAGCTTCCAATAAAATAATAAAGCACTGGCAAGAATGCCTATCGTTAATGCGATCCAATCTATTTGCAATAGCCAACCTGATTCCGTTCCCTCGGGCCAGAGCGTGTGATAAGCAAAAAATAATGCGAGGTTAATGATCACACCCACGATTGCAGCAGTAATTGCTGTTAACGGGGCAGTGAAATGCAAATTGCTTTGGGTGGACTCCACTAGCGGGCCACCAGCGAGAATAAAAATAAACGAAGGTAAAAATGTAAACCAGGTCACCAGTGTTGCAGCAATCGCGCCTGCTAAAAATAATTGCTCGGCGCCGAGAAATTGCTGGGTATAGGCACCCACAAATCCTACAAACGCAACCACCATAATTAATGGCCCGGGTGTGGTTTCGCCCAACGCCAGACCATCCATCATTTGCGCGGGTGTCAACCATTGGTAATTAACCACTGCACCTTGGTAAACGTAAGGTAGAACGGCATAGGCGCCGCCAAATGTCAGCAGTGCCGCGGTGGTGAAAAACCAGGCCATTTGGGTAAAGCCGTGTTGCCAACCGAAACTGGTGCCGAGCAATAGCATGGGCAATATCCACAGTAATAATCCGCATGCAATCACTAATATCAAGCGTGCCGTGCGAAATTTTGCATGCGCGGGTGTGGGTGTTGCATCATCGATAATCGCGGCGCCGTAATTTTTCTGGTTCGCCTGGTGTTTGGCGCTGGCATTAAATAATTGCGGTGCAAATTTTCCACCTAACCAGCCAATAATCCCTGCTGCCAGCACAATCAATGGAAAGGGTAAGTGCAGGGCAAAAATGGCAATAAAGGCGGCAAATGCGATGCCCCATAACCAATTATTTTTTAAACTGCGTGAACCAATGCGATGTGCCGCCTGCACCACAATGGCAGCTACCGCCGGTTTAATGCCGTAGAAAATTCCGGCAATGAATGTGAGATGTCCATAGGCAATATAAAGCCAGGAAAGCAAAATTAAAATAAATAACGAGGGTAAAACAAACAGCACACCGGCAATGATTCCACCCCAGGTGCGATGCATTAGCCAGCCGATATAAGTGGCGAGTTGTTGCGCCTCTGGCCCCGGCAGAAGCATGCAGTAATTAAGCGCATGCAAAAAACGTTTCTCGGAAATCCAGCGGCGCTGCTCCACTAATTCCTGATGCATGATGGCGATTTGTCCGGCAGGGCCGCCAAAACTGATAAAGCCTAATTTGAGCCAGAATTTTAGCGCTTGCCAGAGACTGACCGGGGGGGGAGGTGTATTCATGTGGATGCCTTGTTATAACTTTTTCGATAGGGTGCATCATAACAAGCAATTGGATTGCTCAACAGTAAGATGCAAGTGGGATGTAATCCTCTTGTCACAAAGTCGTCATATAGTGCACCGCTTCAGAGGTCGGTAGATATTTCCCTCGTCTATCGGCTATTCGACAATGAAAACCAGAGAGCCTTTATGTCCCCCAAATCCCACAAGCATATGCATTACAACGTGGCCTTGGTCGATAAATTATGGAATTTAAAACGGCTGTGCGAAGCTCACTTAAAAATGCACATTCCGTTGAATATGGTACTGAAGGATGAAGAATATCGCGCTGAGTTGTTAGAAAAAGCCCTGACTGCAAATGATGATGAATTAACCAAACTGGTGTGGGATGTGCGCCAGATGGAAGATTCCATTGTAACCGCAACTCACACTGGTGATGAGTTTTCACCCAAAAAGAAAACACGCGGCACCATTAAACTCAGTTTTATTGCAGCAGTAGCTTGCTCGTTATTGCTGCTCTTGAGTGGATATTTATTGCGCTCATTTTTACCGCTTGATGCGGGCGAAGTGTTTGTGTTGCAGGCGATTACTGAAACGCGGGTGAAGTCTGCTGTTAAGCCTCAGCAACAAGTTTATATTCCCGGTAGCCCGGTGATACGTGCGAGCAAGCCGCTGTTCCGTGTGCATGGTTCCAATACCGTTGGTGAAAAATTAACACCGCGGTTGGTGGAGTCTTATTTGATGGCGCGTGGCGCTACGGATATTAAAACCGAGCAAGGTAAAGCACCCACTGAAAAAGCGGTCAGTGCACAGCTTAATGGCCGCATCGAATTTATCGAAATCCATGCTCATGGTTCCAGTACGGCGTTTACCGATTTACTGCAGGGCAGTGCGGAGTTGGGTATGTCGTCGCGCCGTATTAAAGAGCAGGAACGCGAGCTATTACTGGGTAAAAGTGGTGACCTGACTGAGCCTGGTAGTGAGCATATTATCGGGTTGGATGGTCTGGCCATTATTACCAATACGCAAAATTCGATTAGCCAACTCTCGATTCCACAATTGGTGAAAATATTTTCCGGCGAAGTGACTAACTGGTCTGAACTGGGAGGTAAAGACTTGCCTATCACTCTTTATGCGCGCGACGAAAACTCCGGTACCTGGGATTCATTTAAAAGTATGGTGCTTGACCCCGCCAAGGTAACGCTTGCGCTCACAGCCAAACGTTTTGAGTCCAGTACTGAGTTGTCGGATTTAGTGGCAAAAGATGAAGGCGCTATAGGTTTTATCGGCTTGCCCTATGTGCGCCGCGCAAAATTATTGGCAATTTCCACCACCAAAACATCCAAAGCGATTTTACCCACGCACTTTACCGTGAGCACAGAAGACTACCCACTCGCACGCCGTTTGTATTTTTATCTGCCGCAAAAAAATATCAATACCGATGCGGAAGAGTTTGTGAAGTTCAGTGCAACCGAGCGCGGCCAAAGTATCGTGGAAGATATAGGCCTGGTATCGCAAAATATTAAAACTGGCCAGCCGTTCAATAATAATTTTTACCCTGAAGAGATGCGCAGCCTGACGGCGCGCTCGCAGCGTTTGTCGATTAACTTTCGCTTTAAAGATGGCAGCGACGAATTGGATACCAAAAGTATTTCTGACCTTGATCGCCTGGTGAAGTACGTAGAAATCAACTCCCCCAAACGTGTGCAGCTCTTTGGTTTTTCTGATAGCGAGGGTGACAAGGCGCAAAATGTTGAGTTGTCTTTGCGCCGCGCCAAAGTGGTTGAGCAGCATTTAATTGCGCGCGGGATTTATCCGTTGGTAGCGCGCGGTATGGGCGAGGAGGCACCGCTGGCGAGCAGTAAATCGGAAGAGGGGCGTCGCATGAATCGCCGTGTAGAAGTGTGGATTTTATAATTGCCGGTGACACGTTCAGCTCATGAAGAGTCCGTCCCATAAAAAAACCCCGCCCAATATCATTGGGTGGGGCTTTTTTATTTAGCGGTTAACGCACTTTAAAAAATTCCATCATCTGCTGCAATTGCAAGGCTTGGCTGGTGAGTTCTTCTGCTGTGGAATACAGTTCTTCCGCTGAAGATGAGTTTTGTTGGGTGGCAATACTGATTTGCGAAATCGCGATAGTGATTTGGTTGGCGCCCATGGTTTGTTCATCGCTTGCAGCAGAAATTTCCTGTACCAAATCCGCTGTCTTTTTAATCGCAGGTACTATCTCATCTAATAATTGCCCGGCGCTTTCAGCGAGTTTGACTGAGCCTCCTGCAAGTTCCCCAATTTCTTTTGCCGCCGTTTGGCTGCGGCCTGCGAGTTTGCGCACTTCACTGGCGACTACTGCAAAGCCGCGCCCGTGTTCACCGGCGCGCCCGGCTTCAATTGCTGCATTGAGCGCAAGTAAATTAGTTTGGTAGGCAATATCATCAATCACACTGATTTTTTGCGCAATTTTACGCATAGCTTCTACGGTGTTTTTTACTGCGCTGCCACCATCATTTGCTTCGCGCGCGCTTTTGCTGGCCAGGCTGTCGGTGACTTTGGCGTTATCGCTATTTTGTCCAATAGAGGCAGTAATTTCTTCCATTGAGGCGCTGGTCTCTTCAATGCTCGCGGCCTGTTGCGTTGCTGCCTGGCTAAGCGACTGCGCTGTCGCACTTAATTCTTCTGATGCGGAAGACAGTGAATCGGCAGTGGAGCGTACATCGCCAATAATTTCCGATAATTTTGTAACCATTTGGCGGATGGCAAACAGGATGCTGCTTTGATCCTTTGGGGCAAGATCCACTTTTACCGATAGATCACCTTCGGCAATGCGATAAATTACATCGGCAGTGTAATTGGGTTCACCACCCAATTGCCGCAGTAAACTGCGCGTGATGACAAAGCTGAGTAATATCGCGATCAAAATAGCGGAGCCGATAATAATGCTATTGAGCCTAAGCGTGTCGTGATAGCGTTTGGTGGACCGTTCGTATTCTTGTTTAGCTACGGTCACTTGCAATTTATTGAGTTCCGTAAATACTTCGTTGAGTGGGTCGAAGATCGGGTAAATTCCAGTTTGGGTAAAACCGTTGATTGCCTCTACATTATTGCTGCTGTACCACTTCTGTAAATCGGCCAATTGTTGATGCGTTCTATCGATTAGCGGAGCGGCCTTTTTAATAAGTGCTTTTTCTTCATCAATCAAAAAAGTAGTTAGATAATATTCCCAGAGTTTATCCGTATTGGGTAAAACCTCTTGGGTAATTTTTAGTGCTTCTTGCGTAGTCATTATGCCCTTGACGGTTTTCTGTGGGACATCGACCAGAATGAGCGCAAAGTTATCAATCACCTCTTTCAGATCGCGCATAGGTTCAACACGATCCACATAAACGGTGTGCATGCCCTGGTTTGCATCGCTCATGCCTTTAATACCCATGGCACCGATGAGGATCATAAATGCCAGCAGTATGCCTGCGAGCATAGCGAGGCGCAGTGCGACTTTCATATTGTTGAACATGGAGAAACTCCTTGATGCGAGATCGGGCACCGGGAGCCAACAATTATTGGACGATAATTTTTATAGAAAATGATCCAAAAAAGGCTTCCGACGTAGCGGTTGCTGCTATGAACCTTAGTAAGCAAGGAGATGTTTGTCAAAAATGGTAATGACTTTAAGCGACCTCGCACCATAACTGAGCATCCCTCTGGAGTGGGAGGAGGCTGCGGCAGTGGGGTGGACTGTGGTGAGGTGAGTTTTTCGGGAATGAGAGCAGTGGCAGGTGGTTATTTTTGCGCGAGTAACCAGAGCTTTGCACTCTCGACGTCGTGAAACAATTTGCCATAGCTGACTGAACGATTAGCGAGTACGTTGTATACGAATTCGGTGGTCTCACGGGTGCGCGGGTTGTTATCTACCCAGGCAAATTGATATTTGGTTGTAATCCCGAGTTTTTTAAACATCGCCGGGTGGTCAAATGCTTCGAGCGTGGTTACAGAGTCGAGCAGGTATTGCTCACCAAGCACCCGGTAACATTGATATTGCTCACAGGCCGCGACCACTTGCTGCCAGAAATACAACGCGTTCTCGTAATTGCCGATGCCTTTCACCTTTACGTGAAGGTAGTTTTCATGCGGAGTGACATTAATTTCCAATTTCATTAGTGCGAATACTCTGTTTGGGACTAGTGGCGAAAATCGGCAAGTAAACTTCCTGCAGCGAGAATTTCCTGCTCGTGTTCTGGTTCACGCCAGGTTTCTGCCAGGCCGCTTGCATACCATTCCTGCATGGCTGGCAGATTCAATAAGCGCACAAGGTACTCTTGCGCAGCGCCAGTTAATGACAGGCCATAGGTTTGGAACCGAAAAGCAACCGGCGCAAAAAAAGCATCGACAGCGGTAAATTTTTCGCCGGCTAAAAATGCCCCTCCAAATTTACGCAGGCCTTCATTCCAGAGTTCATCAATGCGTGCGATATCTTTTTGCAGTGCAGGGGAAATTGTGTGTAGCTGAATACGATGGCCACAGCTCATGCTGCAATTGTTGCGCAGGGCTTGAAAGCCCGAGTGCATTTCTGCGCTGGCGGAACGTGCCCAGGCGCGCGCGGTTTTATCGGCTGGCCAGACCTGTGGATAAGCCTCAGCGAGATATTCGGCTATAGCGAGGGAATCCCAAATATGTATTTCGCTATCTTGCAAGCAAGGTACTTTGCCCGATGGCGAAAATGCTCGGTATGCCGTCCAATTACTGTCTGGGTCAAACGGATGTAATTGTTCGTTGAAAGGGATATTCAATGTGCGCATCAACACCCAGGGGCGCAGTGACCAAGAAGAGTAATTTTTGTTGGCGATATGCAAAGTGAACATCGTATGGCTCCTTGTAAGATACACGCGGAAAGATGACAGAACCTATCACACTTCCCGCTATGCAAGATGCAAACATTAACCAAGACTTACAAAAAAACCAGAGTTTTTCGGGCTCTGGTTTGTGCGCGAGTGTTTTACAGTGTGGCGAGCCCGTTCAGGCTCCAGTCGATGGCTTCGCGGTAGTGGTGCTCTGGCAGTAAATCACCAAGCAACACCAATGTCTCGCGGATTTCGGTGATGTTGTTGCTGACAATATTGATATGCCCAACCTTGCGGCCTGCGCGCACCTCTTTGCCGTACCAGTAGGTGCGTGCACAGGGCAGATCGCGCCAAGCGGGATTATAGTCAGTGCCGATGAGATTGATCATCACATTCTGGCCAATTACTTGCGGCAACGGTGTCGCCATGCCAGCAACGGCACGCAGGTGATATTCAAACTGGCTGATGCTGGCGCCCGCTTGCGTCCAGTGACCGGAGTTGTGTACGCGCGGGGCTAATTCGTTAATTAGCAACTGATCGCCAACGCGGAAAGTTTCCATCGCCATAACGCCGACATAATCGAGCGCATTGAGAATTTTACCGAGCATCATCTCTGCTTGTGCCTGCAGCGGTTGTAGTCGAGCGAGCGGTGCAATCGAGGCGTAGAGAATTCCGCTGAGGTGCAGATTCAACGTGAGCGGATAAAACACGCATTCGCCTTGGTGGTTGCGCACACCGACCAATGATACTTCTTCATCAAAATTGATGGCTTGTTCGGCGATGGCTTCGCCCTGCCAATCATCGGGTACTTCATCTTCATCGGTGCGCAGCCAGTGTTGACCGCGGCCGTCATAGCCACCGGTGCGACGTTTAAGCAGTACGCGTTCGCCGAGTTGGTCGCGCAATTCATTGGCGGTGATGTCATTGGCCACATTGCGCCAGGGAGCAGTCGCAATACCGAGTGAATCGATCAATTCTTTCTGGGTTTTGCGATCAGCCAGGCGGCCAAAGATATTCTGGTTGATGAAGCGCGGGTGTTGGGCAAGGGCGTGAGTCACCAGTGTTTCCGGCCACTGCTCGCGCTCGGCGGTAACCAGGTCATTGGGAGAAAGTGCAGGTGCTGTGCCTTCATTAATATCCACCGGGCACACATCCAGAGCCAATGGCATACCGGCGTGCTTGAGCATCGCACCCAATTGGCCTGCACCTAATACCCAAATTCGTTGACTCATGCCTAACCTCGAAACGCGCTTACTAAATGCAAAGGGAAATGACTGATCGCGGGTTGTTGATCAAAGTTTATTGATCTCTACCTATTGATCCCTAGGGTCTGGATTATCCAAAACCGCTTGGGTCTGGTCATGGCGGAATTGGTCGATTTTGGCCGCCAACGCCGGATCAGTCACTGCCAGAATCTGGCAGGCAAGCAAACCAGCGTTAAACGCACCGGCCACACCAATCGCCAAGGTACCCACGGCGATGCCTTTGGGCATCTGCACTATAGAATAGAGGCTATCCAAGCCACTGAGCGCTTTACTTTGGACAGGTACGCCCAGCACTGGCAAACGGGTGTGTGCTGCGACCATACCCGGCAAATGCGCCGCACCGCCAGCGCCGGCGATAATAACCGCATAGCCGTTATCGACCGCAGTTTCTGCAAATTCAGTGAGCTTCTGCGGGGTGCGATGGGCAGAAACCACTTCAGTGTGATACTCAACACCCATCTGCTCCAGTATTTCTACCGCCGTCTGCATTGTGGCCCAATCGCTCTTGGAACCCATAATCACCGCAACTTTTCTTGCCATAGCGCTTGTCCGAATGCTTGAAACTCAATAAGTGTAAGCCCAAAAAATGGGCCGGAAACGGAAAAAAGGCGCGCATATTAGCACGATGCTGGGGTGATGCCGAATGCATTCTTTGCCCAGCCTTGACTGCTAGATGAACAACTGGATAAAGTGATCAAAATGATTAAATTAATTAAAATGATCAATGTGAGGATGCGTAATGGAAATCCTAAACGCCAGTGATGCCAAGCGCGAATTTGGCGATCTTCTCCTAAAAGTCCAAAGTGCACCTGTGGGAATTAACAAAAACGGCAAGCCAGTAGCAGTGATGCTTTCATATGCCGAATACGAGCAGCTTGCTGGCTACAAAACCGCGCAACTTAAGGCGCAGATTCAGCAAGGTATTGCGGATTTAGAAGCTGGTCGCATCGCGAGCGGAAATGTTGTGCTTGAGCGTCTGCGTCAGCGAGTGAAATGATGGCCACCTTTTATTTCACGGAGCAAGCGGAAAAGGACTTGGAAGCTATTATCGATTTTACCGTCCAGCGCTGGGGTGTAGCGCAGTCGCATAACTATATAGATGACGTGGAGGCACTTGCTAAGATACTCGCGGATAACCCTCTGCTGGGAACTGAGCGCGATGAGTTGTCCCAAGGGCTGCGCAGCTTTCCCTATCAAAGCCATTTGCTTTTTTATGTGCTGCAAAAAGACGGAATTGCGATTGTGCGGGTGCTGCATATGAGTGTGGATGTGATGCGATATTTTTAAGATTTGTATGGTGGAGTCGCGCGCACTCCACCGTAGGTATTGTGAATCAATTAAATATCTGAAACTTTCCATTGAGTTTTAACAAGGTTGGAGAGTTTTGAATAGAGATCTTGTTTTAATAATGCAATGATATCGGGCGGTAAATAGCCCTCAACCGTTACTTGAACCTCCCAGTGTTCTTCTTTATACCGTACAACCACATCCTCTACGAGAATACGCTGTTGATTGTACTCCCCATCACCCTCCCGCTCTGGTAATGGCTCGAACTTGAGTGGTGGTTGATATAGCGATTTCAGTGTTGGCAAATCAGGATGATGGCCTAGTTGATCAATCAGTTTCACTAAATCACGGTCATACTCTGATTTCCAATTCATCTCCTGATGCCAAAGGAGTTGGCGAAGCTCCCATAAAAGATTGCATTTTTTGTCAGCCCTTATGTATTGCCATCGTGGCCAATTATTTTCCTTTGATAATTTCCAGCTGCCGCTGCTAAGGTCAAGGCACCATTCGTTTATATTTTCGGTAACTGGAGTTTCCGGACCGCTATAAATCTCACCTTGGCTAATCAATAGAGATTTACCATCCTCTAATAGGGTTGCATTGTGCCCAAAAATCCATCCAGGGTTACTACCAGTTGTCTCTTGTTTACGAATACTAAAATTATTGATGTTTAATATAAAAACAGGCGTTTGTTTGATGTGTCTTTGATCATGATAACCGAGACGGCCAATTATAAATATTTCATCGTTTACCAATGTTGCGGAGTGGAAATCCGTTGCTGGAAAAACGCTTTGGGGATAGATATAAATATCTAGAGATCCGTCAATGTGCTCCACAACTACATCGTTGTAAATACAAAAGTCCGGATCATAATGGTCCTCATGTTCTCCGCCTATATATATTTTCCGTCCATCCGGCAGTTGGTTAGTTGATTGACCATATCTGTCAAAGCACCAAGTTGGTCCATCGGCGTAGTAATCATGTTCTGATGCTTTATTAGCGGCCCATGCACTCAGTTTGGTTTGTACCAGCCAATTCCAAACTGGGTTGTTGGCTTTGGTAGGATTATCAGTTCCTTCGCGAGGTTCCCTCCACTCTTCAAAAAGTTTTTGAGATATGCCGAAATTTTCTAACGTTTCCATTTTTTAAAAACCTGATGTTGAGTATTTTTTCTGCTTATACATTTTGGCATGAAAACATCACCGGAGATTAATCCGGTGATCAAATTCAAGCTTTTGCAGCTCTGTCAGTAATTCTCACCAAATCATTCATCACACCATCCAAGCCGCCATAGACGTTCAGAGTGTTAATTTTGCCGGTGATTTTTTCCAGTACTTCCAGTTCTTTCAAACGAAGAAGTACAGGGTTGCCTTCCATGACTTTCGCCGTGTTGTGCAGTGAACGGGTGGCCTGGGTTTCTTCTTGCCGTTTGATCAGGTTGGCTTCGGCCAGTTTTTGCGCCTCTACTACTTGAGTTAAAATTGCTTTCATTTCACCTGGCAAAATAATGTCCCGCGCACCAACTGATTTTAGTGCAATTCCATAGGTTGCCGCTTTTTCTGCCACTATCGCCAACACCTGCTGGTTGAGTGAATTTTTGTCGGCCAATAATTCATCCAGTGTTTGAGTGCTAACGATTGTGCGCAAAGCCAATTGCAATTCGCGATACAAGTAATCTTTTGCATCTGCTAATTCGCGTTTAACGGCAGCAGCGTCTGTGATTTGCCACATGGCCGATAGGTTAATACGCAAGCTGACGCGGTCTTTGGTCAAAATTTCTTGGCCATTGACTTCCATATTTTGTAAACGCAAATCAAATTGTTTAACCTCAATCACACGGTTGAACTTCCACCACATATGCAAACCGGGTTGCAAGGCGCTAATAGTATTGCCGTCTACTATCAAAAAACCAATATGACCTTCTGCTACGTTGCTTAATGCAATAGCGGTTGCAGCTGCGCGGCTAAGTAAAGCTTCTCGTGCACCGGACAGTACACGCAGCAGTTTTTCCGAAAGCGAAAAGTGCTCACTGATATCCAGCTTTTCAATAGTGATCGCTTGTTTCTGCTTCCAGTAAGCGCCGCGTTGGCCGGGTGCTTTAATGTCGCGCAGAATACTTTGCTGATAGACCAATCCAATTTCGTGCTCGCCGGTTTCCCACATCTGCAGGTGGTCTGCAAAAGCGGACGAATGTATTTCAGCGAGATATAAAATATCTTTGCTGACACCATCGCTCAAGGTGGTGGCGATGTTTACCGACTGTAGTGTCAGACGATTTTGCCAATCCCAATATTCATGGGTGCCAGTGTTCAGTACTTTCTGGAATTGCTGATCTTTGTACAGCAAGCCTATTTGGGTATCGTTAAGTAAATATTTTTTCTTGAATTTCATTTTCCTGTTTCCTTGTTTTGTTGGAGCAGAGCCTCCACATGGCGCAGGCATAACCGGTTTTTGTTAGAGGGCGTTTTTGCATTCGTCCATCCGCTGAATGATTTCAGCATCCGATGCTATTTGCACTAACGCGCTTTAACCAAGTATCTGTTATGGCATTGCCATGTTTAATAAATCATTACTAATGAAATCCTTTGCCAAAACCTAAATCCATTTATAAGTAGCGATTTATCGCGGAGGTCTGCGATGTTTCATTTTTTAGCTGGTTGGAAGACCAGTTTGCTAGCCGGAATTGAACCGGCAACCGTCTCATTAACAGTGAGATGCTCTACCAAATGAGCTATAGCATTGGAGCCATGATTGGAGTCGAACCAATGACCTGCGGATTAGATTCCGCTGCTCTACCGCTGAGCTACAAGGCACTATCTGGTGCCTGTGTGATCCCGATACACAAATAGCCAAAGGCGTTTGTGTCAGCCAGTAAACAATACTGGGCCGCTGTGATCACACAGTGTTGTTATATTTCCGTCTACAACAACACACCAAATTCTTGTTTATCGCCTCGTCCTTGGTGCGATATTTTTTTAACCTTTCACACACAAAACCTGTTTTAGTGTGTGCACGATTTCTACTAAATCAGCTTGAGCTTCCATTACTTTTTCGATGGGCTTGTATGCCGAAGGTGTTTCATCAATTACGTCCTCATCTTTTCGGCACTCAACACCAGCGGTTGCTTGCAAATGTTCGCTCATGGAGACTCGGCGTTTTGCTTCAGTACGTGACATCACGCGCCCGGCGCCATGGCTGCAGCTACAAAAGCTTTCATCGTTACCAAGACCGCGCACGATGAACGATTTTGCGCCCATGCTGCCCGGAATAATTCCCATCTCACCTTTGCGCGCACTGACTGCACCTTTACGTGTTACCCACACATCTTCTCCGTAATGATGTTCGCGGCTGATGTAGTTGTGGTGACAATTCACCGCCTCTACATGTGCTTCAAACGGCACCTGCAGAATGTCGCGCATCGCTTGCAGTGTTCTCGCCATCATGACTTCGCGATTAGTGCGGGCAAAATCCTGCGCCCAGGCTACGGCTTCTACATAGTCGCGAAATTTTTCGCTACCTTCGGGTATGTACGCCAAATCTTTATCGGGCAGATGAATAAACCAGCGCGCCATATCTTTTTTTGCTTGCTCGATAAAATGCGTCCCTATGCGATTACCCACACCGCGCGACCCGCTATGCAACATCACCCAGACTGCGTTAGTTTCATCCAAACAAATTTCAATAAAATGGTTACCTGTCCCCAGAGTTCCCAAATGATTCATATTGTTGGTGTTCTTTAAAAACGGATGTTTTGCGCATAGTTTTTCAAATCCGTCGTTAAGATGTGCCCAGCCTGCAGTGACGTCATCGGGTGCATTTAGCCAAGCTCCCTTATCCCGGCCTCCGCGCATTTTAGGAGTGCTTCCGTGCGGAACTTTTTTCTCGATTTCGCTGCGCAGTGCTACCAATGAGTCAGGCAATTGCGATGCATTCAAGGTGGTTTTTGCAGCCATCATTCCGCAACCCAAATCCACGCCCACTGCTGCCGGAATAATTGCGCCAATGGTCGGAATTACGCTGCCGATGGTGGCGCCTTTACCTAGATGTACATCAGGCATTACTGCGATCCATTTATGTATGAACGGCATGCTCGCCATGTTGTTGACCTGCTGGCGCGCGTTCTCATCGAAACTCACTCCGCGCGTCCAGGATTTAACCGGCACCTGACCCTGGTTATGCATGACTTCAAAATTGCTCATATCCGTACCTTTCTGTTGTTTTTGCTTTCATTTTGTTCGCTGTTTGCTGACACAGCTGTTATTGCAGGCATAGTGCCAACTTCGATCAATAAGTTTTAAATTTACTTAAATTATTGATTTATAAGGATTAAAAAGTTTAATTGTGTGTTTTTGGTGACTGACGTAGAATTTGTGAATATTAAGTATTTATCTAAATAGATAGGAGTATATCTATATGAATAATGTGGTTATCGGAATTCTCGGTTCAAGGCTGGATCAATTTGGGTTGGGGAAAAGGCGCTGGACGCGCTGGCGGCCAACTGTAGCAATTACGATGCATGCGGAATTCCCGATTCACGAGTATTTGCTTATGTATTTGCCGGAAGATGAGGCGTTGTTGCGGGTAGTGTTGGCGGATATGGCTGAAGTTTCCCCTCGCACCAAAGTCACCACAGTTCCGATTGCCTGCGACGACCCCTGGGATTTTGAGCAGGTCTATAGCCAGATTCATGCAGTAGCCGTGAGTCAGACTTTTGATGTTGAGCAAAATAATTATTTTGTAAATATCACCACGGGCACGCACGTCGCACAGATTTGTTTGTATTTGTTGACTGAGGCGCATTATCTTCCTGGCAAACTCTTGCAGTCATCGCCGGGCAAAAATGGTGTCCAAGGAACCTATCATTTGATTGATTTGGATCTGTCGCGCTATGACCAAATCGCGTCGCGCTTTGCCAAAGAATCGCGCGATGCAGTAACCCATTTGAAGAGTGGAATTCAAACGCGTAATGCAGCGTTTAATGAATTGATTGCGCAGGTGGAGCAGGTCTCGATTAAATCTACTGCGCCTATGTTGCTAAATGGACCCACAGGGGCGGGAAAATCCCAATTGGCAAAACGAATTTATGAATTGAAAAAACAACGAGGACAGTTGTCAGGGAATTTGGTTGAAGTGAATTGCGCAACACTTCGTGGTGATAATGCAATGTCGGCACTCTTTGGTCATGTTAAGGGAGCGTTTACTGGCGCGCTCAATGCGCGCGCTGGTTTGCTGCGCGAAGCCCATCAAGGGTTGTTATTTCTCGATGAAATAGGTGAGCTTGGTCTGGATGAACAGGCAATGCTGTTGCGTGCGATCGAAGAAAAAATCTTTATGCCCTTTGGCGGTGATCAAACGGTTAGTAGTGATTTCCAATTAATCGCTGGTACCCATCGCGATTTATTTGAATTGGTGCGACAAGGATTATTTCGTGAAGACTTATTGGCGCGAATCAATCTGTGGACTTACGAGCTGCCTTCATTGAAATTGCGCAGCGAGGATTTGGAGCCGAATATTGAGCACGAGTTGAATAATTATGCGCGCAAGGCCGGTCACAAGGTGAGTTTTAATAAGGCGGCGCGTGCGGCTTACTTACAATTTGCCTATTCCCCGCAAGCACTCTGGCGGGCTAACTTTCGCGATCTCAATTCCAGCATTACGCGCATGGCAACGCTGGCGGTTGGGGGGCGAATTACTGAGGAAGTGGTCGCAGCGGAAATTATTCGTTTGCAACGTGCGTGGCAGGGTTTTCAGAATGAGAATATGACAGGGAGTGAGCGCCTGCTGGAGAATTATTTCTCATCGTCGCAACTGGCAGATTTGGATTTGTTTGATCGATTACAGTTGAGTGAGGTCATCAAGGTGTGCAAGGCGAGTCGATCTCTGGCTGATGCAGGACGTACATTATTTAATGTGAGTCGCGACAAAAAATCATCCATAAATGACTCACATCGTGTTAAACAATATCTACAAAAATTTGGGTTAACCTTTCAGCAGATTTGTACTCCCAATAAATCGTAATAGCGGTATTTTGATTGTGGTCAGCTCATAGGCTATGGTGGTGCTCTGGGGCAAATCGAGTGCAATATTGCTTCCAGGGAGGCTTGGAATAGCGATGGGGCTTTTTGGTGGTGTATTTTAGATGGCTATCGACTTTTTGTTTGCCAACCAATTAACCAGCCAGCCGCAATCGCATAGCTACTCGGAATCCCCTAAAAATACCCTTCGCGCTTTTTCTTCTCCATCGACCCAACCTGGTCTTTATCCAGCATGCGCCCTTCGCGTTCGCTGGTTTTGCTTGCGATTAATTCTTGAATCACATCTTGCAGGCTGGTTGCATCGCTTAAAACGGCGCCGGTTTGTGGATAACAACCCAGCGTCCGGCAGCGCAGTGGGCGGATTGCCAGGCTGGCGCGTTCGGTTTCGCTCAAAAATGGCAGCATGCGATCGTCGTCCAGAATTAAATATTGGCCGCCGTCATCGCTGATCCAACTCATGCGTGGGGCGGACAAGTAGAGTGAGACCAATTCAATATTTTCGTTGAGGATGTATTGCCAAATATCCAACTCGGTCCAGTTGGAAAGCGGGAATACGCGTACTGATTCACCCTTGTCGATTTTGGTGTTGTAGATGTTCCACAATTCAGGGCGTTGATTTTTAGGGTCCCAGCCTTGGTGTGAATCGCGTACGGAGAATACTCGCTCTTTCGCGCGCGATTTTTCTTCATCGCGCCGCGCGCCACCCAATGCGGCATCAAACTGATGCTGTTTCATAGCTTGTTTTAAGGCTTGGGTTTTCATCAAATCGTTGTATTTCACCGAGCCAGAGGTGATGGGGTGAATGCCCATCGCCAGCGCTTCTTCATTGGTGTGTACCAAAATTTTCAGTTTATGTTTTGCTGCCATCGCATCGCGAAAGCGCGCCATCTCGGCAAACTCCCAGGTTGTATCAACGTGCAGGAGTGTGAACGGAACAGGCGCGGGATAAAACGCTTTGCGTGCGAGGTGAAGCATCACTGTGGAATCCTTGCCAATCGAATAAAAAAAGCAGGGGTTTTCAAAGCTGGCTGCCACTTCGCGGATGATATAAATCGCTTCGGCTTCCAATTGTTGCAAATGCGTTTGACTGTACATAAATGCTCCGCGAATCACTGTGCTAAGTAAAAGAAGTTAGATGCTGATCCACGTGAGCATCTGGTAGTAAACCGGAATCCCCACCAACACATTCAACGGAAATGTCACTCCCAGCGCTGCAAAAATTGCGAGCCCGATATCGGCTTCTTTAATTGCGGCTTGGATTGCAGCAGGAGCGGCTATGTAGGAGGCGCTAGCGGTGAGCGCAGCCAGGATGAGTGTGCTGCCTTCAGGTAAACCTAACGCAATGCCTGCGGCAATACCTATCACCGCCAACGCAAAAGGCGCGATAAGCGCGAAGCTGATCAAGCGCCAATGTTGTTTGGGAAAAGGATGCAGATGTTGCGAGGCGCACACGCCCATCTCCAATAAAAATAACGCGAGCAAGGCTTTAAACGCGCCGAGAAATAATGGGGCTATATCTTTGCTCGCGTCTGGCCCGTAGAGGTAGCCAATAATCACACCGCCGGCGAGCAAAACCACTCCGCGACTGGTGAGCGCTTCGTGCCAAATTCCCTTCATGCCGCCGGTGCTGCCCGTGGCTTTTTTGTATAACAAAATCGCGACCACAATCGCCGGCAATTCTAATAGCACTAGGTACAAGGTGGTTTGTGGGGCAATGGTTAGGTTGTTGGCTTCCGCAAACGCCAGTGCCACCGCAAAGGTACCCGCACTCGCTGAACCATAGTGAGCGGCGATGCTGGCGCTGTTGGCTGCGTTGAGCAGGATGAATTTGCGCAGGAGCGGGTAGAGCAGTAGCGGTATCGCAATACCGAGCAGGATGACCGTAATGACTTCTGGCAGTAAGTGCCAGCTTACCTGGCCATGCAGTGCCAGCCCACCTTTGAGGCCGAGGGTGAGCATCAGCAGAATGCTCAGGGTATCGTAGGCTGCCTTGGGGACTTTGAGATCGGACTTGGCCAAGCCGGCCAGTACGCCGAGTAAGAAAAACATAATAACGATATCGGGCATGCTGATTTCCAGATGAATGATGTACCTGGCGGCCATTGTGGCGATGGGCATTGATAGAAGATAATTAATGTTTATGTTTTTTAATATTTACGATTATCTATAAGTATTCCTAAGCAAGGGTACCCTATGAATATCCGCCATCTGACCTTCCGCCTGTTGCAGGTCTATATCGCTGTGGTGCGCACGGGTTCTATCTCCCAGGCGGCAGCGCAATTACATCTCACCCAGCCCACGGTTTCGCTGCAAATCAAACGCCTCACCGAAGCGGTGGGAGAGTTGTTGCTGGAGGTGCGCGATGGTCAGTATCAGCCGACCTTTGTAGGTAAAGAGCTGTATCACGCCGCGCTTGATGCACTCACGCGCTTTGATGATTTCAATGGTTTTTTAAGTGATGCCGCGCAGGGCACTAAAGGGCATTTCAGTATTGGGGTTGTGACTACTGCACAATATGTTTTGCCGCGTCTGCTCAGCCCCTATGCACAACAGTATCCGGCGGTGGATGTGACTTTTAACATCGGTAACCGCAGCAGCGTTTTGCAGCGGTTCCAAAATCAGATGGACGACTTGTATTTATTCAGCCATCCGCCGACCGGCGATCATGTGGTCAGTGGCCGATTCTTGCGTAATCCGCTGGTGCTGATTGCACCGATTCACCATTGGGCAGCGCAAAAAACACAAATTGATTTTTCCGAATTGATCGACGAACGTTTTTTAATGCGCGAACCGGGCAGTGCGACGCGCATGGTGTTTGAAAATTTTTTGCGCGAACAGAATTTACAGCTGCATAAAACGTTGCAGATTGAAAGCAATGAAGTGATCCGGATGAGTGTGGAAACCGGGCTGGGGTTGGCGGTGTTATCGGAGCATACATTGGCGCAAACGCTGTCACAGTCCAACGCAAAAGTCGCCGTCATCAATGTGCGCGATTTTCCGTTGAACAGTCACTGGTATGTGGTGCGTCATGGCGATAGACGTTTGCCTATCGCCGCACATCATTTTATTGAGTTTATGAATGCCCATTTACCGGAATGGGTGGAAGAAAAATATATCCGAAATGAATTGGCGGTGCTACTGGGCACTCACTGATGCATCTGCCGGTGCTGCGGAGGTGTCGATGTTGACTATGACGGGATAGTGATCTGATGGATAAATATTATTGTAGATGGTGGTATCGACTTGATGGCTTTGTACTTTGGTGGATTTCTTCACAAAAATAAAATCGATTTTATTGTTTGGCTCTTTGTTTTCACCAAAACCATTAAATGTTTTTCCACCACCGACTGCCGGTGTAATGGAAGTTTTTTCTGCATCTGCCAAAACCTGGGTGATGATATCGTAGGTCGCAGATGGCGCGGTGAGATTAAAATCGCCGGTGACCGCAATAGGTGATGCTGCATCTAATTTTGCAATCTCACCAAGCAGCAATTTTGCACCTTCTTGTCGTGCGGTTTCGCCCTCATTGTCTAAATGGATATTAAAAACATGCAGAAATTGTTTAGATTGCGCATCGAGTAATTTGGCGATGCTCAGTGTGCGGCGATAGGTTGCATCCCATCCGAGTGATGGTTTGAGTGGTGTTTGCGACAGCCAGAGTGTTTGTTGGGCTTGCAGTGAAAAGCGTGCCGTGCGGAATAAAATCGCTGTGGTTTCACCTTTGTCGCGGCCATCATCGCGGCCGACCCCCATCCAAGAATAATCATCCAGCATTTCAACCAAATCTTCCACTTGGAACAGTTCAGCCTCTTGTAAACCAATCACATCAGGGTTGTGGGTTTTGATCAGGTGCGCGACAAAATATTTACGCTTTTTCCAGTTGTGTGGATTTTCCGGGGCCTCACACAAGCCGCAACGGATGTTGTAACTCATCACGGTAGCAGAAGTGTTTGCAAGCGCGCTGGATGTTAACCCCAGCAATAAAAAAAACAGGATAAATTGTTTCATTGCGCCATCTCCGTTTTGTCAGTTTGGCAATTCCAGCAGGTTTCAAATGCTGCATCATTATTTTCGTTACAGCTTCGGCATATCCATTCAGGTGCATTGGGTGCACTCAGTGCATTGGCAATAATCTGAATCGCATGATCGTAATCGGCATCGTCAACTACCCACAATTCTGGCCAGGTATCAAAGGGTGCTATTTCACCAATTGCGCTGGACGCAAATTCATTTTTCCACACCACACGAATTCCCGCCTGTTCAAGGATGTTGTGTGCATTACCGACCAGAAAACGGTTTTCGTGGGTGTAGATGAGTTTCATGTTGTGTCCATCCAATATGTTGTTAAGGGTTTTTAAAACTCACATCTTTCATTTCATTCATAGCGTTACTTTGTGACTCAATTAATTCATCGCCCTGTTGGTCGATAAACAGCACAGCGAGATTATTGTCATTGGCGACTTGTAAACCTTCTTTGCTGCCCAGGCATAGCAGCGCGGTAGACCAAGCGTCGGCAAAGGTAGGATCTTGATGCAAAATCGCGACAGAAACTGTGTTGTGCTCGACGGGTTTGCCGGTGCGTGCATCAAGAATGTGGCTATAGCGTTTGCCGTTGCTATCGAAGTAATGGCGATAAGTGCCGGATGCCATTAAAGACATAGGTACACCAGTATCAAAGCTGGCAATTTTGTGCATTTTGCGCTCATTTGGAAGTGGTTTTTCCAGTGCAATTTTCCAGGGTTCTCCATCCGGTTTTTTGCCACTGATTTTTAACTCGCCCCCAATTTCAACCAAATAATTTTTGACGCTGAGTTGTTCAAGGATTTTCACAATGCGACTTACCGCATAACCCTGGCCAATCGAGGAGACATCAATTCGCAATGCAGGAATCTGTTTGCGCAGGTGAGTTGCATCAACGGTTTCCAAATTGTCTAACCCAATGATTGCCATAGTTTGTGCAAGATCGGCGTCGCTCGGTGGGCTGAATACTTCTTTTTTAAATCCCCACAAATCGAACAGGGGTTTGACGGTGAGATCGTAACAGCCGTTGCTGGCGCGATGTACTTTGCGCGCTTCTTCAACCAGTGCGACTAATTCTGCTTCGGCTGGCAATACCTCGGTGGTTTGCGCTGCGTTAAATGCTTCGATGACTGAATCATCGCGGTAGTTAGATAGGGATTTATCCATGCGCGCAAATTCATCGGTTACGGCTTTTTCGATTGCGGACAATTCGGCAGTGGAATCAGCAGGCAATTCAAAGGTGAGATGGTAGGTAGTGCCCTGGGCAAAACCTTCAATTTTTGACAGCTCAGGGGTCTTGCTACAGGCGAGGGTAAGTGCGCAGAGTGCGCCAATCATGCTGCGGTACATCAAGCTCATGTTGTGTCTCTCAAGTCAACGTAAATGATCCAGAACAATTTGGGCAGCATTATAGCCCGCTATACTTTGAATACACCGGGTTTGTGTTGAATGGCCTCATTTTTGAGTCCATACAAGGATGTCTGGTGTGGATACTGCTTGGTATTTCGCTCTATCGATATTTTTATTGAGGTGTATATGCCCCATCGCGCACATTTATTTTCCCTACGCATTGCTCATGCTTTTCGTGAAGCCTGCTTTTCGGAAACTTATGGTGCAGCGCGTTTTACCCGCGATTTATTAGCGGGCATTACCGTTGGCATTATTGCCATTCCATTGGCAATGGCGCTCGCCATTGCCAGCGGTGTAGCGCCGCAATACGGGCTGTACACCGCTATCATCGCCGGTTTTTTAATTCCGTTGCTGGGTGGCTCGCGTTTTAGTATCTCCGGTCCTACCGCCGCCTTTGTCGTTATTCTTTATCCCATTGCACAAAAATACGGTTTGGGAGGATTGTTGGTCGCCAGTGTGATGGCCGGTGGAATTTTGGTGGTGATGGCGCTGCTGCGGTTGGGGCGTTTGATTGAATATATTCCTGAAGCGGTCACGCTGGGGTTTACCGCCGGTATTGCGGTAGTGATTGCGACTTTACAAATCAAAGATTTTTTCGGTTTGCAATTCGATTCAATGCCTGAACATTATTTGGAAAAACTCTGGCTGCTAGTGCAAAACCTGCCCGATTTCTATTGGCCGAGTTTTGTTGTCGCCGCTGCTACACTTGTCATCATGTTGTTGTGGCCGTTATTAAAGTTGCCTGTCCCGCCGCACCTGCCCGCACTTATTGTCGGTACTTTGGTCGCTTTGGTTTTTAATCAATCCGGCTTTTCTGTCGATACCATTGGCTCGCGTTTTTCCTACACGTTGGCTGATGGCACAACCGGGTTTGGTATTCCACCGCAGTTGCCACAATTTGAATGGCCCTGGCTACAGGCCGGTGCACAGGGTGAAGCGATTCAGTGGAATTCGCGTGTGGTGCAGGATTTACTCGCCGCTGCATTTGCGATTGCGATGCTTGGAGCAATTGAATCCTTGTTGTGTGCGGTGGTGTTGGATGGTATGTCCGGCAAGCGTCACAGTGCGAATAGTGAATTATTGGGGCAGGGTATCGCCAATATAATCACTCCATTTTTTGGCGGTATTACCGCGACTGCGGCGCTCGCCCGCTCGGCGGCCAGTATTAAGGCCGGTGCGGAATCACCAGTAGCAGGAATGATTCATGCGTTGGTGGTATTGCTTGGGCTGGTTGCACTTGCGCCGCTACTCGCTTATTTGCCTATGCCTGCAATGGCTGCCTTACTGGTAATGGTCGCCTGGGGAATGAGTGAAGCGCATAAAGCCGTACATTTAATTAAAACCGCACCACGCGGGGATATTTGGGTATTTATCACTTGTTTTGCGTTGACCGTTTTATTCGATATGGTGATAGCGATTACTGCGGGTATCGTATTGGCTGCGCTCTTGTTTATGAAAGAAATCGCCGCCATGACCCATGTGGATGATGTGACTGTTGATGAAAACGCTACCGATGAGACAAAGCAGTTACCAGAAAATTGGCGCGCGTTCAGTATTAGCGGGCCATTATTTTTTGCGGCGGCTGATCGAGTTTTTGGAGAGCTTTCAACGCTCTGTACGGTGCAACAACATATTATTCTTTCCTTAAAAGAGGTGTCACTGCTGGATGCTGGCGGATTGTCTGCGCTGAATAAATTAATTGCCAAATGCGAAAAAAATAATACCGAATTAATCCTGACCGATATTCCCAAGCAGCCGCTCAGTACCCTCGCGCACGCTAATATCAAACCGATTAAAGGCGTGCTGCGATTTTATCTAACGCTGGGTGAAGCGCGTCGGGTGGTTGTCGAAGGCCATTGACGTTGGGTTATCGCTACACCAATTATTTTGCGCTTTTATGCCACCATCAGGCGATGAGTAGCCCATGCAACCTAACAGGCTATCGAAAATTTGTTCGTGATGCGGGTTAAAATTATTTTTTTCACGCTTCTGTAAATTCGCAAAGAGTTGTTGGTGGTGTGGGTGCGCAATAAACTTATCAGATGCCCAGACAATAAAAGGGACGCGGAATTGTTCGGGCGGCGCCATCTCTTTGGGGGTGGCATGGAAGTGACGGTTTTCATCGATGGATTCGCCATGGTCGGGAATGTAAAATACCAACGCATTTTTATCGCGCAGTTTATCGAACACATTTTTCAGCATGTAATCAATATACAGTACCGAATTATCAAAGGAGTTTACCAATTGTTGTTTGGTACAGTTATCGTCTATATCTATGCATTCCGGGGTAAAACGCGCAAATTCGCGTGTATAGCGCTGGCTATACATATGATGTGAGCCTTTGGTATGTAGCACTACCAAGTGTTTTCCCTGTTGGTATTTGTTAATGGATTTTTCCATTTGATCAACCAATAACATATCGTCAATCGGGCGTTTGCCGTGAGCATATTCCGAGGCAATAATTTCACGGATCTCATAACTGTTGGCATCCACGCTGGAATAAAACCAGGCCTCGCTTTGCATCCCAAATAATTCCGAGGTGAAACCCAGTTTGCGCATCACGGCAAACACATTGCGCTCTTTGAGCGTGCGTTGGTCATCGTCTTCTGTGCCGTTTTCACGCACAAACATACAGCGCAAGGATAATTTTGTGGCGGTATCGCAGGAGGTGCCGCGCAGCGCGATCAGGTTAGGTTCCTGCGACAAAAACGGCGTGGTATCGCGCTCATAACCCAATAAACCCATGTGATCCCAACGGGTGGTTTCACCAATCACAAACACCACAAATAAATTATCGATGGCCGGTGTTGGTTGGTAAGTGAAATGGCTGCTCGGGTCATAGAGTTGTTTTGCGCTGGTATCTTCTTTGCCGAGTTGATGTGCATAAATCGCGAGGCTGGCGATCCAGTTGGTGGGCAAATAGGAGTGTGCAATTACACCGCCGATGCTCGCGGTGTATTGATTATTTTTGCGCGCCTGGTCCTTGGTGAGCTTGACAATGGTATCTATGCTGACATTGAGCACCAGTAGCATACCGACAGCGGGCACCAGCTTTTTGGCAAATACTCCAACACCATTCCACTGATTGCTATAGACATCTTTTAGCAGGCGGGTGCACCAGAGCCATAAGCATGGCATTAGTCCGACCAGCAGAAACCACAAGAAAAATTCGTGCCCGAGCGCTTCGCCGTTTAAATCAGTGTCCAGCGTCAGCGTTGAAACAATCACACCATAGCCAATGATTACATTGAAAAATGTCATGTAATAGCTGGCTGCAGCTGATGCAAGGAGTGTAAAACTCGCGAGCGTTTTATAGGCGATTTGGCCAAACAGGCTGAAAAAGCTGATGAGCAAATAGCAAAAAGCAAAGAGCGCAATGGCTGACAGCAAGGCAGAAATCACCTCCAGCCAGCCGCCGGATATGCCATTGCGAATCAGGCAGGCGCTATTGAGGATTACACCAATATAAACACTGAGCGCCAGCGACACTTGCCGCTGGCTAAAAACAGTTAGGGATCGCATTATTATTATCCACAAGGGTAATTGTATCTTTCGCTTTACTATCGGGCTTCTGGTTGAAGCACCATTCCCTTGTGAGACTAACAGACCTTACTTAAGGTTTTCTTATTAGTATTTTGTCCGTAACTCAATGGTCGAGGCGCGAATCATCTTCGCCGCCGAATGCAGCCAATAGTGCCTGAATAAAGTTCTTTAATTCAAGTGCCATAATCGCAAAGTCAGCGTCAAATTGTTCCGCTTTGCTTTCCGGATTGCGCTCGTTGGCCTTCTCGCTGATAACATCTTCAAATTTCAGACGTTTAACGGCCACCTGGTCGTCAATCACGCAACTGATCGCCTCTTTCCATACCAGTGCGATCTTGCTCACGTGCATACCACTTTCTAAATGGTTGCGAATCTCGGTTGCAGTGAGATCTTGTTTTTTGCAGCGGATGACCCGGCCATCTTTTGCAGCTTGCAGCTCTACTTCCTCGCCCAATTCAAACTGGTGCGGGGCTTGGCTTTCGCGCAACCAATGAGTCATCACTTGAGTGGGAATATTTTTTGGGGCGATAGGCAAACAGCGCAAACTGCCTAGTGCTTCACGCAGTTTACTCAGCAAATCTTCTGCGCGTTTCGCTGACGACGAATTCACCACAATCATATTTTCTTGTGGGGCGATATAGGCGTAATCCAGCGATGAGCGGGTAAAGGCGCGCGGTAAGAGCGAAAAAATAATTTCATCTTTTAATGTATCGCGCTCCTTGCGTCCAATTGGACGGGATTCCGCCTCGCTTAGTGCCAGCACTTTTTCTTCCAACTGTTCTTTGATCACACCACCGGGCAGGATTTTTTCCTGCTTCTTGGCGCAAATCATGATGTAGCCGTTGGTTACATGGATAAATTCGCTGCCGTGACGCCCAACCGGAAATTCAAAACCGTAACGCATCGGGTCCAGACTGCCGCAGGGGTTAAAACAAAATTCGGCGAGCTTTTCATTTAATTCTTCAGCAGAAATAGTCCACTGCTCGGTGAGGCGATACAAACGTAAATTTTTAAACCACATGGAAAATCCAACAACAGAAAAGGTTTTTATTTAGGGATGGAAAATTACTGGACGGTTGCGATGAAGCATGGGGTTCGGTGTGATCTTTGAGACCGTATGCAGCATGGACGACCCACATGGATGTGGGAAGTGCCGCAATTTGTATGGAACAACTGCGGCTGCTGCATCCGAGCCCCCAAGGATGGGTTCACGGCGTGTCGAAAAAGGTCACACCGGAGCCCATGCTGGTGGTCATTTCAAACTGAGGAATTAACCAACAATATCAATCAACTCAACATCAAAAATCAACGTCGAGAAAGGCGCAATGCTCGCACCTGCACCGCGCTCACCGTAGGCGAGATTGTGCGGTACATACAAACGCCATTTGGAACCAACAGGCATCAACTGCAGGGCTTCAGTCCAGCCTGCGATAACACCGTTGACCGGGAAATCAATTGGCTGGCCGCGTTTAACAGAACTGTCAAACACAGTGCCATCAATCAATGTACCGTGGTAATGGGTTTTTACTTTTGAGGTCGCGGTTGGAATCGCACCGGTACCCTGAGTGATCACTTCATATTGCAAACCTGAAGCCGTCACGGTGATACCGGCTTTTTTAGCATTCTCTGCCAGAAAAGCTTCGCCAGCACCTGCTAAAGCCTTGTGCTTTTCTGCTTCTTTGGCTTGCATGCGGGTATTGATCTCTTCAAATGCCGCTTGCATCTGATCATTGCTATAGGGCATATCCACACCGTTGAGCGCATCCATCACTCCCTGCGCAACTGCAGCGGCTGATACACCTTCAAAAGGATTGCTTGCCAGTTGGTCGCCCATTTGACGGCCAATGCCGTAGCTGACGAGCTCTTCAGTGGTCTTGTATTGGTTAGACATAAAATCAATTTCCAAGGGATAAATAAGGCCGCGCAGTCTAGCAGATCAGGCAGCAGAATCCTTACCGGAATCGGCGTCTGGTTGTCCCTCTTCGTCTTCACTGGGCACCATTACATGCACCTCACGAATAAAAATTCCCCAGAAGGCGATAAACAGCGCGGCGACCAAAGGTCCTATCACAAAGCCATTAATACCAAACAGCGCCAAGCCACCGAGGGTGGACAACAGCACTACGTAGTCGGGCAGTTTAGTATCGCGTCCCACCAGGATCGGGCGCAGGATATTATCGACCAGGCCAATTACGCCCGCGCCGAAGGCGACCAAAATTAAGCCTTTAACGTTATCGCCGGTGGCAAAAAGATAGATAGAGACAGGAACCCATACAATGGCTGGTCCCACAGCGGGAATTAGCGACAGTACCGCCATTACCACCCCCCAGAGCAGCGCACCGGGAATTCCCAGTACCCAAAAAATCAAACCGCCCAGCGTTCCCTGGATTGCTGCAATCACCAGGTTGCCCTTGATGGTGGCGCGAGTGACCTCGCCAAACTTTGCAAACAGCATACGCTCGCGTGCATCGCCCAAAGGCAGGGCGCGGATCAACAGCTCCAGCAAGTAATTACCATCGCGCAGCAGGAAAAAAGTCAGGTACAACATCAGGCAGATGTTCAACAGCAAACTGAAGGTGTTTTGACCAATACTCAGTGCATTTTGAGCCAACCACTTGCCACCACTCATGGTTACACTCAAAGCGCCTTCTTTAACTTTGGCAAAGTCAATGCCGACGCGATCCAGTGCCTGCTGTACTGCCGGAAACGCAGTGCGTATCTGCTCAATATAATGGGTGGGATCCACCTCACCTGATTCCAGTTTTTTGTAGTAATCAGCACCTTCTGCCACTACCGAACTTACCAGCACAGTGACCGGCAATACCACTACCAAAATACAAGCGGCTAAGGTCAGTAGTGCGCTGGTATTGGTGCGCCCCTTGAAGCGCTTGAGCAGGCGCGCTTGCATTGGGTAAAAAATTACCGTGATTGCACAAGCCCAAAAAATCGTGCCGAAAAAGGGTTTTAAGATCATCAAAAAACCGACGGTGACGATTAATAAAAATAGTAAAAATGTACGGGTTTCCAATTTTTGCATGGAAGTAATCCTTAACGAAGCTAGGGGATGGCATCGCGCCGACTATACGGGAGCGGGTGGTGAGTGTCATCCCTCGGCGCGTAATGCACTCTATTCGGCAGGATGATGGGTTTTATTCTATCCTTCGTAAATGTTGATTTGGTCGGTGAGCCCACTATGCCCAAGCCGTTGTTTGATCGTTGGCAGTCGCCTTTACGCACAAGATTGCCGCTCTGGTGTCTGGTGCTGGTCGCTGTGCAGCTATTGATGGCACCCGTCCGCGCGGAGCAAATCCGTATTCCGGTCAAGGTGCAGGCTACCGCATTTGAGCAACCGAGTGACTATTTCACTACGTTGCTGGTGATGGCACTGGAAGCCAGTAAAGCCGATAACGAAGAGATTGATATTATTTTCTCCCCGCGCGATTACTCGCAAGCGCGCTGGATCAATATGTTGCAGAGCGATAAAAGCAACTTTGTGATCTGGACTATGACCGATAAACAACGCGAGCAACAATTGCGCCCTATTCGCATCCCGCTATTTAAAGGATTATTCAGTTATCGCGTATTGTTAATCCGAAAACAGGAACAGGCGCGTTTTGATCATGTGAAAGATGTCGGTGATTTGGCAAAGCTGCTCGGTGGGCAGGGCACCCATTGGCCGGACACCTTGATTCTACAAGCCAACGGGTTGCGTTTGACTACTGCAGAGACAACGGAATCGCTATTTCGGATGATCAATGCCAAACGCTTCGATTATTTTCCGCGCGGTATTTCCGAGGCCTGGTTTGAACTGCTCCAACGTCAGGAAACCAATTTAGTCGTAGAAGAAAATTTGTTGCTCTACTATCCAACGGATATTTATTTTTTTGTTAACAAAAATAATGAACCTTTGGCGCAGCGTATAGAAAAAGGCATGGAGGTATTAATCGATAATGGCAAATTTGACCAATTTTTTTATAATCACCCGCGCGTTAGTTCCGGATTGGAGCGATTAAAAAACCGGCGCATTGTCGAATTAAGAAATCCTTACTTGCCAGCGGAAACCCCCGTGAATAATCCACGCTATTGGATTAATTTATCGACGTTGCAGGCAGATTAATTATTTGGCTCACACTATGAGCCGAATAGTAGTTTTAATCGGCTCAATGTTGTGTTTTTTCGGTGGGATTCGCGCAGCTCGATTCACTCGTCTTGGCGCAGCCGCCACAACCACCACAGGCGGCGGATTTTTTTGCTGAGGGAAATAGCCAGCGGCGCACTAAAAAAATCACCGCTGTGATTACACAAATCCCGACAATCACTTCTTGCCACATAATGATTCCCCGTCTACCGGTTAACCCACGATTGCGCTGGCGATTTGATAAGTGGCCCAAGCAGCAAAATAAGCCAATGCAAATAAATAAATCGTGAAGAAGGTGGTTGCTTTGGCGGAGTTGGTTTCGCGCTTTACCACTGCGATGGTGGAAATACATTGGGGCGCATATACAAACCACGCGAGGTACGCATAGGCAACCGGCAGTGACCAACTTGCAGCGAGCGCAGAGCCGAGTGCGACATCAATCGATTCTTCACCTACCGCATAAACGGTTGCCAGTGCACTTACGGCAACTTCGCGCGCGCCCATGGCAGGGATCAGCGCAATACACATCTGCCAGTTAAAGCCGAGTGGGGCAAACAGTGGTTGCATAAAGTGGCCGAGTTGACCGGCGAAGCTGTAGTCGATTGCGGGTAGCGTTGCATCGGCCGGTGCGCCGGGAAAGGTCGCCAAAAACCAGAGCACAATCGAGAGCGCGAGAATGATGGTGCCCACGCGGCGAATAAAAATCCACGCGCGTTCACGCAAGCCCATCAGTAGGTGATAGGCCATCGGCCAGCGGTAAGTGGGTAATTCGAGCAGCAGCGGAAATTCTTCGCGGCCGCTGGCGCGGCGGCGCATTATCCACGCGATCAATGCGGCACTGGCGACACCCGCGAAATACAGCGCAAACAGCGTAAGGCCTTGCAGATTAAAAAAGCCCCATACGGTTTGCTCGGGAATAAACGCGGCGATGATCAATGCATAAACCGGCAAGCGCGCCGAGCAGGTCATCAGTGGTGCAACCATGATGGTGATAAAACGCTCGCGTGGATCAGCGATAGTGCGGGTCGCCATAATGCCCGGCACTGCGCAGGCGAAGCTGGATAAAAGCGGGATGAACGAGCGGCCGGATAAACCCAAACCGCGCATTGGGCGATCGAGCAAAAACGCGGCGCGCGTGAGGTATCCGGTATCTTCCAGCACAAGAATAAAAAAGAAGAGGATGATAATTTGCGGCAGGAATACCAGTACTCCGCCAACCCCAGCGATAAGTCCATCGACAATAAAGTCTTTGAGAATGCCATCAGGTAAAACCGCGCCGACTAATCCCCCTAGTCCGCTGAAGCCTGCATCAATTAAATCCACCACGGGCGATGCCCAGGCAAATACCGCTTGGAAGATCACCAACAAAATACTGAACAACACCACCAAACCGAGCAGTGGATGCATTACCAGCGAGTCCAGACGATCCTGCCAGTGTGGCAAATGCGCCGGTTGGATCACGTGTTGGCTTATGATACTTTCGATTTCGGCGTAGAGCGCCTCTACCGATTCCTGACGGTCGCTGAGCGCGAGTACTTGCTCGCCTGCGGGTGTTGCTGGTTGTTGCGCGTAGCCATCCAGCACCTTCCGCAGCTCAGCTACACCTTGGCTGTTAACTGCGACGGTTTCGATAATGGGGATGCCGATAGCTTGAGCGAGGGCAGCAGTATTGATGCTGATGCCACGGCGCTTGGCTTCATCCATCTGGTTGAGTGCCAGAATCATCGGGCGGTTCAGGCTTTTGAGTTCCATCACCAAACGCAAACCCAAACGAAGGTTGCAGGCATCGATCACGGCGATCAGTAAGTCCGGGCGGCGTTCACCGGGGAGTTGCCCGAGGATTACATCGCGCGCGACCTGCTCATCGGGCGAAGTTACAAACAAGCTGTAGGTGCCAGGTAAGTCCAGCAGTTCGGCGGGTTTGGCCAAACCGGTCACCATACCGGAGCGGCGCTCAACGGTAACGCCAGGGTAGTTGGCAACCTTGGCGCGCGCGCCAGTCAGACGATTAAATAAAGAGGTTTTGCCGCAATTGGGGTTGCCAATCAAGGCGAAGCGAATGGGGGTGGACATGTTGCTACCTGGTTAAAGGCTGGGATTGTCGATTGGCTCGACACAAATTTTGGCGGCTTCAGCGCGACGCAAGGCGAATTTGGTGCCGTTGACTTGTACAGCGAGTGGATCAGAGCCTAACAGGCCAAAGCCGATGACTTTTAAAGGGGCACCGGGCAAAAAGCCCAGCTCTTTCAAGCGCAGGCTGACACGCTCATCCTGGGTGCCGAACAGTGGCTGCTCGATCAAACCAGTGACGCGCACTGTCGCGCCTTTGCGGCATTGATCCAGACGGAGTGTAGCGGGCAGCGTATTGGCAAACACGGCAGTATTCATAGTAAACACATATTGAATGTAAATGAGAGTGATTATTAGGAAGGATACTGTATTTGCCATCAAGCCGCAATTTGCGCTTGGTGGTTTTGTGTACTTTCTTTGCGCATGCCTAGCGATTTTCCAGCCGGTTGTAGTCCAGCAGAGCTGCCTCCTCCGGTTCGCTCAGGTGGTAAAGCTGGTGGACTTTATCGCTAAATGCCCAGAATTGCGGATTGCTGCGGCGTACCGCGTATTTGTCTTTTAATGCGCGATAGCTTTCTTCAGAGTCGAGTTGTTGAAATTGGGTAATAAATGCGTCGATTTCGGTTTCTTCAATCCGCAAAAAGCTATTGGGGTAGGCGCCAATAATACCGCGAGTGATAGTGAGGCTGTCCTCCGCGGGAATGCGTCGTTTGTCCTCGCCAAACAGTGACGACAAGTTGGAGTAGGCACTGTTGTGTACCAGCGTAAATAAACCCACATTCGGCATGTGAATGACAGTGGTCTGGGGTAAAAAACTGATTGCAGTTCCGCGTATGCTCTGTAGTTTTTCGTAGAGCGCCAGTTTGCGGGCAGGCAACTTTTTCGTGCTGATATTGTGATGCGACTGACTTGCCTGACCCAAGTAAGCTCGCAGTTTTTGGTACAGCTCCTGTTGCGGATTATTGGTGAGGTAGCGGGTATTGTTCGGTGCATCCACTTGCTTGATGTACAAATCCACATAGGTTTGCAAATGGGATTCGGCGTCGCGGTACCAGTAATTCATCAGCGGTTGTTGATCTTTTTCCGGCAGCATCCCCACAAAATTCATTTCACCTTCAATGCGTAAAAAATCCATATACAAGCGGCTTAACAATTGATGCGATACGTTGCCATACACGTCAAACCCCGCCACTAATAAATAGTGAATGCGTTCCAGTAGCGGGTAGCCTATTATCCAAGCCGTTTTCGGCGCTTTGCCAATCATTCCTTTATGCACACTCGCACTGTCGCTGTGGCGAAAAATTGTCAGCGCCGCATTAGGATTTTTACCCTTGTCGCCATCCCAAATTTCGTTCAACTCCAATCCGCCTTCAGCAGCAATTTTTTTACTCACAAACGCCGCTTTAGCCGCGAGATATTCTTTTTGCAATTCTGAGTATTTAAGCCAGTTGCTCATCGGTAGTAGCGTGTTGCCCGCTTCGGCGGGAAGCCGCAGGTGTTTGCTATTTTCCGCAAGGAACTTTGCATTGCCTTCGGTACTTTGATTTTCCGGTGCAAAAAAGAAAACCCAGAAATGATCCTGAATGACATTGAGCGCAACCTGCCCGCGACACACTGGGCCTTTAATAAAATTCATGATGGTGAATTGCGCTTCATCGAGCATAAAACGGTAGCGCGCGTTAATCGGTAGTTCGGCAAAAGTGACAAACGGGTTGGCCGCTATATCTGGTGCATATTCGGGTAAGGTGGATACCTCGTATGCGAAAGCAGGATCAGACGAGAGAAATAGTTGCTGCCATTTTTTCATGCGCGCGGGCGTGAGCGAATAAGGCATATGGGTTTTGGCTATCACACTCGATGGGTCTTGCCACAGGCGGTAGTAGACGCGGCTCACACCTGGGTCATCAAATGGGCGAGCGGTGCTGATTCTCGCTAATGGTTTTCCTGGCGGTGTGCTGGAGCGCACCAGCCGAAAATAGAGGTGAGGTGATTCGGAAAAAAATATCTGCGCTAAAAATACATGTTCATAAATATAGCGGCTGACGAGTTGCTGTTTAAGGCTGCCAGCATTAAAAAATGTTTCCCACTCTTCAACCTGTTTTTGTACCACTGCGGGTATCTCTGTTGCAGTGCCCATGGCAGCACCTTGAGCCAGCCACTCCATAGTGGTGTTGTGCTCGCTGCTACTTAACCCCGGCAAGCCATAAGGCATGCCCCAGAGTGGTTTGCTTTCAGTAAAGCTGGCGAGACTTTCTATCGTGGCGCAGTGATGCGCGTGGTCGATATTAAAATCAAAGCTTGCCGGCAGGATTGTCGTGGCTGGAAGTGGATGCGCTTTTTTTAACTCCAGCATTTGCGCCATCACCCCCGCATTAATATTCGCGGCGGGGATGTTTTTACGTTCATTCAAAACCGGATGAAATCCTTTGTCGCGCCACTGTGCTGTAGTGTTGGCATCTTCAAACAAGCGCGTGAGCGATGCACCGAGTAGTCGCGTACCGTCGTAAACCTTTCTCGGGTTGGCTCCGCGCAGCAGCCCTTCATATGCTTCAAGCTTGAGTTGGCAGGGCGCATCGTAGCAACCGTGGCAAACAACACAGCGCTGCTCAATAATCGGCTTGGTATCTTTGTAATAGGTTAATGTTGCCCGAGGCAGGGTATCGGTAATTTCGCGCGGGGTGGCTTTGCCGTAGCGCTGATCCCATTGCGAGCTTGTGATGCTTGTGCAGCCAAGAGTAACAAGTAGCATCAGTCCGAGAGAGCTGCGTGTTAAATACTTGAGTGGTTGGATAAGCGTGATGAGCAGAGAGTGCTGACGAAGCATAATTGTCCCTGGATTGACTGCACATGAGTTTCCCAGTCTAGCTCGCGGTAATAAATTGGGGAACTGGCGCCGGTCAAGGCTGTCCCCCTATAGAGGATTAGGCCATAATCCTGCTGTCTGTTAACTATTAACAACAGTTGCCATAAAAAATCGCCACATAAAGGGTATTGCTATGAGTGATGACTACCAACCGCGCAAAAATTCATCCACCACTATGATTGTTATTGTGGTGTTGGCATTGATTGCTGCTGCGGCTGCTTTCTTCTTTTTACGCGACGATGCCCCAATCGCATCACAAACGGTTACGACGCCAGTAGCGGTTGCCCCACAAGCGGTGGCTACCAGCAGCGCAGCTGCAGCGCCCATTGTTGAGTACGAACCACCGCAGCCGGTGATTGAGGTGGAGCCGCTGCCTGGCTTAAATGACAGCGACGCCAGCATAATTGCCGCATTGCAGCAATTGCGTGGCGAAGGTCTGTTGCAATTATTGGTGCCGCAAGAAGTGCTGCGTAAATTTGTGCTGGCGGTAAATAATGTGGCTGAAGGTAAGGTTATCCATGAATACCGCCCGGTAGTATCGCCACCACCCCCCTTTATTGCAGACACTTTTTCGGTGATGGTCGAAGGTACCGCAGTTGACCAGGAACGTGTTTCCCCCAACAACTTCCAGCGTTACGAACCCTATGTCACCACCTTAGCCTTAATCGATAGCGACGCAGCTGTTGCTGTATATCGCCGTTTTTACCCACTGTTAGAGGAAGCATTTCGCGAATTGGGTTTGAAAAAGCCTAATTTTCACAGCGTGATGATTGCGGCCATCGATAACATCCTCGCCGCTCCCGATGTACAGGGCGATTTGTTGTTAGTGCGCCCCAAAGTGTTTTACCAATTCGCTGATCCTGCGCTTGAAACTATGCCTCAAACGCACAAATTAATGCTGCGCATGGGCCCCGAAAACGCGCGCAGTGTGAAGGCCAGCTTGCGCCAATTGCGGGCTCGTTTAGTGAACTAATGGTTCATGTTTGTGCATTATTGATTTCTGCTCCCTCCACTATAAAAAGCCGCATTGAGCGGCTTTTTTATTGTCTGCAATTTCGAGTGTGTATTTTCGTAATAACTTTGCTTTAACCGAGAAAAATATATTTTTGACCCTTTCTGTCGCCTAAATTATCTAATTGGCTGATTTGTAACAAATTTATTGAGAAATCCCCCTGTTTTCCGTCGGCAACAGAACTTTACATTGCCTTACAAAGATGTTGACAACGTTGTCCTGTGGGGATAGTGTTGGCTCATCGACAACGTTGTCTTGTGTCCCCAGTTGTTGAAAAGTTAGTTCATTATTAAATACACACAAATTGCCAAGTCACGGGAGAATAACCATGCGTAACAAGTTAAGTGATGCGATCAAACTGGCCAATAAGAGTGCACTGATGCTCGGTTCAGTAGCAGCTGTCGCCATGATGGGTTTTGTTGGTACTGCACATGCACAAGATGCAGGCGCAGAGCCAGAAGAAGTGTTGGTAACCGGTATTCGCGGTGCATTGAAAAATGCAGTTGATATCAAACGTAACTCTACCGCTGTTGTAGATGCTGTTTCAGCTGAAGATGTGGGCAAGTTCCCTGATTCGGACATAGGCGAGTCACTTGGCCGCGTCCCAGGTGTAACTGTTGGCCGTGCATTTGGCCAAGGTGCATCAGTATCTATTCGTGGTGCCGCACCACAAATGACGTTGACCCAATTAAATGGTCAGAACGTTGCTTCTACTGGTTGGTATGATCAACAAGCTATCGATCGTAGCTTCAACTACTCATTGCTTCCATCACAATTGGTGGACGGCATGGAAGTTTACAAATCATCGCGAGCTGATCTTAATGAAGGGGGCATCGGTGGTACCGTTGTCGTTAAAACTCGCAAACCATTGGATATGGAGGCCAACACTGTCTATGTGGGTGCTAAGGCACGCACTGGCACTATTAGCGATGAAATCTCTCCAGAAGTATCTGGTTTGTATAGCTGGAAAAATGATTCAGAATCTTTTGGTATTTTGGTTGCTGGAGCAACTGAAGAATTCGACTACGTACGTCGTGGTACCGAAGCAGATTACCGTTGGTGGGATGACGTTTCTCCAACCACTTTCATCCAGGAGCGTGAACGTACCGCATTGGATGTAACTACACAGTGGGCTCCCACAGACGAATTGACCTTTGGATTGCACTATTTGTCTTTGGATCTCAAGGCAAACAATACCAATACCAGTACTTATATTTTTTCTGGTTTGGATCAGTCTGCTGCTAACTACACTTGCTCGGAAAAAAATGCGGCTGGTGTATGTACAGTGAGTACGACCAAAAAACCTGTTCGCGGTAACTTAACTGCTGGTTGGGCGAGTGGCGCATTGGGAACCGAGACCTTCAACCAAACTTGGGGTCGTGTTGCGAGCATGGACTCTGAAACCTTTGATTTGAATGCTGAATACGCTGCTGATTCATTCAAAGTAACCGCTAGCGCAGGTAGTACCAAAGCTGGTGGCGGTACTGACTTAACGACCAATTTTTCGCACTTTGCTAGCCTGGGTGACTACAACATGGCGTTGTGGGCAGGTAGCATCGATGCCTCCGGTAAGAAAATTAAGATCAATGCTACATCTGATCTGAACATGACTTTGGCCAACTACCGTGACAAATCTGCTGCAGAAGCCTGGGCTGTAAAAAGAGGTCCAAACTCAGACGAAGAGAGCTATGCACAAGTTGACTTCGAATTTGATCTGGACCTTGGTGCCATCAAGTCGTTCAAAACCGGTGTCCGTACTACCGACCACGATGTAGAGAAATCTTCTGATGCGGCGGTGTTTGGTAATGCAACTCCTCAAACTCTAAACGATACTTCTATGTTCTATCGCGGCACCTTTGAAGTGGGTTCACATGGTTTCAAAGCGCCAAAACCTGTACTGGGTGCAATGGTTAAAGCAACCTTGGCAGATGTAACTGGCTGGAAAGAAGAGCGTGCTGGCTACGCTGCGCTGAATGAACAAAATGATGCGCTTTACGGTATGTTTACTTTTGAAGCTGATGCCGTTAAAGGTGACTTTGGATTGCGTTATATCAGCAGTGATATAACTGGTACGTCATATGCGTTGGATGGTACTCCGCTGGCTGCTGGCGATCTAGGTCAAAATCTCTATTACAGCACCAACAAAACATCTGTTGGTGAAGATTATGATGATGTGTTGCCAAGCTTGAACGTAACCTTTGATCTGACTGATGACTTGGTGTTGCGTACTACCGCTTCACAGGCAATCAGCCGTGCAAATTACAACGATATGTTCACCAATGCGAGCCAAACTGGTTATCAGGATGGCATTCCAGGTAACGAACGTCTGACCACAGGTAATGTTGGTTTAAAACCAATGAAAGCTTCTCAGGCGGATCTTGGTGTGGAGTACTACTACGGTGACGGTAACATGTTGTCTGCGACTTATTTCGTTAAGTCAATCAATAACTTTGTTACTAGTGATATTGAAATCAATAGATCTGTTGGTTTGGTGAGTCCTGATAGTAAAGTGGACAACTGGGAAGTAGTTACCCTTAAGAACTCTGGTGGCGGTGAAATTGATGGTATAGAGCTGCAGTTGACCCATGCGTTTGATAATGGCTTCGGTATGGCTGCAAGCTACACTTACGTAAATGCTAATGCGCCACTGGAAAGTTATACGGATCGTCTTGGCGTATTCACTGAATCTTCCAAAGACAGTGTGAACCTGGTTGGTTACTGGGAAAACGATGTGTACTCGGCGCGTGCTGCTTATAACTGGCGTTCAGAGTATATGATTCGTGAAACTGGTTACTATGGCAACCGTATGCATGATGACTTCGGTTCACTGGATTTGAGCTTGGGCTGGAATGTATCTGATAGCATCAGTGTGAGTTTTGAGGCTACCAACATTCTTGAAGAAGATGATGTTCAGTATGGTGGAGCCGAATTTTGGGCCGCAGATTCTGGCACCAAGCGCCCTCTGTTGGAAGGCTTCCCGGCTTGGTCATTTGAAGGTGAAGCAACTTATATGTTGGGTGTAAGCTTCAAGCTATAAGTGCTAATTAGCTGAGTAGTTCAAAAAAGCCCAGCTTAAGCTGGGCTTTTTTGTTTAAAAATAATGGGTACAATTTTTATTTGGTAAGCCAGTGATGAAAATTAAACGCGTGGCAATTGTGGGCGGTGGCACTGCGGGTTGGCTGGCGGCGAATCACCTGGGGGTGGAACTTAGTCGCGACCCTGAAATTGAAATCACCCTGATTGAATCAAAAGATATTCCTATCATCGGCGTAGGTGAGGGGACGGTTCCGCAAATCAAAGCGACCTTGAAACGCTTCGGCATAGCGGAAATCGATTTGTTATCCACTTGCGATGCAACTTTTAAGCAGGGAATTAAATTTGCACATTGGATGGATGCGCAAAAGCATGGCGCCGATAATTTTTATTATCATCCTTTCAGCTCACCTTATCCCTCGGGTTTTGATGTCACTAATTATTGGCTAAATAATAAATCAGCATTTGAGTTTTCAAAGCTATCCGAGATTTATTCGGTAGCTGAAATGAATCGCTCCCCCAAACAAAAGTCATCGCCACCTTATATGGGCTTGGTGGATTATGCCTATCATTTCAACGCGCTTAAATTTGCGGATTTATTAGCTAAAAACGCGCGTGAAAAATTTTCCGTCAAACATATATTTGAAACCATTTCCCAAGTTTTGCTCAATGCGGATGGCAGCATTAAAGGATTTGTTTATGCATCTGGCAGCGAAGAAGAATTTGATTTTTTTATCGATTGCACCGGATTTTCATCGCTATTGATTGGTGAAACATTAGGTGTACCTTTCCTGGATAAATCGGCGCAGATTTTAACTGATACTGCGCTTGCTATTCAGGAGCCTATCGCCGAGAGCAATGAAATTCTGCCTTATACATTAGCAACCGCACACAAAGCGGGATGGATTTGGGATATCCCATTGACTCATCGCAGAGGTGTGGGTTTTGTCTATTCATCCCGACATATGACAGAGAGCGAGGCTGTTGGAACTTTCTCAACCTATTTCGGGCGAGACTTGGAAGATGCCAACCTTAGAAAAATACCTATGACAATTGGTTATCGGGAAGCTTTTTGGAAAAAGAATTGCGTCGCTTTGGGCCTGGCGCAGGGATTTGTAGAGCCGTTAGAGGCCACATCCATATTAGTCACTGATTTTGCTGCATTGCTGGTGGCCAGAAATTTTCCAAAGATGATAAATGATATTCCTGTTGTGTCTGAGTACTGCAATAAAGCGGTGCGGTATACCTGGGAGCGGGTAATTGATTTTGTACAGCTACACTATTTGATTTCAGACCGCCGTGACTCGCAATTTTGGATTGATAACACTGAAAATTCAGTAATGTCTGATGTGCTGCGGGAAAGGCTTGAGTTATGGAAAATCGGCGTACCTAAAAAGACAGATTTTTTCAGTTCGTTTGATATTTTTGGTGTAGAAAACCACTTGTTTGTGCTCTACGGGATGGATTATCCAACAAGGCCTGGTGTGCTTGGTGCTAATGAAGAATCCAGATCAAAGGAATTGGTGCGTGCTGTCCAGGATAAATCATTGCAGATGGGTAATTCTTTGATGTCGCATCGTGCTTGGTTAAGTGAGCTAAAACAAGCGCTTGCATCCCGCTAGTACTTGTCGGTACCAGTTAATTATATGATGTGAATTGGTTGAACCAAATTAGTGAGAACGCTAATGATGATTAATGAAAGCCTGACTATGCAGACACTGTCTGTGGGCAATGAAAAAAACAAAGTCATTTATTTTGATGATTTTTTAGTGGAGCCGTCACGGCTTGTTGAATTTGCCAGTGGCGCGGTCTTTTCACCTTATGCCGCAGCGGTACAGCGCAAAGGGTATCCCGGTGTGCGAACTCCGGCGCCCGCTGATTTTGCCAATCAGTTTAAAAACATGGTTGGTGAAATAATAAAGAGTGAATTTGGCATTCCGGCTGAAACTCAAGTAACTGCGCTACAAAATGCCCTGTGTTTGATGACTGTACCCGAGATGGAACTGGGGGCACTTCAGCGGATTCCCCATTTTGATGCAAGTAATCCTTATTTTTTTGCCACGCTGCTTTATCTGTGCGGTGAAGGACATGGAGGAACAGGATTTTATCGACACAACAGTACGGGCTATGAATCTATTACGCCTGAACGATGCGATCTCTATCTCGATGTTTCCTATGAAGAGCTGAATAGAAAAAAACCTGAGCGCCGTTATTTTTCTGAATCAGATGAGTTTTTTACCAAGGTAGGATTTATTCCTGCACAATTTAACCGCTTGGTTATTTATCCTGGCTGCTTATTACATTCGGCCAATATTTTATCGAGTGTCAGTATTAATTCTGATCCAAAGACGGGCAGGTTAACGGCGAACAATTTTTTTAGTTTTGATTAAACGTGACTGCAGCATTAATTGCCTAATGAGTTTTTCATTGGTGAATGCGTTGTGTAATCTCCAAAAAATGCGTTGTGAATATTGTTAGTCTGGTTCAATAGCTGCTGTATTTTGCATGCTGCATTATGGGCGGCTGCGCCCCATTCCCCCCATTTAACTCATCTACCACGTTCTATTTCCCTGTATTTTAAAGGTTTTCCTTTTGACTATAAAAAGTCAAAATTTTCTTTGACAACGTTGTCTGGTCGGCGTAATCTAATCCTGTCCGATGATGACATCTGGGTCTGATAACTCTCCTTGTTAGGCTCAGTATCATGGGGCATGAGTTCTCTAGAGCTGTAGTAGTGGTCTTGTGGTTAGTGTCCTGCGGGGCACTAACCTTTTTTAACTGTCTGTTATGATCGCAAGCCAATTGGGAACATTCGAATTTTTGAGTATTCGGCGCTGCATCAGTTAGGCCGGGTATTTGCTCTAAAAATAAAGAGGTAGATCATGGCAAAGATGCCACTCGGCGAACAAACCTTGTATATAGGGATTGATGGCGGCGGTACTAAATGTCGCGCCAGTATCATGACCGCAGATTTACAGGTGCTGGGTACTGGTGTCGGTGGTCCTGCTAACCCTTTCCAAGGCGTACAACAAGCCAAAGATTCTATTCGCACTGCTGCCGAGCTGGCATTGATTGATGCTGGTTTACCTCCTTCAGCAATGACTGAACTAATTGCTGGCGCTGGCCTTGCCGGTGTCAATGTTCCAAGTCTTTACGAAGTGATGTCGGCTTGGGAGCACCCTTTCAAAGAAATGCATCTCACCACTGATCTTCATATTGCCTGCCTCGGTGCCCACAACCGCGATGAAGGTGCGGTGATGATTTGTGGGACGGGTTCCTGTGGCTATTCTTATGTAGGTGATAAATCGCTCTTTATCGGCGGTCATGGTTTCCCCATTGGCGACAAAGGCAGTGGTGCCTGGATGGGATTAGAGGCAATTCAAGCGATTTTGTTGGCCTCTGATGACTTGGGACCAAAGACCAGTTTGAGCGAATCTATTGGTGAATTCCTGCAAGCATCCGGTGTGATGATCGTAGACCGTATGTTTGGTGCCAAGCAGGGCGACTACGCCAAATTTGCTATTTTTGTGGTGGATGCAGCCGATGCTGGCGATGCTGTTGCAGTCAGTATCGCAAAAGAAGGAGCTGCCTATATGAGTGCAGTCGCGCGCAAGTTATGGGCGACTCAACCTGGCCGCATGTCAATTATCGGTGGTCTTGCTCCGCGTCTGATTCCCTGGATGGAACAGGATATGGCCAACAATCTTTCCCCCGCTTTATACCAACCGGAATTTGGCGCCGTGTATTTCGCCAAACAGCGTTTCAAGCTAGCCAATAATAACCAGAGTGTTTTAACCACTGCCATCTAACGCGAGAACTTGACCATGAGTAACGACGCTATTGCTGTCCCGGCACCGGGCGCAAATTCAAAGAGTTCATTTCTTCCTTTGGCAATGATTGCCGGGATGTTTTTTATTTTCGGATTTGTCACCTGGCTTAATGGCTCGTTGATGCCTTATTTGGAAGTGGTTTTGGCGTTAACCCCATTTCAAGCTTCATTTATTCTGTTTTCTTTTTATATTGCGGTAACGGTTTTTTCGCTGCCATCCTCCTGGATAATTCGTAAAGTCGGTTACAAGAATGGTATGGCAATTGGCCTGGCTACCATGGCTTCAGCTGCACTGATTTATATCCCTGCTGCAAAAACTCACTGGTTCGGTATGTTTTTGGTTGGGCAGTTCATGATGGGTGCCGGACAAACGCTGGTGCAAACAGCAGTGAATCCTTACGTAGTAAAAATGGGGCCTGAAGAGTCTGCGGCGCGCCGTATCAGCATCATGGGTATTCTCAATAAATCGGCGGGCATTGTTGCACCTATTGTATTTACTGCGTTGATTTTGGGGGGGATGACTGGGCACCCAACGACAACACCAACGCCCGAAGAAATTGAGCAGATGGCAAGTAATTTGGTATTGCCCTACATTTATATGGCGTTAGTGATTGGTGCTGTTGCGTTTTTGGTAAAATTTTCTTCGTTGCCTGAGTTGGAATCTGAAGACGATAGTTCAGAAAAATTACCTTTGCGTGGTGCGTTGCAATTTCCAAATCTGGTACTGGGCGTGATCGCGTTGTTTCTCTACGTTGGTGTAGAAGTAATTGCCGGTGATACGATCGGTGCCTACGGTCGTAGCATTGGTTTTAGCAACTTCTCTATTCTGACTTCAATCACTATGACCTGTATGGTGATTGGTTACATACTGGGTATTTTATTAATTCCGCGTGTTATTTCTCAGCAAAATATGTTGCTGGTGTCTGCTGCTCTTGGTGTGTTTATCAGCCTCTGCATTGTATTTGGTAGCAACGAATCTACGTCTATTTCTTCTCTGTTTGCTTTCCTTGGTGCGCCTGCAATTCCTAATACTATTCTGTGTATCGCTTTGCTGGGTTTAGCGAATGCCATCGTATGGCCGGCAATTTGGCCATTGGCGTTAAGCGGTTTGGGTAAATACACCGCAACGGGTTCTGCGTTGCTGATTATGGCGATTGCGGGTGGTGCAGTGGTACCTGTGATCATGGGCGCGCTATCAACAGTTATTGATCGGCAGACGGCTTATATTGTGATGACACCCTGTTATTTGTTTATCCTCTTTTATGCAGCTAAAGGATACAAACTGCGTAGTTGGAAATAAGGTCTAAATATCAGTAACACGACTACATGATTTGCGAGGTATCCGATGGTCAAGCAGCGTTTTCTAGCGTTGGATGTAATGCGTGGTTTGACCCTCGCGTTGATGATTCTGGTAAACACTCCCGGTTCCTGGGAGTTTGTTTACGCGCCCTTGCTGCATGCAAGTTGGCATGGTGCGACGCCCACCGATTTTGTATTTCCTTTCTTTATGTTCATTGTTGGTTCGGCCATGTACTTTTCAGTGCGCGGTCTGAGCCAACTGACCTTTGCCGAACAATCCAAAAAAATCCTGCGCCGCGCTGCACTTATGTTTTTAATTGGCGTATTGCTCGCCGCCTATCCCTTTACGGAAAGCCTTGCGCAGTGGCGAGTGATGGGCGTGTTGCAACGTATTGCCATCGCTTATGCATTTGCCTCTTTTATTATTTTGTATTTTGGATTTACTGGCCGTGTCGTGATTAGCGCTATTTTATTAGTCGGTTATTGGGGCTTGTTAAATCTATCCGCTGATCCATACAGCCTTGAGCACAGTATCGTGCGCCAGTTCGATTTGAGTGTGCTGGGTGCCAGCCATTTATGGCAGGGCAAAGGGATGCCTTTTGATCCCGAAGGTATCCTGAGCACCTTTCCATCGATAGTGAATGTGATTATTGGTTTTGAAGCAGCGCGCGTTTTGCTCGCGAGTGAAGACAAAGAAAAAGCGTTGAGTAAATTGTTTGTATCGGCATTGGCCCTGATTGGTTTGGCATTGTTGTGGAATACCGTTTTCCCGATCAATAAATCCCTGTGGACCAGCCCCTTTGTATTACTGACCTGTGGTGTGGCGATTTTGCTGATGATCTTATTAGTGAAGCTTGAGCAGTCGGCGGCAGCTAATGCGATCAAACCTGTGTATCACTTCTTTGAAATTATCGGAAAGAATCCGCTCTTTATTTATGTGTTGTCGGGTGTGTTGGCAACTACTATGTATTTAATACCGATTGGCAATGAATCACTCTACACCGCACTTTATGCGGCCTTCCGCAGTGTGACTGACCCGTATTTTGCATCGCTAGTGTTTGCAATGTTGCAAGTGGCGATTTTGTGGCTTGTTGCCTGGGTATTGCACAAACGCAATATTATTATCAGTTTGTAACGTTTGTCGCTGTCAGTGCGGCGAGCGATTTTTGACAGGTGTTGTTATGAAACAGGCGTTAGTGGGCGCGCGCATTTTTACCGGTGAAGACTTCCTGGAAAATTATGCGGTAGTGGTCGCAGGCGAACAGATTGCAGCGCTGGTTCCCGTCGCTGAACTGGATGAATCTATTCCGCAAATTTTATTGGACGGCGGTGTGATTGCGCCGGGCTTTATCGATTTACAAGTCAATGGCGGTGGCGGTGCGTTTTTTACTAACGATACCAACGTCAGCGCAATCGCGACCATGTTGAATGGTCATCGCCCTACAGGCACCACCTCGTTATTACCTACTTTGATTAGCGATACCCGTGAAGTGCATCAGGCCGGTGTTAAAGCCGTTGCTGATGCTGTTGCCGCCGGAATGAAAGGTGTGCTCGGAGTTCACGTTGAAGGTCCGTTTTTTGATATGGCGCGACGCGGTGCGCACAACGAACGCTACATTCGCGAAATGGAACAGGCTGATATCGATTGGTTAGTTGCCTCGGTAAAAGGCCAGCACGATTTTAAAGTAATGCTCACGCTTGCGCCCGAACATGCGGCGCCCGGTCAAATTAAACAATTAACCTCTGCAGGTGTCGTCGTCTGTGCTGGTCATACCGATGCGCATTATGAATCGGTAGTTAGCGCGCTTAAAGAAGGCCTATCCGGATTTACCCATTTATACAATGCGATGCGCCCAACTACTGGCCGTGAACCTGGCGTTGTGGGTGCTGCACTGGAAGATGCAAACAGTTGGTGCGGAATTATTATCGATACCTACCACGTGCATGCCGCTTCTGCACGTATTGCTTGCGCCGCAAAACCCAAAGGCAAAATGTACTTAGTGACGGATGCTATGTCGACTGTCGGCTCGCCCGAAAAATCTTTCCAGATTTACGGCGAAACTATTTATGAAAAAGATGGCTGTTTGGTCAATGCAGAAGGGCGGTTAGCAGGCAGTGCAATCGGCATGATTGATGCTGTGCGCTTGAATACCGAATGGGTTGGCATGGAATTGAGTGAGAGCTTGCGTATGGCGGCGCTATACCCTGCAGAATTCATGAAGGTGGATAATTATCTTGGTCGAATTCAATCCGGTTTCCGTGCGGATTTAGTGCATTTTACGGATGATTATCGCGTAACCCACACTTGGGTTGCCGGTGATTTTTTGCGGCATAGTTAGTTTTAAATTGTTAATTTTTTCGGTCAATACCACTCACTGGAGTGTTCAATGAAAGTTGTTATTTTGAAAGATGCTGCTGCAGTTGCTAAATACGGCGCGAACATTTTTATTAAACAAATCAGCCGTAAACCTGATTCGGTATTAGGTTTGGCAACTGGCTCAACGCCCGTGGCGCTTTACAAAGAATTAATTGACGCTTACAAAAGTGGGCAGGTTTCATTTAAAAAAGTGAGCAGTTTTAACCTGGATGAATATTTGGGCTTGAACCCAACTCATCCGCAAAGTTATCGCTACTTTATGAATCAACAATTGTTCGATCATATTGATATCGATAAAGCCTCTACCTTTGTTCCGCCGGGTGATGCAGAAGATCCATTTACTGCCTGCGCACTTTATGAAACTGCAATCAAACAAAAAGGCGGCATTGATATTCAATTGCTGGGTATCGGTCGCAATGGCCATATAGGTTTTAACGAGCCGTCTTCTTCCTTGATGTCGCGCACGCGCATCAAAACCCTTACCCGTGCCACCATTGATGATAACGCGCGTTTTTTTGGCCCCGATGAATACCAGCCGCATTTATCCATCACCATGGGTATAGGTACTATTCTCGAATCGAAAAAAGTAGTGCTGCTAGCAACGGGTGAAAACAAAGCTGAAGCGATTAAAGCAACGGTAGAAGGACCGCTCACAGCAGCATGTCCGGCATCGGCGCTGCAATTGCATGAGCAGGTGGTGTTGGTAATTGACGAGGCCGCTGCGTCATTGTTATCGGATGTTGAGTTATACAAACACATTGAAATCGAAAATCAAAAATTATTGGAGCGGCTAGGTCGCGCGTAATTTTTATTGCCACCGTTAAAAAACAAAAAGGCCGACTTGATTGCAAGTCGGCCTTTTTTATAAAGCTGAGTTGCTATTGTCGTCAACGTTTTGATGGAGCAGGGCAAGTGGAATCGCGCACAATTAATTGCGGATAAAAACCTTCGCTCTCTACATCGCGATGCGCGCGAATGGTATCAATCAACAATCCGGTGGCGCGCTCTGCGATGGTGGTGTTGGGTTGTTGCGCGGTGGTTAAATTTGGCCAGGCTTGGCGGGAGAAGGGGCTATCTTCAAAGCCGACAATGGATAATTGCTGCGGCACATCCACACCTTGGATGCGCGCCGCAAACAAAGTACCGGCCGCGATTTCGTCGTTACAGGCGAATACAGCGGTTGGTTTTAAATTGGACGAGAGCAATTGGCGGGTGCGTTTTACCCCGGATTCAAACGAGTATTCGCCGGGCAGGATTAATTTTTTATCGAGCGTAATTTTATTGGCTTTGAGTGCAGCCTTGTAACCTTCCAAACGTTCGCCGCTGGATTTATGCGCTTCTTCACCTCCTAAGAAGGCGATGGCTTTGTGGCCGAGGTCGATCAGGTATTGGGTAATTTTGTACGCGGCGGTGCGGTCATCGATAAAAATGCAGGGGCCTTTTTTATCTGGCGCCTGTGAGCCAGACAGGATGCGTACAAACGGTATTTTGCGTTTGCCCAGCGCCGATAATACTTCCGGCATTTCCGACATCGGCGGTGTCAACACCAGCCCGCCCACCTGGCTGCGATCCACCATGTTGAGCACTTCATCAATAATGTCATCGGCCTTGGAGTTGCAGGGGTGGATAACCAACTCATAGCCCTGGCGACGGCATTCCCCCAGAATCCCCTTCTGCATATCGATCACATAGTTGCTGTTGGGGTTGTCGTAAATAAAACCAATCGACGAGGCCGCGCCGCGCAGTAAGCGCGCCGATAAGTTGGGTTGGTAATTCAGCGCCTTGACTGCCTGCATTACCTTGTCTTGCAGCTCCTGGCCGACAGTTCCTTCTTTATTGATCACACGCGATACGGTCTTAAAGGAGACTCCGGCCAACTTGGCTACATCTTTAATGGTGGCTTTGGATTTGGGTGCGTGTTTATCGACACTGGTTTTCATAGGTTTTTAGGCTTATCAGGCAATTGATTATCAGGCTGACCCTTACAGGGCTGGTTGCTAGGGTAGAGCTTAGGCCATCCAAGCGCAATGATTTCGCTGCCGCCGCATTTTATTTGTTTCCGCTGGCGTAAAGAGCCGTAACGGTGGCGCAAGGTTTTGTAAAGAGTTTTGCGGCGGGGAAATCCCCAATGGCAACATGGTCTAGAGTTAAGGATGGGTCAAGCTGGTGCAGGGATTCCCGTCGGCAATTAAAAATAGATCACAACAATAAAATAATGAGGTATCGCTATGAACAGACTCTTTGCATTCCCCAGTCTCTTGCTCTTGTTAATACCCCTTGCACTACCCGCACTGGCGCAGCACAAATTGGAGCAGGCGTGGCTGACTCCCAACTTACCCACCCCTGAATCAGTGCTTTATGTATTGGGGAATGATGAACCTTATTTGTTTGTTTCCCTGATCGACGGTCAGGGTGATGCCGTTGATGGCAAGGGCGGAATTGCCAAATTGTCTACTGAAGGGGAGGTCATTGATAAGGAGTGGTTCTCAGGCCTTAATGCTCCAAAAGGGATGGCGATCTACCAGAACCGGTTGTATGTGGCCGACCTTACCGACGTGGTGGTGATCGATATTAAAAAACAGGCGCTGGTTAAAAAGATTCCCATCGCCGGGTCAGTTTTTTTAAATGATGTCACCGCGAATTCCAGTGGTGTGGTGTTTGTATCTGATACCCGCACTAATAAAGTCCATCGCATTGAAAACGACGAGCCAAGCCTGTATCTGGAAAATATGACCAGCGCGAATGGGTTGAAAGTGTTTGGTTCTAGTTTGATTGTTGGTGCTGGCCCGGAATTATTATTGCTGGGACCGGATAAAAAGCCGCTGACTCTGGCAAAGGGTTTTGCCCAGGGGATCGATGGTATAGAGATGACCGAACGCGGTGAATTTATCGTCTCCTGCTGGGCAGGGTTGGTGTACTACGTTTACAGCGATGGCAAGATTGAGTTGTTGATCGATTCCCAATCCGAAAAAATCAATACGGCCGATATTGGCTTTGACCCAAACACCAAACGGGTTTTTGTACCCAACTTTTTTAAAAATTCGGTCACTGCCTATCAGTTGAAATAGGGGTGGGCATGCGCTCAGGCCGGTTGCCTCAATCTGCCTGAGCGGTTTAACTGTTACTTCGTTCCCTTCGCTCCTTCCGGATAGCTGCTAAAATTGGAGTTCGCCAGATAAATTAAGCTGGTTTTGGTTTGTCCACCCTATATCAGTATCCCGCTGGAGCTGACGATGGCGCTTGCCCCACTGCTTAAATTATTGATAGTCAGCTGTTTATTTGTGCCACTTTTTACACTCGCCCAGACCGCACCTCGTCCACTGGATAGCCCGCCGCTACACTACTCCTTCAGCCATATATTGCCGGATCAAGTTGCCGCTATAGGCTACATCAGCACCGTTGCGCAGGATTCAGAGGGTTTTATGTGGTTCGGTGGCGCCAACGGCCTTGCGCGTTACGACGGTTACAATCTGGTTATTTACCGCCGCGACGATATCGATGAACACAGTTTAAGCAACAACTACATCAACGATATTCATCTCGACCGCGATGGCAATCTATGGATTGCAACCCGTAAAGGCATCAATCGTTACGATGCGCAGCTAAATCGTTTCACCCGCTACAGCGTCGCCAGTACCCCCGAATTGCTCAGTGCTGATGACATTATGTCAATTGAAGAAACCGATGATGGCCGCTTTTGGTTGGCCAGCCGCGGTGGTCTTTACAGCTATACACCCAGCAACAACCAATTCCAGCTTCACACCCTGGAAGATAAGGCTTCTACGGCTGGCGAGGGTTTGCTTTGGGCGGTCGTTAAAGACCAGCAAGGTAATTTATGGGTCGGCCATCAGGATCGCGGTATCTCTCGCTTTAATCCGGCTACGGGAGAAGTGCGCCGCTACGCGCAAGCGCAAGGGCTGACTTCTGCGGATATTCGCGAGCTCTATGTCGATTCTGCCAATAACCTGTGGGCGGGCAGTTATGGTGCGGGCCTGTTTATGCTGGATGACAAGCGCGAGCACTTTGTTGCACTTGAACACGACACCCAGGAAAAAAGTGCAATGGTCATGGCGGTGCTGGAAGATCGCCAAAAAAATCTATGGGTGGGCGATGGCAGTGCCGTTTATGTCCGCGCACCCGGCGCACAAACCTTTGCCCGTTTTACCTATGACGAAACCAATCAGGCATCGCCTGGCAACTACGTGGTGAACACACTCTTTGAGGATGCAGCAGGCGATATTTGGCTCGGTTATTTTCCCTCGGGTGTCGATGTGATTGATCGCCAGGCCTCGATTTTCCACAACTACAGCCACAGCCCCAATGACCCTAATACGGTAACTGGCGGCGGTGTACTTTCGGGCTTAAAAGACGCGCAAGGAAATTTGTGGATTGGCTCCGGCTACGGCCTGAATTATTTTGATCCCAGCACTCAACAGTTCACACGCTATGTTTACGATCCTGAAAATTTGACGGGTATTGGTGGCAACACTGTGTTGTCGATGGTTTTGGGAGCCGACAGGGAATTATGGTTGGGAATCTATTCGGGTGGGCTTAATCGGTTAGATATAAGCACCGGGAAATTTACCCGTTACATGCCTAATCCTGACAGCGCCAACGCGATTCGCGGCCGCGAGGGCTGGTCGGTCATTCGCGATCAGCAGGGGCATATCTGGGTTGCGACCGAGGAGGGATTGAATCGCTACGATCCCACTACTGATTCTTTCCGCTATTTTGTACCTCCACCTGAGCACCTCGACGGTGACAAAGCACTTTATGCCCGGGTGGTTTATCAAGACCGGCAGGGACGTATTTGGGTTGGCGGTATTCGGGGTCTATTTTTATTTGATCCTGCTACCGAAACTTTCACGCGCTACCGCCATATAGATAATGATCCAACCAGTTTGAGCGCGGATTTTGTTTTTGCTATGTATGAAGATAGCCGCGGTAATTTCTGGGTGGGCACCGACGGCGGCGGGATCAATTTGTTTGATCGCACCACAGGTAAATTCACCGCCTACACCAGCCGCGATGGCCTTGCCGATGATGTGGTCGCCGGCCTTGTGGAAGACCCGCAAGGTTACTTGTGGTTAGGGACCCAAAAAGGTATTGCCCGCTTTGATGTTGATAAAAAACAATTCCGCAATTTTGATAAGCGCCACGGCTTAAACGACAATTTGTTTAACCGCAATTCACCCGTGGTAATGAATTCAGGCGAATTGTTTTTTGGTAACAGTAAAGGCTTTGTCGTGTTTGACCCTGCCGCAATTTCTACCAATAATTATTCGCCGCCCATCGTATTTACCAACTTACTCATTCTCAATAAACCGGTCATGGTAAACGCAAAGGGTTCGCCCCTCACTGCGTCGATTAACCATATCGATGAAATCAGGCTTTCGCATGAAGACGCAGTGGTTACGCTGGAGTTTTCTGCACTCAATTTCCAAATGACTGAAGAAAACCAATACGCCTACCGCCTGTTAGGTTTTGATGGCGATTGGATTTTTGCTGGGACAAAACGTACGGCTACTTACACCAACCTTGACCCGGGCTATTACGTATTTGAAGTTAAGGCGAGTAACAACGATGGAGTGTGGAGCGATAAACAAGCGCGCCTCGCGATCCATATTGCGCCGCCGTTTTGGTTAACCTGGTGGGCATATCTGGGCTACTTGCTGATAACTTGTTTGCTGTTTTACTGGTTTGTGCGTATCCAACAATTAAAATTGCGCTATGAACAACAACAAGTTGAACAAGAGCGATCACTGGTGCGTCGCCTGCAGCAGGTTGATAAATTAAAAGATGAATTTCTCGCCAATACCTCGCACGAATTGCGCACACCACTCAACGGCATTATTGGATTGGCGGAGTCGTTGCTGGATGGATTAAATGGCCCTTTACCTGCACATACGCGCTACAGTTTGCGCTTGATTGCGGCTAGCGGAAAACGGCTTGCAGCGCTCGTGGACGATATTCTTGATTTCGCCAAATTAAAAAATCAGGGTGTGGTATTGCACAAAAAAGCGGTGGACTTGCGTGTGCTGGTCGATATTGTTATTACCCTCTCACGTCCATTGATAGGTGATAAGCCGCTCACCTTACACAATCACGTGCCGGAAAATTTACCGGCTGCCTATGCCGATGAAGATCGGCTGCTGCAAATTTTGCACAACCTCATCGGCAACGCAGTGAAGTTTACTCATGAGGGCAGCATTAATATTTATGCCGAGGTAAACGAAAAAGATGATCAAATTTTGGTGCAAATTGCTGACAGTGGAATAGGCATAGCCGCAGAACACTTAACAACTATTTTTCAACCTTTTCAGCAGGTAGATGGCCGTGCAGAACGTGTCTACGGTGGGACAGGTTTGGGATTATCCATCACCAAACAATTGGTAGAGCTGCATGGTGGAACTATTAGTGTTCAATCCAATGCCGGTCAGGGTTCGGTATTCTGTTTTAGTTTGCCTCTGTCGCTGGAACTTCCTGCACAGTCTGCAGTTGACGATACTGCACATGAAATGGCGGCTGATTTTGTTGAAACGCCCACACAGCAATTAAATGAATCCCGGGCGGCTCGTATTGGCAAGACATTCCAGGGACACATACTGGTGGTGGACGATGATTCGGTAAATCGCTTGGTGCTAGTGAACCATCTCGCGCTGCGCAACTACCGTGTTACCGAAGCTGCCAGTGGTGAAGAGGCTATCGCACTGGTAGAAGAACATGGCGATATTGATCTTGTACTGCTCGATATCATGATGCCGAAAATGTCTGGCTATGAAACCTGCAAACGCTTGCGCGAGTCTTATAGAACCTATGAGTTACCAATTATTTTTCTCACTGCCCGCAGCCAGACCCAGGATTTGGTGATGGGTTTTGAGGTGGGCGCGAATGACTATTTAATTAAACCGATCTCCAAAGAGGAATTACTGGCGCGCGTCGACATGCATCTGCAGTTGTACAGTGCGACCCAGTATTTGGATCGCAAAGTGGCTGAGCGCACTGAAGAATTGCGCGCAAAAAATGAAGGCTTGAAACAGGCGCAACAAGAACTACAAAGCGCGTACCAGAAATTGGAAGAGGCAAGTTTGTCAGACCCGCTTACCGGGTTGCACAATCGTCGCTTTCTGAGCAAATCCATGCCTTCTGATATTTCGCTGGTGGAGCGCGAATACCAAAATTGGTTGTTCGCGAATCAAACCAATGGCGATGATGAAATCCATTGGCCACTACCCAAAGATCACGATTTAATTTTTATGTTACTCGATGTGGATTATTTCAAATGGGTCAATGACAGTTACGGCCACAGTGCGGGTGATAAAGTGTTGGAACAATTGAGCCGCCTGTTGGAAGATGTGTTGCGCGATTCCGATTATCTTGTGCGGTGGGGGGGGGAAGAATTTTTAATTGTCGCGCGTTTTTGTTCGCGTGCAGAAGCACCGGAAATGGCCGAGCGAATCCGCCAAGCGGTCGCGCATTACACCTTTGATCTAGGCAATGGACAGCAGCTGCAAAAAACCTGTTCGATCGGTTATGCGGTTTATCCATTTTATCCGCAAGTGCCCAATACCTTGAGCTGGGAACAAGTGGTGGATACGGCGGATCGCGCGCTCTACGCCGCAAAAAATGCCGGACGCGATTGCTGGGTAGGTATCGCCAGTAACCCGGGGGTGGTGCTGGATATGAACCCTGCTGTCGATAAAAACCTCAATCTCTTGCTCGCCAAAGGTGCAATTGAAATTGAGGCTTCAGTAGATAAAACGCAGGTTAAATTTTAACTATGGTTTTATTTTTCTCGTCGCTTGTTATTTGTCATGCTGTGTTTGTTGAAATTGTTGTAACTGCGCAGGGTTAGCATCAGTCTGGTATTTTTCTTTCCATTCAGCGTAAGGCATACCGTAAATACGCGTGCGCGCATCTTCATAATCCAGTTCGATGTTGTCTGCCTTGGCCGCCGCTACATACCATTTGCTCAAGCAATTTCGGCAGAAACCCGCGAGATTCATCAGGTCAATATTTTGCACATCCTTGCGGCTGTCCAAATGCTCCAGCAAACGGCGAAACGCAGCAGCTTCCAATGCTTGTTGGTTGGCAGGCGAGAGTTCATTAATTTTCATAAGTTAACCTTTAGCTTCTGGATTAGTGGCCGATTAAGTGGCGTGCGGCAGTGTGGGTGATCGTCAGTGGCAGGTCAATTGCAGCTAATTCATCGGCGTTGCTTGAACCTCAAATCAACCTGCCTATACTCAAACCGTGCTGGCCGCATTGTCGTATTTGTCGTGTTTGTTTTGTGAGCGTTTTTGCCGCCGTCTTTTTGCCGTATTAATGCAGGGCTGTTGCTGTGCCGGGGCCGTTGCTACCTTGAGGCCGTTTTTATGTTGGGGGTAAGTGCGTGAATATAATTCTAGGGATTATTATCGTCCTGGGCTGTGTAATTGGTGGTTTTGCCATCCATGGTGGTAACCCCATGGCGTTGATGTCGCCGATTGAGGTACTGATTATTTGTGGTGCCTCGTTTGGTGCGATGGTGATCGGCAACCCGCTCTCGGTCACAATGGGCGTTATCAAATCGGCCGGGGCACTCATGACCCCATCCAAATTTAATAAAACCTTTTATCTGGAAATTCTGACCCTGCTGTACGACATCCTCAATAAAACCCGCCGTGAGGGGTTGATGGCAATTGAAGGCGATATTGAGGAGCCAGATACCAGCCCCTTGTTCGCCAACTACCCGGAAATTCTGAAAGACCACCACATAGTGGAATTTATCTGCGATTACCTGCGCATTATGGTGGCGGGCAACATGGCACCCCATGAGCTTGAGTCGCTGATGGAGCAGGAATTGGATGGGCATCATCAAGAGGCCGCTGTCATTCCCGGAGCCATACAAAATGCGGCGGATGGTTTGCCAGGCTTTGGTATTGTTGCCGCAGTGCTGGGGGTAATCATTACCATGGGCAAGATTGGCGGGCCACCTGGTGAAATCGGGGCGGCGGTGGCAGCGGCCTTGGTGGGAACCCTGTTGGGGATTCTGTTTGCCTACGGGTTTATTGCACCCTTTGCCTCTTACCTCGGCGGCAAGAACCGCGACGAATCGCGTGCCTATGAATGTGTTAAAGCCGTTCTGGTTGCCTCTATGAATGGTGTGCCGCCGCAAGTTGCTGTGGAATTTGGTCGCAAAGTACTGTTCCACAGCGTTCGCCCCAGCTTTAAAGAGTTGGAAGAACAATATCGCGCCAGCAAGAAGTAAGGGCAGAGGTTTATGGAAAAGGGCGCGAATCAGCAACCCATCATTATCAAAAAGAAGAAGGGGCATGGCCATGGCCACCATGGTGGCTCCTGGAAAGTAGCGCTTGCTGATTTTATGACTGCACTAATGGCGTTCTTTTTGTTGATGTGGCTGTTAGGCAGTACGTCTTCAGAAGAACAGAAGGCGATTGCGGCGCATTTTAAAGATCCGGGCAGTAAATATGTGGTGGGCGAGGGGGGTGCTGATCTCGGTCTAATCACTCAAGACAAACCTTTGGAGCAAACCGAATCAGATGACCCCAATGATGAAACTGCCAATGATCAGGAGGCTACCAAAGATCTGACGGAAGAAGAATTGCAAAAAGAGTTGGAGCGTATTGAAACGCAACAACTGGAAGAGTTGAAAAAACAATTGGAAACTGAAATCAATGCGCTTGATTCGGTCTTCCAGCAAATCAAGGACCAAATCCTGATCGACTTTACCGCGCTGGGTTTGCGAATCCAGATTGTCGATAAAGACCAGCGCCCTATGTTCGATGTCGGCAGTGCCAACTTACAACAGTGGTCATCCAATGTGCTGAATGCATTGGCACCGATTTTGGATAAAGTGCAAAACAAAATCAGCGTCACTGGCCATACCGATGCAACCCCTTATGGCGTAGGTGCAACCTATACCAACTGGGAATTATCCGCCGACCGTGCTAATGCCGCACGCCGCGCGTTGTTGGAAGGTAGCTATCCGGAAGGCAAGGTTGCTACAGTGCAAGGTATGGGTTCAGCCGCACCTTTGGTGGTGGATAAACCAGGCGAGCCGATCAACCGTCGGATTGCGATCATTGTGCTGAAAAAAGCAGTTGCTGATGCGTTGGGCAGCGGTGCGGGAATTGATAGCAGCCAGTTGATGAAAAGCGGTGATACGTTTGCCAAGCCTCCTGTGCAATCGCAACCGGCCGGACCGAAAATCCTTTCACCCACAGAAGTGGATGACGCTATTGATGCGGCCAACGCACAATAACCCAACCAGTTTCAGATGCATAAAAAAAGGGCTGGATAACCAGCCCCTTTTTTTACGCGCTTGTTTTTTTGCAAGTCACTAACGGTAATTGCGCGTTAGCTTTTGCCCATCCGTTGCAGCACATGTTCTGCCATACCACCGGCCAATTGTTGTTCGCTTAAAAATATCCGTCCGATATTTTCTTTCACCCAGAGTTCGGCTTCTTCTTCATTGTGGGTGCGAATCACAGTTTCAATTTTGGGGTTCAACTTGCGCGCAATGTCCACCATTTGGCGCACATGGAAGGTGTTCGAGGTTGCTGCGACCAATATGCCTGCCTTGGCGATATGCGCTTGGATGAGCACATTCGCGTCAGATGCATCGCCGCACACTGCTGGAATGTTTTTCGCGCGCAACTCTTCAACAATTGCGCGATTAGCTTCAGTCACAACATAAGGTATTTGCTTCTCGTCGAGTATTTTGGCAATGCGGCGACCCACGCGGCCATAACCCACCAGCACCACCTGGCCCGAAAGATATGCCTCGTCGGTACTCATCGGCAGTACTGCCAATGGGTCATCGCGTACCTCCAGTTTTCGTGCAAAAGCTGAATGCTTAAGCGCCCACTTACGCAGCGGTTCCAGCAGCGTAAACATGAGCGAGTTGAGTGCGATGGACACCAGAGCGCCGGCGAGGATCAGGTTTTGTGCTTGAATATCCATCAACCCCAGACTGATACTCAATCCAGCCAAAATAAACGAAAACTCACCTATCTGCGCCAAGCTCGCGCCGACAATCAACGCCGTATTCAGCGGGTAGCGGAACACCAGTACCAGTGCTACAGCGGCGATGGTTTTCCCAAACATAATAATGGCTACGACGGCGAGCACTTTTAGCGGCTCGTCGAGCAAAATGTTTGGATCAAACAGCATACCGACCGACACGAAAAACAATACGGCAAATGCATCGCGTAGGGGTAGTGAATCATCGGCGGCGCGGTGGCTGAATTCCGATTCGCGCAGCATCATGCCCGCAAAGAAAGCACCCAGTGCGAAGGACACATCGAACAACAGCGCCGAACCATAGGCGACCCCTACAGCAGTGGCGATAACACACAAACTGAACAACTCGCGCGAACCGGTACCGGCCACCCACCAGAGCAATTTAGGCAACAAGCGTTTACCGACCACCAGCATAAATGCTACAAACGCGGCAACCTTACCCAGTGTAATCAACAGCGTGACGGCGATGTGCTGGTCATTGGTGGCCGGGGCGTGGCCATCGGCGGCGGGAATAGTTCCCATGATGCCCGCAGCGACTGGCAGGAGTACCAACACCAGTACCATCACCAGATCTTCCACCACCAGCCAGCCTACCGCGATACGGCCATTAAGCGTTTCAATTTGCCCGCGCGCTTCGAGCGCTTTGAGCAGCACCACCGTACTGGCACAGGAAAGCGATAAACCAAACACCAGGCATTGCGCCAGATCCCAGCCCCAGCAATAGCCTGCACCGGCGCCGAGCAGAGTGGCAATGGTGATCTGTAGCATCGCACCCGGTACGGCGATACGTTTGACAGCCATCAGGTCGCCCACAGAAAAATGCAGGCCAACACCAAACATCAGCAGCATCACGCCAATTTCCGCGAGCTGGGCAGTGAGTGCCATGTCGGCGACAAAACCGGGAGTTGAGGGGCCGATAATAATACCGGTCACGAGGTAGCCGATGAGCGGTGGTAAGCGCAGGCGCGCGGCGACGAAACCCAGGATCATCGCCAGGCCGAGGCCGGCCGCAATAGTTGTGATTAGGCTAATGTCATGTGGCATAAGCAGCTAAGTCCTTGATGAATGAGGGTTAACTATATTGGCAGGTGGCAAAAAAGTGTAATCATTGGGTCCATATTTACCTTTTTTATATGGTTAATTTACCCCACCGGGATTGAATAGCCGCTGGCGCAGCCCCAAATCGCCCAAGTCCCAAATGATCTGCTCACGCAATGAACACTGATTATCCAGATCAGTCTACCCAAGGTATTCACAGGAGAATTCCATGTTTTACGAACTTACCGTTGTGCAATTCAGCAAAGCGCTCAATAACCTCAACGCGATTCTCGATAAGGGTGCGGCCCACGCCGAAGCGAAAAAATTTGATGTATCGGTGTTGTTGAATTCGCGCCTCGCGCCGGACCAATTCAATCTGATTCGCCAGGTCCAAATCGCCTGCGATACCGCCAAGTTAGGTGTTGCACGCCTGACCGGTAAAGTGGAATCTGCCCCCGTTCATGCCGATACCGAAACCACCCTGCCAGAATTGAAGGCGCGCATTCAGGCAGTGTTGGATTATCTCGCTGGTTTTAAACCGGAAGATTTTGCCGGTGCTGCTGAACGCCATATCAGTCAGCCGCGTTGGGAAGGTAAATATCTCACCGGTACCGAGTTTGCGATTCAGCATGCAATCCCGAATATTTATTTTCATATCACCACTGCTTACGCCATTCTGCGTCACAACGGCGTTGATGTGGGCAAGAAGGATTATCTTGGAAGCATGCCTTACAAAAGCTAATATGGCGCATCAATAATTAACTCATGCGCTGTGTGAACGGCGCATGGGTTTTATAAAAGGATGCGTAAGGATGTCTGATACTCGATTGGATGTATATTTGCTCGGTGAACCGCAACCGGGTATAGATAGATCAACTCTGGTGCGCAATCTCGCCACCACCTTCAAAAAAGATGTTCCGGTCATTGAAAAAATGCTGCGCAGACCGCGTAGTTTGCTCAAAGCCAATGTCGATGCGGCAACTGCCGCGAAATACCAAAGCGCAATCAAAAAAGCCGGTGGCCAATGTGAATTGGTAAACCACGGCGAACAATTATTTCCGAGTGAAGCATTGAGCCCGGTAGCCGCGCGCGCACCGCTGAGTGTTGCGCCTATTGAACCTACCGCGCTCATACCTGCAGTCGATGATCAGGCACCTGCGGCAGATAACATCCCACACGGCAACGCTCACTATCAATCGCCTTACAGTGCTCCCACTACCAACAGCGAGTCCACGGATTATTTTTGCTATAAGTGTGGGCGGGGCATCGCACCTGGTTTGGCGCAGTGCCCGTACTGCCGCGCTCCTCAGGTCCAGTTGCATCGCAAAGAAAAAGCGACTGCGGGTGTGCTCGCATTTTTCCTCGGCGGTTTAGGTGTGCACCGTTTTTATTTGGGGCAGTGGTGGGGAATTTTTTATCTGCTGTTCTGGGGCACATTGATTCCCAGCATTGTTTCGCTGATTGAAGCTTTTGTATTTTGGTTTACGCCCAATGAGCGTTGGAACCAAAAATACGGGCAGGTGCCCGCACGCGGTGCCGGTATGGCAGTGGCGTTAGTTATCGGCGCGATTTTGATGGTAGCCATTGTCGGTATTCTCGCCGCAGTCGCCTTACCCGCCTATCAGGATTACACCACGCGCAGCAAAGTGCAGGCTGCATTACCGTTGATCAATGAAACCCGACAAAAAGTCACGGCTGTCATTAAACAAAAAAATTTTTTACCGAGTGAAAATGTGTTGGCGGGTTTGCCAGAAACGATCAGCAATGAATTTGTTACCTCTATTGAATTAAGTGAGGATGCAAAAATGGTTGTCAGTTTTCGCATCCCGCATTTAATTCAGAATGGCACCAACACGATTATTTGGACTCCAGAAATAAAAGGAGATGATGTGGTGTGGACCTGCCTTGAGGGTTCACTGAGCGATAAATACCGCATGCCCGAGTGTCGTGGTGGTAGTGGCGCGGTTGAGTCTTCGCGGTCGCAGAGTGCCGATAAAACGTCATTGAATGCGCGCATGTACAGCGATGATAAAACCATATCCTTGATGGTGCCGAATGATTGGAAAGGTAATCGTAAATTAAATGAAGAGGCGATCCTCGGTGTTGCCAATACCTATGATGAGGTTTATGCCATTGTTATTCGCGAATCCAAAACGGATTTTGAATCATCAGTAACATTGGATGATTATTTGCAGCTGGTGGTAAAAAATACGGAATCATCAGCAGAAAATTTTCGCGAAATTAGTACTGTTCAATCGCTTAATATAAAAGGCCTTTCCGCAAGGCAGCAGGTAATAGCTGCTTCAGTAAATCGCCTAAAAGTGACCTATCTTTTAACGGGCCTGGAAGACGATACCTATTTTTACCTTATTTATGCCTGGACTATGGATTCCCGCTTTGAAAAAAATCGCGCTTTACTGAAAAAGGTGAGTGAGAGTTTTACGGTTCATGCGGGAGTTAATCAATAATGACGAACCCTTATGAAGTGCCGCAAGCGGTTCTGGAGAATGAAGTTATTCCGCTGCGCAAGAAAACCGGGTGGAAGGTTTTTTTTTTGGATATTTATGCCCTTGGCGTGTTTATCTTTTTGGTCCGTTATTGCTGATGCTGAATCCAGTAATATTGATAAGTTAGGCGAAGTGATTGTCTATAGTCTGATAGGGACAGGACTGTTTGGTTTTTCATACAATAAAAAAATATTCACGATGCAGTTTTGGCGATATTTTATTCCTGTCGCTATCGGATGGGATGTTTATACCTTAGTGAGTCAGGACTGGTCAGTATTTTCTGAAAGCGAGATGGCAGTGCACATATTTATTGGTATAACCTTGATTTGTTTGGGATTGATGCTGTTTTTTCAGTATTTTGGTTTGTATAAATATGCATATCAATCACAGGAAATTTGGGATAAATAACGAATGGCTCCCGATTGGGAGCCACAGGCGGTTTCCAAACTACAACTCCTTCGCAATCTTCGCCTTTCTTACCAACTGCACAAACTCAGTGCGATAACCAAATTCATCTTTGCCTTTGTTTGCTTGCGCCAGTTCAATCACCTTGTCGTAGGTGAAATTACCAGCGTAGTTACTACCGCGTAGCAGCTGTGCAAAACCGGCAACAGCGATAGAGAAATTCACTTCTTGTTGATAGCCAGCATGCGCTTCAAGCAATACGTTTTTCTCGATAGGTGTTTCAATCAGTTTTGATTGGGTTTCGCTTGGTAATTTATAGCGCAAGCGCAAGAAAGCATATTCACCATTTTTACCAATATCAGGTTTATTTTCCTTTTGATAGCGGCTGTTTTCCAATAAGCCACTCTCTGCTCCGACGGGTGTGATTTCATAAATAGCAGTCACACGTTGGCCTGCGCCAATTTCGCCGGCATCCACTTTGTCGTTGCTAAAATCTTCGCGGTTGAGTGCGCGGGTTTCGTAGCCTATCAGGCGATATTCCTTAACGGTGTTGGGGTTAAATTCCACCTGGATTTTCACATCCTTGGCGATCGGGAATAAATTGGAGGTAGCCTCTGTCACCAATACTTTTTGCGCTTCGCTGAGTGTATCGATATAAGCGGCGGTACCATTGCCGTTTTGCGCCAGGGTTTGCATCATTTCATCCTGATAATTGCCTTGGCCGAAACCGAGTACCGATAAATAAATGCCTTTTTCGCGTTTGCGCTCTACAAAATCTTGCAACTGTTCATCGCCAGTTTGGCCGACATTAAAGTCGCCATCGGTTGCGAGGATAATGCGGTTGACACCTTTCGCATTAAAATTCGCTTCCGCCAATTGATAGGCGAGGGCGATACCTTCGGCACCAGCAGTGCTACCACCGGCTTGCAAATTATTTAATGCAGCGAGAATTTTATTTTTCTCTTTTGCTTTAGTTGGCTCCAACACTGTACCCGCGGCACCGGCGTAAACCACAATCGAAATGGTGTCGTCAGGTTTGAGGGTATCCAACAATAAACTCATGGATTGTTTTACCAGCGGCAATTTGCTGGGCTCATCCATGGAGCCGGATACATCCAATAAAAACACCAGATTGGATTGCGGAATGTCACTCGTTGCCAATTGATAACCTTGAATACCGATATGGATTAATTTGTTGCCCGCTTTCCAGGGCGAATCCATCACGCTGGTATAAGTTGCAAAGGGTGTTTTGCGATCTTTAGGTAATGGGTAGGCATAATCAAAATAATTAATCATCTCCTCACTGCGCACCGCATCTTTTTCCGGCAACTGGCCGTTGTTGAGCATGCGCCGCACAAAACTATAAGAAGCGGTATCCACATCGATAGAAAAAGTAGAGACAGGATTTTCGCTCGCGGCGATAACGGTGTTTTCTTTGAAATCTTCAAAGCGGTTGCGGAATTCTTGTGGAGGTTGGGTAACAATTGTTTCTTCCACCATTGGCGCAGGTGCACTCAGTGCCATGGGTTGAGCTTCGGACTTCATCTTTTGTACAACACTCATGTCCATTTTTTGCGCAGCTAATTTAGTTTGTTCTTTGCGCTCTACGGCTACCGCTGCTTCCATTTCTTGGTATTCAACTGCATCTTCAGCGATGGTCATGTCAGCAAGGATTTTTTTATCTTCACTAATAATTGCGTTCGCTGGTTCTTGCACATTTAATGGGACGCTTTTACGGAGTGATTGCTCGGCAATGCGCGTAGCCAATTCCTGTTGATCGGAATTGATCATCAAGTTCTGCATAAAGGTTAGTCCCGCTAGCACCGCAAGGCTGGAGGCGGCGATACCGGAAATCAATGCAGGTTTTTGCCAGAAAGGGCGATTATCAAAACCGTTGTTGTTCATCGTATTGTTCATAGATTTGTCCCCGTGATGGTTGGTGTCACGGGTAAGACGCAAGCGCTCTAAAAATCCTTGGAGAACAGTGGATTTTTTTTCTGCACTTTGTTGTGCAGCGAATGCGGCCATGGCGGCAGCCATATGACGCGCTTTGGTATCGGCATCCGGCTTGGGTGGCTGCTCTTGCAAGAGTTGTTGCAAGTCATCGTCGTTTATATCTTGTCTATTCATAATGAAAGCTCCCAGCTTCCGTCGGATTGTTGTTGCAGAAGCTGAAGTTGTTTGCGAATTTCGTGGAGCCGCCAGGAGACGGTAGATTCTTTCAGTTGCAGAACGGTGGCGGCCTCGGCATGGCTAAGGCCTTCACCATGTACCAGTAGTACCGTCTCTTTAAAACCCTCGGCCATCTGGTCGAGCAGGCGCAGTAGCTGCTGTAGGTAAATGCGGTTCTCGGCGGTTTGGTCTGGCGTCCGCTCCGGCTCTATCCAGTCGTCTATGTTGTCGTGCATGTGGCGGTTCTGACTCTTGTACCAATCCTTGGCGCAATTGATAACTAATCGGTACAGCCAGCTGCTAAAAGCCGCCTCAAAGCGGAATTGGCCGAGGCTCTGCGCGAGTTTGATGCACGCCTGCTGGGTTATGTCTTCGGCATCGGCCTTATTGCCACACCAGCGGTAGGCAAAGCGGTAAATGCTGTCGTAGCTGTCTGTCAGCAACTGCGCAAAGGCAGGGCCGTCACCGCCTTGTGCCGCGCGAATAAGCCCCTGTTGGTCAGCTTCGCTCATTAGGTCTTTCCGGTAGGATTACTGCTCTTTTTTTAAGGGTCATATCTATCCAGTTATAGGCGGTCGCTCGAGTCAGGATTTAGACGATCCCATTAGGTATTTCCTTTGGATGTATTGCTTTGTGTCGGATTTGTTTACATGTTTCAAATTACTAATGTGACGGATTTATCGTTATATGGTTGATTATGATGACAAAAAAGTTTGTGGTGCGAATTTTGCTAATTTAGGCGACAAGTGGGTAGATACTTATGTTCCCCCTAGTAACCGATCAAATTAAAGATTTCTCTATGTCTCTTAAATCTTTCTACACCATATGCCTGGGTGCCATGCTGAGTGCCTTGTGTATGGGAGCCCATGCCAATCTTATCGTGAATGGCGGTTTTGAAGACAATAATGTGGCTGCCGGTAATTGGGCCTATTTTTCTTCTGCCAGTGTCAACGGTTGGGATGGGGACAATATTGAAATTTGGGATAGCTTTGGTGGCGTGGTTGCCCCTGAAGGTACACAGCACGCAGAGCTGAATGCCCATCCCTTCGACGGCAGCGTCTTCTCGATTTACCAAAGTTTTGCCACCGTTGTTGGCCAAACTTATGATGTTTCGTTCTTCTACAGTGCGCGTGTCAACGCCAACGAGCAGTTTTCATTTAGTGCTGGCAGCCTCGCAGCAGTGCTGAATGACCATGTTGTGGGTAGTTGGAAGCAGTACACAGGTAGCTTCGTTGCCAGCAGTGCATTGAGTACTATTACGTTTACTACTTATGACACTGGCACTTTAGGCAACTTTTTAGATGGTGTTGTGGTCACTGCGAAAGCGAGTGTAGTGGAGTCCAATCCATTAGTGATGTTGCTGGTTGGTCTTGCCGGTTTGGTTTTGATTAGAAGAAAAAATCGCGCGTGATAATTTGCTGAATAAATCCCTCTGAATTTAAAACCCCAAGGTTTGCTCTAGTGAGCCTTGGGGTTTTTTGTTTTGACGATCTTGTTTACTGCTAAATGATGATTAGCGCGGAAATTGTTTGACCGCTTGCTGCAGTTGCGGCAATTGTTCAGGGCGATTTTGATAGGCCACTTGTTCAAATAACTGTGCGATTTGGGTTAAGCCATTTTTCAGCTGCGGTTCACTGTAGAGCACACGGTGGATAAAAACACCGAAGGTTTCACCGGTTTTACGCCGGTAGCCGAGCTGTGCCAATTTCTGTTCCAGCTTTTTGACTGCTTGTGTTTCCGGACGCAATAGCGCGCCCTTTTGATTGCGTAATAGCGCCCAAGCAAACAGCCCCGCGCCGACCAAGCCCAAACCAATCAGCCAGAGGGTGATGCGCCAGGTTTCAGTGCCGCCTAGCAGGCGCGACAACAATCCCTCTTGCGCCTCGCTATCGTAGTTCAACACCCAGCGCTGCCAGGTATAGGTGGCGGCGTCCCAGCGCAGCTGCAGGTTGTATAGCAATTTAGAGGATCGCCAAGCGTTGGCGACTAGTTGCTGATCACTTTCACCCAAGGCCTCGTTCATGCCCTGTTGGATGCGGTTGGGCGCAACGGCGGCAGTGGGGTCGATCATTTGCCAGCCTTTGCCCTCGATCCAGACTTCCGCCCAGGCGTGGGCATCGGATTGGCTGACCAGCAGGTAGTTCTCCACCGGATTCCAGCGTCCACCCTGATAACCCACAACCACTCGCGCCGGTATGCCTGCCGCGCGCAACAAAAACGCAAAGGCACTGGAGAAGTGTTCGCAGAAGCCGCGTTTGGTCGTCAGTAAAAACTCATCAACAGAATGTTGGCCGAGCAGTGGGGGCTGCAAGGTGTAGGTAAATTCGCGGTTAAACAGTGCCAGGGCCTGGGCGATAATTTGCGCATCGCCCAGGTTTTGACTGCGCCAGCTTTCAGCCAGAGCGCGAGTTTGCGGATTGCTATCGCGCGGCAGGCGAGTGTAGTTGTCACGTTGCAGCTTGTTGAGCTGGGGCGGTTCCGGCCATTCAATTTGCAGCGCCGAGCTGACCTGATAGCGCATCCGCTGGGCGACAGGGATGCGGTTCATCAGCAGCGAGTCGGCGGTGATACGAATCGAGTTGCTGGTATTTTCTACCCTTTGTGCGGTCATCAAACTGAATAGCCAGGGTTGGCCATGAGGTTCAACGATGATGCTGTAGTCGGTCAGTTCGCGCTTGATAGCCTTATCGTCGTTTGGAGTGCGCGACTGCACTCCCCAAGTATCACGCATACGCCAGGTGCGACCGTCAAAAGTATCCAATACCAAACCGCGCCAATAGAGCTGGTTGACGGGCGGTGGTTGGTCGGCGAATCCGACCCGGAAGGCAGGTGAGCGATCAAGCGCAAGATTGCCTAAATCGCCGGGTGAAAGGCTGTCGCTAAAACCGGTTTTGGCCGCCTGTTGGTTGGGGATCGCCCAGAGCGGGCCGAGGCGTGGAATCACCACAAATAGCACCAGCATGATCGGCAGCGCATGCAGCAGTATCATGCCGCCGCGTTTGAAGCGCAGGCCAGTGGATTGCGGATGGGTGAGATAGAGCGAACGCCAGCTGGCGAGCAGTAATACGACACAGAGGAGCGCGTAAGCGGCGGCCTGCGGGGTTTGGCTAAACAGGAATTGGGTGGCGGTGATGATAAAGCCGATGAACAACAGCAGTTGTGCGTCGCGCCCGGAATTCACCTCTAGCAGTTTCAGCGAAAAGGCACATACCAGCAAACCTACCATGGTTTCGGTGCCGGTTTTACCGGCATAGCTGGCGAATAAACCGCCGGCACAGATCAATGCCAGCAGGGTTTTGACCAGGCTGCCAGGCGTGCCCCAGCGGCCGCGAAACATCTGCGTGCGCCAGAAGGCTGTAATCGCCCACACCAGCCAGAGCCAGAATGGCAGGTTGAACAACAGTGGCAGGATCAGCATAGCCTGCATGACCAATAGCCAGGCCAGTTTATCGCGCGCCAGATACTCCGCTTGTTTGGGGGGCTTGCCGGAGGGGGAGAGACGGGTGCGCCATGGCTTAGCGAGCATGTTTGGCCTCGCGCGGCAGGTTAAATTCTCCCAGTGCAGTAAGCACGGCTTGTTGGTGATGCTCACCTAATGCCGGTGCAAGATTGAGCCCCGGCAGACGTAAACCATAGGGAATCTGCCGCCGCTCGTAGTCCAATGCCCAGTAACACAGGCCGGACAGCCGCAGTTCTTGCGGATGGTTCAAGCTGTCCCAATCCAGCCATTTTTCGGCCGAGAGGTAGGCCTCATATTCTTTGGTAAACAGGCCTTTGTCTTGCGCAAATTGCTTCCAGGCGATGTGTTTGATGGGATCGCCCGCCTGGTAATCGCGCAGGCCGCTAAAGTCATCACCGCCGCGCTGGCTGGTACCACCTTCTTCGCGGCCGTTGCTCGCTTGGGCATGGGGTTCATCGGTGAAGATTGGCGCGGGGTAGATAAGTGCGCTGGCGTCCAGATTGAGCCAGGTCCAGCAGCGGATAATCCCGAGCGGAAAGCGGCTCTGCACCAGCAATCGCCCCGGCCGTAAGTAGCCGCGCTGCACACTTTGCGCCCGCACTATCACCTGCTGCGGCTCATTGTGGTTGAGGGTGATCACCTGGGTTTCACCTCCCGGCCAGCGCAGTTCCAGATTGTCACATCCGGCTTTGTTGATGCAGTTCAATTCCAATACAAGGGCTGCCGGGTCGCCGGCAAATGCCGGACGCGCACCCACAAAACGGATGCTAATGCCGGCGAGGTTGGCAAAAGCGTGGAGGATGCTGACCACAAAAATACTGACCAGCAGGTAGCTCAACGCCAGGATCAGGTTGTTCTGGTAATTGGTACCGAGCAGCCAAATGACTAAGGTGATGGCCGTGTAGAGCAAGCCGGTCAGGTTGGGAAACGTGTAGAGATTTTTGCGGTTGAGTTGCACCTGTCGCGCACGCGGGGAGCGCTGGTCGATCCAGCGATAAAAGCGGGTTTCCCAAGCGTTGCGCAGAGAGGTGATCAGGCTGGCCATGGCTTAGCCCAACACATTCACGCTGTCGCGCAGATGTTTCACCAGCGGTTCCGAATCCTGACTGTGGCCGCGCCCGCGTACCCGATGGCCGACTACTGCGGGCAATACGGTCTGTACATCTTCCGGCACCAAATATTCGCGGTTGTGGATCAGCGCCCAAGCCTTAGCCGCACGCAAGAGCGCGAGTGCACCACGCGGCGATAATCCATAGGCGAACTGGGTATCGCTGCGGGTAAAAGCGACCAGCCGCTGCACATAATCGAGCAGTGAATCGCTGGCTTTGACCTGGTGTACCGCCGCTTGGATTGCTGAAAGTTGTTCGTGGGTGACAATGGGAGTGAGTTGGCGGATACGCGCGCGTGGATCAACACCCTCAAACAGCATTCGCTCGGATGCCGGGCTGGGGTAGCCGAGCGAGATACGCATTAAAAAACGGTCGAGTTGTGATTCCGGCAGTGGAAATGTCCCGCTTTGCGATAATGGGTTTTGCGTCGCTATCACGAAAAAGGGTTTAGGCAGTGGGCGGCTTTTTCCTTCGATGGTGACTTGCCCTTCCTCCATTGCTTCGAGCAAAGCACTCTGGGTTTTGGGTGAACTGCGGTTGATTTCATCGGCCAACAACACTTGGGTAAACACCGGACCGGGATGAAATTTAAACACCCCTTGCTCACGCTCAAAAATCGCCACCCCGAGAATATCAGCAGGCAGTAAATCGCTGGTGAATTGCACCCGCTCAAACTTCAAACCCAAAACTTTGGCGAGGCAGTGGGCGAGGGTGGTTTTGCCCATGCCGGGCAGGTCCTCAATTAACAGATGGCCTTCGGCGAACAGGCAGGCGAGGGACAAACGCACCTGTTGATCTTTACCTAAAACGATTTGGTCGACTTGCTGAATAATGTTGCTGATCAGTGACTGCATGGATAACCCTGATAATCAATTGGCCAGATGGGAGCATAGCGCAGCGGGATATTTGACGGGGATAAAGAATCGCAAAGCTGGCGCCAGTTCACGCGCGCTGCCGGATGTCTACTCGGCAGCAACCACGCAATTGCGCCCCTGCTGTTTGGCTTGATAAACCGCTTTGTCGGCGCGTATAAACCAGTCTTCCGGGGTTTCATCGATGTGTAATTGCGCGCAGCCAAACGACGCCGTGAGTGCACCGTCGGGATCATTAAGTTCCATCTCAATTTGCACGCGCAGCTGTTCCGCAATCACCAATGCATCGGCGAGGTGTGTGTTGCGCGCAAGCACCACAAACTCCTCTCCGCCAAAACGGAAAACCCTATCTGTTTTGCGTACGCGCCGTGTCAACAAGTGGGCCAGATCAACCAATACGTCATCACCAGTGGTATGGCCGAATTTGTCATTCACCATTTTGAAGAAATCCAAATCCAGAATAATCAACGTCGCGGGGGTTTGGTTGCGCGCGCAGTCTGCAATACTCAGACGCATCTCTTCATCCATCGCGCGGCGGTTACCGAGTTGGGTGAGTGCATCCTGATTGGCATAACCTTGCAGCAACAATTGTTGTTTGTGCGTCAGGAGTGCGAAAACGTAGGCCATGCTGCCGCACATCAGCAGCGAGGCAACCATGGCAAAGGCTTCCGTGGTGGTATTGAGTTTTATTGCAATAGGCAGGACTGCGGCGATGGTCAGTCCATTGGCAATCAGTGCGGCTGTTGCGTTAAGCAGAAAGAAATTGGCAATCAGCGATGGGAACAGCCAGAACACATAGATGGGTTCATTGAGATGGGCAACTGCAACCGCGCCTGAGGAATAGAGCAGGGCGGTAATATTGGAAACCAGTTGTGTCGCCTGGCCGAGTCTATAAGTGTAGATAGCACTACCTAGTGCAGCCATTACAATGGCTAAATCCACCGCCGCGTTGGCAATCTCGCCGTTAAGGTAGCGAATCACACAAAAGGGCGCGATAACCAAGCTTGCGAGTATGGCAAACAGATATACCATCCCACGTTGGAACTTGTTCTTTGAGTCAGTCAGCATAATTGCCGGCAGATTCTCCCGTGTAGATATTGTCGCGCTGCTTAACCTGCATCGCTTTTTACAGCTCACAGCATAGTCGCCAAATCGTAGTTTTGCCCACTTCATTGCGGAAGAATTTGGTGTTACCACATTAGCTACACTACCCTGCGAGCTGGTTTTTAGCTGATTTTCAGGTATTGGATAGGTAAATGAATCACTATGTCCTGTTTCGATAATCGCTTTTTTGACAGTCATTGTCATTTCGATTTTGTAGAATTCAATGCTGACCGCGCCGCGCTTTGGCGAGCCTGCAATGCGGAGGGAATTACGCAGCTGTTAATACCCGGGGTCACACCAGATCAGTGGCAAACCGCCGCGCAGTTATGTGTGCAATATGCTGGATTATGTTATGCAGCAGGTATTCATCCGCATTGGATCGTACAGCAGCCCTGGTTTCCAACTGATACCAATAATCTGTTGGACAAGTCTGTGCGAGAAAAAATAACAGCACTCATCCTGCAAGAATTTAATCTTTCTACAAATGTGTGTGCCGCGCGCTGCGTCGCCGTGGGCGAGAGTGGTCTGGACAAGATGATCGCAACCCCCTTTGACTTGCAACAAGAATTACTCACAATCCACATTGATGTCGCCAGACAAATACATAAACCGCTGATTGTTCACTGCGTTCGGGCGCACAATGAAATGATTGCATTACTTAAAAAACACAAACCGGTAGCGGGTGGTGTGATTCATGCGTTTAGCGGCAGTTATGAAGTGGCACAGCAGTATGTGGACTTGGGCTTTTATCTTGGTATTGGCGGCACTATCACTTATGAACGCGCGCAAAAAACCCGCGCTGCTGCTGCAAAAATTCCACTGGAGTTTTTAGTGTTGGAGACAGATGCTCCGGATATGCCTCTGCATGGCAGCCAGGGGCAACGCAATAGTCCGGAATATCTTCCACAGATAGCGCAAGTGCTCGCGGATTTGCACGATGTAGCTGTGGATGAGATTGCCGCGGTCACCTATCGCAATACGATGCGTTTATTTCACCGCAGTTAATATCGCCGGGGCCTGGGTAGAAGCGCGTACACAATTGCGTCCTTGTGCTTTGGCCACATAGAGCGCTTTATCGGCACGCGCAATAAAATCGGTCGGTGATTCTTGCGCTAATATTTGCGCAACGCCAAAACTGGCGGTGACATGCAATGCTTTGGGCCAATCATTTTCTTCAATACAAAGGCGCAATTTTTCTGCCAGACCGCAGGCATTTTCCAATGTGGTATCGGGGCAGGCCAGTACAAATTCTTCTCCACCCCAGCGCGCGAGTAAATCGTGTGTGCGGGTATTTGCACTCAGTACTTGTGCAAAGACCAATAAGACCTGGTCGCCAATATTGTGGCCATAGGTATCGTTGATTTTTTTAAAGTGATCGATATCAATAAAAATCAGTGATAGCAAATGAGTTGCATCAGCACTCCAGCTTTGGTTAAACACCGGCACTAAACCATCGCGGTTTAAGACACCGGTCAAAGGGTCGCGGGTCAATCGCTCCTCCAGTTGCTGATGCTCCTGGTTGAGTAAGCGATTAAGGTCTTCCAATTGTTGCTGGCGCTGTCTATTAGTCTGCAGTTCTATTTTTGCTTTCTTCAATGTACTGACAAAAAATGCCAGCGCCGTTAATGTCCACAGGCTCAAGAGGATTAAATAGAGTGTGCGATCGTGAATGTATTTTCCGCTGATCTCGATGCGCTCGATAATCATTTGGTATTTACCCGGTTTAACGTGTTCGCCAGTTGATACCTGCACACCGCGCACTTCATTAAATTCCGGTCCCCAATATTCCGGTGGGATTTTCCCTTGGCTGAGCCACCACGTGGGTACTTGCATATGACTCATTTTGATAATTTGCGGATAGCGCTTGTGCGTGTCAAATAATTCAATGGCGTTATATTTGAGTGAGTTGGTGTCTTCCTGGCGTGAATATGCCGGATTAAAATTAATTAACTGGAAGCGCACGCCAAATGTTTGCGGCGTGGAATATTTTGCCCAGAGTTTAATCTGTTCGTAATTGCTTAAATCCCTGCCTATGCCATTTTTGTCAGAAAGACTAAAGCTGATTTCACAATAGGGCCATTGATAATCAGAGGCGATAATTTCGCAATTGAGAATAAATTTTTCACCATCCCGTTGCAGTGTTGAGATGGATTTTCCACCGTTGCCACGGTCATCGATAGAATCGATGAACAGGTCTGACTCTTGCCCGAGCACCAATACTTTTTCCGGGCCATAGGCCTGAAAGGCGAGGGCAAGCAGGGTGATAACAATGAGTAATCCAAGCAGCCTTGCTTTTAAAATATCGTGCTGGATAGTCATGATAGGTGTTATAGATTCGTTAATTTTTGTAAGTAAAACACAAATTTTGCTCGGCTGACAGCAGCTTGTGTAACTCTTCTTCCGCTTATAACTTTTGGTGAAGTTTTACCGCAAACTCATACAAAAGTTTGCAGTAAAACAGCGCACTTAAAGTTTATTTGACTGTATTGGTCAGATTTTTATAAATCGTATCCAGTAATCCGTCTTTATCCGTATCGTGTGGTAATTGCCAAAACATCATGCCACCCAGTTTGTGCTGTTTAACGTAACGCGCTTTTTCCGCGAGCGAGCGTTTATCGTCAAAGGTCGCAAATATTTTTTTGCTAGGACTATAGAAACTTGGCGCTTTGGCGATATCGTCCCAGTGATAAATAAAACCGTCAGCTGGATTAAAGCGGGTGGCAAATTCTTTGTAATCAGCGCCATCGATATGCACGCCGGGTTGGTATAAACCGTTGTTGGTTGCGCTAACTTGCTCCCATACGCGCGCATAAAATGCGGTGCCGATAATAATTTTTTCTGGCGCTACCCCTTTGCGCAATAAAAACTGTACAGCGTTATCTGTGGAGTCTTTTTGTTGTGGTGTGGAATAGAGTGCGGTGTGGTGGCCGGTATGCGGTGTTGCACCATTCACTATGTCGTAGCTCATCAGGTTGACGTTATCCAGCAGCGGCATAATTGCATCCCAATCCACTGCGGTTTCTAAAAAACTATCAAAGCCGCCCGCAGCAAAACTCAATTCATAGCGGCTGCCAAATACTGCGCGCAATTCCTGGATTAACGCCGTGAAGTTTGCGCGATCATAGGTTGCATACTTATGGCCTGGAAAACCGGCAATCGTCGGATATTCCCAATCCAGATCAATGCCATCGGCTTGGTATTCTTCAATAATCGCGAGTGTAGATTGCGCAAACACTTTGTGGTTTTCTACAGTGTTAAAAATATCGGAACAGGTTTCGCAGCCACCCCAGCCGCCGAGTGACAGCATCACTTTTAATTGTGGATATTGTTTTTTGAGTGCTACTAAACGCTGCAGCGCTTGTTTGTCTTTATCTGAATCAAAACTGAGTTGATTGCCGTTCAAGTGCAAAAAGCTGTAGATAATATGGGTGAGTTGGCCAACGTTGTAACGCTGCAAATCTGAACCGTCACCCATATAGTAGGCAATTATTTTGGGTGAGGCTGGTGTGGTTCCAGTCTGTGGTTGCGCAGTCTGTGGTGAACTACAGGCGCCGAGTGCAAAGGCTAAAAATGTTGCACTGACAGCGGATAAAAATGATTTCATATACATCCCTCGGTGGATAAATCGGGTATTTATCATTCGCGAGAGCTGGGTGGGAGTGGTGATCTTACTTTGCCGTTGTGCAGCAATTATTGTGTGGTTATATTCTAACCGCAGAATTGCGGCATAAGTGTCGCGTGTAGGTAAAGATTCTTAAAGTTTGCACTTGCCTCTATAATCGCTTTCCCTCCTGTGTTTTGAGAATTCCTGTGTGATTAGCCGCGATGACCTTGGTACTGTAAAGTTACCTGAACTAATGGCTGTATCTAATTGGCAGCAGCAGTACAAGTTAATTATCCAATGGGGCAAGTTGGTTCGCCCCAAACCGGATATCCGCTTGCCTGCCAACCTGATTAAAGGCTGCGAGTTGCCTGTTTGGCTGGTGCATAAGCGGAAAGGTGAACACCATTATTTCGAGTTCGATTCCGACAGCAGTGTGATGAATGGGTTGGCGGTGCTGTTGTTGGTGCAATTAAACGGAAAAACAGCTGCGCAGATTGATGGTGAGAATCTTGTCCAATCGTTGCGGGATTTGGGTTTGGAGAAACATCTCACACCGTCGCGCAATAATGGTTTCAGTCGCATCATCTTGCGCGCGCTAGCCTTTGTGGATGCTTAACACCTGCTGTGATTTAATCCATCGTTTTTTTCTGTTTATCCCCCAGCTGTTTATCAAGGTAGCGCTCAATCGCCCGCGTTGCCGCGATAAATCCAAATGTCCCGGTCACCATCACACTGGAGCCGAAGCCACCCGCGCAATCCAATTTCACGCCGTCGGCAAGGGCTTGTTTGTCCATGCACACAGAACCATCGGGTTGCGGGTAGACCATCTGCTCGGTGGAGTAGACCGCATCAACGCGGAATTTACGGTTTTTATCGCGCGCAAAATTGTGGTGGCGATAAAGCTGCGTGCGCACTTTGGCGAGCATGGGGTCGCTGATGCTGCGCCCCAAATCATCCACCGTTACCGCTTGCGGGTTGCGTTTACCACCCGAGGAGCCAATGGTAATCAGGCGCACTTTGATCGCCAGGCAATAAGCGACCAGGCGAGCTTTTAAATGCGCTGCGTCAATTGCATCGATCACTACATGGTGTTGTTTACCGATCAGGGTTTTCATATTGTCCTGGTCGATAAAATCCTCAATCGAATGAATCACCAGCTCGGGGTTGATATCGCGCAAGCGCTCGGTAATCACCTGGTTTTTCGGTCGGCCTAGGTTAGATTTCAATGCATGTGATTGTCGATTGGTATTGGTGACACAGACTTCATCCATCTCGATCAGGGTTAATTCACCCACCCCCGAGCGCGCCAATGCTTCGGCTACCCAGGTGCCTACGCCGCCCAATCCAATCACCACAAAATGGGCATTGGTGAGGGCTTGCAGTGCGTCGTGCCCATACAGGCGCGCAAGGCCACCAAAGCGCAGTAAATGGTCGGGAGAGACTGGTCTGTTCATAAGCGGCTCATTTAAGAAAAAGAGGCTGGTGCAAGGGGCGGCTTTTTAGCGGAGATACCGCGTGAACGCAAGCCTTGCCAGCCGGTAAATTTGGCGCCTTCTGCTACACTCATCAGGTAGCAGCCTATCCATAAAATGAGTTTACTGACGAGTGCTTCATGACTAGAACGGCTATAGCGACGGCGTATTTGATTGACGACGACAGCATCACCCTGGAATTAATGAGCGGCATTGTAGAATCTACCGGCGTAGAACCTGTGTGTTTCAGCAGCGCCGAAGCCTTTCTGGATGCTTATTCCCCGCGCCCCTGCGAATGTGTGATCACCGATATGCGTATGCCCGGTGTAAGTGGTCTGCAACTGCACAAGGTCTTGCAACAACGCTACGCCGTGCCGCCACCACTGATTATCGTCACCGGTTATGCGGAGGTGAGCGCTGCGGTAGAGGCCATGAAGCAGGGCGCTTTTGATTTTGTTGAAAAGCCCATCAATGGCCACCAGTTTTTGGAGAAGTTGCAAGCCGCTCTCTCACTCAGCCGCCAGCTGCATCAGCAGCGGCTACATTTGGCCACACGCGAAGCGCGCATCGCACTGCTCACCCCTAAAGAGCAGGAAGTTTTGCAGGCAGTGCTCGACGGGTTGCCCAGCAAAGATATCGCCGGAAAGCTCAACCTGAGTGTGCGCACGGTAGAAAACCATCGCGCGCGTATTATGGAAAAACTGCGCGTTAATTCGGCGATGGAATTAATGCGCGATTTTATGATGCCGGTGGCGAGCCGTTAGTTTAATTTCAAAAAAAACCTGTATTTTCAAACGCTTAATCTCCCTTTTACAGGTGGGTCACGTTCCGTTCTCACCTTGGTTAATACCCCCTCTAGGTTTGCCTGACACTAGACTCACCACTCCAGGTACTGTCCCACTAGGTGTTATCCCTCACGCCACCTGAGTATTTTTACTCTCACGACTTTTTTGCCAAACCGGCACACTGGGAACCAATGAAGGTGACTCGCCTCAGGGCAAAGCACCGCACTGTGAGATCAAGGATCTTTTCAATAATCGGCACCTTTGCCAATCATGATGAACCCAGTAACGACCAGGATTATGAGTACACATTCCAACATCAGCCCATTTGCTTTCCATAAAATCCGCGATTACGTGTATCGCACTGCGGGTATCATTATTGGCGCCGATAAAACGGCGATGGTAACTGGCCGCCTGTGGCGCCGTCTGGAATTGTTGGGGCACAAAGATTACGAAACCTATTTCGCTTACGTTTCCAGCCCTGCCGGTGCACAAGAGCGCAGCACTATGTTGGATTTGCTCACCACGAACGAAACCTATTTTTTCCGTGAGCCAGCGCATTTTAATTTTTTGCGCGATGAAATTATTCCGCAGCAGGGTTACAACAAAATGCGCGTCTGGTGTGCCGCCGCTTCTACTGGTGAAGAGCCGCACAGTATTGCAATGGTATTGGCTGACACTCTGGGTAAATGCGATTGGGATATTTTGGCTACCGATATTTCCGGCAAGGTATTGGAGCACGCACGCACTGGCGTGTATCGCGCTGAGCGTATCAACCATATCCCGACCGATTATTTAAAAAATTATTGCCGTCGCGGTATTGGTGAATATGAAGGTATGTTGGCAGTCGTGCCCTCACTGCGCTCACGCATCACCTTTGAACAGCATAATCTCCTGCATCCGCGTGAAACCAATGAACAGTTTGATGTGATTTTTTTGCGCAATGTACTGATTTATTTTGATAGTGAAACTAAACAAAAAGTAATTGAACATATGTTGCAATCACTTCGCCCTGGTGGTTGGTTAATTTTGGGCCACTGCGAAAGTTTGCAGGGGTTGAATGTCGATATTAAAGCGGTTAGCCCATCGATTTATCGCAAGCCTGCTGCAGCTGTACCTGTGTTCAAGCGCGTGGCGAGTTAAGGCATGCCAGGTAGCGCGCAACCCGGTGCTGTTAACCTGTGTAAATTTGCTATTCTTCCGCATCTCGGAGCCAGTGAGCGACATATGATTTCACTTAATACATCGGCCAGCCAAAACCCTTCACTCAATTTGCACGGCAATATTGTGCAGCAAGGGGTAATGGTAGTAGACGATAGCAGCATGCACCGGTACAGCGCGCATATGTGTTTGCGCGCTTTTGGTGTCAGTCAGGTGTACGAAGCGGCCAATGGAAAATTAGCGCTGGATCAACTCGCGCAGCTCGAACAAATCCCTGCGGTGATGTTGCTGGATTTGGAAATGCCGGTTATGGACGGCATCGAAGTATTGCAACAACTCGCGCAATTGCCGCACAAACCTGCAGTCGTCTTAGCCAGCAGCTCCGATGAAGTGCTCATCAGCGCAGTTGCCACTATGGCGGAAGCCTTGGGTATTAATTTGCTCGGTGCTTTTCGCAAACCGGTCAACCCGGTTGAATTGGCCGATGCACTCAACAGTTACAACGCCGGTATTTGCCCGCCCGACCAGGAGCGCCCGCCGATAGAAACCGATGTTGAACAATTAAAAACGGCGTTGGACCGCGCTAAAATCCAGGTGTATTACCAGCCCAAAATGGATCTTGAAACTATGAAGGTGGCGGGCGTGGAAGCGCTCGCACGCTGGAAAAACCTGCAGGGTGATTGGATTCCACCCGGCGTGTTTATTCCCATGGCGGAAGAGCACGGTTTGATTGGCGATTTGACTCTCTCTGTGCTCGACCAGGTGTTGCAAGACATGAATGGCTGGTGGGAGCTGGGGCAATATATTCCCGTGGCAATTAACCTCTCAGCGAAATCTCTCGCCGAATTTAATCTCGCGAACGAAATTATCCAGCGCGTAATTCGTCAGGGCATACCAGCGCACTTTATTACCTTTGAAATTACCGAGAGCGCATTGGTGGTCGATTTGCCTTCGGCGTTAGCCACCATCAGCCGGTTGCGTTTGAAAGGTTTTGGTATTTCCATCGATGATTACGGCACCGGTTTTTCGTCTATGCAGCAGCTGTCGCGCTTCCCCTTTTCAGAATTGAAAATTGATCGCTCGTTTATTCAGGGCGCACCGGCGCGGCAATACATCCGCAATATTTTGAAGTCGGCCATCGAAATGGGGCAGCGTTTGGGGATTACTACCGTTGCAGAAGGTGTAGAGACAGAAGCCGAGCTACACTTGCTCAAAAGCCTGGGTTGTAAACAGGCGCAGGGCTTCCTGCTGGCACGCCCCATGCCTGGGCGCGAGCTGATGGGCTGGGTCGAACAGGATTTGCAACGTAAAAACACCATATGCCAAACAAGTCTCGGGTAAACAAATACTTTCATTTTTTCTCGCTGGTTAATCCCACCCTGTTGTCAGCAGCACTCGCTATAGTGCTGCTGTTTTTTTTTACTAGCCTCGCATTGCGTCATATCCATTCCAGTCAGGAGCGGATTGTGCGCGCGCATCTGCAAACTTCACTCAGCTCCTTCGCCGAGTTGATTCAGCTCTGGCAACAACAAAATCTCGCCGCCATCCATATGTTGGCTAACTCGACCCAAGGCAAAACCCTGCTGAAACAGGTGCTGCTGGAACAGGGCGATAAGGCTGCTACCCATGATGCGCTGCGCGAATGGTTGTATCCGGTATTGATGGTGATGGGCTTTGATGGCTTTTCAGTGATTAATCACGAGCGTGTATTGGTTGCTGCCAGTACGAAAGCTTATCGCAAACAACCGGTGTTATTGCCTGAGACCATTGAGGTGCTTGATAAAGCGCTTGCCAAGCGTCCGGCTATTTCGCGCCCGGTAGCGGCAGTACTCCCTATCGATGGGCCGCGCGGCCTGCAACCGGCGGGCACACTTATGCAAAACATGTGTGTGCTGTTCGAATCAGAGGTCACAGCGCCCGGCTATTTTTGTTTGCGCTTTAATACCCAATCGAGTTTTTTTCCGATTTTTTTTAAAGGGCGCACCGGTCGTTCAGGCGAAATTTACGCTATCGACAACCGTGGCCGCTTTGTTACGCCCGCGCGTTTTGCGCCAACACAAATGGATAATTCAAGCACCGAAGCGCAACAACAAGCGGCGCGTATTGGGGCCGAAGTGCGGCGTCCCCTCGCTCGCGGTGAGCAGGGGCCATTGACCGATATGGTGGATTTTTTAATTAATCGTGAAGCCGGACTAATCAAAGTGGGTTATCAGGATTATCGCGGTATTTCTGTAGCCGGAGCAGGTCGCTGGATTGATGAAATGGAATTGGGTGTGATCATCGAACAGGATGTGGAAGAGGCGATGGGGCCTTTTCTCGCCTCGCGCAATATTATTATCGGCTTGAGTGTCGCGGCCAATTTATTAATTGTGGTGTTGACCATCACCGCGATTCTCAATCGTCGCAGTGCATTGATGCGTGAAGGGCGTTTCCGCTCGCTGTTGGATAATTTACCGGCAGCGACACACATGACCTCCATTGATCACCAGTTGATTATGGTCAACCCGGCGTTTTGCAGCTTGCTTAAACTGGATGAAAGCGATTTGCTCGGGCGCGATATACATGACGTACCCGCACCCAACTGGCTCAAGCCACTCCTTCAAGCCGAGGAAAACGTCGGCGCTGATTCCTATTGGAATGATGTTGTCTCTGAATTGCGCCACCCCGACGGCAATCCGCGTTACTACCGCATAGTGCGTTTCCCGATCATCCATACCAAGGGGCAAGAGCCGCAGGCGATTACCTGCATTTGGGTCGATGTTACCGAGCGGATAGTGGCCAATCAGCGCATGGAAGAGGTCAACCAAAATCTGGAACAAATGATCAATGAGCGTACCCACGAACTCATGTCCGCTAAAGATGAAGCGCTGGCTGCATCACAAACAAAAGCGGAATTCCTGGCCAATATGAGCCATGAAATTCGCACGCCGCTCAATGCGATTATCGGTCTCGCGCATATTGCCCTGGCCAGTAAGCCCGAACCCAAGCAGCGCACTTATTTGGAAAAAATGCGCGACTCAGGTGAGCATCTGCTGCAAATTATTAATGATATTTTGAATTTCTCGCGCATGGAGGCGGGCAAACTTTCGCTCGATCACAGTGAATTCTCTATCGATCAACTCGTGGATAAAACAGTTGATCTGGTGTGGGATAAAGCAGCGGCAAAAGGCCTGCAAGTGAATGTGGAAATTGATGCGCAAATTCCCAAGGTGCTGTTGGGTGATTCCCTCCGGCTCGGCCAAATCCTTATTAATTTTTGCGCAAACGCCGTGAAATTTACCGATCACGGCAGCATCAGTATTCGTGTAACCAAAGTGCGTGATTGGCAAGAGCGCGTCGAATTATTATTTGAAGTGGAAGATACCGGGATTGGGATTGATGCTGAAAAAGTGCAAAATTTATTTCAGCCATTCCAGCAAGTAGATTCCTCCAGCACGCGCCGTTTTGAAGGCACAGGTTTGGGGTTGTCGATTTGTAAAAATCTGGCGGATTTGATGCAGGCGCGCATCGATGTCAAAAGTACCGAAGGGCAGGGCAGTTGTTTCCGCTTGCGCGTGCAGTTGGAAAAAAATAATCGCGCACCCGCGCCCAATATCCTGCAAGCAGATCCCAGCCCCAAAAAATTGGCGCCCATCCACTGCAGCATTCTGGTGGTGGAAGATAATTTGCTCAACCAGGAAATTATTTTATCGCTGTTGGAGTCTATGGAAGCAACGGCTATTTGTGTCGGCTCGGGGCCAGAAGCCATCGCTATTATCCAACAGCAGGCATTTGATCTGGTATTGATGGACATTCAATTGCCGGGTATGGACGGTGTTGAAACCACCGCGCGCATCCGCGAATTGCCGGTGGGTAAACATCTCCCCATTATTGCGGTAACTGCGAATGCGTTGCCGGGCGATAGAGAGGCCTATCTCGCCGCGGGCTTGGATGATTATTTATCCAAACCGATTGAGCCTGCGCAATTGCATAGTGTATTGGAGCAGTGGGGGCATGCCTGCCGCGTGGCCGATGATCTGGTGCCCAAAGCCAGCAGTTTTGAATTTTTGCACAATGGTGGAATCGACACGGCGCGCGCGCTGCATAATTTAATGGACAATGAGACGCTCTATCGCCGTTTGCTCGAACGGTTTGCGCGTGAGCGTGCCACATTTCCAGCGCAATTGACTGGGCTGCTGGAAAACAACCCTGCAGAGGCGCTCAATCAGGTGCACTCACTTAAATCCCTCGCCGGTAGTTTGGGTATGAGCCAACTGGAAATTATTTGTTTTAATCTGGAGCAACATTTGCATAATGGTGAGTGGCAGCAAGAATTGGTTGATAAGCTGGGTGTTGAGCTCACCGCTATGGTGGAGTTGGTTTCGCTGGGTTTAAATCTGCAACATAATTAATAATGATTGTTAACCTCATTTTTCACTAGGAGTCGCTATGCACACACTTATGGTTTTAGTCGGTGGCTTTGTGTTGTTATTTTTTTGTCAGCTAGTCGCGCGGGTATTTGCTGGTGCGGGAGTAAAACCTATGGCTAAAGCGGAGCTGCTCTTTATTCCGCTCTGGTTTGTTATAGCTGCCATCAATATGTGGATCGGTATCAACCACGCCGGTTACACCTTTATGCAAGAGTTGCCCATCTTCCTGCTGGTGTTTGGTGTTCCTGCTGCGGCCGCGCTACTGACCTGGTGGCGGCTCACTCATTTGCAAAAAGGAAAATAATTGATGTTGTCTTTACTCCGCGCGCGCGGTCGTGACCCGGGTGGTAGTAACCAGAGTGGCAAGGTCACTATGGTTGAACTGTTTTTCGATTTGGTGTTTGTATTTGCCATCACCCAAATCTCCCATTCACTGCTTGCACATTTAACGCTCGACGGCGCGATCAAACATTTTTTGCTCTTGCTCGCCGTCTGGTGGGTTTGGATTTACACCTCTTGGGTCACCAACTGGTTAGACCCTGAACGTCTGCCAGTACGTTTATGTTTATTTGCATTGATGCTTGCGGGCTTGTTGATGTCTGCCTCTATCCCCGATGCGTTTGGCGAGCGCGGATTATTATTTGCCTGTGCTTATGTGTGTATGCAAGTGGGACGCACAGCATTTTTCCTCTACGCGATCCGCAACAGCGCGCGCAATTTTGTGCGCAGTTTCCAGCGCATTTTTATCTGGTTGTGCCTCTCGGCGGTGTTCTGGCTCGCTGGTGGATTTGCGGAAGGGCAGCCGCGTTTTATCCTCTGGTGCATTGCTTTTTTTATTGAATTTATTTCGCCCGCTGCACTTTTTTGGGTGCCGGGTTTGGGGCGTGCAAGTACAACGGATTGGGATGTGGAAGGCAACCACATGGCTGAGCGCTGCGCCTTGTTTGTGATTATTGCGCTGGGTGAATCGTTGCTGGTGACGGGGGCAACCTTTGCGGATCAAGAGTGGACCGCCAATGTTATCGCCGCATTTTTGGTGGCGGTGGTTGGTTCAATTGCGCTCTGGTGGATTTATTTTGATTCAGGTTTGCAACGTGCTCATCACCGCATCCTTCATTCTGCTGACCCCGGCAGCCAAGCGCGTCTCGCTTACACTTATATGCATGCGCCGATTGTAGCGGGCATTATTGTCTGCGCGGTTGCCGACGAGCTGGTGCTTGCCCATCCCGACCATGCATCTCCAGCAGGGGTGGCGGCAATTATCGGCGGCCCTGCGCTGTATCTATTGGGCTGCATGTTATTTAAATGGGTGACCAATGACCGCCGGACACCGCCCTTGTCTCACATGGTTGGTTTGCTGTTGCTGCTTGCTGCCATTCCGCTCGCCACCCATCACCATTTTTCTGCATTGGGATTGAGTGCGGTCACTACCGGGATTCTGGTTGTGGTAGCAATATGGGAGACAATGGCGCTAAAAGATTAAATTTTCGTTCCGATAAAAATTATATTGTCTTTTATGGCAGGGCTTTTTGTAAAAAGTCGTTGCGAATCACAAGATCAATAAAATTTTTCTGTTAGCGTGAGGCCTGTTTTGGGTTATTCCTGCGATACAGTGATTCGCAATCTCTTCACAAAAATGATCGGAGGTTATTATGGGCGCCATATTTTATCGCATCGTAAAACAAATAAAAAAATTTACACTTCCGACGGTAATTGCGTTGGTACTGATAGGAACAAACTCCGCCAATGCAGTTGTTATTGATTTTGACGACATTCGATATGTCCCTGCTGATGAAATGTTCCCTCATTTTTCTGATAACCCGCTCACCGACCAGTACCTCGACAAAGGTTTATTGATTGATGGTGGTTTTCTGGTAGGTGAATCCCTTCCCGATGGTAGCAATGACAACCAACTGCTCGGCAGTAACTTTTTACTGCTCAGGTTCGTCGGTAACTTGCCAACCTACGTCAGTATGTATGTCAGCGCGGCACATGAGCAGGCAGTATTTCTCAATGCCTTTGGCGAAGGTGGTTGGCTCGCACAAAAACAAACATCAGGTTATGCAGGTCCCTACAATGAAACACCTTATATCGATAATCAGTTAGTGAGTTTTTATGCACCCGAGGGGATTTCTTTTATTACACTGGAAGCCTTTTATGGATTAAGAACGGGCGCTGTGGTGGATAATTTATTTTACGACTATTCCACATCGGTTCCTGAACCATCACTATTCATATTGTTGATAAGCGGCTTGCTAATGATTGCACTGAGTTCTGTTATTCATAGGCAATGCGAACTGGTTGAAAAATAATCCTGGTTGAAAAAAACCGGCAGGAAATTGGCGCAGATAGTGTGCACCAATGTCCTGCCGGTTTTATTTTTTGCATTGGTTATTGCGCGGGTTCTTCACCCGGCAACATCACCATCCAACCCACACCAAATTGGTCAGTGACCTGCCCGTAGAGCGGCGACCAAAAGGTTTTCATCAGCGGCATATCTACTTTTCCACCGTTGCTCTCAAGTGCGGCAAAAATGCGGCGAGCTTCATCTTCATTAGGAACATTCAGTGCCAGGCGAAATCCGCTGAATTTCTCCACATCATTGCAACCATCAGATGCCATTACCCGCACATTGCCGAGGCTAAATTCAGCATGCATGACTTTATTTTCAAAACCGTCTTGAAGCATTCCCTCAGGAACAGCATCAGGGCTCTCGTTAAAACGTATCAGGAATTTAACATCCGCACTTAAATGTTGTTTATAAAACGCCAGGGCTTCATCGCAGCGGCCAGAGAAAAATAAGTAGTTGTTCACTTCTACTTTTTGCATGGCTAATGCTTGGCGCAATGCAGCATCTTTTTCTCGTGATGCGCCATTTGGGTCAGCAACCGCAAAATCCTCGATCTCATAAAAGGTGCGGATCTCGATATCCGACTCTTCCTCTTCCATCGGATTAGGGCATTTCTTCACCCACTCAACGGCCTCTTCCATGGATTTCACATTCCAAATCCAATAACCGGCAATTAATTCATTTGTTTCAGTAAAGGGGCCAGTCGTCACTACCCGCTTGTCGCCGCTAAAGCGCACACGCAAGCCTTGGCTGCTGGGCTTAAGCCCGTCGCCCGATTCCATAATGCCGGCTTTTACCAGCTCCTCATTAAAATTCATCATCGCTGACATCAGCGCCTCAGTTGGCATTTTTCCCGCTTCAGAACCGGGCGATGCTTTTACTATGACCATGACTTTCATTGTGGTATCTCCTATATAAACCAATATTTAGGGTGGGTTTTGTTACTTGCTACCCAATAGTCGAACGGCGTTTGGGGAAATCGACAGCGGGATTAAAATAAAAACTGAAAAAGTTCCTGCGCATGGGATATCAAATAAAGCAGACAACCTATACATCCACCCACGATGGTGCCGTTGATGCGTATATATTGCAGATCTTTGCCTATATTCAATTCAATCTGGCGTGACATTTCTTTGCTATCCCAGCCTTTCACCGTATCCCGGATATGTGCCGTTAGGAATAGCGCAAAATCTGGAGCCATTTTTTTTGCTGCGTCTTCCATATGCTGATTAAGGGATTGGCGTAAATTTGCATCGTGCGCCAGGGTTTCTCCTAACCATTGACCGGCAGCACTGATTTTTTGATGCAGCACGGAATTCTTATCTGCACAGTCGCGTTTGAGCCAGTCTTTTAAATCGCGCCAGAGTTCACCCATATAGGTATTAAAGGTTTCATCATTTTTTAAGTAGCGTTTGATTTCTTCTGCCTTTTCAAAAAACTCGGGATCTGTTTTCAAACGTGTAATAAAATCTTTTGTGTAGCCATCAAATTTAATGCGCAGTTGATGGTCAGGGTTCTCGTTAATCTCATTCAATAAGCGGCTTGCTGCTTTAATTGCAATGTCAGCACCGGTGCGACCAACCCAACCTGAAGGCATAATTTTTTCTGCAACCGGGTGTTCATCTTTAAGCCAGTCAACAATTCCTTCGGCGATAAAGGTCTGCGTCTCGTTCTCGGCTAAAATTGATGCAAACTGATTAATCCCTTCGTTAAGCAGGGCCTGGTGGCGATTATTTTTAGTCATGACGTCTAGGAGCATGCCAGCGGATTGGGATAAATCGATTTTGTCCAGCATCGCATGAATCGCTTTGGTCATGAATTTTTGCACAGCTGCGTCTTCGATAAAATCGAGCATGCCCGCGGTTATTTTGACTAAATAGGTACCCAGTTTTTTGGTGTTGTCGGCGGCACACAACCAATCTGCCGCTTTTTGTGCAGGATCGTGTTTTTGAATGAGCGCAACAATGGACTCCACATCCAGAAATTTTTCTCGCACAAACAGCGCGAGATTATCTGCAATTTTATCCTTATTTTTAGGAATAATTTCGGTGTGCGCAGAGACAATTGGAATGGGTACGCGTTTGAACAGCGCCACTACCGCAAACCAGTCTGCCAGCGCGCCCACCATAGCCGCTTCAGATATCGCCCTCATTAATCCGACCCACCATCGCTCGGCAGGCAAAAATAACGTACTAATAAAAGTGAGCGCGGCAAACGCCAGAAAATACATAGCAAGGCGTTTGGATTTTTGCAGTTCGATTTCTTTAGTCATTTACTGATCACTCCCTTACAACACTGCTATTTTCTGGTGGCGAGGGTAACACCGCTAATCACCAGTAAAGCTCCGAGTAGCTGCACCAGTGTAATGGGCTCATGCAATATCAGGGCGCCAAGAAATAAGGTAATCACCGGGCCAATGCTACCAAGAATTGCCGCACGGCCACTGCCAATGACACTAATGCCCTTATTCATTAAAAAACTGGGAATAACCGTACAAAAGAACGCGAGGACTATTGCTAAAACATATACCGGTTGCGGTTGCTTAAGATTAGCAACTCCTTCCAGCGTTAAACTGTGCAGTATCACACCTACGCAAGCGGATAACATGGCGTAAGCCGTGAAACGGCTGGCACCAACTTTGGGAATCGTATCGCCCGCCAGGACGACAAATAAAGCGAAAAAAATGGTACTCAGGATAACCAGGCTCGTACCCAGCAAAGTGTAGTTCCATTCGCTAGTTAAGCGTAAATCCTGGATAAATACCAACAACATGCCTGCATAAGCCAGTGCCAATGCAATTTTTGTTTTACGTGTTATTTTTTCCTTTTTCCAAAATGCCAACATCAATAACACCAGTGTTGGATAGATGTACAAAATCAATCGCTCCAAGCCCGCCGAGATATATTGCAGCCCCATAAAATCGAGCAGGCTGGAGACGTAATAACTCAACAACCCCAGCCCGATAATTTTCCAGCCATCACCTTTTGCGAGTGGTGTGAGTTGTTGGGTTTGCAACCAGAGCGCAACCGCTGCATAAAATGGAATTGCAAATAACATACGCAATGCCAGCAATGGCGTAGCGGTGATTCCATATTGATACGCGAGCTTGATGACAATCCCCTTTGCAGCAAAACAAAAGGTGCCGACAAGAATGCAAATAATACCGATGATCGCAGGAGGATATTTCATGGCGGGGTTCAAGGTGGTGGATGCGACATCATAAAGGCGGTGTGGTAACTACTCAATCATCAATATGAACAAGCGCATCGCCAGCTGTTTCATTAATGACTTGTTGCGTAAATAACTCTGCTTGCGCAGCGGCGAGGCTGATTTGCAAAGTGACTTGCATGGCATAGTCCACATGTAAAACCTGCCCTTGATACGTATTCACTAGATGGCGAATTTTGGTTTCCTTGGCGAAATCCACAGTGATATGAATGTGTATGCAGGGGGTCACTTCTACTAACTGCGCGCAATTCACTGCTGCAGATACTGCGCCCGAATACGCACGCACCAATCCCCCCGCACCTAATTTCACTCCGCCAAAATAACGCACTACCACGGCAAGCGAATTGCCCAACTCGCGTTCAGTCAATACATGCAACATAGGTTTTCCCGCTGTACCGGAAGGTTCACCATCATCGCTAAATGCTTGTGTCTGCGGCTGGCGGGTATTTCCGATTACATATGCCCAGCACACATGGGCCGCATCGGGATATTGTTTTCGGTAGCCATCAACATGCACCATCGCTTCATCACGCGAAGTAACAGGGTGTAGAAAGGTTAAAAATTCACTGTTTTTTTCTTCAGTGGTTGCTGCGATAGGTGCGGCGAGAATGGTGTAGATGGACATGGAGTCGCTCAGGGTGAAAACGAAAGTGGGAATTATAGTGCAAGTTACACTGCGAATTCGATTTCTGTGAGCGCTGGGATCTAAAGCAAGTGGGATGAATGAATGGTTTGTGTAGTTAGTGTACGCCGCGGATATCTGGAGCAAGTCGCCATCACTGCTTAATGATGGTGTGAATAAAGTTGGTTCAGGCTCGATTTGAAACGGCATGAGTAATATACCGGCAGGCATGCTGCCGACATTTCACCCATGCATATCGTGGATGCTATTACACGGGTCAGGTGAATTATGCTTTAGGCGCATCAAGTTTTTTATGGTTAGTAAAATAGATAAACATTAGATCTGCGCTTCAAAAATTAAATTAAACGGAGTCTCCGCTGCGCGCCGAAAATGTGTGAAACCCGCTTTACGAAACACGTCTGCCAAGCGTGCTTCACCCGCTTGTGCACCCAGCACCATCTTTCCACCTTCGGAAATGGCATGAGCGCAACAAACGGTTGTTGAGCTCGCGTAATAGGCGCGGGAAATAGGGGAAAGGTTTTGTTCAATTCGATCATGCGCAAAGGGTTCGACTAACATCACTGTGCCGCCGGGTGCCAATGTTTGCGCGGCATATTTTACGGCTGCAACCGGGTCACCCATATCGTGCAGGCAATCAAAAAAACAAATGAGATCATATCGGTGATTGGGGTAGGACACGGCGGTGGCGATATCAAAATTCACTTGCTCAGCAATATCCGCAATGCGCGCATTTTGTTGTGCGGTGTGGATCGACTCTGCGTGTGCATCAAAGCCATAAAAGCGTGAATTGGGAAAGGCTTGTGCCATTAAAATACTGGAATGACCGTGGCCGCATCCGATATCGGCAACAGCAATGCCTGCGTGCAGTTTATCGACTATCCCATTGAGTGCAGGCAGCCAATTTGCAACTAAATTCCCGCGATAACCATTGCGATAAAATGCTGCAACGCCGCAGTGCAAACTGCTGTGGTGATCGCCCCAGGCCACGCCATTGCCCGTGCGAAATGCGTGCAGGGTTTTTTCTTCATCAAACCAAAGCGACGCCGCCGCGCTCCATGCATGGGGAATAAATACCGGGCTGTTTTCATCGGCCAACACCAGCGCCTGTTCTGGTGTGAGTTCGTAACAATCGCTCAACGCGTGATAATCCACATAACCGCCCGCCGCTTGCGAATTTAACCATTCACGCACGTAGCGTTCAGCACAACTCGAGCGAGAGGCGACTTCGCTGGCGCTGAGCGGGCCAGCGCCAGCCATAGCTTTATAAAGGCTGAGCTTGCTGCCAATACTGATCATCGCGCCGCCATAAGATGCTGAAAGATCGTTGACCGCGCGCATGACAAAAGCTTCCAGTTTTGCAGGATTAATTGCAGTTGCATTCATGATATTGATTCCTTGAGTGATAGGTTTAACGCTGCCGCTCATGATCAATGTAATCGGGTATAGGCTGAAGAGGTGGAATCACCTAAAATCGGTTCGTTTATGCCATTGGGTGACAGATTTGTATTGCAGTGTGGGGGCCCCGCTCGTCAGGTTATGTAGGGGCGCGGCTTGCTGCGCCCTATAAATAAAAAAGGATCGCAGAATGAGTAATGATGCAGCGCGCAGAGGAAATTCCTATCACGTCAGTTTACTGGCTGTGCCCGATGCAGTGGTGTCCACGCTGGCGGGTATTTACGATGTGATGAATTCGGTTGCGGTCATGGGCATTAATTCTACTGCATCATCTGCGGTGTTTCAGGTAGAAATTGTGGGCGAGGTGGTGGGGCCGCTGGATTTGGTGAGCGGTGTTCCCATTCAGGTGCAGCGCGCAATTACTGGTATCACGACAACCGATATTATTATCGTCCCCTCATTTTTATTGCGCGCCGATTGCTGGGAGCAAAACCGTTATCCGCAATCCATTCAATGGCTGCGCACAATGCATGAGCGCGGTGCAATTATTTGCTCAGCCTGCTCAGGGATTTTTTTATTGGCCGAAACGGGATTGTTTGACGGCAAAGAAGCCACGGTACATTTTAATTACGCCAACATTTTTGCGGCAACTTATCCCGCAGTCACGATCCATCCAGAACGTGTACTGGTAATTTCCGGCCAGCGCGAAGAATTAATTTGCTCCGGTGCGTCTATGAGTTGGCACGATCTGGTGCTGTATTTAATTGCACGTTTTGCTGGCGCAACTACCGCACAGGAAGTTGCGCGTTTATTCGCATTGCAATGGCATCAAGATGGTCTTACACCCTACATGGTTTTTGAAGGCAAGCTCGATCACGGCGATGCGGAAATCTATAGTGCACAGCAGTGGTTAAGCACACATTTTTCAGTGGCTAATGCGGTTGACGAAATGATCAAACAATCGCGCCTTGCCGAGCGCACCTTCAAACGTCGTTTTGCCGCCGCTACCGGCATCACACCTATCGCTTATGTGCAGCGCCTGCGTATCGAAGACGCCAAGCGTCGGCTTGAGCGAACCAATACATCTATTGATGAGATTAGTTGGAGAGTGGGCTATGAAGACGCTGCATTTTTCCGGCGTTTATTCAAGCGCACTACTGGTATGGCGCCGAGTGCTTATCGCAAACGGTTTTGTATTCCGGAGTTTGCGCGTTAGTCATTGAGCTTTTTGTGAACTTGGATGAAAAGCGATGGTGAATCCAAAACCCCACTTCCTGTGTCCAATTAACTTTACGCCAGTAAAGTTATTAAGCGTTGCTTAAAACATACTGCGCGTGACGTTTTTCCATTGGCAACAACTCAACAGGTGGGGAAGACCATGAAATATATACTGGTGGTTACGCTTTTACTTATCCATGTTGTACGGGCACATGGAGAGAGTTTTAAAAGAGAGGAGGTCCGGTTTGCCAGCAACAATGTTCAGCTATCGGGTTCTATCTTCCTTCCCAAGGATAAAGGGATTGTCGCAGCAGTGGTATTTGTTCACGGTTCCGGCAAGCAAACCAGAAGTTTGTTCTGGGCAGAAAAATTTGCAGAAAAGGGAATAGCGGCGCTGGTCTATGATAAGCGCGGGGTAGGAGATTCGGGTGGCAACTACGAAAGTGAACGCAGCGTGGGCGAAAAAAATATAGGTCTTTTGGCAGACGATGCTGTGTCAGCATTGGCCGTCCTATCGAAGCATCGCGCGTTAACAGATTTGCCCTTAGGTTTGGCGGGAATCAGTCAGGCCGGATGGATAATTCCTTTAGCTGCAGAAAAAAGCTCTATTCCAAAATTCATGGTGTTATGGAGTGGTCCGGTCTGTAAGGTCAGTGAGGAAGATATCTTCAGTAAATATACGGCTGACATGGATGGTAAAGAAATTCCAAGTTACGACGAGGCGATAAATTCGAGAAAACAAAAATACCGCTGGCCTGATTTCCTTGGCAAAGATTCTGATCCAAGTGATAGCCTGGCAAAACTACATATTCCGGGGCTGTGGATATTCGGTACGGATGACGGCAGTGTGCCAGTAGACCTTTCAATAAAAAGGCTCGAATTACTGAGGAAATCAGGCCATGAATACGACTATGTCGTATTTTCAGGGTTGGGCCACAACAATATGGCGGAAACTTTTTCTACCGCATCCGATTGGATTATTCGAATATCACGATAATCAAAAAAAACCGAACGCGTGGTTCAATTTTCAGGAAAAGGAACAGCGTATTGCATATCACCAATCGGAGGTTGATGTACGGTGAGATCTTGTACATAGCCACTATTACCGTTTCTAGGGAGCTTCGAGGCTCACATAGGATGCATGTTCGATAGCAGTTTGATTGCTAAAGATAGCTTGCGCACATTGGTTATGCCTAACTTGGTGCAGAATGATGGTTCACTACATCCGAGCCCGATTAGGTAGGTCGTGTTTATGGAAAACGGAACCTGGTTTTTATTAATTGGTTTGCTCATGCTTGGCCGTGGTTTGACCTCCACGATTCTGACGCGCTCACCCTTCAGCTCCTCCATTGTTTACCTGGCAGTTGGGTTGATTGCAGGCCCCATGGTGTTAAATCTCTTTCGGTTTAATCCTGTCGAAGAAGCACCGCTGCTGGAAATACTGACAGAAGTGGCCGTGTTGATTTCCCTTTTTTCGGCGGGCATTAAAATGCCGGTGCCGGTTACGGTAAAACAATGGGGCAGGCCAGTCTTGCTCGCTTGGGTAGCCATGGCCCTTACAGTAGGGTTTGTTGCTGCTTTCACTTACTTTGTCTTGAGTCTTCCGCTGGGGCTTGCGGTGTTGCTGGGAGCCATTTTGGCGCCCACGGACCCAGTGTTGGCTACGGATGTGCAATCGCGGCATCCCGGCGATAAAGATCATTTACGCTTCAACCTCACCAGTGAAGCAGGCATGAATGATGGGTCCGCATTTCCGTTTGTGATGTTGGGTTTAGGCTTGCTTGGCTTGCACGACTTGGGCACTTCAGGTTGGAAATGGATAACGCTGGATGTGCTGTGGGCAACCTCAGCTGCCATCGCTGTCGGTATTGTTGGCGGTATGCTTCTGGCGCAGATCGGATGGAAGTTGCGCGGGAGTGAATTTAAACACGAGATTCTTGATGATCTGGCGGGATTGGGGTTAATCGCGCTGGTCTACGGAATAAGCGTGTCGATTGATGCCTGGGGGTTTTTAGCGGTATTTTTTTCCGGGGTCGCTTTACGTCAAACTGAATTGAAGTTATCCGAGCGATATGCACGCCAGGTTAATGCAATAAAACAAAAAGATAATTCATTGACGGTTGATGCAAATGATCCTGAGCCACCCATTATCAGTGTTGAGTCGTTGGTTTTTGGTGCTCATCTTGAGCGCTTATCGGAAATGTTATTGGTGTTTTTGCTTGGGGGCATGCTGGCGTTTCAATTCTGGAATTGGCAAACCCTTGGTTTGGCATTGTTTCTATTCATGATTGCCCGCCCGCTGAGTGTTTACATCAGCCTGGCCGGAACCAATACCAGTTGGAAACTACGCAGCATGATCGGATGGTTTGGTGTGCGCGGCATTGGTTCGATCTACTATTTGATGTATGCAATACAACATGGGCTGGATCAACATCTGGCACAACAGTTGACTCAATTTGTACTTGTTGTAGTAACGCTGTCTATTATTGTTCACGGCATTAGCGTGAAACCCATTATGGAAAAATTTTGGCGACGTCGTTAAATTGCCTGCTAAGCCCATGACCTATTTTAATATCACTGCGCGATCATGCGTGTATGGTTTAATGGATCGCCATAGGTAAAACGCGGAGAAAATTATGCACAATAATTTTTCAGACCAAGATAGAAAAGAACTCCAGGTAGCAAAAAATCTTTTGGAAAATCCAGGCGTGGCGGCAAAGGTGACCAATTTTATCGGCACTCCTATTGAAAAAGGCCTCGCTCTATTGCCTGATAGCTGGAATAAAAATATCGGCGAAGTTACCCGTGCTGCGTTACTTAAGGCATCGCAGGCAGCTATTTTTACAATGAAAGATATCCCTGGTGAGGAGTCATCTAATATGTGGCACAAGTTGGGTGTGGCTGTGAGTGGCGGGGTGGGTGGGTTTTTTGGTATTGCAGCCATATCTATTGAATTACCTATATCCACTTCAATCATGTTGCGTTCAATTGCAGATGTTGCACGGAGTGAGGGCGAATCTATCTCGGCAATGGAAACGAAATTGGCGTGTCTAGAGGTGTTTGCTTTGGGCGGTAACAGCAGGTCTGACGATGGAACCGACAGTGGATACTATGCAGTACGAGCTACGCTTGCGAAATCTATAGCAGCGGCCTCAGAATTTATTGCAAGTAATAAATTGGCGGACGAAGGTGCTCCATTGTTACTTAAATTTATCGCAACAGTAGCGCAGCGATTTGGGATTCAAGTAACAGAAAAAGCTGCAGCTCAGGCAATACCCGCAATTGGCGCCGCCGGTGGGGCAATTATCAACACCATATTCATTGATCATTTTCAGGATATGGCAAGAGGGCACTTTATTGTGCGGAGACTTGAACGCAAGCATGGTAAGGAATTAATCGAGCGCATTTATCTTGAACTGCCAAAGCTTGAATAAATAACAGAATTATCCAGAGTTCTGCAGTAAGACCGCAACCAAATGTAAAAGTCAGCCTACTGAAAAAACAGCAATAACAACGTAAAACAAATAAAAACACGGTGCTATAGCAATGACGAACGTCAAAGAGCGTAGCTTATCCAAATTTGCCAGATAAAGAATTCCATGAAGTATGCGGCCGATTAGCACAATAATCGCTGCTTCAGCCAAGTACTTAATATCTAGCCCCGATGCAACCACGGCAAGTAATGCGGCGCTGTATACAGCCAGTGCCTCCCATGAATTCTGCTGCGCCGCCACGGCGCGAGCACCGACCCCGTTGAGTTGGGCTGCTTGTTCGCGTGGATATTGGTTGTCAAATTGGCCAAATTGTTTTTTTCGGTAGTAATGGGAAATAACAGCAAATATATAGGGTATAGCGCACAGGCAAAACAAAACGATAATAGCTATTTTCATTGATTTTATTCCCGTTATTTAGGTTTAACGTGTTTACGTATGCGCGAGATTATGAAGTAATTATTTCTGAAGGTCTTATACCACAAAGCCAGTAGTGGTTAAGTGCGGTGCGTAACCTACACTATCTCAACTGGCTATCTTTACTGCCGCGTCGGTTAATAGTGGAATAAACCGTTTCATCTTTATCGTGCTCATCCTGGCATTTCACACACAGCCGCACCCCCGGGATAATCTCGCGGCGCGCTTCGGGAATTGCCGCATTGCACTCTTCACAATGCGTCAGGCTCTCACCTTCAGGAATACGACTGCGAGCTAACTTTACTGCGTCTTCAATGCTCGCATCTATTTGATCTTGTACTGCACCGTCAGGTGCCCAGCCGTTTGCCATAGCGTCGATCCTCATCGGTAATCCGATAATTGTTCAATTGGTATCGTTTAAGAATAGCCAAAAAGTAAAGCTATAAGATTTTGGCCTTGGTTAAAGTGGAAAGTTCACTGTTGGTTCATGCAACGGTGAGCACTGCACTTGCACTGAAAACTTCCCAACTGAAACAGCAAATCCGTTAAGCTAGGTGCTGCTTGCATCCGCAATCCAGTAGGTTTATTTACATCACAGACTACTGCGCTCTGGAATTTCACCGCTGAGAACTAATTATGAATTTGGATAAATCCAAAAAACGCATCGCCAAAAGAGCCAAAATGGGGTTTCAGGGTTACCCTAAAATTTCATTGACCTATTATGGCAAAACCAGTGCGCATGCTGATGAGGTGGTCGTTGAATTTGTACTGGAAGAGGGTGCTGATATTCAAGTTGAGCGGTTTTCCAGCAAGACCGATGCGCGCGAAGATGAGGTGATTCAATCAGCACTGGTGAAGATGATAGAGCGGTCTGAAGCTAAAACCGTAGTGCAAGGCGAGGGCGTAAGCATATCTGGTTAATGTGGTTAGCGGTCTTGTGTGTAAGCGTACATACAAAGTGAAAAGGGATATGGACAATAAGTCGACTTGGCGTTAATCCCTAAACAAGGATCTCCACATGACGCTATTTGAGAAACTCAACGCATTGGCGTACATTTTTCGCGACACTTTTAATCAATGGTTAGATCGGGAACCGTTTAGAAATAGTGCTGCCATTTCGTTTTGTACTATTTTTTCACTGCCGGGGTTGTTGGTGATTATTATTAATCTGGCTGGCTATTTTTATGGTGAAGAGGCAGTAACCCGGCGCATCAGTGGCGAAATCGGGAGTATGATCGGCCGCGATACGGCTAAAGATATTGAGGCGATTATTGCCAATGCCAGTGTGCATCAGGATTTTACCTTCGCGTCACTGGTTGGTATAGCTACATTGATTTTTGGTGCTACTGGTGTGTTTTATCAACTACAGCAAACGCTCAATATGATTTGGGAGGTTAAGCCACAGCCTAAACGTAAAATAGTAAAAATGGTTCTGGATCGGATGTTCTCATTCGGCCTGGTCCTCGCTGTTGGCTTTTTATTATTGGTCTCCTTGGTGTTGTCAGCGCTGCTTTCAATCGTGAGTAGTTGGGTTGCCTATTATTTTTCCGAAGCTTTTAATATTCTATTTCGTATTCTTGATTTTTCTTTGTCACTCAGTGTGGTGACTTTTTTATTTGCCGCTATTTTTAAATTCCTCCCTGATGCAAAAATCCCTTGGTGCGATGTGTGGGTAGGTGCCTTGGTCACTGCATTGCTCTTTGTAATCGCCAAATTTGCGCTCGGGTTTTATTTCGGTCACAGCAATCCCGCCTCTGCTTACGGAGCAGCAGGGACGATTATCTTGCTGATGTTATGGGTGTCCTACGCGGCATTAATCCTATTGTTTGGTGCTGAATTTACCCGCATTTATGCAGATCGACGTGGCGCACGCATTAAGCCGTTGGAGTTTGCAGTTTCTACTGCTGATTCGAAGTAATCGGTTCACGTCGATTAGTGAGTGATTTTTAGCTTTTTCATGTTCTCAAGTAAACTGGATATTTCGTGGTCAATCACATCACTGCTGCTCAGTAGCAAGTGCATACGCTCTTCGTATTCGTTTATGGCATTGTCCAGAACTATTGCGCCTGGACCATGCAAGTCTAACAACGGATATGCTTTACGCATTTCAGCAATAAAGTTATTGAAAGTTTTTCGATTTTCTTCTGCCTGTGATGCGTATTGAATATCGATATTCGATAGGGAGCTTTTTACTGTTTCAACCCATAAATTGGTCTCGTGGGCGAAGTTTTTAGTAGATTTATGTGCTTCAATATGTTTAATGCATTCATCTGCGGCTTTTACTAAACCTTGCAAACTTGTTTCCAATATGGGATATCCGTCTTGCTCTGGGATATTGAGATGCATCAGGTGAATTTTACTGAAAATAAATAGAGTGCCTTCATCTAAATGGATCAATGACTCTGTCATAGACGGCGATTTTACTAGGTCTATTGTCGAGTCATTGAATAGGTCACCAGGAAAATATTCGTCCTTGCCTAATTCGGAATGGATGGAAAATCCAATTGGAGCAGTAAAGTCTTTGATGAATTGCAGTATCTGTTTGCTTATGGAAGATAATGTCTCACATTTCATTAGTTCCAATATTAAGCGGTTAATGGCATGAAGTTGTTGATAATGGGCAATTGTTTGTTCCAGTTCTTTAGTTAGCATGGTCAATTCTTCACTGGTATATTCATTATCAGTTTTGTCCAGGTGTTCAGTGGCAGACTCAACACGTTCCTGAAGTTGGCTGTAAAGGTGGTCAACTTCGCTCTCCAATGTATCAATGCAGCCTTGGCATTCTTTTACTATCCGTTCCAAACGCAATATTTCTTTTGCTTTTTCCTCTCGAACTTCAATTGTGTCATCGGGATTAACTGAATTTTTTAAAATTTGTATCTCATGCTCCATCTTGAGAATAAGATCGCGTTGTATCCGGTTATTTTCTCTGAGTTGCTTTACTTCTGCGATAATATTTTTTTGATCAGATGGCATTGCCATTTCATCTGAATTTGTGATTGATTCCCCGTTGTTAAGCGAGTTTCCTTTTTCGTCAATCCTGGCATCTCTTAACATAATGGCATAATTGGTTGCCTGATTTTTTGCTTCTTTTAGTTCTTTTTTTAGACTGCCAATATAATTGTCTGATTTCATCAGTTCCACTTCAAGCATGTTCATGTAGGTGTCCATTTTTTCCTTTATTTCAGCGGAAAAATTGGTTTTGTAGGTTTTTAACTCCCGGATCATGTCGATTGCAATGCGATTATTTTCGCTTGGTGCGGAGGCAGGATTGGCTATAGGGGAAAGCTGCTTCAGTTGTTCGAGCATATATTGCAAATTGTTAATGGTTTGTTGGCTTTCCAGTTGGTACTGTTTGAGTTTTCTCTCCGATTTAAGTAAGCGTTCAACTTTTTCTTGAAGTTGAGCGTTTTTTTCGTGGATGCCTTTAAGTGAATCGAGTCGGTCTTGCATCAATCTTAACCGGTTATCTTTAATTTCCTGGCGTTGTGTGTCTTTTTTGTCTTGCCAGCGCACAATATCCGCGAGTTTTCTTTCAAATAGCCCCCAGCCAGCATGAGTAATCCCCCGCTCCTCAAAGACCTCTTTTTCAGCCGTTAAATAAAGACTGCGCAGAGCTGCGACACGTGCGCTGAAGGAGTGGTTGGAATCAAGATGCGGGAGATGTGAGCCGGTATTTTTCCCATAACGTTGTAGAGAATCAGATAGAGATAACTCAAAATACTCCACAATGGACTGTTGGTGTTCTGCCTTTTTGTCCGCATAGAATTTGGCTTTCTCACTCTCTGCTGTTTTTTGCTCTGATTTTACTTCCTTGTATTTTTCAATCAGTCGTTTTAACAGGGCTTTTTGCTTAAAGTTGTAACGGATGGAGAAAAATAGAGCGATAATAAGCACAAGGCTTATTTCGCCAAGTAAGAGGGTGGTAAATGAGATAACTGTTTCCACGCTGATACCCTACGGATGAAATGTTTCGTAATGCGCCGGTTTACCCGGTGGGACATTGCTAAACGATGTTATCTAATTGGTAATAATAGCCTTGAAAGAATATAGGGATCTGTTTGTAAACGCGCTTAGGTCATCAAAATCAAATTTTTGTCACTTGTTTAAACATATTTGTGACAAATTCACATATCCCCAGTGGAAAAATTCCTTCCCGGCAAATGGCTTACACAAAACTCCGCGTTTAGCGACTATTTCCGGTTTTTAAATTCCGTACAATGGCCTCCATAGCCTCGTAATAACGCGCTCAACAGCACTGATCTATCTCGAATTGAAAAGGGTTTCATTCAGGTTGATAAGTGTTGAACCACTCACTCATATTTTTTAATTTTATAAGGATGTTTGAAAATGAAAGCGATTCGTTATGTTACCCACGCTCTGTTATTTGCCTCTGTCACGTTAGGTTCTATCACTGCACACTCGTATGATTTTCCACTGCGTGCGGATGATCTTAATCTCAATCATCGTTACTCAACTGGTGCTCACTGGTCTGGTGGTACCCAGGAAAAAGGTTTTGATATTGGCGCAGTACGTCATATTGGCAACAACAAATGGCATCACCTGAAAAGTGATGATGCCGATGGAACTGTCAATTCAAATTACCTCATTTACGGTGCAAAAATCCGTGCTATGGCGGCAGGGACTGTTGTTGGTTGCTGGCGTAACTCACCGCAAAACACTGCGGGCAGCAAATTGCAGAAGGTGTTGGATGGATACATCGCCCTCGGTGGAAACCACGTGTGGATTTTGCAAGATGATGGTGTGTACGCTCTCTATGCTCACGCCCAACCAGGCACTGTGCCCGCTGCAATTTGCCCGCACAATGCCACTTATCTGACCAACCCGGAAAAATCCAATCCCTGGACCCAGGACGGAAGAGTTACTAATGGAGTGCGTGTTCAAGCTGGCCAGGTTTTAGGTGTGGTCGGCAATAGCGGCAACTCAACCGGGCCACATTTACATGTGCACATGGAGAAAAGCGGCGATCCTGTAACGATTAAATTCGATCATGGCCAAACCACGTCTTATGCTAATAACACCGCATCAGTAAATGGCCCCTGGACATTGTTAAATGGCAACGCACTACCTGCCGGCAAGGTGTTGGTGTGGGCTCCACATTCAGTAGGTTATTGGACTGTGAACAATATTCCTGATGAGCGCTTTCAAGCCTGGTTTAACCATTTCGTCGATTCCGGTGTGATGCTGGATACCGTGCCCTGCACCGATGGTGGCCAGATCTATAACACCACCTGGATTCCTGCGAGCGGCTCGTGGTATGCGCATGCAGGTATGTCGCTGACTGATTTCAATAGCAAATCCACTTACTATGCCAACAAAGGTTACACCAGAACCGGTTGGTGGTACTGCGGTGCGAATTACACCGGTATTTGGAGGAAGTAATTTTTAAATTCGGAAATTTCTTCACAAAAGTCCCGCGCTCAAAATGGCGGGGCTTTTGTATTTTTATGCAATTGCCCGCGCTGAATTTCCAATGCCCAGCAGCAATTCAAATTGCGGTGCTGACATAGGTTTGCCAAAAAAATATCCCTGTCCTTCATCGCATTTTTCATTGCGCAGGTAATTGTATTCTGCTTCTCCTTCAATGCCTTCAGCGATGGTTTCCAAATCAAAACTCTTTGCCATGTCGATAATTGCGCGAATCACTGATGCATCGCGCTTGGATGTCAAAATGCCGCGCACAAATGATTGATCAATTTTAATGCGGGAAAGCGGATAGGACTTCAACAGGCTGAGCGAGGCGTAACCTGTTCCGAAATCATCAAACGCGATACCTACACCGTGCGCGTGCAAGCGCTGTAAAATTTCCAGCACAATATCGTCGTTGTCGAGCACAATATTTTCGGTGACTTCCAACTCTAAAGCTTCTGCTGGTAATCCGTGGCGCGTCAGGATTTCTATCACTTCAGTGGCTAAATCCCCTACACGGAATTGCGCGCTGCACAGGTTTACGCCGATGCGAAAGCGCGGCGCTCCGTTGCGGCGCCAGTAAGCGGCTTGCGCGCAGGCTTCATTGAGAATCCACGCGCCGACAGTTGCTGCCAAGGGGCCACCTTCCAGTGCGGGTAAAAAAGCAGCGGGAAACAATATTCCCCGCTCCGGGTGGTGCCAGCGGATCAAGGCTTCGGCGCCGGTGATGGAACCATCGACCATGCTGATTTGCGGTTGATAGAACATGACAAATTCCCCTTTATCAACTGCACGATGTAATTCGAGCCCGTACAGGCGACGCGCCGTCGCTTCCATCCGCAGTGCAGGGACAAACATAAATACGCGTCCGCGTCCGGTGCTCTTTGCTTTGAACAATGCCAGATCCGCATTGCCCACCAATTCCAACGCTTCTTGCGCTTGAGTGGGGGCAAGTGCCAAGCCGCAGCTCGCGGCAACGCGAACTTCATTTCCATCGATAGTAATGGGTTGAGTAATCGCATGAATCATCGCATCTGCCCGCTGCACTGCTGCGTGTGAATCGGTCACGCCTGCTAACAGGATGGCGAATTCATCGCCACCGATGCGCGCCACCAAATCATTGTTGGTTGCCAATTGCTGTAATCGATTGGCGACTTCGCACAAGATGGCATCGCCCAAGGTATGGCCAAGGGTATCGTTCACATCCTTGAATCCATCGAGATCGATCATCAATACTGTTGCCGGGGCGGGGCTGAGCAGAACTTCTTCTACCGAGCGATAAAATTTTCCGCGATTGGCAAGACCTGTAAGCCCATCAATATTAGCTTGCTGACGCAACTCTTCTTCTTCGCGCTGCTGCGATGTCAGGTCTTTAAGAATGGCTTCAAATTTCATATGGCCCGCATCGCGCCAGCCAAACAGTGAAAAACCAATACGAAACTCGCTATCGTCGTAACGCAACCCGGTAGCTTCCAGCGGTACGTCAATGTGGTCGAGTGAACCGGCTTCGATTGCATGCCCGATTAGCTCGCGGAAGTTGGCGCGCTCACGTTCGGGCAAGAGTAGGTCAAATTGCAGCGCTCTTTTATCGCGCAGCTGGTAGCCATGTGCACTGGCTGCCGCCTGGTTCCATTCGATAATCTGTAAGTGTTCATCAAACCAGACGACGGGTGTGGAAGAATGGCCTGCGTATTCTTCAAAGGGCGGTCTGGTTCGTTCGGTTGATACTTCAATACGCCGCAATTCCAAACGGTCAGCGGCCATTTTCGCCAGCTCCTGCAAGCGTTGGCGATCCTCTTGTGAGAAATCGTTATGAGGTCTGTCATCAATCACACAGAGCGCACCCAGTGCTAGCCCTTCGGGTGAGAACAGAGGCACTCCAGCATAAAAGCGCAAATTGGTGTCGCCAGTCACCAAAGGATTGTCGTGGAAGCGCTCGTCGAGGGTTGCATCGGGCACCACCATCACATCGGCTTGGGTAATCGCATGAGCGCAAAATGAAACATCGCGGCGCATATCCACTTTACCCACACCGACACTTGCGGCAAAAAAAACATGGTCACTGCCAATCATATTGACTGCTGCAACCGGCATATCAAACATACGCGATGCAATATGGACAACGGGATCAAGGCTTTTCAGCATTTGCTCTTCATCGAGTCCGTAGCCTGCTAATGCTTTCAATCGTTCGGATTCGTTCGGAAATATCGCCGGGCACTTCATCAGCGCATCCTCATATTTGTTTTGCTTTAGCGGAGCAGTTTTGCCATTTCAGTATAGAAAAGGAAAGATCGCGGCGTAAAAATGTGGCTGGAGGCGCCATGATTTTGAAACAGTAGTTAGTCTGATTCGAAATAAAAAGTGATAATTTCTGTTTGAGATTGAAAATTAAAAGATGAAAATATAGAACGCGATATCATTAGAGCATTTTTTCTGGATATCGCGATTTGCGGGGAATTGCCATTACAGGGGATTACAGTGCAGCTTGAAGTGTCCGGATTCGAATGGGTGATCGCGCGTAGATACCTCTAGCGCGCTGGTATAATTAAATCCGATAGTTTTTTGTGGATCTATACCGGGTGCTGTACCGCGATAACTTTCAACCGCCGGACTTTTCCTTGCGGTACTGGCCAATCAATATTGCCGCCAATACGCAAACCAATTAATGCACTGCCTACCGGCGATAAAATCGATATTTTCATTTGCGTAACATTAGCTTCGTTTGGGTACACCAGACTAATAGTTTTTTCTTCGTTTGAATCCAAGTCAACAAATGTAACTGTTGAACCCATCGCTACAGCATCGGCTGGAATATCTTTTTCTGGCACTATGTCAGCGCGGCTCAGTTCAACATCTAATGCTTCTGCTTCGGGGGTGTTGTGCTGTTCAATTAACTTCGTAAGTTGTAAATAATCTGGTTGTGAAACGATGAGTGAAATTGCTTTTTTGGTACGCATGGATTTCTCCAAAAATAAAACATGTACACGCTGGGGATACATCAGCGAGAAAGAATGAGTGTTTAAGAGATTTTGATGGTGGGCGATTAAGCAGTAAAAAGCTTAATCGCCACAAACGACAAAGGCGCGAATGGAATTGCATTCCTGCGCGCGAGGTGGCGTAATATGATGGGAAATATTTTTGCAGTCGGTCATTGCTAAACCATAGCACTTCGCTTGTTTATCTTGCAAGCTTATTGTTGGTCGGTGTCTAATTCGAGCGTAAAAAATTATGCGGAGCCAGTAATGGATGTTCAACCACCCAAACCGATTTTTCTTAAACCCGGCGAAGGGCGCGCCTATCCGATGGGTAGAATCTCCGCGTTGTTCAAAGCAGATGGCGAAGAAACTGCTGGACGCTATTCCATTTCCGAGTGGTGGTTAGATCCTCACACTCAAGGGCCTGGGGCACACAGTCATGATGAAGACGATATTTTTTACGTTATCGAAGGTGTAGTGAGTTTTCTGATGGGCAATGAGTGGACTCATGCCGGGCAAGGGTCTTTTATTTTAATTCCGGCAGGTGTGACTCACGATTTTGAAAATCGCAGCGATGCAAAAGCAGGTGTGCTTAATTTTTCTGTGCCGGGTAATTTTGAGCAAGCGATGCCAGATATTGCGGCCTGGTTTAAAGAGCATCCTGCTGGAGATACGGGAAATATTTAAAGTAGGTGTCGGCCATCTATATCCACGTTTATTAAAATATATATCGTCAGCTTTATTTGAACTTGCTGCCAAGGGTTTGTTGCCAAATTTTTTGGATGGCCCAATATCAATCAGCGCCATTATTTTTATTTCACAAAATTGTATTCAGCCAATAGAAAACGGCAGCCGAGGCTGCCGTTTTTCACTTCACATCAAACTATTTTTTATTGACAGCTGCGCACCAGTGTCCAGGCGTTAGTCCACGCCCAGCCAGTGCCTGGTGCATAGGCACCGCCTTGTGAACACCAGCCGCCCACGGTGCATTGATACTCATTGCCAGCGTTAACGACTTTGGCGCCGGTTGCATAGGTAGCCCCATTCACGTATGCAGGCGATGTGCAGTTACCGGTTGAGACGGAAGAGGCAACTGATGAGCGCGAGCTGCTGGCCACAACAGCGGATGACACGCTGGAGGTGCCGCCTTCGCTACAGGCACCCAAATCCAACCAATAGTTGTATTGGCCAGAGGTGAGCGCTGGGTCATTACCCTGCGTCCAATAGTTTGCCTGATAGCGCTTGCTGTTGTGTTGCACTTGCTGCGGTTTGTTGTAGACAGTTGCGGCATTCCAGGTGGGCAAACCGGCACAGGTATTGTTGGAAATACTGGAGGTAGTTCCAGTTGATGAACTGGTCACCGCAACCGACGATGGTGCGGATGATGAGGCTACAGGGACGGAGCTGTTAGAGGTGCCGTACACAACATCAATACATTGATAGAAGGCTTCCGGTGCATCTGTTACCGGATCGCGTTGCCAAATGCTGTACACAATATGACGGCCAGTACGTGCGGGCAAATTAACCATGTGCGTGGATGTGGCTTCGCGATCAGCTGGGCCTGATTGATGGATTTGTTCCAGATCAGACCACTTCAACGGAGTTGTCGCCGGGTTAAAACCCTGCTTGGTAATGTAATAGCGGAAATATTTTGTCTTATGTTGTGCGGTGTTGGTCCACACAAATGCACGTGTGCCTGCACTGACGGTGGTTGCACCCCAATCGCCGCGGGCGAGGTTTAATCCGTTCATGCTGCCAATATTTGCGCTACAGAGTTTGCCATCGGGAATCAGGCCTTGGTGATTGTCATTAGCGCCGCCAATACCGATGGATTGGGGTTCATATTGGCTTGAGTTGCCTGCAGCCGCAGCCGCTTGGCACGCGGGTGAGCTGCCGCCACCTTGTGCAGACGTACACAAGAACGCACGGCTTTTGGGGCTGGAAACATAACCGTGGGCACTGGCTTCAATTGCGCCGAGCAAGGTTGCTGCTCCCAGCACAGCCGATAAACTAAATGTATTAAATGCTTTAATGCATGAAACAGCGGGTTGATTATTGATTATTTTCACTTTCAATCTCCATCTCTGATCAAGGTTGTTGGAATTGTTCAAAAACCAATAAATGTTTTTGAGCGAATAAAAATGCACTGCGCAGTTGCGATTCAAATTTCTATTCGGAGGTCGAGTCTACGACCCTTACAACAAAATTCCAGTACGACTTTTCGCCAATGTGGTGTTTTTGCGTTCGACTTTACGCTGGAGAATAACGCACAGGTACGAAGGGTGATTGAGGCGTCAAGTGCGCTTGAGCGGATTCAGATTGGTGTGAGTTGCAGGTAAATGCGGGCAGTGCCGGTGAGATTAAAATTGCCAGGTCAATTTGGCGAAAATGTTGCGTTCAATTTCTCCTGCATTAATATTATCGGCTTTGTTGAATTCGCGGTGACTGCTGTCTGTCAGGTTTTGTCCGGTGATATTCAAACGCAGGGTTTTGCTTAGCTGGGTGCCGAGATTAATATCGAGGCGCAGGTAGCTGTCCACTTTGCTTGCAGGTAATTCATCGACATAAGTAGCGGTAGTATCCAGTGTCCAGTTGTGGTTAATATTCCAGAAGATTTTTAACCCTGCCTGATGTTCTGGCGCTAATTTTTCTGCCTCCTCTTGTGTTGGATCAAGCGCCCTGAGTGACAGCTGTAAGTAGCTGTAATTGGCCGCGATTTTTAAATTGGGATTAACTGCCCAATTGATTGCGGTTTCAATTCCCTCTGATGTCCCCTGCATGTTATTGGTAAATATAAAGGGAATAAAAATATGGGGTGGATCAATTCCATTGTTTACTAGCTGCACATTTTCCGGGTCGGCCATGGTTGTGCTGAGTGAGTCATAATCATTGTAAAATGCGGCCACATCGACTGATATTGCGGGCGCTAATTGCTGGCGATAACCTAATTCATAAGCCGTGAGTTTTTCTGATTTAAAATCGTCATTGGGAACAAAAGCAGCGCGCACATTGGCCGCAGTGGCAAGTGTGCTAGTTAAGTCTTCTTCGATGGGAGTTGGTGTGCGCACTGCGCGAGACACTGAAGCCCAGAGCGTTTGGTTTTGGCCAGGGTGCCATTGCAAGCGTGCGTTGGGTTGGAATTCAAAACCGGAGAATTCATTGTGTTCAAATTTAGCGCCCAGGGTTAAAAACCAGGCTTCCGGTGCAAGCGTAATTTTATCTTGCACAAAAGCGCTATAGAGGCTGTTGCGGCGTTTCTGTGGAGTGAAGGCGGTATTGTTATCACCTTGTTCATCATCGGTGAGATAGCGATACCCGGCACCAAGAATAATGTCGTGTGCTGACAGGGGCGCAAAATTGTATTGTGCGTCGAGGTCGTAAGTGATGCGGTCATCAATAAAATTAAAGGGCTCGTCGCGTCTGGCCCAATCAACATAAGTTTGAATGCTCAGCAGTGAGCCATCATGATGTTTGTCGGTCCAACGTCCTAAAAGATTGATCCCGTCATAGCGAATAATTTGTTGTTTGATTGGCATGTAAGGTGCGATTAATGAAAAGTGTGGACGCCGTTGTTCGGTATCGGTGCGATAGGCATCACCTTGCAGGGTAAATTCATCGCTCCAGTCAGCGCGAAAACCGGTGCGGAATCCATTCCATTCATCGTAGGTGTCTTGTTGTTTATCACTGCCCGCAGCAGGTGGTGCGCGCGATGCGTCCTGTTTGAATACATTGGCATAAACACGATAGGAGCTATTGCTGCCGAAGTGGCCTCCCTGGCGTGTGCTCAACGTTCCCTTTTCTTCATTGCCGTAAATTGCGCTGATGAGATTGCCCGAAGTGTCGCTTGTATGTTTGGTGATGATATTGATTACGCCGTTGACGGCGTTGGCGCCCCACAGTGTTCCGCCCGGACCACGCACAACCTCGATCCGTTCAACATCTTCCAGCATCAGGTTGTGCGCTTCCCAGAGCACACCGCCAAACACCGGGTTGTATATCGTGCGTCCATCAATAAGTACCAGCAATTTATTTGCAAGGCCGTTATTAAAGCCGCGGATACTGATTGCCCAGCTGTTCGAATCGGTACGAGCGACTTGCATGCCGGGCACCATGCGCAGCGCGTCGGGAATGGAGGTGACGCCGGAGCGGATAATGTCTTCGCTGGTTACCACGTATATAGCGGCGGAGGCATCAGCTACAGCTTCCGCCTTTTTAGCGGCGCTGTGTACTTTGACTTCCAACAATTGTTCAAGCGTGAGTTCAAAATAATCAACCACAGCGAGCGCGAAGGAATCCGAGGCAAGGAGCATTGCACCCAACATAGCGGTGCGGGATATAGCATCGCGCATCAATCGGTCTGTGGGCATGGGCTTATCCTTTGACTACCAGTGTTGAAATTCAACCTGTGTTGCAAATAGGTGAAGCGGTGGGGACATAGTTATGCTGTCGAAAGATTAGGATAGTCCACTGGCCTCAGACCCGCCGACGCATTTTCCCTGGATCGAGACGATGATCACCTTTGGGTGTTCAAGAGAGTTATTAGGCGACACATTAAGCATTGGTGCGTAGCTGATTGTGATGTAATTCAAGCCGCCCACGAATTGAACATCCCGACTTGGGGTAGAGCCAATGGGGGTTGGCGGCTATTACCAAAGGTTCATGCACAGAGTTATTCACAGCTTTTGTGGATAAAAGCGATTTTGTCGCAATTGGGAGAGAGTTGTTGAAGCGGAAGCGGAGTATGTCTTACGGCTATTACCGCTGATGGGCATAGTATTTGCTGATGTCCCTGGTGTATCGGGGAATAAAGCGCTGCTGTGTTTTTATTTCCGGATGGGGTTACTGGTTGATGCCATTGTCAGTGGCTTTTTGGTGGACTGACACCGTGGGCGTCGTATTGTTAGCTCCTTTGGGTGTAAATTCTGTGCATTTTCTGAGCTTGGCATGCCCGCTCTTGTTTGGTGCGCTTGCATCGCAGCCTGCACCTTTGTAATCTGCGCGGCCGCGAAAAAGCCCGAATAATTCTATAACGCGAGTTTTTATCATTAAGTAAGCTATTCCTGCTGCCATTTTCTACCCATAAAAGGGGTGATGGCGTAGAATGCCGCCCGCTTTTGGTGATTCGCTTGTGCGTTTTTTAATCCCTCGATTTGTTGGAGAAACCCAATGTTAAAGCTGCCTGAAACCCTGCGCGAAAATGTCCGCCTGCTGGGGGAGCTCTTAGGTGAGACGATTCATGCCCACGAAGGTGCAGAACTGTTTACCAAGGTAGAAGGTATTCGCAAGTTGGGTAAGGCCATCACCAAAGCGGAGAATGGTGATTCTGCCCCGCTGGTGGCGATGCTGAGCAGCCTGGATGACCAGAACATCCTGCCAATAGTGCGCGCCTTTAACCAATTCCTGAACCTGGCGAACATCGCCGACCAGGAGTACTTCTCCAGCGCTGAAGCCGAGCGCGATGACAGTTTGCAAACCATGATTCAGGAGTTTGCCGAAGTACACGGCAAAAACGCCCTGACCGAGATTATCAACAAGCTGCGGATTGAATTGGTACTCACGGCGCACCCGACCGAAGTGACCCGTCGCACCCTGATCCGCAAGTATGACCAAATAGTCGATACTCTGGCCGATCGCCAAAACGGCAGCCTGTTAACCTTCGAACAAGACAAACTACGCGGCCGCCTGCACCGCTTGGTGGAAGAGATCTGGGCTACCGACGAAATCCGTACCACCCGCCCAACGGCAGTGGATGAAGCCAAATGGGGTTTCGCGGTAATTGAAAACAGCCTCTGGCAGGCAGTGCCGGACTTTATCCGCCACTTGGATCGCATGTGCACCCGGCATTTGGGCGAGTCGCTGCCGGTGGATATCCGCCCCATCAAGTTCTATTCATGGATGGGCGGCGACCGCGACGGAAACCCGAATGTAACCCACAAAATTACCCGCGAAGTGTTGTTGCTAGGCCGCTGGATGGCCGCTGAACTCTATTCGCGCGATGTCTACAGCCTGGGTGGCGACCTGAGTATGATCGAGGCGAGCGATGAGTTGCGCGCCCAGTACCCTGACAGTACCACCCCGTATCGCGATGTGATGTTTGATCTTCGTCGCCGTATCCAATCCACTTTGGAGTGGGCAGAAGCGCGCTTGCAAGGCCGTTCGGTAGAAGTGCCGGTTGACCTAATCACCAGCCGCGAAGATTTGTTGTCCCCTTTAATGCTCTGCTTCCGCTCACTTAACGAGGTTGGTTTACCGCATATTGCCAATGGTCCGCTGGTCGATACGATTCGCCGTATTCACTGCTTCGGCATCAACCTTGTGCCGCTCGATATCCGTCAGGATGGTGACCGCCATGTGCAGGCGATAGATGAGTTGGTGCAGTATCTCGGCATTGGCGAATACCGCGAGTGGCCGGAAGAAAAACGTCAGGCGTTCCTGTTGGAATCCCTCACCAGCAAGCGTCCACTCTTGCCGATTAGCTGGCCGATGAGCGACGAAACTGCCGAAGTCCTGGCAACCTGCCGCGTGGTGGCGCAGGAGCCGCGTGAAATTCTCTCGCATTACGTTATTTCTATGGCTCAGCAACCGTCCGATGTATTAGCGGTAGCACTCTTGTTGAAAGAGTGCGGCATGACCTGGAATATGCCGATTGTGCCGCTGTTTGAAACCCTCGACGACCTTGACCGCGCGCCGATTGTGATGGAGCGCTTGTGGGACCTGGAGTGGTATCAACAGTATTCTGCGCAACAGCAAACGGTGATGATCGGCTACTCCGACTCCGCTAAAGATGCGGGCAAGCTGGCGGCAACTTGGGCGCAATATAAGGCGCAGGAAAAATTGGTCGCTCTGGCCGATAAATTCGATGTATCCCTGGTGCTGTTCCACGGGCGTGGCGGTACTGTTGGCCGCGGCGGCGGTCCGGTAGAAAAGGCCATGGCATCGCAACCGCCGGGTTCGGTCAAAGGCCGTATCCGCGTAACCGAGCAGGGCGAGATGATCCGCTACAAATTCGGTTTACCGCGTGTCGCTTTCAGCAGCCTCTCTTCTTATGTGGTGGCGACTATGCGTGCGACCATGGCACCTAATGCTGCACCTAAACCCGAGTGGCGTGATCTGATCGAGCGCATGGGCAAGGCAAGTCTTGAGGCTTATCGTGCAGTTGTTCGCGGTCACAAAGACTTCGTACCTTACTTCCGCAACCTGACTCCCGAGCAAGAGTTGAGCTTGTTGGCACTGGGCAGCCGTCCAGCCAAACGTAAATCGACTGGGGGTGTAGAAAGCCTGCGCGCCATTCCTTGGGTATTCGCTTGGACGCAAGTGCGCCTGAACCTGCCAGCTTGGCTGGGTACCCGTCAGGCATTTGAATATGCGATGCAACATGACCCGGCGCTGCTGGAAGATATGGTCAGCAACTGGGCATTTTTCTCCAGCTTCCTCGATCTGTTGGAAATGGTGATCGGCAAGGCCGACGGCCCTATCTGTACCTATTACGAAGAGCAGTTGGTGCCGGTGGAGTATCGTGGCTTGGGTCAGGAGTTGCGCGGCGATTTGAAAGCGCTCGAAGGCCTGATCAACAAGATGAAAAAGCAGGATGTGTTGTTGAACGATGACCCTATGCTGCGCCAATCGCTGGAAGTGCGTAAACCTTATGTCGATCCACTGAACTACTTGCAGGCTGAGTTGCTCAAGCGCTATCGCAGCAGTGAAACCATCAGCCCGGATCTTGAGCGTGCACTCAAGGTAACTATGGCTGGTATCGCGGCGGGCATGCGCAATACGGGTTGATCGGCTTGCGGTTGCTGCCGGCTCCGTATTTTAGCGGGGCTGGAGTGCCTGTTTTCTCTGTATTCTTCTCTTTATACAAATCGATTTCCCATCGATAACAAAAAACAGCGCAATGGAATCTTTCCATTGCGCTGTTTTTTTATGTGCCCCAACACGAAACCCAGCAGATTTTTTGCGAAGAAATAGCATGAATAGAGCCGTCAATTTTCCGTGTTAAGTCCGCGTCGTCCTGAGTAATTTCACTCAAAGTAGCCTCTTTGACACCTATATAAACCCCGTCTATACCTAGTTAACCCATATGGCAGCAAAGTGTGCAGGGATAACGACCTACAACATCCTGCGTTTTTGCTATTGAATTTGACGGATACAACCCATGAATAGCAGCTACTTCCACGGGAACTCTCCCGTTTCTTACCCACTTACACATACGCAGCGCGGCTCATCACAGGTCGTGGTGATTGGGGCAATCGCAGTTATGGGCTTGATTGCGCTCTTGTTGCTTTCGCTTGCAGAATTGTCGATGGTCTGGAAGGCGTTATTGCTGTTAGCCCTATTGTCTGCTGCGGTAATTGCCGGAGTGCAGGTCGTACAAGCGGCAAAGCGCGAGAGCGATACCCAGATGGCCTTGGCGCAAGCGCAAAGCGGGCAACAACTCGCGCAAATGTATCGGCCGCTGCTGGAAAACTACCAGCATTTACTGAAAGAAATCCTGCCGCTGTGGCAGCGTCAAACTGAATTGGCGCGGCATCAACTGGAAGGCAGTATCACCGAATTGGTGGGGCGTTTTTCCGATATCCATCAGCGCTTGCAAGCGGCGGTGGCAAGTTCATCGTCTACTGCAAGTAGCATGAAAGGTGATAATGGATTGGGCGGAGTGATTCATTTCGCCAACGATGAATTGAGCCAAATCACCCACACACTGCGTCAGGCAATTGATCAGCGCGATGAATTGCTCACAGAAATTTCCGGCCTCTCCAAAATCACGGTTGAACTGAGCGGGATGAGTGCAGAAGTTGCGGGCATTGCATCGCAAACCAATTTGCTTGCACTCAACGCTGCAATCGAAGCGGCGCGCGCCGGTGAATACGGACGCGGGTTTGCAGTGGTGGCTGATGAAGTGCGCACACTATCTACCCGCTCGGGTGAAACTGGTGCACGTATTGGTCGCCGTATCGAGCAAGTCAATTCTGCGTTGCAAACAACATTGGACAGAACTGCTGAATACGCTGCTGAAGATAATTCCCGCTTAACAAAATCAGAAACTTCCATCGCGCAAGTGCTCGAACAATTCCAGCACTCCAGTGAACATATTTTGCAGTCAGCACACGTTTTGGAACAGGAGAGTGCAGCGGTTCAATCGAGTGTTGAAGAGGTGCTGGTGAATTTGCAATTCCAGGATCGCGTCAGCCAAATCCTGGGGCACGTCATTGATGATATGGAAAAACTGGTTGGTGCGATTGCCGATCAGGAAACCCGCTTGCGCCTCGGTGAGCCGGTGATTGCGATTGATACCGGTGAATGGCTGCGTTCGTTGCAAAAAACTTATACCACACTAGAGCAGGTTGATGTGCATCGCGGCAGCGGAGCACAAGCCAAAGGTTCAAACAATTCAGAAATCACGTTTTTTTAGGAGTAGTGAATGTCCAAAGTAATTCTCGTCGTAGATGATTCTGCCAGCGTGCGGCAAGTGGTGGGCATTGCGCTGCGCGGTGCTGGTTATACCGTTGTTGAAGCCAGTGATGGCAAAGATGCACTAACCAAATTGGATGGGCAAAAAATCAATTTGGTGATCTCGGATGTGAATATGCCCAATATGGATGGCATTACCTTTTTGAAAGAAATGAAAACAAAAGCCAACTACAAATTTACCCCGGTGATCATGCTCACGACGGAAGGTGCAGAAGAGAAAAAGCGCGAAGGCCAGGCTGCAGGTGCAAAAGCCTGGATTGTTAAACCCTTCCGCCCTGAACAAATGTTACAAGCAGTTTCCATGCTGATTTGATAGGAGCTCTATTTTATAGGAACTCTCTTTTACAGGATTTTTTTAATAGGGGTAGGCCATGAATATTTCGCGCAAAAAGAGCAAGGACACAACCACGCTAATATTTGAAGGCGACCTCACTATTTATTACGTCGCCCATATCAAAGACGAATTGTTTGCCGATTATGAAAAATTGGCCGATAAGGTCGCGCTGGATTTGGCCGCTGTGGGTGAAATAGATACTGCGGGAGTGCAGCTGCTGCTGTTCGCGAAAAAGTTTTTTGCTTCGGTACACCGTCCATTATTTATTACCAAGAGCAATGAATCTGTAGAAAGTGTGTTGACTGCGCTGGATGTAAATACCCAATTTGCTATGGAATCATAAGGAATCCACTATGAATCTTGACGGTGCCTTACAGACCTTCTTCGCCGAAGCGGATGATTTGCTCAACTCCATGGAGGCGGCATTGCTGCGTTTGGATGAGGGTGATAAGGATATGGAAACCATCAATGAAATTTTTCGTGCAGCACATACGATCAAAGGTTCGGCCGGTTTATTTGGGTTGGATGATATTGTCAGTTTTACGCATATTGTGGAAAACGTATTGGATCGCGCGCGCGACGGAAAAATTGTCATCACCAGCGATTTGCTGAGTATTTTTTTGCCGTGTCGCGATCACATCGCAGTGTTGGTGGAAAATGCGCGGCAGGAACAGGAAAACGATGCAGAATGCCTTGCGCAAGGCAAAGCACTACTTGATTCATTGCAACCTTGGTTGGAAGCAGTACCACAACCTGCTGTGGCCAGTGTACCTGTCATCGGCGCATCGCCGAAAAAAAGTAGTGGTGCTGAGGCCAATCACGATGCCTGGCATATCTCAGTGCGCTTGGGGCCAGATTTGTTACGCAATGGCATGGATCCTCTGTCTATTTTACGTTTTCTGCGCACATTAGGTGACATTACCCATATCACCACCATCACCGACCACTTGCCCGAATATAACGATTACGATCCAGAGCAGCTGTATCTCGGTTTTGAAATTACCCTGGTAAGCAATGCCTCGCAGCAACAAATTGAAGATGCGTTTATGTTTGTGCGCGACGACTCGGATCTCAAATTGATTCCGCCGCGCAGCAATATCGAAGCCTATGTCAATTTGATTAAGTCCCTGCCTGAAAATACCCAGCGCTTAGGAGAAATTTTGGTAAAAAGCCATGCGATTAGCTTTCAGGAATTAGATGCTGCATTGGCAACGCAAAAACAGCAGGCAAAAACCACCGGTGCGGTGGGGATGTTGGGCGATATTCTTATTGAAGAACAATCGATCGCCCCCGAAATTGTCAACGCAGCGCTCGATAAGCAAAAGAAAATCAGCGAGAAAAAGACCAGCGGTGAAAATCGTTTTATCCGTGTTGATGCCGAGCGTTTGGATGTTTTGATTAATTTAATTGGCGAATTGGTTATTAATCGCCAGCGCGTTGATTTGCTGTCATCAAAAATGGGTAACCCAACATTGATCGAAGCGGTTACTTCCATGGGTAACTTTACTGAGGCGATCCGCGATGCGGCGCTCACCTTACGCATGGTTCCGATTGGCGATACTTTCCAAAAATTCAAACGCGTTGTGCGCGATACGGCCAAATCCATTGGCAAAGAAATCGAGCTGGAAATTGAAGGCGCGGAAACCGAGCTGGATAGATCCATGGTGGAAAAATTAAATGATCCACTAATGCATATTGTACGCAATGCAATGGATCACGGCATCGAAGCCATTGCAGTGCGGCAAACGCGCGGCAAACCCGATTCCGGCACCATCAAACTTACCGCGCGTCATGACGCGGGCAATATTGTGATTGGCATCCACGATGACGGTGGTGGTTTGGATGTGGAGCGCATCCGCAAAAAAGCCATTGCCAATGGGATTTTGGAGGAGGGTATCCATCTCTCGCGTCAGGAGTTGTTCCAATTAATTTTCCATCCCGGTTTGTCCACTGCTGAGCAGGTGACCAACTTGTCCGGCCGCGGTGTGGGCATGGATGTGGTCAAACGCAATATTGAAGAGTTGCAGGGTGGCATTGAAATCGAAAGTGAAATTGGCGTGGGTACCAGTTTTAGTATTCGTTTGCCCCTGACCCTCGCAATCATTGATGGCTTCCACGTCACGGCTGGCCATATTGATTTTATTGTGCCGCAAAACACCATTCTTGAATGTGTGGATTTAAATTCCTTGAGTCATGTGCAAGGCCAGAATTGCGTTAATTTGCGTGGCGAGCAAGTGCCTTACATTCGCTTGCGTGAAATTTTTTCACTGCAGCCCAAAGACCACAGTCGCGAAAAAATTGTGGTGGTGCAATTTGGTGAAAAACGTGCGGGCATAGTGGTTGATGAACTGCACGGCGAAATTCAAACCGTCGTAAAACCTATGGGGCCTATTTTTCAAGCACTCAAAGGCATCGGCGGCTCCAGTCTTTTGGGTACAGGGGCAGTAGCCTTGATTCTGGATATCCAACAGTTAATCGGGTTTGCAATTAATCGCGAACATTTACGCAACAATGCCTTTTTGGTAAGTGCGCAGGAGCAGGAAGAATGAACCAGCCAAGCAGACAAAAAAAGACTCAATCAGTAGAAGTCATCAAGCAGTACCTGACCTTTCGCATTGGTAATGAAAACTACGGGTTGGAGTTGTCGCAAACCCGCGAAATTATTGAGTACAGCGGCATCACCGAAGTGCCGTTAATGCCCAATTTTTTGCGCGGGGTTATTAACCTGCGTGGTGAGGTGGTGCCGGTTATTGATTTGGCAGTGCGCTTGGGGCGTAAATCAATCGAGGTGCAAAAGCGAACCTGCATTATTGTAGTTGAGTTGCAAAACAATGAACAGAACCATGTGCTCGGGTTGCTTGCTGATTCGGTCAGTGAAGTGATCGAAATGAATGATGAAAATATTGAAGATGCCCCTTCTTTTGGTGCCAATATCCGCGCCGATTTTATCCAGGGCATTGCCAAGCGAGAGGATGAGTTTGTGGTATTGCTGGACGCAAATAACGCCTTGTCTATCCGCGAGCTTGCTCATTTGGTTGAAGCACAGTTGCAATAACCCTTCCCGTTAATAATTCAGAATTTTTGAGGGATTAGTAATGTTCAGCAACCTCACCTTGAAGTTTAAAATATTATTGCTTAGCGCGTTGATTGTGCTTGGCTTATCTACATTGGGGATTACCGCCTATGTGCAAATCCGCTCCTATAATGCCGTCGTGGATGATACTGCCACCCATAGTCAACGGCGCTCGGATATATTGGCCGAAATTCAAGCGGCGGCAATTAATTTCAAGACCCAAGTGCAAGAATGGAAAAATATTCTGATCCGTGGCAACGACGCTGAACAATTTACCAAATATGTTGATGGTTTTATCAAGTCTGAAGAAATCGTACAGAAGCATCTCTCTGCTGCACTGGCGCTACAAAAGGAAGAGGGGGTTCCAACTGAGGCGGTAATCCTATTACAGAAGGAGCACGTGCAGCTGGGGAAAAATTATCGCGAAGCTCTAAAAAGTTATGATCAGGAAAATCCCGGCACAGGAAAAGTGGTTGATAAACTGGTGAGCGGTATGGATCGCGAAACCAGCAAACAAATGCAGGAACTGGCAGATGTTACTACTGCTGGCTTCGATCAGTTTTTACATGATTCGGATGTGAAGACTGAAAATATTTATAACGACACCGTGCGCCTGCTGTTGATCATTTGCCTCGGTGCATCGGCCATTATTATTGCAATAATGATATTTATATTCCGCGATATGTTTAAACTCCTTGGTGGCGAGCCTGCCTATACCGCGAGTGTGGTTTCGCAAGTGGCTGACGGGCATCTTAATATTGATATCCATCTTAAAAACGGCGACAAGAGTTCGCTGCTCGCGAGTGTGGCCAATATGAGCAAACAGCTTGCTGAAATTATTGGCGATGTACGCAGTTCGGCCGATGCACTTTCATCTGCTTCTGAAGAGGTCAATGCGACTGCACAGTCCCTTGCTAAAGGTGCATCAGTGCAGGCGGCAAGCGTTGAAGAAACCTCTGCATCTATGGAGCAAATGTCTGCCTCCATTTCGCAAAATAGTGAAAACGCCAAAATTACTGATGGCATGGCTCAAAAAGCGGCACGTGATGCTGCTACAGGCGGTGAGGCGGTAATGGGTACTGTAGAAGCTATGCAAAAAATTGCGGAGCGTATCAGTGTGATTGATGACATCGCTTACCAAACCAATTTGCTCGCATTAAACGCTGCAATTGAAGCCGGGCGCGCAGGAGAGCATGGGCGCGGATTTGCAGTAGTGGCATCAGAGGTTCGCAAGTTGGCTGAGCGCAGCCAGGTAGCTGCGCAAGAAATTGGCACACTCGCACTGGATACAGTTAAACGTGCTGAATTAGCGGGAACCATGCTCAACGATATGGTTCCTGCCATTCGCAAAACGGCTGATTTGGTACAGGAAATTGCGGCTGCCTCTTCTGAGCAAAACGCTGGTGTTGCCCAAATTAATGGCGCGATTGGTCAGGTAAGCCAAACACTACAACAAAATGCCGCCGCTTCTGAAGAATTAAGCTCCACATCTGAGGAAATGAGTGCACAAGCTATTCGCCTGCAGGAATCCATGACCTATTTTACGCTTGATAGCCATCGTGCTAAAAAAACTATTCAACCCGCCAACAAAAAGCCATCAGCAGGTAATAAGCCGAAATCTGTTAGCCATAAAACGAATCCTGTAAATGATGATGAATTAGATAAAAATTTTGTACGTTACAACTGACAACGAAACGGCTTGATTTAATTATTAGGCAAAGCGATCAATGGATGTTAATGGAGTTAGAAAATGACTGTCGCAAAAAAAATGCTGCTGTTGGTGGCTACTGCATTGCTGGGAATTATTATTCTGGCTGGTGCTGCGCAAGTGCAAATCAATACTGTCTTTGAGCAGACGAATTACAGTAACGAAAATGTTATTCCCAGTATGCACTTATTATCGGAAATACAAAACAATGTATACCGCACGCGTATCCGCCTTAATCGTCACATTCTCAATACCGATACCACTCAATCGGAAAAGCTTGAAGCAAGTATGAATGATGCAATTGCCAAGGTTAGCGAGGGATTTAAAGAATATGAAACCATGCTTGCTGATGAAAAAGACCGTAAGCTATTGGAAGAAAATATTAAGAGTTTTGATCGTTACCTATCACATGTTCCTGCAATCATAGCCGCTTCAGAAAAAAATCAATTGGAGGTGGCTCGGGATTTGTTAGAGGTTGCAACACCCGATGCATTGGCAGCGTCTGCAGCAATTGAAAATCATGCTGTTTACAATATGGAGATAGCAGAAAATTCCAAAAATCTGGCGTTAGCTACTAAATCACAGGCAACGACTTATTCCATCATTATCTCTGTGGTTACTTTATTGGCAATTGCTGCAATTGGTTTTTTCATTGCGCGGAATCTACTGCGCCAATTGGGTGGTGAGCCAGACTATGCCGCTGCTGTTGTAGCAAAAATCGCCGAGGGTGATTTAACTGTGCAAGTGAATACCAGACAAGGTGATAGCTCCAGCATGTTGGCGGCGATCCGCGAAATGTCTAATACCTTGTCGCAAGTGTTAGGTGAGGTGCGCAGTTCTGCCGATGCTTTGGCTTCTGCATCGGAAGAAGTCAACGCAACGGCGCAATCACTTGCAAAAGGCGCATCAGTGCAGGCCGCAAGTGTGGAGGAAACATCTGCATCAATGGAGGAAATGTCTGCCTCCATTATGCAAAACAATGAGAACGCCAGTATCACTGACGGAATGGCCCAAAAGGCGGCTATCGATGCGGCTACTGGTGGTTCAGCAGTGGCAAGTACTGTCGAGGCTATGCAAAAAATCGCCGACCGTATTGGGGTAATAGATGACATTGCCTACCAAACAAATTTGCTCGCACTTAATGCTGCTATTGAAGCAGGGCGTGCCGGGGAACACGGGCGCGGTTTTGCAGTGGTGGCTTCAGAGGTACGCAAGTTAGCTGAGCGAAGCCAGGTTGCTGCACAGGAAATTGGTTCGCTCGCGGGTGAAACGGTAAGCAAAGCTGATAACGCGGGCAAACTCCTGCAAGAGATGGTTCCCTCGATTCGCAAGACCGCCGATTTGGTGCAAGAAATTGCGGCCGGGTCTACTGAGCAAACAGCGGGTGTTAATCAAATTAACGCTGCTATTGGTCAAGTTAGCCAAACCATGCAACAGAATGCTGCTGCTGCCGAAGAATTAAGTTCTACGTCAGAAGAACTCAGTTCACAGGCATTGCGTCTACAAGAGGCCGTGAGCTATTTCACTCTGAGTAACCAGGATTCACGCCCTTCTTATTCTCGCGCACCAAAAGCCAATGTTCAGTCTCAGCCGCAACCGCGCAAAAAAGCGGATAAGAAAATGCTGAGTGATGACGATCTGGATAAAGACTTTGTACGCTATTCCTAAGAGACAATTGCTTATTCTTTGCTAACCACAGTTAATCCGGTCGGTAAATAAAACAGGATGCCAGCTTATGTTCAGCAAACTCAGTCTAAAAGCAAAGCTTATGATTCTGACCTGCCTGATTATGCTCGGCTTGGTTGGTTTGGGTGCGTCTGCACTTTTTCAGCTACAAAAATACAACACCACAGTTGATGAAAAGCTCACACAAATCCAGATGCAATCGGATTTGCTTTCTGCTGTTGATAGTTCCTCGCTGCAGTTGCGCATCCAGATTCAAGCGTGGAAAAACATCATGATCAGTGGCAATGAAAAGTCCCAGTATGAGCGCTATTTGAAAGCGTTTAATGCGTCCACTGAAAAAGTTAAAACCAATTTAAAATCCGGTATTGCGCTGCAGGAAAAATTAGGACAAAACTCTGAGGAGCTCACTTACTTTTTGGCAGAGTACGACCGTGTGCTCGACCGGTACAATCGCGCACTGCAGCGGTTTGATTTTAATGACCCTGCTACCGGTTTGAAGGTGGATGGACGTGCGGCGGGAATTGTGTCGGCTCTGGGCGCCAATATTCTCGTGGTATCAGAGCAAATGAGCGAGCAATTTAATCAATTGGTCATCAGCACCGATGAAGAAATTGCACGCCTTTATTCCGCATCATTACGCACCTTCGGCATTATTTTATTGGTGGCCATTGCATTTATTCTCGGCGTGTTAATTTATATCTTTCGCGATCTATTCCGCACTTTGGGTGGCGAGCCTGCTTACACCGCGAGTGTGGTTAGTCAGGTAGCTGATGGCAATTTGGATGTGGCGATTGAGTTGCGCGCAGGCGATGATCGCTCACTGCTAGCCAGTGTCGATAATATGTGTAAACAACTGGGGCACATTATTGCGGAAGTACGTTCTTCCGCAGATTCACTTTCTTCAGCGTCGGAAGAGGTGAATGCAACTGCGCAATCGCTTGCAAAAGGTGCCTCTATGCAGGCAGCCAGTGTGGAAGAAACATCAGCCTCGATGGAACAAATGGCAGCCTCAATTGCACAAAATAATGAAAATGCCCGTGTCACCGATGGGATGGCACAGAAGGCGGCGAACGATGCTGCTTCTGGTGGTGCTGCGGTGGTAGGAACTGTGGATGCAATGCAAAAAATTGCCGAGCGAATCGGTGTGATTGATGACATCGCCTACCAAACGAATTTGCTTGCGCTCAATGCGGCAATTGAAGCAGGACGCGCCGGTGAGCATGGGCGCGGGTTTGCGGTAGTTGCATCGGAAGTACGCAAATTGGCTGAGCGCAGTCAGCGAGCCGCACAAGAAATAGGTACGCTCGCCACCGATTCAGTAAAACAAGCGGATAGTGCGGGAAAATTATTGCAAGAGGTGGTACCCGCCATTCGCAAGACTGCCGATTTAATTCAGGAAATAGCCGCGGCTTCAGGCGAGCAGACTACCGGTGTTAATCAGATCAATTTGGCAATTGGCCAAGTCAGTCAAACCCTTCAGCAAAATGCGGCGGCATCTGAAGAGTTGAGTTCAACGTCGGAAGAGATGAGTGCGCAGGCGCTGCGTTTGCAGGAGTCGATGACTTATTTCAAATTGGTTGGCGATAAACAGCGCAGGACGAATTAAATGAACTGTGCTGATAAAAGTAAATAATGATGAGTCACGCTATGGAAATGGACAGCGCAACACCTATCCCCTCAGATAAAGAGTTCCAGTTATTTCAGCAGTTAATTCAGGATAAGTTGGGGATTTTTTTACCTGCACAAAAAAAAGCGTTGTTAAGTAATCGTTTGTGGAAGCGTTTGCAGGCGTGTCAGGTTAAAGGCTTTGGCGATTATTATCGCTTGATCCAGAGCCCTCAAGGCAAAGGCGAGTTGAATATTGCGCTGGAACTGATTACTACTAACGAAACCTATTTTTTTCGCGAGCAAAAACATTTTGATTATTTGCAGGAAGAGATTCTGCCCAAATTGCGGCCGGGTACTAATTTCCGAGTGTGGAGTGCAGCCTCTTCCACCGGTGAGGAACCTTACAGTATCGCTATGGTGTTGCGCGACCGCTGCCCCAGTGAATGGGAACTATTGTGTTCGGATGTAAACCGCACTGTTGTTGAACAAGCAAAAATTGGTATTTATCCAGATGTGCGTGTAAAAAATATTCCACCTGAATATTTACGCCGGTTTTGCCGGAAAGGTGTTGGCCCCCAGCAAGGTAATGTGCGCGTAACTGCCGAGTTGCGCGATGCAGTGCAATTTTTTACATTAAATTTGCATGAGGATTTTCCCGATATTGGAAAATTCGATCTGGTGTTTTTGCGCAATGTATTGATTTATTTTGAGAATGACAACAAGTCAAAAATTTTGGAGCGGATTGCCGATAAATTAAATCCAGGTGGGATATTGTTTGTTGGCCATTCCGAAAGTTTGCATGGTATCAGTACCCGTTTTACGCCGGTAAAACCTGCCATTTACCGTTTGGCTGGGCGGTGAACCTATGGCCGTCGCGACGGTTATCAAACCATTGCACAGCATACATCCTGGCGAGTGGTACTTCGGTGTTGAATACGAGCGGTTGCATACCGTGTTGGGTTCCTGTGTTGCGTTAACCGCGTGGCATCCGGCACTCAAAATTGGCGGTATGTGCCATTACTTATTGGCCATTGAGCCAAATAAAAAAAATACCCCTGCGGCGGGTGGCGGGCCTAGCCAACAGCGAATGATTGCAGGTGATTGTCGCTATGCCAATAACGCTCTGGAACAAATGAAACGCTCGATGCAGGCTTATGCTGATATGAATGAATTCCAACTCGGCATATTTGGCGGTGGCGATATGTTTGCCTACAGTACGCCAACCTCGATTGGTTTCGACAATATTGCTTATGCGCGCCAATGGCTAATACGCGAAAAGCTCAAGCCTCTCCACGTCGATGTGGGGGGCTCTATTTCCCGCTCGTTAATGTTGGTTATACACACCGGTGAAATTCAGTTAAAACATTATCAGATGAATCAGCCTTGAATGATTGAAATAACGGTTTGATCGACAATACTTTATAAATTGCAGCATCGCCGGGGCAAGTGTTCTGGTAACTGAGTCGATTGATACTTAAAACGCGCTGAAAAGTTGAGAGATTATGACAATTGATGTGTTGGTAGTGGATGATTCAGCGGTTGTGCGCCAAGTGCTTAGTGGCGTGCTCAATGAAGCGCCGGACATTAATGTCTATGCTACTGCGTCGGACCCCATTTTTGCCCAACAGCAAATGCAAAAAAAATGGCCCGATGTGATTTTGCTGGATATTGAAATGCCGCGCATGGACGGTTTGACTTTCTTGCGCCAGCTGATGCATGAAAAACCTACGCCAGTAATTATTTGTTCGTCGTTGGCGGAGAAGGGTGCCGAGCTGACATTACAGGCGCTCTCGGCGGGTGCTATTGATGTGATTACCAAACCGCAATTAGGCGTTAAGGATTTTTTATTGGAGGCAAAACATTTGCTCTGGCAAACCGTGCGCGGTGCAGCCGGCGCTCATGTGTCGCGTCGGGTGGCGACGGTTGATACCAAAAAAGCGGCGCCGTTAATACCTGCCTCGGATCTGGTCTCTATGACCGCCACTACCGATACGATTATCGTGATTGGTACTTCAACAGGTGGCACACAAGCGCTGGAGGAAATCCTCAGCAAAATTCCGCGCACTTGCCCAGGTATCGCTGTGGTGCAACACATGCCAGAAAAGTTTACCGCAGCCTTTGCCAAGCGTTTGGATGGTTTGTGTGAAGTGGATGTAAAAGAGGCGGAGAGTGGTGATCGCCTGATCCCCGGGCGAGTGCTCATCGCACCGGGCGGGCATCACCTCGAAGTACAGCGCTCGGGTGCCCAGTATATTGCCAAGGTATTTCGAGGCCCAAGCGTGAACCGCCACTGTCCGTCAGTCGATGTTCTGTTTCGCTCTGCTGCTCGCGCCGCCGGGCGCAATGCCATGGGCATCATCATGACGGGCATGGGGGATGATGGCGCGAGAGGCTTATTGGAAATGCGGCAAGTTGGTTGTAGAACCATCGCGCAGGATGAGCAATCCTGTGTTGTCTTTGGCATGCCGAAAGAGGCGATTAGTCTCGGTGCCGCGAAAGAAGTTATGCCTTTATCCCAGATTCCCGCAGTATTAGGGGGCAAGGCATGAAGTCCGTTATCTCCGAATTGAGTGTATTGGTCACTGACGACAGTTTGACCCAGCGCCAGTACGCCAAAGAGTTGTGCCAGGACTTGGGTGTCAGCGATCTCCATGACGCTGCCAATGGCGTTGATGCCTTGCAGGTGCTTGAATCGTGCAGTGTGGACGTGGTGTTGATCGACCTTGAAATGCCGATTATGGATGGTGTTGAATTAATCCGTTCGATGGCGCAGAAAAAGTATGTGAGCAGCGTCATTATCCTCAGCGCTAAAGATCCCATTTTAATTGCCAGCGTCGGCACCATGGCCGAAGCAGACGGCTTGCATGTGCTTGGTACTTTTCAAAAGCCGCTCCTGCCTGATGCGCTTGAATGCAGTTTGCTGCGCTTTATCCAGGATGCAAAAAACCAGGCCGCCGAGCCCAAAGCCGCGCCCGAGAATGAAGTCACCGCGGTTGAGCTGGGGCAGGCAATTACCAATGGTGAATTGACATTGGCATTCCAACCCAAACTCACTGTGCATGGGTTGATGCTAAAAGGAGTCGAGGCTTTGGCGCGCTGGAAACATCCGCACAAAGGCACTATTTCCCCCGGTGTTTTTATCCCCTTGGCTGAGCGCCATGGCATGATTGATTCGCTTACCCGGCATCTGCTGCAGGTAGCTTTCCAGCACAAAAAAAATTGGCAAAATTACGGTTTGCGTTTCAATCTCGCGTTTAATTTGTCGCCGCTCTCACTGGCAGATTCGGATATGGTGGAGTGGTTGTGCAAGCTCACCGAAGATTACGGCATAGCGCCCGCTGACGTGACTTTTGAGATTACGGAAAATGCGCTGCTCGGAGAATTGGCAAGCGCTATCCGCACACTCGCACGCTTGCGCTTAAAAGGTTTCCATATTGCGATTGATGATTACGGCACTGGTTTTGCGAATGCGCAGCAGCTCTCGCGTGTGCCTGCAACGGAATTAAAAATTGATCGCTCATTGGTACATCGCTCTGCTGCGCGGCCGCAACAGCGGACGATTTTAGCCAGCACGGTCGATCTCGCAAAAAATCTGAATCTCACCACCGTTGCAGAAGGTGTGGAGACGGAAGAGGATTTTAAAATAATTTATGATTTAGGCGTAGATCTGGTGCAGGGTTACTATTTTTCCAAACCGTTATTTCCCGATGATTTACTGGCGTTTATCAAGACTGGATTAAGCCAATTGCGCCGGCAGCATGAGCGCAAATAAACAATACAATATTGTTTGTTGATCAATCACATTAAAAAAATCCCGGCGCGCCCGGGATTTTTTTAATGCGTAAAGTTTATGGAAAAGTGATCAGGCTGGGCGCAGTGTTTGCCATGGGCCGGTAATGGCCAGTGTTAATCCCGGTTGTTGGATATTCACAAACAAGGTAGTACCGTCGGGTGAGAAACAGGCGCCGCAGAATTCACCTTTTTTCTTATGCGCATTCATCGCCAGGGTATAAATTTTCCCTTGCGGAGTCAGGCCGCGCAAGTAATTGGTGTTGTCGCGCTCACCGGAATAACTATCCTCGCACACAATTAAATCACCCCAGGGGGCGATAGTGAGGTTGTCACAACCTTCCAGATAGGCGCGATCCTGGCTTTCATAGGTCAGTTCAAGTTTGCCCGGCGCTTCATGTTCGCGCGCGGTACCCTCGTAGGGGCTGGGTTGATAGCGCCATATTTGCCCAAGGCCTTTGTCGCCGCCGGTGGTAGCGGTAAAAAATAATTCCCGCGTCTGTGGCTGGGTGTTGTCGCGCAAGGCAAAGGCGAGGCCTTCGCAGCGGGCAAAAATAGCGGCGCCCTTTGCTTGGCCACGTGCAGCCAAATCAGCCTCTGGGGCGCTGACATTATCCAGGTCTATCCAGTCGCACAGGAATTCCTGTTGCATAACAACTTTGCGTGCGTGGGAATCTTTTTCATCATCGCGCCAGTTGCGGGTATTGGCAGAGTGCCAATCGCGGATCACCAGCGCCTGCAGTTTGCCACCTTTGTGTAATTCGCCCGGGGTAGCAGGGATAAATCGATAAAAGAGCGCGTCCTTGGCATCTTCCGTTTGGTACACAATGCCGGTGGTGATATCGACTGCGCAGGCTTCATGGGCGAAACGCCCCATCGCAGTCAAGGGGACTGCCGCGACTAATTCAGTCGCACTGGCGGGAACCTCAAACACAAATCCGTGATCTTTGCCAAAACCCTGTTTAGTGCCATAAGTAGTCTCTTCGCAGGTGAGCCACGACCCCCAGGGGGTTGCTCCGCCTGAGCAATTGCGCGATGTACCGGCGAGGCTCAAATGGCTGCGCTCGATTTTGCCGGAGCTGTGGTTGTACAAGAGCGTGGTGGTGCCGCCATTAGCCGGTAAGCCGTTGCGATAAAAATCAAAGGCTTTATGGCCCACGCTGTTTCTCGCCCGTTTCTTATCGCCACTGAAAGCATCCACATCACCCCAGGAGGAGCTCAATTCATGGTTGCGCACCAATACGGTCTGTGTGGGATTCATTGCAACGGGGAAGGCCGCCATACCATCGGGAGCGCCGGGCATGATCAATCCATCGCTCATGGGGTCGCCAGTGCGGGCGATGATTTGATAGTGGAAACCGGCAGGCAAATCGATTATCTGGTGCGGGTCTTTAATGAGCGGACCATATTTATCAATGCCGTATTTGGGGTCGCGCGCATAGGCTTCAGCCCGGGCGGGCAAATGGCGAAAGACGGCCAGGGCGATTGCAGCGGCACCTGCATTGTGTAAAAAATGACGGCGGGAGAGACTCATAATATATCCGTGAGTGTTTTTTTATTCAGATAAGATACAGCCAAATGACGGCAGCATAACGACTGGCTGGTTTACAAAGGTAAAAGCCGTCGTCTTTTGTAAAGTGAAGGTTATACTAAAATGCGCCCATTGCGAGTATTGGGCGATGAGCAGCGAGTGCTAAGAAATGAAGAATGCGTTATCCATGTTGCAGGCAGTCCATCATGTAGCCTTGATCTGTTCGGATTATGAAAAATCCAAACATTTCTATGTCACTATTTTAGGTCTGCAGGTTATTGCCGAGCATTATCGTGCGGCACGGTCCTCGTGGAAGTTGGATTTGGCATTACCGGATGGCACCCAACTGGAATTGTTTTCATTCCCCAATCCGCCCGCGCGCCCGTCGCAACCCGAAGCATGCGGTTTGCGCCACCTGGCATTTGTGGTGCGCGATCTTGACCGGACTGTTGCTTGGCTGGAATCCAATAATATTTCGGTAGAGCCCATTCGCATCGATGAATACACCTTAAAACGTTTTACGTTTTTTCAAGATCCCGATGGTTTGCCGTTGGAGTTGTATGAGTTGCCGGAATAACGTTTTTTGTCTAACAATGTTATCCAACGACCTATTTACATGAGATAAGACTGTGTTGAAAAAATGGTTGCTCGGTAGTTTATTGTTGCTCAGTGGGCTGATTAGTACTGGCATGGCTCACGCGCGCGAATTGGTCATTGCGTTTGACCATACCTTACAAGCATCCACTTCATTGGATGCAATGGCGCGCTCGCAAATGTTGGTGCGCAATCTGGCCACGGCGGGTGTTCCACAAGCGATGTTTTTAATTAAAACCAAAGGTGCTGATCAAAAAGACAAAGCGCGTTTGGCGCTCTATAGCGATAAAGGACATTTGCTGGTGAATGCCGGCCATGGTCACAGTCTGGTGACTAAGAGTGATCTCTATGTGTATGAAATTGGCATTATGAAAGCCAATCGCATATTGCAGGCTTATAGCGGCTATAAAAAACATGTGCACTTTTCTTATCTGCATGAATTTGGCGACGCCAACATCCAGCGTGAACTTGCGGATTTTTTGCAAGAGCGCGGCTATCGCCCTGCATTTACCGGTGTGAATGCCATGCGCGGTGTGGATCAATATCTGGATCAGTTGTACCAGAAAAAAATCCGCAGCAATCGCGCAGTGAATATGGCATCACTGGAGGGAGCCTATATTGATCTGATCACGCAGTCGCTCGTGCAAGAGGACGCCAAAGCATTTAATGTATTGGGTTATTCTCCGCGGCAAGTGCTAGTGCTGCAGGAAAATGATTTGGCGGCGTATTTTATCGTTGCGTTGGTTGATCGTTTAGTCGCCCAAGGCTGGACTATTATCGCGGCCGAGCGCGCGATGAACGATCCTATCGCTAATCCTATTGCGGCCAATCGCTGGGGCGCAAATGGCTATTTGAATTCCATAACCCGCTTGCCTGATGAGCGCGTGGCTTATGCGCGCGTGCTCGGTGAGCGTAAAACTGCAGTGGATAATTTTTTGCAAAATCGGATCCCGGGTTTTATTGAATAACATCCAGCGTTCATTGCTGTTTTATCGGTTACCTATGTATTTTTTTAAGGATTGCGAGACCACCATGTTAAAAACAATCGCGAGTGTTTTGGTTTTATCCACCGCCAGCCTGATGGCATCGCTGGCGTTTGCCCAGCAGAAATCGGTTATTTTCAAAAACGGTTTTGAAAGCGATTCCGACCATAAAAAATGGGCGCTGATATACGGTGCAAAATTTACCGGTGAGCAGGCGCGTACGGGCACTGGCGCACTGCAAATAGAGCAGGGCGAGGCATCAGTGCGTTCGCGGGTGAATTTAAGTGAGCAGGGTACGCTGGAGTTTTGGATCAAAACTTCATCGCCCGCTACCCAATACAAAATCAATGTGCTGGTAGCTGCCAACCAAAATGTAGACAGTGGTTGGGTGCAGGTTGGTCAAATTTTGGGTAATAACGATTCGGCGGAATACCATGCAAAGCGTATTTCTATTGACGACCCTGGCAAAAAATACTTGCGTCTGGATTTTGAAATTACCAATGGCCAGGTATGGATTGATGACCTGAGCGTAGAAAAAATTCTGCTGGATACGGCGCTGCAAAAAAATCAGGAAAAAGTGATTGCAGAAGTGCTGGGCAAATTACGCGATGACAAAAATTATCAGGTGCAGGCGGATGCGCTGCGTACGCTGGGTAAAAATTACGCTGCACAGATCGATGTGCAGCGCCAATATCTGGAATACGCCAATGGTATTTATTCCAGTGTGACACTGGTACTCGCCACCTCAGAGCGGGGCAAGATGGCTAACCCACTCGGTTACCAAACCTTTAAAGGCATAGTGAGCGATGTGAAGATGGTGGCATCACCCATACAAAAGGCGCGTATGGATTCGCTTTTAAAACCCTTGGGTGATATAGCAACCGCTACCCTGAATGTAATGACCCAGGGAGCCTATGCAGCGTTCGCAGAACCCTTTAAAACCATAGTGGCGACTACCTTCGATAAAGTGGCCTATGAAAATGCCGGTGTGGATCGCAAAACACGTAAGTTTGCTGAAGAAAACGGTTTAAAAACCTTTTCCAAAGCCGAAGGTTTTCTGGGAGAAGTGGAAAAAGAATTAAACACGGTGGTTGCTCTGGACAAAGATTTAATGGATATCCAGCGTGAGGTTGATAAATTTCGCAAAGATTTGGACAAACATTTAAAGGAATCACTGATTGCCGGTGGTATGGGGCGTGGTCAGGAAAATTACAACCGTGTCATGAGTAAAGACGAAGCTATTCGCAGTGCGGCGCTGGAGGAAATCAACAGCTACTTTACGTTGCAAGCAGAGAGCTATCAAAATCATTCCAGCTCCAATACCGAGTTCGTGCAATTCATGATGAAAGCCACTGGTACTATGGAGGAAACCCAAGTGTTTAAAGAGCGCTTCAATCAAATCGCTTCGTCGGTCATTACATTTTATGACAAGTTTGATCGCTCGGTCGCGAAAGACCAAAACCCCTTCTCTGACGAAAAAGACCGCGGGCTCTGGGAATCCCACGCGGTAAAAGTCCGCACTTATATCCAGGAGTCCAAGGCCGCATTTGCTAAAGCCTATATGTAGCTTATATCCGGCACTTTTGATTAGCGTTCAGTTATTAAAAGAGGCACCTACGGGTGCCTCTTTGTATTCTGTGCAAGAGTAATTTTACTCCCGTGCTGCAACCTGCAAGACCTATCAATAGCGGAATGAACAAGCTATGCTTCAGTGATTAAAAATAGATAAGACCAACGACAATGTTAACAACCCCCTTCCTGTCAGTAGCCATCGCTACACTCGGCCCTCGGCTGCCACAGCAAGCAAGGCAGCAGGTTTTTTCGTTGCTGTTTATCCCTCTGATCCTGATAGTGTTTATTTGCTGCACCACACCTGCGTGGGCGCAGGGACTCAATAAGGAAAAAATTACCGCCTCTTATTTGTACAACTTTGCCAAAAACATTGAGTGGCCCAATCAGGCGACCATGACCTCTTTTGATATCGCCGTCTATGGAGCAAGCTCCCCGGCATTAATGAATGAGTTGGCGGTTTTACGCGACAGGGTAAAGCTGCGCGATCTGCCGATTACCGTTAACCAGGTGAATCGAGTGGACTCACTGGCGAATTACCATCTGGTGTATGTTGAACAGGTGAATGCGAAAATAATCGCGGATATTTACGACGAGCTTGAAGGCAAGCCGGTCTTGCTGGTTACTGATTCCTATAACAACAAGCAGCTGGTGATGATAAACCTGATCACTACAGAAAATGATCGCCTTAAGTTTGAAGTCAATAAATCCAACATCATCAACCACGGCTTAACCCCGCTGCCGGAGTTAATTTTAAACGGCGGGACTGAAATTGATGTTGCCAAACTTTACCGCGAGGGACAGGCCTCACTGGTTGCGCTGCAAAAACAATTGCGTGGCCGGGAAAAAATACTCAGTGAATTAACGGAAGCGATTAAAACGCAAGAGGAGATGACGGCGCGCCTGCAGGGACAAATGGCTGAGTTAAACCAAAATATCCACAAAAGCGATGCGTTAATTGCCGAGCAAAAAATACTCCTGCAAAACCAACAGGCACAAATCGAAACCAGTAAGCAAGAACGTGAAGCACTATTGCGAGAAGTAGAGCTGCGCACCAAAGAGTTGGACGAGCAACAGACGCATCTGCGCACTATTTTGCAGGAGATTGATATGCGCGAAAAGCGTCTGACCTATTTGAATACGACGATTAAATCGCAAGAAAATACCATCCTTAAACAAAAAAATGCCATTGTCGATCTTGATGAATTAGTTGACTCACAACAAGTGGCATTGCGTTATTTGTGGGGCTCCGTGATTTTGGGAGCCTTATTAATTATCACCGTATTGTTTGCCTACACGATCAAACGCCGCGATAACCAACGTTTGGCGGCGCATAGCCAGGACTTGCAAATTGCGCGCGACCGGCTCGCGATTGCCAAGCGCAAAGCGGAAGATGCAAGCAAGGCAAAAAGTGAATTCCTGTCACTTATGAGCCACGAATTACGCACGCCGCTGCAGGCAATTATTGGTTATACCGAAGTGGTGATTGAAGAACTTAAACTGGCGGATGACGAGCATCACCTGAAAGATTTAAACCGGGTGATACTCAATAGTGAACGTTTGTTAAAACTGATCAATGGTGTGCTGGATCTGGCCAAAATTGAATCAGGCCGCATGGATCTTGATTTAACCGAAGTGAAATTGTCGAGTTTGGTCGAGGAGGCCTTGGGTACCGTTGCGCCGCTGATGGAAAAAAATGCCATACAGTTGCAGGTTGATGTTGATGATGGTGAGTCCCTGCCGGTTGCCGATCCGGAAAAATTGCTGCACATATTGATTAACCTGTTGGGCAATGCGATTAAATTTGCTCCCAACGGCCAAGTGCGGATCAAGGCTTACCATCAACCGCAACAAATTTATATCAGTGTTGCCGACACGGGAATCGGCATTTCGAAAGAGCAGCAAGCCACCATTTTTGATCCCTTCAAACAGGCTGATTCTGGCACAACACGCAAATTCCAGGGCAGCGGTCTGGGGTTATCCATCACTCGCCAGTTGTGCGAGCTAATGGGAGGCGGAATTCGTGTTGAAAGTGACTTGGGAGCGGGCTCCAAGTTTATTGTTGAGCTGCCACTGCCGATCACTCCTACAGCGGTGCAGGCACCCAAGTCAGATGATGAGCCGCAAATATCGGTACCGGCAGCGTTGACGCCCGCTGGCGAGCAGGTGGTGATGATCGACGATGATCCGGCATTTCTGGACATCATGGCGCGCACTATTCGCGCGGAAGGCTACAACGTGCACACCGCCAGTGATGCGGAAAGTGGTTGGCGCTTAATTCAGGCGATTAAACCCGACGTGATTACGCTGGATTTATTTTTGCCTGACCAGCACGGTTGGATTTTGTTTGAGCGAATCAAAGCCGATCCCGATGTGTGCGACATTCCTGTAATTGTGATTTCCATGATTGAAGAGCGTAAGCGTTTCAATCGCCAACCGGCGGAAGAATATTTAACCAAACCGGTGAGACGCGAAACCCTTAAACAAGCCATCCAGCGCCTCGCACCGCATAAAAATACTGAACCTCTATTCTAAAGTTGCATCAATCTGCTTTGCTTTCATGCAAAGGTAAACTATCTTTAAGCACTCTTAGTGCAAAAAGTGCTTAGACCCAGTTTCTTAGATGATCAGCTATCTGTCAGGTTTAATGGTTTATCGAGTGATTTTGTCAGCGGAATGACGTAGGCCCTTTTGAATAGGTTGTCATTATGCGCGTGATAAGAACACCAACGACTCCGCTTGCATTGGCTTTAGCCCTTTGGGTTGGCAGCGCTAACGCAGAAACGGGCGCACAATCCTCCTCCAGTGACTTTTACAACCTATCGCTGGCCGAACTGGGTCAGGTCGAAATTTCTATCGCCACGGGCAATAGCACACCGCTTGATCGCGCTCCGGCGACGGCAACGGTTATCTCCGCCAGTGAAATCCAAGCCATGGGTGCCCGCAATCTGAATGAAGTACTGGAAACCGTTCCTGGCTTGCATGTGTCTCTCTCATCCTTAAGCCGATTGGATTCGGTGTATTCCATTCGCGGTATTCACACTGGCTTGAACCCACATGTATTGTTAATGCTGAATGGAATACCCGTCCAGTACAACGCTCAGGGTGGCCGCCCAACCTTATTTCGCTTACCTTCGGCCAGCATTGAACGAGTGGAGGTCATCCGTGGGCCAGGCTCAGCAATTTATGGTGCGGATGCGTTTTCGGGGGTGATCAATGTTATTACTAAAGATGCATCGGCAATAGATTCAACACGAGTGGGTGCAACATCCGGATCTTTTGGCACGCGCGAATTGTGGTTGGAGACGGCCGCCGATTGGCAAGCCGTGGATATTGCCTTCACTATGGCCTACCAAAAATCGGACGGTGATAGCGAGCGGAGGGTAAGTACCGATTTGCAATCCACACTCGATTCACTCTTGGGCACCAAAGCATCGCTGGCTCCCGGCAGTTTATCTACCCGTTATGAGGTACTTGACTCGCATCTGGCGTTGAGCGGCAAACAATGGCAATTTAATTTTTGGAACTGGTTATCGCGCGATGCTGGCGTCGGTGCGGGGGCTGCTCAGGTGCTTGATGCCTCAGGAAGTGACGATAGCGACTTATGGATGGCCGACTTCACTTACCGTTTTGATAACGATGATAGCGAATGGGATAAGAGCGTACGACTCAGCTATTTTCGCTATGATCAGGAATCCACATTTACGCTCTTTCCCAGCGGTGCAGTATTGCCAATTAGCAAGCAGGAGGGCAATCAGGGCAACATTGACTTCGCCCAACCTAATGCCAACTGGACGTTATTTTCTGAGGGGTTAATTGGTAAACCAGGAGGAGCAACGGAAGATGCACAATTGGATTACGTTGCGATCTTTAAGGGTCTGGATTCTCATCAAGTGCGCGCCGCGGTGGGCGCTCGTGACCAGTCTGCAGAACCGCGCGAGCACAAAAATTTTGGTCCTGGTGTACTTACTGGATCGGAAATGATAGTCGATGGAACCTTAAAGGATGTAAGCGGCACTGAGTATGCTTTTTTGTCCAATTATTCGCGCACTATCGGTTACGTATCCCTGCAAGATGAGTGGCAGATGACAGGCAATTTGCAATTGACCAGCGGAGTGCGTTACGACCATTACTCGGATTTTGGTTCAACGACCAATCCGCGTGTCGCACTGGTGTGGGCAACTAACGAGCGCTTGACAACCAAACTTATGCATGGTCGCGCATTTCGTGCACCTTCATTTACTGAAAAAGCCAGCAAAAATAATCCTGTGTCATTGGGGAATCCGGCTGTTGGGGCTGAGCGCATAGCAACCACAGAATTGTCATTGAATTTTTATGTATCTGAAAACGTGGGAACTAACCTGACGTTATTTGATTATCGCGCGACCGATCTGATTGAGTTTGTTCCTTCCGACCTTACCAACAAAATTGCCAAAAATACGGGCGATCAAGAAGGTGATGGTTACGAGGCAGAGTTGAATTGGCGACCACTGAATAACTTTTCGTTAGCATCCAGTTACTCTTATCAAAATGCGCGTGATCAAAGCACCGGTGCCGCTGTTCAGGATGCGCCAGCAAAACAATTCAAGTTAATGTTGGACTGGGAGTTTTTACCTGATTGGCATTGGCATAACCAATATATCTGGGTGGGTGACCGCAGTCGTCGTCTGGCAGATCCAATTCTTAAAACCCCGGGTGATAACCGCGCTCCAATCGCCAATTACAGTTTGTGGGATATGAATCTGCGCAGAGCCAATGTGCTGCAAAATCTGGATTTGATGATTGCCGTGCGCAACGTTGCGGATAGAGACGCGCGTGAGCCAAGCAGTGGTGAAATTCCGGAAGATTATTTGTTGGAATCGCGCAGTGTTTTGCTGGAGCTAAGTTATAGATTCCATTGAGTGCCACCTAATCATCACTCATCTCTAATCATTGCCGGACTTTACTGATGCAAGAAAAAAATACCAATCAGGTGCGCAGCAGAAATGAAATTTTTGCAGAGCGGACCAGCACTAAAATTTGCCTCGAGCAACCTAGTGATGATAATCCTTACATCGCCAGTGCCGCTTTTTGTCATGGCTATGATGTTAGTGAGCTGATGGCGAAGCGGTCATTTACCGATGTGTTTTACTTATTGTTTCGTGGTGAGTTACCAGCACCGGATGAAGTTCAAATTCTGCAACAACTGATGATTGCCCTCATCAATCCCGGTCCCCGCCATCCCGCCACTCGCGCAGCGATGAACGCTGGTATCGGTAAAACAGATCCTGCCCACATATTGCCAATTGGCGCGGCACTGCTCGGCGGTGAGTATCACAGCGGCGGAGTAGTGGAAGAGGCGATGCGTTTTTTACGCAAGCAACAAAATCAAGATGCTGCCGTTTGTGCTGCGGCGCATGTGGAATCCTCAACGCCTATTCCAGGGTTTGGTGCCTACTACGGTGGCATTGATCTCCTTGCAAACACGCATGCTGCGCAACTCGCGCAACTACCCGGCGCAGGTAAAGCTTTGAAATGGGGTATGCAATTGAGTTATGCGCTTGAAGCAAAAGGTATGGGCTGGCTAATGCCTGGCGTTGCTTCTGCCGTCTTATCGGATTTGGGGTTCCAACCTAAAGCGGGAGTGTGTTTGTATCAATTAATGGGAGCACCAGGTGTGGTTGCCCATGGCCTCGAACTGGCCAATAAACCTATTACTGCGATGCCTTTTGTCTCTGATGAAAATTATTTTATTGAGCGGTGATGGGCATGTCTGAAAAAACATTTAGCGATCAACATATCATTGACACACTCAATGCCCGCCGAGGAAAAATAATCAGCAAGACAGGTGGTTGGTTTCCCGGCAAGGGCGTTTTCAGTCATGGCTATTCCATGATGGATGATTTGGTGGGGAAAAAATCCTACTTCCAGATTGTGGTATTAAATGCGACGGGGAAAATGATTTCCACCGAGTTTGCCCATTGGATAGAGGTTGGTTACTCGTGCCTTAGCTGGCCTGATCCGCGCATTTGGTGTAATCAAATTGGGGCGCTTGCAGGTGGCGCGCGCACCTCGGCAATTGCAGCAACAGCCATGGGGGTGCTGGCGACAGATTCGCGCACCTACGGCGTTTACCCATTGAAAGAAGGCGTGCAATTTATTCAAACGGCCCTGGCGAGTCATCAGCAAGGACTATCTGCCGAGCAGATAGTTGCGAACGTGCCCTCGCGCGGAGGCAAGCCGTTAATTGTGGGATATATTCGCCCCATTGCAAAAGGTGATGAGCGTATACGTGCCATGGCAAACATCGCTGAAGGATATGGTTTTCCAGTGGGTCCGCATCTTGAATTAGCGATGGCAATTGAGCGTGTCTTGCAGGAAAAATATGACGAGGGAATGAATGTTAATGGCTATGTATCTGCCGTAATGGCAGACCATGGTTTTTCACCGGATGAGGTGTATCAAATATTTACCACCTTGGTCGCCAGTGGCGTAACTGCCTGTTATCTGGATACCTACCATCAGGCTCCGGATACATTTCTACCACTGCGCTGTGATGATATTGATTATCAGGGTGTTGCTGTACGACCTATACCTGACTTTCAACCTACCAATCAAAGAGAACTTGCAATGCAAAAAATAGCGTTAGTGACCGGTGGCAATTCCGGAATCGGATATGCAACGGCAAAATTATTAAAAGCGCGTGGTTATGCTGTGACTATTTCCGGACGCAATGCGCAGCGGGTTGCTGAAGCGGCGAATGAACTCGGTGTAGATGCTGTGGTAGCCGATATGGCAAATCCGGCGGATGTCGCCAGATTAGCTTCGCACTTTCAGGGTAAAGCACTCAATGCATTGGTGAATAACGCCGGCATTGCACGTTTTATTCCTATGCAATTTTGCAGTGCGGCTGATTTTGATGAGGTCATGAATACTAATGTGCGTGGTCCGTTGGATTTAATTAAAGGCCTGTTACCCGCGCTGGAGAAAGCTAAGGGGAGCATTACGAATGTGTCCTCTGCCGTGGTCAATAACGGGTTGGCAAATGCAGTTTTGTATGCAGCTTCTAAAGGAGCGCTTGAAGCGGCAACCAAAAGTCTTGCGATTGAATTGGCTCCTGTTAATGTGCGTGTCAATGCAGTATCGCCGGGCGCTATTGATACACCGATCATTACCAAGTTCGGCTTGGATGAGCAAACGATTGCGGCAGCCAAGGCGCATATGGAAACGCAAATCCCATTGCGACGTTATGGCAAGGCAGAAGAAGTTGCTGAAATAATTGCGGCGCAGCTGGAGTCAAGTTATACCACGGGTGCAATTTGGGCTGTTGATGGCGGCGTAAATGTAACCTGATGTTGGGTGAATAACCTGTTTCTGTTGATTATTTTTTTATGGACTTGCACTTGGTAATCCAAGTGCAATTTTCGAGTCATGATCGATTTACGGCAATGAACCCACAGCCTGTTGCGTAAATAACTGCGCTATCGGCAACGGATGCCCAATGTGATACCCCTGCACAAAATCAATGCCCATGGTTTTTAAAATATCGAGAATTGCCTCATTCTCAACATATTCCGCCACCGCTTTTTTACCCAATGCCTGAATCACCTGGATCATTGATTTGACCAGAGTTTGGTCGATCTTATCGCGGTGCAGGTTTTGGATAAATGAACCATCCAGTTTAATGTAATCCGCGGGCAAATCTTTTAAATAGGCAAAGCTACTGAAGCCGGAGCCAAAATCGTCCACTGAAAAACTGCAGCCCAATTTGTGCAGCTCGGCAATTACCCGCTGGGTGATATGCAGGTTAAACAAACTCGCACTTTCAGTGAGTTCAAAGGTGATGCGTTTGGGGTCAACGCCGGTGGCTTTCAGATTTTCTAAAATGGTTGGTACCAGATTGTCATCTTTAAACGCTTGCGCCGAGAGATTAATGGCGATGTGGTTTAGCTCAGGATGCTCTTTGAGTTTGTGGATCGCCAATTTAATAATCCAGCGATCCAGTAAATGCATTTCACCTGCCGCTTCAAGTGCGGGAATAAAATTGTTTGGTCCAATAATTTTGCCATCGGTTTCTATCAGGCGTACCAATGCTTCGTAGTAAGAAATTTTATTGTTTTTGATATCAAAAATCGGTTGGAAATAGAGAGTCATCCGATCTTCGGTAATAGCCTTGCGCACTTTTTGCGACATGTTGATCGAATGGCGCAGCTCATCGCTCTCGCTATCGAGCGGATCATATTGGTGGATGAGGTTGCGCCCGCGCCCCTTGGCAACGTAGAGCGCAATATCGGCGCGCATTAAATGCTCTTCTGCATTGTTGGTGCTGCCATCGATTAACGTAAGCCCGATACTGCTGCCGAGGTTAATGCGCTGCTCCTGCAGTTGGAAACTGAACTCGCTGATAATCTGCTGGATACTGCGCGCAAATTCGTGTGCTTCAGTGCTATGGATATCGCGCAATAAAATCGCAAACTCATCGCCACCCAAACGGCACAGGATATCGGCACCGCGAATGCGTTTGCTAAGCAAGTGCGACATTTCGCGTAGCACTTCATCCCCTTTTTGATGGCCGAAGGTATCGTTGATTACCTTGAAGTGATCCAGATCCAAATACACCAGTGCGTGTTGGCGGTTATTGCGTACCGAATCGGCAGTCAGCTGAGCGAGGGTGGTTTCAAAAAAGTGGCGGTTGTAAAGCCCGGTGAGTGAATCGTGCATCGCCAAATATTTAAGTTGCTCTTGCGATTCGCGCCGCTCGGTGATGTTGTCCAGGCAGACGGTTAGATTGCTCTGCTGTTTGTTGTTGCTGGAGCGGCTGATTTTTAGCTGCGCCCACAATTTTTGGTGGCGACTACTGCTCAAGCAAATTTCTATTTCTGGACAGGGTTTGTTTTGCTGTAATGCTTTACGTATTCTGCTTTTGTACAGCGAAAATTGCGCTATGTCCTCCGGTGCGATAAAACTTTCCAGCGATTGGCCAATACAATCATCAATGGGATAACCCATCATGGTTTCCCATGCGCGGTTGAGATAGCAAATGGTAAAGTTCGCATCCAACTCCATCACTACGGATTGCAAATCATCAAGCAGTTGGTGGTGGTTTTCGTAAAGTTGGCGATAGGCCAGCTCGCGCTCTTGCAGGGATTTTACCTGTGCTGCAAATTGCGCGTTGCTCACTAAAAAATCATCGCGGTGAATGGCGATGTCGCACACTTTGCGCAATTGTTCGGCGCGAAAGGGCTTGGGTAAAAAATCGACCGCACCGAGCAGCATTAATTCTTCGGCCTGATCGATAGTGGTGTGGGCAGTCATAATAACTACAGGTTGATTGGCGTCGATACTCTGGATTTCAATCAAAATATCGCGCCCCGATAGTTTCGGCAGCATCACATCAAGCAGCACCAGATCATGGCGCCGTTGCACCCAGGCCCTCAAGCCTGCATCACCTTCACTGGCCACTTCAATATCAAAGGAGGGCGCGAGCACCCGCTTAATTAAATCGGCAGTATCGGGTTCATCTTCTACCACCAGTAAACGAGGCTTGGGGAAATTATTCTGCTCGCGGTGCGCGAGTTGCGTCACCAGAGTGGGTAATTGGTTGACCTGGTCGAGCGGCAGTAATTGGTTGATGCCATACTCGCGCGCAGTAACTTCAGCGATGCGCTCGCACCAGGTGCTAGCGATAATAATAATTGGCATATCGGCGCGGCAGTGCAGTATGCCGCTGCGCACTAAACGCGAGAGCCGCCAGCCATCCAGATCGGCGGTATCGACGTCCACAATTAATACATCAATGGTTTGTTGGCGCAGTACGCGCAATGCTTTTTGTGCGGAATCGACACTGGTGAGATTATCCAGCCCAGCCGCACGCAAGCTGGCATTGATCGCAGCCAGCGCAGCGGGGTCGTTATTAACGATGAGGAGGTTAATAGGCGAGCTTGGTTGATTAGGATTGGTGTTATTAGTTAACACTCATTAGTCTCCGAATTAATATCCTTTCAGCCTAGCATAAACTGCGCTTTCCTTTTCGCCTAGGGATGTTTTTCGCGTAGACCTTTCCTAAATTAGCCGCGCTTCCCAAATAATCAACTGAGCGGGTTGTTAACCTCCCGGAGTGGCTGAGCCGTTGACTGCAAGCCCTTTGATGCGATCGCCCATGGGCGGGATTTCATTGCGGTCGATACGCACATCAAGCAGGGTCGGGCCATTTTTTTGGAAGAGTGCGGCGTAATCGAGCGCATCTAGTTGCTCAGGTGAATCGATCACTATGCCATCCACACCCATCGCCTGTGCCATTAGGGCGTAATTGACTTCATTTAATTCCCAGCCAATCGATTCCTGCTGTCCGAGCATTTGCCCGTGCATCACCATGCCCATCGCCGAATCGTTTAATACCAGAAACACCACCGGCAGTTTTTGCTGTGCGGCAACAGTAATTTCCTGCGCGCTCATCAAATAGGAACCGTCGCCGACGATACACAGAGTCGGTGCATTGCGATTGGCGATCGCAGAGCCTATCGCTGCGCCAATCGACCAGGCCATTGAGCCGTAACCCATGGCGATGCGGTACAGGCCTTCACTGTTCGAGCGGGTAAGGTAGTGCGTCGCCCAGGACCAGCCGTTGCCGGCATCGACAAAAATGCGCGTGTCGTCGGGCAGGGCGCGCGACAAGTGACACATCAACCGCTGGGGTTTTACCGGGCTGGCGTTGGAGTGGCATTTGTCTGCATCGTTAAGAGTGAAAAAACCGCCGTTGGCATTTTCTGTGGCGGCGCCTGGCAGTGTTTGCCAGGTGCGGCCCCATTTGCGCACTTCGCGTACGCTTTTGACCAGGCGATCAAAAATCACATCGATATTGCCGAACACATGCAGATTCGCCATAGGCGAGCGGGTGAAGTGTTCAATCGATGAATCTATGTGGACGAGTTTGGTATTGAGCAAATCGTTTTTCCAACCGCTGGTGCCCAGTTCGCCCAGCTCAGTGCCCACTGCGAGGATCAGGTTGACCTCTTTGCTTTGCAGCAGGTTGCGGGCGCTTTCGTGCCCGGCAAAACCGAACACGCCGCGGTATTGCGGATGATGTTCATCGACCCAGGTTTTGCCCATGGGGCCGGTGACAAAGGCGGCGCCGGTCAGTTCGATAAACTCCATAATTTGTTTGCTGGCTTTGCCCACACCGTTGCCAATGTACATGACGATGTTATCGACCTTGCCGAGCTTTTCGCACAGGCGGGCGATGGCCGAATCGTCGGCCATGGCGAAATCGTGCACCAGCAAGTCGCTGTGAATATGTGCATTGATAGTTGCTGGTGCGCGCAATACGTCGGCAGGCACACTGATATGTACCGGTCCATTGGGTTTGCGGTGCGCCGCCATGATTGCCGACACCAATTTGCTTTCGAGTTGTTCGTGGTGCGATACCAGCGTATTGAACTGGGTGACGTAGCGGAACATGCCGACGGTATCGATGGCAGTGCAGCTGGATTCCTGCAGTGCGCGTTTGCCGAATTTGGGCAGCGGCGTTTGCGCAGTGATCACCAGCATCGGGATTTCATCAGCCAACGCCGACGCCACCCCGGTGATCAGATTGGTTGCGCCTGGGCCAGTAGTCGCGCACACCACACCCATCTTGCCGGTTTCGCGTGAGTAGCCATCGGCCATAAAGGCAGCACCGCACTCATGGCGCGCCACTACCAGGCGCGGGCCACCGGCACGCTCGCTGCGAGCAAGAGAGTTGAGCAGGGGTTCTATCGCACCACCCGGAACACCAAAGACCGTATCGATCTGTAATTGCTTGAGGTAATCGATAATCAAATCGGCGTAGGTAGCGGTGACTTCCGGTGTCTGTAGCTGTGTGAATTGCTCCAGCTCGCCGAGAGTCACGGGTTCTACTGCGGGATTAAATTCCGCAACCGGAGGGTGTTCCAGTTTCGATGTGAGGAGGAGATAGGGTTTGTTAATGGCTTGCTGCATGGAGTTCGCGCCTTGTTTCCAGAAGTGCGTGGTCCATCACGGATGGGTGTCGTCAAAATATGCTGCACAATATATACCAATGATGAAAAATGTGCCAACCAAAAAATAGTCAAAACGCTTAATTAATGCGCTTATTTTTTTGATTTGGCTTTTAAGGGGTGAAAATCGCTGTCTTTCGGGCATAAAAAAGCCCCGGCAAGCCGGGGCAAACAGAGGTCGAATTCGCACTTCTGGCCTGTGGAGGTACACCGCCACAAAGCCGGACAAGCGCGAGATCAGGCGACGCTTTTGGCTGGTTCAGCCGCGCCTTTGTCGAGTTGCTTTTCGGCGCGTTTGGCGTCGATGGATTCAATTTTTTTTTGCTTCTCATACAGGAAGCGCAATACCGCTGAGCGGTAGTGGTTGTATTCGACGTTGTCGGCGAGTTCCAGGCGATTGCGTGGACGCGCGAGTGGCACATCGAGGATTTCCCCGACAGTAGCGGCTGGCCCGTTGGTCATCATCACAATGCGGTCAGAGAGCAGTACCGCTTCGTCTACATCATGCGTAATCATAATCACGGTATTGCCCAGCTCGTTCTGGATTTCCATCAGCGAGTCTTGCAAATGGGCGCGGGTCAGTGCGTCCAGCGCACCGAAGGGTTCATCCATCAACAGCACTTGCGGCTCCATTGCCAGCGCGCGCGCAATACCCACACGCTGCTTCATACCGCCGGAGAGTTCATCCGGGCGTTTGTGGATGGCGTGGGTCATGTGTACCAGTTCCAGGTTGTGCTCAATCCACTCGCGCATTTCCGCTTTGGTTTTTTTGCCTTTGAAGACGCGTTTCACACCCAGCTCAACGTTTTCGTAGGCAGTCAGCCAAGGCAGGAGGGAATGGTTTTGGAATACCACGGCACGCTCGGGACCGGGTTCATTTACTTCGCGGCCATTCAGAACCACGCCACCGGTAGTGGCTTGATACAAGCCGGCGACAATATTGAGCACGGTGGATTTGCCGCAGCCCGAGTGGCCAATCAGCGATACAAATTCACCTTTTTTAATTTTTAAATCCACATCGCGCAGTGCGCAAAATGGGCCTTTGGGCGTTGGAAATTCTATGCCGACTTTAGTCAATTCAAGATGAATCTGGCTCATGGTGTTTTCCTCTGTACTTTCTATCGTATTTGGCGAGTGATAAATAATTTGGACACAATTTGATAAGGCAATTTATATACCGTTTGCGCTGTGCGTTAACGGACGACTGCACTCTTGTCCCAATTGATATAGGTTTGCAGGATCAAAATAATCCGGTCGAGTAGAAAGCCGATCAAACCAATCACCAAAATCGCGAGGCAAATGCGGCTCAGTGAATCCGATGAACCATTTTGGAATTCGTCCCACACAAATTTTCCGAGGCCCGGGTTTTGCGAGAGCATTTCAGCAGCGATCAATACCATCCAGGCGATACCGAGTGAAATACGCAGGCCGGTAAACATCATCGGAATTGCAGATGGCAATACAATTTTCATGACGTGAGTGAACCAGCCGAGGCGCAATACGCGGCTCACGTTGATCAAATCTTTGCTAACACCCGCAACACCAACAGCCGTGTTTATCATGGTTGGCCAGAGCGAGCAGAGACTCACGGTTAGAAGGGAAATAATGTAAGACTTGGAGAACATCGGCGAATCGGAAACATAGACCGCACTCACCACGATGGTCACCAGCGGCAGCCAGGCAAGAGGCGATACCGGTTTAAATAATTGAATCAGCGGGTTGATGGCGTTGTAGAGCGGTTGGCTCAGGCCAATCAAAATTCCCACCGGAATCGCAATGATCGATGCAACAAAAAATCCGGAAAGCACAGTAACTAAACTGGTTTCGATTTTGTCAAAAAAAGTGGGGCGGCCATTAAATTCACGCTCGTCAATTTTGGCGGCGGGATCTTGAGCAAGCAATTCGGCGTTGCGTTTTTCCTGGCGCTCGTAAAATACCTCAGCGCGCTCTTGTTCAGTTTTATATTCGTCAACCAAATTACCCCATTGCTCGAATACTTGTTTGGGCTGGGGAAAATCACCCAGTGAAGTGTTGATGTTCGGTGCGGCTGTGTGCCACAGCAAAATAAAGGCGAGTACACCGATCAATGGCATCAAGGTGCTGATCAGGACATCGCGCCATTTGATGGCTTTTAGCTGTTCAAATTTCAAGGTGGCTAATTTACTACTCATGATCGTTTCCTCTGGATTGCCCGCTTGCTCGTAAGCAAGCGGGCTTATTGTCAACAAACGTTACAACTGTGTTCTGCAAGCTTGGTGTGCTTAAATTTTCTCGTCGCCTTTCAAACCGATTTTAAATTTGGTGAGATACTCGTTCGGTTTTGCTGCGTCAAATTGCACACCATCAATCCACTCGGTTTCATTCACTGCGCGAATACCGTTGAAGGTTTTAAAGTCAGGGAAATCGCTCGCTGCCATTTTTCCTTCGGCAATTAAATCGGCTGCAGCCTGTTGGTAAATTTCTGGCGCTACCGCTTTTCTGCCCATTTCCATGTACCAGCTGTCAGGTTTTGCTTCAGGGATTTGGCCCCAGCGACGCATTTGGGTCAGGTACCAAACGGCATCAGAAGTATGTGGATAAGAAGCGTTGTAGCGGAAGAACACGTTGAAGTCAGGAGTTGGGCGAACGTCTTTGCGCTCGTATTCAAAGACGCCGGTCATGGAGTTGGCGATAACTTTGTAATCGGCACCGACGTAGTGTGCAGCAGAAATCATTTTTGCACCGGCAGAGCGGTTAGCGTTGTTGTTTTCATCCAGCCACTTGGCTGCGCGGATCATGGCTTTCACAACACGGATAGTGGTGTTGGGATTTTTCTCGATAAAATCTTTGCGCACACCAAACACTTTATCGCCAATTTTATTGTGTACTGCCATTACCGGTACACCAATCCCGCGGAATACTGCTTGTTGGTTCCAAGGCTCACCTACTGAGTAACCTTGAATGGTGCCTGCTTCCATAGTGGCGGGCATTTGTGGTGGTGGAGTAACTGACAATAAAATATCGGCATTAATTTGGCCGGTGGTATCACCTTTATGCGGTGCATATAAACCGGGATTAATTCCACCAGCAGCCAACCAATAACGTAAACCCATGTTGTGGGTGGATACGGGAAACACCACGCCCATTTGAATCGATTTGCCTGCGTCTTTCATGCTGTCAACAACGGGCTTCAATGTGCTCGCACTGATTGGATGAACGGGTTTTCCATCGGTGCCCACCGGCACATTCTTTTTCATTTTTTTCCAAATTTCATTGGAAACCGTAATTGCATAAGTGTTTTGTGTCATGGTGAACGGAAACACTAATTCCGCTTGCGTGCCGTAACCAATATTGGCTGCCACAGGTTGAGCAAGCAACATGTGCGAACCATCCAGTTCACCGGAAATAACGCGGTCAAGTACGACTTTCCAGTTGGCTTGCGCTTCGAGTTCAACGGTCAAACCTTCATCGTCGAAGTAACCATTTTCGTAAGCGACAGCGAGGTCGGCCATGTCGGTCAATTTAATAAAACCAAATTTCAATTCGGTTTTTTCGGCAGGGCCGGTTGCTGCTTGTGCTGCAGTGATTAAAGAGAATGCAGCAGCAAGTGCAAAAGTGGTTTTTGCTAAAGGTCTTAACAAACTGGAAATTTTTTTCATTGTTGTGATTGTTTCTTTCATCTCTGGCTCCTGGCGGTGGATACAAATCGCTTAAAAAAAATGGTGAATTTTTTAGGTCTTGTTTGCGCCACAAAAAACGTTTTCGAAAAACAAACGGCTGCGCAAAAAAATTAAGAAAATTGAGTTGTTGTAATGAATCAGTACAAACAGGTCTATTCAAACACTGTGCCAATATCAGTAATGCACATTAACGGCGCAGTGAATTTGCTGTTATTGGTCTGTTTCTTTTACTTTTGCACACTGCTGGATCACACAAAAAGCACGTGCGTTTTTTTAGTGCTGGTTTTTGTTGGCGAGACGTGCGCTGACAGACGTCGAACGAGTGGGTTGGCGCACTTTTTTTGCGCAAAGTGCTTTTGTGGCTAATTTATGTGGGCGGTACAAAGTGCTAATGACACTTTTTTCGCGCGTGGGTAAATATAAAAATTCTCTTTAATCTCACAGGTTTAGCGTGACATTTGTGACGCGCACAGGGCGTGAATAGCACCTATACTAAATATGACTAATTGACCGGAACTGAGCCTGATGACAATGAAAACACCACGCTTTTGGGTCTTATTTTTCTGTTTTACGCTTTCTGCCTGTTCCTCCGTGGTGCAGAAAGTCCCTTTTTTGTCGGATAAAGGCTCTTTAGAGCGGGAGTTATCGGGAGAGTTGATTTTGGGGCGCCCCTATTTACCCGAGGAGTTGCCCAATGCAGATTTGTTTGGCTTGACGAAGGAAATGCAGCTATTTGCAGAAACCTCCACTGCCGATGCCAAGCGCAGCGATGCCAAAGCGGAAGCGCTCCATAAAGCGCTCATATCTTCAACCAGTGTCGGCGGTCGCGGCATTACCTACAGCGCCTTTGACACCATCACCGGTATTGATGCGTTTGAGCGGCGCCAGGCTAACTGCATAAGCTACACACTTCTGTTCGTCGCTATGGCTCGCCATCTGGGGTTAAAGGCGGAAGTGAATGAAGTGATTTTGCCTCCCACCTGGGATATGCGCGCAACCGATACCTATCTGCTGATGCGCCATGTCAACGCCAAGGTGTTTATGCCGCGCCCCAACCAGTCCTTTATCCGTGTTATCGGCACGGCAGACGTGAGCGATATAGTGGTGGATTTGGAAATGCGCCGCTATCGGCCGCATTACAAGCAACAGGTGATCAGTAAGGATTTGGTAGCGGCGCAGTTTTATTCCAATCGCGGGATGGAATTAGCTGCTGAGGGCAATGCGCGCGAGGCCTTTTTGTATTTGCGCAAAGCCTTATTGATGAGTCAGGAGCCGAGTTATATCTGGAGCAATTTCGGCAGTTTTTATCGCCGCCAGAAATTACTGCCGGAAGCGGAGGCAATTTATTTGCACGGCCTGAGCATTAATCCGCGCGATTACACCATCATGCATAATCTTGCCGGTCTGTATAAAGACATGGGCAAGCTCGAACAGAGCGAGTATTACCAAAAACGTGTGCGCATGCACCGCAATGCCAATCCGTATTACATGTTTAAGCGCGCGGAAGAGGCGATGGAAAAAAATGATCCCAGCGGTGCGTTGGTGCTGATTAAAAAAGCGATTAAGAAAGAAGAGAACGAAGCGCGCTTCTATCGCCTTGCTGCCGATATTTACGACAAGCTTGGCGATACTGAAAACGCGCGGCATATGCGCGATAAGCTGTACCAGCTCAGCACGATTCGGTTTTGATTTTTATTGATTAACTAAATACGCCATTTGCGCCTGTGTTGTAGAATTCAACAACCCCCACACACAAAAGGCCTATCGATTGTTTAAACATAACAGCTTCAGGGTAAGGCTCGCGCTTTGGTTCGGCGGCTTGTCTCTGTTTACTTTGCTCAGCGTGGGTATTTACGCTGGCTTGCTCACTACCGCACAAATCAAAGTTACTGCAGGCGAATCGGTTTTTGCTAATGCGATGGCTGCCGCCGAATTATTGGGCGCAAACCTGCGCGAGCGCGAAATGGAAATTGTATTGCTCAGCCAGGCCCCACATTTTGTGCGTGGGGATTTCACTAGCCCGGATCTGCTGGCCTCTCTTGAGCGCCGCCGGATACTGCGCAGTGAATTCGCATGGCTGGGTGTGGCAGATACAAATGGCAAAGTGATTCAGGCCAGCAATAACATGCTCGTCAACGAATCTGTCGCACAGCGCCCCTGGTTTATTGCCGGATTAAAGGGTGTATTTACCGGCGATGTACATGAGGCCTTGTTGCTCGCCAAACTCTTGCCTCATCCCGCTAGCACCGAACCCTTACGCTTTATCGATTTCGCCGCGCCCATCCGCAATAAAGAGGGGCAGGTCATTGGTGTGGTGGCTGCACATGCGCACTGGAATTGGGTGACAGAGACTGTGCAACGGGTTGCCAATCGCCGTGAACGCGATAGCGGTTCAGAAATTCTCATCGTCAGCGAGGCGGGCAATGTGCTTTATCCGCAGGCGTTGGCTGGTATTAGTCGCTTACCTGAAAATCTATCCGACAACAAAAATTATTCGAAAAATCATTCGGCAAATTATTCGATAGCTACCTGGGACGATGGACGTCAATATTTGACCAGTCAAGTAATGGTAGACGCGAGCGCTAATACCCATTTCGGTTGGCGAATTGTAGTGCGTCAGCCATTGGAAAACGCATTAGCGCCTGTGTATGCCACCTATTGGCATTTTCTGATTCTTGCAGTCATTGCGATGATATTGTTTTCATTGCTGGCGTGGCGCCTCGCCCAAAGTGTCAGTAAACCCATCGAGCAACTTGCCGCCGCTGCGCGCAGTATCAAACTCCACACCACCGCACCGCGCTACCCAACCGGCACCAACTTGCGTGAAGTTGCGCAATTAAGTAATGCCATGCAATCCATGACTGAGTCATTACTCACGCGCGAGCGCGAACTGGAATTGCTGAATCAAACACTGGAGCAACAAGTATTGCAACGCACAGAAGCCTTGGCTGCTGCGAATAAACAATTGGAACACCTCGCCACCACTGACCCACTTACCGGCGTTAACAATCGCCGTTCGTTTGATGAAAAACTGGCAGAGTGTGTACGCATGGGGCAGCGTACCGGCCACGGCTTTTCACTTTTATTGCTCGATGCGGATCACTTCAAAAAAGTAAACGACAACCACGGCCACCCGGTAGGCGACGCCGTGTTACAACAAATCGCCCGCGTAATTAAAGACAATATCCGCACGACTGATTTTGTCGCACGCTACGGTGGTGAAGAGTTTGCGGTAATTTTGCCAAACTCCCCCAATGCCATCGCCGTTAGCACGGTTGCTGAAAAAATTCGCAGCGCAATTGAAATCGCCACCTTCCCCGATGTCGGCCACATGACCATGAGCATCGGCAGCAGCGCCTGGCACCCCAACGAACCCAACGCAACCGCCGTTATACAACGCACCGATGAAGCCTTGTACACAGCAAAAGCAGCAGGCCGTAATTGTGCGGTTGCGTTTAGGGAAAGTGATTAAACCAAGCCGTTTAATTTTTATTGGTGTAATGAGTGGTAATTCCACTTGCGAGCAATATTTGTTATTCAGCTCATCTGTGCTTCAATCAGTTGATGCTTTGGTAGGGCGTGCTTAGCGAAACAATCCGCCGAAGGTCGTAGATATGCCCAAAGCGGAAGTTTAAAAATAGAGGCCGTATATCTCCTAATTTATTAAACCGTACACTTCCAACTTTATTTGTGTTGATTGCTGAGATATTGCTGCATCTAGTATTTTTAAAGGGGTAGGGTTAATCTGCCCACAAGGCATTGGGTCGTTGAATAAACTTTTAAGCGAAGGATGAATTATCGCAATGGAAAAACACAACATTTCACCCGACCGGATCACTAAGCCTATTCAATTGCTAGGCGCGTGGCTTGTCGGTCTGCTAACCATTGATACGGCATTTTTAATGGCGGCTGCAAAAATGGATTTGAATTCCTGGCAGTCAGGGGCACTGACAATAGCTGCAATATTAAATGTTCCTATTTTTATTGGTGCCCTTTTTCTTCTGCAAACTAAGTTTCGTCCTGAGTTGCAAGAAGATTCTTACTATTCAACTTACCTAAATAGCCGTACTAACGAAATAATGAAGGTTTCAAAAATAGACATTCTTCATGACCAGTTAAACTCAAAAATTCAGTTATTAGAAAACAAACTTAGTAAAATAAATAATAACGATGAAGAAAATTCATCTCTCTCCACTCTTTCGTATGCTGTTAATGCCAACATTAATAATCAGAATGAAATTGAATCAAAATTAGCAGAGCTTGGTGTTCCGGCGATTAGAACATTTGGAGTAAATGGTGGTGAGCCTGAAAATTTGATCGTAGCTATTGCAGAAAATCTGCCAAAAAACACAGTGAATGAAATATTACTCTTAGCAAAAGAGCTTGGGTTTGAGCATTTCTCTTATATAGAGCATTTTGAAGATATAGAAGAAGATGTTTTATTCGGTGCATATGGTAAACCAGACGGAAAAATAATGTTAAAAGCGCTAAAAGCAGCGTAACGAAGCAATCAAATGGGTGGTATTTTAAGTTGCATAAGCGAGGTGGAAGTTGAAGCCAAAAGTATTTGTAGCATCGTCTGTAGAAGGTTTAGATATCGCTTATCCGCTGCAAGTGAATTTACAGCATGATGCAGATATAACGGTCTGGAGCCAAGGTGTCTTTTCTTTGTCGATAACGCCTTTAGATTCCATCACTGAAGCTTTGAGAGCATCCGATTTTGGCATATTTGTTTTTAGTGGAGACGATGAGACTCGAATGCGCGGTAATGTTAGTGATACCGTTCGCGACAATGTTATCTTCGAACTTGGTCTATTCATTGGCAAACTTGGGAAAAGGCGTTGCTTTATAGTAATGCCCGATAATATTGATTTACATATTCCTACAGATTTAGTTGGTGTTTCACCGGCTAAGTATTCGGGAGCCCGAGCTAAATCGGAGGCGGCAGCTGCTTTAGGACCCGCATGTCATGAAATCCGTCAAGCAATGAAATTACAGGGTCTATATAACGAATCAACCGCATCTCTTAAAAAAATACCTATCAACGATCACGACAATTACGATGAAAACGATAAAATTGCGGTATTAGAAGCATGGCTAACTAACGAAGCCATCGAGAACGTTGCCATCAAATATACAGAAGTCGACAATATATTACGATTGGAGTTGGGTTCTACGAAAGAGCTTCTGCCGAGAGTCTTTCAAAGAAATTCTACATATAAAATGAACATTTCAGGCGGTAATGTATTTAAGTTTTACGTAGACAGAAATTGGGGCTAAATATTTATAACAAGCGACTGCGGTAAAAAAATCCCCTTATGCAACCACCTCCAGTTGCCAAGTCGGCAGAACCGTGAGCAACTTCTGCTTTTGGTCGAAAGCTGAAATACGAAAACTAATTTTTAGTGCAACCGAAAACAAAGAAAGTGATTGATTGTGCGAAAAACGTATTAGGAAATTATATTGAAAGAAGACATTCTTGAGCAAATTGTAGCGGATTGGTTTGTGGCACAAGACGGGTGGTTTGTAAAACATAACGTTAAATTTCGGCCATCAAAAGACGATGCGCAATACAACTCAAAGCAAGATTCCGTTCACTCGGATATCGACATACTAGCTTTTTCACCTACTGGAAGAAGTGGCAATGAGGTTGCTGTTGTTACATGTAAATCCTGGCAAAGTGGGTTCGATGCTAAAAAATGGCTGGCCGTTCTTGAGGGGGAAGCGCAATACAATGAGCGCACACAAGACTTTCAGAAAAGAGAAGGATGGAAATATTTTAGGGAATTGGTTTCTACGAAGTGGCTTTGCGCTTTCCTAAAAACGATTCAGCAACAAACCGGAAAAATCTCCTTCACTTATTATATAGCTGTAACAAAGTTATCAGGGAGAGATGCCCAGATGTATCGCAAAAAGCTTGAAAACTCTGCTATTTTGAAAGAACGTTTTTTGAAGCATGGTGCTGAAATTAATATTAAAATCATTACTATAGATGAGCTGGTAAAGGACATTTTGAATAGATTTGATGGGAAGGAAACCACTGTTGTTGAATCAACAGATATTGGGCGCACATTGCAATTGCTAAATGCAGCTGGAATTCTCCAAGCTAAAACCGATTAACCAAATAAGTCTCATCTTTGAGTGCCTACTCTTGGGCAAGCAGTGGCGATAGTATCAATTCGTCGCCACTACGGCGTTTAAGTAACTGCAATTTGATACATGCTGACCAAATAATCTTTTCTTCAAAAAAAAATGCCGGGATCATTTCTGATCCCGGCATTTTTTTGGTCAGGCGAATGGTTAGGCCGCCTAGTTTAGTCCTAGTTACCGCTCAGTGCATCAGCAAAGCCTTGTAGTGCAGGCTTTGGACTCATGTCGTTGAAGAAAAACAGTGACCAGTCTGGACGGCCATAGAGCGAGTTAATCCAACTATCAACATCGGCAACGCCCCAAACGGTGATGCCACCACGCTGCTCAGGGGGTACTACCTCAAGGTAGGCTTCGACGATGCCTTTAATTAATGCTTTGTGCTGGTCGGCGCGCGCTGGAGTGTAGGCGTTAGCTGACAGTGGCGGATCTACGTAATTTAAGCGTACGTCCAGCTCGGTAATTTTAACTTTGATCGCCGGGCGAATATCTGCCACTAATTTCAGATGCTCACGGATGGTGGCGACGTTAGCGTTGCCCCACACGTGCATTTGGAAACCAACACCGTCAATAGGAATATTGCGCGCTTGAAAATCCTCTACCATCGCGACCACTGCATCCAATTTCGGCCGGTTCCATTCAGTGCTGAAGTCGTTGTAATACAGATCGGCGTTAGGAGCGGCCGCGTGGGCAGCTTTGAACGCTTCTTCAATAAATTCCGGGCCAATATTGGTGTACCACACGGAAGATCCGGTATTTGCTGCTGAACCGCGATAACGACCGCCCGCGTCTTCGAAAGCTTCGTTTACCACGTCCCAACTAACGACTGACTGGCGCGCGGCAAAGTGACTAGCCACGGTAGAGACATGCGTTCTCAATACGTCTAACCATTGGTCTTTGGTGCCCGAGAAATTTTGCATCCAGGTTGGAATTTGGTTGTGCCACAGCAACGTATGACCATGCACCTTCAAACCATTAGCTTCAGCAAAGTCGATAAGGGCGTCTGCATCACCGAAGGAGAACTGACCTTGGGTCGGTTGCAGAAAGCTGGGCTTCATAATGTTTTCAGCGGTCAGCTGGCTGAAGTGCTGGGTCACGACAGTTTGGCGCGGGATGTTAGTCAGCGGGCTGATCGCAGAATTGCCTGCTGCCACAGCAACACCAATTGGCATATTGCCAGGGCTCAGGCTGCGGAGGCTTTCAACTGTGACAGGCGAATATTCGTAAGTGATGGATTCCACTTTGGTGAAAGAAAAATCATCGACGTAAATAGTCGCGCCTACGTTTGCTGCGAGGGAAAAATGAACTGGCAATCGCAATAGCGTATCGTCCGGACTAGTGGTGACTTCGATACTCACCTCTTGCCATTCACCGCTCAGAGTGACATTGCTACGTGCACGCTCAGCGTAAGCTGGAGCGGGAGTGCCGACGGTGAAATTGGCTTGCGCTCCGGCAGGGCCTTTTACCCAAGCTTTGTAGGCGTAAATGCTGCCACCAACTACCGGAATACCTCCGTTATTGAGCCCGGTATGAGTGGTTTCTATCGACCAAGGGTTAGCGCCGATCGTGTTGATGGCGACCTCCAGGGCTCGATCGCCGGTGTGAACATTGGATGGTTGATTAGCCGCGCTAATAACTTGAATTGCCGCGGTGCCTCCATTGGTCGCCAACGACCAATTCGCGGGCGCGGTGCTGCCCGCTTCCGAGATTTCGAAACCGCCGTTTTCGGCTAGCTCAATCACTACTGGTGTCGAACTTGAGCTGGCGCTGGATATGCTGGAGGTAATGGCGGAGGAAGATACTGAACTCATCGCCGCTGATGATGGTATTGAACTCACTGCCGATGATAGGGAAGCCATGGAAGCCGCCGAACTCGACACCATCGAACTGACGACCGACGAACTGGAGGATTTGGATCCAGAGCCGGACCCGCCACCGCAGGCAGTCAGTGCCAGTAGAACGGCTAATAAGCTACAACGATTCATATTCATAGTGATCACTCTCTTATGGTTTTTGGAAATCCAGCTTCACAACCGCAGGCTCGGCACCTTGGGCGATGCAAGTGACGTAGCATCCGGAATTGTGGCTTATTGTATAGTTGACCATATGTTTGGTAAATCGTTCGCTCGCAAACGATGAGGCTGGCGCCATTAATCGAGATGCTGTGCTCAAAATGTTGGCGCGCGACGACTAATTGAACGGAACCTTGCGCTGCAAGTCTTGCAATGACAACCAGCAGGTACGCAGATCGCAAATCTATGCCGCAACTCTGTGCGTGCAACGGGGGATTAATACCCGTTAAGCTGCGACCCTATTAAGCCGCTAACCTTTTAAGCTGCTAACCCATGTTTAAATTCTGGCGCCGCTATCGCGCCCTTATCCGAGATGTGACTCCATGTTAAACCCCGAACAAACACGCGTTCCGCGTGCGCTTATCGTCGCTGTGCAGTTAGACGGTGTTGACGATACTGAATTTAACTCGTCGTTGGCTGAATTAGGCGAGCTAGCAAAAACCTTGGGTTTGGAGGTGGTTGGGCAATTTACGCAAAAGCGTGCAGCGTTTGATTCGACGGCGTATATGGGCGTTGGTAAGCGCGATGAGATACGGCAATTCGTGCAAGCGCAGCAAGATGCCTCGAATGGCCGTGCGCAAGTTGATCCGCACGCGGTGAGTCAGGCGGTGGATTATATTCTTGTCGATCATGAAATCTCGCCGTCGCAAGCGCTCAATCTTGAAAATGAAGTGGGTTGTGAGGTGATGGATCGCACCGTTGTCATCCTCGAAATTTTTCATCGCAACGCCAGTTCACACGCCGCAAGAATTCAAGTTGAAATCGCGCGCCTGACTTATATGGCGCCGCGTTTGCGTGAAGCAGCGAAACGCGAAGGCCCTTCAGGGCGGCAGCGCAGTGGTGTGGGTGGGCGCGGTTCGGGTCAGTCGCGCAGTGAAATCGATAGCCGCAAAGTGCGCGACCGTATTGCCGAGCTGCAAAAAGAAATTGATGCAATGGAAGCGGGGCGTGAAACCCAGCGCGCGCAGCGGCAAGGGCAAACCGGATTGGCGCAAGTGGCGTTGGTCGGTTATACCAACGCGGGTAAATCTACCTTGATGCGCGCTTTGACTGGCAATGAGGTATTGGTGGCCAATAAGCTCTTTGCCACACTCGACACAAAAGTACGCACCTTACAGCCGGACACTGTGCCCAAAGTGTTGGTGAGTGACACTGTGGGTTTTATCAAAAATTTGCCGCATGGTTTAGTCGCCTCGTTTAAATCAACGCTGGACGAAGCGCTCAACGCATCGTTGTTGTTACACGTTATCGACGCGGGTGACGCAGGCTATGAGGCGCAGCTTGAGGTCACGGACAAAGTATTAGCCGAGATTGGTGCTGATACAGTGCCGCGCATTCGCGTGTTCAATAAGATTGATTATCTACAGGATGCCGATGCGCAAGCCGAGCGAATTGCCGAGCTGCAAGCGAGTTATCCCGGCTGTATTGTGTTGAGTGCGCAGCGCGACGAGGATATAAAAAAGTTGCATCAAACGATTGTGCAGTTTTTTCAAAAAGATCTGGTGGAAACCGAGATTTTTTTGCCTTGGTCGGCGCAAGAATTGCGTGGCGAGATATTTGCGTCGTGCAATGTGCTGGAAGAGCGCGCTGATGCGACCGGTGCTTTTTTTCGTTTGCGCGCCGCACCGGACATGGTTGCCAAACTGAGCAAACTCGCCGACGATGCCGGTTCAAATCGAGCGGGATAATAGTCGTCACATCTAAATTCACAAAAGTTGAATATGCAATCAGATCCTAAAAAACTGGTAGAGAAAAACAGCAGCCTCAATCATTCCGAATTGTTGAAAGTGGTATCCCATGTTCAACGGGAGCAAGGTGAATGGATTTTACATACGCTAATGGTGGAGGGTTGTGATGTCCCGTTTAAGTTCAAGCGCAAAGGTAAGTACTTGAGTTTAAAAGGGGCCAGAGTGAACATTACCTATTACCCGGAACAGCAAGTTGTTGCGGGCATTACATTTGAAGTGATGAAAGTCGTGCGTATTAAAAGAGGTTAATCAGCTTTCGATGTCAGGATCGGTATTAAGGCTTCACAATCACCAACTGAATGCTACCCACTTTAAAGCCCCATTTGCGTAACGTGGATTCATTCAGCAGCGTTTTGCTATCGACCTGCCACATCCAATCGTCTACTTTCAGTTGCAGTGGTGAGCCTTTGTAATTGATCTCCAGCACATAATTGAGTTGCATGGCATTGCCGCTAACTTGTGCCTTGCCGGCGCCGATTACATCGCCTGCGGTTGCTGCGTAGCCATCGGCGGTGGGTGTTAGCGTCCAATTACGGAATTGGATTTCGCCGTCATCAAAAATGAATTTTTCTTCCAGTGTGCCCACCCCATTTTTCCAATAGGCCTTGATGCTCGCGTTGAAATAGCGCGTCACCTTGCCACTGCGGTCTTTTAACACACCGTGCGCGCTCAGGTTGCCATTAAAAAACTGCTGCGGGTCAAGGCGCGGCTGATTGCTGGCGTAGTCGTCGATGGCTGTAGTAGAGCAGGAAGAGAGCATAAGTATGAGGCCTGATAAAAACAGCATTTTGCAGTGGGTATACATAGTAAAAACCTTGGGTGATGGGATTTCGCACCGGATGTAAGTAAAGATACGCAAGCCAGCGCTACGGGGATCATTTGCGGCGCAAGGTAAAGGACTGTAATTGTCATTCTGGAAATATGGACTGGGCAGTGGCCAGGCTCTAGGCTGCGCGCATCTGACGTCATAAAGAACAACAACGAGGAACAGCAATGAAATTAATCGGTTTATGTTTATTTGGCCTTATCGCCAGCACCCAGGTGTTTGCGGCGGGCGCGGGTGAGTGGAAATCCCTGTTCAATGGCAAGGACCTGAGTGGTTGGGAGCCTTATGTGAGCTACCAACCGGAAACCAATGAATACAATCTGGTTTCCAAGCACAAGCCGCGCGGTGTTAATAATGATCCGAAGAAAGTATTCTCGGTGGTTGATGGCCTGCTGCGGGTATCGGGGGAAGAGTGGGGCGGTTTGACCAGCCTTGAAGAGTTTGAAAACTTCCATCTGAAATTTGAAGTGAAATGGGGCAAACAAAAATGGCATCCACGCCTGGATGTTGCACGTGACAACGGCCTTCTCTATTTTGCCGTCGGCCCACAAGGTGCACAGAGCACCCACTGGATGCGCAGCCACGAATTCCAGATCCAGGAAGGTGATAGCGGTGACTACCACAGTCTCGACGGTGTGATCATTGATGTGCATGCGGGCGATACCAATCTCGGCGATTGGAAATTTTATCGCTACGACCCCAAATTGCCGCTGCGCAAAGATATAGCCGCGCGCGTATTAAAACTGGGCAACTATGAAAAGCCGAGCGGTGAGTGGGACACCATGGAAGTGATTACCGATGGCAAAACCCTGATCCATAAAGTAAACGGCCATGAAGTGTTTCGCGGCTTTAATTCACGCCACGAAGTCGATGGAAAATTTGTTCCGCTCACACGCGGCAAACTGCAAATCCAATCGGAAGGCGCTGAGACTTTCTTCCGCAATATCCAGATCAAAACGCTCGATAAGCCTGCGGCGGAATATTAATCCTTCACGTCAATGGAGCGCGAGGGTTGATTTAATCCTGCGCTCCATGCAGTCTGGGCTGATGCACTTTCGCCAATAATACTCGCAGGTGAACCATGAGCCCTTTCTACAATTTCACAGCTGAATCCCTGAACGGAACGCCCATCAACCTGTCTGACTACGCAGGCAAGTTGGTGCTGGTGGTGAATACCGCCAGCCAATGCGGGTTTACCCCGCAATATGCTGGACTTGAGGCGCTCTATAAGGAATTTAGCGCTCAGGGTTTGGAGATTCTCGGTTTTCCTTGCAACCAATTTGGTGGACAGGAACCTGGCGACGCTGATCAAATTGCCCATACCTGCCAGATTAATTACGGTGTGAGTTTCCCCATGTTCGCCAAAGTGGATGTCAACGGCAACAATGCGCACCCGCTCTTCAAATGGTTAACCAGTGAATTACCCGGTTGGTTAGGTAAATCGATTAAATGGAATTTCACTAAATTTTTAATCGGTCGCGACGGCAAACCCATCAAACGTTTTGCAACTATTACCAAACCGGAAAATATGGCGGATTTTATCCGTAAGCAGCTACAACAGCCCTAATAAGTACAACTATCCTGACTACTACAAAAAATTAACGATGAATAACAAAAAAATTGTTTTTGTCGCCACGCTGGCATTTGCACTGGGTTTTTACGCCAGCGAATATCGTCATGCCAAAAATGATAAAAATGCGCAGCCGATTGTTGCGGCTAATATTGATGAACCTGATTTTTTTGAAAAGCCAGAACCAAGCCCTCCGCACGATCTCAGTCCCACTTCATCTGCATCAACAACTCAGTTTTTACCGACGAAACCCCAGTCGCCACTCGAACGCGCCAATCAGTTAATTGCTAATGGCGCTTACGGCGATGCTGCGCGCCTGCTGAATCAATTACTCGAGTTGGAGCCGCAAAATACCGAGGCGCTGTGGTTGTTGGCGCGTGTGTACGAGCAGCAGGGGCAGCATAAAGAAGCAGTCGGCATTTGGTTCCGCTATATCAATACCGAAGTGGATGCGCAAAAAATTGAAAGTGCGCTCGCGTATTTGGCGAAATATTTAATTCGCCTCACTGAGAATCCCTCTATTTTTGGAGAGAGCTACGAATGGTTAATGGCGCAGATCAATGACCTGATCAAACTCACGCCTGACAATGGCGAGTTGCATTTGCAGCTCGCCAAAATGCATTTAAAAATCGAAGATAAAGAGCAAGCTCAATACCATGCTCTCATGGCTGCCAACCAACCCGAAACCCAGGCGCGCGCTGAAGGTATATTGACAAAACTGGATGAAGGCTCAACTGCGCAAGACGATGGGCCCGCCGAAATTACAGTACCATTGATTCGTTTCGGCGGCCAATTTTTAGTGCCAATAACAGTAGAGGGTGAGCAAGTAAAATTATTGCTGGATACGGGTGCATCTATCAGCGGCCTGACTGCCAGTTTTATCAATCGCCATTACTCATTTGTAAAATCTCCCAAACCCATCCAACTCAACACCGCAAGCGGCACGGTTGAAAGTTATTTATTTGTAGTCGATACCCTCACCATCGAAAGCATTACCTTCAACAAACACATGCTCGCCCGCCTACCGATGGATAATGGCGATCAATTCGATGGCCTGCTGGGCATTGATATTCTCGGCCGGTTTGATTTTGTGATTGATCAGAATAAAGCGGTATTGCGGTTGAAGAAGCGGTAGTGATTACACTGTGCATAGATCAGTTTTTGGAGCGGTAAAATGTCTGACACCAATAGTTCAACAATGGCGACAATAAGGCTTTTGCTGATTGAGGGTGAAGAAAGCGACGAATCGAAATTGAGTATTGACGATATAATTGAGATGGAATTTCCTCTGAGAGAGAATTAATAAATTGGAAAAAATATGTTATGGAATTATTAGTTTTAGCTGGAATTGTTGCACCACTGTGGATGCTAGTGGGCGTAATTATAGTCGCGCGTTTATATCCCGGTTATAACCATCGCCAACAAGTGATGAGTGAGTTGGGCGCACGCAACCGCGCCACTACCAAAATTCACCCATGGATCAATAATTTTCCTATTGGGTTTTGGTTTGTATTGTTTGGTGCGATGCTACTGAATATTGAATCCACTAATAACCTTTTATTTTTAACCGGTATTTTGATGATGGTGCAGGGCGTTTCACATTGGGTAACGGGCTTGTTTCCTTGTGATGAAGATTTGGGTGTTCCCAAACCATCAAAGGGGCAGGTAATACATAACCTTGCGGGTTTGGTGGTGTATTTTTCTTTGCTGGCCACCTGCTTGCTGTGGACGATTAAAATACACAATTTGCCTGCGTGGTTTTCGCTGTATTCCGCAGTTAGTGCGGTAATATCAGTTGTTGCTCTGGTGTTAATGTTGCGTGCGATCAAAACCAATATCAACTTGGGTTTATATCAACGCATTAATTATGGTGTGTTGGCGGTTTGGGTAGTGGTTTTGAGTTTGATGTTGATGAAGAATTAATTTGGATTGCTTTTTTTTATTGTTAATGATTATGAGAGGATAACGGATTGAGCGAGGAATTCACTGGCTGCAGACTCGCCTAAATCTTCACTAAACAATGTTTTGTTTTCTTAATTCATCGCTCAATCCATAAAATGGCTTTTCTGTAAGATACTGATTGGTGTTGTTAAATAGTTCCAGCTGAAAAAACGCATTACTCTCCCGCAAATCAATAAACCTCACGCCTACACCGATCAACCGCACTGGTAAATTTTTCCGCTCATAAGCTTCTGCACACAAACTTTGCAATTCCATTAAAGACACCGCACTGGCACTACGCTCGATGGTTGTGATACTGAAATCTGAAAATTTAAGTTTTACAAAGAGTTTTACCACTTTGTAGTCATCATCGACACGGCGCAAGCGTATCGCCAGTTGTTGGCTTAGTGGTGGTAATTCGTGCAGGCAGTTTTCCAATCTGGGAAGATCCTGTGAGAAGGTATTTTCCACACTGAGAGATTTTCGGCGTCTGTCTACCGTTAATTCGCGCTCATCAATTCCACGGCTCAGTTTATAGAGGCGTGAACCCATTTGGCCGTAGCGCTGCGATAACTCAAAGATTGAAAATTTGTGCAGGTCGCCGCAAGTAAAGATATTGGATTCCGCCAGTTTTGCAGCCATGGCTTTGCCGACGCCATAAATTTTTTTGACGGGTAGTTGCGCAACAAATGCCGGAACTTTCTCCGGTGGGATAACAAATTGCCCGTTGGGTTTATTCCAGTCGCTGGCGACCTTGGCGAGAAATTTATTGGGGGCGATACCGGCGGAGACTGTGATACCGATTTCATCTTTAATACGTTGGCGAATTTCTTGTGCGATTAGGGTGGCGCTACCGCGGTGAGTTTTAGTATCGCTCACATCCAAAAATGCTTCATCGAGCGAGAGTGGCTCAACTAACTCGGTGTATTCGTAAAAAATATCGCGCATTTTTGCCGAAGCTTCGCGATAGGCATCCATGCGCGTGGGCAGGATTAATAAATCCGGGCACAGGCGTTTTGCGGTCCTAGAGGGCATGGCCGAATGTACGCCATAGCGGCGCGCTTCATAGTTGCAGGTAGAGATTACGCCGCGCCGATCACTGCTGCCGCCCACTGCAATCGGGCGATGGACAAGGCTGGGATCATCGCGCATTTCGACCGCTGCGAAGAAACAATCTGCATCACAATGAATAATTTTGCGCATGGGGAATAATGTTTTTGTAAAGATGCTGTATTTAAACACAGTATTTGGTGAGTGGCAGCTGGTTGAAGCAAAGATCACGGATTCCGCTGACATGGCTTGGCAGTAAGAGGAGGTGTCTATGGGTAAAATTAGGTTAACTTGTATGACAATATGATCTGACAAGGGCTATTCTTTCTGTTGTACAGCGTAATTACTACACCATAACAACAAATAGGAGACATCCATGCGAGCTATCAAGCCGCTCATCGCCGCACTTGGCCTGAGCCTCAGTTTTACCGCCTTGGCTGACACTCAGGTCAGTGTCGATACCACCAAGCCCGGTCCGGTCATCAACAAAAACATCTATGGCCAATTTGCCGAGCACTTGGGGCGCGGAATATACGAAGGTATTTGGGTTGGCCCCAAATCCAAAATCCCCAATACCAAAGGCTGGCGCAACGACGTAGTGGGTGCGCTGAAAGATTTGCAGGTACCGCTGGTGCGTTGGCCGGGCGGTTGTTTTGCCGATGAATATCACTGGCGCGAGGGTATTGGCCCGCGCGATAAGCGCCCTGCACGAGTGAACACCAACTGGGGGGGGGTGATAGAAGATAACGCCGTAGGTACCCATGAGTTCTTTGATCTGGTGGAAATGCTCGGCGCTGAAGCTTACGTCAACGGTAATCTTGGAACTGGTACTCCGCAGGAAATGGCAGAGTGGCTGGAGTACATGACCTCGGATAGCAAATCGACCCTGGCTGAACTGCGCCGCAAAAATGGCCGCGATAAACCTTTTCGTGTGCATTATTTTGCGATCGGTAATGAGGCATGGGGCTGCGGCGGCAATATGACCCCCGAGTTCTACACTCATCTCTACAAGCAATACGCCAGCTTCCTCAAAACGCCGAAAGACAACACACCGATTTTGATTGCCAGCGGCGGCCACACTGACGACACCAGTTGGGCAGATCATCTCACTGCCAATGTAAAACCGAATTGGGCGTTGCGAATGGATGCAGTGAGTTTCCACTATTACACACTGCCGAAAGGCGATTGGACAGTAAAAGGCGCCGCACTTAAATTCCCTGAGGCCGAGTGGATGTCCACCATGGTCAACACACTGAAAATGGATCAGTTTATTGTCAACAATAAAAAAGTGATGGATAAAAATGATCCTGAGAAAAAAGTCGGTTTCTATGTGGATGAGTGGGGCACGTGGTACGACGTAACTGGTGATGATGATCCAGGTTTCCTCTATCAACAAAACAGTTTGCGCGATGCGATTGTCGCTGGCTTGAATTTCAATATTTTCCACAAACACGCTGACCGTGTGCACATGAGTATCATCGCGCAGATGGTGAACGTATTGCAGGCAATGATTTTGACGGACAAGGAAAAAATGGTTCTGACTCCGACTTATCATGTATTCAAAATGTACATTCCATTCCAGGGGGCTACATCTTTGCCGCTGGAGCTGAAAAATGTACCGCAATACACGCTGGGCAGTGCTTCAATCCCTGCAGTGAGTGCAACAGCAGCGCGTGCGAAAGATGGCAAAGTGTATATCGCTTTGGTTAACGCCAACCCCAACAAGGCGGAAACCGTTGATATTAATTTGGCGGGTATAACAGTGAATGGTGTGAGCGGCCAGGTGTTAACTGCAGCAGCAATGGATGCACACAATACCTTCGCAGCGCCAGAGACGATTAAGCCAGCAGCTTACTCAGCGAAAGCCAAAAATGGAAAACTGGCGTTGGAGATTCCAGCTAAAGCAGTGGTAGTTGTTGCAGTAGAATAAGTTTTACCGAGACAAAAAAATGGGCGCAATGTGCGCCCATTTTTTTTGGTATTTTTTACTGGGACAATTTATCAAACTGCGCATAATTATTTTTTAGCCACACTCGCACACGCGAGCGTTCGATAATGTTCATTACATCCGTATTGTTCGCTGCCGCCCAAAAGCTGGTGTTGGCAAAATCAATACGCGCCGCGAGTTGCGGTTGTAGTTTTGCCAGTGTTATAAAAATCGCATTGCGGTCTTTTGCTTTTTGGTAAGTAGTTGATTGCTCAAAGTGTTCAAAACACTCTCCGCGGCCTAAGTTATTGACTACCACAATCTTGATAAAATCCTGCGGGTAACGATTGAGCAGCCCATTTAATAAATTCACGGAATCTGCACCGTCATCCATCACATGCCATAAAAAGACTTGGCTGCCCAACTCCTGCAGCAGTGCGAGCGCATCGCTCTCGTCAATCCACTTGCCCAAGCGGGTGGAGGTTTGTGCTGCTAAATCAACAATCAAATCGCTGCCGGGATTTTCCTGCGCGAGAATAATCAGCTGATCGAGGCTATCGTAATCGTCAACAATTAAGGGCGATGCAAACTCGCTGTAAAAGCGTGAAAAAGTCCCGTGAGATTGATCGGAGTCCAAGCCGATAAAAGGTTTTTCTGCGTCGATCAAATACTGCGCCAATAACCGCGCGGTCATAGATTTGCCAACCCCGCCTTTTTCGCCACCGATAAAATGCACATTACTCATTGCTGTTTCCTTGTTGGGAGCTGTAGAGGGATCTTGTGGTGGGACTGTAACACATGCGATGTGACATTTTTTATGCGCCCTAAAAGAGGGCTGGTTTTTGTGGGCTGATAAAAAATAGGGCGCAATGTGTTGCGCCCTCTTGATACTGCTTTTTTGATTTATTACTTAAAACAAATCCTCAATCGATAAATAACGCTCACCGGTATCGTAACTGAAAATAATTACGCGGCTGCCGGGTTTCATCTCGGCTTGTTTCTGCGCGACTGCAGCGAGGGTTGCGCCGGAGGATATGCCGATAAAAATCCCTTCTTTCAACGCGCATTGGCGAGCCATTTCAAACGCGTCGGTTTCGCTCACGAGGATGGTGCCGTCGAGGGCTTCTTTATTTAATACTTGCGGGATAAAACCGGCACCGATTCCCTGGATGCGGTGCAAGCCTTTCTGGCCGCCGCTGATGACGGGGGATTTTTCCGGCTCTACGGCAAAGGTTTTTAAGTGCGGGAATTTTTCTTTCAACACTTCACTACAACCGGTGATATGACCGCCAGTGCCTACGCCGGTGATCATGTAATCAATTCCTTCCGGGAAATCGTTAAGAATTTCCTGCGCAGTGGTGTTGCGGTGAACTTCCACATTTGCAGGGTTGTTGAATTGCTGCGGCATCCAGCTGTTGTCATTTTCGGCCAGTATTTCATTGGCTTTGGCGATGCAGCCGCCCATGCCTAGCTCTTTCGGGGTAAGCACCAATTCAGCGCCCAGGGCCTTAATGTTTTTGCGGCGCTCGACCGACATGGATTCCGGCATGGTGAGAATGAGGCGATAGCCTTTTACCGCGCAAACGAGTGCGAGGCCGATGCCGGTGTTACCGGAAGTGGGTTCAACAATAAGGGTATCTTTGTTGATCAAGCCTTTGGCTTCCGCATCTTCAACCATCGCCAACGCGATGCGGTCTTTGATACTGCTGCCTGGATTGAAGCGCTCGACTTTCATCCAGACTTCGATATCGCTGCGGAATAAATGGTTGATGCGGACGTGTGGCGTGTTGCCAATGGTTTGGAGAATATTATCGAATTTCATAGGTATTCCTTTTTAAGTTAGGCTTGGTTTAGACAAGCTATTTGTCGGGTCGATGTTCTTTCATTAATAGGGTCGAACAATTGAGCGGTTTGGTCAGTAGACAAATATGGCTCAGCTCTGGCGCGTATGTTAGCATTCTGCGGTTGGCGTAAAGGTGCCAACGTCAATCAAATAACATAATTGCACGGAGCTTTAAAAAATGTCGATACGCATTTTATTTACTTTTCTCTTCGTTAGTTTTCTTTCTGGATGTGCTGTTAACAAGATGGATGCGCAGATTTTTCCCGATCAGGATCTCAGCAAGATAAACTCCTTCTATGTCGTTAAGTTGGATGGTGATGATCGTGGTGTGAATGAGCTCATCACTAAAAAATTGTCGGCGATTGGCAAACAAGCCACTACCGGTAATGCCGCTAGTGCCCCTGCTCAGGTTGATGCGTTGGTGACTTATACTGACAAGTGGATGTGGGATATCACCATGTACATGATTGAACTTACCGTTGTTATGCAAGATCCTAAAGATAAGTTCCCCATCGCCAAAGGCTATTCCATGCATACTTCGCTGACTCGATTGTCACCGGAAAAAATGGTGGATGAAGTCATCACTAATATATACAAAAAACAAACTAACTAAGGCGAGGGCAAATAATGTACCGTCTCATCGCATTACTCTGTGCTTCGCTATTATTTACCGGCTGCGCCTCACCAACCAACCCTGTTGCTATGGTACCTGTAGATTACGTACCCGGGAAAATTCAACCCTATTCGGTTAGCGTAAATGTAGCTGGTGGGCAAGACACATCCGCGCTTGGTAAATCCAGTGTGGCTGATGCTGACCTGAAAACAGCAATAGAAGAAACCATCCTGAAAACCAAAGCTTTTAAGCAACTGGTTAAGGTGGGTGGTGCAGATTACGAATTATCCGCCTCTATTTTGACCGTCAACCAACCAACAATGGGTTTCAGTTTTACCGTTAAAACAGACTTGGCCTGGAAGTTGAGAAAAGTGGCTGACGATAACATCGTTTGGCGCAAAGTCATCAACTCTCAACATACCACAGGTGCTGGCGAAGCATTTGCTGGTGTAGAGCGTTTGCGTTTGGCTACTGAAGGTGCAATCAGAAGTAATATCGAGCTTGCACTTAAGGATATTGCTACGCTGGAACTGTGATTTAAAACGGCTTTTGCAGTCAAACAAAAATGCCCAAGCAAGTTGCTTGGGCATTTTTGTTTGTGTGTGGTATGAAACCTAAAGTCTTGGTGATACTAACTGTTTAGCCTTTTTGGCTCTTACTGCGGATGACTACCAATGCCAGCAATCCGCAGAACAACAGCAGTAGAGCAGAGGGTTCAGATACATTACTAACAGGTGTCTTCGGAGGTTCAGGCAGATCCGGCGGTACAAAAAAACCATCCCATAAATTTGCTTGTGCTCCCCAGCCCCCGGTCCAGGATTTTGCAATCACCTGGCCACTCAAATCGCCTTGTAAAAAAGTAAAATCGGCATTGGGGGCGAGGATATTGCCTTTGATACCGCCTTCAAAAGTGATTTTTTCTGCTTCAAAAAAGTTGTACAGGATATTACTGGCCGCCATATTCAATGGATCAAAACCTTCGCGTTTGCCGTAGTTGAGCGAGTCAAATTTAATATTTTTGCCGCTGACATTGATGACCAGCGTATCGTTTTTATCCAGCCCGGTTGCGGTTAGATCGGTCGCTTTTGCCAACTGGTGGCCGGTGATATTGGCAACGTACACATCGTTGTTACTGGTGCCATCCAGAATCAGCCAGTTGTTGTATTTAAATTCCAAGCCGCCGGTATTGGATTGGCCCGCCAGTTCTTTGGATAGCTCAGTAAACTGGTTAAAGGCAGAGTTGAAATCAATCGGGGTAGCTTTTGTGGTACTGCCCAACACAGCATTTTTGCTGGAGCCCTCGGTGAGTTTGCCGCCCAGAATCAGATTGCCTTTGACGTTGCCCCAGGCCCACTGGGTGGTGGTCAGATTGCCACCCACCACTAACACATCAGAATACTTGCCGGGTTCAGTCCAGAATTGTTTGCCGTCGCGCCATGTACCTGGCTCGTAGTTCACACCCACGTCGTATTGGCCGATATTGGCGTTACCGCCAATGGCGATTTTGCCTTGGGAGTCAGCCCCCGGTTGGGTGAAGTTCTCTTTAATAAAGAGGTTGTAGCCAGCCGCTGGGCCCAGATCGATATTAATCGCGCTGGCTTGCGTGGCGGTGACCAAGACTAAAACGGCAGAAACATACTTGAGCATAAGTGCGAACCAGTTCACATAAATCAATGCTGTGCAGTTTAGGTTGATTTATGCTCAATCTCAAGCTGATTGTTATAAAAAATTTCCTGCTTGTTTTTATTTGTTATAAGTAAAAATTGGAAAACTTCCCACCGCATGGATTAATTGGAATAAGCCGGTTAATCCAGTCGCTTTTTGAACCGGCTTGCTGCTGCTATCACCCCAAGCACGGTAAACCCGATCAGCCACCATAAATCTGGCTGCAAATCTTCCAGCGTTGCGCCGCGCAACACAATCGCGCGCACCATGCGAATAAAGTGAGTCGCGGGTAGCGCTTCGGCAATCCACTGCGCTGCTTCAGGCATACCCTCGTAGGGGAACATAAAACCCGAGAGCAGGATTGAAGGGATCAACAAAAACACAGTGAGTTGCATCGCCTGCAATTGGGTTTTGGCGATGGTGGAAACCAGCAGGCCAAGCGTGAGGCTGGCGCTGATAAAGGCGAAGACGCCGAGGACCAGCTGATCCAGCCGGCCATTGATCGGCACATCAAAAATCAGATGGCCGAGGCCGAGAATAATCGACACCTGAATCAGGCCGACAAAAATATAGGGCACGATTTTGCCGATCATAATCTCGCTGGAGCGCACCGGCGTAGTGATCAGCAATTCCAGGTTGCCGCGCTCGCGCTCGCGTACCAGCGCCGCCGAGGTAAACATCACCATGGTCATGGTAAGCACAATAGCCACTAGCCCGGGCACGATATTAATCGCTGAGCGTCGTTCAGGATTAAAGAAGAGCGCGATCTCAAAGGTGTTTTTGCGCGCGCTGGGCTGCGCCTCAAAACCACTGGCAAAGGGCATTTGTTGCAGCGCAAGCAGCGCGTTGCTGACCATGGTATCGGAACCATCGATCAGCCACTGGGCTATCGGGCGTTGGTCTTGCAGCCGTTGGCCAAAATCTTCGGGGATCACCAGTACCGCGTGGACATGGCCGCGCCGAATCGCATCTTCCGCCTGCTTGGGGGTTTGATAGGTTTCGGTAAAACTCACCACTTGCGTGGCTGTGAGGTCGCTCACCAACGCACGGGCAGTCTGGGTATGACTCAAATCCACCACGCCGACGGGCAGGTCGCGCACATTGGTGTTGATGGCAAAACCGAAAAGCAATAGTTGGATTAAGGGCACCATCACAATCATGCCGAAAGTAGGGCGGTCGCGCGTCAGCTGGCGCAACTCTTTAAACACAATTGCACCGATCCGCTGCAGGCTTTGGCTGAGGGCATTCATTGCCGCGCTCCATGGCCATCCACCGCGTTGCTGCCGGTGCAATGGACAAACACGTCTTCCAGACTCGGGCGTACCGTGTGTATCTGGCGATTGGCAACTAATTCGGGGTGCACACTGCGCAACCAGGTTTCCGGATCCTCAATCGCTTCTTTGATCAATACGCGCAGATGCGTTCCCTGTTGCGCGGTAGATACCACTTCCGGCAATTCCCCCAATTGTTGCTTGAGCAAGCGCAGGTTTTCGCCATCGATTTCAACCACCCGGGCGCCCAGCTCGCGCATCAATTGCGCGGGTGCACCATCGGCGCGTTTCACTCCGCTCTCCATAATTGCCAAACCGTGGCAGCGTTCGGCTTCATCCATGTAATGGGTAGAGACCAGAATGGTAGTGCCGCTATCGCAGAGGTCGAACAATTTTTCCCAAAAATCGCGCCGGTTTTCTGGGTCTACGGCGGAGGTGGGTTCGTCGAGGATCAATAATTCCGGTTGATGTAAGGTCGCGGCCGCGAGTGCCAACCGCTGGCGCTGGCCGCCGCTGAGTGCACCGGCGAGACGGGTTCTGCGTTCATCCAGTTGATAGCGGCTGAGCTGGCTGTCGATCAACTGTTTTACGCTGCGGCTTTCAAGGTTGTAGATCTGCGCCATAAAGCGCAGGTTTTCCTGTACGGTTAAATCGTCGTACAGCGAAAACTTTTGCGTCATATAGCCGAGGCGGCGGCGCAGTAATTCCGCTTGTTCGGGAATATCCATTCCCAATACACGCACGCTCCCCGCGCTCGGCGTGAGCAGGCCGGTGATTAAACGCATGCTGGTGGATTTGCCACAGCCGTTGGGGCCGAGGAAGCCGTAAATGGTTTTGTGAGGAATGCGTAAATCCAGCTGGTCTACTGCGACAAAATCGCCAAAGCGACGGGTCATGCCGATGGTTTCTATCGCCCAGTCTTGAGCGCGCGGTTCTTTTAAATCAATCATGGGGCAGTTCAACCTGTACCGGCAAACCGCTCGGCAAATTGGCGGCGGATGCGGGCAGTTGCACTTCGGCTAAATACACAAGGCGGGCGCGATCGGTGGAGTTAAGTGCGAAGTAGGGCGTAAAGGCCGGGTCTTGTGAAACCCAGCGCAGCTTGCCGGTTTGGGGCTGCTCTAGGCCATCAATATGGATCACCAATTCCTGTCCTGCGTTGACTTTCAGGCGATGGGTTTCGGGGACATAAATTCGCGCGTAGGGCGCGTTTTTATCGAGAAGGGTTGCTACCGCTTCACCGATGCTGGTGCGCTCGCCCAAGTGTTTGGGTAGGTGATCCAATCGTGCGTCGCTGGTGGCACGGATGCTCAATTCGCCCAGATTGTATTGCTCCAGCTCCAGTGCAGCTTTGGCGAGCGCAACTTGCGCTTCGGCTTGCTGCAAATCTTCTTCGCGGGTACCGTTGGTAAGTAACAACAGATTCTCGTGGGATTGATCGAGATTGGCTTGCGCCGAATCGCGTTTAGCGCGGGCACTGTCCAACTCGGCGGCACCGGCTAGTTTTTTGCTCACCAATGTTTCAGCGCGGGCAAAGGTTTTTTGCGCTTCAACTAACTGCGCTTCTGCGCCTTTTACTTGCGAGCGCGCAGCGGCTATATCTTCCGTCCGCGCGCCGTTTTGCAATTTGGTGAGATTGGCCTGCGCGCTGGCGAGATTGGCATCGGCCTTGGCGACCAGTGCGTGTTGGCGGCGATCATCCAGCTGCAGCAGTAAATCGCCCGCTTTGACATCGCTGCCTTCGGCAATGGGGAGTTGGGTGATAATTTCGGCGGCGGTCGCTTTGAGCACTATGCGGTCGCGCTCCAGGGTGCCGAGCGCGAGGTGAGCGTTGTTGTCACTGCAGGCTATGAGTTGTGCGGCCAGTGCCAGCAGCAGGCAAAGACGCAAGCTGTAAAACGAAGCTGATTTCATAAATAATCCCTGAGCTATGGATAGCGGAGAGTGTGCCCCCATAGTAATGAGAGTGCCAGATGCCGATTAAACTTTGTTAACCGTTATAGGTGGTTTGGGTGCATCCAGCAAGATAGAGCTGAGTAAGCTTTTGTGTCAGAATCGCGCCAGTTTTCATTTACCATTCGTCAATTTACCAACTGGGGAAATCTCCATGCTTGCAACCACGCTTACATCGCTTAATGGCATTCCACCTTTTCTCGCTTATTTTGCGGTGGCAATTGTATTAGTCCTGATTTTTGTGCGTATTTATACCTGGATGACACCCCATGAGGAGCTGGCATTAATCCGCGCCAATAATTCTGCGGCAGCACTTGCATTTGGTGGTGCGATTATTGGATTCGCATTGCCGCTGTCCAGTGCGATTACACACTCGCAGTCACTGCTTGATTGTGCGGTATGGGGCGCAGTTGCCCTGGTTGTACAGATTCTTACTTTTGTTACGTTGCGCGTAGTACTTAAACAATTATCCGAGCGCATCGACAATGGTGAAATGGCATCCGGTATTTTTGCTGCAACGCTCGCAATTGCCGTGGGTTTAATTAATGCCGCGTGCATGTCCTATTAATTTATCGATAACTGATTGTGGAGTTGAATGATGAAACGCAGTAAAAAAGCCGCATTAGTATTGATGGTACCTGTTGCCACATTGTTGCTTGCCGGTTGTGGCGAAGAGCGCGAACAGGCGATGGTATTTACCGACCCGAGTGAATGTAGCGCCGCCGCATTAAATAGTGCCGCCCAGTGCGAGGCCGATTACGCGGCTGCACAAGCCTTGCATCCGCAAGTTGCGCCAAAATATTTAAACAAAGAAGAATGCGAAGTAGATTTTGGTGCGGGCAATTGCGAAACCGCGCCACAGCAAACGACATCGGGCGGGAGTGTATTTATGCCGATGATGATGGGTTATCTGGCCGGGCAAATGTTGAATCGCGGCGGCAGTAACTTCCAACAGCCCGCTGCTGCCGGTGCAGGAGCTGGAACTAATGTGCCCACGCAGCCGCTGTACAAATCGCGCGATGACCGCGGCACTTTTCGCACGGCAACCAACGCACCCGTCGCCGGTGGTATTGGCCCTATCTCGCTGAAACCCTCGCAAGTAAAACCGCAAGTCGGTCAAGTGGTTCGTCGCGGTGGTTTCGGCCAACAAGCGGCTGCGCGCAATAGTTTTGGTGGTTAATGGATGAAACGTATCAGTGTTGCCGAGCGCGCTAATTGGCGCGCTTACGCCGAAGAAGTTGGCTTTAATTTCCACACCTTCGACGGTGAACCCTATTGGGATGAAACCGCTTACTACCAATTCAGTTTGCAGCAAATTGAAGATGATCTGGAAGCGCCGACCGAAGAATTGCATCAAATGACCATGGATATGGTCGGCGATATTACCCGCAGTGAAGAAATGCTCACGCTGCTCAATATCCCGCGCGATTTCTGGAGTTATATCTGGAACTCCTGGAATAAAGGCGAGCCGCATTTGTATGGCCGTTTTGATTTGGTCTACGACGGCACTGGCCCTGCCAAATTACTCGAATTAAATTACGACACCCCTACCTCGTTATTTGAAACCGGATTTTTCCAGTGGGTGTGGTTGGAAGATCAAATTAAAAACGGTGTATTACCCGAGCGCGCCGATCAATTTAATTCCCTGCACGACAAAATCGAACAAGCCTTTGCACAATTAAATTTACCTCAACCATTTTATTTCACCAGCGTACGCGACAATATCGAAGACCGCGGCACGGTCAATTATTTAATGGATATGGCCGCGCAAGCAGGCGTGAATGTTCGCTATATCGCATTGGAAGATATTGGCGACCTAAATGAACAGTTTGTCGATTTGGATAATCAACCGATAAAAGGTTTATTCAAATTGTATCCTTGGGAATTTATGGTGCAGGAGGATTTTGCACGCACGATTACCGCTGCCAATACCCAAATGATCGAGCCAGCGTGGAAGATGCTGTTGTCCAACAAAGGTATTTTACCGCTGCTCTGGCAACGCTATCCCAATCATCCGAATTTATTGCCCGCATTTTTTGAAACTGCAGCGAGTGAACCACTCGGCGCAGGCTGGGTACGCAAACCCTTGTTTTCGCGCGAGGGCGCCAACGTAGATTTAATTACCGCGAGCGGTGAAAAAATTTCTGCAGCAGGTCCTTATGCTGATGGTAATTATGTCCGTCAGGCATTGCATGCACTACCAAAATATCGCGATGAATATCGCAACGCCGATACTTACGCGATGCTCGGTAGTTGGATCGTAGGTGATAGCGCAGCGGGAATTTGTATCCGTGAAGATGAGTCACTTATCACTAAAGATACTTCGCGGTTTTTGCCGCATATTATTTTGGATTAGATGTTAAGCCAAGATTAATAAATCTGGTTGTATATTTGTTTAACACATTAATTCAAAAAGGAAGTCAAATGAGCCGGTTCGGTTTTTTGGTGTCTGTTGTTGTAGGAATATTGGTGTTGGTAGGTTGCTCTTCAAGTGACAATAAATCTACCGAGTCGGCTAGCTTTGATTCATCGCACTACCAAAAAGATATCCAGCGCTTGGTTATTAAAACCGCATCAGTACGATTGGAAGCGAAAGAGCCGCATATAGTTACCGAAGAGATAAAGCTAATTATCGCGAGAGAGTTGGGTATTATTGATTCTGTAAGTAATTACAATGAAGAGTCGGTCTCTATAAAGGCTAAGGTTCCAGAGTCAAAGCTTGAGTCTGTAATGGCGGAGCTGAGCTCAAAAGGAAAGTTAGTTTCAAAATCTATTAATGCCAAAGACGTTACAGAAGAAATGATCGATGTCGAGGCCAGGTTAAAAAATCTACATGCATTGCGCGATAAATTTCGCGCGTTGCTCGCCAAAGCGGTGGATGTCAAAGATGTGCTTGCGATAGAAACTGAACTGACTAGAATTCAGTCTGATATAGATTCCATTGAGGGACGTATTAACTCGTTGAAAAATCAGATAACTTATTCTGCCATTGATGTTCACATAGGTAAGCAAACGACTTATGGGCCGCTAGGTTATCTTTTTGGTGGACTTTACTGGGGTATGAAAACACTGTTTGTTATTGAGTGACATGCTGTGTGCAAAAAGGACAATGAAGTTTTTTATTGTCCTTTCTTTGTAATCAATTTTTGTTTCTGGCTTAAGTGGTTATATGTTTGATTATTTTGCAGGGATTCCCTGCCGCAACAACCCCCTCCGGAATATCTTTAGTTACTACACTCCCTGCACCAATCACTGAACCTTTACCAATCGTCACGCCCGCCAAAATAATCGCTCCACCGCCAATCCAGCAGTCGTCGCCAATTGTCACTGCTGCACAAAATTCTTTACCGGTCGCGCGTTCAACCGGGTCGAGTGGATGGGTGGTGGCATAAATTTGTACATTGGGGCCAAACATAACTCTGTCGCCAATGCGCACTTCAGCACAATCCAGAATGACGCAGTTGTGGTTGGCATAAAATTTTTCGCCCAGAAAAATATTACTACCGTAATCGCAAAAAAAATGGGGTTCTATATAAGCGCTGGATACTTGGCCGAATAGTTGTTGGTAAATCGGTTTGCGCGCTTTGGTTTGGTCGGCACGCAGTGCATTGAGCTGTTGGCAGAGCAATTTGGCGCGTTTGCGCCCTGCGGCCAATTCGGGTTCAAAGGGGTTTACTTCAATAAAGGGATTCATGGATTAGCTCTCGTGCGGAGGATATTTTGGGGTAGAATGCCGTAAAACCCAGCTGCAATCATAGAGCAAGACCCATGAGAACGAATGATATTTTTCGCAAACTTACCCAATCTTTACCCTTGGATACCGCACAAATCCAGGCATTGTTTGCACCATCGGATATAGACCTGAGTGATAAAGACGTTGCGAATCTACTGAAGACCGACTACCAACCCGGCTTTGAAGCTATGCCGGAATACATTCTGATTATTTTCCTGAATAATTTGATTGATCAGGAGCGCGGTAAAAAAGCCGATGCTGTTGCGGAAGTCATTGAGAAGCACGCCAAGATTTCCAATAACGATGTGCTGAAAAAGTTGCGCATTGCATTTGTATTGCATGAGCAGGATCTGCGCGATGCACTCAAGCTGGTAACTATTGAGCTAACCAAATCGGATCTCGCGGCATTGTTCCGCAAAGCCGGGCATGAACATTACAAAGCCTGCGGTGATGAGTTGGTGCTGGATTTTATTGAGGGTATTGGAAAACTTCTGCAGCAGAAAAAAGCCGGAGTTTAATCAGATGAGCGCGCCTGCTGCTGACACGAAGGTTATAGGTGATGTCGCCCGCTGGTTAAATGAGGTGGTGATAGGGTTAAATCTCTGCCCCTTTTCCGGCAAACCAACCCGCGAAAACCGCGTGCGCTTTTTTGTCAGTGCTGCTACTGGTGATGAAAAGCTCCTGCAAGATTTGCAGCAGGAAATGGAATTGCTCGACCAAAAACCAGCAAGTGAAATAGAAACGACGTTGGTTATTGTTCCTCATCATTTACAGGATTTTTTTGATTACAACCAATTTTTAAATTGGACGAATCAATTACTCAAGCGCAATCGTTGGGTTGGCGTTTATCAACTCGCCACCTTTCATCCTCAGTATTGTTTTGCTCACGCCGAGCCGGATGATGCCGAAAATCTTACCAATCGCGCGCCTTATCCAATCTTGCATATTATTCGTGAAGCCAGCTTGGAAAAAGCGCTGGAGTATTTTGCAGATGTGGAAGAAATACCAGAAGTGAATAAGACGCGGGTGGAAAGTCTAAGCGCAGAAGAAAAACAGAAGTTGTTTCCGTATCTTTTTGGGCGCTAGCTGAATTCTGTGAATATTTCTATCAGCGCAATGAGCAATCCCTTGCTCACTACGTTGATTACGCTTTAATACTGCACTTGAAAATTAATAAAAACCTCTCTGCCGATATAATCATAGCCGCTGTAGAGTGGTGCTGTACCTACGCGATTAAAGTAGCCTGCTGAAATTTGTGGAGGTATTTCATTGGTTAGGTTGCGGACCCCAAAGGTTGTTTTCCAAGAGTCTGCTTGAAAGCGTGCGGAGATGCGATGTTCCAGATAGCTTGGCACTGTGTAATCAGAAAAACTTTCTTCTGGTAATTCGTCAGCTTCTTTGTAACCGTCCATGCTGCTAATCCACTCCACACCATAGAGAAATTTCCAGTTATCAAGCGCATAGCCTATTTCCCCTGAGCCACCGAATTCGGGACTTTCCAGGCTTCCGTTCACATCTTCTATTGGTTCGTCTGCAAAAAGTCTTGATGATTGCTCGTAGTAGCGCGTCACGCTCAGATTGACTAACAGGCTGCCGGGTCCGATGTCTTGTGAAAAGTCGGTGCTGATATCAAGCCCTCGCACCACTTCTGTAGCCAGATTGGTGTAGGCATCGTTCACGGTAAGTTGTTTGGTAACAGGGTCACGTGTGACTAATCTGCATAGACCTCGATCTTCAGCAAACTCGGCAGAATCGTAACAGCGATCAAGAATTTCATCTTCTCCTGCTTTTTGTACGCCGTTATCAATTTGAATATCAAAATAATCAATAGTGATACTCAAGCCTGTGGTGTCGGAAATTGCCGGATCGAAAATAATTCCGTAACTGGTGTTCTCTGATGTTTCCGCAAATAATCCGGCGTCCGCACCGCCCAGACTAAATACTTCAACACCTTGAGTTGCCTGAAATTCTGGCTGCCCCGGTAATTCCTGTGTGCAGTTAATGACTCGGTTTGGATTTACCCCATCACTACCATAGTCATTACAGGGGTCAATAGATGCCGGACGAAAACCGCTAGTCGGCCCTTGAAATTGCTCGAATAGTGCCGGCGCACGGAAGGATGTTCCGCGTGATCCTCTGACCGATACCCAATCCGTAGGTGAATAAATAAAGCCCATTTTGTAGGTGTCATCTGAACCGTAAGAATCATAATCCGTGTAGCGAACTGAGCCATTAATAGTAAGCTCTTTAACAAATCTTGCATCGGCTAAGATCGGGATTTGAATCTCGGTATAGTATTCGCTGACGTCATCCTCACCGGACGTAGGAGTCGCAATGCTCAGATTATAGAGATTGCCCGCGATGCTATTTTCATCGGGCTGGTCTTTGAGCTCCATGCGGCGATGTTCAATACCAAATACTCCTTGCGCTGTCCCTGCAGGAACATTGAAAAGAGGGCCATCAATAATGGCACTATAAATAGATTCCTCGTATTCAGTGGAGCCTTGGGTGTTTTGGAAAATATAATCTTTAAAATCCTGTGGCAAATTTCCTCCGACAACAGCTGCCGTTAAGCGTGGAAGAAGAATGCATTTTTCATTGGGATCAGTGAGATTGATTTCGCAAGTGAGACCGTCGCGCACCAGGCTTGAATCTACTGCGCTGGTTGCCGTTACGGCATCACTGGCATAGGTTAATTTATCAATAAGAAATGAATTGCGTTCGTAGGTTGCGTCGGATTTTGCGTAGCTGGTGTAGAGGTCATAGCGCCAGTCGGGCAAAAACTCGAGGTCTCCGCGCAGGCCAACAGTGGGTTTGTAAAAATCGACATTCTGCTCGCTGCTGTCATTGCCAAAGCCGATGAACGCGCGCACACCAACGCGTTCACCTCCACTGGTTCCCTGATCTGCACCAAAGTTGCCGTATGCAAGCTCCGCGGGGATTAGTGGACTACCGCGACGATAATCCAGCGAGAGTTGGCGATAGCCCGTTTGGTTTGACTCGCGTCGTGATGCCAATAGTTCAGCATAGATTTCGGCGTTGCCAAGTGACTCCAGTTCATACTTGCTCTGCAGGAAGCCCGTGTAGTTTTTTGCGGGCGAAATTAAATCTTCATTGAGCATACGCGGCTCAAAAGTATCACGTACGTTAATACTGTTGCTGCCGCCGCCAACGCCCTCATAACCAATCAACCCGGTTGTTACTGCCGGGTTTGGACGAAAACGCGTAAAGGTTGTTCCTGAAGATCCCGGGCCTCCGACAACCGGGCCGTTAAGGCCAAGTGTGCTCCAGTTGGCTGCCGTTACTGCCTGTGTGCCAATGGTATTGACCGTCACCCCATTCGAGCCAGAGGCAGTGGCTGGGTAACATTTGGATTTGCCGGTGCGTGGGTCAATATAATCATCGGAAGCGCCTGTTACAGGGTCGCGAAAAAGATCTTCGTTGCAACGAGTCCAATCCCTGTCTGCCAAGGTGAGAGGTTTTCGCTCGTAATAATCGAAAGAACCAGAGAGGGAAAGTCTCTCTTCATTCATGCCGCCAGTTATTGATAAGCGAATTTGTTCGCCATTGTCTTCGGTGGGGTAGTTGAAGTCACCTTCAATGGCGAATCCCTCAACTTGCTCACGTGTTATGACGTTAATGACTCCACTGACAGCATCAGATCCATAAATCGAGGAAGCGCCATCGCGTAACACTTCTACGCGTTCAATCATTGCGGTTGGTAATACATTCAAATCTGCAGTGCCTACTGCGCCTTGCGTGCCTGATGGTGCAACACGACGCCCATTAATGAGCACCAGAGTTCTACTTGCACCTAAACCACGCAAAGAAATTGTATTGGCACCCGGGCCGCCATCGGTCACATAGCCGCCGTAAGCGTTATTAATTTGCGATGTTCCTCCTGTAAGTACATTTGATTGCAGCAGATCCATTGTGGAATTTAATCCGGCTGCAGCGGCGTCTTCCCGCGTCATCATTTTAATTGGGGAAATAGTTTTGAGATTTGTTTGGCGTATACGCGAGCCGACCACCACAAGTTCTTCAACTTCATCGGCAGCAGGTTCAGCTGATGTTTGGCCGAGGGTAGGAGTACTGGCTAGCAGCATTACGCTGCTAATAGGTAACACATACTTGGTGAAAGAATTTGCTAGTAATTGAATCGCTTGATGCAAAACAGTTTTAGTAAACATCATATCTCCTTAAGCATTCTGTCTGGCTGAATGGGCTCAGGAAGTGCACCAGGCAAATTGATTTGCGCGATGCGCTTACTAATTTTTTTGAAGCGGGTTTCCATTGGTATAGTGGTTTCTTCAGTGAGTGACTAGCAAGAAGCCTGCCGTAGAAAAGATTGGAGATTGTGTGATGTTGCGCACAAGCAAGGATTAATTATTGCGCGCAATTTTATCATTGCGAACAGAGGTGCCAGTGTGAATCATTAAGCGACAAACCAGTTTGTCGCTTAAAATTTCATTTAAAATAGAGGAGTAAAAACGCCAGGGAGGGGGATTGTTTTTTATAAATTATTTTTTGTTTAGATAGGCCTGCTAAAACAATCAATTAATTCCATCACCGCTTTTGCTTCACTCACACTGCAGGGATTATCCCGCTCATCGCGAAAATAATTATTGACCTGTTCAATCATCGGTTGCTGGATATGTTGTGGGTTGGGGACGATAATTTCCTGCTCGCCATCGCTGTTGGTTAGATGAATAACTTGTTGACCAAAAAAATTAATGGTTAGTTTACCTGTTGTGCCGATAATTTCGCACAGATCGCGAGTTTGCGCCTGAGCCACGGCGTAATGCCAGCGGCCTTGCAAAACTACGCCACTGTCAAATTTTGCCCACCCATGCACGCAGTCATCAGCTGCATTAAATCGGCGTTGGTTGTAGCCAAAACCACTTGCTTGCACTACTGATCCAAACCAATAAATCATTAAATCTAATTGATGTGGTGATAAATCGTGAAATAATCCGCCGCCAGACAGGGCAGGATTCACTCGCCAGTTATCATCTGTTTCAGTAATAATTTTTGATTTTGCGGGTTGCAGCATATCCAGCTGCACCATTAGTGGCTGACCGATTGCACCAGAGCGAATCAACTCGCCGACTTTCATAAAGCAGGGCACATAGCGGCGATAATGCGCAACGCTGACTTTTTTGCCGCTGGTTTTCTCTGCCGCGATAATCGCATCGCATTCGGTGGCATTAAGGGAGACAGGTTTTTCGATGTACACATGCTTGCCGGCATTTAATGCGGCAATTGCGTAGTCTTTGTGCTGTGCCGGTGGTGTGGCGATATAAACGGCGGTGATGTTGGGATCGGTGAGCAGTGCTTCGGCATTGTCGTGCCATGAATCTACATTGTGGCGGGCCGCAAAATCTTTGGCTTTTTCACCGTTGCGGCGCATTACCGCCGCGAGTTGTGAATTGGGTGCTTTATAAAACCCGGGGCCGCTTTTTAGTTCACAGACATCACCAACACCAATAATGCCCCAGCGAATGATTTTTTCAGCCCCCATCTTCTTCTCCATCTCTATTTCACTTTCATTTCTACACTAACGTAATTTTATCTTTTTCAATCAAAATTTTACGCTGCTTATAAAGCAAGCTGAGGGCATTTTTGTAATTGCCTTTGCTGACATTGAATACTTTGTAAATTAATTCAGGTTCGCTTTTGTCGGTCAGATAAGAAGTGCCGCCCTGGCGCTGCAAATCGGCAAGAATTTTTTCAGCCAGATCTTCTTTGCTGTCGCGCGCTTGCGCTTGCAGGCTTAAATCGATTTTGCGGTCGGGTCGGATACTTTTGATATAGCCTTTGACTTTTTCACCGTAGAGCAGTGTGCGGAAAGCTTCGTCGCGGAAGATCAAACCCAAATGGGTGTGGTTGATGACGGCTTTGTAACCCATATCGCTGCGGCCACAAATAATTAAATCCACCGCTTGTTTTACACTCAGCCCGCTCGCGCGCTCTTCCAAGTGACGGCTCAGGCGCGATGAGGCGGTAATGCGGCCGGTGTATTCATCCTGATAAATACACACTACGTAAGAGCGGCCAGCTTCCATGGGTTTGTGTTGTTCGCCGTAGGGCACCAGCAAATCTTTTGGTAGACCCCAATCCAGAAACGCGCCGACGTTGTTGACTTCTTTTACTTCGAGAAAGGCGCACTCTCCGACCATGGCTTTGGGTGTGAGGGTAGTGGCGATAATGCAGTCATCGGAATCCAGATAGATAAACACATCCAAAATCCCACCGATTTTCATATCCTCGGTAACATAGCGCTTGGGTAATAATATGTTGCCAAACTTGCCACCATCTAGAAAAATGCCGAAATCGGTGTGTTTGACGATGGTTAAGCGGTTTTGTCGGCCAATTTGTAACATACTGAACTCATTCTCGCGGTTAGGTGCAGATAAGACGGTTGCATCAATAGTGCACAGTTTATTAGCAAGGGTGGGTTAAGGCCAGTAAAACTCCCGCGGCCCCTTGGTTTTGTTTATAGTCCTGTTGGTTTTTGATTTTTTGTATCAGTTTAGAGTCGTTATTTATGCAGTTATTTTCGTTTGATTATGCCAATCGTGTGTTTAGTGTCGATGCAACCCCGGCGAGCGGGGAGGAGCAGGTTGCAGTGGATACTGTGGTGGTATCGCAGAAGCGCAATTTTGGTATTACCAGTGAGCATAGTTTTGTATTGGATGACCTGGGTGAAGTGAAATTGATCTATGTGCTCAATATGCGCGCGGCCGATGTCAATTATGAATTGTGGGTAAATGGTGAGCGGGTGATTGAGGCTGCTGCACGAGTATCGGTTGCGCAGCAAGAGTCTTTTAGCGAAGCCCAAGTGCAATCCGAACAACTGGCGATGCCGATGAATAAACCAACAAAACCCAATTCCTGGTTATCGATTGGCTTGGTTGCCTTTAAATTATTGAAAGCAGTGCAGGTTGTTAAGGTTGCGCTCCTGGCTGCATCCGTTGCTGTATATAGCGTGATGTTTACGTTGGAATTTGCGTTCGCATTAATTGCGGTGTTGGTGTTCCATGAATATGGGCATTTGCGTGCAATGAAAAAATTTGGCCTGCCCACCAAAGGTATGTATTTAATTCCGTTTGTGGGTGGCATTGCGGTGGGCGATATGCCCAAGACCCGCTGGCAGGATGTGTACATTTCCATGATGGGACCGGTGTATGGTTTGATAATGACGGTGGCGTTTTATATTGTGTATCTTGTTACCGATAGCCATTTTGCCGGTTTGGTTGCATCCACCAGTGCGCTGTTAAATTTATTTAATTTAATTCCTGTCTATCCGCTCGATGGCGGGCGCGTGGTGAAATCACTGGTATTTTCCGGACGCAATTATTTAGCTTTGGTTGCGTTGCTTGCGATCTCGGCGGCGTGTTTTGTCTTGGCATGGAAACTTGGATTTTATTTCATCACCTTTTTTATTGTATTGGGTGTGATTGATATTGTGGCGGGTTGGCGCGTTGGTTTGGCAGAAGATATTACCCCGCTCAAAACCTACGGCATTTGGTTTTCAGTGCTTTGGTATTTGGTAGTCGTCGCGATGTTTTTAGGCATGATTATGTTGATCGCACAGGACGGTTTGCCCGGTTCGGAAATTGCGCTCAAGGTGTTGGCATCTTAATCATCTAAATGACATTTTTTATTTGGTGCAAAAGGCTCGCCGTACGGTGAGCCTTTTTTGTTTTCTGATCTAAACTTGAATGAGGCTAATGGCCTTGCCGGTTAGTTAAATATTGAAATGCCGGCTAATTCAATAATTAAGAAAAGGAAACGCTTATGCGCGCACATCTTTGGAAAAATCCCGTCGCTAAAAAAATTCTCGCCTCTGTTATGAGTGCTATCGCACTGACATCATTCAGTGGTGTGTTGTATGCGCAAATTGGCAGCGCCAGTTTGTCCGGTATTATTGAAGTGAGTGACAAACCTACAGCGGGCATAGAGGTTACCGCGGTCAATATCGCTAATGGCCACAGCTATAAGGTCGTCACCCAAGCCAATGGGGGATATTTATTTACCGGGTTGCCGCCAGGCGATTACCGCTTGGCAATTGCAGGAAAAAATCTTCAAGAGCAGCAACAAATTAATTTGCGTGTGGGACAGAAAGTCAATCTGAATATTGAGCTTGGCAAGGCGAACCCTGAACAACCGGTAGAGGAAATGCTAGTGCTAGGCACTCAGGTGAATTACAACTTGGGTGGTGAAATCGGTACCAATATTTCGCTGGAGCAGATTGAATCCCTACCGCAAACCACGCGCAATTTTTTGGCGTTTGCGGATTTGGCGCCCGGCGTGCAATTTAACGAGGGGCAGGATGGCAGCACCAGTATCCAGGGCGGTGCCCAGAGTCCGAATGCAATCAATATTTTTATCGATGGTGTCGGGCAAAAAAATTATGTTTTGCGCGGTGGCGTAACCGGGCAGGACGCCAGTCGCGGTAACCCTTTCCCACAATCCGCGATTGCAGAATACAAAGTCATCACGCAGAACTATTCCGCGGAGTACGACCAACTCAGTAGCGCAGCGATTGTCGCAGTCACAGCCTCTGGTACAAATGAATTTCACGGTGGATTTTTTTACGATTACTCTGATGAAGGTATGCGTGAAAAAAATCCAAATGAGTTAAAGGACAATAAAAAAATACCCAGCCAACAAATACAGTATGGCGTTAATGTCGGTGGGCCAATTATTCAGGACAAGCTGCATTTCTTTTTTGCCTATGAAGGTAAAAGTAATAGCGATCCGCGCGATGTCGTTGTGGGTGCCGGTTATGATGTGAATAAGTTGCCCGCTAATGTGCAAGCCAAGCTGGGCGGCGTTAGTGCGAGTTTTGAGGAGGATCTGTATTTCGGTAAATTGAGTTATGTGATCAATGATGCGCAAAAAATCGAGCTGACTGCCAAGTATCGAGATGAGACAGAATTAACCGGTATAGGTGGGCAGCGGCCACTCGAATTTGGCACAGATAAAAATAATGAAGAAACCCGCGTTGTGCTCAGCCACAACTGGCGCACCGATAATTGGCTCAATGATGCGCGTATCACCTATGAGGATTACACCTTTAATCCGCGCCCGCATACTCTGGGTAACGGGACTATTTTATTGAATGCGGGTAAACAACTGGTATTGAGCACGGGTGCAGGGCGTGACTATCAGGAAAAAAGCCAATCCGGTTGGGCACTGCAAGAAGATTTCACTTACATTGCCTTGGCAAACCATCAATTAAAAACCGGCATTAAATATAAGGAAGTTGAATTAACCTCGGTGGAGCAGCAGCCGTTTAATCCGCAATACAGTTACAACATCGATTATTCATGGACGCAGCCTTATATGGTGGAGTGGGGCGCACCTTTGGCCGGTATTGGCAATGGTGCTGCAGTGGCGGATAACAAACAACTCGGCTTGTATTTTCAGGATGACTGGAGTGCGACCGAACGTTTGACGATTAATGCAGGCTTGCGCTGGGATTATGAAGAGTCCGATGCGTATCTGGATTATAAAACGCCTGATGCTGTAGTGACTGCGCTGCGTGGCTGGAGCAACCTCGACAATTCCAATATCAATGTCGATGATTACATCAGCACTGGCAGTAACCGCGATACATTCAAAGATGCCTGGCAACCGCGTTTGGGTTTTAGTTATGACATAGGCACCGATAATAATCTGGTTTTATTTGGCGGAGCCGGCCGCGCGTTTGATCGCAATTTATTTGATAACTTGCAACTGGAAGCGACCAAGGCCACTTTCCCAACCTATCGTGTCAATTTTGATTCAGAAGATCCGCAAAATAATTGCGACCCTGCTGCCAGCAATTGTGTGGCATGGGATCCGAAATATTTAACGGCGCGAGGGCTGGATGAATTGCTCTATGCAAATTCAGGTGCAGGGCGCGAAGTGTTTTTGGTGAATAACGATTTAAAAACACCTTATTCGGATCAATTCAGTTTAGGTGTGCGCGGCACTTTGGGAGATTGGGATGCTGAATTCAGTTTGTCGCATATCAAAAGCGAAGATGGTTTTGTATGGATGCTGATGAATCGTCGCCCCGATGGCAGTTTTTTTGAACCGGGCAGTTCGTGGGGACAGCCATGGGCATTTGGTATTCCCGGTTACAGCAACGGCTTGATCGGCATGAATGCCTTGGAATCCAAAGCCGATTCACTCTACATCAAATTGGATAAACCCAAAGGCGATGATTATTGGGGGATGACGGTTGCTTACACCTACACCGATGCGCAGGACAGACGCAAAGCGGGTGAGGTTTTTGCGCTGGATTATCCGGATATCGACGATTACGGTTGGCACGATTCGCTCTCGGTACCTGAGCATCGTTTGGTGATTGCCGCACTCTTTGATTTGCCGAATGGTTTTGATTTGTCGGCAAAATTAAATCTGGAAAGTGTAAAAACCTATCAGGGTACGGATTGCCGCGCGGGTTGGAATGCTTGCCGATACAATACTTTTCAACCGGATGGCGATGGCTTTCTCGGTTACAAACAATTGGATGTTGCTATTAGCAAACAATTTGCGACGGGTATGATCGCTCAGGATAGTTATATCACTTTGCGCCTGGATATTTTAAATGTCACCAATGCGGTGAATCACGGCGGTTATCAGGATTGGTTTGGTGGAGCTGGCGAGAATTTGCCAGCCAATTTTGCGCAGCCTAACGGCACCTTTAACGGGCCGCCAACAACCTTGAAGTTGGGTGTGAATTGGGCGTGGTAAATATTTGTGACGGATAAAAATAATCCCCGGTTTTTGGCCGGGGATTATTTGTTAACGGTCGTCATTCTTGATTAAACATACTTGCTATAAAAACGGATCATCTTCGTCAGCAGGGAAGTAGCGCTCGGCAGTAATGACATCGGCCTTGATTCTGTGCGCGAGTAAATCATCGACATCCTGATTAACGCGGTTGATGAGCGGCAGGGCTTCATTGCGATCCAGAGATTCGAGTAATGCATTGCCCCAGATGGAAACATGGCGCAAATAAATCGTGCGCGTATCCGCTTTTTTCGCCCACTCGCCAGATACCAGTCGGCCGATGCGATTTATTTTGTAGCGAATTTCTTTTACCTGGCTTGGGTCTTCTACCTGGGCCACCAATTCGTTGGTCATTTTGATCCAGCCGCGGCGATACAATTCCCAGCCACTGTAAAAGCGCACAATCCAGGTGAGGTATTCCTCTTTGGTCTGGATTTTTTTATTGGCCTCATCTGCCTCATAGATTTTGAGGAAATAGGCGCGGGATGGCATGTCGCTGGGCCAGGCATCTGCCTGCTTAACAATTTTATTACTGCTACAAGCGAAAAGGCTGCTGACCAATATTACTGCGGCTATAACGCGGATTAGGGGTGCGATTTTCTGCATAAACAAAATTGGGCTCTATGTAATACGCGGGGTTGTTAATGGAGTGTGGCGGATGAATGTTGCAGTAGTATAAAAGTTTGAACGCGTAATGGACAGGCGGGAAGTTGGTTTAGGAGTTATCAAAAAGTTATAGCCCCAAGCCAAGTGTCGGTTTGGGGCTATTAGGGTTACTCATAATGCTAGCGTTCGCGACCACCGCGCATTTCAGTGCGGCCACCACGATCTGAATCGCCCCCGCCTGTGCGCTCGATACGTTGCGGGCGCTCACTGCGCTCCATCCGCTCCACTCGTTCAACCCGCGGGGCTTCACGGCGCTCGACTTGTTGAACTTGTGGGCGTTCAACCGGTTGGGCACGTTCGATACGTTGAATGGTCGGGCGTTCAACTCGGTTATGCTGCTGTGCTTGCTGGATACGTGGGTCTGTCCGTTGCACGCGCTCTGTCGATTGGGCGCGTTGCACATCGGTGCGCTCGACGCGGTTGCTGCGCTCATTGTTAAGACGATTTTCCCTGTTGCGGTTTTCGCCCTGTTCAGTCTGCTGTCTGCGCTCTATCTGACGAACATCACCACTTTGGCGCTCGGTACGATTGCCCTGTTCGCGACTTTGGACATTGCCCAGATCGCGCCCGTTGCGGTTGTTCATCCGCTCGCGCAATTGTTCTGCGCGCGGTTGGGGGCTTTGCACGGCTCTATCGCTGTTCACGTTGGCCCTGTTAGTCGTGATTTGCCCGGCTTGACGGCGCTCTAAGCGTTGTACCGCCTGATCATCGCGCCCCTGACGTTGGTCGCGCGCAGCATTGGGTGCGATGCGGCCATTGCCGCGATTCTCGCCAAGGTAACCGCCGCGATTGCCATTGTTGTCGCGCAGGCTGGCGCGATACTGTTGGGTGTCGCGATAGCTTTCGCGTGGGCTGTGAAAGCGCTCGCGGGTGTGGTTATCGTGATAGGCAACGCCGCGTCTGTGCACCGGATTGTGGTGCCAATGTCTGGCATTGCTGTGACGAACCACGCTGCGGCTATTGTAAAAACGGTGGCCGTGATGGTGGTGATGGTCAACTACAACAACGCGGCGATCGCGCCAGTGGCAGCCGCTGAAATAAAAGCGCGGGCCTATATTAACGCGGGGTCCCCAGTAAAAGCCGGATACAAACACATAGCTGCTAGGGTAATGCCAATATACCGGTGGATAATCCGCCCACCACCAGTTGCCATAGACCACGCGGGTATCGTAAGCGGGCACGTAGACAACGCGCTCGACCGAAGGCTCAATCACAATGACTTTATCTTCGCGCACTACACGTACATGCTCGAATTTATCGAGATTGCCTGAGGCATAAGCGCGGTTGCGCAGTTTCTGGATGCTGTCCATCACCCGCTCTTCATCGGCAAGGAAGGCATCGCCCAGCTGTTGGGTCCAATCCAGGTCGTCGCTCATACGCTGCAAAATATCGGGGAAGGCGACCAGCGCTTTAACACTCGGGTCCCAATCCTGGTTATCAACAGCATTGACAGCATCATCGCCTTTCAAGCGACTGTTGTTGCGCGCCCAGCGGTCAGCTTCGACCACTTCTAGCGGGTAAGTCGAGGCGATAAGAACGTGTGAGAGCACGGTATCCGGATAGAGGGCGATGGGGGCCAGCAGTGAGTCCAGTTGCGCCTCACTAAAGCTGGCCTGTGCCGCTGTGGTGCTATAGCTCGTCTGGTCCACTGCCTGGGTGGTGGTGCAACCCACCAGTAATGGCAGCAGCAGGCTGATCGTTAACGCAAGTTTTCCTGGGCGTTGCAGAAGCTGGCTAGTCATGATGGTTCTCGCTCGGATACCGGTTATTACCCTCTCAGAGGGCGGAGTGGTGCCAATGGTTCATTTATAGGAGCCTGGCGCTTAACAAGAGCTGAACTAGGCGCAGACTCTTGCTTGACTAATCAGGTGGTGCCCCGATAATGGCGCACTTTTGTGATATCCATCCAAAACACACATGGCGCCGATACGCCGGGTAATAGAGAGTAGCGCATGATCGATGTGAATTTTCAGTTAAAAGGCAGTGCTATTACCGTGGTGGTGCTGGCGATTGTCCGCTACGAGCCCAAGAGCTTGTTGGCTGAGTTAAAAGAAAAGGTCGTCCAGGCGCCGCAGTTTTTCAATAACTCCCCGGTGTTGATCAATCTCGACCGTTTGGAAAACCCTGAAAGCCTGAAAAAACTCGGGGATTTGCTGGCAATTTGCCGCGAACTGGATTTACAACCACTAGGTTTTAGCGGCGTACCTGAGGTATTGTTAGCGGCAGTTAATAAGACCGGTCTGGCAGTGCTGCCGACCCCCAGCGAACGCGCGCTTAAACTGCCAAAACAGGAAGCGGCACCCCAGGCAGTTGAGGCAGTGATCGAACGCGTGGTGGAGACGGTGGTCGAAACCGTGATCGAAGAGCGACTGGTTCAGCGGCAGAGTAAAGTCGTCACCCGCCCGGTGCGCTCCGGCCAGCAAATTTACGCTGAAGGTGCAGATTTGATTGTGCTGGCGCAAGTGAGTGAAGGGGCTGAAGTACTGGCCGATGGCCATATCCATATTTACGGCACTTTACGTGGTCGCGCGTTGGCCGGCGTAAAAGGCGATGAAACCGCGCGTATTTTTTGCCAGCAAATGGAAGCCGAATTAGTGTCGGTCGCCGGTAATTTTGTACTGCAGGATTCACTGCCCAAAGAACTGTTAAAAAAGCCGGTGCAAATTTCTCTTAAGGGCGAAAAGGTTGTTGTCGAAGCCCTTGTCAGTAATTAAGCCTGGTGAGTAAATAAATTTCTGCATCCATTTATTGTTTATTTTTTGGATGTTATTTTTTTAGACATTGAATATTTTACAGGAGCCTTCCCTTGGCCAAGATTATCGTTGTTACATCAGGTAAAGGCGGTGTGGGCAAAACCACATCCAGCGCAGCAATCAGCACCGGTTTGGCGATGCGCGGCCATAAAACTGTGGTTATCGATTTTGACGTCGGCCTGCGTAATTTGGATCTGATCATGGGCTGCGAACGTCGCGTAGTGTACGATTTTGTCAACGTGATTAAAGGTGAAGCGACCCTGAATCAAGCGATGATCAAAGACAAGCGCACTGAAGGTCTTTACGTATTACCCGCATCGCAAACCCGCGACAAAGATGCATTGACCCGCGAAGGCGTTGAAACAGTCATTAACGAACTTGCCAAAGATTTTGAATTTATTGTGTGCGATTCTCCTGCCGGTATTGAGCAGGGCGCATTGATGGCATTGTATTTTGCCGACATCGCGATTGTTGTGACCAACCCGGAAGTGTCTTCGGTGCGCGACTCGGATCGCATCCTCGGTATTCTGCAAAGTAAATCGCGCCGAGCAGAACAAAATCTGGAACCGATCAAAGAACATTTGTTGTTGACTCGCTACAACCCTGTGCGTGTTGAAGCGGGCGAAATGCTCAGCGTGAATGATGTGGAAGAGATTCTGGCAATCCCATTGCTCGGTGTAATCCCGGAATCAGAAGCGGTATTAAAAGCGTCTAACCAGGGTACACCAGTGATTCTGGATGAAACCACACCAGCTGGACAAGCCTACAACGACGCCGTTGATCGCCTGCTCGGTAAAGAAATACCACACCGCTTCCTTGAAGCGGAAAAGAAAAGTTTCCTGAAGCGTTTGCTGGGGGTATAAGCCGTGAGTATTCTGGATTTCCTCATCAAAAAACGTGCGCCCTCGTCGGCCTCGGTCGCCAAGGAGCGTTTGCAAATTATCGTTGCGCACGAGCGCACCAAACGCAATTTAAGCCAACCGGATTTTCTGCCACAGATGCAGCAAGAAATTATTGCGGTGATCCGTAAATATATCCATATCGAATCCGATCAGGTCACAGTTAATCTCGACAATTCCGATAACTGTTCGGTGTTGGAATTGAATATTACCTTGCCGGATTAAAGCGTTATGCTGCATGACCCACGCAGCAGGAAAAAAGGGATGCGCCGACTCTGGTGCATCCCTTTTTTATTGCACTACATTTTTTGTTATCCATCTGGCTTTGATTTATGAATATTGATTTTCATTCCTTGCCTGCTGACCAATTGGTAGTATTCGATTTTGAAACTACCGGTCTCTCACCTGATATGGGCGATCGGTCAATTGAAATTGGCGCCGTGCTGATTGAAAACGGAAAAATTACCGGCCGCTTTCAGCAGTTGATGAATCCCGGTGTACGCATTCCACTATTTATTGAGAATCTCACCGGCATTACCAATGCGATGATTAAAGAATCGCGTAGTAACACTGAAGTAATGAGCGATTTTTACGATTTTATCGCCGGCCGCAATCTGGTTGCACACAACGCCAGTTTTGATGAGCGCTTTCTGCGCGCGGAATTTCGTCGTATTAAAAAGCAGTGTTCGTCGGGTATTGCCTGCAGTTTATTAGCCGCACGCCGCATCTTTCAAAATGCCCCCAACCATCAATTGGCAACTCTGGCGCAGTATAAAAATTTGCCCAGCGATGGCGTTTACCACCGCGCCTTGGCAGATGCCGAAGTCACAGCGCATTTATGGTTGAGTTTATTGGCCGAGTTACGCGAGCAGCATGAGTTTGATGAACTCACATTTGGCTTTATGCATACACTGACTAAAACGCCCAAGCACCAATTGCGTCAGTTTTATGCAAAACACAAGGTTAAATCTCCAGTTATCTAATCAAGACTGGTTATGAATACGAAGGAGTTGATCTGCAATGCAACACAATTTTATTAAAACCGCCGCCGCCATTTTTATCCTACTGCTTCTGGTCAGCTGTGGCACGCTCATCAAGCCCAATGTAAAAACTGGCATAGTGCAATTGGAAAAAGGTTCTTACCAGCTCGATCAAACCCACGTCGCTGTTTTATTTAAAATCAACCACATGGGCTTGTCTACGTTTGTGGGCCGTTTTAATAAAGTCGATGCAACGCTGGAGTTTGATCCTGCTAATATTGCCGCTGCTAAATTGTCGGCGATAATCGATGTTGCCAGTATCGATGCGAATAATCCCGATTTGGAAGAGACCTTGCGCGGTAGCAGTTGGCTCGATACTGAAAAATACCCACAAGCGTTTTTCAAAACCACCAGCGTCAACTTGCTCGATCAAAACTCTGCGGTATTTGCCGGTGAATTAACCCTGCATGGCGTGACTGCACCAATTGATTTAACTGTTACCTTTAATGGCGGCGCTAACAATATGCTTACCGGCTTCTATACGTTAGGTTTCTCTGCTGCCAGCACCTTTAACCGCTCGACGTTTGGTGTGGATTATTTAATTCCCGCGATTGGTGATGCAGTGGCAATTGAAGTCTTTGCTGAGTTTCAAAAAAATTAGCTTAACAACATTGGTTCGACAAAAAATAGTTCAACAGTAATAAAAACGATTATTTTTCAGGAGTTGTTATGACCACTCACTTTCTTATTGGCGGCAACGGCGCTCAATCAGCACAGTTGAACTTGCGTATGGCGAATCGCCACGGGTTGATCGCTGGTGCAACGGGTACGGGTAAAACTGTGAGCTTGCAAGTGCTCGCCGAAGGTTTTGCCAAAGCCGGTGTGCCGGTATTTATGGCCGATGTTAAAGGCGATTTGTCCGGCCTAGCCAAAGCCGGCAAGCCACACTCCAAAGTGGATGAGCGTGTGCAGCTGATGAATATTACCGATTACCAGCAACGCTTATTCCCCTGCGTATTTTGGGATTTGTACGCAAAAAAAGGCCATCCGGTACGTGCCACTATTTCAGATTTTGGCCCGCTGTTATTGGCGAATTTTTTCGATCTCAACGAAACCCAAACCGGTGTGCTCTACGCCGCGTTTAAAATTGCCGATGACCAGGGCATGTTGATGCTGGATTTAAAAGACCTGCAAGCCATGCTCAATTGGATGAAGGACGAACGTAAAACATTGGAGGATGAATACGGTGGTATCAGCGAGGCCAGCATCGCCGCCATCCAACGTCGGTTAATGATGTTGGAGCAAGAAGGTGCAGATCAATTTTTTGGTGAACCGGCGCTGGATCTAAATCACCTGATGCAAATCACTCTTGAAGGTACTGGCGTCATCAATATTCTCGATGCCACCACCCTTGTCAACCAGCCCAAACTCTACGCGATATTTTTACTCTGGTTAATTTCTGAATTATTTGAAAATTTACCTGAGCAGGGCGATGCCGATAAACCCAAATTGGTATTTTTCTTTGATGAGGCGCATTTGCTGTTTAACGATGCGCCTAAATTATTGGTCGATAAAATTGAACAAGTCGTGCGCTTGATTCGCTCTAAAGGCGTGGGTATTTATTTTATCTCCCAAAGCCCTGCCGATATTCCCGATACAGTGCTCGGCCAATTGGGCAACCGCGTGCAACACGCGCTGCGCGCTTACACACCCAAAGACCAGCAAGCAGTAAAAATTGCGGCGCAAACTTTTCGCCCCAATCCAGCATTTTCAACCGAAGCGGTGATCACTGAGTTGGGTATAGGGGAAGCATTGGTATCGGTATTGGATGAGAAGGGTTCACCCACACCGGTTGAGCGCGTGATGGTTGCGCCGCCTGCATCGCGTATTGGCCCCTTGGCCGATGAGGAGCGCACCGAGGTAATGGCGCGCTCACCTTACAAGGCGATTTATAACCAAATAATTGACCGTGAGTCTGCGTATGAAATTTTAAAAGGGCGTGTTGCCCAGCAAGCACAAACCGAGCAGCAACAAAAAATCCAGGAGCAGTTGCGTGTTGAGCAGGAGCAAATTTTTAAACAACAGCAAAAGGAGCAGGTGCAACAACAGAAAGAGCAGGCGCGCGCACAGCAGCAAGCGGAGCGCACAAGTGCACAGCGTGCAACGGCGGTAGATGCCTTTGCCAAAAGTGCAGCACGTGCGATAGGCAGTAGCCTTGGTCGACAAATCGTGCGCGGCATCCTCGGGTCGCTGTTAGGCGGACGGCGTTAGGCCGCGTAATGTTATTGTCGGATTCATCGGCTATAGTGAAGTAAATATTCCGGCCAAGTAAAACATTCTGGCGAAATAAAACAGGATCTACTTGGGTCATTTAACCGTTAATGTGGGGTAGCAAAACGTAAAACAGCAAGGAAAATTCAGCATTCGTCATGTCAAATAAGACTGCACTTTTCAATGGATGGTCAGGTGCAGTCATAAAATGTTGAGGATGCAGCATGAAAAAAATGACAAGCATAGGAGGGCAATCCTCCATGTTAATGCCGATGTTAAACTGCTTTTTCTTGAGCCTTCTTCTTTATGGTGCTGCCAGCCAGGCTACAAAACCCGTTGAGGATGATACGATTTATTTAGATCAGGGCTGGGATCATCATACCCGCCAAACGCTATCCTTCACTTCTTTTGGTTCCCGATTTATTCCCTACGCCTGGTTTCTCGCGCTGGAGCAGCCTGATAATTCCCGCTCATTTCGCGATAATGATTATCTGTCTGCAATGGGTTTTATTTCTACCATTGCAGACCAATACAATCCAGATGGATTACCAGTTGGACTGGTACGCGATAGCGATAAAAAAAATGGTGATGCTCTAGGTATGACGTGCGCATTTTGCCATACCGGGCAAGTCAGGATTCACGGCAAACGTATTCGCATTGATGGCGGTCAAGCGTTGGTTGATTACACACAATTTGAGCAGGCAACACTAGCCGCACTAAAAGCAACGCTCACTGACAATGAAAAGTTTTCTCGTTTTTCCCAACAAGTCATTGCCAGTGAACCAAGCGCAACACTGACACCACAACTGCTGAAAACCCAATTGCAAACTCGCATTGCAGAATTGGAAAAACACTACGCTGTTAATGCAACCGAGGTCCCCTACGGGCACGGGCGGCTGGACGCATTTGGGCAAATTTTTAATGCGATTGCCGTTGAAGCACTCAATATGCCCGAAAATATTCGCGCACCCAATGCGCCTACCAGCTATCCGGTATTGTGGGATGCATCGCATTTAAACATCGTACAGTGGAATGCATCGGCGCCCAATAAAGAACCGGGGCCACTATTTCAAAATGCGATTACGGCACTCGCGGTTTACGGTATTGTCTCAGTATCCAAAGATAAACTCACTTATCAATCATCAATTCGCATCAGTAATCTCGGTGATATACAGCGAGATTTTTATCAGCTCGTCGCACCGCAATGGCCGGTAGAAATTGCCGGAGCTCTTGATGCAGAAAAAGTTGCTGTTGGTAAAAAACTCTATGATCAGCATTGCTTGAAATGCCACAGCATTGTTGATCCAACTAATAGAAAACGTAAGTTGCAGGCAGTACTAACCCACTATAAAGAAGTGGGTACTGATCCGTTAATGGCAGAAAATTTTATCCAGCACAAAGTGAAAAGCGGTCTGTTGGAAGGCGATAAAGCCATGGTGTTATTTGGCGACAAACTCCCTGCGGAAACCTCGCCGCTGGACTTGGTCACCCATGTAGCAACTGGCGCACTCTTTAACCAACCATGGCAAACCACCAAGGCATTGTTTAAAGAATATCGTTCCAATGATGCACCGCCCGAGCAAACGGTGTTTAACAGTTATAAGGCTCGCCCCATCAACGGTATCTGGGCGTCTGCACCTTATTTGCATAATGGTTCAGTTCCCAGCATTTATGATTTGTTACTGCCGGCGGAACAGCGGCCAGCAACATTTTATGTCGGTAACATTGAATTGGATTTGGTAAAAGTGGGACATGTTTATAGCGCGGCGCCTAACACCAGTTTTTTCGATACCCGCCTGCTCGGTAATTCTAATGCGGGGCATGAATATGGCACCCAACTCAATGATGAGGAGCGGTGGGCCTTGGTAGAGTATGTAAAAAATTTATAATTCTGCAAAATTTACACAAATGTAACCGCTTGTTAGTAAACAGAAGGCATACGCTTTCTGTTTACTACAGCATCAATAAATCCCTCCAAATAAATCCAACTGCGTTAAATACAAACGCAAATCAAATTCGTACTGATGATAGTTGGGTTCCATATGCCGGCAGAGTTGATAAAAGGCTTTGTTATGCTCTTTTTCTTTGAAATGCGCTAATTCGTGCACGACTATCATTTTTAAAAAGGCTTCCGGGGCGGTGCGGAACACGCTAGCGATTTTAATCTCATTAACGGTTTTTAATTTGGCTCCCTGTACCCGGCTAATGTAATGGTGTTGGCCGAGTGCATGTTGAATAACTTTTATTTTGCTGTCGTAGCCCACCCGGCTCAGGGGCTGGGTTTTGCCCATATATTCACTTTTGATGTTTTGGGTGTACTGGTAGAGCGCATTGTCGGTGCGTACATCGTGAATCTGTGGATAGCGCTTAAGTAATACTTCGCCAAGGCGGCCTTCTGCGACGATTTGCTGGACTTGCTGCAGGGTTTCGGTGGGGTAGCCGGTGAGATATTTCAAATGTGACATGCTGACCTATGCGTCGCTGGGTACGTGAATAACCGTATGGCGAATGGCTATAGGCGGCAATTATAAAGGTTGTTATTGGTTTAGGGTCAATACCAGGTTGTTTTCATCAGTGCATTTTAGGGCGTTCACTGCATTAAAGTGGGGCGCTTGATGTCTGCATTGTGAAAAATAGGTAACCATGATGCGTTCGATTAGTGGATTTATCGAGTGCGACTTTTTTCTGCAGGATTTTTTTCACATTCTGTGTGTGCGCTTTTAGCGAAAAGTCGTTAATCAGCGTAGGTAGATTAATTCTTGGCCTGATAAATGCTTTGACTAAATATGCAGCAGAAGGGTATTCGCTAAAACTTCATGTGTCGTTTCACCTCCCGCTGCTAAAAACGTAATTTACCTATTAGTAATTTATTTGCATATTCGTACTTTACTCATGAGTGATTCGCATGGAGGTAGTAATGAGCGATTTATCGGTAGAAGGCGTTGCGGTCAATCCCATTGGCTTATCAAGTGAACCGCCTGTGGTTCGCTTCCATCATTCGAAAATACTTGCGCTATTTCGCGCGCTCGATAGCGCCCTCATCGTATTTATGCTGTGGGGTTGCCTCAAATTATTGGGGTTAGAGTGGAATAATATTTACACCGGCTTTGCTATTAGCGCGGTGATTATTTTCGGTTTTTTTGCCGAGAGTAATGAAGTGTATTATTTGTGGCGTGGCCACTCGATGATTGATTTATCCATTCGTTTATTCCTCGCGTGGTTTGCTACCTTATTGTTCTTGGTTTTGTCACTGGTAGTAGTTTATCCATTTACGACATTGAGTTTACTGGCGATATCTGTCTGGTTCGTAACAACCCCCGGGGTGATGATTGCGATGCATATCGGGCGGCGGCTGTTGCTGGCCAAACTGCGTGCAAAGCCTACTGAACCGCGCAGAGTTGCGATTGTAGGTGCTAATGATTTGGGTCTGCGGCTAATTAATTCCATGTCTGTTATGCCTTGGTTGGGTTACAAGGTGACTGGTTTTTACGACGACCGGGCACCTAGCAATGATGTGGGGCGCCGCCTGTTTGGAAAGAACATTGAAGTGAAAGGCGGTCTGGAACAACTGTATCAGGATGCGCACGATGGCAAGATTGATATTGTTTTCGTGGCGCTCCCTATGCGTGCGGAGTTGCGTATGCATTCGGTGATTGATCGCTTGGCCGATACGACAGTCTCCCCCTACGTGATTCCCGACGTATTCAGTTTTGACTTGTTACATTCGCGCCTGACTTGTTTGCAGGGCATTCCTGCGCTGAGTATCTACGATTCGCCGCTGGTGGATAACAGCTGGGCGAAACGTTTGGAGGATCTAGTGCTGGGGCTGGGTATTTTAATGGTACTGGCGATTCCTATGTTATTGATTGCTGTCGGTGTAAAGATTACATCGCCTGGGCCCATTTTTTTCAAACAGACTCGTTACGGCATGGGGGGCGATCGCATCAAAGTGTGGAAGTTCCGCTCCATGACGGTATGTGAAGATGGCGCTAATGTTGCACAAGCAAAGCGTGCGGATCCACGTATTACGCCTTACGGAAATTTTTTGCGTCGCACATCGCTCGATGAGTTGCCGCAATTGTTTAATGTGATCTCCGGTAGTATGTCGCTTGTTGGCCCGCGTCCACACGCCGTTGCACATAACGAATTTTATCGTGGCCAAATTAAAGGATATATGTTGCGTCATAAAGTGAAGCCTGGCATTACCGGGTTGGCGCAAGTGAATGGCTTTCGCGGTGAGACCGAAACGTTAGACAAAATGTCTGGCCGTATTGCTTATGACTTGGAATACATCCGCAATTGGTCGGTGATTTTGGATATCAAAATTTTATGGAAAACTATTTTCAAGGGTTTCGTCGGACAGAATGTTTATTGATGTGTGTGCAAAAAAAAAATGGCTGCGTTTGCTGCAATGGATGGTTATAGCACCACTTGCACCGGCAACCGTCGCAGCTCCCGATCGCGTTACCCTTTCGGTGGGCGCGCAAGAATACTGGGACAGTAATTTTGCGCGCAGCGCTGATGTGGATTCAGAGCATTACACTCGCTCCGTAGTTTCGCTCGCACTAAATGAGCGATTGAGTAAACAGGATTTTTCGCTTGGTGTGAGTGGCAACCGCTATGAGTACACGCAGCGTGATGATCTGGATGTCGATTTTGTTGAAGGCAATGCCAGTTGGCGCAGTGACTGGAGTTCACGCATTAAAACCTCGGTGAATTGGACGCGTGATGCCTATGCGGTAGATCGATTGGAATTTGCCGATAAAGATGTAGTTTCACTTAATAATTTTACTGGCCAATTGACTCTCGGTACGCGCAAACATCTTGGCATTACTGTCGGCGCCCGGCAGGCAACGCAGACTCATTCCAATGACCTGCGCGAATCTCTGGATTTTGATGAAGATGAATGGTTTGTGGCTGGCACTTACAACACACCCAATAAATCTTCATTAAATGTGCGCTTGCGCGAGGGTGAACGCTTGTATGTTCACTTGGTGCCTGGTGATTTACGCGTGTTGGATTTTGATTATCGCCAGTTGGAGTTAGAAGGTAACTGGGCACTCACGCGCAAGACGCAATTGGGATTTACCCTGGGACGCTTCAAGCGCGAAGGAGAGATCAACGCCGGCACTGGTACTCAAGCGCTGGTAGATTTGGGCTGGTCAGTCAGCGAAAAGCTCAGCTTTTCACTCAGCTACAGCCAGAGTGAACCTGCTGTTGGTGAAACATCAGATTCACCGGCGGATGTGCGCACCAGCAAACTTGCACTGAGCTGGGAGCCTTCGCCCAAATGGTTACTCAGCATGGATGCTGCCTATAGTGAACAGACTTACCTCCAGCGTTTGATGGAACCGGCGCGTGCTGAAACCATCACGGCAGTTAGTCCCTTGACGCTGACCTACCGTTTCTCTGATTTGCTCAATATTCGCCTCGATAGCCAGTGGGTGGATCGCAAATCGCCACTGTTTTACCGAGATTATGACTATGCACTGGCCAGCCTGGGGCTGACGCTGGTTTTCTAAGATATTGTTTGATGCATTGATTGCTTAAAGGAGTACCTATGTTTAGACGTCTGGCTGCTTATCTGGAGACACCGGCCGAGTTGAAGCCGCGTTTACCATTCCCCTATGTGGATCTCTACAACTGGATGCCCAAAGACGGACGCATTAATTTTGGTGATCATCTCGCCGAAATTGTGACACGCCAACTGCTGGCACTGCAGGGATTGAGTCTGGATCAGGAGGTGAGCCAATGTGCGCGTCTGCTGGCGATAGGCTCGATCTTGCAAAACAGTACCGATGGCGATCACATTTGGGGTAGCGGCTGGAATGGCAAGGTGCCAGAGTCGATGTTCAAATCCCGGAAGCTCAATGTGCATGCTGTGCGCGGGCCTTTAACCGGGGAGTTTCTGCGCAGCCGCGGCTTTGTGGTGCCGGAAGTTTACGGTGACCCGGCACTGTTGGTGCCGCATTTGTTCAAGGGACGTTTTAGTCCCAATCCCCAGCGCGATTATGTGTTTGTGCCCAATCTCCATGATTTGTCGATCCTGCCAAATGGCACCCCAAATGTTATTTCACCATTACAGGGGTGGAATAGGGTGATTGAGCAGATCCTGCAAGCCAAACTGGTGCTGGCCAGTTCGTTACATGGGTTGATTATCGCTGAGGCTTACGGAATTCCTGCACGTTACGTGCGCCTGTCGCAGACGGAGGATCCGTTCAAGTACAAGGATTATTATCTGGGGAGCGGCAGGCTTGAGTCAGAGCTGCAATTTGCCAGTTCCATTGACGAGGGGAAGGAGATGGGCGGGATGCCCGGATTGCGCTTTGATCATCAGCCATTGCTGAATGCGTTTCCACTGCAGCTATGGCGATAAATTGAGTTTATCTTGTCTCTGAACTCCCGCGCGGGCGGGAGTTAGTTTTTTGGTCCCGCCAATAACCTATACATCACGTCTACACCAACCTTAGTAACCGCTGTAAATAATTGATTACCGGTTTTGCTCTGGCTGGAGCCATAGCGGCGCTTTCGCCAAGAAAATGTTTGGTCTCCTGCCGGAAGATACTGGACATAAGGGCGACGTAACTCAGTGCGCCCAAACCCGCCAGCAGCAACAGGCGAACCCCCAGGGCAAGGTCGCCAGGCAGGGTGTATTTGGCGAGCAGCACTATTCCCAGCATCATCAGTGAAGCTGCAAAAGTGGGCGCGATAGTACGCAGTTGCCGGCTGATATCCACCGCGAATACCTGCTTGAAAAAATACATATTGAAGAAAATGCTGAGGTAAGTCCGCAGGGCAAAACCGGCTGCCGCTGCGACTATCCCGTAGGGCACCAACAGAAATCCGAGCAGGCAATTCAGTGCAAAAGTGATGCTGGCGAGGATCATTACCCGCTGTGAATGTCCGCCTGCGGTGAGCGCTGCGTTGACCTGATAGCCTATGACCAACGGCGCTATACCCAGTGCCAACAATGTCATCACCTGGCCGCTTTGTGCCCATTTTTCGGTGAACGCGAGCTGGATAAATTCTGGCCCCAAAGCAGCTGCACCAAAAAAAATCGGGAAAGTAAAATAGGCGCTCATGCGCATCACCCGGAGGGTTCCCTGGGCGCGCTGTTCCCGTTCGCTCATGCGCGCTAATGCCGGTAGCAGGGTCTGTTCAAAGGGTTTGAGCACAATTTCCTGCAGGATAAACAGCGCCCGTCCACCGACACGGAAAAACCCCAGTGCGGCTGGGCCGAGCAGCAGGCCGACCAGCATTTCATAAATCTTGGAGGCGAAGTTGCTGATCATCTGCGCCAGCGTCAGTGGTGTGGAAAAGGCCAGAAGGGCACGCGCGTGGGCGAGCGAAAATTGCAAGCCGGGTAGCCAGCGGGCGCTGTTCAAGGTCACCAGCGTCACTACCAGTTGGTTGAGCAATTGCTGCCAGACCAGTGCCCACACCCCATAACTCTGGAACGCCAGAACCACGCCCACCAAACCTGCGAACAGGCTACCAACCACAGTGCGTAAAGCGATGGCGCGGAAATTAAATTCGCGTTTGAGCTTCCCCTCGTGCACGGCCTTTACGCCTTCCAGTAAAAACACTATCGACAAGACTTGCACCAGCAGTTCTGCACGCGCGTCGTAGTAGTAGGCGATCACGGGTGCGGCGATAAAAAACACCAGCAGTGTCACCAGCGCGGCCAGCAGCAGGTTGAGATAAAAACAGGTGGCGGCATAGCGTTCATCCCACTCGGGATAGCGCACTATTGCTTGTGGCAGCCCGGCATTCACAAGGATCTTGCCCAACTCCACCACAATCAGCGCAAAAGCCACCAAGCCGATTTCTTCGGGCGCCAGCAGGCGCGAGAGGATAATAAAAATCACAAAGCTGATCAGGCTGTTGCCGCTTGCCGCGGCGCTCATCCAGAGGGTGCTTTTGCCAAAACTTTTTTTCAGGCTCATGGGCTACTTAGGTCAGTGGCTATAGGGAGATTGATCCGGGACGATTGGCTATGCGCCGGGCAATCAGCGCGAGTTGCCAGCCTCCGGTATTTCCGCAGTGTCAGTTGGTGGAGCGGTGAGTTGGCGATAAAAATCCAGGGTGCTGGCGGCGAGTCTATCCCAATTGTAGTTGTCGAGTGGGCAGATGGGCGGGCGCGTGCTGTGCTCCAGCGCGACCAGTGCATGTTGCAGGCAGCTTGGTGTCAGCTCCCCGGCGTAACCGTAAATCCACTGCAGGCCGAGGTTTTTTTGCAGGTCGATAATCGCCCCCATATGTGGTGCTATCACCGGCCGGTTGTACGAGAGTGCCAGCAGCAGCGCACCCGAGTTAAGGATCGCTTTGTAGGGCAGGATCACCACATCTGCCGCGCTCATATACACGTTCAGTTCACTGTCGGGGATAAAACGCAAAAACAGGCGGGTATTAGCACCTTTGAGTGTCTCCAGCTCAGCGCGCAAGGCATCGCTGTCGGGCGTACCGGCGATGACTAATTGATAGTCGCCCAGATGGGCTTCATTGAACGCTTTCATCAATCCGGGAATATTTTTGTAGGGCTTTATCATGCCCACAAATAGCAGCACCTTCTTTTTGGTGTTCAGCGCCAGCTTCTGTTTTGCAGCCACTTGGTCCATGGCCGGTGGGTAGCAGCTGCGATAGTGGCCGTGGGGGATTATTGCATAGCGGGTGTTTTCCGGCGGTTGATAGCGCTGGTAAAACGCAGCCTTGTTTGCCTCGCTCATAAAGATAAAACCATCGCAGCGGCGGATAAACCAGCCCATAAACCATTGCGATAACTTTGGCCGTATGGCGTCGTGGGGTGCGGTATTGTGCACTGTCCACACCAGTTTGTTGCCCTTGAGTTTGAGTGCACAGACCATCAGCCCCAGCAGCAGTAGGCGCTGCCAGGTTTTTGCCAATCCCCGTTGATTGATATAGCCGTCTGGCCAGTGAAAGTGCACCAGATCAGTTGATTCCTTCAGAGCTTTGGTATGGCGATATTCGCCCACCCCGACCCCCAGTTTTTGCAGCTCGCGATAGAGCAGGGCGTTGTAGGGGTTGACCTTTTCATTGCTGAACGCAGGTGCGGCGAGAATACGCATAACCATTAACCTTTGCTGGAGCCACTGTTGGTGTACTGGCCGGTGCGCTTGCCGGTGCGCAGACAGAGGGCTAGGAACAAGCCGATATCCAGGGTGTAGCGGCGGGCGAGTCGGGCGGGTTCAAGGCAAAGGCGATAGAACCACTCCAGACGCAGGCGGCGGATCCAGTCGGGAGCGCGCGGTTTATCGCCGGCCAGGAAATCCAGCAGGGCGCCCACTCCAAACAATAATTTCACCTGCAAATTAGCGCGCTGCTGCAATATCCAGCGCTCCTGCAATGGGTTGCCCATAGCCACCAGCAGCACGTTGGCACCGCTGTTGTTGATTTGGTTTACCAGGGCTTGTGTGTCCTGCCCCTGGCTATAACCATCGCTGGCACCTACCACATTCACGCCAAATTCCGTGCGCAGGGTATGGGCGGCACGCAGGGCGATACCGGGTTTGCCGCCAAACAGGTACACCCGCCCCTGCTGCTGGATACTGTGCAAGAACGCCGGGATAAAGTCGGTGCCATTGAGGTTCTGCGGGAAGCGGGTGCGGTGTACCAGCCAGGTGCCTATATCCACCCCGATACCGTCATTGATGATCAAGGTACTCTGTGCCATCTGCTCCTGCAGCCCCTGGCATTGCACAATAAAATTGGTATTGGCAAAAAAAAGCGCCGTTTGCTCACCATGCTCCAGATGACCTTGCAATTGCTGTTCAAGCTCATTGCCTGTGGTGCGCAGCAGCTTGAAACCGCCGAGGGCGAGGTACTTGTCCGCTTGGCTCATACCACCAACTCCGTATCGGCAAAGGCATTGGGGGTGAGCATGCGCTCGGCTACTTGCTCCCAGTTGAGTACCGGTTGGGCGCGCAGTGGCTGTTCAGGGTGAAGTGCGCGCTCAATTGCAGCGGCGATGGAGTCTGCATCCCCCAAATCATAGCCAAAGCGGTTGCTGTAATCGGCAGCGATAAAATGCGGGCAGATCGCCGGTACCCCAAAAAAGGCGTATTGGATTAACTTCATGGACGTATCGCGCAGGTATACCGGCAAATTGATACTGGAATAGGGGGCGATCCCCAGCTGCGCGTGTTTGATATAGGGCAGGGTTTGGGCAAAGGGCATCTCGCCGTAAAGATGCACATTGGGGCCGTAATCCGGATGTGCTGGTTGCCCACAGCCAATAATATGGAACTGGATATGCGGAAACCGGCGCGCGGCGAGTACAAAAAATTCCGGGTCAAACAGCATCGAGCCGACTGACACTGCATGGATGCCTTCACCATAAGGAGATGGGTCGGCCTGCTCCGCCACGGCATGGTCTATGCCGTGGGGCACAAATGCCAGGTTGTGGCGGCTGGGGATGCCTTCGGCCAACGCCTTGGATGGCAGGGCGATGGCATCCATCTGCGGCGCGGCGCGCGCAAACGCCTGGTTCACATACTCGGCCACATTGATGGTATCCAACGCATCCGAGGCGCGGTAGAGCACTTTGGCCGACGGGTTTAGCTGCTTGATCAGATCGAAGAAGATCGGCGCTACACCGCTTTCCAGCAGAATCACATCCGCCTCGCGGATCCAGCGGCGCAAGACCGGATTGCGCCCGCGGCTGTAAAGGCGGTACATCAGGTTTTCCAGCGGGCGTAGCCAGGGGCGGCGGGTGTTAAATGGGTGATAAAGCGTCTTCCATAAATAGCACTCCACACCGTAATAAAAGCCGATTTGATTGGCCTCATTGTCGAGCGACAGGCGCGGGTCATGCGTGTAGCGCGACAGCTTGCTGTAGCGCAGCGAGAAGAACCGGGTGGTGCCGAGTTTGGCCAGCTCACGCGTAATAAAATGGATATTCGCCCGGCGCGGGGAGCGGTAGTCGTGGGCGGAGAGCACCAAAAAAACGGGTTTTGAGGCAGCAGTTACTGTGTTTGCCGGTGTAGGCGCAGGTGCCGGGGCGTTTACAGTCTGGTTCATGATGCACTCCTTAAAGTGATGTTGATCTTTAGGTGACTCATTGGTTGCAGGTGACCCTGGGCGTTCAATCTGTTGCATCCTTCGGGGGCAGTGGCGGACTTAGATCGCCTCCCCGGTAAAATGCGGCTTTCAGGGGTGCCCATTGAGGTGAGGGGTTGAGTAGATCGCTATTCAACGCAAAGGGGTAATCACCCCACCAGCGGCCGCCGGCCCAATAGCTCCAACCTTTCCATTCGTTCCCCCGCATGAGCTTCAGGAAGTACGCCAGCGTTTCCATGCAGGGCTGGGTGGCGGCCATACCGAATTCACCCAGAAAGAGTTGCAGTTCGTTGTCGCGCGCCCATTGGCTGATGCGTGCAAAAGGTAGGTCAAAATGGGTTGGTGGATAACAGTCTTGCGCGGTACCGGAATAGTCGCGGTCGGCGTATTGGTGCACTTCGATTACGGTGCGTTTGAGTGGGTCTTTGAGCCCGGCAAACGCTATGGCGTTGGAGGCGCCATCTTGCTCACTAAACCAGCTGTGCAAACCGTTCCAGCCACCGCCACCCACCATCACCAGATGGCTAAGCCCCGCCTTGCGCAACGCGGCAAGGGTACGTTTGGCCAGTGTTGCCCAGTCGGCCAGCGGGATATAAGCCGGTTCATTCATTAGCCCGAGGGCGACATAATCCGGATTACCCAGCGCGCTGGCCAGATTAACCCAGAGGTCCACAAACGCATCCTGTTGAGCGGCGCTGGTGATTGGCTCGCTGTAGTATTTGGCGTAGTTATGCACATCCAGTAACACACACAAATCGTGCATTTGTGCCTGGATGATGGTGGTTTGCAGACGCCTGAGTTCAGCTGCATCAAACGCGAGATCCAGCCGTGGTTGCAGCCGCTCCCAGCGGAATGGCAGACGGATGATAGTGGCGCCCTGAGCGGCGACAAAGGCCAGTTCCTGATTGGAGGGATAGATGTAATCCTTGGCGATCACACCGGGCAGTTTTTTGCTGTTGAACTCCGCTCCGGCCAGATTCACGCCAGTGAGCCGGGTGTTGTCCAAACAGCCCGCCGAGACGCCAAAAGGCATCAGCAGCGAGAGCAGAAGAATCCATCCAAACCTGTTCATGGCCGCCGCCCCAGTTGTTCATAGAGTGCCAGATAGCGGTCAGCTACCTGCGGCCAGGCGTAGCGCTGGGCAAATTCCATGGCCGCAGCACGGCGCACTTGATAACCCGCATCACCCTGGGCATGAAGTTGCACGAGCATATTGATACATGCCGAAGGGGCTGAGTCCAGCTCGGTGAGGCTGCCCAGGCCGGATTCATCCACCAGGCGGCGGAAGGGAGGAATATCGCTCAGGATGGGGGTTAAGCCGGCACTCATTGCTTCGATTGGGGCGATCCCAAATCCCTCGTGGCGTGACAGGCAGAGGAAGTAGCTCGACTGGCGGATCAACTGGCGGATTTCTTCATCGCTTGGGTTGGGAGCCAATTGCACTGCGCCCTGTAGTCCCAAGCTGTCGATTTTCTGTTGCAGCTCGGCGGCCGTGTGGTCGTACTCGCGTCCGGCGATAGTGAAACGCCACTCTGGATGCTGACGATGCAGAGCGGCAAACAGCTCCAACGCGGGTAGCAAGCCTTTGTTGATCGACCAGCGGCCAAAGTAGATCAGGCTCGGTTGTAACGCTGTTGCACCCTGGTTGGCGTACTTTTCGATATCTACCCCGTTTTCAATTACCTGCAATTTGTCCTGCCCCATGATTTGGCCAAACAGCTGGCCATCGTTGGCGCTGGTTGCCACTACCTGGCTGTAGGCATGGGCGGAGAGGCGGGTGACGGTGTTGAAATAGGCGAGTTTGGCGCGAGAGGCGAAGCGGGTGTGAAAGAAACCGCCGTGAGTGGACAGCAGCAGTGGGCGTCGGTGTAACCATTGGGTCGCGGCGAGGAAATCGTAAAAAAAATCCACCCCGTGGACATGGATCAGGTCGCTGTCACTAACATACTTGAGCACTGTGGGGCAGAGCGGGTAACGGCTGGAGCCACGATAGGGCAGACGAATAACCTCGATACCATCAATCAGCTCGCGCGCCGGCAACTGTTCGTCAGTATTGCGGAACAAGCGGTCGAGGGTAATTATCCGCGTCGCCTTGTGCCCTTGGCGCAACTGGTGCCGGGCAATATTACGCACGACTTCCTCCATACCGCCAATCGAAGGTAAATATTGACGTACCACATGGGTGACACTGACGGTCATGGGTTACCTCGGTAGTTAGGAGTGGGAAGTGGCAGCGAAGTGGCATAGCCCGGCACCGATGTGCGGGTGGCCAGGCGCGCCGGGTTTTGCAGCAGACATCCAAGCATGCACCAGAGTAATGCTGAGGTCTTGAAGGCAAACAGCGAAGAGCCACTGATGGCCAAAATGAGTGAGATATAAAGTGCGATAAAAGCACGAAAGCGGCGGCCGCGTTCGTCGGGCATAGGCTGCAGCCAGATGCTAAACCAGAGTAACAGGCATAGTGGCAGGCCAAAACCGGCGATCAAGTAGGCGTAACCCATGTCGCCGTAAAAGCGAGGTGTGGTTATGGCGAGCAACAGTTCAACATCAAATTCCAGCAATGCCCAACCACTCAGGGCAATTCTGCCCATAAAGTTGTCGCCGTATTCGGATGTGGTTACCCCGACCAGCAGGACAAGCCCAATCGCAATGAAGGGAGCGAGCAAGGCCAGATTGAGTGCCGCACCGTGTAAAAACACGCGCGTCAGCAGCATTAAGGGCACTAGTATGAGCGCGAAACGGGAATCGCACAGGATGATCATCACCACAGCTGAGCTCACAAAAAACACGCCTTTGCGCCAATCGCGTAGATCGCGGCTCAGCCCCCAGGCAGCAGTGATAGTGGCGAAGTTGCCCAGGGATACCGGCTCCAGAAATACCGATGACACCCTGTGGCTACCCAGCAGGCCTGGCAATAGCGTGCGCCCTATACCCTCCGGGCGGGTGCCGTTGAGCTGCAGTTTGCTCTCGCGCACATAATCCGTAATGGGTGCCAGGTTGCCGGTGCTGACGTAGTAGCTGAAAATATCGAAAAAACGTGTGTAGGTATCGAGCATCAACAGCTCAAATAACCCCAGGCCAAGCACTACCGTAACAATGCTTACCAATGCGCGATCCACCACCTCCGGTCGGCCGAGGTTGCAGCCCAACCAGAAAAAGCACAGGGGAATGGCAAGGTCGCGGAAGGTTTTGGGATTGAGTTGGCCGCTGGCGATGGCCCCTATGCAGAAATAAGAGACCGCTACCAGACCGATAATGATGAGCCCGGGTCGCAGGCGGCGAACTAGCATGGGCAGGCAAGCGAGCATTATCAACGCCTCAGTCATACCCACAACCGCCACCGATGTGCGCAGACCGAAGGTATTCAGCAGGCACAACACCGCTTGATAGGCCACCGCGGCGAGCAGTATGCCGGTCACCCACCATTGATCCTGGTTGGCAGCAGTTGTTGCCAACGGGAGCGGATTCGTAAGGTGATGCCCGTTGTTCATACAAGCGTCTCCTACGTCTGTTTTACCTGGCCGAGCATGGCGGCGCCCAACAAACGCACACCCAGATCACGCAACCTTTGGCAAATGGCTGCCAGTGCCTGGGAGCGGGTCTGGTGTTGACGTGCGAGTAACAAGGCAGCGCCAGCCTGCGCAGCGACTATCTGCGCATCGCGGTTGGAATCCATGGGAGTAGTGCTGATTAGGGTGATATCAAACTGCTGCGTCAATGCCGCAAGCCGCTCTTGGTAACGTTTACCTGAAAGCAGTTCTTGGGGATTGGGCGCGCGCGTGCCAGCGGGCAGTACCCATAGCGAGCGCACCATCGCAATATTGATTGGAGCTACCGCCGTGCGGCTGGCGAGCCAATCAGACAAACCGGGCGTATGCTCTGGCAGATGCAATAAGCGATTGAGTTGGGGCGAACGCAGGTTGGTATCGACTAACAGGGTGCGCAGCCCCAACTGCGCGAAGCAGATCGCAAGGTCGGCGGCTGCCAGCGCCGAACCCTCGGCATCTTCGGCACTGACCAGCGCCAGCGAACGCTGCGACTGGTTGTTGAAATAGCGCAGCATTAACTCACTGCGCAGACTGCGCAGCGCTTCTGCTTGGGGGCTATCGGGTTGGAATAGGGCGCTCAGGCGATGGTCGAGCTGGCTCGACTGCGCAGGAGTTTGTGTATAGGCAAATTGCTCGGCGAGTATAGAGTTGATGTCCTCTACCTGCACCAGTCCAAGCTTTAATGCTGCCTCGCCAAAGCGCAGCCCTTCCCGTTTTTGCAAGGCGAGGATTAGCGTCAGGTCTTTCTGGCCGAGTTTGCCTGCCGCCACCAGCATAGGTCCCATTTGAGTGGAAGATTGATTGGCGCTAGTGGGGATGCTGCTGGAGTGCAAGGTATGGGCAAGCCGGCCATCGCCATTGAGGAGCTGTGCTGTGAGATCGTTCATATCTTGGCCTCCTTCAATACAGCAGAGCCTCTGCGGGGTCGGTAGTTAGCACGGTTGTAGGTTGCAGGGATATGTGCGAGTAGCACCAGTCCCAGCCCTTGTTCAAGGTCAAGTGGATGGCGGATTCGTGGATCAAACCATTCCCAACCCAGTGCAATTGCGGTGCCTAATAACAGCCCGGCTACGCACGCCAAAACCAGCGTTATGGCCGGTTTGGGGGAGGTTGGGCGCGCTGGAGGTGTAGCGCTATTGAGTACCGCAACATCGGTAGTGGCGATCTGGCTTTCCAGGCGCGATTGCGCGCTGCGCGCCAGTGCTGCGTCATAGGCGGCCTGGGCATTATCGGCCTCCTGTTTGAGCAGGGTGAGTTCGTTGCGGTTGCGGCTGAGTTGTAACACCAATTCTTTCTGACGCGCCAACTCGATTTTGAGCTGCTCTTCACGCGCTTGGGATAATTCCACCGAGGACTGCAAGCTGCCGCTGATTAGCTCCAGCATAAGATCCATTTGTTTTTTCAGTGTGTCTACTTCACTCAGTGCCTGCTTGTATTGCGGGTGGTTTTCCCCTACCTGGCGCGCCACTTCAATCAAGCGCGCTTGCGCTTGCGCCAAAGTAGCCGCCAGATTTTGTACTTGTGGGTTATCCAGCCCACGGGTATCTAATTGGCCTTTTTTGGGATTGGCCGCGGTGTTGGCAATCTGGTCGCTGCGGCTTTGGGAGTTCAAACGCTCGTTTTGCACTGCAATCAGCATGGAAGACAAGTCAGCTAGCTTGGCTGACTCCAAATCCAGCCGATCCGAAGAGGCGAGGATGTTGTGCTCCTCCTGATAGGTGGAAAGCAGGTTTTGTTTCTCTATCAATTCATTGCGTAGCCCGGTCAGTTGTTGGTTGTACCACTGGCTAGTCTGTTTGGCGGGCTCAATGCGCAATTCCAGGTTGGTGATCATATAGGCCTGCGCAAAGGCATTGGCGAGCTGCGCAGCCAGCGCCGGATCTTGCGCCTTGAAGCTGATGGTCAATACGCTGCTATCGCGCTTGGGGGTGACGCCCAGACCCTGCGCGAGAAAGCTAAGTATAAGACGTTGGTCGCGGATGGCATCGCCGGTGAGTTTGACTGCTTTGAGCATCGCCGGGTGGCTGGTTAACCGCAGGTCGGTGATGACTTTTATAGCAACATTGCGGCTGCGGATGATATCGGTCTGTGTTGCCAGATAGCCGCCAGTGATACGTCCGGGTTGGGCTTGGCCACTAATAGGATCTAGCCCCCGGCTGTCAATTAGCAGGTCGGTCGCGGCGGTGTAGGATTTGGGGGTGAGTAAGATCAGCAGCAGGGCAGCAGCTAGAGCTGCAATAGTGGTGGCGATAATTGCCCATCGGCGTGCACGCAAAATACCGATCAGAGTAGTAGGGTTCATATATTGCTCCCGTTAAAAGAGGCTTTCCTTAATCACCAGGACATCGCCATCCAATACCCGGTCATCGGGCTTGGCACGTAACTCCTGAACCGATCCATCTGCCCGCTGGCGGAACACTTTCACACTGCTCTCGCTGGCGCGCGCTGTTGGACCACCCCCGGCGCTAAGTGCCTGACGCACATTGAGTGGGCGGTCGAGGCTGTACATGCCCGGGGTATGGACTTCGCCGTTCAAATAAAATCGCCCGGCGTTGGGCACATAGAGTGTATCGCCATCCTTCAGCCACACCGTTGGCGATGGATCTGCTGCCTGATTTAGCAATTGCTGTAAATCATATTCCGTTCGCTCCTGACGGCCATCCGGGGCCATGCGCATCAGCACTAGCCGCTCACTGCCATTGGCAGCTATGCCACCCGCCCAGGCCAGCGCCTGGGTCAGGCTGGTTGGTCCTTCCAATACCAGCTTCCCTGGGTTATTGACCTTGCCGAGAATCGCGACTACTTGGCTGCGGTATTTGGTTACCAAGAGATTTACCTGGGCATTTTTAAGGACGTTGTCTTGCTCGTAGCGATTGGCGATCAGGGCAGCGGCAGCTGTGCTGGTTTTGCCCGCAATGGGCAAATTGCCCAGTAGGGGTACCATCACCATGCCATCAGCGCTGACCTGAGTTTCCGCAGTCAGATCCGGCTGCCCGTACACGCTGATACGAAGTTCATCGCCGGCGCCAATTAAATAGCTGGCATTGCTGGCTGTTTGCGCATGCACTTGTACTAGCGCCCCCAGCATGACCAAGCCTAGCGTCCATCGGTAAAATTGTCGGTAGCACTGCCCGTACCACTGGAAAACCATATGCTGTCCTTAAAAAGCCTGAATCGGTTCGGGGTGAACCCGCGAGCCGGTGTGTGAATAGTCATCAGCTTGAGCTGTGCAAAAGCGAGGCCTATCCGGCGGAATGGCGCTAAAAAAAAGTAAAAATGCGCTACAGCGCAGATTCCATGCGGGATTTGGCGTGAAAATAGGGTGGGAAATCGGAGAAAAACTCTATCAAGTATCCATTAATGCCCTTTTTTGGTGCCATAGTGGTATTCAACGGTAGGTGTTTGAGGAGCATTCCATAGGCGACCGTCGTCATGAATGTAATTGCTACACTGCATGAGTTTTTTGCGTGGCAGCTTTTTGGGCGCCTGGTGTACAATGCGCGCCTAAATTTCCCTCCTTCCCATCCATACCCTCGGCCAGCTTTTTTGGCCCGCAGGTCAACTCAGGACTTATCTATGTTTGATAAAAACCAAACTATTGCTTCTTTTGATCCCGAAATCTGGGCTTCCATCCAGAATGAAGGCAAGCGCCAGGAAGAGCATATCGAGTTGATTGCCTCGGAAAACTACACCAGCCCTATGGTGATAGCAGCCCAAGGCACCAAGCTGACCAATAAGTACGCCGAAGGCTATCCGGGCAAGCGTTACTACGGTGGTTGCGAATATGTAGATGTCACTGAAGCCTTGGCGATTTCGCGCGCGAAAGAGTTGTTCGGTGCCGATTATGCCAACGTACAACCGCATTCGGGTTCACAAGCGAACAACGCCGTTTACGCTGCACTCTGCGCACCGGGCGATACCGTGCTGGGCATGAGCCTGGCACACGGTGGTCATCTGACTCACGGTGCCAAAGTGAACTTTTCTGGTAAAATTTACAATGCTGTGCAATATGGTCTAAATCCTGAGACTGGCCTGGTTGATTACGATGAAGTTGAGCGTTTGGCGATTGAGCACAAACCCAAAATGATCGTTGCCGGTTTTTCAGCCTACTCACAAGTATTGGATTGGCAGCGTTTCCGCGATATCGCCGATAAAGTAGGTGCTTATCTGTTTGTTGATATGGCGCATGTTGCCGGTCTGGTAGCCGCTGGTGTTTACCCTAACCCGGTACAAATTGCCGATGTAACTACTTCTACCACCCACAAAACCCTGCGCGGTCCACGTGGCGGTATCATCCTTGCCAAAGCCAACGAAGAGATTGAGAAAAAGCTCAACTCAGCAGTATTCCCCGGTGGCCAAGGCGGTCCTCTGATGCATGTGATTGCCGCTAAAGCCGTCAGCTTTAAAGAAGCCATGACTCCTGAATACAAGGCTTACCAAAAGCAAGTAGTGGTGAATGCCAAGGCAATGGCCAAGACTTTCTTGTCGCGCGGAATCAAAATTGTGTCTGGCGGTACTGAAAACCACCTGATGCTGGTTGACCTGATAGGCAAATCCTACAGCGGTAAAGATGCGGATGAAGCCTTGGGTAAAGCACACATCACCGTGAACAAAAACGCGGTACCTAACGACCCTCGCTCGCCTTTCGTAACCTCTGGTATTCGCGTAGGTACTCCTGCGGTTACCACTCGAGGCTTCAAAGAAGCAGAGTGTGTGCAGTTGACCAATTGGATCTGCGATATTTTTGATGCGCTGGAAGCAGGTAACGCCGATGCGGTTATCGCCAGTGTTAAAGCGAAAGTGTCTGATCTGTGCAAGAAATTCCCTGTTTACGCAGAGTAATAACCGGCTAAATAAAGCTCCAAGGTGTGACTTTGGGGTGTTTTTCAGATAACAAAAAGGCAGCCCAAGTGGCTGCCTTTTTGTTTCTGGTGATAATCCTTACCCCAGCATCAATAGCGTTTTCGATTAATTAGGTACCACAATTACAGTGTCGCCCGTTGAACCCGTTTCGCCAGTATCACCCGTTGCGCCCGTATCTCCGGTTGCACCAGTATCACCAGTATTGCCGGTATTACCCGTATTTCCGGTCGCGCCGGTATCGCCAGTTGCGCCTGCATCACCTGTTGCGCCAGTGTCGCCAGTATTGCCAGTGTTTCCCGTATTACCGGTTGCTCCTTGTACACCTTCAACGCCAGTTGCACCTCTACTGCCCGTATTACCCGTATTACCCGTATTGCCGGTATCACCGGTAGCCCCTTTTTCGCCGGCCGGACCGGGAACTGTGAGTACAACAGTGTCTGTTTGGCGTTCGCACGCGGCAAGGCCAATGGAGCCAATAAGTGTTAATAAAAGAAGGGGATGTTTCATAGGATGCCTTTTTAATGAGTCAGATAAAACCGCAGTTTTCAAGGCAAGAGAACCTGTTGGACAGCGCTGGGAAGTAAACAACATTCGTTTAAGTTGGGTGCAGTCTAAACACTGAGGTTGAATAGTGCGGTGCGCCAGCGAACAAAGAGAAAACGGAAGTGCTTATGTCGCCAAGCTTTCTCGCGATCGGATAGTGGCACCGATTACAACATCTAAAAATTTCTCTTTCATAACCACACCTTCATTTTTAATTACTTTAATTATCAGTTTTTCTTCAAATTAGATTATTTTTTATAGAAGGGTAATAAAAACTCGATTTTTTGGACGTATTGACTTATTTTTAATCAACTTTGATAGCAAATTGGTTCCATTCAATGGCGCTTTCTTCCTCGGTCAATATCAAGCGATTTTATCTGGCAGTGAGCGCCATTTTGATTGCCGCCTTGGTGTATCAAATCACACGGGAAGAAACCTTGCTGAAACCAGACCAGCGCTTACAACTGGCACTCGATGAGCAGTCGCCGTTGACTACTGATCCTGCTGTCAATCCGGTGTTAGCCAAGGCGAATAGCGAACTGGCGCGCGCACAGCAGGCGTTGAATCCGGCCGCAGCGAAGCCAGTCCCCCCGGTTGAGCTGGCAAAGGCGAATGAAACCACTGCAGTAGTGCCCGACGCCTGGCGCGCGGCAGATGCAACCGCTGCTACCCCGGCAATGCCCCTGCCAGGTGGGGTTTCGGTTTATGAACCGGTATCGGTCGATATGGAAAATCCTGCCTATCCCGAAGCGGGTCAGCAAACAAGTGTGATATTGCCCGGCGGAGAGCGATTGCAAGTGAATGTGGAATCTGGCGGTACGAATCCTAATGGTGATTACAGTTGGCGCGGACATCTGGATGGCCACGGCGATGAGTATCCGGTTGTGATGACCTATGGTGGCAACTCGGTCTTTGCCACAGTGACAACCCCCAAAGGCAGTTACACATTGGAATCCGTTAATGGCAGCGGATGGATTTACAAAAATCCATCCGAGTTTGAATTATCCCATCCAGGCGCTAATGACTTTCTTGAAATACCGCACGACCATTAGTGCTTTTTAAAACATATTTTTCATTATTTGTAATCAGACGGAGTCGTTATGCACAGTTAATAAAGCAACACGTTGAACTTTAATGGATACGCGCAAATTTTGGTTTTATATCTGAGTTTGTCAATCACGGAGGGTTTTAAGTAAAGTCAATCGAGAGAATTCTATGAAAAATTTTATTCAAAATTTTATCCGTGCTTCTGCTATCACATTATTGTCAGCCGCCGCTTTTCCTGCGCTTGCAGCCTCCACCGTAATTGATGTTCTTGTTGTGTATACCAAAGGCACTGCCCATTTATACGGTGGTGATCCCACCACTCGTATCAACCAAATTTTTCAGGTCACCAATCAAATTTATGCCGACAGCGGCGTGGATTTGGAAATTCGCGTTGCCCAAACCTTGCAGGTGGATTACACCGACGACAACAACGCCGAGACCGCGTTGAATAATATTACTTTCAATCAACATACTGCATTTAGTGGTGTTGCCGCTGCACGCGAACAGGCTAGAGCGGACATGGTTATTTTGTATCGCCCCTATATGAATTCACACGGCAGTTGTGGCATCGCCTGGATAGGTGGCAGCAATGGTGCCATGAGTGCAGGCCACAAAGCCTACATGTTTGCCCATGTCGCAATAAATTCTTGTGGAGATTTTGTAACGGCGCATGAGCTGGGTCATAACATGGGTTTAAAACATTCACGCAAACAAGATGGTGTGGGTGGTGTTTTCCATTATGCATTGGGGTACGGAGTAGCAAATTCATTTACTACAATAATGGCTTACCAAAGCGAATTTAATGTGGATTACTGGACTGGCAAAGTGTACAAATTTTCCAATCCTGACATTATTTGCAAAAACAATTTGCCCTGTGGCGTGGTTCGTACCAATACCACCAGTGGGGCAGATGCTCGCCACGCCTTGAGCATTACTGCACCACAAATTGCCAGTTATTATGCGGGCGCTTCGGTATCCAGCGCTGCATCTTCTTCACTCAATTCGAGTTCCAGCGTGGCCTTGTCATCCAGCAGATCTTCCAGCTCGGCAAGCAGTGTTAGCAGTGTCGACGCAGCGACATTAAAAACCCGGGTGGAAGCAGCACGCACAGCGCACTCTGCAGCAGTGGCTGCGGTAAGCGCAAACAAAGTGGCGATCAGTGCAAAAACTGCAGTAGAGAAAGCGGCAAAAACAACGCTGACGACGGCCACCAAAAATCTTACCACTGCTACAAAAAATTATGAAAAAGCGGTTGCTACTTACAATGGGTTGGTTGCAAAAGTGAATCCATTGGTAACCCAACTAAATACGGCATTCGCTGCTTACAATTCTGCTACTGCTTCGGCCAAAGGATCTAAATTGACCGCCTATAACAATTTGGTGGCTAAATATAATGCATTGGTTGCGCAAATCAGTGCCGCAGTTACTGCAGCCAATATTGCATTTCAGCAAATAGCTCCTGCTACAACAGCGGCCAATGCAGCGACCAATGCTTACAATGCCGCTGTTGCTGCAACTACAGCGGAAAAAGCCAAAACTGCCGGGCTGACTGCAACAGTGACCAGCGCATTAGCGACGTTAAAAACCTTGGAAATCGAGTACAAGGCCGCGTTGAAAGCCTGTAAATGTACGGTGTAGTTCTTCTGCGTTTATCGCACATCAGCTGATTTTTGTTAGTTGTTTTAGTGGTCTGTCTTCACCCGGCTTTGGCCGGGTTTTTTGTTTTTGCAGAAAGGTAAAACTCCGTAAAGCCCTTCTATTTAACCAACGCCTGGCCTAAGATCGCCGCACAACCATAATCAGTGATCACAACTGAATTACACATAGCAGACCTGACATAACAATAAATTCCCTGGACTTTTACACAGGAGTTATCTGGATGAACCATTTTTTATTGCATTACCTTCGCTCGCACCTCGTGACTGTTTGCGCAATATTATTGGGTCTGTTGCTAATCAGTGGCTGTGCACACAAACCTGCTGCAACAATCCCTGCAGCGCAAGCCGTTGCCGACGTTGCCAACCGCGCTGCAGATTGGCAATTGGCGCATATGGACAATTTTGATTATGTACGCACCTTCCGCGACCACACCGAAAACCCGCATGGCTGGATTCAAGGCGCATTTTTTGTCGGATTAAATCGCTGGGCTGAGCACAGCCAGAATGCAGATTATCTGCAAGCCTTGGTTATAAAAGGCGAAGCCAATAAATGGAAGCTCGGCGACAAAAGCTGGCACGCCGATGATCAAGTAATTGGTTTCACCTACGCCGCAGTCGCCGCGCGCAAAAATGATCTCAGCCTGATCGCACCCACACAAAAAGTGTTTAAAGAAATTTTGGCAAACCGCAAAACTCACAGTCTGGAATACAACTCCGATCCAACAGGCCAGGGCGAAGCAACTTGCCAGCATCGCTGGTGCTGGTGCGATGCCTTATTTATGGCACCGCCCGTGTGGGCAGCGGTAGGGAAATTAACCGGCAATCCTGCGTATCTAAATTATGTGGATGAAGAATACCAAGCAACGATTGACTATTTGTTTGATAAAAACGAACACCTGTTTTATCGCGATGGCCGCTTTTTTGAGCGCCGCAGTAAAAACGATAAGAAAATTTTCTGGAGCCGTGGCAACGGCTGGGTGTTTGCAGGCTTGCCGTTATTGATCGAACAAATTCCAGCGAATGATCCGCGCAAACAAAAATACGAAAACCTATTTAAAACCATGGCAGCAAGTTTGCGCAAGCTCCAACAACCCAACGGTTTCTGGCCGTCATCACTTCTGGATAAAGACGAATTCAATGTGCCCGAAACCAGCGGCACCGGTTTTATGACCTTTGGTCTTGCTTGGGGAATCAACAATGGTTTGTTATCAAAAGCAGAATATTTACCGGCAGTAAATACTGGTTGGAACGGACTCGCTAGCGCGGTCGATAAAACGGGCAAACTCGGTTGGGTTCAGCAGGTGGGCGCATCGCCAGAAAAAATATTACCGGAGGATACACAACTCTACGGCGTAGGCGCACTATTGCTTGCCGCGTCTGAAGTAAGCAAATTATAAAATGAAAGAAAAACGGAAGGCGGCAACAGCCGCCTTTTTTATTTGGACGTCTGTTTCCTAAGGTGCCCATCAATCCTGTCCATCACATGCGAAATACAATTATTAGAAGCGGAGTTAGTAGTAGCAGTCACGGAATTTTCCGTAGCGTTGGCAAGTTAGGGATGAGGGAAGGGTTGTCAACTCGGAGTCGGTAATGGCTTGTAATTCAAACTGACGTTGAATATTGCTATGCTCTTTAATTGGTTTTGTTTCCAATTGAAGTCATTTTTTGGCTTTGATGTGTGCGAGTGTTCTTTTCTTTAGCAAGGAAAAGAAACAATGACATTAAATTGAGTTTCGATATTCAAGGCGCTCGATTTATGACCAAAGCGGACAGTCAGCCAAATGAGATCGGTAACTAATTAGGATTGCTTGTGCCGTATAACTCCATAATTAATTCGGAGTGATAGTTAACCCTTTGATTTAGTACGAACTAAATCGATTGATGGTTCCTCCACTTTTTTGGAGTTATACAGCATTACACCAAATTAGTTGGAATAACTTTCTGCGGGTTATATAGTTGGTGCAATGTAATAAACTGTTAGCCTCACGGACTTTGAGTAATGAATATGCAAACGAGTGAAGATAGAAGAATGCTTAAGTTTTGTTGCCTCATGGCGGCTTTGCATTTTTTTATCATCCTTGTATCTATACCTATTGCTAACCTCAACGAAGGTTGGAGCTTCATTTTTGTTTGGGGTGTATGGATTGTAATTGACTTCCCGATTTCTATTCTAAATATAGTTTTATATAATCCATTAATATCATTGCAGGCAAAATTTCCTACGCTAGAGTACGTTTTATATCCGCCATATTTCATTCATGGCTTGTTAGGTACTATTTGGTGGTTTTATTTGCCGCGCATTTACTACAAAATTAAAAACCGAAAAATAAAAAGCTAGTTTGTGCATTTTTGTCTAAGGCTAACAAATCGCTCAAGCACCGCGCACTTCGTGCGCTGGACAGTTTTTAAGTCGCAGTTTTGTGGTTTTGCTGCGCAAAAGTATTCCACAAAACCGCAACGTAAAAACTGCCGCTTAGCTCGGCGTTGAAGCTGTAGAAAAACCCCACAATTCGATTCAATTTCATTAAAATAGCGCAATCTCACAGGAGTGCGCTTATGCCAAAGTTTATTCCTTACAATCATGATCAAAACGCAATGGTAGTGATTAATTTTCGCGATCAGTTGCAACCTGGCACTTTCGAGCATGCCATTCACTACTTGATTCACGAGAAGCTTGATCTTTCTATCTTTGATTACGCTTATCGCAATAAAGATGGCGGCCGACCTGCGTATAACCCGGCTATTTTATTGAGCGTTGTGCTGTTCGCTTACTCCAAAGGCATTACTTCCAGCCGCGAAA
>NZ_JAVDVX010000006.1:0-423347 GCF_031457055.1 Cellvibrio fibrivorans | reverse complement strand
ACAACACCGGCGGAGTTGCGTTTGGTATCCATTGAGCGCTCTAACGACGCGCGAATACCGGTAACAGTTACTTCTTCAACCACATCACCTTGCGCGACTGAATAACCACTAAAACCAGTTACGACTGTAGACGCGATAACACTTGCGATGAGTTTCTTTTTGAAATGTGCTCTTGTGTTCATGGAGCTCTCCATTGGATTAATTATGGTCAGGATCTTTATCGGTACTGCACTCCGGTTTAATCGTCCCGGGAGCTGGGGCGATGAAGCCGGATTCACCTTGTCAGCAAGATGATCTGGTCACACTGAGCACTGTGGCTCGTCTCCTTATTACCATTGCCGTATTGTATTTATGACTTTAGAAGCAGCTCGTAGCGTCAGCATGGTCGAATACAAGTATCATATGTTCATATTGACTACAACAAATTGACTCGCATTGGCACACAAAAGTCAGGAGTTGTTACGTCAGGCCACACATTGGCGCACAAATTTACCTGCCGGTAGCACTTTAAAAGGGTTTTTAATTAGTAAAAAAGTAAATTCGCAGCAAACATTGCAAAGAATGGCTATCAGGTGAAAAAGAATTGAAATTGCGGCAATATTTTTTTGCTAATAAAAATAAATTTATTAGCAACTTGAGTGCGCTCGCAGGCCTATGCTGTAGAAATAGGAATACGGGGGCAGCCCGATCTAGTGATCGGGCTTTTCAAATGGCAGGATATTGATGACTTGAACGGCGTCTTTTTTGTCTGCTTCGGTTTGGTTGACGCGAGTTTCCAGCTCCCGTGCAACGGGCTTGAAGTGCATCTCCTCTTTATAGCCGCAGGCGACGCACTCGCGATAATCTTTGCCTCCGTCGTTATAGACAACCAGCTTGTCCATTTCTGAACAGCGCGGGCAAACCGCGCCTGCGACAAATCGGCGTGTAGTGCTGTAGGCCATTAGGCTGCCTCCCCGGTGATGCCACTGTGACGCAAGAGCGCATCTATTTCAGGTTCGCGGCCGCGGAAATTTTTGAACAGTTCCATCGGCGCTTTACTGCCGCCTTGTTGCAAAATTTCCTGCAAAAAGCTCTCGCCCGTTTGCGCATTAAAAATACCTTCCTCTTCAAAACGCGAGTAGGCATCGGCCGATAACACTTCCGCCCATTTGTAACTGTAATAGCCCGCCGCATAACCGCCCGCAAAAATATGGCTGAAGCTGTTTTCAAAGCGATTGAATGGTGGAGGTTTTATCACGGCAACCTGCGCGCGCACTTGATTCAATACATCCTGCGCTGATTGAGGTGCGGCCGGGTTGTACTCCGCATGCAAACGGAAATCGAACAACGAAAATTCAATCTGGCGGATCATTTGCAAACCGGATTGGAAATTTTTTGCCGCGAGCATTTTATCGAGCAAGTGTTGCGGTAGCGGTTCACCGGTTTGGTAGTGACCGGAAATCAATGGAATCGCCTCTGGCTCCCAGCACCAGTTCTCCAAAAATTGGCTGGGCAATTCGACAGCATCCCAAGCGACGCCGTTAATTCCACTCACGGCGGCTACATCAATTTGCGTGAGCATATGATGCAGGCCGTGACCAAACTCGTGAAATAGCGTGGTGACCTCATCGTGTGTGAGCAGCGACGGTGTAGTGCCCACAGGCGGTGTGAAGTTGCAGGTTAAGAAGGCGACCGGTAGTTGCACACCCGTTGCGGTTTTGCGGCGCACGCGGCAATCGGCCATCCAAGCCCCGCCTTTTTTCTTGTCGCGTGCAAACAAGTCGAGATAAAAACTGGCTACCTGCGCGCCATTTTTGAAGATGTGATAAAAGCGAACATCAGGGTGGTAAGTATCAAATTCCGCAATCTGTTTTACCTCAATCCCAAACAGACGCTGCACCACCTCAAACATACCGGCGATAACTTTCTCCGCCGGAAAATAGGGGCGCAACTCTTCTTGCGACACAGAGTATTTTTCCACGCGCAATTTTTCGCTGTAATAGGTGGTATCCCAGGCTTGCACATCCGCACAGCCATTGCGCGCGGCAAATTCGCGCAATTCTGCGTAATCGCGCTCGGCATAGTGTTTGGATTTTTGCGCAAGCTCCGTTAAAAATTGCAGCACCTGTGCAGGCGACTCGGCCATCTTGCTCGCTAGGGAGCGTTCGGCATAACTTGCAAATCCTAACAGCTGGGCAAGTTCATGGCGCAAGGTGAGTGTTTCAGCAATCAATGGAGTATTGTCGAACTCTGCTGCTGAACTGCCGTCCGCCTTTTTACCTGCGGCTGATGCGCGAGTCACATAAGCAGTATAAATTTCTTGGCGCAGTGCGCGGTTGTCGGCATACATAATCACCGCATAGTAAGACGGGAAATCCAGAGTGATCACATAGCCTGACAAGCCTTTTTGTGCGGCCGCCTGCGCCGCTTGTGCAAGTGCGGATTCAGGCAATCCCGCCAGCGCGTCTGCATTATCAAATTGTTTAAACCAGGCCTGGGTTGCATCCAGCACATTATTGGAAAATTGAGTCGAGAGTTCGGACAGGCGTTTTTGAATATCGCCAAAGCGTTTTTTATCCGCATCATTCAACGCAACACCACCTAAACGAAAATCGCGCAGTGCGTTATTGATCGTTTGCTGCTGCGCTTGCGTCAGCTGTGCAAATTCGTCGCTGTCGGCCAGCTGTTGATAAGCCTTATAAAGGGCTTCGTTCTGGCTGAATTCGGTCGAGTAGTCAGTCAGGAGTGCGACACTTTCGGTGTAGGCTTTGCGCAATTCTTCGCTGTTGGCAACCGAATTTAAATGGCTAACAGGCGCCCAGGCTTGATCCAATTTATCGCCCTGTTCTTCCAAAGGAGCAACCAAGGTGTTCCAGCTCGGGCTGGGCAGATCGGCGAGGAGCTGCGCAAGCTGTGCGCGGCCCTGCTCAATTAATTCGCTAATCGCCGGCGTTACCTGCTCGGCGGCGATGGCAGAAAAAGGGGGCAATGTATGGCTTGCTAATAGCGGGTTGGTCATGCGGCTTGCTCCGTGGGGCGAAAATGGGGCGGGGTTTGACGTATCATACACCCATCGATTTCTACACCTATTAATGATCAGGGTTTTCAGGAGCATATCTATGGGCGCGATAAGACATTACCAAGGCCACTCACCACAATTAGGTGCGCGAGTATTTGTCGATGAATCCGCCGTTGTCATTGGCGATGTGGTGCTTGGCGATGATGCCTCCGTCTGGCCCTGCGTAGTCATCCGCGGCGATATGCACAAAATCCGCATAGGTGCGCGCACCAGCGTGCAGGATGGCTCGGTACTGCACATCACCCACGCGAGCGATTACAACCCCGCTGGTCATCCATTAATTATTGGTGACGATGTCACCGTCGGCCATTCTGTTTGCCTGCATGGCTGCACCATTGGCAACCGCGTATTGATCGGCATAGGTTCGACTATCCTTGATGGAGCTGTGGTAGAAGATGAGGTGGTGATTGGTGCCGGTTCACTGGTGCCACCAGGCAAGCGGCTCGAATCGGGTTTTATGTATATGGGCACTCCGGTAAAACAAATCCGCCCGCTCAAGGAAAAAGAAAAATCGTTCTTTTTATACTCTGCCAATAATTACGTGAAGCTTAAAAACACTTACCTGAATGAGATGTAGTACCTCTAGTAATGCAAACGTCTTTGTTAACTTGGTCGCTGATTGGCTGCTGGATTTTTTTAGCGCGTGGCGCATGCGCGCAGACAAAATCAGCCGAGCCAATCAATCTGACACCGCAAGCAAACAGTGTTTATGTGGTGCAAGATCATCGCTGGGCACCGTTTGCGTTTCGCAACCAGCAAGGTGAGCCGGATGGATTAATTATCGATATCTGGCGTTTAATCGGCCAAAAGATGCAGCGCCCGATTGAATTTGAATTGCTCGATTGGCAGCACACCCTGCATAAAGTGCGCGACTCAGGTTCGCATATTCATGGTGGTTTACTGCAATCAGAAGAGCGCGCAACTTATCTTGAATTTTCCAACCCGCTGTTGCAATTGCGCGGTGCGTTGTTTATCGATAGTAAAAAATTGGCCAACGCGCTCGACATAACCGATCTTAATAACGTGCCAATAGGTGTTACTGCCGCAGGTTATGAAGAAGAATTTTTAAGCGCGCATTATCCGCACTTGAAAGTGCGCCTCTACAACAATAATGAACAATTGGTGGAGGCAGCTACGCGCGGTGATATCCATGCATTTGTTGCCGATTATCCAGTGGGTATGTACTACCTTGAACGGCTCACTACTCCCGACAAATTCCGGGTGCTCAGCGTGCTTTATTCGCGCAGTGTGCACGCCGCTGTAGCGCATGGAAATAAAATTGCACTCAAGGATATTAATGAAGCAATCGCAAAAATCACGCCGGAAGAAATGACGGCTATCACCCAAAAATGGATTAATCGCGAAGAAATACTGGTAATTCCCTGGGGTTGGATTTTACTGCTCAGCGGCTGCTTGGGTGCAATCATTATTGGTGTGTTGCTGCATCACAACAAAACCCTTGCACAAAAAATTGCCGCGCAAAACACCGCGCTGAAAGAGCGCGAGCAGCAAGTTGATTTGCTTACCAGTAATATGACTGACTGGGTGTGGACGGTGAATGCACAGAATTGTTTTTCTTACGTCAGCCCGTCAGTAACAAAATTACTGGGTTATACGCCAGAAGAACTGCTCAATCAAAATATGAATATTGTGTTGCACCCGAATGATCATGAGCGCGCCTATGCGCAGTACGCTCATGTGCTTGCTGCCGCACGACGCGGCGAATTTAATGGTTATCGCGATTCGATTGCACGCTTTGATTTGCAGCATAAAAATGGCCAGATGATTTGCACTGAAGCTGCGGTGCGCACTTTTTTTACACCGGTTGGTGACTTCGCCGGTGCCCAGGGTTGCTCGCGCGACATCGGCGAACGCAAGCAGGCAGAGGATGTTATCCGCCAAATGGCATTCAATGATCCACTCACCCAGTTACCCAATCGCCGTCTGCTCAACGACCGTATCCAACAGGCGATGGCTGGTTGCAAGCGCCATCGCCAATATTGTGCGGTGTTGTTTCTTGATCTCGATAATTTTAAATACGTGAATGACAATTACGGCCACGACAATGGCGATTATTTATTGCAACAAATTGCCCAGCGCTTGTCATCTGGAATCCGCGACAGCGATACGCTCGCGCGTTTTGGGGGCGATGAATTCGTGGTAGTGTCCGAACAATTAAGCCAGGAATTGGACACAGCAAAACATCAGGCATTATTAATCGGCATAAAAATGCTGGAGTTATTTGAGCGGGATTTTTTATTGCGTGACGCCCACTGCCATATCACCACCAGTATTGGTATCGCGTTATTTAATGATGATTCGCGCTCAGTCACCAGCTTGCTAAAACAAGCAGACATCGCCATGTATCAAGCTAAAGCCAACGGACGCAACCGCTGCGTGGTGAGTGACACACCTAGTTTGTTTATATAACCGTTAAGGAAAATTAACCTATGCTGACTCGCTATACCCTGCCCATCTGCAATCCTGGTGGCTCCCCATCGAATGAGCACTTTGCGGTTAATAAAATTATTTGTATCGGCCGAAACTACGCCGAGCACGCGCGCGAAATGGGCCATGATCCTGAGCGCGAACCGCCGTTTTTCTTTTTTAAACCGCAAAGTGCACTAGCGCAAAACAACACAGATTTTATTTATCCGCATTTTTCACAGCAGGTTGAGCATGAAATTGAATTAGTGATTGCGATTGGAAAATCCGGTGCGCAAATTGGCGTCGCCGATGCAGCAGATTATGTGTTTGGTTTTGGTGTAGGTCTGGATATGACCTGCCGCGACCGCCAAAAAGAAGCCAAAAAACTGGGCCGTCCTTGGGAGCTAGGTAAAGGCTTCGACGGATCAGCTCCCTGCACCGCGATCCAACGCGGCTCACTGGATGACTTCAAACAATACGGTGATCTGGTATTAACCCGCAACGGTGAAGAAGTACAGCGCGGCAATTGGCGTACTATGGTCTGGTCAATTCCCGAATTAATTGCCGAGGTATCACGTTATATAAAATTGGAAAAAGGCGATTTGATTTTTACCGGTACACCGGCGGGTGTTGGCGAAGTACAACCCGGCGATAAATTGTGTGCGAAGCTGGAAGGATTTGCGCAAGAACTCAATATGACGATAACAAAAAAACAGGGCTGATTATCTCAGCCCTGTTCTCCGGGCGGCGAAGGTTTATGGCAAATCAAACACCAATGCCTTCACCGCTTTTTGCTGTGCAACCATCACCAGACTATTAATGTCTTCGACTTTTGCGCCATCGCCTGGTTTTACGATTTCCCCCTCAATCGCCAACTCGCCGTTTATCACATGCACGTAGTATTTACGTTTTGTTGATGCAGGCAATTCAACACTGGTATTGCCATCGAGTAAAAGTTGATACAAACGTGCATCCTGTTTGATCACTAAACTGCCGGCTTCACCGTCAGGACTTACGGCAAGTGTTAAACCTTTTTTATTACCAAAATCTTTTTGCTGATAACCCGGTGTTTGACCGTACACATTCGGTTGAATCCAAATTTGCAAAAAGTGCAACTCTTTCGTTTGCGATGGATTAAATTCGCTGTGACGGATTCCACTGCCCGCCGACATCAATTGGAATTCCCCAGGCGGCAGAGTCGCCACATTACCTGCGCTATCTTTGTGGGCGATTTCGCCGTCGAGCACGTAGCTGATAATTTCCATATCGCGATGACCGTGGGTATCAAAACCGGAATCGGCAGCCACACGATCATCATTAATCACCCGCAGTGCTGAAAATCCCATCTGGCGCTCGTCGTAATAATTGCCGAATGAAAATGTATGTTTGCTCTTCAACCAGCCGAAGTCGGCACCACCGCGCTGGTTGCTGCGTCTGATATTGATCATAGGTCACCTCATTTTTTGCGGCGCTTTGCGCAGCGCCGCGTGTCAGGATTTTGTAACTATCGCTCGGTGTAAATTGCCGGTTTAGATTTTGTTGGCGATCAAACTGTCGGCACTTGCGCGGCCACCGCCAGAGATCAGCAGCGATACTGCACCTGCCAATAACGCCAGGCCAAACTCATAACCGTTGTTGCTCATAAACAGGCCGTTGTTGATATGCACCGAGAAAATCGCCACTACCATGGTCACGGCTAATACCAATGCGCTTGGGCGAGTCAGCAAACCGAGGATCAGGAACAGGCCGCCGAAGAATTCCGCTGAACCTGACAAAGCCGCCAAGAATACACCTGGCTCAAGACCGATCGATGCCATCCACTGGCCGGTACCTTCCAAACCGTAGCCGCCTAACCAGCCAAACAGTTTTTGTGCGCCGTGGGCAGCGAAGATAATTCCCAGTGGTAACCGCAGTGCCAGTGCGGAGAAGCTGTTATTGGTGGCGAAAACTTTAGCGATTGTACTCATGATGAACTCCGAAATATGTGATGTTGGGTTAGTTGGTTTGGCGCCTTGCTAACTGCTTATTCGCCTCACTTGTTGCTAGATTAGGCTTGTACCCGGCAACAAAAAAGCGGAAGATTTTGAGCTGTTAATTCAAATTTTTTGATCATTCGATTGAGGCCATCGCCATGCACCATGCCATCACCCTGGATGCTCTTAGAGTCCTTGATACAATTGACCGAAAAGGCAGTTTTGGGGCAGCGGCCGAGGCGCTGTTCAAGGTGCCATCAGCGTTGTCTTATACGATTCAAAAGCTGGAATCAGACCTTGGCATCAACCTTTTTGATCGTACCAAACAACGTGCGCAGCTAACGGCAGCGGGGCGTTTGTTACTGGAACAGGGGAGACAGTTGCTCCAAGCAGCTAATGCAATAGAAGAGGCGGTGCAACAATTGGAATCCGGTTGGGAGACGCAGCTGCGCATCGCCAAAGACACAGTCCTGCCACTTGCGCCCCTATTGCAGCAGATCAACGCGTTTAACCTGCTCGACAAACGCGTTGCCATTACCATCAGCGAAGAAGTATTGGGTGGCACTTGGGATGCACTGATTGCCGAGCGCTGCGATCTGGCGCTCGGCGCGAGCGGCGACTTGCCGAAAGGAATTTTTGAATATCGCTTGATGGGTGAAGTGGAATTTGTCTTTGCTGTTGCGCGCGAACATCCACTCTGTTTACACAAAGGACCGGTGGACGCCGCTGCTATCAGCGCCTTTCCTACCATTGTGATGGCGGATTCATCACTCAATTCACCAGGGCGTTCATCGGGCTTATTGGAAAGCCGGCAAATTATTCGCGTCGCCAATGTGACTGCAAAAATTCAGGCGCAGGTCATGGGCGTTGGCGTGGGATTTCTACCAAAGCATTTGATTCAACAAGAGTTGTTACGAGGTGAGCTAATCGAATTGAATTGTGCTGTACCGCGTCCGAATATTCCGCTCTATATCGCATGGCGCAAAAACAATTCGGGGAAAGCGTTGCAGTGGTTTGTGGAGGCTTGCTGCGGTGCGGAATGGTTTATTCAGAATTGATTTATTAACCCTAATGCGGCAGCAATAATCGCCGCATAACGCAGAGATTTCCCTATCGCAACCAACACCAAAAACTGCCAAAAACGAATGCGCATAACACCGGCAAAAAAAGTGAGTGGATCGCCAATAACCGGCACCCAAGCAAACAAAAGTGAAAGTAATCCATAACGCTGAAATTGTTGTTGCGCACGCGCTAATTGTTCCGGGCTAAATGGAAACCATTTTTTTTCCTGCCAACGCAGACATTCTTTTCCCAAGTACCAATTGATGCAGGAGCCAAGCGTATTACCGCTGGTTGCAACTAACCAGAGCAATAGCGGCGAATAGTGTTGATAGAGAAGTGTGACGAGTAACGCTTCAGACGAGAGAGGAAACAATGTGGCGGCGATTAGCGCGGTAAAAAATAACGAAAGATAAATCATAGCGCCACGGCAGGATAATCAATACAGAAGTTGCGCCCAAAGCATGTTTGGGCGCATCGTAGAGTTTATTTTCTCTCGGCAATTTGGCGGCGCATCGCCGTAATAACCGGCACCACTTCCGGGCGGATTTGTCGCCACAAATAAAATGCTTCTGCGGCCTGGCCAATTAACATGCCCAATCCATCGGCAAGCTGTGCGGCACCACGTTCTTTCGCCCAGCGTAAAAATATTGTTGGCTCCGGGCCGTACATCATGTCGTAACAGCATGCGTTAGTCGCGAGTAAGGTATCAGGGAGTGGGGGCAATTCACCTTGCATGCTCGCCGAGGTACCATTGATCACCAAATCAAATACTTCGCCGTGCAATTGTTCAAATGTTTTTGCCTGTACATCGCCAAGATCGTGAAAATTTTTCGCCAATTCTTCGGCCTTGCTTTGGGTGCGATTAGCGATCACTACTTGGGCCGGTTTTTCTTCCAGCAGCGGCTGCAAAATACCTCGCACCGCACCGCCTGCACCGAGAATTAAAACACGCTTGCCTTCCAGTTCCCAACCGAGATTGTGCATATCGTGGATCATGCCGATACCATCGGTATTATCGCCGAGGATAGTGCCATCGCTTAATTTTGCCAAGGTATTGACTGCGCCTGCGCGTTCAGCGCGCGCAGTGCGTTTTTGCGCAAAGTCGAACGCATTTAATTTAAACGGCACGGTGATATTTAAGCCTTTGCCGCCCTGTGCAAAAAATTCTTGCACGCATTTTTCAAATTCACCTTCGTTCACGAGTTGTTTGGTGTAGTGCATATCCTGCCCGGTTTGCTCGGCAAACTGGCGATGGATATGGGGCGACTTGCTGTGGTTGATCGGGTTGCCGAATACGGCATATAAATCGGTCATGAGCTATCCAACACCTAACATCAAAAAAAATTCAAAAACGGTTATCAAGTTTGGCAAAATATTATTTCAGCCAATCGCGATGCGGTAAAAATTTATCGTAGAGTTCTGCTTCAGCACTACCTGCTTCAGGTTGCCAGTTGTATTCCCAGCGCACCAGCGGTGGCAGCGACATTAAAATCGATTCGGTACGACCGCCGGTTTGAAGGCCGAATAAGGTGCCGCGATCGTACACCAAATTAAATTCGACGTAGCGGCCACGACGATAGAGTTGGAAATTACGCTCGCGTTCCGTAAATGGTATGGCTTTACGTGCGTTTACAATGGGCTGATAGGCAGGTACATAACTGTCGCCCACGGCTTGCATCAGCGCAAAACTGTGCGCAAAACTTTCCGCGTTATAGTCATCAAAAAATAATCCGCCCACGCCACGCGCTTCGTCGCGATGCTTTAAATAAAAATACTCATCGCACCATTTTTTAAATTTGGGATAGAGGTGTTCACCGAGTGGATCGCAGGCATTTTTAGCGGTCTGGTGCCAGTGGACAACATCGGCTTCGTTGCCATAGTAGGGTGTCAAATCGTAGCCACCACCAAACCACCACACGGGTGCTGCGCCTTCTTTTTCGGCGATAAAAAAACGCACGTTGGCGTGGCTTGTCGGGACATAAGGGTTATGCGGATGTATAACCAGCGACACCCCCATGGCCTCAAAGGCGCGGCCTGCTAATTCGGGGCGATGTGCTGTCGCTGAGGCAGGCATTTGGGTGCCGTAGACATGGGAGAAGTTCACGCCGCCTTTTTCGATCACTGCGCCGTCAGTTAGCACGCGCGAGCGACCACCGCCACCTTCGGTACGCGCCCAACTGTCTTCAACAAATTGCGCACCGCCATCCTCGGCAGTAAGGGCGTTACAAATGCGATCCTGTAAATCTAGCAAGTAGGCTTTGACGGCGGCTTTATCCGGCCCATGCGAAATCGTCATGAGAGTTCCTTAGCGTTGGTTTGGCTAATCGAGAAAGGCCGCCATTCTACGCGGCCAAAGGCGAAAGGGGAAAACTAGTTAGCGGGGCTTTGATGCCAATCATACAGCAGTGACAAATCAGCCGGGGCGAACAATCGCCCCGGTCAGCAAATCGCGAATCTCTGAAGGGGCAGTGCGCTTGCCGACCTGACCAGCCGTAATCGCATCCAATTGGTTGCCAAAATAGCGACGCACCTGATGGATATTCGTGGCCGGTGCCATACCTTGGGGATTGCAGGAGGTAGAAACGAGAGGCCCGCCAAATGCGCGCGATAGACCTGCGGCGACGGGGTGATCGGTCACCCGCAGCGCGACACTACTGAAATTGCCGCTGATCCAGTTGGGGATCAGCCCGTTGTTAGGGACTAACCAAGTGTAAGGACCTGGCCATGAGTTTTTTAACCGCTGGCGCTGTAGATCATCCAAATGATGGATAAAAGGATCAAACATGCGGATATCTGCCGCGATCAGGATCAGCCCCTTTTCTACCGGACGATCTTTGAGCGCCAACAACTCCAGCACAGCACCCTCATCAAAGGGATTACACCCGAGCCCCCACACGGCTTCGGTTGGATAGGCAACAACCCCGCCCAGTTTCATTTGACGGGCGGCAAATTGTACCCGGGGATTACGCGACCAATCGATCATGGACAATACCTATTATCAAGTTACTGCCAATCTACCCCAGCTATGATGCAAGCTCAAGAATTCATGTGCTGATCATAGGCGCTGATAACAAGCGCCCACTTGCTGGATCAAACCTTTGATTTCCAAACCTATCAACTGCGCCGACAAATTGCCCACATCCAGGCCGGTGCGCTCCGCCAGCAGATCGACCGGGAGCGGGTCATAACTCAGTGCCTGGAGCAGGCTCCGCTCATCCTCTCCCAGCTGCGGCCCCTCATCGACAACAGCAGGTTCAGCAAACAATTCCGGTTGCGCTGCCCTGGCCGATTTCACCTCTTGACGCTTATAGCTGAGCAACCCGGCGAGCTGATCGACAATATCCTGCGCTGTTTCCACCAGTGTCGCGCCTTGACGAATCAATTGATGGCACCCGCGCGCCAGCGGGTTGTGGATCGAACCGGGGATCGCAAACACTTCGCGGTCGTGTTGTAACGCATAGGAGGCGGTAATCAGCGAACCACTTTGCACCGCCGCCTCGACCACCAATGTGCCGCCACTCAGGCCGCTGATGATGCGGTTGCGCTGGGGAAAATTACTGGCATGCGAAGAGGTCCCAAGGGGAAACTCGCTCACTAAGGTGCCACCGTTATCTACGATCTCTTGCGCCAATTGACGGTGGCGGGAGGGGTAGATCAAATCGATTCCGGTACCCATCACCGCGATAGTTTTACCGCCCGCGCGCAGGGCACCGCGGTGGGCCGCCGCATCTATCCCCAAGGCCAAACCACTGGTAATCGCAAAACCGCGCTCGGCAAGGTAATGCGCAAAGCGCTCGGCGTTCTCGCTGCCACCTCCGCTGGGGTTGCGGCTGCCGACGATTGCCAGTTGAGGGAGACTGAGGCAGGTTGGGTCTCCGCGCACATAGAGCAGCGGCGGCGGACGGGGGATTTCGCGCAACAAGCGCGGATAAAGCGGATCGTCATAAGTGAGGCAATGCAGGCCGGGCTGGGACTCTATATAGGCCAGTTCGGCTGCCAGCTTTTGCCCCACATCACTACCTTCAGGGTCTGAGTTAAATCGGGCAAGCATCTCGGCAGCAGCCGGATTGAGGAAGGAGCGCCAGGATTGAACAGGCTGACTGAGCAATTGTTGGGGGCTTTCGACTAATTCAAGCAGTCGCCAGTATCCGGCAACACCCACATCGGGGAGACGTAAAACTAACAGGGAAGCAGCGAGCGGAGAGAGCATAGATATCATCCTTGAAACAGGCTGCCCATGCGGGCAGCCAACCTACTCAATATTTACGGGTTGCGTACTTTGTCGTTGACTGCAAGCGCGCGATCTGCCTCCAGAACCAACGCAAAACTCATCTTTTCAAAGGTGCGAAATACCATCAGCAAGCCAGCGTGCTCATCCGGCAGGTCAACTTTGCCGCCTCGAACGCGGTCGGTGATTACTTCGCCTTTTTTATAGATCGCCAAGACATTGCCGATTTGCAATCCTTCGCGTTCACCGCGATTGATAATAACAACACTGAATTTGCCTACTTGGGTCACGCCGCCTTCAACAGCAATGATTTGCGCTTCTATTTCAGTATCTGGTGCGCTGGGGAAGAACACCGAGTCTACCGAACGGTCTTCGCTTGGGAGCAGGTTATCGCCAGGGCGAACCTCTTCAAAGGTGCGCAGAATATTCAGGGTAGCAATTTCTGCATCGATTTTCTCCACAGACACAGTGCCGATGCCTTGCGCGTAAACGCCGAGAAATTCTTTAGTTACAGGGTCTTTAAATGCCTGACCTTTGCGGTAAATACTGTAGTTTGAGTAATTGGTATCAAACTGGCCGCGTGCGTAGGCACGGTCGCCAGCACCGACAATTACGTGCTGCTGCTGACCAGCCAGCATATAAGGCGCCGCTTCCAGCTCGCCTTGCCCAACAATACGGCTGCGCGATAAAAAAGCATCAATTTTATCGAGGGGAATTGCGCTGATTGCGTCTTCCGTACTTTGGACACGGATGCTGGGGCTCAGCTTAGTCGCCCCATTGATCCCGCCGCCAGCAGCACCCGGCACCATTTTCAGAGTGCGCTCAACCGTCAGGCGCGGTTGACCATCCAGATAGATCAGCTTGATCAAATCACCAGGGAAAATCAGGTGAGGGTTTTCAATTTGGGGGTTAACATGCCAAATCTCTGGCCAGAGCCAGGGGCTATTCAAAAAGGTTCCCGAAATATCCCAAAGGGTATCGCCCTTTTTGACTGTGTATTCATCGGGGTGACCCGTTTTAAGAAGTGCATCATCCGCCCAGGAAAAGAAGCTGATGAGTGAAGCCGCCGCGACGGCCAGTAATATTTTTTTCATAGAAACCGATCCTGTTTTATTCGGTCCTGAGGCAGATAGACGTATAATAGTTAATTAAAAGCCCATGCTGTTTCCGTTTGCACTGCATAAATCCTGTGCGATCATCATGTTAGCAGCGGTTATTACCTTTTTACTAGAAGTTTGTCACAAACACTATGGCCTTGTTACCTATCCTTGAATTTCCAGACCCACGGCTGCGCACTGTCGCCAAACCCGTCACAGAAGTGGACGATAAAATCCGCAAGCTGGTGGATGATATGTTCGATACCATGTACGACGCTCCCGGTATTGGCTTGGCGGCATCACAAGTCAATGTGCACAAGCGCGTAGTAGTTATAGACGTGAGTGAAGATAAATCCCAGCCGATGGTATTTATTAACCCCGAAATCGAGGTTTTGGATGCCGAGCTGTGCGAATACGACGAGGGTTGCCTGTCAGTGCCAGGGTTTTATGAAACCGTGGTACGCCCCGGCCACATTCGGGTGCGAGCATTAGATCGCGACGGCAAGCCGTTTGAAATCGAACCCCAAGGGGTGTTGGCAGTTTGCATCCAGCACGAGCTTGATCATTTAAACGGCAAGCTGTTTGTGGATCATATCTCGCCCTTCAAACGTACCCGTATTCGTGCAAAATTGGAGAAGAAACACAAGACTGAAGCGCGCTAGGCGTGCGCAGCAGACAAAGGCGCTACTGGCGCCTTTTTTATTTTCTATCACTATCTGTTTCAACGTTTTGCAATCTGACAGGTTATTCATGAGCCAAGGTTTACGCATTATTTTCGCAGGAACACCGGAGTTTGCCGCCGAGCACCTGAAGGCACTGCTAAATAGCCACCATCAGGTCATCGCTGTCTATTCCCAGCCAGATCGTCCTGCTGGGCGCGGCAAAAAACTGACCGCCAGCCCCGTTAAGGAAGCGGCGCTCGCGCATGATATCCCGGTATATCAACCGCTAAATTTTAAATCACCCGAGGCTGTTGCCGAATTTGCTGCGCTTAATGCTGATTTGATGGTGGTAGTTGCTTACGGATTGATCCTGCCGAAGGTAGTGCTCGATACTCCGCGCCTCGGCTGCATCAACGTACATGCCTCTATCCTGCCGCGCTGGCGCGGCGCCGCTCCTATTCAACGTGCCATCGAAGCGGGCGATAGCGAAACCGGCGTCACCATTATGCAGATGGATGTGGGGTTGGATACCGGCGATATGCTGATCAAAGCATTTTGCCCGATAATAAGCGACGATACCGGCGGAAGCCTGCACGATAAGCTCATCAGCATCGGCACTCCCGCCCTGCTTGAGGCACTCGATTTGATTCAGTCAGGCACTATCACGCCTGAAAAACAGGACGATAGCTTGAGCAACTACGCCCCCAAGCTCAGCAAAGAAGAGGCCGCGCTAAATTGGCAGTTGCCCGCCACTGAGCTGGAGCGCAAAGTGCGCGCGTTTAACCCCTTTCCAGTCGCCCACACTAAACCTGCAGGTGCGAGCGATGACCAGCGCATTCGCATCTGGGCGGCGACGGCCTCAGACAAAACAACCAACGCCACACCCGGCAGCATCACCTACATCAACGACCAAGGTTTGTGGATCGCCTGCAAACAGGGTCAACTTATCCTCGAACAGCTGCAATTGCCGGGCAAAAAGGCGATGACGGTGGGTGAAATATTAAGGGGCCACCCGGACTTATTCAGTGTCGGTGACCTGCTGGAGCAACCGGCATGTTAAGTGTGCGTGCCGCTGCGGCGCAGGTTGTTGCGCAGATACTGGCCTCGAAAGGCTCGCTATCCAGCCTATTGCCTTCTGTTTCGGCGAAGATTGCCGATAATGACCGCCCATTGTTGCAAGAACTTTGCTTTGGAACCTGCCGTTATTATCCGCAATTGCAGGCCTACACCGAGTGCCTGTTGGACAAGCCGCTCCGCGCCAAAGATGGCGATGTGCAAGCGCTCTTGCTGCTCGGCCTCTACCAATTGCTGTATACGCGCATACCCGATCACGCCGCCATTGGCGAGACTGTGGAGGTAACGCGCCATATCAAAAAGCCCTGGGCGACCAACTTAGTTAATGGTGTGCTGCGCAGCTTTCAGCGCGATAGCAGCAGAATCAACGAATTTTTAGCCGAAAACCGCGCCTTTCAAAGCAATCACCCTGCATGGATGGAAGCGATGATCAGCAAGTGCTGGCCGGAGCAGTTTGAGCAACTGATCGCCGCTAATAACCAGCACCCTCCGTTCAGCTTGCGCTTGAATCCCAACAAGATCAGCCGCGATGAGTATCTGCAATTACTGCACGACGCCGATATCCCCGCTAAACCTACCCAATACAGCCCCTACGGCATCACCCTGGCACAGGCCTGCGACCCGCGCAAACTGCCGCATTTCGTCGAAGGCTGGCTGAGCGTGCAGGATGAGGCAGCGCAATTAAGCGGTGATTTGCTGCAATTGTCGCCCAATTTTCGTGTATTAGATGCCTGTAGCGCACCCGGCGGAAAAACTGGACACCTGCTGGAGCTAGAGCCCGACCTGCGGGTTACCGCTTTGGATGCAGACGAGCGCCGCTTGGCCCGTGTGCGCGAAAACCTGAACCGCCTCGGCGTAACTGCCGATGTTGTCTGTGGTGATGGCACCAAACCCGACTGCTGGTGGGATGGCGAGCTTTACGACCGCATCTTGCTTGACGCCCCCTGCTCTGCGACCGGTATTATCCGCCGCCATCCGGACATCAAAGTGCTACGCACTCCAGAGGAGCTGGACAAGCTCGGCGAGCTACAGCAACAACTGCTGAAAAACCTCTGGCCATTGCTCAAACCGGGCGGCATTTTGCTCTACGCCACCTGCTCGATTATGCCTAAGGAAAATACTCGCGTGATTGAAGCCTTTTTGGCACGCAACAAGGATGCAAGTTGCGACCAACTCGATGTCGATTGGGGGGTGGAACAGGTATGCGGCAGGCAGCTTTTGCCGCAGATGGATGGTTATGACGGTTTTTACTATGCGCGTTTACGCAAGCGCGCTTGAGCTGACAGTAAATTTACCAAAATCCACAAGTTAGCCGACGATAGCGGCAAATGAATGCTTGCAGCACTAGACTTGGCGATGAACTAGATAGCGAATAACAACAGGCAAACTATGAAAATCATTATTCTCGGCGCCGGGCAGGTCGGCGGCAGTCTAGCGGAGCATCTGGCAAGTGAATCCAATGACATCACTGTCATCGATACCGACGAAGCGCGTCTGCGCGAGCTGCGTGACCGGTTGGATATCAGCGTCGTCACCGGTGAAGCTTCCCACCCCGATGTACTTGCCCAAGCCGGAGCGGAAGACGCCGATATGCTGGTTGCGGTTACCAGCAACGATGAGATCAATATGATCGCCTGCACTGTGGCGAGCAATCTGTTCCACACCCCCACCAAGATCGCGCGGGTACGCGCAACTTCTTACCTGACTCACCAGCAGCTGTTTGAATCGGGCGCGATTCCGGTCGATGTACTTATCAGCCCAGAGCAGCTGGTGTCTGAATATATTTTCCGTTTGGTCGAACAGCCCGGCACCCTGCAGGTAGTGGACTTTGCCGATGGAAAGGTGCAATTGGTGGCAGTTAAGGCCTATCACGGCGGCCCCTTAGTCGGTCAAGAGCTTCGCTTTTTACGCGAGCATATGCCCTCCGTCGATACGCGGGTGGCCGCGATTTACCGGCGCAATCGCGCCATAGTCCCCACTGGCACGACAGTGATCGAAGCCGATGACGAGGTATTTTTCATCGCCGCCAAAGCGGATATTCGCGCGGTAATGAGTGAATTGCGTCGGCTCGAAGTTGCCTATAAACGCATCACCATTGCCGGCGGTGGCAACATAGGCCTGCGTCTCGCAAAAATGCTCGAGGGTCGTTACAACGTGCGCGTCATTGAGTACAACAAAACCCGCTGCATCCGCCTCTCGGAACAGTTGGAGCGGGCGATTGTGATTCAGGGCAGCGCGTCAGATAAGGATTTGTTGATGGAAGAAAGCATTGAAGACACCGATGTGTTCCTCGCGCTCACCAACGACGATGAAGCCAACATCATGTCTTCCATGCTCGCCAAGCGCTTGGGCGCGCGCAAGGTGATGACCCTGATTAACAACCCCGCCTATGTGGATGTGGTGCAAGGTGGCGATATCGACATTGCTATCTCGCCGCAAACCACCACCATCGGCAGCCTGCTCACCCATGTGCGACGTGGCGATATAGTCAACGTTCACTCATTGCGGCGCGGAGCTGCCGAGGCGATTGAAATTATCGCTCACGGCGACGCCAAATCCTCCAAAGTGGTTGGCAAAGCGCTGGAAGATATCGACTTGCCCGAAGGTGCAAACATCGGCGCGATTGTGCGCCAGGGGCCGGATGGCGACGAAGTCGTCATCGCACACGACAATGTGGTGGTACAGTCCGGCGACCATGTGATTGTGTTCTTGCTGCAGAAAAAACATATCCGCGACGTGGAAAAGCTCTTCCAGGTGGGATTCAGCTTCTTCTAAACCTCTGATTGCACCGCCACTTTAGGCCAGCACCTAAAGTGGCGAGCTTTAGCTCCCGCGCTTCCCCTAGCATCCGCGCACCGGTGTATTACCGGCTAACGACAACAACAGGGGAACCATAATGATCATAAGAAATGTGCTACTTCCCGCCAGTCTCGGTCTGGCGATCAGTTTACTCACAGCCTGTGGTGGTAGCGGCGGAGGCAAGTCCGCCAATTCCAGCATGGCGCCATCCAGTTCCAGCCCACCGCCTGCCAGTTCCAGTGCAGCAGCGTCGAGCTTGCCTGCATCCAGTGTAAGCAGCGCAACAAATAGCTCCATAGCAGCCTTCACCGGATTGCTGATCCAAGCGGAGGACTATGTCCGCTACTACGACACCACAGCGGGCAACACCACCGGCGAATACCGCACCGACGGCGTTGACATTGAAAAATCCACCGACACCGGTGGCGGTTTCAATATTGCTTACATAGATCCGGGTGATTGGCTGGAATTCAGTGTGAATGTGAGCGCTGCAGGCGAGTTTGCCATAGAAAGCCGCGTCGCGACTGCACAAGCTGGAGGATTGTTCAGCTATGAAATTGATGGCAAAACTGCTTCGGGCGAGATCAGTGTCGCACCCACTGGTGGATGGCAAACCTGGGCGAGCCTAAGCCATCCTATCGGTCGGCTTGAAGCAGGTAACTACGCACTCTGCGTACAAATGAAGAGCGGGCCATTCAACCTCAACTGGATGAAAATCACCTCAACCAATGGCGGCGCCATGAGCCTAAGCCAGACACCGAAGGGAGATGCCAGCAGTTGTATCCACCCTGTTGAGCCACCCAAGGTGACGGTGCCAGAGCGGATCAAGCTGAACCAAGTGGGCTTCACCCCCAACGCCGAGAAGCTCGCGGTGGTTCCAGCCGTGGAGGCGACCAGTTTCACTGTGCTTAAGGCCGGAACTACCGAGGAAGTGATGTCCGGAACCCTGAGTGCCGCTGCGGTTTGGCAACCGTCTTTTGAGTCGGTCAAACTGGCTGATTTCTCCAGCCTTACCGCGCCGGGGAGTTACGAATTGAAAGTCGCCGGTGTCACCCAGACGGCTCCTTTTACCGTATCGGCTGACGCCTACAAAGCCGTCAACGCCGCCGCACTGAAATCTTTCTATTTCAATCGCGCCAGTACCGCATTGCTGGAAACCCACGCGGGTATCTACCAGCGCGCGGCAGGTCATGCAGATACTAACGTGTTCATCCACGCCTCCGCCGCCGATGTCAAACGCCCCGAGGGCACTGTCGTCAGCGCCCCCAAAGGCTGGTATGACGCGGGCGATTACAACAAATACATCGTCAACTCGGGTATCACCACCTACACACTGCTGGCGGCATTCAAGCGTTTTCCCGCCTATTTCACCGCTCAATCACTGAATATTCCAGAATCGGGTGATGCTGTGCCCGATATCCTGAACGAGGTGATGTGGAACCTGGAATGGATGCTGGCGATGCAGGATCCCGATGACGGTGGCGTTTACCACAAGCTGACCAGCAAGGGATTCAGCGGTTTTGTGATGCCCGATGCCGATACGTCCGAGCGCTATATGGTGCAAAAATCTACCGCCGCGACCCTCGATTTCGCTGCCGTGATGGCCGCTGCCAGCCGGGTTTATGCGGACTACGAAAGCCAGTATCCAGGCCTCTCGGCCAAAATGCTCGCGGCAGCCAAATCCGCCTGGGCTTGGGCAAAAGCCAACCCGGCCGTTTACTACGCGCAGCCTGCGGATATCCAAACCGGCGGCTATGGCGACAATAATGTCAGCGATGAATTCTTCTGGGCGGCAGCGGAGCTTTATATCGTCACCAAAGACGATAACTACTACAGCGTAATGAATGCGGCCGAGACCAGCGCTGATGTACCCGGCTGGGGCGGTGTAAAAAGCCTGGGTTGGATGTCACTCGCTCAGCATCTGGATTCGCTCACTGCCGCGGCCGATAAAACGCTGATCAAGGACCGCTTAACCCAATTAGCGGCCGGCATTAGCACCAAGAAAAGCCAGTCCGCTTACGGCGTATCAATGGAGACAGAGGATTTTTTCTGGGGTAGCAATTCCGGGGCGCTCAATCAGGCGATGATGGCGCTGGAAGCCTACCAGTTGGATACCAGTAAAACCGCCTATCGCCAGGCCGCCCAAGCCTTGTTCGACTACGTGATGGGGCGCAATGCGACTGACTATTCCTTCGTGACCGGTTTTGGCAACAAATCGCCCATGAATATCCACCATCGCCCCTCCGGCGCTGATGGGATAGCGGCACCGATTCCCGGATTTATCGCCGGTGGCCCGCACCCCGATCACTACAGCGATTGCGGCAGTTATCCATCGCCCTTGCCTGCCAAGTCATTTGTCGATCTGGAATGCAGCTACTCCACCAATGAAATAGCCATTAACTGGAACGCGCCTCTGGTGTATGTATCGGCGGCGCTGCAAGTGCTTAACCCCTAACCCTTCAATAAAAAGGCCGGTTGCCTGCGATAACAGCAACCGGCTACTTTTTTTCGCTGTAGATCGCTTATGATGCGGGTTCGCAATTTCCCAGACCCGTCACAGGAGCATCCGATGGCAAACGTTAAAACCCAACTGGTTGTACTCGGCAGCGGCCCCGGTGGCTACTCCGCCGCCTTCCGCGCCGCCGATCTAGGCTTGGACGTCACTTTGGTCGAGCGCTACTCAAGCCTCGGCGGTGTCTGCCTCAACGTGGGTTGCATTCCCTCCAAAGCCCTTTTGCACGTCGCCGAAGTCATCAATGAATCCCATCATGCCGGCAATCTCGGCCTCAGTTTCGGCCCCGTTCAGCACGACCTCGATAAAGTGCGCAGCTACAAAGATTCCGTCGTCAGCAAGCTGGTCTCCGGCGTTCACGCCATGGCGAAAGCACGCAAGGTACGAGTAGTTGAAGGCTATGGCAAATTTGTAAGCGATCACCAACTTGCTGTAGTGCAAGGCAGTGAAACCACTCTGATCGATTTCGACAACGCCATTATCGCCGCCGGTTCACGCAGTGTGAAACTGCCTTTTATCCCGGAAGACCCGCGTATTTTTGATTCAACCGGCGCGCTCGAATTGCGCTCGGTGCCACCGCGCCTGTTGGTGATTGGGGGAGGGATTATCGGCCTGGAAATGGCGACTGTGTACGAAGCGCTCGGCAGCAAAGTCACCGTGGTGGAATTCGCCGACCAACTGGTACCCGCAGCAGACAAAGACCTGGTCGCCATCTACAGCAAGTACAACAAAGACAAGTTTGACGTTCTGCTCTCCACCAAAGTGGAAGCGGTTACGGCCAAACCCGAGGCCATTGAAGTCGCCTTTAGCGGTGCAAATGCGCCCGCCGAACCACGCCAGTTCGACGCCGTTCTTGTCGCGGTTGGGCGCGTACCTAACGGCAAGCTGATCGATGCCGAAAAAGCCGGTGTGAATGTGGACGAGCGCGGCTTTATCGCCGTCAACCAATACCTGCAAACCAATGTGCCGCATATTTACGCGATTGGCGACATCATCGGCCAGCCCATGCTCGCCCACAAAGCCAGCCATGAAGGCCACGCTGCCGCCGAAGGTGTCGCAGGCCATCCACATGCATTTGACCCAATGGCGATTCCTTCCATCGCCTACACCAACCCGGAAATTGCCTGGGTCGGCCTGACCGAAAAAGAAGCCAAGCAGCAGGGCCTGGACTACAAAACTGCCGTCTTCCCCTGGGCCGCTAGCGGGCGCGCCATTGCTGCTGACCGCAGCGAAGGTAAAACCAAGCTCATTTACGATGCAAAAACCGATCGTTTATTGGGAGCGGGATTAGTCGGAGTGCACGCGGGCGAACTGCTCGGTGAACTGACCCTGGCGCTGGAGTTTGGCGCGAGCGTAGAAGATATCGCCCTCACTATTCACGCACACCCAACCCTTCATGAATCGGTTGGTCTGGCGGCGGAAGTGGGTGCGGGCACGATTACGGATTTGCCGAATCCCAAGGCGACACTGAAAAAGTAAATCGATTTTCAGAAAAACGAAAAGGCCGATCAGAGCAATCTGATCGGCCTTTTCTATTTTTGATCAATTCAGCATTAATTAACCGCTACAGGCTTATCTGTTTTAATCGGTAAACACTTATTCAAAAACGCATCCATCGCGCGGAAAGTATCGATGCGATTTTTTTCGTTTAATAAAAAGTGATCTTCGCTCGGCAGCTCTACAAAGGTCACATCTTTTTTGGCTTTTTGCAGGGCATCGCGCATTTGATAACTGTGTTTAATTTCCACTTGGCGGTCATCAGTACCGTGCACTAATAACACGGGCGCTTTGATTTTATCAGCGAAGTTGACGGGTGAAATAGCCTTAAGCGTTGCATTGTCATTGCCGATCTGCTCGTCAATCGCGTTGTAGCTCAACCAAAAAGCACGCCGATCTTTAACCAAGTCATATACATTACTCACACCATTTACGCTAATCGCACAACGGTAAAAATCCGGCGTTTTCACCACACCCATCAAGGCAGCATAACCGCCATAACTTCCACCCACTATTCCAATCGCATTAGGATCGGCAATGCCATCGGCAATTAATTTACGTGCGCCATCTTCAACATCATCCTGCATTTCCTTACCCCAGTTTTTCATCCCGGCATTTCTATGATCTATGCCTTGGCCATCAGAACCGCGGAAATTCATTTGCAACACAGCGTAACCCTTGTTAGCGAAAAATTGCGCCCAATAGTCGAAAACGCCACTATCCCGAGCATGGGGGCCGCCGTGTGGGAACATCAACGTTGGGAGATTTTTTGCTGGCTTACCCTTGGGAATTGTCAGGTAGGCCTCTATTTTTAAGCCGTCCCGAGCGGTGTATTCAATTCGCTGGGTGTTACTCATGAACTCAGGCAAAAGTTTTTTATAACTATACGCCACCGCATCCAGCCTCAACGGGTTCATGGTGCCGAGATAAAAAGTGCCAGAGTTTGTGGCATTGGAAGAAAAAACCAAAAACATGTTCAAGTCGTTGGTAATGGAATAAATATAATTGCGATGCTCAGGAATAGCCTTGTCTATTTTTGCCTGCAGGCTCTGCATGCCCTTGTCAAAAAAATGTGTACCCCCTTCTGCTGATGCGCTCACACCAATGACTTCCCCAGTCACTGGCGAATACACCAAACTTCCTTGCACATCGTAGTTAGCATCAGCAACCATAAGCTCACGTTTCAAGGTTGGATCTTTCAGATTCACTTTGAAAATGGCCTGGCGAGATTGATGGTAGGCACGGATATAAAATTCATTAGGGTCTTTACCAAAACCCAAGGGATCTACTTGATCCTCAGAAAATATTTTATACGTCCATAGAGATTGCCATTTTTTCGAATCCAGATCGTATACCAAGATAGAAACTTGATCATCTTCGATCTGAGTGCCCACTCGGACACGATGCTGCTGATCAGTCATCCAATTACCAGCATTCGTTTTACTGGAGTGATAGGTAGTTGCTCGCTGTGTTTTGATATTGATTTTGTAAACCATCAAGCCACTCATAAAGCCAGCATCCGCACCGGGAAATGCCATCAAAATATGCTCGGGGTCATCGTACAAACTATCAACAACCCAGTCGCGTACCGATGGAGTAATTTTGTAACGCTTTAAAAATTTACTCGTGATTGGCTGAGTAATTTTTTCTGACTCAGTATCGATTAACATCAAATCATGATCGCGGGTTTTAAAACGTACCGACCCCATACCAACCCAGGTATCACGCTCGGCAGGAGTAAAAGTGGAGACCATTAATGTCGTATCATCTTTCCAACCAATCCATTTAAAAAAGAATTTGGAATTATCGGTAAAAAGCACCATTTTATTTTTCTTCGTTGCCAAATCCATCACTTGCACTGCAACGCCTTGGGTGTCGCCAACGCTCACACGTACAGTGGATGCTAACTTTTTTCCTGAGGGTGATAACACCAGATTGCTCACATCCGGCAGTTGGGAAAAGCTTTCAGTGCTAAGATCGGATGCTGCAAAAGTTCCAGCAGAGAAGAAAATAGAAAAATAGATTACAAGTAGTAGTTTTGAAAAAAATGTCATAGCCAATCCTTTTTACCCTGGCGATTATTATGGTGATTTTCCATCAGTAAAAATCACATCAATGCGCAATAACATATCTAGCGTTATGCATTACAAAAATAATACAGAGAGGATATTTCAACAAGAGCAGAAGACTAATTCGTAAAGTTAAATTAAAAAAGCCCGGAAAATCCGGGCTTTTTTACATGTAAAAACTATAGCGCTATTTTTACAACACCATCACTCCATCGGCCTCAATCAGCGATGCGCGTGGCAACTGGTTGATACCCACCGCAGCACGCGCTGGGTAAGGTTGCTGGAAATACTGCCCCATCACTTCATTCACAATCGGAAAATTCGCCAGGTCGGTCAGGTAGATATTAAGCTTGACGATATCTTTCAAACCACCGCCTGCGGCTTCGCACACAGCTGCAAGATTTTTGAATACTTGATGTGCTTGCGCAGCAAAATCGCCATCTACCAATTGCATAGTTTTAGGGTCGAGCGGAATTTGGCCAGAGAGATAAACCGTATGGTTAACCTTAACCGCTTGGGAATAGGTACCTATGGCGGCGGGGGCGTTGTCACTGTGGATAATAGCTTTATTGGTCATGGCGAAACCTTTATCGGATTTTTTTAAAAAAGAAGGAAGAAACGAAGTATAGAGGATTGTGGCTAGTTTTTACTGCGATTTACCCGAATCACAAAACTCAGGTTGCGGATGCGGCGCATGATATTGGCGAGATGGATGCGGTTGTGCACGCCGATACACAGATGGATCACGCTGTTATGCGCATCGCGTTCGTGGACGTTGATGTGCTCGATACTCGCACCCTGTTCAGTAATGCGCGTGGCAAGTGTCGCGATAATCCCACGGTCACTTTCCACTTCAACGCGCACATCCACCAGAAATTCGCCGCTCACTGTGGCAGCCCAATTCACCTGGCTGATTTTATCGGGATAGTTGCGGATCTCGGCGATGTTGCGGCAGGTATCCTGGTGGATTACCAAGCCTTTTCCGGAGCTGACATGGCCGATAATCGGGTCACCCGGAATCGGGCGGCAGCAGCGCGCGAAGCTGATCATCATGCCTTCTGCGGAATCGATGGTAATCGCTGAATTGAGCGAACCCGAGCGACCTTTCATTTCGGCATCGGGCTGCAATAACTTCACCAGTGAGTAAACCACCTTGTTGCCCAAGCCAATCTCTTCGTAGAGTTTGTCCATGGAATCTACCTGCGCACTCATCAGCAGCTTGTGCTGTTGCTCCTCACCCAGATGCTCAAGATCGATATGGTTTTCTGCCAACGCGCGGCTGAGCATGCGTTTACCGAGTGTAACGGACTGGTGATGACGTTGGTGCTTGAGGTAGTGGCGGATCGCCGAACGCGCCTTGGCCGATACCGCAAAATTGAGCCAGTTGGGATTGGGCTGGGCGCCCTGCGCGGTGATGATCGCCACTTTTTGGCCACTCAGCAGCGGCTGCGATAAGGGTGCCATCCGCTCGTTGATGCGGCAGGCGACGCAGGTATTACCCACATCGGTGTGCACAGCATAGGCAAAATCGACCGGCGTCGCACCGGTGGGCAGCTCGACAATCTTGCCCTTGGGGGTAAATACATAGACCTCATCGGGGAAGAGGTCGATTTTGACGTTTTCGATAAATTCGAGCGAGTTTCCAGCATTCTTCTGCATTTCCAGCAGCCCTTGTACCCATTGGCGCGCGCGGCTGTGGCTGGCGTTGATGGGCTCACCGCTGTTGGATTTATAAAGGAAGTGGGCAGCAATTCCGCTGTTGGCCATTTCATCCATTTCTTTGGTGCGAATCTGCACCTCAATCGGTACCCCGTGCATGCCCACCAATACGGTATGCAGTGACTGGTAGCCGTTAGTTTTGGGAATGGCGATGTAATCTTTAAACTCGCTGGTCACTGGCTTGTAGAGGTTATGCACTACACCGAGTACGCGGTAACAGGTGTCCACCGAATCCACTATGATGCGGAACGCGTAGACATCCATAATTTCTTTAAAGAACTTTTTCTTCTGACGCATCTTTTCGTAGATGCTGAACAAATGCTTTTCTCTGCCAATCACAATCGAGTTGATATTTTCTTTTGAGAGACGCTTTTCGAAGGAGGTTTGAATCTGCTCGACCAGTTCTTTGCGATTGCCGCGCGCGGTTTTGAGCGCAGCTTGCAAGCGGGTCGCGCGCAGCGGATACATACAATAAAAGCTGCGGTCTTCCAATTCCAAACGTACTTCATTCATACCAAGGCGATGGGCAATGGGGGCGTAGATTTCCAGGGTCTCTTTGGCGATACGGCGCTTTTTCTCCGGCGGCATGGCGCCGAGGGTTCGCATGTTGTGCAAGCGGTCAGCCAGTTTGACCAGGATTACACGCAGGTCATTGGCCATAGCCAAGGCCATCTTCTGGAAGTTTTCCGCCTGCTTTTCGGCGTGTGATTCAAACTCAATCTGGGTGAGTTTACTCACGCCATCAACGAGGTCGGCGACCGAATCGCCAAACTGACCGGCGATGGCTTTTTTGCTGATGCCGGTATCTTCAATCACATCGTGCAACATGGCCGCCATCAAACTTTGATGGTCCATGTGCATACCAGCGAGGATATCTGCAACGGCGAGGGGATGAGTGATATAAGCTTCGCCGCTGCGACGTTTTTGGCCGTCGTGGGCTTGTTCCGCGTAGAAGTAGGCGCGCTTCACCAAATTGATTTGGGAAGGTTCCAGATAAGACGATAGCCGGTGGCTCAAAGCCTCTATGGTTTGCACGCCCCTCTCCAAACATCATGTCAAACAACACGCCAGACAACACACCCGCCTTGGAGCATAGCGGGTACTGGCATCTTAAAAATCGATTTAGATATCGTTTTCGTACACGCGCTCGGGTTTTGGTTGCGGCAATGTATCCTTTTCCAACAGGATGCTCGCATCGATAAAACCTTCTTCGATCTCGCGCAGGGCGATAACGGTAGGTTTGTCATTTTCTGGCGCAACGTGTGGTTCTTTACCACCAATTGCCAATTGACGCGCGCGTTTGCTGCCAACCATCACCAATTCGAAACGGTTATCAACGTGATCCAAACAATCTTCAACGGTAATACGTGCCATAACTTTTGCTCTACTTTCTATAAGTGATTTACGGACGCTGGGGGAAATGCGGTCGGGCTGCGTTCAGCCGGGCTGCGGTCCGGTCGGCTATTATGCGTCAGCAGCAGCAACTATGCCAACCGCGCATGACTAAATTTAAGCCAATAAGTCTTTTAGTAACTGACTGTGGCGCTCGGCCTGGCGTGCAAGGCGGATGTGCTGACTTGTAATTAGCGCCTGGAATTGCGCGAGGGCCACAGTGAAATCGTCGTTGATAATCAAATAATCCGCCTCGACATAGTGTGACATCTCGCTAATTGCCTCACTCATCCGCGCTTCAATCACAGCGACATCATCTTGCCCACGCCCGGTTAACCGCTGGCGCAAACACGCGAGTGAAGGCGGAAGGATAAACAGGCTCACCGTATCTGGCATTAATTTGCGCACTTGCTCGGCGCCCTGCCAATCAATCTCCAAAATCACATCGATACCCTGTTTTAAGGTATCAACCACCCATTGCTGGGAGGTGCCATACAGATTGCTAAACACTCGTGCATGTTCGAGGAATGCACCCTGCTCCAGCATGGATTCAAAGGTCGCATGATCGACAAAATGATAATTCACCCCATCAATTTCACCGGGGCGCATAGGGCGGGTGGTGTGGGAGATAGAAACACAAACTTCCGGGTTGGATTTCACCAGTGCGCTGACCAGACTGGTTTTGCCTGCACCTGAAGGCGCAGAAACGGTATAGAGGGTGCCAAGATTAGCCATGGAAGAACCTTATCAGCAGAAAAATTGGGGTCAGCAGAAATGTTATGAGGGAAATTATGGCACAGCTTGCCGCAACGCACAGCCAAAGCTGCCAGGTTGCACGAATAAGTAGGGGCGCCGCTTGCTGCGCCCAGCCCAGTACTAACCTGCGCCCTGTCCGTGATTAAAATGATGGGCGCAGAAAGCAGTGCCCCTAAGGGTGCCCCAAACGGCGTCTAAATATGTCATAGTAAGCCACTTAATCGATCAGTTCGTGAGCACTCCATGTTGCGTCAACTCCTTTCAATCACTCAAACCGCCGAACGTCTGCGTGTGCGCCCTGAATATGTGCGCGAGCTAGTAGCAAAGAAACGTTTGAGCTTCACCCACGGCGAACAATTGGATGCAGCGCAAGTAGAACAGCTGGCGCGCTTAATGGAAAAACTGCGTAAGAATGGGATTGCAACACTGGTGGAAATTACTGCACAGGGCGATGACACTATCGGAAATTGATCCCGCGCCCGGTGTTGCTGGGCGCGATACTGTGGATTGATTGCAGCGCTATTTGCTTTGCTGCTCGCGCACTTCGTAATAGGTCTGCTCGGAAATTTTTTGATAGGCGGCCGAGTCTTTCATAAACGCAGAATATGAATCGTAAACCTTTTTAAATTGCGGATCTTTCGCAGCTTGCTCCGCATATACCTGCTGCGAAATTTCGTAGAAATGCTTCAGCACTTCATCCGGCAATCTGCGAATTTGCACACCTTGATTGTCAACCAATTCTTTTAACGCGCGGCTGTTGTGCGCGGTGTAACTGTCAAACATATCCTGGCTCATCGCGCGCGCAGCGTAGGTCACAATCGCCTGCAAATCCTTGGGCAAATTTTCAAACGCGGTTTTGTTGATGATCAATTCCATCGACGGACCCGGCTCATGCCAACCGGGATAGTAATAATACTTTGCGATCTGCTGGAAACCAAACGCCAGATCATTTTCCGGCCCGACCCATTCCGCCGCATCGATAACACCGGTTTGCAACGCGGTATAGAGTTCGCCACCGGGAATATTTACCGATGTCCCACCGGCCAGGTTAAATACTTCGCCCGCCAAACCGGGAATACGCATTTTTAACCCGCGTAAATCTTCCACCGAATTAATTTCGCGATTAAACCAGCCCGCCATTTGCACACCGGTATTACCCGCAGGAAACGGAATTAAATTAAATGGGGCGTAAAGTTCGCGCCACAATTCCAAACCGCCGCCGTGGTTGATCCAGCCATACAATTCCTGCGCATTCATCCCAAAGGGTACTGAGGTAAAAAATTGCGCAGCGGGTACCTTGCCGCGCCAGAAATAACTGCCGGAATGTCCCATTTCCACACTGCCCGATGACACCGCATCAAACACACCCATGGCAGGCACTAATTCATTTGCACCATACACATGAATTTGCAAGCGCCCACCGGACATTTCGTTAATCACACGTGCCAAATTCTCTGCACCTACGCCTAATCCGGGTGTGTTTTTTGGCCAGGAAGTTACCATTTTCCAATGGTATTGCTGGGAAGAAACTGCCGAAGAATTTTGCGCGCTTACAGATGTATTTTGCACTGCATCTGCAGGTTTGGATTTCTCCAACACTAAAGCCGCGAATACCGCGGCCAAGGTGGCGATCAGGATGACAATAACAAGCGGGTACCAGTTAGTGGATTTATTATTCATAGTTCCTTCGCTTCAGGATCTGAAAAAATATTTGTGTTTTATCGTCGTAGCAAATTTTGCTACAGCTGTAGTTTTTTTGGCTACACTTTTTACAGAGGCTTTACAGCGCCTGCAACTTTGCATATTGCATCACCAAGCGTTTGATACCGATAGCTTCAAATTTAACTTGAATCACCGCGTTCGGACCCGAGCCTTCGAACTGCAAAATCACACCTTCACCAAACATGGCGTGGGTGACGCGCTGGCCAAGGCGGAAGCCAGTGTCTTCGCCGGTATCGTACATGGGCTGGCGGGTTGAGGGTTTGGTGAGCGGACGATTAAAACTGACCGGACGGGTGACCGCGGTTTTTAAACGCACTTCTTCGATACAATCTTCAGGAATTTCTTTCACAAAACGGGACACCGCATTAAAGGTTTCATTGCCGTACAAGCGACGGGTTTCGGCATAACTGATAAATAACTTTTCCATAGCGCGAGTGATGCCCACGTAACACAGGCGCCGCTCTTCTTCCAAACGATCCGGGTCGTCCGCCGACATTTTATGCGGGAACAAACCCTCTTCCACACCGGCCAAAAACACCAGCGGAAATTCCAACCCTTTGGCCGAGTGCAGCGTCATTAATTGCACTGCATCTTCAAATTCATCGGCCTGGGTTTCACCGGCATCGAGTGCCGCTGTATCTAAAAATTGTTGTAGCGGCGAGAGTTCTTCATTCTCTTCTTCAGCATCAAATGCGCGGCAGGCAGTAATTAATTCCTGCAAGTTTTCGCCGCGCGCCTGGCCTTTTTCACCTTTTTCATTTTGATGAAATTCCAGCAGGCCGGTGTCTTCGATGACTTGTTTTGCAACCATATCGAGCGATGGCGTATCGCCGTGGATATCAATTGCGTTTGCATCCTGCGCGAGCTTTTCAACCAAATTTAAAAATGATTGCACCGCATTACCGGCGCGTGCAGCGAGTACGCGCTTGGCAACCATTTGTTCGGCTGCTGCCCAGAGCGAGCAGCCCTGTTCGCGTGCAAACAAGCGAATATCGTCAACGGTTTTGCCACCGATACCGCGCGTCGGAGTATTAATCACGCGTTCAAAACCGGCATCGTCGTGGCGGTTGCTAATCAAGCGCATGTAGGCGATGGCATTTTTAATTTCGAGGCGATCATAAAAGCGCTGACCGCCGTAAATGCGATAGGGAATCGCCTCGCGCAACAAGGCTTCTTCCAATACGCGCGACTGGGCGTTGGAGCGATACAAAATTGCGATGGTTTTTTTCTCGCAGCCTTTGCGCGCCCAATCCTGAATGCGCTCGACAATAAAGCGCGCTTCATCCTGTTCGTTGTAGGCGGCGTAAAGTGAAATCGGATCGCCTTTTTCACCCTCAGTCCACAACTCTTTGCCGAGTCGGCCGTAGTTGTGTTTGATCACCGCGTTGGCGGCCTTGAGAATATTGCCGGTGGAGCGATAGTTTTGTTCGAGGCGATACACCTGCGTGTTGGCAAAATCCTGCGAGAAGCGCTGAATGTTTTCAATTTTTGCACCGCGCCAACCGTAAATAGATTGGTCGTCGTCGCCCACTGCGCTCACGCAGGCGCTTTTTCCCGCGAGCACACGCAGCCATGCGTATTGCACGCTGTTGGTATCCTGAAACTCATCGACCAATACAAACGGGAAACGCTGCTGATAGTGTTCGAGGATGTGCGGTTTATGCAGCCAGAGTTCGTGGGCGCGCAATAAAATCTCGGCGAAATCCACCATGCCACCGCGCTGACAGTCTTCTTCATAAGCGCGATAAATTTGCAGCATGGTGCGCACAAAGGGATCGCCAGTATCCTGGATATGCTGCGGGCGCAGGCCTTCATCTTTTTGGCCGTTGATGTACCACTGCGCCTGTTTATGCGGCCATTTGTTTTCGTCGATATTGAGCGTTTGGTAGACGCGTTTGATCAGACGCAACTGATCATCGCTATCCAAAATCTGGAAATTCTGCGGCAGTTTTGCATCCTGCCAATGCGCCTTTAACAGTCGATGTGCGAGGCCGTGGAAAGTGCCGACCCACATAGCGCGGCTGTTGATGGGCTGTCCGTTCTGTTGGAAGAGCTCGTCGAGGCGCGCGCGCATTTCACGTGCGGCTTTGTTGGTAAAAGTCACCGCCATTATCGAATAGGGCGATACTTTTTCCACCTGGATCAGCCAAGCGATACGATGCACCAACACACGCGTTTTACCACTGCCCGCTCCAGCGAGGATCAATTGGTTGCACGCTGGCGCCGCAACCGCGTCGCGCTGGGCAGTATTGAGCGAATCTAATAGGAGGGAAACATCCATAACCAGAGCCAGTAAAAAAGAATGCGGCGATTTTACTGGCTAGATATACATATAGCCATCTTTGTTTTTGCAGGTTCGCGGGTTTTGCGCAGCTGTTACTGGATATTATAAAAACAACTATTTGGTATTACAGCTTTTGGCGCGAACCAATAGCACCGCAAGCAAGGCACCAATCAACACGACTAGTGGAGCTGATTCAGGTAGGGCACTGGCGGCACGCGTCTGGTTAACCTGAAAACCCGCCAGTACAGCTTTGATGGGTTGCGCGGGAATAGCCTCTTCCAATATGTAGGTTTTGCTTTCATCCACCAGGGGTTCGATGGGGGTGCATGGTGCATCGGCGACCACATCTACATAAGGGGATGTGGTGCAGTCGAGTAGCGATGCATGGGTTGCCGCTGTGGCCATCAGAGCGATCAGGAAGAGCGCTGATTTGACGCTTGCCGTGCTGTAGATGTGAATCATATCCTTTCCTCACAGAAGTTTTTTGCCGGGTAACAGTGACTTTAGCAGCAAAAATTCGTGATTCAAGTCGCACTATTTTGATGCCTTAGGTGCCAATTTTCGGGCAATTTGAATATTTAAGCGACAAGCCGTTGATTTGCAAGGGCTGGAGAGATACCCGAAAAAAAGCTAACAGCGGGGAGTTATAAGAGCACAATCAGAAAGGAAAAAATGATCCAGGAATATCCTGTTTACGCAACAATGCGGCTAGATCCATACTCAGCGCCACACCGGCGTGCACCAAAACGCCACCCCAAATCGAGCGCGATTGCAGTGCAAGAATGCCGAGAAACAGGCCAAATAAAATCGCGCCGGTCGCTTCAAGAGCAAGCTTGGGTAAATGGATCATCATATAGGGTACACACATTACCCAGATCGCATTGGCGCCCATGGCCGGACGCAGGGCATTGAGCATAAAACCGCGGAAAAAGAATTCGAGGAACACAAACTGGCTTATGTAGAGCAGTTCCCACAAGAGAAAGTCGAGCCAGCTGCGCCCGGCCTGACGATAAAAGGGGTAGTGGTTGACGAAATCATCGCCGAAACTCACCAGCACAACGAATACCAGGATCGGGCTGAGCAGCAGCAGATAGCCGCGCCAGTGCTCGCTCACCTGGTTCCAGCGCCAGCCGAAATCCAGCATGGACTGCTTGAAGCCGAAGCGGATCACCAGCCAGGGCAGCACAATAAATGTGAGCAGATGGCACAGCGTCCACCAAATATAACCGCACAAGTCCAACCAACCCTGCGCTTGCAAGGCTTGCACATAATGCTGCCCGCTCATTCCATTCCATTCCCCCAACCAACCCAGCAGGGCAAGCAGATTGTTGGAAAACTTGGCGTAATGGAGCACCAGCAAACTCACAGACACACAGGCCAGAACCAGCATGACGCGACGCAGGGCGGCAGGGCGATCAAGGGTGTATGAGGGTGATGCCCGGTCGATCTCATCGAGTGCACGTAAAATCTGGCGCGGATGCAGTGCGTTGAGATTCACGATTATTTTTTCTTCTTGGCAGCGCCGCGCGCCGCGGTCTGGGCGCGCTCGTAGCTATCGAGGAATTTAAAAATCACATCGCGCGCAAGGCGGGTTTCGGAATTGGACAGGAATACCATGCCGATCTGTAAATCGCGGTTGAATACCATCTCGGTGCGGAAACCTTTTACGTGGCCGCCGTGGTGGATAAAGTTTTTGTTGCGGCCGTAATCAAATACCCGCCAGCCCATGCCATAGGCGGTATTACCCACCGCTTTGCGCACACCGTAATAGTTTTGCGCCGGGGTATTTTTGGTCACCCGTGACTGGATGGGATTGAGTACGGAGAGTGGCAGTACATCCTGCCGCTTGCCCATCTGCGCGAGCAAAAAGCGCGACATATCGACAATGCTGGCGTTCACACCCGCCGCCGGTGCTACGCGATACCAATTACCCGTGACGGCGGTTGGAATCCAGCGCTTGCCATTATTGACATGCGGTGCGGCCCGATTGGGGGATGCGTTGTAGCTGGCCAGACCATAGGACGCGCTGCGCATGCCGAGCGGATCAAAAATTTTCTCTTCCGTGTACTGCTCGAAACTCATGCCCGCTTTGTTCTTGATCATATCGCCCGACAGGCTGTACATCACATTCTGGTAGGCAAAACATTTGCCCGGTGGGCAGACGAAATTCACATAGCGCAGGCGCGCCACTGAATCGGCGTAGCTCTTATTGGCATCAATAAAGTGACTGTAGGTGTGGCGCGGTAAACCCGAGGATTGCGAGAGCGCATGGCGCAGGGTGAGTTGCTTGCCGTAACGTGCATTGCTAAAGGTGATATTGGGTAGAACTGAAGTTACGGTGGTATCCCAACTGATTTTGCCCTCATTGACCAATACACTGGCGGAGGTTGCGGCAACCGCTTTGGACAGGGACGCAAGGCGGAACACGGTATCGGGAGTGATAGTTTCGCGCGTGCCGGCGCGGCGCACGCCATAACCGTTGAGTGATTTAATCTGCCCTCCCGAGACAATCACCACCGCCACTCCCGGCACAAAGGGCGCAACTTTTTTGGCGATGTAATCTTCAAACTCGGGCACAAATGCCTCTGGGTGGCCAACCGGATAACGTGGCGCCTTGATCGGTGCTGTGGTTACAACGGGAATGTTGACTGCTGCCGGCCTTGCCTCCTTGGCGACCGCCGCTTTTACCGCGGGCGCCGCTGAACTAGTGGCCACCGAACTGACATTCGCGACCTGAACTGCCGATGAAAGCGCCTCTGCAGAAGAATACGCTGCTGACGAATAGAGCGCCACCACCGCAGGGGCGGGCGCCTGGGTATAGGGCATGGGCTGGATCGCATTGGGGTTCGGCAATGCCGCAGCAGTAGTGGCTGCTACACTGCTCGACGACAAGGATGTCGCTTGCTGAAATGGCAGGGCAATAGGCACAGTGACCCGTTTTTCACCTGATGCCTGCACTAGCGGTGCCATTATCAAGAGGCTCAGGGCGGCAGCTGCCGCAAGACGCCCCCATGTATGTAGATTGCTACTTATTGTTGATCGCATAAACAAACAGCTAACTCGTTAAAGGCCATTTTGTGGATGACCGAGGGAATAGGGTAATAAAAAAATGCGATCATTCCTTCCTGCCATCGATATTTTTATCATCGACCTTTTTCCCTATCGATAGTTTCTGATGCCGATGGTTTCACCATCCACAGATGCAAGAACGCCACCTTTGCCATATTACCCGTGTGGACAATACAGCAAAAAGTGGCGCTATCGTTCCTTTGATTACACCCTGTGTTCAGGTTTCAGACCTACAGGGTTTTAATATATTCAACCAAATCCCACCGCTCCTCATCGGTCAACGGCTCTGGTTTTTCGCCATTAACTGCAGGCGCATGGATCGTGCCGTATTCGTGGCCGATGTTAAAGTCGCCACGCTTATCCGCCTTGAAGGTAAATCCATCATAGCCTTCAGTGCGCAGGCCGACTTTGCGCGGATCAAATTCGCGGCTGCCCACTTCAAATTCGGTCGGGCGATAGAGCCCATCAGCAGGATCGCCATCGCGCTTCACCGGCAAGAGCAGATCATAAATGCTCGGCACTGAGCCGTTATGCAAGTAGGGCGCGGTCGCCCAGATGCCATTTAATGAGCGCGCTTTGTAGGATAGCAGCGATTGGTAGGGCGATGCGGTGGTATCCGGTTGATAGTTGCCGGATTTTACACTGGCTTTGATTTCATTATCAAAGAAGGAATGCGCCAGCATATACAGCCAGTCGAGCGCGCGACGCGGCCACCATTTATCCGGATCCGGCGCGGTGGTGACTTCGCCCATAGTAGCCGCCGTGAGGATTTGCACTACCGGCGCGCGATCCTTGATTACCAGTCCACCTACGCTTTCGGTTTGATAGGTATTTTTAAAATTGCCGGAGAAACCAGTGTAGTTGACGCTATTTTCAGCCATGGCGCGGTCGGTGCCCGCCACATCAATATTCAACATACTGGCAACGACAATACGATCATGGTCAGTGCGATCAATCACCTCATGGCAGGACTCGCAATACTCGGCGTAGAGCGCACGGCCACGGCGCACTTTTGTACCGTCTATTTGCCACTCAGGTAACTTGTCAAAAATCGCTTTGGCTATCTCTTGCTGCGGACTATCTGCCTTTTGAGTGGGCCATACGGGCGAGGTCAAACTGGCCAGATGCGATTCCAGCCGCGACAGGTTCACCAGATCAATTGAGGAAGTGAAATCGATTTGGTAGCTCTTGCTCTTTTGGCCAGTCACCAGCGCTGGCAGACTCCAGCCGCGTTTGTGCGCGGTCCAATCGAGAATGCCAAACACGCCGATTACCTCACCCGTATTGCGCCCGAGCGGCCCCACGCCCGCATTGGATGCCAGGCCGTTCCACTGCACATAGTCGGATTGCACTATGTCCCACAGGAAGGGGTAGCTGACCGGCGCATTAGGTTCGTTGAACAGCAGTGGTTTGATGCGCTCGTTCATCACCGCCAAACTGAGTGCTGGATATCCTTCTTTGGTGGACATCAAACGGTCGATAATTTTGGCAAACTGCAAGTCGCCGATAATAGTTTCACTGATGTCTTCCAACACTTTATCTACCTGCACCGGTGTAAGCAGATTGGTATCGTCGTCTTCGGATTTGGTCGCCCCCAGCAGTACATCGCGCACCTGATTGCGGTTGATTACATGTTCCAGCACACGGTTGTAGATACGCCCAAAGGCATCGAGGCGGGCATAGCCATACTCGACTTTTGATGCGTTGATATTGTTGTACAAGCGGATTTTGCGCGCCCAACGCTGGAGGTCAGTCTGTACTTCATCGGCGTTGGAATAAGTGTTATTAAGCTCCAGTACCTTGGCGACAAAACGCTGGTTTTTCTCGCTGTTAGCCAGGGCGATATCCAGACTTTTTTGCAGATCGGTGAGGAAGCCCACCATATCGGCCATCGCCGGGCCACCGTCGATACGGATAGCGGTGCCTTTGTAATTCACCTGCCCGGTGTGGCAAGCGGCGCAGGTAAAGCCGATGTAATCATTGCCTTGGTAGGACTCTTTAACAAATCCGACCGGCAGGCCGTCAGGGTTAAAAAAGGTCGGCTTTTGCGGCAGGTAGCGGTATTTATCGATCAGGCTGTTGGCGCGGAACGGCTCGGTCGAATCGCTTTGCTCCAGCGCGATAAAAAAGTCGTAGGGCATTAACGCCGAGCCCTGGGTGGTGTTGTAGTACCAGAGGCTATCGTTGGCGCTCCAGCCCTGATCCAGATAAATGGGAGTGGAATAGTTTTCACCAAAGGCGCCGTTCTCGATGGCAATCGCGCCGCGTTCCGGATCATCGTCCCAGTTTTGGTAGATCTTGCCGATCAGGAGGCTTATCCCCATGGGGATGGCGAAAATGATCAGCAGCTTGGTCAGCCGCCATAAACTGCGTCGGGAAAATAAATTACTCAGGCCGGTTTTTAATGCGCCCATAGGGTTAACTCCTCTTTAGCGATTTTCCTATCGGTAAATTTCTTATGTTGGTCGTGCGACTAGCAGGGTTGCAGCAAAATCAACTTACACGGGGTAAGCAGATGCTCGCCAAAGATACTACTCATGGGCGCGATTACCAAAAATAATTATTACCGCACATTACACCGGCGGCACGCCGATCGCCGCGGCTTGCAACTCGACCGCTATGGGATTAGTGTAGCCGCGAGTTTTTTGTCCCCTGATTATTGATTAATCATTTCTGAGGAAAATTATCCATGAAAAAAACCACTCTCCTGTTAGCCGCCATCGTCAGCCTGACCAGCGCCTGTAGCTGGGTAAAAGTGAGCGAGCAAGGTGCCAGCGTAGCTGTTGCCAATGCTGCCAATGTGCGCAACTGCGAAAAAGTGCGCACCGTGAACGTCAAAGTGAAAGATAACTTTGTCGGCTCAATGAAACGCTCACCTGAAAAAGTGGCGACTGAACTGACTAACCTTGCGCGCAATGAGGCCACCCAATTTGGCGGCGACACCATAGTGCCCGTCAGCCTGGTACAAGATGGCCGCCAGAGTTTTGATGTGTATAAGTGCAACTAAGTTTTTCAGACCTTGGGTGCTTGCCCAAGGTCTTCCCTTGATCCCCAGACTTCATATTCCCGCTTTTTGCACTAAGCCCACTCTTGCATCCAAAACTTTGCTAGTGTTAGCACCAAGCAACTGCTGTCTTATTTCTGTCACATGATTGACATAATCTGGCGCGAATTATTGGCTTAACACAAATCGGGTAACGAGGTACAAGGTGTCTAACGCCTATTTCAACCGCGAGCTGAGTCTGCTCGAATTTAACAAACGCGTCCTTCATCAAGCCTACAACCGCAGTTTACCGCTGCTGGAACGGCTGCGTTTTCTGTGCATTTTTTCCACCAACCTCGATGAGTTTTTTGAGGTGCGTGTAGGCGGGTTGGTAGAAATACTTGAGCGCAATGCGCCGCCCACACAGGGGCCGGACGGTTTGACCCAGACCCAGACCCTGAATGAAATTTCCCTGCGCGCCCATGAATTGGTGGCCGAGCAATACCGCATACTCAACAGCGAATTGCTGCCGTCCATGCGTGAACAGGGCATTCAGGTATTGCGCCGCGAAGATTGGAACCAGGAACAAATCCAATACCTCAAACATATCTTTTTATCCGATGTACTGCCGGTGCTCAGCCCGATCGGGCTCGACCCTGCGCATCCATTTCCGCGCATCCTCAACAAAAGCTTGAATTTTATTGTCCGCCTCGATGGCAAAGACGCCTTCGGCCGCAATTCCGGCCGCGCGATCGTGCAGGTGCCGCGCTCGCTACCGCACATTATTGAATTGCCCGAAGCGCTGAGTATTAACGGGCGCAACTTTGTATTTATCTCCTCCATCATCCATTTTTTTATGGCCGAAATATTTGTCGGCATGACGGTGATGGAAAGCTATCAATTCCGCCTCACGCGCAACTCTGACATTTTCCTCGACGAAGAAGAGACCGACGATTTGTTGCGCGCCGTACAAGGTGAGTTGGCGTATCGCCAATACGGCGATGAAGTGCGTTTGGAAATTACCGATACCTGCCCCTCGGAGTTGGAGCAATTTTTATTGCAGCGCTGCGAAATTAAAGAGCGCGATTTGTACCGCATTAATGGGCCGGTGAATTTAAATCGCTACGGCGATTTGTTTGATTTGGTCAAAGACGCTGCGCATTATTTCAAACCCTTTGTGCAAGCCATGCCCAAATTGCCCAAGCGCACCAACTCCTATTTTGAAGTGTTGCAGAAGCAGGATATTTTGCTCCATCACCCGTTCGATTCATTTCAGGGCGTGGTAGATTTTTTGCGCGAAGCCGCCGCCGACCCGAGCGTATTAGCGATTAAACAAACCTTGTATCGCACCGGCTCCAATTCGCCGATTGTGGATGCTCTGGTCGCCGCCGCCAAAGCCGGTAAAGAAGTGACTGCAATTGTAGAATTGCGCGCGCGTTTTGATGAAGAGCAAAACGTGGCACTGGCCGAGCGCTTGCAGCGGTTTGGTATCCATGTGATTTACGGTGTGGTGGGTTTTAAAACCCACGCCAAGATGATTTTGGTCGCGCGTCGTGAAACCGGCAAGCTGCGCTATTACGTGCATTTGGGCACCGGCAACTATCACCCGCGCACCAGTAAAATTTATACCGACTACGGATTGCTCACCTCCGACAAAGATATTGGCGAAGATGTGTACCGCATCTTTTTGCAATTATCGAGCATGGGCAAAGCATCCAAAATGGAAGCGCTTTTATACGCGCCTTTCACCTTGCACAAGGGCATGGTGAAGCGCATCCGCACAGAAAGAGAACACGCTGAGCAGGGCAAGCCCGCGCGCATCATCGCCAAAATGAATGCGCTTTACGATGAAGAGTTGGTGAACGAACTCTACGCCGCATCGCAAGCCGGTGTGCAGATCGATTTGATCGTGCGCGGCGTCTGCCAATTGCGCCCCGGTGTTGCGGGCTTGTCAGAAAATATCCGCGTGCGCTCGATTATCGGCCGCTTCCTCGAACACCATCGCGTGTTTTATTTTGAAAATAATGGCAACCCGGAATTATTTTGTTCGAGTGCCGACTGGATGCTGCGCAATATGTTCCACAGGGTGGAAACCTGCTTTCCGATCAAACACAAAAAAATCCGCGACCGCATTCTGGAGGATATGCAGCTCTACCTCGCTGACAATACCCACGCCTGGTTATTGCAAGAAGATGGCAGCTACGTGCCCTGCCAAGTCCAGGAAGGTGCGGAGCTGGTCGATGCCCAGGCGATTTTGCTGGAGCGCTGGTCGGCGCACGCCGTCGTTTAAACGCGCATCAACCTATCATCTGCGCGTTCCAACATGCAGGCCTCCTACTGAGGAAGCCTGCAATAATTCCGCAGCATTTTATTCATTGATGAAATCTTTACTTTGTATGAGAAAAAACCTTGTAACCGGTTTCTCATTTTGTGCAACCAAGCACCACCCAAGTCGCATTTGTCGCTAATTAAGCCTTCCATATAAATCCGATTTATATACTCTAGCCAAACCCGCTTCCGGCGCCCAAACCGGATCTCTCCAGCGGAGCCCGATCCCATAATTTTAATAAAACATGCTGTACCTGATGCTCGGCAAAGCGTCGCAATACCCGAAAACCTGACGCAGGGACTTACTACCGCAGCACCATAGCTACACGCCTTGGCGCCGTAGGTGCAAGCCTCATGTTTATCACTACGAATAACAAGCGAGAACCATCATGATCAAACGTCATCCGCAGCCTTGGCTGCGCAAAACCTTATTGGCATGTTTGTGCGCCGGGCTGTCCGGCATTCTAGCTGCCCCCAGCTTTGCCGCCCGGCAAGCGGAATATCTGGACCGCGGGGTAGTCGCACTCCCCTCCGGCAGTGGCGTGTTAATCAGTTGGCGGATGCTGGGTAATGACCCGGTCAACATCAGTTTTAACGTCTATCGCAATGGCAGCAAGATCACCGCAGCGCCTATTACCAATAGCACTAACTATTTGGATACCAGCGGCACTACCAGCGCGGCTTACACCGTACGCGCGGTCATCAATGGTACCGAACTGGCGGCCAATCCGGCTAAAGCCACATGGGCAAACCCCTATTTGGCAGTCAACCTCAACCGTCCGAATGGCGGCACTACGCCGAGTGGCGAGGCCTATACCTACGCTCCCAATGACCTGAGTGTGGGCGATCTGGATGGCGACGGTGAATATGAAATCGTAGTGAAGTGGGATCCTTCCAATGCCAAGGACAATTCGCAAAGTGGCTATACCGGCAACGTCATTGTTGATGCCTATGAAATGAATGGCACGCGTTTGTGGCGCATCGATCTGGGCAAAAACATCCGCGCGGGCGCCCACTACACCCAGTTTATGGTTTACGACCTGGACGGTGACGGCAAAGCCGAAGTAGCGATGAAAACCGCACCGGGCACGCGCGATGCCGCAGGTACTGTGCAAGGCGGCAGCAACGCCAATACTGACTACCGCAATGCCAGCGGTTATATCCTCTCGGGCCCCGAATATCTGACCGTGTTTAACGGCCAGACTGGTGTAGCCATGGCATCAACCGACTACCTGCCCGCGCGCGGCACCGTCAGCAGTTGGGGCGATGGTTACGGCAACCGGGTTGACCGCTTCCTTGCGGGCATTGCCTACCTCGACGGCACTCGCCCTAGTCTGGTCTTCACACGCGGTTATTACACCCGCGCAGTGCTGGTCGCCTGGGACTGGCGCAATGGCCAGCTCACCCGTCGCTGGACCTTTGACAGCACTGCCAGCGGCAATGGTGCCGCCGCCGGTCAGGGCGCGCACAGTTTGACCGTGGGCGATGTGGACCAGGACGGCAAAGATGAAATCGTCTACGGTGCGGCTACCATCAACGACAACGGCACCCTCATGTACTCCACCGGCTTCGGTCACGGCGATGCGCTGCACCTCTCTGATTTCATCCCCAGCCGTCCGGGTTTGGAAGTGTTTATGGTGCATGAGTCCAACGCCACTGGCGTCGATATGCATGACGCCAAGACCGGCCAGGTTATCTGGAGCCTTCCCAGCGGCGGCGCAGATGTCGGCCGTGGAGTAATTATGGATATAGACCCGCGCACCGCGGGCGCCGAAAGCTGGGCGAGCGTGGGCGGGCTGAACAATCCCACCGGCGGTCAGATAGGCACTACCAAACCAGCATCAACCAACTTTGCGGCCTGGTGGGATGGCGATCTACTGCGCGAACAGCTCAACAACACCATGATCGACAAGTGGAACTACAGCAGTAATAACAGCAGCCGTTTGCTCACCGCCTACAACTACGGCGCCGCATCTAATAACGGCACCAAATCCACCCCCGGTTTGTCGGCAGACCTGCTGGGTGACTGGCGTGAAGAGGTGATCTGGCGCCATGAAAGCAACAGCCAATTGTTGATTTTCAGCACCCCGACCCCGACCACCCACAAGCTGCGCACGCTGATGCACGACACCCAGTACCGCACTGCCATCGCCTGGCAAAATGTGGGTTACAACCAACCGCCACACACCGGCTTTTTCCTCGGCGATGGCATGGCAACACCGGCGGCACCGGATCTTTACTTCGTTGGCACCAATCCCAATGCCACAACGCCAGTAAGCAGTTCCAGTATTGCTGCCTCCAGCCGACCAGCCTCATCGGTTCCGGTAGTTTCAAGTCGCTCCAGCAGTTCGGTGGCGCTGAGCAGTTCATCGCGCATCAGCACACCCGCGAGCTCTACTCCCGCGAGTAGCAAACCGGCATCGAGCGCGGCTAGCAGCATCGCCAGTAGCAGGGCGGGCACAGGTGGCAACTGCAGCTACATCGTGAGCAATAACTGGGGCGCCGGCTTTACCGGTGCAATCCGCATCACCAACAGAGGCACCAGCGCGATCAATGGCTGGAGTGTGAGTTGGACTTATGCGGGCAGCACTCGTTTAAGCGGGACCTGGAACGCCACTGTCACTGGCACCAATCCCTACTCAGCAACTAACCTGAGCTGGAACAGCACAATCCAACCGGGGCAGTCTGTTGAGTTCGGTTTCCAGGGTACTCACTCAGGCACGGCTGAAATTCCGGTGATCACGGGGTCTGCCTGCCAATAATCCACATGGGTTAGAAGGCGACAAACAAACAGGCCGATGGCAAATACCATCGGCCTGTTTGTTTTTGGTTTGCGCAGTCATCGTCTGGATTGATGAGGTTTTGTTTTATCTTCTCTTTACTTTGGATAAAACCAGTATTAAATTGATATCTAAATGATATCAATCATGCGATTCGAAAAACCCTAAAGGAGAAAGTCATGGTTCATGAAGTTGAAGCGCGCAGCGGGTCAGGTTATTTGCTGTTGGTCGTCTTGTTGGCATTGCAAATACTCAGTGTCGCCGGTGCTGTGTTTATGCCGGGCGCCATCAAGGCGATTGCGATACTGGCCGCCATTGTTATTTTTATCTGCTGGTTCGGTTTTTATATGGTGCAGCCCAATCAGGGCAAGGTGTTGCAATTGTTTGGGCAATACGCAGGCACCGATCGTAACAACGGTCTGCGCTGGGCCAACCCGCTTTACAGTAAGAAATCGGTCAGCTTGCGTGTGCGCAATTTTGAATCCGGGCGTTTGAAAGTGAACGATTCCAACGGCAATCCGATTGAAATTGCAGCGGTAATTGTGTGGCGTGTGGTCGATACCGCCGAAGCGGTATTTGAAGTAGATGACTACGAAAATTATGTCACCATCCAAAGCGAGGCAGCGCTGCGCAACCTGGCGACCAGCTACCCCTACGAGCACGACACTGACGATGAGCGACTATCCCTGCGCAGTGATTCCAATGCCATCGCCCTGAAACTAAAAAGTGAAGTGCAGGATCGCTTGCAAAAAGCGGGTGTGGATGTACTTGAAGCCCGTCTAAGCCACTTGGCCTACGCGCCGGAAATTGCACAAGCCATGTTGCAGCGGCAACAGGCGAGCGCGGTACTGGCGGCGCGCAAAATTATTGTGCAGGGCGCTGTGGGTATGGTGGCCGATGCGCTGGATCAATTAAAAGTGCAGGGTGTGGTGGAATTGGATGGCGAACGCAAAGCGGCGATGGTGAGTAATTTATTGATCGTACTCTGCGGTGATCAGCAAGCAAAACCGGTGATCAATACAGGCACACTTTACTCGTAATTAAAGGTGATAGCGCGTGACAAAAAAATCCTTTCCGCTGCGTATCAACGAACAAGTCATCGCCGCCATGCAGCGCTGGGCTGACGATGACTTGCGCAGCCTGAATGCGCAAATTGAATTTGTTTTGCGCGATGCACTGGTCAAAAGCGGGCGTGTGAAATTGATCCAAAAAGTCGTCACTGATATTGAGTCAATCGAGACTGAGCAACTTGATAGCGACAATCTTAATCAAGAAGGGGATAAATAATGCGTTGGGAATACAAAACACTTTCATATAAAAAGCGCAGCTTTTTTTCGGGCGCAATTGATGCCGAAGCACTCAATCAACAATTAGATGCACTGGGGCGTGAAGGTTGGGAATTAGTGAGTATTTCCCCAAATGGTTTGGGTACGGTCAGTGGAGTGATTGCGATATTTAAGCGGCAAAAATAATGGTCTGAATCGAGAGCAGGTTAATCAAGCCTGCTCTTCTCTTAACGCTAAGTATTTTAATTCTTCTCCCTCAAGAAAACCCACTCCTTCGGCGACGAACTGCGCTCGTCGTAGTAATAACCTGCGGTATCAAAGCCTTTAAGCTGTTCTACTTTTTTTATTTTATTTTTAATAATGTAAGCGCTCATCATGCCGCGCGCTTTTTTAGCGAAAAAGCTGATGATTTTGTACTGGCCGTTTTTGCAATCTTTAAACACGGGCGTAATTACTTCGGCGTGTAATTTTTTGGTATTCACCACACTCCAGTATTCGTTAGAGGCAAGGTTCACCAACACCCGCTCTTTCTGCGTATCCAATTCCTGATTGAGTTGGTGGGTGATGATATCGCCCCAGAAGTGATACAGGTTTTTGCCGCGCGCATTGGCGAAGCTGGTACCCATTTCCAGGCGATAGGGTTGGATCAAGTCAAGCGGGCGCAGCAATCCATATAAACCCGAAAGGATGCGTAAATGTTGTTGCGCAAACGTGAAATGGGTTTTGGAGAATTGCTCCGCCTCCATCCCGGTATACACATCGCCCTTAAACGCCAACACGGCCTGTTTGGCGTTAGTCGGTGTAAAGGGTAATTGCCATTCCAGGAAACGCTGCGCATTTAATTCGCCCAGCTTTTCGCTGACAGTCATCAGCTTTGAAACTTGCGGCGCGGTGAGCTGGCGCAACTCCGCAATCAACTCCTGCGAGTGCTCAAGGAATTGTGGCTGGGTGAATTCGGCAATCTTGGGTGGTGTTTCAAAATCCAGGGTTTTTGCGGGCGAAATAAGGTGCAGCATAAATTGGGTTCGATATCGACGAGTGAAGTAAAACGCTATTCAGGTTTGAGCAGATCCAGCCACCAATTGAGCGGTGTTTCGCCGTCGGCGGGATCGTAGACATTTCCGTACATCCAAGCGCTTTGGCCGTCGCGCCCGACATATTCGTTGAGGATGCTTTCAATCGCACTGAAGCCACAGCTCACATGGATGGAGTAGACCAACATACGCGGGGTTTCGCGGTCCAGTTCACCGCCCAGTTTTTCCAGCTCTGCTGTGAGCACATCGCCCAGCGCCTGGATATCGCTGCGGCTAAACACGCGCACACTCAGGTTGCCGCTGCGCTGCACCAAATCAAACTCGCGTGTGTCGGGGAGCATTTTGACTACATCGCCGCTGGCCAGACCCTTGGCAAACGCGGGCGATTGCACCAGTTGGAAATTGCCGTCCTCCAGTTCGCGCACATGGAGTTGCTCGACAATCGGTTTGCCGTCGGCGCCGATACCGGCAAAAAGCTCAATTACTTGCAGGGATTTCATCGAAAAACGTTCACCTTGTATTAAAAGTCGTGTGGTAAAAAAGATGTGGCATTATAGCCGCCTCTGTCTCAAGGAGTCCTGTTATGAAATTACTTTCCCCAATTCTCGCTATCAGTGCCCTCGCATGGTCTTTGACCGGCTGTGTGGTCAACCCGGTGACCGGTAAAAGTCAGGTCTCTCTGATGTCGCCCGAGCAGGAGATTGCATCCGGCGCCCAAAACTATGTGCCCGCGCAACAATCCCAGGGGGGCCAGTATGTGGTTGATCCCGGTTTGACAGCTTATGTGCAGCAAGTGGGTAAAAAACTCGCCGCGGTGAGCGACCGCCCCAACCTGCCCTACGAATTTGTCGTGCTCAATAACGATGTACCCAACGCCTGGGCGATGCCTGGCGGAAAGCTTGCGATCAACCGCGGCCTGTTGGTCTATCTGGAAGATGAAGCCCAACTTGCGGCCGTAATGGGCCATGAAATTGTGCACGCCGCTGCGCGCCACGGTGCCCAACAGCAAACCCAGAATGTATTGATGGGGGCGGGTGTGTTGATCGCCGGTGTCGCGATTGCGGAGAAAAAGTCCGAGTACGGTGCTCTGGGGGTGGGGGCATTGGCTGTTGGCTCACAGGCATGGAAAGCGAAATATGGTCGCTCCCATGAATTGGAGTCCGACGAAGTGGGCATGAAGTACATGGCCAAAGCGGGCTACGATGCGCAAGCGGCAGTCGAGCTGCAGGAAATTTTTGTGAAATTATCAGAAGGGAAAAACGCCGGATTTATCGAAGGCTTGTTTGCCAGCCATCCACCCTCACAAGAGCGTGTAAGCAAAAATCGCCAACATGCAGCTAAATACCCCGGTGGTGTGCGCAATAAAGAAGCCTTCCAACGTGCCATGGCGCAAGTGACCAAAGATAAAAAAGCCTACGCCAATTATCAAAAAGCGCAGAAACTGGCGGGCGAGAAAAAATATATCGATGCACTCGCCTACGTTGACCAATCCATCGCCCAGCAACCGAAAGAAAATTTATTCTGGGAGATGAAAGGCCAACTGCTGTTGCAGCAAGATAAAACCAGCGAAGCTGTTGCGGCGTTGGATCGTGCGGTGCAAGCCAATCCCAAATATTTCAAGCCCTATGTATTTCGCGGAATTGCCTATAGCCAATTGGGCAAAAACGATATGGCGGAGAAAGATTTGCTTACCGGTCAGCGCTATTTACCCACGCAGATTGCTGCCTACTATTTAGGTGAAGTCTCACTTGCTAAAGGCAATCGCGCGCAAGCGCAGCAATATTATCAACAGGCAGCGCAAGGTGGTGGTGAAATTGGCCAAGCTGCCAATGCCAAGCTAGGCAAATTGCAGTAATTAATTTTTCTGCGGCACAACCTGTATCACAACAATAAAAACACGGCGGCGATTAAGCCTTTGCGTATAATCGCCGCCACACCAATCCGATAAAATCCAATCCATGAATAATACGTCTATATCCTCATCGCCCAATCCCATTGTTCGCTGGCTCGATACCATCGCTGAGTTTACCGGCACCACCACGGCTTGGCTCACTGGCATTATGGTCATCATTGCCTGCATCGTCGTCGGCTTGCGCCATTTATTCGGTATAGGTTCAATCGCCCTGCAAGAATCGGTTACCTACATGCACGCCGCCGTATTTATGCTCGGCGCTGCCTACACATTAAAAAATGATGGCCATGTGCGCGTGGATATAGTGCATAAAAAAATGTCGCTACGGGCGCGTGCCTGGGTGGAGGTGTTGGGCAGTTTATTGTTCACGCTGCCGCTGATGATTTTTATCGGTTGGGGCAGTCTGGAGTTTGTGCAAGAGAGCTGGCGAGTTAACGAGGGTTCAACCGACTCGGGTGGTATTGGTGGAGTGTATCTATTAAAAACCCTGTTGCCGATTATGGCAGTTAGCGTCAGTTTGCAAGCCATCGCAGAACTGTTGCGCGGGTTACTGGTGTTAATGAACATTGCACCGGCAGCGGAGGGTGCATCATGCTAATTGAATTAATTCCGCTGTTTATGTTTGCCGCCATCTGCATTTTTTTAATGCTCGGCTACCCGGTTGCTTTTACGCTCGGCGGTGTTGCCTTGGCGTTTGCCGCCTTCGGTATTGTTGGCGGCATTTTTGATCCAAATTTATTAAAAAGTTTTCCATCGCGCCTCTACGGCATCATGAATAATTACACGCTTGTTGCAGTGCCGCTGTTTGTGTTTATGGGCGGCATTTTGGAAAAATCGCGGCTGGCAGAAGATTTGTTAGAGAATATGTCCAAAGCTTGCGGGCGCTTGCCTGGTGGATTGGGTATTTCGGTAGTTCTGGTGGGCGCCATGCTCGCCGCCAGCACCGGTATTGTTGGCGCAACTGTGGTCACTATGGGGTTAATGTCGTTGCCACTGATGTTAAAACGCGGTTACGCCCCAAGTTTTGCCTGCGGCACTATTTGCGCAACGGGCACGCTCGGGCAAATTATTCCACCGTCGATTGTACTGGTACTGCTTGGCGACGTACTCTCCAGCGCCTATCAACAAGCGCAATTAAAGCTCGGGGTTTTCAGCCCCAAAACCATTTCGGTAGGCGATTTATTTATTGCCGCCATAGTGCCCGGTTTGGCATTGGTTGCACTTTATATGCTCTACGTTTTCTTCACCGCTTGGTTGCGCCCTAATATTGTGCCGCGCATTCAAATCGATGAAGCAGAAGAGCAGGTTTCATTTATACGTGTGTTGCTGAGCTTGTTGCCAGTGATGCTGCTTATCGGTCTGGTGCTGGGCTCGATTTTAATTGGCGCCGCCACACCAACAGAAGCAGCTGGCGTTGGCGCATTGGGTGCCTGCTTGTTGGCGCTGTGGAAAAAACAATTCAATGTCGCGCGCCTGCGCGAAGTGAGCCGTTCTACCATTCAAATCAGCGCCATGATTTTTATGATTTTAATCGGCGCATCACTGTTCTCTTTGGTATTTCGCGGTTTTGGTGGCGAAGAGCTAGTGCATAGTTTTTTCAGTCAGCTACCCGGTGGTGTTTTCACGGCCGTCTTCCTGGTGATGTTGGTGATGTTCCTATTGGGTTTTATTCTCGACTTTATCGAAATTATTTTTGTCGTAGTACCGATCGTTGGCCCAGTATTGCTCGCCATGGGTGTAGACCCAATTTGGCTAGGTATTATGATTGCGGTGAATTTACAAACCTCATTCCTCACCCCACCCTTTGGTTTCGCCTTGTTTTACTTGCGCGGCGTTGCGCCGGCGAGCATCAAGACCAGCGAAATATATCGCGGCGTTATTCCGTTTATTATTTTGCAATTGCTCTTGCTGTGTGCAATGTCGGTCTGGCCAGGTTTGGTGACGTGGTTGCCGGAGCAGATGTAACACATTTTTTAACAACTTCGCGCAAACCAATATGCGACGATTTACGCCGTATATCGGTTAACCGCAATGCCGAATTTACTCTGTGTCGTTAATGTGATGTGAATCTCATTAACGTCATAGCTTGCCGTGTTTTCAGTTTCGATTCAGTTAATCCAACACAAACTTGCCGCTTTCTGGTTTAGTCGCAGTCATTGCGCTAAGCAGGGAATTTTTATTTATCACAGGGAGAATTTTATGTTACCTCTATTACGTTTCAGTGCAGTCATAACTGCACTCACCCTCGCTGCATGTGGTGGCGGTGGTGATGACAAACCCGCAAACCGTTCCAGCGCTGCATCTAGTAGTTCAATGACTGCCAGCTCAATCGCGATAAGCTCTGCAGTAACCAGTTCGTTGACGACTAGTGCTGTACCTTCTTCGATGGCGCCATCATCAACAGCACTTTCATCGATAGCACCATCGTCAACTGCAGTGTCATCGAGCTCAGCTTCCACCGCAACGGTGTTGGTAAAAATTAATGGCACTATTAATGGTTTCACCACCGATGGCGATGCCAGTACGCTGGATGAAAACCAGGTGCAAGTCACGGTGCATCTTCTGGATAAAAATGAGCAGGTGTTGGCAAGCACCACGCCTATCGCGAGTGACTACAGCAGCAGCGATGAGTTGCGCTTCAGTGCAGACCTGAGTGGTGCTGGCGCTACCAGCATTGCAGTGAATGTCAGCGCACCGGGCTACACCTCTTTTGCGCGTAAACTCGACGCAGAAAATCAAATTAATCTGGATGCAAAACTGCAAGCAATTCCAGTGCAAACCGTAGTGGCTGGCACCGCGACTACAGCATCCGGTCTGGAGTTATCCGGTTTTAATATTCAGGTCAGCGCTGATGACGATCAGCAGAGCAATAGCCTGCTGATTAACATCCCACAATCCCTATTACCCGACGACACCAGTTCACTGGATGTTGCGGTGCGCACGTTTGATCCCAATAGCCCGGAAGATGCTGAATTTTTCCCGGGTGCCTACGCGGACTCTGATGGCAATCAATTAGCCTCGGTTGGTTTTAATTTTGCCGAAATCAAAACCAATAACAATGAAACGCTGGTGACGGCGATGCGCAAAGCGCGCCAGCAAAAAATAGCTAAAGCCGGTGGCAACCAGAAAGCTATTGCGGAAGAACCCGTTCTGATTAATTATCAAATCCCGCCGCAAAGTTGTGCGCTCCTGGAAAGTTTGGGCGATAGCGCGCCTAACCAGTCTGGTTTTCAAATCCCGGTGTATACCTACAATCCTGCCAGTGGTCTGTGGGATTTGATTGGCCAAGGCACGCTGTATAATGAAGCAGCTCAGCAGGTTCCCGCAACGCAAACGGTATTTAATTGCGCCACTGAAATATTTACCTTGGAAATTTTAGTTACCAATGAAATTTTTCAACGCGAATGGTGGAACCTTGATTATCCGCTGGCGTTTAACCAACCTACGGATTATTGCGCAAACATCCAACTAAAAAATCCTGATGGCCAGGCACTCACCGGTATCAATGGTTTTGTGATGGATAACGATGACAATTTTAATTTTGCTTCAAGTTTTTTCACTACTGATAGCAACGGAAATGCCAGCATTCGTATCGCCCAATCCAACATGGCCCCTGATTTGGAAGCTGAGGTTATTTTCTTTGATGAAAGTGAATTTGGTTATGTGACCCACAAGGTCACACTCTCAACCAATTGTGTTAATAGCCCTGTGCAGCAATTAGTTCTAACACGTCCCCAGCTGTGTGAAGTGAGCGGCAACTTTATTTATGAAAGTGGTGCACCGGTCAATCGCAATTTTGTCTACGGATTTACTGGCCAAAATTCGTCGGTATTTGGTTTTGATTTTACTACCAGCAACACGCAAGGAAATTATCGCCTAAACCTGCCGTGCGGCGGCGAATACACTATTTTGAATTTTGCTGCATTGATCGCGCAGCCTGATGAAGAACCCATGCAGGTTACACGGATAGATGGCAATCTCGATTCTGATGAGTTGAGTGATAACGGCGCTCAGGTAGTGATGAAAACCGAAGTGATTAAACACAGCCAACCGGTAGTTACCGGTATGTATGATCCGGCAACTAAGGCTCTGACCCTGATGGCTTATAGCAACTTCGATACCTTCCCTATGAGTGCACAGATCAAAGTAAAAAGTCTGGACGGTACAACCACAATACAAAATTTTAGCGGCAACTTCACGGTAGATACCAGCGGTGATGACGAGGAAATGCCGTTTTATTTCATGGGCAATTTAATTCGCACTATCGACTTACCCGCGACCGATAGCGGTTATCTACTCGACATTACCTTTGTCGATGCACTGGGTAAAACCTGGACAGCGGTACCGGGTGTAGTGGGTATTCTGTAGTTTCAGTAATAGCGTCAATATAGTTAAGTAACACTAAAACGACTGTGCCGTTGGTGCAGTCGTTTTTTTTAAAACGTTCATCCCTCTCAAAAACTCTTCGCTCTCTTTGTTTATTTAGGTGCCAAAAAATATTATCGTGGGCATTTTTTTACCTATTCGGGTTGCCAAACATAAAGCAGAACTACAAAACATAATCTCGCAAAGATAATTTGCTAGCATAGGCTCTTTCAAAAAATGGAGAAGTTTATGAAGGCTATAAAAGTGTTTTCGAAATATTTAAGTACTGTGATGTTTTTAACAGCGTCCTTGGCTGCAATTGCAGATGAAGTAGTAACTAACCCTAGTGTGAGCTACTCATTGACGGGCGGAGATAGACAAAGATTTTCTTCTATTGATGAGTTGATTAGCAATATTAATAGCGCACATGCAGCGCAGTACGCTAAATGCAGAGCCTCTCCCAACGTGGTCACAGGCGGCTATAACTGCACAAATTATACTATTACGGCACCGATACCATCATCAGCGATTCCACAAACTCAAAATGGGTTACCTGTTTATTACAGTCTTCCACGAATATCCGAAACTGCGAGCAAGCCCTCTTCTTCCTCCCCTGAAACCATAGTCCAACGCAGTACTGGCGGTCTTGGTGCAAGCCTAACTTTGAGCTGTCCAGATACTTTTGGCAGCAGAGGTGGAGGACAAGCACCAAACTATACTACTGAGTGCGTAAAGATAGAACCAGAATCCTGCCCAGCAGATGGCAACCCTATCAACATAGGCACAGGTGATAAATTTGAAGAGGAAACGGACTTTTCGACACCTGATGGCCTTCTAAAAATTCAACGTTTTTATATGAGCCAACATAGAGGCTGGAACTTCCGCCCTCGGTATAAACTGACATTTAAAGATGATCCTTCTGATTATGTAGTCATTAGTTCGCGTAAGCGCTATAGCTTAGAACCCGAATCTCCTATGAGCCTAGTTGAGTACACCCACGTAGACCCAGTTTCTATTACTTCTTCTTTGCCAGAAACTATGTATCTCTCCGATGGCCGCCATCGCTATCGTATAACTCCTACAAATGGAGTTTTAAAAGCTGATGGACTAATGGGCAAGAAAACAAGTATTGCGCTCGCTTCTGGTACTGCTCCTAACACTGAGGGCTGGATTTTCTCGGATGCGTCCGGCAACAAATCCTATTTCTCTTCGTCTGGAAACCTATTGCGTACCGAATTTACTGATGGCCGCTGGCTATCTTATTCTTATTCTGGTCAACAACTATTATCGCAAACAGATTCTTTTGGCAGAAGCTTACACTATCACTATGATGAAGAATTTCGGCTAGCATCGGTGACATTGCCCGATGGCCAGCAGATCACTTACGAATACGAGACACTGTCCTTTATCGCAAATGGCCAGCACTCCTTTTTTCAGCTTCTTAGTAAAATTACCTGGCCTAATGGGGAGAGCATTAGCTACAGCTACAACACCACTCAGAATATTACGGGCAACAATAGCTATAGAATGCTCACCGGAAAATCAGATTCTTATGGAAACAACATAGGGATTTACAAATATATGAATGGGAAGGCTGTCTCTACCGAAGGTGCACTGGGTTCCTTCAAACGCACCATGACACACAATTCAAATTACACCCAAGTCACCGACGGATTGAACTCAACGCGTACTTACTATTTCAATACAGTATTGAGCAACGGTACAAAGCTGGTTACCAGCACTAATCAACCAGCCGGTAGCGGTTGTGCCGCTGCAACACAATCAGCAACCTATTACACCGATGGTTTGAAAAAAACAGAAACCAATTTCAACGGCCACATGATGCAATTCGCCTACGACTCTGCGCGCGCATTGGAAACCGTGCGTGTTGAGGGCATCCCAAGTGGAAACTACACGAATTATCTTCCCGTTAATACTGCGTTAGCAGCTGGTATTCGCAAAATTACTACCCAGTGGCATAGCCAACATCGTAAACCGATAAAAAAATCCGAGCCTAAATTAATTACTACCTTCATTTACAATGGTGATGTAGACCCCTTTAATAATAATGCTATAGCTAACTGCACTCCTTTAGCCTTGCCATTGCTTTGTCACAAAATACAGCAAGCAACAACGGACGCTAATGGTGCTGCAGGCGACAATGCAACGCTGGACAACACACTGGCCTCACGTCACGAATTTTATACTTACAACAACAAAGGCCAACAACTCACCTTCTCGCGCACCGCAGCAGATTCACCCGAAGAAACGCGTGAATATTATGAGGCCACCGGAACAGATTGGACGCTGGGCGATTTAAAGAAAATCACCAACGCATTGGGTCATGTAACTGAATTTACTCGCTATGACCGCAATGGGCGACTCTTGGAAATGACCGATGCAAACGGTATAAAAACCGAATTCACCTACGACGCGCGTGGCCGCATCCTCACCCAGTCGATTGATAACAAAGTAACAACCTATAGCTATGATTTGAATGGAAATCGAACGGGCAGCGTCTTACCCAATGGCGTAGCGATTACCTATCACTACGATTTAGCTAAACGCCTGACTGAAATTGAAAGTTCACTCGGCGATAAAATGACGTATGAGTATGATGTAGAAAGCAATGTGCGGTTCGAACGCATAAAAAACGCTACTGGCGATATAACCTACGTAAAAGAAAATGTGTATGACGCATTATCGCGCCTGAAAAATACCTTGAACACCAGCAACCAGGGAAGCACGTATTTATATGATGCGCGTGGCAATCTTACTGGCGAGGTAGATGCTAACACCTACTCAACTGCGTTTAGTTTTGATGCATTAAATCGCCTTAAAATTATTACCAATCCGCTCAATGGAAAAACCGAACACGGTTACGATGCGCAAGGGAATTTAACCAGCGTTAAAGATCCAAAAGGCAATTCGACCATCTATAGCTACAACGCTTTCGGTGATCTCATCGGGCAAATCAGCCCTGACACAGGCACAACCACACACAGTTATGACGCTCTTGGTAATCGCACACAAAGTATCGATGCTCGCGGTATAACGGTTGATTACGGATACGATGATCTAAACCGTCTGACCTCTGTCGAATATGCTGCAATGCCAAGCGAAAATATCACTTATGTCTATGACAATACGGCGAATGACAATTACGGCATTGGAAGGCTCACTGGCATTGTTAGAGACGATATCCATCTTGATTATGTTTATAACGCCCAAGGGTTAATCTTTAAAAAATATACCCAAGTCAGCAATACTTTCTCATCAACGGAATATCATTATGATGATGCAGGCAACCTGACCAGCGTTATTTATCCCTCAGGCAGGGTAATCAATTACCATCTGGATGATTTGGCGCGCATCACCAGCATTACTACACAAGTCAATGCAACCGCTAATGAACAAATTATTATAGAGAATGCCAATTATCTGCCCTTTGGTCCGGCCAATACCTATACCTATGGCAACGGTTTAAATCACAGTCAGCTCTACGATCAAAATTATCGCCTCACAGATATACAGGTAGGCGGTTTGTTGAATCGCACTTATGGATATGATCCAGTCAATAACATCACCAGCGTTAATGATGGATTAAATAGCGCAAAGAATCAGACGATTGGTTACGACCAACTTAATCGGCTAATTAGCTCCTCAGGTGGTTATGGCAACCTTGGTTATACTTACGATTCGGTTGGCAATCGCTTAACCGAAACCCGCAATGGTGTGACTGATACCTATATCTACCCCACCAACAGCAACCGTCTGAACAAGATTGAACGCTCCAGCGGCAACCGTGACTTTACTTATGATTCCGCTGGAAATCCAATCAACCGGACAGCGGCTGATAACACTACACAAACATTTAATTTCAATAATGCCAATCGCCTTGCCGATGTGAGTGTGAACAATGCTTTAGCTGCAAGTTACAGCTACAACCCTTTGGGTCAACGCACGGTAAAAACACTGGCAAATGGCACAAAAGAAATCTATCACTACGACGAAGCGGGTCATTTAATTTCCGTGACTGATGGCACAGGCGCAACGCTGCGTGAATATATCTACTGGGGCGATCAACAAATTGCATTGGTCAATAATGGCGTTGTGTATTACATCCACAGCGATCATTTAAATACTCCACAAGTAGTAACTGATGCAAACCAGCAAGTTGTATGGATGGGTGACTACGAACCCTTCGGCAAACTCGCCGCAAATCAAACCAACTCCATCGAATTATTCAGCCGCTTTCCAGGCCAATATCTGGATACCGAGACAGGGCTGTATTACAACTACTTTCGGGATTATGATCCATCCATCGGTAGATATATTGAGAGTGATCCGATTGGGTTAGGTGGTGGGATTAATACTTATGCGTATGTCGGGGGGAATCCCTTGAGTTTCTCTGATCCTCTTGGTTTGAAATGTAAGCCACTTTTTGATAACAGTGGAAATCCGATTGGACAACAATGTGATGGCGTAAGTCCAGGTAATCCATACCCGTCTACTTATTCACCTACTGGTGATAACTCTGCATTTCCTGCAGCTAATAATGATGCATCCTTACTGCCGTGCATAAGAGCTTGCTTGCCTACTGAAGAAATAGATGTTCCCAGCTATATTGGCTACACCTGTATAGGATTTGGTGGTGCTGCAATTGCATTAACCAAGTTTGATAGATTTGGTCCAGTTGTAGAGAGATCATGCAATATTTTGGCTCCATATATTCATTGCAAAAAGAAATGCGAGGAAGAAAAAAAGTGTCTATCAAATTAAATTACCAAAGAAATTGTCCGGTCTGCGGTAGTCACTTAGATTCAAAATCCGGATGGTTTATTTTCTCCTCTCGTAATTATAAATGTGAGAAATGCGAAATTCTGTTAGAGCCTACAACCACAAGTTTATGGATTGGATATGTGGTTTCATTATTCTTTTGTTTTTTAATTGATAAGGTATTAGTGTTTTTTGATGTAAAGTATCATGTGTTTATTTCTTTAATTCTCGTCTTGCTAATGATGCCATTATGGTCGAATAGATTGGAGCGACTTAAAGTTAAGGCAATTAGCCCATAAATTTGATTCCCTTATCTAACAGAATCCGGGTTTTAGACCGCGGATTCTGTTAGTTCTGCGCTTCCAGTTGTCAATTCCGCCAGCAGTTTAACCACACCTTTCAGGTTTCACTGGCCAGTTATGAGCAGCACGCCGGTCAATTAAGTCCAGCCCACGCACAGATATAAATCCCGCGCGAATCAGGGCTATACTCTCGTTCTGCCACTCCGAGATCAATCCATTATGCAAACATTTAATGTGACACCCACTGGCACTATCGCCTTGCAAACCATCACTATGCCCGCCGATACCAATCCCTTCGGCGATATTTTTGGTGGTTGGGTGATGGCGCAGATGGATATCGCGGGGGCGATTCATGCCAATGAAGTCTCGCAAGGCAGAGTGACTACAGTGGCGGTCAGCAGTATGGTGTTTATGCGGCCGGTGCCGGTAGGTGCCATTATCAGTTGCTACACCAGCACCCTGCGTATTGGCAACACGTCAATCCGTGTGAAAGTGGAAGTCTGGATTAAAGATTTTCTCACCCATCAAATCAGCCAGGTCACCCAGGGTGAATATGTCTATGTCGCTATCGATGAGCAGGGGCGCAAGCGGCCAGTGTTGAAAAATGCACCAAACCCTGCGTAAAAAGCGGGCGTGAAATGACTGAAATACTGATCATAAGCAACGAAAAATTCGATTGGTTTTCTGTCCCTCCTTGCGCACCAGCGCAAAATGATTTTATAAGCTACTGAAAAACAATAACTTATCCAGTTAAACCTTTCTTTACTTGAACGCATCTATAATTTCGTCAGCAGCGCGCTAGACTCTAGCGGTACTGTAATTTATACGCATTACTGTTATCTTCTGTTCACATTATTTTCGCTACATTGTTTGATGCATTTCGATCAATAAGAACCAGAGGCAAGGCATGTTAAAGGATTCCCGCAACGGTTACGGTTTGCTTTCTATTGCGATCCATTGGGTCAGCGCTGTGTTGATACTTTTTTTATTCGGCCTCGGTATCTACATGGTGGATTTAAGCTATTACGATGACTGGTATCACAAAGGCCCGGAATTACATATCAGTTTGGGCTTGGTAGTGTTGCTGTTGATGTTGGTGCGCGTTGTCTGGCGCATTATTAATCCAACACCGGAAGAGCTTTCTGCCAAGCGCGCGCAAAATCTCGCCGCAAAACTCGTCAAGCTCGGCCTCTACGCATTTGTATTTATTGTGTTAGTCAGCGGTTATTTAATTACCACCGCTGAGGGCCAGCCCGCGAGTATGTTTAATCTCATTAAATTTCCTGTATTCACTGAATTAAGTTCACAAAACGTCGATCTTGCTGGTGCGATACACGAATATTTGGCGTGGGGTATTGTCCTATTGGTTGCGCTTCATGTTGCCGGTGCATTGTTGCATCACTTTGTTATTCGCGACCGCACTTTAGTGCGCATGCTGAAACCGGTAAAAAAATCTGATTTACAGTAATAAATGTTTCAACAACGGTTTTAATTTTTAGTCACACTGATTATTCCCAAAGGAGTTTATTTATGTTTAAACAAACCGCTTTAAAAAAATCGTTTCTGGCGTTAGCTGTGAGTAGTATTGGTGTAATGAGTTTGCCAGCGCTGGCTGATACCTATGTGATCGATACCAAAGGCGCACATGCCTCGATCAATTTTGCAATCAAACACTTGGGCTACAGCGTACTGACCGGCCGTTTTGATACATTCTCGGGCGAATTCACTTACGACCCTGCGAAACCCGAAGCGAGCACCGTGAATGTCTCTATCGATACTGGCAGCGTTAACTCCAATCACGCTGAACGCGACAAGCATTTGCGCAGCGCGGATTTTTTGAACGTAGAAAAATTCCCGAAAGCCACTTTCGTCAGCAAAAAAATTGTGTTGGATGATAAAGATGAATTTGACATCGTTGGTGATCTGACTCTCAACGGCGTGACCAAAAGTATCACCATCGAAGTAGAAAAAGTCGGCGAAGGTAAAGACCCATGGGGCGGCTACCGTGCTGGCTTCTCGGGTGAAACCACTATCACCCTGAAAGATTTCAACGTGAAAATGGATTTGGGCCCAGCATCGCAAACCGTACAATTGGAATTGGAAGTAGAAGGTATCAAGAAGTAATACTCCTTAGTTGCAAAAAAAGCCCGGCACTTTCGCCGGGCTTTTTCGTTTTAGAGCGTAACCGCAATTTCCTACCTCGTCCTCTCTTGAATCCTGCAGAGTTTTAAGCTGGCAACACAAAAATAAAGTGCATAACCGCATCATCTGTAAATTCCAATTAGGTATGTGCGCTATGCAGCCAAGAATGACATTTTTTCTGTACCAACAAAAATTCCCCACATACAGGTGAATATTTCCTTTAAATTTGTTGTTCAACGCGACAGAGTGTTTGCGACCTACTAAGCTATTGGATTATCTACTTGTTCACAAAATTGCCCAGTTAAAAAATAATTTACAGTTTTTAAATAGAGACGAAATTTAATTTTTTCTGCTTAGTTCATTTAGTTACAAGACAACAAAAGCCAGAAAAACTTCAAAAAGACAGTAAACATTTAAGTAAAAAGGAATTGTCATGAGCATGCCTCTGGCTATTGTGTTTAACCACATAGGTGATTCACAGGGTGGAGGGTTGCAGATAAATCTCTCAACCCTAGCAGTAGTTCGCTCACTAGGACGAAGAGGCATAAAAATAATTCTTGTTACAACTAATAAGCGCGATGGCATTATCGGCTCGCGCTATGTTGCGGGTGTGGAGTTTTGCCCTTACATCCATGAACCTGTGGAGCTTATGCATGGGTTTTTTAATGCTCTGGCGGAGCGTTATCCAGGCAATAATGTATTAATTCCCTGTGTTGATGAGTGCGCTTGGTATGTAGGTAAGTATTATCGCCAATTAGCAAAATATTTTCTGATTCCCGCACCAGATACTTATGCTATCGGCAAAATTAATAACAAACGTTTTCAGTATGAAACCGCACAGTCACTGGGAATTCCCATTCCAGAAACCTATTTCCCTCAGGATTTAACCGAAGTAGAAACCTTGGCGCACTCCATTGGCAATTATCCCTACGTGATAAAACCCAATGTGTCCTTTGAATGGAAATTACAGTCGGCAAAATCGGGCGCGCGTGGAAAAAAAGGTATCAGGGTGGATTCCGCACAGGAATTATTAAACGTTGCGCGCGCTATATTTTTACCGGGCACCGAATTTATGATTCAGGAAATTATTGGTGGGCGCGATCATAGGCTGGTGACTTTTTTAGGATTTTTTTCTGCCGACCATCAACTTGTTTCCTGGTTTATCCGCAAAAAAATTCGCCAGTGTCCGATCGATTTTGGCTACTGCACAATGACCGAATCCTGTCACAACCCCATCGTATTGGATCAATCCAGGCGCCTGTTGTCGGCGATTAACTATTACGGCGTTGCCGGCGTTGAATGGAAACTTGATCCTGCTACTGAAACTTATAAGTTAATTGAAATTAATGGCCGGCCGGTCAACACCACGGGCTGCGCCATAGCCGCCGGAGTCGATTTACCAGCGATGGCGTATTTTTACGCGATTGGGCAACCGCTACCCCCAGTGACCGATTGGCAAGATGGCGAGCGCTGGGCATGGTTGTCTATGGATTTTTGGGCCGCGCGCGAACTGGCCGGTATCGGTCAAAGCTCGCTGCTAACCTGGCTTAAAGAGGCGCTATCCATTAAGGCCGATGCGGTTTTTGCGCGCGATGATTTTTTATTGTCGCTGCGTTATTACGCTCACTTTATCGCCACGCTCATTACAGCGAAATTTAAAAAACTGATGAAATAAAAAATTACACAATTGCGGAGTAGCAATGGCTAACGGGTGGTTATATGCAATGGAAAGAGCAGGCACAAAACCGTTTTTCAGATAGCAAAGATGCGCATAAATGGTCGGCAATTTATACCGGCACACAACCTGATGTGGAAGCGCTCAGCTTTCGTGCGCGCCGCGATTTTTCAGTGGGTTATATTCAGGCGCAAACGCCAGCGGGTGCCTGTGTGCTTGATCTCGGCTGCGGCGCAGGACCTGTATTGGTTAAGTTGGATGCACAACAATATCGCCTGATTGGGATGGATTATTCCACCGATATGTTACAGCTGGCGCGCGCTAACCTCGGTGCCCGGGCGCAGCAAGTGTCATTGATTCAGGGCGAGTGCGAGCAAATTCCACTACCGAATGAATCAGTTGATATGGTGGTTTGTTTGGGTGTTATCAGTTATGCCGAGTCGATTGAAAAAGCATTGCACGAAATCAATCGCATTTTAAAACCCAATGGTAAAGCCATAGTTACCTATCGCAATTTTTACAACGATGTGTTCATGGATCCGGTAATGCTGGCAAAAACCCTTGCCGGTTCCATGTTCGGCAGCCGCCCCGCATCGCCCAAGACCATTGGCCGCTCCATTCCGCGTGCGGAAGTTATCGCCCAGATTGCCAAGACCCCCTTGCACATTATTGATGAAACCCAAATTGGATTTGGTACTTTGCGGTTCAATAAAAAAATCATTTCCGATGGAAAATTGGCCGCGCGCTGCAATCGATTAATTCACTGGTTCTTAAGTACATTGAAGTTAAAAAAACTTTATAGAGCCATGGCGGATATTCACATCATCGTACTCAAGAAAACGCCACAAGGAGAATTGGTATGACTTACTATCATCCTGTTTCATGTGCAGTTGTCCGCGGCGGAACAACGAAAGGTTTATTCATCAACACTCAGGAATTGCCCAGTGATAAAACACAGCGCGACGCTATTATCCTCACGTTGATGGGCAGCCCCGATCTGCGCCAGATTAATGGATTGGGGGGCGGCGATCCACTCACCAGTAAAGTAGCGCTGATAAAACAGAGTGATAATCCCGATGTGGACGTTGAATATTTATCGGGCGAAGTAGGTATCGATGAAGGTGTAATTAATTACTCGACCATGTGCGGTAATCTCGCTTCAGGTGTAGGTATATTTGCATTGGCTACCGGTTTGATAGCCGCCCAATACCCGCACACAAAAATTCGTATTCGCAATATGAATACGGGAAAAAAATTGGAGGCGCTGATTCCAATGTGCCCCGATTTGACGCCATTGATAAAAGATTGCAGGGAAATTGATGGCGTCCAGGGCGCGGGCAGTGAAATACAATTAACCTTTATCGAACCCGGCGGTTCAATTACTGGAGAAATTCTGCCGAGCGGTAAAACGGTGGATACACTCACGATCAACAATAAAGATTATCGCTGCTCTATTGTAGATTGCGGTACGCTCTATGCTTTTTTCCCCGCCGATCAATTTAATTTAACGGGTGACGAGCAACCGGAACTGTTGGATTTAAATGAACCCTTTAAAGATCTTATTGAGCAATTGCGCGAATCAGTAGCTGGATTAATATCGCAACATTTGGATCGCCCTATTCTCGCCAAGCAAATCAAGATAGCTATTTACGCCGACTTTACTCGCATGGTGGATGACCACAAAGAACTGACCGCGCGGGTGATCAATCGCTATAAAACCCACAAAGCTTTTCCAGTGACCGGTGCTATATGTATCAGTACCGCTTGCGTTATTCCGGGCACGCTGCTGAATACTTGCAATATCAGTAAAGGAGTTGAATATAACGTATTAATCAAACATTCCGAGGGTGTTATTTCTACTAACAGTTTAAGTGAAATTATTGATGGCAAGGTCAATATTAAATACACATCGGTAAATCGCTCCGCGCGAATCATTATGGCCGGAGTTGCTTATGCGTAGCATTGAATTTTATTTTACAAATAAGAACATTGTAGGCATCAGAAAATGAACGATTATTTCCCACAACATCACCGCCCTGGATTATTCCGCACCTCCGCTTGGTTGAGTGCCTGGCTCACGGCTTGGGGAACTCACCCGCGTCTGAAATGTCTGGGTGATATTAATACCCAGACATTGGTGTCAGGCCTATGCAGTTTCACCGATTATAAATTCCGCTTCCTGCCGTTGAGGACTCTCATTCCCGTCGGGGTTGCAACGGGGGTTGTCCCCAGCATTCGCGGAGAATATTTTTGTTTTGAAGATCCGCAACAATTAAAATCGTTGTTGGCGGAGTCACTGAGCCATTATTGGCATCAATTTTATATTCCCGATTTAATGTTTGATTCAGCCGAGTTTGAAATCATTAAGGATTTTTGTTCACAGCAACATTTTGCGCTGCTGATTAGGGATAAAACCACTTCGTATGGGGTGGATGTGCGTAATGATACTTTTACAAATTATTTGAAAAGCCTTGGCCGCAGTACTCGGCTTAAGTTATTCAACCGACGCACCAAACTAATGGAGTTGGGTGATCTGCACATTACCAATATTTGGCCCGATACCGAAAAATTTATTGGTTTAATAAATCAGTTTCACTGGGAGCGATGGAATGAGCCCTGTTTTCTTCCGCGAAATACCACATTGATTATCAATGCTTTAAACAATCTTGCGGCAGCAGGGCATGGCGTGGATTTGTCGGTGCTGTGGCTCGATGACAAACCACTGTCGGTGATGCTCGATATCAATGTGAATGGCAGGGTTTATAATTTGCAATCTGGTTATATTGAAAATTTTATGCACGGAGTTTCGCTCGGCACCTTGCATTTTGGGTTTCAAATCGAGGCTGCCTTTAATTCCCCTGCGGTAGACTATTACGATTTTATGGCGGGTAAAGGCAAACACTGTAATTACAAAGAGGCCATCGCTAATGCGCAATTGGATTTTGTCAGTGTATATATCGTAAAACCGGCACTGCTTCAATTTGCCTATCACGTCAATGATTATTTGAAGGGTTACCGACAACCCAATTAATAACCTGGGCTTTTCTTTTTTTTCGCGAGTAAGCAGCGCAGCTATTTAGCTGCGCTGCTCTATAGTTCATGCGCTCGCAGGCATGATGAATAAATTAGCGCTTGTAAGAGCACTTGTTAGGCGCTCCGCCTGGATCAGAACCGAAAGCAGCAACGGTACAGGCAATCGAGCCTGGTACAGATACGCGTTTGGTTACCCACTTACCTTTGCGACCAAAGGCAACCCAGCCATCACCTGATGACACTGTGCAAGTCTCACCCGAATCAGCGCACTTGGAGAAGCCACTTGGATAGTCGCCGGTGCCGCCCAGAACTGGCGCGCCAGTGGATGAGCTGGAACGGCTGGACGCCACTGAGCTGGATGCAGCGCTGCTGGTACCGCCAATTTTTGCAGAGGCGGCATTGGAGTTGGTGACAACACCGGAAGTGGTGTTTTTGATCCAGTAGTAATACTGCTGGCCAGATGCAGCGGTTGCATCTGTGTACATGCGCGCAGAGGATGACAATGACGCAATGCGCACACGGCCAGCCGGCTCTGCATCGATATCGCGATAAACTTCTTGTGTGCCCAGGGTCAGGTTATTTGAAGTCCAGCTCAGCACAATGCTGTTGCCAGTTGCGGTCGCGCCTAATGAAATTGAACCGGTAGCGGCAACCGAACTTGACGATCTGCTGGACGACACCACGGCAACTGAGCTTGAGGATCTGCTCGATGAGGCCACTGACGGTGCTGAACTCGATTTGGGAACCGATGAACGCGCTGAACTTGCGGCTGGAACGGACGAAGGTGCTACCGATGAGCTGGTATTGCCGCAGGCCGATGCAGTCAATTGCGCATTGTTTTTACCGACGCCCGCATAGTTAGCAAGTTTGTCTTTCACACACTGGGGTGTAACGGGCGAGTAGCTGTAGGGAATGCTAATCGGGAAAGGTGCGGTGGTAGTCCAGTTGGTCGCGTCGATGGTGCCGCCGCTGCTCCAGGTGATGTTGTAAGTCGCAAAATCGGCTGGTGATTTAACGTTGTTATTGCGCAAATCCCAGAAACCGCAGTTGCTGCTGTCGTAGCGGCAAGTCACCGGGTTTTTCGCATTTTGGAACCAGTTGCTTTCAATCAACGCATAGCCTGCCTGACGCACGTTGATACCGGAATCAGTAATGCCGTCATACAAGTTGTTGTACATGTGCGTCCAACCACCGCGTTGCAATGGCAAACGCGCGCTGACGTTGCGATAGATATTGTGGTGGAAGGTAATCTCGCGACCACCGGCGATATCGCTGCTGCTGGAACCATCCAAGCCGACTTTTTTGCTGTCGCGAATCACGTTGTAAGACACGGTTACGTTGTGCGAATCCTTCTTGATGTCGATCGCACTTTCAAACGTCAGGTCACCGTCGGGTGAGCCTTTACATTCATTGTTCACGGCAAACAGTTCGTTGTGGTCAACCCAGACGTTACTGCCGCTGTCGATGCGGATCATATCGGCATCGTTGCTGGCACCGGCGAGCGCGCCGATTTTCATATTACGCACAATCACGTTGCTGGATTTGTTCACCACAATGCCGAAATTCGCGGAGGAACCATTGGCACCGATGATGGTGACACCTTTGGTCATTTCCTTGATTTCCACATAGCGGTAAGCCTCACTCCAGCGCGGGTTAGGGCAGTTGCCTGAGGAATCGACGGTGTGGTCTTTGATCATTTGGTTGATCAGTGAATCTTCGTTGCCGGTGTAAGTGATGACCACCGGGTAACCGCCACTTTTTGCATTGGCGACAATAGTTTTGAGCTGGTCAAGGCTGGTCGCGGTGAATGCTTGCGAACCGCTGGCGCTGCCGCCGTCGGTGGTAGAAAAACCGCCAGTAGCTGCGGCAAACGCGGCGCTGCCCGTCAGCAGGGCAATCGCTGCCGTCATGCATTTAATGCTGAACCCCGCGCGCGTAGGCGACAGGCGTGTTTTAGTAGTGGTGTTCATAATGACACTTCTCGTCTTGTGAATTCGAATAGGAGGGGTTGCGGTACCGCGAGACCAAGCCGAAAAAGTTCTAATGACGCTCTTATTATTAATCCTTAAAAACCTTCACCAACAGCCCACCAAAGGGGTAGAAAAACCCGGCGAAGAACTGTTTGAGGGAGGTCAATACAACTGAGGAAATTGGCATATTTATCTGATCATGCCTATAAAAAGGATATATGTGCAAAAGTCTCACTTCTGCCAATGAACACAGCAGAGAATGTCAGGAGTGTGATTTTTTCGACACTTTTAGCGCCATGCGCTTAGCGGGAATTACGATATTGCTCGGCCATCAACTCCACCACCCGCTGTGCGCCCAATCCCAGTGGCCGCTCGCGCGACCAGACCAGATCAATCCACAATTCTTCGCCGTTAGTGAAGTTTTCAATCGGCAATTCCACCAGCATCCGGCCGTTGATATAAGGCTGGACGCAGGCGCGCGGCAACCAGGCCCAACCCAGTTCGGCGAGCACCAACTGCAGGGCAACCTCGGGCTGATCCACTCGCCAGTAATGTTCCGAGGCGATACAAAAGTTGTCGGTAGTAGATGTGCGGTCGGCCGGGCTGCGGCTGCCCACCATCACCTGCCGCACAGGGCGCAATTGGCTGTCGTTGATAGTGCCAGTGGACGGGATTTCTGCCAGTAGCGGATGCGTGCGGGCGATAACGGCGACCAGCGCCTCGCGCCCTACTTCCTGAAAATTCTCGCGGCCATCGGCGGCGGGGCGCTCGAACACCAGCGCGAGCTGCGCGTTGCCGGTGTGGAGCAGTTGCAAGGCGTCGGTTTGCGGGGCGGTGATAATCTGGATCTCCAGCAGCGGATACTCCTGCGCCAGAATCCGCAGGGGTTCCACCCAGGGCGCGGTTTGCAGTTCAGGCGCAATCACCAGCGTCAGCCGGGTTTCCAACCCCTGGCTCAACTCCAGCGCCTGGGTATTTAGCTGCTGCAACTGCCCAAGCAACAGCCGCGCTTGCGGTTCCAACGCCCGCGCATGGGCAGTCGGTTTGGGTTCACGGCCGCTGCGATCAAACAATTCCAGCGCCAGCTCCGCCTCCAAATTCGCTATCGCCATACTCACCGCCGAAGGCACACGCCCCAGTTGGCGTGCCGCAGCCGAGAAAGAGCCGCTATCCAATACCGCCAAAAACACACCGATCGTCTCGGAATTAAATGCCCCATTCATCGCGATTTCCACTCTCATCTATCAGTTGATCTGATACTAGCTAACTTTTTCTATCATCACAAAGCATAGAAACTGCTGATATCAGATTTAGCAGAGGTGGATATGCAAGGGGTAAAACGTCGTGTCGTCTATGTCGGTTTGTACGAACTGGTTGCGATTGTGTTGTCGGCGATCTTATTAAAACTGATCAGTAACGCCGACGCCGTCAACTCATTTGGTATTGCTGTCGTCGCCTCCGCAATTGCCATATTGTGGAATTTGGCCTTTAACTATGGCTTTGAACTCTGGGAAAAACACCGCAAATATCAGGGTCGCAGCTTGGGTATCCGCGTATTACACGCGGTGGGTTTTGAAGGTGGACTGCTGATCTTTCTGGTGCCAATAATCGCCTGGTGGCTGGAGGTCGGTCTGTTTCAGGCACTCCTGATGGACCTTGGCTTGCTGGTGTTTTTCCTGTTTTACACGTTTACCTTCAACTGGGTGTTTGACGCGGTGTTTGGGTTGCCGGCGGGGGTGGCAGCCAACCCTGTGACCTGTAGCTAACTCATCTGCACCGGTTTTTTATCGATTATCTGAATCTGTTTTTAGTACAGATCAGCATCCATAGTGGGCAGCATCACTGCGGATGAGACATCACCATGAGCAACACCAACAACCCCCTGTTAATTCCCCTTAAAAACTTGCCCACCCCCAAGGCAACCGCGATCGACGGCCAGATTGTTACACGCAGTTTCAGTGGCCGCTTTCGCAACTTGCGAATCCTTGGCGCTGGCGTGCTGGCGGTGTTATTTTTTGGGACTTCATGGATCAATTGGAACGGTCACCAGGCGATCCTATGGGATTTGGATACGCGTCAGTTTCACGTATTTGGCCCCACGTTTTGGCCGCAAGATTTTATGTTGCTCTCGCTGGTGATGATTATCGGCGCATTTCTGTTATTTGCGGTGACAATGATTGCGGGGCGCGTCTGGTGTGGTTACACCTGCCCGCAAAGTGTGTGGACCTGGGCGTTTATGTGGGTCGAAAATATCACCGAGGGTGATCGCAACCAGCGCATAAAACTCAATAGTGCGCCCGCGTCATTTTCCAAAATCGCCAAGCGCGGTGCCAAACACAGTGTGTGGTTGGCGATGAGTATTGCTACCGGTATCGCATTTGTCGGCTACTTTATTCCGGTGCGCGAGTTGACCGTGAATTTGCTGCAATTTGAATGGTTTTCTACCAGCGCGATTTGGGTGTTTATCGTGGCCGCGCTCACCTACCTCAACGCGGGTTGGGTGCGTGAAAAAGTTTGCCTGCATATGTGCCCCTACGCGCGCTTTCAGAGTGTGATGTTTGATCGCGATACATTAGTGATTTCTTACGATGCCGCACGTGGCGACACACGCGGGTCGCGCAAAAAAGATGAAGATCCCGCTGAACTCGGTTTGGGCGATTGCATCGATTGCTATATGTGCGTGCAAGTTTGCCCGACCGGAATTGATATTCGCGATGGTTTACAAATGGATTGTATCGGCTGCGCTGCCTGCATCGACGCCTGCGATGAGGTGATGGATAAAATGGGCTACGCGCGCGGCTTGGTCAGTTATACTTCAGCGGCCGCACTGGCTGATGAACCCACGCGAATTTTGCGTCCGCGCTTGGTGGCTTATGCAACAGCGATCATCATTATGCTGGGTGCGTTATGGTTTGCATTGGATGCGCGCGAACTGGTGGATATGAGTGTGGTAAAAGATCGCACGGTGCTGTATCGCAAAAATAGTGATGGCGATATCGTCAATGTATATCGGTTAAAAATTACCAACAAAACCCAAATGCCTGCGCATTATGAGTTGCACATTGCCAATGATGCGCGCTTATCACTTACACGTACTTTTACACTCGATTTAAAACCCGGCGAAATTGTGGATATGCCGATGAGTGTTGTCATGAAAGGTGCCAGCGCAGAATCCGGTATGACCCACTTTGATTTTGTGTTGGTAGATAGCAACCGCATAACCACACGCGAAGCAGCGAATTTTATTTATCCGGCATTTTAATTATTTCGGATGAGACGAAAATAAATCGATTAATCAGCAATGAAACTCTATGCCACCCTATGAAACTTTACGAAAGCCTAGCTGATGAAATTGCGCAATTAATTCGCACCGGTGTGCTCGCCGAAAATGAGAAAGTGCCTTCCGTGCGTACCGCCAGCCGCACGCACGGCGTGAGTCAGGCCACGGTTTTTCAAGCCTATTATTTATTGGAAAGCCGCGGCTTGATTCAAGCGCGGGCACGCTCTGGTTATTTTGTGCGTGCGCAAGCCAAACGTGCTTTAACCGAACCGGAAATGAGTGTAGCCAATGCCGATAGCACCGACGTTGACGTGAGTGAATTGGTGTTTTCCATTTTGGGATCGATTAAAGACCCGGACACTATTCCCTTCGGCTCTGCATTTCCCAGCCCGGATTTATTTCCCCTTGCGCGTTTGGCGCGCTCCATGAGCAAAAGCATCCAGCAATTACCAGCGCGCGCCATTCTCGCTGATATGACATCGGGCAACCCCAACCTGCGCCGCCAAATTGCATTGCGCTATATGATGAATGGCATGATGAACGGTGAAATAAATTCACCCGATGAATTGGTGATCACCAACGGCGCATTGGAAGCATTGAATTTATGTTTGCAGGTCGTCACTCAACCCGGTGATCTGGTCGCGATTGAATCGCCCACGTTTTATGCCGCGCTGCAAATTCTCGAACGTTTGCAATTGAAAGCGGTTGAAATTCCGGTGCACCCGCGCGATGGAATTCACCTGCCGACATTAACTGACAGCTTGCAGCGGCTACCGATTAAAGCATGCTGGTTTATGAGCAGTTTTCACAATCCACTCGGCGCTTCTATGAGCGATGAAAAAAAACAATCGCTGTATGATTTGCTGCACCAATATCAAGTACCGCTGATAGAGGACGATGTTTATGCCGAATTATATTTCGGCAACGCACCACCTAAACCTATCAAATTTTTTGATCGCGCTGGATTAGTTATGCACTGCGGTTCTTTTTCCAAAAATCTGGCACCGGGTTATCGTGTCGGTTGGGTTTCAGCAGGACGTTACACCGAACAGATTCATCGCTTGAAATTGATGACCACACTATCGCCGTCTGTTCCAGCGCAAGTTGCCATCGCCGATTATTTACAACATGGCGGTTATGATCGTCATTTACGAAAATTGCGTGAGACTTTGGAAACACAACAGCAGTTGATGCTCGCCGCTATCGCCCGTTATTTTCCTGCACAGACCAAAGTGACCCAGCCGGGCGGCGGTTATTTTTTGTGGGTGGAATTTCCGGAACATATAGACACGCTAAAATTATTTTCGCTCGCGTTGGCACAGGGAATTAGCATTGCTCCCGGCCCAATATTTTCTGCCACGCAACGCTTTCGCAACTGTGCGCGCATCAATTACGGCCAACCGTGGAATAAAGAAACGGAGGCGGCTATTGCGGTGCTAGGGAAGTTAATTGCGTCGCAATAAAATGTGATTGCAACGCATCAGACTACCGCTGAAATCCAGCGACGTAAACGGCTGCGGACATATTGATGTAATGGTTTGCCGCGCCATGATCCCCAACACAAGTGAGCACCAATAGTCTGTGCGGTTTTTTTCGCAGTGAGCTTGGCCATCGCAAATTCAGGATAAATTACGTGCCCGGGCATGATGGTAATATCGTCGTTATATTGTGGATTGTCTTGTAAAAATAAGGTGAGGGCATGGGGTCCACTGAGAAAAACAATATTGGTTTCACCGGCGTGATGTTTGGCAAAAATGCGCTCGATAAATTTTAACCACATATCAAACCCCGGCGCAGATGCCATAAAGGCATTACCCAGCTTATAACTGCCGCCAATACTTTTGCACTCCTTCTCCTCAATCGCCAATACACACTTGTTCGCTAAAAACTTCTCATCCAGAGGTTTGTAAAAAACATAGTCGGTATCAAAATAAATCCCGCCGTACACATACAGGTACAAACAGCGCGCAATGTCCACGCGAATCACCCCTGCCGGAATACTTAAATAATCATCGAGAAATTGCGGTGCCTTGTCTTTTACAAGCTGCAGATTGGACTCATCGGTCCAGGCGTGATATTCAAAATCAGGCATTAACTCACGCGCGCGTTTGGTCAGTTGGCGCTCTTCCCAGACGTAAGATTTGGAGCATTGATGGAGGATTTTGGGAATCATAGGTTTTTCCTTTTTCCAGCGGGCGGTTAAATCAACAGATGGATTACCCGGGAATCCACGCAATTGCTATGCCATCCAGCAAAACAACTCTTTTTTGTCGATAGGGGTGCCAAGAAAGCAATAGTTGCGGGCATTTATGCGCGTAATGCACCAGATTCATCCATGTTTTGCGTTAACCAAATATATCCAACTGTCCATCGGTTTTTTTCGGCGCCGGAATACTCAGCGGTTTGCGGAATAAACTGCAATCCAATTGTACAAAACGCCCACTTTTCCCAGGCCATAGCGCTTAAGGCCTGTGCCGGACGTGTCGTGCATACGACTCGTTCACTCCAGTAATTAAGGAGTCAATCTCTTTTAAGGAATCCGTTTAATGAGGCAGAGACTCTTTGATCACAGCTCTATGGCAGCCTGGCTCACACATTCTTAAAGTAACTATATTCAGCATTTATTTACTGATAAACAATAATTATTTATTGAAATATAATATTTTTGCGGTATTATTCAAGCTCTAACCTTAACTTTCCAAGCGACTTGATATGAATATTCAGCAACATGAGCGCATAGCGCGCATTAAACAAATCAGCGGCTATTTGTATGTCTGCCTGACCTGGGCACGCTATGCACTCTGGTTGATGTGGCCGTTGCTTGCGGTGATTTTTTTTATAGGTGACAAGGTGAACTTTACTATTGGCTCTGTACAAATAGATGATGTTGAGCTGACGCTGTTTATGCGGCTATTGATCGTAACTATTACCTCTCTATTTTGGTTTCTGATACTGAAGCTAATCCATCACTTTCGTGCGCTAATCAAACATTTTGCTGAGGGCGACATTTTTAATAAAACCGCTATAGATCATGCACGCAAGGCGTTGCTAAATGGGCTGGTAATCTACGGACTATATGTGGGCAGCGCGCTTGCTAGCTGGTTTTATAGTGCCACCCAAATCGCGCCGGTATCGGTGGTGGTGAATGCGGATTTTATTTTGGCACTGATGTTTTTTGGCTTGATGTATGTATTGCTCTGGGCGCTTGAAATTGGTTGCGACCTTAACGAAGAATCCGAGTTAACCATTTAGGCATCTCTATCCAATAAAAAGTAAGGAATGGTTATGCCCATTATTGTGAATTTGGATGTGGTACTGGCGCAACGCAAAATGCGCCTCAATACTCTGGCGGAGTTGGTGGATATCACTCCACAAAATTTATCGGTGTTAAAAACCGGAAAAGCCAAAGCAATACGTTTTGATACCTTGGAAAAAATCTGCGCGGTGCTGGAGTGTCAGCCGGGCGATATTTTGGCTTTTACTAGCGATGATAAATCCGTATCAAACACTGAAACGCTTGCGTAAAAAACTTTGCATGAAGCATGCAATTGATAACAAGGAATTTTAAATGTATTTACCACTTACCATTCGTTGTTTAGCAATTATCTTTACCGGATTAATTCCAATTTTCAGCGTCGTGGCAAGCGAGCTGCAATCACCTATGGAGGCTTGGAGCAAAGCAAGGGCAGCGTCCGATTTTTCCGGTTCGATCTTGATTGCCAAAGGTGACGACATTGTCTTTGAACAAGGTTTTGGTCTAGCGGATATTGAACAAAACCAATCGTTCACTGCTGACACTGTGGTGGATGTGCTTTCGCTAACCAAACAATTTACTGCAGCGGCAATTCTCAAATTAGAAGAACAAGGTGCGTTATCCGTAAACGATACTCTGGATCAATTTTTCGATCATGTACCAAAAGATAAAAAGCAAATCACACTGCACCAACTACTAAACCATACGTCAGGCCTGAAAGGAAACTATAAGTGGGATTATCGTAAAGTTACACGCGCTGAGTTAGAAACTAATATTTTAACCTCGAGGCTTCACTCTAGCCCGGGAGAAGAATATCGGTATTCCAATATCGGTTATAGCTTGTTGGGTATCGTTATTGAGAAAGTGTCAGGTAAAGCTTACGAAGAATTTTTGCATGAGCAAATTTTCAAACCGGCAGGCATGACCCAAACGGGTTATCGCATACCGCAATGGGAGTCTAATAAATTTGCTGTCGGTTATCGAAGCCGTGCGATCACTTTCGGTGGCTGGTTGGCGCGCGCAGCCAATTGGCTAGGTGCTGATGATCGTTGGGGAACGCCCCTGGATCAGTATTGGGCGGAAGATGGCCCTTGGTGGAATTTGAGAGCGAACGGCGGCTTGCTCTCCACGCTGAATGATCTTTATCGCTGGCATCTGGCATTAAAAAATAATCTTGTTTTATCGGAGGAAGCGAAAAGCAAACTTCACACTCCACCTCATATCAATAGCGGAGATAACTACTATGGTTATGGATGGCGTATTGAGAAGACTGATGCTGCTGTTAGCGCTATGTATCACAACGGTGGCAATCCATATTTCTTTTCGTTGTTCTATCACGATATCAAAAATGACCTTGTACTGTTATTTGCGACCAATGATTGGAACTCAGTGGATGACGGACAGTTTTACGGATTACATGAGGCGATGATGGCTGAATATGTTGAGACTAAACAGGTTCAGCCCTAAGGCACTGCTCAACCAAAAATATCCAACTGCCCATCGGTTTTTTTCGGCGCCGGAATACTCAGCGGTTTGCGGAATAAACTGCAATCCAATTGTACAAAACGCCCACTTTTTCCCAAACCATAGCGTTTTAATCCTTTGGCAAAACGCTGGCGGATCATATCGGCCCAGAGGCCTTCACCGCGCATACGCGTGGCAAAATTTGCATCGTAATCCTTGCCGCCGCGCATATCGCGGATGCGGTTCATCACTCGCTCGGCGCGTTCGGGGAAGTGGGTTTGCAGCCACTGCTGAAAGAGCGGATTTACTTCCCAGGGCAAACGCAACACGGTGTAACCCGCGGCAGTGGCGCCGGCATCGGCAGCAGCGCGCATCACATTTTCCAATTCCTGCTCAGTCACAAAGGGAATCACCGGCGCCACACTCACCAACACCGGTATGCCCGCTTGCGCGAGTTTTTCAATTGTCTGCAAACGGCGCGTGGGTGATGCAGCGCGCGGTTCTAATGTTCGTGCGATTGAATGGTCGAGCGTGGTAATGGTGATGGCGACAGTGACCAGATTTTTTGCGGTCATGTCCTGCAGTAAATCGATATCCCGTTCGATCAGCGCCGATTTGGTAATCATGCCGAGCGGGTGATCGCACTCATGCAGCACCTCCAAACAGCGGCGGGTGATTTTTAATTCGCGCTCGCACGGCTGGTAAGCATCGGTGTTCATCCCAAAGGCGATTGGGCTGGGCTCGTAATTTTTATGCGCAAGCTCGCGCCGCAACAATTCCGGCGCATTGGTTTTGGCGTAGAGCCGGGTTTCAAAATCCAGCCCCGGCGATAAGCCGAGATAGGCGTGGGTGGGGCGCGCAAAACAGTAGATGCAACCGTGCTCGCAACCGCGATAGGGGTTGAGCGTCACGCTGAAGGGTAAATCCGGCGACTGGTTGCGGCTGAGAATGGTCTTGGCCAGTTCGGGGGTGATGTGGGTTTTTAGTGCGGGGTTGATGTCGGTATCGGCGGCATAGGGGCGCCAGCCATCATCGACTGTTTCAATTAATTGCGTCTCATAGCGACCGGCGATATTGCTGATGGCACCGCGCCCTTTGTGGGCTTGGGGGATTGCATTGATCCAGGGGGCGGGATCAATAAAATCCTCGTCATTTGTACTCATAACATCGCCACCTTCACAAAATGATACTGTATGTACAGACAGTTATTTTGTGCCTAAATCTTTCCCTGTGCAAGACGGGTTTTATTTTATCTCGCATGGCTCCTGCAACCTTTTTGCAGGTCGCCCGTAAGTTCCTCCGACAAATCAATCTAAGGAGGAACCACCATGAACCCGTTTATTAACAAATCCTGTCGTACTTTAATCTTCACCTTTGCCTGTGCCGGCCTGCTCACTGCTTGCGGTGGCGGAGGGGGTGGCGGCAAAGGCTACTCACCTACTCCGAGCAGCACCGGCTATTCCAGCGTGGCGCCCAGCTCCATGGCTGCCAGCTCTATAGCACCGAGCAGTACATCCGCCAGTTCAGTTGCGCCGAGTAGCACACCTGCATCCAGTACGCCCGCGTCCAGTTCATTGGCGTCCAGCTCGGTAGCACCGGCTCTGGTTCCGCCCGTTGTCTTGGTCGATAGCCAAATCAATGCCGCTGACGGCGATTATTTTGTCGCGAGTGGCGACGTATTAGTCGGCATGCCGGAAGGTGGCGGCAACACCAGCTTTACCGGCCAGTTGCTCAATCGCACCGGATTCGCCCTCTACACCTTTGCCAATGACACCGCCGGTGTATCCAACTGCAGCGGCAACTGCCTGGTGAACTGGCCACCGCTGTTGGCCAACCCGGGTGATCAAGCAAGCGCACCCTATTCGATAATCACGCGCAGCATGGGCACTGCCGGTACTGCATTGCAGTGGGCCTATCACGGCAAGCCACTCTACTTTTTCAAAAATGACACAGTTGCTGGCCAAACTGCCGGTAAAGCCATAGCCAACTGGTTACTCGCACGGCCGATGCCCACACAAATAGTGGCCAACGCCACCCTCGGTAGTCATCTCGCGGCTGCAGGCAGTGTGAAACTGGCGATGCCGGTTAACGGCGCCGAGCAGACCAGTACCGCCGAACGCAATGGTTTTACCCTCTACACATTTGATAATGACACCGCCGGCGTCAGCAATTGTTCCGGTACCTGCCTTACCAACTGGCCAGCCTTGATTGCCCATGCCGGTGCTGTTGCGACTGCTCCTTACAGCCTGGTGCAACGCGCCAGCGGTGAAATGCAGTGGGCGCTGAATGGTATGCCGCTCTACTTTTTTGCGGGCGATACCCAAGCTGGCCAAACCAACGGCGAAGCGATTGGCAATAACTGGTTTGTCGCGCGCACGCCAGCGGTTGCGGTAAACAACCATCCCACCAAAAACCGTCTGTTAGTTGCGCACGGCAATATCCTCAATGCGGCCGGTACTGCCGATAATTCACGCCTCGATTTCACTCTCTACACCTTTGATGACGATACGCCCGGCGTCACTACCTGCTTCGGCGGTTGCCTGGCTGCCTGGCCCGCACTTTATGCGCCCGCAGATGCACAAGCCTTTGGTGATTTCAGCGTAATTACCCGCGACGCCACGACCAAACAATGGGCCTACAAAGGTTTGCCACTCTATTTCTATGTTGGCGATTCAAAGCCTGGTGATGTTGCCGGTGAATACACCGACTGGACCATCGCGCGGCCATAAAAAATCCGGGCGCTGCAGATAGTTTGCAGTGCCCGCTTTTTATTTCCGTTTTTATTTACGACGCAGATCAACAAAAAAGATGAGAGGACTGCATCATGAAAAGTTTTTTTTTATTACTGGCAATCACCGGCTTAACCGCCTGTGGTGCCGGTTCCGGTAAAGGATTAAATGATCAGGGTTTGCCCACTTCCAGCAGCAAGGGAAACGGCAGCGCAAGCAGCAGTAGCGCGTCAGAAAATGCGGTAACACTCGCACAATTACAGCAGAATATTTTTGGGGCCATTTGCACCAACTGCCACACAGGTGCAAATGCACCGCGCGGTTTGCGGTTGGATTCCGAAGAAAATTCCTATGCATTTTTAGTCAATCGCACAGCCGATGAAATTCCCACGCTTATGCGCGTCAACCCCGGCAAACCGGATGACAGTTATTTGATAAAAAAATTAGAGGGCTCTGCAGATATTGTCGGCGCCCGCATGCCACTCGGTGGCCCCTACTTATCGCAAGAACAAATTGATCAGGTACGCAGTTGGATTGCCAATGGTGCACCGCGCAATGGCACAGGCTCAGCGACGACTAAAGTGGCACGCGCAAGTGCGCAAAAAAGTGATTCACAAGTAACGGTGGATTTGCATTTCAGTCGCCCATTGCAATTTGAAACACTTTCACCAGAAAGTATCAGCGTGTTTTATAACAACCTCGATGGACAAAAAACGGCAGCGGATTTTTCACTCTTGCTGATCGACCAGATTCTCTACATCACCGTCAGTGATATTCCCCCACAGGCGATACAACTGGAAGTGCTGATCAACAACAGTGCCTTATATCCACTGCTCGATCAGGAGCAGCGTGGGTTTGATGGCGACGGCGATGAAAATCAGGGCGGAGGCTACAGCTATGTTTATTCACTGTAAAAATTATTTTACATTTTTAATTTGTGTGATGGGCCTGTTGTTAATAAACACCAGCCATGCAGAACCCTATCTCGCGATAAAAAATAATACCCAATGCTCCACTTGCCATGTAAATCCGGCCGGTGGTGGTGCGCGCACGACTTACGGTGCCTACTACGGCACCCATGTATTGCCGCGAACCGCAGGTAGCCTGGATTTATTTGATGCCGGAAAATTCGGCGAGACTTTACGCATAGGTGCAGACTTGCGCACCAATTATTACCAGTCGGATCGCGATGAAGGTGAAGACACGCGCGGATTTGAAACCCAATCCGGCCAACTCTATGTAGTATTGCAACCCAAAGACTCGCGTTTTTCACTGTATATTGATGAGCAGATCGCACCCGGCGGTGCGTTAAATCGCGAAACATTTATTCTCACCAAACTTAACGGCAACCATTTTTTAAAAGCGGGGCGCATTATGTTGCCCTACGGTATTCGCCTGGAAGATGACAGCGCGTTTATCCGGCAGGCAAGTGGATTTAATTTTGATACCGGCGACAACGGTGTGGAGTTAGGTTTGCAGTACACCAAAACCCTGTTTAATTTTGCGCTTAGTAATGGCAGTAGCGGCCTTAACAATGACGATAAAAATTTACAATTTTTATCGCGTGCGGAATATCTCGGCAACAACTGGCGCATTGGCGCCACTGCACTCTATAACGATGCCGAAGCCGGTGCGCGCATCCAGGCAAATCTATTTGGCGGTTTTGTATGGCAGGGTTTTGTTTTTCTTGCCGAGGCAGATCTGATTGAAGATGAATCCATTGAAAACATTCCCGATGAGTATCAGCAGCAGCGGGTAGGTTTATTGGAAGTCAATCGCGAGATTAGTAAAGGCTACAACGTTAAACTCACGACTGAATATTTAGATCCGGATGCGAATATCGATGAGAATCAGCGTGTGCGCCATTCCTTGTTATTGGAATATACGCCTTTCGCCAATTTACAAATTCGCGGCGGTTTACGTAAAGGTGATGATATACCGCAGCGGGATGCAGGGAATTACCTGGATTTTTTTGCTCAGTTGCATTTTTATTACTGAATGAAAACTTGTGTGTATACTCGTTCGCAAGCTCCGCTTGCAAACGAGTATACGGGGAGAGCAGTGCAAAATTATCTATATTCGGGTTTGCGTCTGTTGCAATGGAAATGCCTGCGCTCCAATTCAACATTAACATGCCGGGCGAGCCCAAGATGTTGGGCAAACGTTATTACACCAAATCCAGCAAGACGCAACAACCGCACGATTATCCCTACAAATCCCACCGCGGTTAACAAGACTCCAACAATCATCACAATAAACGCCGTGAGCATTTGGTGTAGCGCTTCATGTTGACCGGACCTTAAAGGTTCGTCACTAAACCGGCTAAAAATTCGTTTAATTTCCAGATTATCCTTATCCATGATCCATCCTCGCAATTAAGAAAATGAAACCCGCAACTGCCTGCGAAATTCTCCATCCCGGGAGAAGCCCTATTAAGCTCAAGATCAATTTACGCCTGTAACAAGGGTTGCGTCTGTGAGAAATTACCAGCCATTTGTGTAGGATTTTTCCCCTTCAGTTACAGGAAAATGAATCTACACGACACTCAGGCTGGTTGGGTATGAAAGGACAATTGGAAATAGTAAACAGGAATTACAAATTAAACGAATAATCCAGATATACCTTGCGCACCGAACCTGAATTCCCTTCTGGTTCAAAATTGGCGAGGCGCAATGAGATGCTGTGTTTGCGCGCAGGTTTGTACACAAAATCCAGATCAAACTCGCGGCCGATATTAGTGCCGTCCAGATCATCTTTAAAAAAATGATAGGAAGTTTCTACGCGCAGCGGTGATGCGCGCCATAATAGTCCCAGCGAAAAATTGCGTAGGCCGCTATTGGGGGTATTGCCGATTTCATCGGCCCAGCCTTCAAAATCGTGATTGGAACCTAGTGGCGTTACAAATGCCGCGCCATCGTTTGCGCCGAGAATTTCATAGCGGGTACTGAGCTCCCAGGTGCTTATACCAAAACCGAGATCAACCAGATAATAAGGCAAGCTTTCCGCATTGAGTTCAAAACGATTTTGTTGTGCAGCTTCAAGTTGTACGCGATATTTTACAACGCTGGCTTTGTAGTTGAGTGTGTAGCTAGCACCAAACGTATTATTGGATACACTCGGCATATCGCGATTATCAATGCGATATCCATAGCCGACAACACGGGTGTAGTCCCATTCATTCCACTCAAGCCGCGCGAGATGGGAATTCTGTTTGTGGTCGCCGAGAAATGCAGCGGGACGCCATGCATTTTCATAATCGTGCTCGCGCCCCGAATTATTTTCATCCGCATCATCGCCATAAATGCGGTTGGCATTAGCGATATAGCTGTAAGTGACATTGGAATTGCTGGCGAGCTTGAATTTAGCGAGCACTGCATCAAAGGTCTGTTCGTTTTGCCAAAAACCATTGCCGCCGATAAAACGCTGGTTGTCAAAGTTAATGCGCTGCCGACCGAGATGGATATTGGCAGCATCCAGATTGAGCGACAAAAAAGCTTGATTGATTTCGGCGCCCTGAGGATCGGGAATTAATGGTTCATCATTAAATCGCTCGCCATCGCTGTGATCATCTTTTAAGGCTGTTCCGATTGCATCGACTTCCAATGTCGAACTTAATAATTCACTCCAGGCAGACTCAACATTCGCGCGCAACAATAATGATGCTGCCTGACCAGAGTTGTCGGCATTCACACGGGCATAGCGTGCGCGGCTGCCCCAATCAAATTCATGTTCGCCGAGCGCAAGTGTGCATGGCGATAATGTGAGCGCTGTTAAACCCGCTGCTAATAATTTCACCTGTTTCCAATCCTTTCTTATTGCCAGTCTTCGGCATTGCCGTCATGTAAAAAAGTCACGCCTTTGAGTTTGTCCATTTCTTCATAGAGTGGATCAGGCATGGGGTTTTGGCGCGCATCCATATAGGTCATGGCGGGCAAGTGGTAAATATCCACATGCTCCATCACATTATTGAACATATAGATTTTTTCCAGCGCGGGTAGATCCTTGTAAGTGAACTGCACAATCTGGTTGTCGTTGATTTTGAGCAGTTTAAGTTTGGGTAACCCGGACAAATCCAGCACCGTCATTTTATTGCCAAAAATATACAGTTCTTCCAGTGCCGGTAATTCACTGAAATTAACCTGGGTAATTTTATTTTTGGCGAGGTTGATATGGCGGAGGTTCGGTAATTTTCCGATGCTCGCTTCAGTGAGCTGGTTATTGTAGAGCGATAATTTTTGCAGCTGCTGGAATTGCTCAATACCGGCAAGCGAGGTGATATTTTTTGAGTGGCATTCAACCGCGGTGATATCGGCAAGGCTCTGCCAATTTTTTTTCGCTGCTAATTCCTGCACGCATTGTTTGAAATTGGCATCTTGCAAAGGAATCTCCAGCGCTTGGGTAACAGCGCTGGCGAGCAACAACAGTAAACCGCAACAGAGTTTTTTCGTCATGGCATAGGTTCGCAGGTGAGATAGATGCGGCGCATTATATGGCCTTCTTCACCTGCGCGAGGAGAACGCAAACACCTTTTGCCAAGACGACGTCACTGGGTTCATCTAACGGCGAGCCGCCTACGTCTTCCTCCGTAAGGATCAGATGGGAGGAATCTTTAATCAGCCGCCACTGTGGGACTGTGAGTGGCAATTGCTGGATATCGGTTTGCGCGAATACACCGAGCGGCCGGATTTGGCCATCGCGTTTGGAAACCGCCCAGAGCTGCAGGTTTTTATCATCTGCAATCTCCACTGCCTCCCATTTCAACCAAAGCTGCGCGCCACCAGTGGCGGTGAGTACCGTCAATTGTGGCGCACCTGAGTCATCGGTCAGTACGGCTACATAATCGGCATTGGGTTGTTGCAGTGGGTCGCGCGCCATCAGCAGCCAGATACATACAGCGAGCATCACTGTCGCAAACGCGGAGATACTGGGCCAGAGCCAGGCAAATCTGGATGGCCGCGTATCAGCCGGGCGCGTTTGCTGTTGTAGACGCGCCTCAATACCGCGCCAGACTTCCGGGTCGGGTTTGATGCCTTGTTGTTCATCGCTAAGGCTCATGAGCTGCTCTTCCCAGAAGCTGACCTCTGCCTGCAGAGCCGTATCGCTGCGCAGGCGCTGTTCACATTGCTCGCGTTCCGCACCGCGCAGTACACCGGTGACATAGTCGAACGCGAGGCTTTTGTCGTCTAAAGGTGGCTCTGGTGTTTGGCTCCCAGACGCACTTATTTGCTTTCTAGGCATAGTCTCAACCTTTCAGCGCCGCGATGCAGCCAGGATTTAACGGTGTTGGTATTGGTGGCAAATTGCTGCGCGATCTCTTCGCGCGAGTAGCCATATAAATAGGCTAGCTCGATACTGCGTTTAATGTTGTCGCCCAGCGTGGTCAGGCACTGGTGCAAATGAAATCTGAGCTGGCTGGCGCCGACACTGTGCTCGGGCTCATCGCCACCGGGCATATCTTCTATCCCATCATGATGGGCGACAAATTTAGCGCTAATCCGCTGCTCTGATGCGAGCCGATCCAGCGCCCGGTAGCGCGCAATGCTGGCCATCCAGGTCAGGGGCTTGGCGAGGTGCGGCCGGTAACTGGCCGCGTTATTCCAAATCTGCAAAAACGCCTCCTGCAATACCTCGTTGCTCAGCTCTTTGGATTTCAGGATGCGCCAGGCGATCGCATTCAAGTAGGGGCTCACCCGCTCAAACAGCGTTTTGAGCGCGGCCTGGTCGCGCAGCGCGCAACGGGCGATGAGGTTGATCAGCTCATCGTCCTGATTTTCAGTCGGGGCAGTCATCTCGGGATTCGTTCCTTATTCGGGGTGTTTGATCCCATCTACGGTTCAACGGCCAAAAAGTTGCAGGTGTCATATCAAACTTTAGGTGCCACTTCAGGTTTTCTGCGCGCCATTTTAGGTTTAGTGCGCACCACTTCAGGTTTTCTGCTCAAACTGGTGCGACCAAGTTTGGCAATTTGGGGAGTATAAGCTCGTGGCAGGCCGCAGTCGCCACGGTCTACTACAGACAAAAGCGTTTTTAATAATTGCCTCTAATAATTAATGATAAAGGTATTCGCTATGTTCAAACTCAATCGCTATACCGGCGTGCTCTTTGCGTTCGCCACCCTGATCGGTTTCACTGCTACCAGCCCTGCCGCCGCCAAACCTTATAAAGCTGCGGAAATCTACTCGAAGCAAACCTACAAATACGGTCGCTATGAAATGCGTATGCGTGTCGCCAAGGGCAGCGGGGTGTTGTCCACTTTCTTCACTTACAAAAATGGCTCCGAGCAACCGGGCGTATTTTGGGAGGAGATCGATATCGAGATCTTCGGTAAGAACAATGCCACCCAATGGCAGAGCAATGTGATTATCGGCACCAACCGCCCCACCACCAAAACCGAAGGCGTACATACCACTCCCTTCTCCATGGGCGACGGCTACCACACCTATGTGCTGGAATGGACGCCTAATTACATCGCCTGGTATGTAGATGGCACCCAAACTCGGCGCATTACTGGCGGACAATTTGTCACCAGCCTGACTAGTCCGCAAGACCTGCGCTTTAACCTTTGGGCAGCAAATATCGCTGAGTGGGTTGGCCCTTGGAATGACAGCATCCTGCCGGTGTACCAATTCGTAAACTATATTGAATACAAACCTTATGTGGCGGCGACCAACAGTTTCGGCACCGGTTGGCGCGATGACTTCAACAGTTTTGACACCAACCGCTGGAACAAAGCCAACTGGACCTTCGGTGAAAACCTCGCCGATTTCGATCCAAATAACGTGGTAGTGAAAAACGGCACGCTGGTTCTCGCACTGACACGCGAAGGCCAGACCGGTTATACCGGCACTCCTCCAGTCGATGGCGGCACGAGTGGTGGTGGCAGTAGCAGCAGTGCGCCCGCGACCTCTATCACCATCCAGGCAGAAAGTTTTAATGAAGTGGGCGGCAGCGTCACCGTCTCTGGTGGCACCGTGGGTTATATCGATGCGGGTGAATGGTTCAAATACAACAATGTGAATATTCCGCAAACCGGCACTTACAAAGTGGAATACCGTGTGGCCTCAGCGCTCACAACAGCGCAATTTACCTTGGATCGCAACGGCGTAGGTTTGGGCACCATAAGTGTACCCAACACCGGCGGCTGGGGTACCTACCAGACGATCAGCCACAATATTTACCTGAACGCCGGTGTACAAAGTTTGGCGATTTACGCCAACAGCGGTGGCTTTAATATTGATTGGATCAAGTTAACTAAAATTTAAAATATTCGTCACTACTGCGAACGTAGAAGCCCGGCGGGTTGTTGTGAATCCCGCGTTCGCGGGGATGACGACTGAGATGTTTCAGCCTTTGGGGGTTGCGGGTACCTTGCCTGCACTCCCGTTTTTATTTTTCTCGTCTATTTATTTTTACTACTTTTTAAAACTGTTTTTTGTCACTGAGGTAAAAGTTATGCGTCGTTTGTTGTGTGTATTCACTGCGATCACTTTGGGATTGGTTGCCCAGGTTGTTAATGCCAAAGCCTACAAAGGCGCGGAAATTTATTCCAGCGACAGCTATTTATATGGCCGCTATGAAATACGCATGCGCGTGGCCAATGCCAGCGGTGTGTTGTCGACTTTCTTTACTTACAAAAATGGTTCGGAAGTGGGCAATACCTTTTGGGAAGAAATTGATATTGAAGTATTTGGGAAAGAAAATGCGACCAAGTGGCAGAGCAATATTATTCTCGGCAGCTCGCGCCCGACCATTCACACCGAACAAGTTCATACTGCCCCGGCGTCGCTCGCGGATGCTTACCACACTTATGTCGTTGAGTGGACGCCAGATTACGTCGCCTGGTTTGTGGATGGCGTAGAAGCGCGTCGCATTACCGGCACCAGCACTGTAACCAGTCTCACAAATCCACAATCATTGCGATTTAATATTTGGTCATCTGAATCAGTGCCTTGGGTGGGCGCATGGGATGATGCAGTATTACCAGTTTATCAATTTGTAAATTACATCGACTACAAAGCTTACAATGCAACTACCAAAACATTTGAGGGTGGCTGGCGCGATGATTTCAACAATTTTGATAGCGCTCGCTGGGGCAAAGCCAATTGGAGTTTTGATACCAACCGCGTGGATTTTGCACCGGAGAACGTAGTAGTAAAGGATGGCATTCTGGTTCTCGCATTAACCAAAGAAAACGCCACCGGCTTTAGTGGTACACCACCAGCGGATGCGCCTGTAAGTAGTTCAAGCGCGAGTTCCGTTGCGGTTTCAAGTTCAGCGGCAAGCTCGATAGCCGCTTCAAGTGCTGCGCCCAGTTCAATCGCCGCGAGCAGCATTGCAGCGAGTGTAGCGGCGAGTTCTACTGCAGTAGCAATGTCATCAGTAGCAACTTCCAAAGCAACTAGCGGGGGTGGTTCGGGTGGTGGCGGTGCGGTGAATTTATTATGGTTAGTATTACTAGGTGGATTGGCACTCGTAGGTCGCAACAATAAATAAACATCTGGACTCCTGCGTTCAGGAGTGACGAAACATTTGCCATTCAACTGTATTTTTTGTCATACCCGCGAACGCGGGTATCCATATTTATTCGGCAGCGGATGTTTGTTTTCTAAACTCCGCCGCTGACATCCCGGTATAGCGTTTAAAAAACCGGTGAAATGACGACTTACTGTTAAACCCGGACTCCAGCAAAATATCCAGGATCGTCATCTCTGCATATTGCGGATCAACCAGCATCTGCTTGGCGCGATTCACGCGATACTCATTCACAAATTCAAAAAAATTCGTATTGAATTCTTTATTGATGATGCTGGATACCTCGCGAAAATGAATGCCCACCTGCCGCGCAAAGTCTTCAATATTCAAATTCTGTTTCAAATACAGCTGTTGCTTCTCCATGGTATTGCGAATGCGCGCAATGGCATCGGGCGATATTTCTGCCGGCGCAACTACTTCTTTTTCTTTGAGCTTTTCTTTGGTTTCCAGTAATTGATGTGCATACAACAAACTGTACACAAAGAGTGCGTTCACCAACACAAAGGTAATGTAGTTGTCGAAAATGCCAAAACTATCGGCGATAGAAAAACTCACTGTCTGCCCGAGCAAATGCACGACGAGCGACCAGAACCAATTGAGTGCAAAACCCAATGTCAGTAGTAGCAACCAATAGGGACCTTGCAAACTCAAACTGGAATAAAATTGTTTTAGCTGCTGTTTGTAGCGATAAATTTCCAGCGCTGCCGCAAAGGCATACACCACCGGTAAAATTTTCAGGTAATGCCATAAGTAATTCGTAAGTTGAATGGAATATTCTGTGTGACTAGCAGACTGAAAGCGCAAACGGTCGCTATCCAAACCACCCCATAGCACCCATCCGACAACCGTGAATAAATTCAATAAATGCAGCGCATCTTTTGCACGCAACGAAAAGTTCGCCCGCGTAATCGCCACCACATACAAATACAGACACACACTTTTACCGACAACCGCCGTCACCAATCCCAGTGACAGCACCATTTTCGCCACTTCGCTGTGCAAGCCAATATAGTCGTTCCACAACAACAAATTACACAGCGCACTGGCACCCACGCACACAAAAAATCCCGACAATAACTGCGAGGCAATCGCTTTTTGTTTGGATAACAGCCACTGGAAAATCACCAGCAGCACGCAGACTGCCAGGGTGAGTACGAGGATAAGGTCGTGGATATTGAAGATGGGGGTTTTCATGGTTGCACTTCAAGTTGTTGTTATAGTGTTTATAGTAAACCAGTTCAGACTTAATAATAGTAAGTCTGTTGCGCACGTGCATCGTTACCAAGACCGAAAACGGTTACCGATTGCTGTTCCTGATTTAACGCGAATGGCTTAGTTTTGTAAGGGCTAACATGACGAACAGCCTCTGGGGAAGTTGGCTTCATTTGTTCAATAATTAACAATAGCCCGCGTCGAAATGCTTCCAGATCTTTGGTGCGCACTACATACTCGGTATACATAGTGGGCGGAGCCACCTCACTGAGAATCTGCCCTACAACATTATAAGGGTGGCGAAAATAGTGGGTTGCCGTTTTTTCTGGATAAGCCTTTTGTTTATACAATTCCAGTGTTGCTTCAAAGTTGGTTAATGGAACATCGAGCTCCAACACAATTGAATTCAGTGATTCAGCCCGCTTATTTAAGGTATCTTGCTTTTGATACGCAAATGCAAGCAGCAGCCTGCCAGTAAAATTATCAATACCAGATCCATCCAGCGGGTAGACCAAACTTTCAGAAAGAAACCATTCCCCTATCAAACAACGCCGCATAGACAATTCTTCATCAGTAAAGGGAATTATTAACGCAGCAGGTATTGCAGCTGGTCGAATACTATTGTCCAACTTTAATAGGAAAAAATTAGTCCATAAAAAGTTATTTTTAATTGCAGCGACTGCGATCATTTTTCCAATTAATGTATCTGTATTTTTTAGTACAGATCGCCAAAATCGAAGATCGTCATCAAGTAGCCCAGCAATATTCTTGCTCTCATCAGGGTGCATAATGGCTAACGCACTAATAAATGCGAGCCGTTGAACTTTCATAACCTCACCATAGCTTGGTAATGGCAAGCGTATATCTGTTTTCATCAATTCCAACCAAGCCTTATGTGCAATCAACTGCCGATAGCGATCAAGAATCCAAGTATCATTTTTCGACCACTGAATGATTGAGTAACGCTGTTTTTCAATATTATTAATGCAAGTCGCTGTTATTTGACTGCAAAGATCCATAAGTTGTACGATTTCCTTTGGTAATTGTTTTTGGAAATCATTATACGCTTGAGGAAAACGTATAGATTCTTCAGTGGCTGGAAGTATTGCTTCTTTAGTCCATTGAACGCGCTCCTCCCCAACAAATTTTGGGTCTGCATCTTTTGCCACATCAAAGCCAAGAAAATAAAGATAACCATTATCGGCTGAATCAACTGGTTTTCTATTATCCCAGGATTGTTGGAATTCAATTACCGTTGCAGAAGGTGGCTTGTCTCTCAAGTTGATAAGCAGTACACCTAAAACATATACAAGTAGTAATGCAAGGACACATAAAAACAGTTTTCCCAATATGTTTAGCAATTTGCCCAGCATTGTAAGTCCTTATAAATAGTTGTTATTTAAGGTGTAGAGGTAAGGAGAATTAATGCCCTATCACCTGTTGAATTTTTTCGGGTTAATGGGCAGTCGGTGCCGACAACAACTTCAACCCGATAATCCCCGCAATAATCAGCACAAAACACAACAGTCGCAAAATGCTCGCATCTTCATTCAATGCAATGATGCCGTAAGCCGCTGTGCCGACCGCACCTACACCAACCCAAATCGCGTAGGCAGTTCCTATCGGTAAAGTGCGTACCGACAGGGATAACAAATACATACTGGCAGCGATAAATAGCAAGCAAAACAGGCTCGGCCAGAGCTTGGTAAAACCGTCCGTTTTTGGCATAGCAGCTGCGTAAAAAATCTCACACAAACCCGCGGCCAACAAATAAATCCAGCCCATTAATTCCCCCTCGAAAACATGTCAGGCGTCCCACTTCAAGAAACCGGGGTGGGACTTATATCCGAAACAGAGCACTTATTACCTAAATCGCAAATTGGCAGGATTTCTATAGTAAATAAGTTTAATTTGGCGCCAAAATAATGAAAATTGCGCCTATTTATTACCCAAAAGCGTGCCTATGATTGTTTTACGCGCTTTGTGATACCCGCCCCACCTCACAAAAGCGAAACAGGATGTGAACAAAAAGTCTAATAAAGCTCTACATTCCCATGAGGATAACAACTATGCGTCACGCTTTTTCACTGCTTATAAAACAATCCAAACTTCCGCTACTCAGCTCAGCCTTGCTAGGGCTGTGTGCATTGCCGTCGCAAGCGGTCGTATTCCAAGCGGAAGATTACAGTAGCTACTACGACACGTCTGCAGGTAACTCAGGCGGTAAATATCGCTCCGATAACGTCGATATTGAAAACACAAACGATACTACCGGCGGTATTTATAACGTTGGTTGGATAGAGCCAAATGAGTGGCTCGCTTACTCCAATCTGGTGATTCCCACTACTGGCAGCTACACCATCAAGATGCGCGTTGTGAGCCCCGCAGGTGCAACCGCAGCGGTCGACTTGAACGGCGGCAGCATCCCCTTGGGTGACATGGTTATTCCAGCCGCAGGTAACTGGACCAATTGGACCACTGTCACCAAAACAGTAAATCTCAATGCAGGCACCTACAGCCTGGGTGTTTTTTCCAAATCAACGGGGTGGAATTTTAATTGGATTGAAGTGGTGGCCAACAGCGCGCCACCTTCAAACTTACCTACCGCTTACCCAGGCTACACCGGAGTTTATTCTGGCTATACACTGAAGTTGGATGAACGTTTTAACAGTCTGAACACGGCCATTTGGGCCAAAGGTGATGGCGCTGTTGGTGGCGAATCCATCTGCCGCTTCCAACCCCAAGGTGTGCAAGTCGTTAACGGGAATCTGGAATTGGTCATCCGCAATCAATATGTGGCGGGTAGCTATTCTTATGACCACAAAGCTGAAAAAGGTGCTTACAACTATTCCTGTGGCGAATTGCGCACTGTTCCATCCAAACGAATCAAATATGGCCGCATTGAAACACGTATGAAGGCGCCAGCGAGAAATGTTGCTACTGGCTACATCTCTTCGCTCTTCACCTACAAACACGAGGGCTCGCCCAGAGAGTGGGAAGAGATTGATGTTGAATTGGAAGGTGGTCGTCCCGATAAATTCCAAGCCAACTTAATTTACGGTGTGAACGTTGTCGATTGGAATGGCACTCGTCAGTGGGGTGCATGGGAACATAAAATCGACATAGCACCTGCTGACCAATGGCGAGTCTATGCCATTGAATGGACGCCTTCTGCAATTAAATGGTATGTGGATGGTGTGTTGCTGAAAACCCTGGATCAAAACTGGATTGACTGTAATCCATCCTGTGTAGCGCCCCAAGTGTCTTACACGCCGATCCCGGACAATTTGACTGAATTGATGATGAATTTCTGGATCCCGAACGACGGCATTCAAAACGTTTTCGGTGGAAACAAATACGGCAACGTTTATCCAATGGTAACGCAATACGACTGGATTAGAATTTATCAGTTGAACACCCATCCGCTAACCAACTGGTAGCATTCACGTTTGGTAAAAACTGCACCTAAAAACCACCAGCGATGGTGGTTTTTTTATGGCCCACGGTTTATTTGCCGCCTCCCACACATGTCTTTTTGCTCAATAAAAGACTTGCCCACTCTCTGAACAATACATACACTTATCCATATATATGTAATTTCATATGTAGACGTCTGGAGACTAGTCGCGTTATGAATCCCGCTGAATTTAGCAAAGCTATAGCTGACCCCACCCGCGCGCGCATCGCGCTGCTGGTCACACGCGAAAAAGAGCTATGCGTATGCGAACTCACCTGCGCGCTCGATGAAATCCAACCCAAAATTTCCCGCCATTTGGCGCTGCTGCGTGAATCCGGTTTACTGGCAGATCGCCGCAAAGGGCAGTGGGTGTATTACCGTTTGCACCCGGAATTACCCGTGTGGGTGACTAAAACCCTGAAGACAATGCTTGATGCCAATCAGGATTGGCTGGAGGAAAATCACCAGCGTTTGTGTGCGATGGAAGCTCGGCCCAATCGTTGTTGTTAAACAATTAATATCAAATAATTTTTTTTTTGCGAGAAAGAACATGAAAAAAATCAAAATCGGTATCAATGGCTTTGGCCGCATTGGTCGCCTGGCTTTGCGCGCGAGCTGGCACTGGCCGGAATTTGAATTTGTACAAATTAATGATCCAGCAGGTGATGCAGCCACTTTTGCACATTTGCTTAAATTCGATTCCGTACAAGGCCAATGGGCGCCAGACACGAGCGCGGTTGAAAATGTAATTTATATTGATGGTAAATCAATTGCATTTAGTCGCAACAAAACAATTGCAGAAACCGATTGGAGCGGTTGCGATCTGGTGATTGAAGCCAGCGGCAAAATGCGCGAGGTAAACTTGTTGCAGGCCTATTTGGATCAAGGCGTAAAACGTGTCGTGGTAAGCGCACCGGTAAAAGAACCGGGTGTATTAAATGTCGTGATGGGTGTTAATCAGCATCTATTTGATCCAGCGACGCATCGCATAGTGACCGCTGCGTCTTGCACCACTAATTGTTTGGCTCCCGTGGTAAAAGTGATTCATGAACAGCTCGGGATTAAACACGGCGCCATTACCACCATTCACGATTTAACCAATACCCAATCAATACTCGATCAACCACATAAAGATTTGCGCCGCGCCCGCGCATCCCATTCCAATTTAATTCCCACCAGCACCGGTTCTGCTACTGCAATCGCGGAAATATTTCCCGAACTGCGCGGCAAATTAAATGGGCATGCGGTGCGCGTGCCATTGGCCACAGGTTCACTCACCGATTGCGTATTTGAAGTGGAGCGCACCACCACAGTTGATGAAGTAAATGCACTGTTAAAAACCGCGAGCGAAACTTACCTGAAAGATATTCTTGGCTATGAGACTCGTCCGTTAGTCTCCAGTGATTTTTGTGGCAATCCGCTTTCATCCATTGTCGATGCGCTTTCCACTATGGTGGTGAACGGCAGCTTGGTAAAAATTTATGCCTGGTATGACAATGAATGGGGTTATGCAAATCGCACGGTGGAGTTGGCGAAATTGGTTGGTTTGGAAAATTAACTTTATCGTTTGCAATGAGATTGCGTGTTGGGCATCGCTGCGCTCAGCCTACGCGGCCCGGCCCAACCTACGGAGCACCTTGTGAGCTAGCATGAATCAATCATCGGCAATAAAACAATACGCAATCGTCACCGGAAATTATTGGGCGTTTACCCTAACTGACGGCGCGCTGCGTATGCTGGTGGTGTTGCACTTTCACCAACTCGGTTACAGCCCGTTGCAAATTGCAGCGCTGTTTTTGTTTTATGAAATTTCCGGAATAGTCACTAATTTATTCGGTGGTTATCTGGGTGCGCGGATTGGTTTGAATCGCACAATGAATATCGGCTTGGGGTTGCAGGTTATTGCGCTGGCAATGCTCACTGTACCCACACATTGGCTCAGCGTGCCGTTAGTGATGGGCGCGCAGGCGCTATCAGGTGTCGCCAAAGATTTAAATAAAATGAGCGCCAAGAGTGCGATTAAATTATTGGTACCGGGTGACCAGCAGGGAAGATTATTTAAATGGATTGCGTTGCTAACGGGTTCTAAAAACGCTTTAAAAGGTGTGGGATTTTTTCTCGGCGGTGCGCTACTTGCACTTTTGAGCTTTAAAGGCGCAGTATTAGCGATGGCTGCGGCGCTAGCCTTGGTATGGATTGCCAGCGTGATCTTACTAAAACAGGATTTAGGTAAAGCCAAAAACAAACCGAAATTCAATGAGTTATTTTCCAAAAGTCGTGCGATTAATATTTTATCGGCTGCGCGGCTATTTTTATTCGGCGCGCGCGATGTCTGGTTTGTGGTAGCACTGCCGGTTTTTTTAAGCAGTCAGTTAGGTTGGAATTTTTGGTGGGTAGGTGGCTTTCTCGCCAGCTGGGTAATTGGTTACGGTATCGTGCAATCTTTTGCCCCCAAGATTATTGGCACCTTCTCTTCTAGTAAATCGGAAGCAGCTCCGGGCGGTAGCGCAGCGCTCGCTTGGGCAATAGTGCTAACCTTGGTTACAGCGCTTATGGCATTCGCATTTTCAACACCTTTACCTGTAGCAAAGGTATTAATCATCGGGCTGCTAGTTTTTGGTGTGGTATTTGCGATTAACTCATCGCTGCACAGCTATCTGATTGTTAGCTATGCTAAAGATGACGGTGTTTCACTTGATGTTGGCTTTTATTATATGGCCAACGCCATGGGGCGATTAGTTGGCACGTTATTATCAGGTTATGTCTATCAAACCGGTGGCATGATTGCGTGCCTTTGGATAACTACCGGATTTTTAGCCATCGTCTGTGTGATCTCGCTGTTGCTACCAAAAACACATTCGCGTGCTTCATAGGCGACATTCTATTTTCATTTTCGCAGGCAATCGACCCAACCATGTTGTTATCCATATTATCGATCCTGTTTTTAGTCACTACCGCCGTGCTTATTCATTTTGAAGCATTGAATTTATTAACGGGTACAATTTCTAAAATCAAAGCCTCGCCCCGCTTGAGTATTTTAATCGGTATATTGGGTTGTCTTTGTGCGCATCTGTTGGAAGTTACACTGTTTGCTGGTGGTTTTTATTTTTTAATTCAACAGGAATCGCTTGGTAGTTTATTGGGCGGCGATATTCAGGGCCACGGCTTATTTGGTACACCCAGCACCGGTTTTATAGATAGCCTTTATTTTTCTCTTACCTGTTATACCTCGCTCGGTTTTGGTGACCTGGCGCCCACCGGATGGCTGCGTTTTTTGGCCGGCATTGAAGCCCTGACGGGCTTGTTACTGATTGCCTGGACTGCGTCCTTTATGTATTTGGAAATGCAGAAACACTGGAAAGTAAAATAATAGAGGAAGGTAAAATAAAGTGAACGATAAAAAGGTTTGCAAGACAAATTGCGACTCCGCCGCTGATCTATTAAATCGTGCCTGCTTTTGCAAAACCCTGAATCGCGCTGAACTGCTGGTGAGTTTGCAGGCGCAGGCATTGCCAGCTGAAGTATTGCAGCACCTTGAACAATTATTTTCCCACACGGCAGTATTTATCTCCCCTACACAATGGCAGCAACTGCAGCGGCTGGTGCATGCAATAACGCGCGTTACTGCCTTGAGTGCTTATCAACAAGCGGCATTAGCCAAGGCTCCCGCCATCGCTCAACATGCATCAACTGTCTCCGGCGTATTTATGGGCTTTGATTTTCATTTGAATGAAAGCGGGCCGCAGGTTATTGAAATCAATACTAACGCTGGTGGTGGTTTTTTAAATGCGATATTACTCAGTGCACAAACTGCTTGTTGCAATGCAGCGGGAACTTTTCCACAGCTTCTGCAGCCGCAAGTTGAGTCTGAATTTGTAGCCATGTTTAAACGCGAATGGCAGTTGGCGCGTGGTGATCAAACGCTGCGCTGCATTGCACTGGTAGACGAAAATCCCAGCGCTCAATTTCTCTATCCGGAATTTTTATTGGCGCAAAGTGTATTTGAGCGCGCGGGAATTAAAACCCTGATTGTCGATCCGCGCGAACTCAGCTTGGTTGATGGCAAGTTGTTTTATCAACAACAAATGATTGATCTGGTTTACAACCGTCTCACAGATTTTTCTCTTACACAGCCGGGCAACGCCGTGTTGCGGTCTGCTTATGAAAACAATGCCATAGTGCTTACCCCCAACCCGCGTCACCACGCACTTTATGCCGACAAACGCAATTTGGTTTTGCTCAGTGATGAAACAAATCTCAGGGAGTTCGGCACAAGTGGTGACGATATCAAAACCCTGCTCGCCGGAATTCCCCGCACCCAATTAGTCAGTGCCGATAATGCCGAACATTTATGGCAGGAGCGCAAACACTTATTTTTTAAACCTGCGACTGGCTATGGCAGCAAAGCGGCCTATCGCGGCGACAAAATTACCAAACGCGTATGGGATGAAATCCTGCAGGGTGATTATGTCGCCCAACAACAAATTCCACCGAGCGAACGCGGTATTTTGGTGGATGAACAAGAGATCGCTTTAAAGATGGATATTCGCGCTTACGTATATGCCGGTGAAATTCAATTATTGGCCGCACGTTTGTATCAAGGCCAGACGACGAATTTCCGTACGCAAGGTGGAGGCTTTGCGCCGGTGTTTGTGGCGGAGTAGTTATTTTTTAAGCAGACCGTTATGCTTGCATCAATTTCATCCCAAACCTAAACTAAAAAACGGCCATGCCCAAACTCTCCCCCCATTATGCCTTTCTGGCACTAGCCTTCTGGTTGCTTAGCAACTGGGCGGGAGCACATGGGCATTTTTGTTTTGATGGGCAGGAGCCGCGGGTGTCGGTGCATATGCATTTGGATGGCCATGAGGTGCATGATCATCACCCGGATGAAGTGCATCAGGATGCTGATATTGAGTTGACCCAGTCAGCACTGGCGAAGCTGAGCAAAATTGATTTGGGATTGGTATTGCTGGCTGCGTTAGCGCTGGTGTTATTGATCCTGCCTACACCCGTTTATACCAGCGCTTATCGCTCGTTTTATCCCCGCGTTTTCCTCTATTGGCGACCTTTACTGCGCGCACCGCCCGTTCCTGTCTGAGTGTTTGATCGTATTGGGAGCGTGTGACTGCGCCCTGATAAAACCTCTGTGCCCTTTGGGCACATTTGACAGGATCTACCATGAACAAATTTTCGTTTGCGCTGCCTTTGTTGGTCAGTGCTTTGGCATGCACCGCAGTGGCGGACGGCATTAGCCTGCAAGATGCACTCAGCGCCAGCTTGCAACACAACCCACAATTGGCGGGCTATCAATTCCGCCGCGCAGCTCTAACCGGTGAACAGACTACCGCCGCATTGCGACCGGAGATGCGCCTGCATTCTGAATTGGAAAATGTCGCCGGTTCGGGTGATTTTTCCGGTGCAGATGGCGCCGAGCTGACGCTCTCGTTTGCTTCGGTAATCGAGTTGGGCGACCAGCGCGATGCACGCCTCGGTGTCGTCACTGCACGCCAACAGCAATTGGCGACCGAGCAGCGGGTGGCGGTATTGGATCTGGTCGCGGCGGTGAATTACCGTTTTATCGCCCTGATTGCGGCGCAAGAGCAAGAGCAAGTGCAAAAGCAGGCGCAGCAACTTGCCCAGTCATTAGTGACCAGCTTAAGCAAACGTGTCCAAGCCGGTCGTGCACCACAGGAGGAGTTGTTGCGCGCCCGTGCCGCGCAAGCCAAAGCGGCGCTGGATGTCGATCGAGCCCGCCAGCGAATGCAGCTGGAAGCACTAAAACTCAGCGCTTACTGGGCGGATAGCACGCCGGATTTTACCCGCGCCGAGGGTGATTTGTTTGCGCTTACTAACGCAGAACCCCTTGTCGATTGGCAAACTCGCCTCGCACAAAATCCGGATTTGCTCTTGCTCGCCGACGAAACCCGTCTGCGCTCCGCGGAGTTGCGCAAAGCGGAAGCCGAAGGGCAAATGACCTTGGGATGGAGTGCCGGCGTGCGCCAGTTGCAGATGAGTGAGGATACCGCGCTGGTCGCGGGCATCAATATTCCACTCGCCAGCGGCAAACGCGCGAGCGGCGCGATCAGTAAAGCGCGCGCCGAGCAAGATGCCGCCACATTCGCAGCCGATAGCTCTAAAGTTCAGCTGGAAGCCCGCTTAAACCAAACTTACAGCGCCCATACCCAAGCGCTTGCCGAGCTGCACAGCTTGCGCGACCAAATCCTGCCGCTGCTACAAGACGCCAACCGCGCTACCGCCGCCGCTTTCGACCAGGGGCGCTATAGCTCACTCGAACTGGCACTCGCCCAACGCGAATTGCTTGAAGCCCGCGCCGCCTTGATCGACGCCGCCTTGCGCGCCCATGAAACCCGCATTGAACTGGAGCGGCTCACCGCATCAGCCCCTGAAACGGAGATTGCCCAATGAATTCTTTTATCAAAACCCTGTTATTAATTGCGAGCCTCGGCCTGTCAGCAAACCTATTGGCATCGGGCGATCATGACCACGGCCACGATGAACATGACGAACACCACGAAGAGGAGCCGCAAAAGGGTGTCCATAACGGCCGCTTGCTGGAAGACGGTGACTTTGTGGTCGAGCTGGCGATTTATGAAAAAGACGTACCGCCCGAATACCGCGCCTGGGCGAGTGTGGATGGCAAATCCCTGAAACCCGGCGACTGGAAATTGGAAGTGCAGCTCTCTCGCTTGGGCGGTGACGTGAACAGCTTTGCGTTCGAACCCGAGCAGGATTTTTTGCGTGGGCAGGGCGTGGTAGAAGAACCGCATTCATTTGATGTAAAGGTGATCGCCACCTACCAGAACAAGCAGCATCAATGGACTTATCCATCATACGAAGGGCGCATCACTATGGAGGCTGATGTCGCTGCCGCCTCGGGTTTAACTACCGCGATTGCCGGTGAAGGTGTGCTGCAAGAGCGTATCAAACTCTACGGTACTATCGTTGCCGACCCGCTGCGCGTGAGTCACATTCAAGCGCGTTACCCCGGTTTGATCCGCTCGGTAAAACCCACCATTGGCGCGCGCGTAAAAGCGGGCGATGTATTGGCGACAGTTGAATCCAACGAGAGTCTGCGCGAATACCCACTGCTGGCGCCGATTGATGGGGTGGTCGTCGAACGCCATTCCAACCCCGGCGAATTTACCGCAGATCGCGTACTGTTTACCTTGCTCGATGAACGCGTATTAGAGCTGCATTTGCAGGCGTTCCCGACCGATGCCAGCAAAATCAAAACCGGCCAAGCTATCACCATCTATGCCAATGGTCAGCAAGCACAGACCAAAACGGAATACATCACCCCGCGCCATGGCGAAACTCCTACGCTGGAAGTCCATGCACCAGTCGATAACAGCGCCGGTAATTGGGTGCCCAACCAAGCGGTGGAAGGCTGGGTTGATATCGCCCAAACTCCAGTGCCGCTTATGGTCGATAACCGCGCCCTGCAATCCTTCCGCGATTGGCAGGTGGTGTTTATCCAGATCGGCGACACCTATGAAATCCGCCCGCTCGAACTAGGCCGCACCGACGGTCAATTCACTGAAGTGCTCAGCGGTTTAAACGCGGGCGATAGCTACGTGGTGGAAAACTCCTTTTTGCTCAAGGCTGATCTGGAGAAATCCGGCGCCTCTCACGATCACTAAGGGGCGGCATCATGATTGAATCGATTTTACGCGCGGCCATCACGCGCCGCTGGCTGGTGCTCGCCGCTGTGCTCGCACTGATTATCCTCGGCCTGTGGAATTACCAGCGGCTGCCAATTGATGCAGTGCCCGACATCACCAATGTGCAGGTACAAATCAATACCGAAGCATCCGGTTACTCGCCGCTGGAAACCGAACAGCGCATCACCTATCCGGTAGAAACCGCGCTCGCCGGTTTGCCCAAACTCGCTTACACCCGCTCAATTTCGCGCTACGGTTTATCGCAAGTCACCGTGGTATTTGATGAAGGCACGGATATTTATTTTGCGCGCAATTTAATTAATGAGCGCCTCGGCCAAATTAAAAGTGCACTGCCCGACGAGATAGAACCGGTGATGGGTCCTATCGCCACCGGTCTCGGCGAAATTTTTATGTATACGGTCGAAGCAAGCGATCCTGCGCAATTTGATGCAATGGCATTGCGTGAATTGCAGGATTGGGTAATCCGCCCGCAATTAATGCAAGTCAAAGGCGTGGTAGAAATAAACGCGATTGGCGGCTACACGCGGCAATATCACATCACCCCCGAGCCAACGAAATTGATGCAGTTTGGGCTGACCATGGAGGACCTGGCCGTCGCACTGAAAAACAATAACGACAATCGCGGCGCCGGTTATCTGGAACGCAGCGGCCAACAATTATTGGTACGCACACCAGGGCAATTAACCAGCATTGCGGATATCGAAAATTTAATTGTGAGCAACCCCAAAAGCGTCGCGGTGCGCATTGGTGATCTCGCGCAAGTGGCGATCGGCAAAGAATTGCGCACCGGTGCGGCAACACAAAACGGGCGTGAAACGGTGCTCGGCACTGCGCTAATGTTAAAAGGTGAAAACTCACGCACTGTTGCACGTACGCTGGCGATTAAATTGGAAGAGATTAATCGCTCATTGCCGGAAGGTGTTCGTGCAGTCGCGGTTTATGACCGCACACAACTGGTCGATAAAACCATCAGCACCGTGCAAAAAAATCTGCTCGAAGGCGCGCTCTTGGTAATCGCCGTTTTATTTTTATTGCTCGGCAATATGCGCGCTGCATTAATTACGGCGGCGGTAATTCCCATCACCATGTTGATGACGATTACCGGTATGGTGGAAGCCGGTGTGTCTGCCAACCTGATGAGTTTGGGCGCGTTGGATTTTGGTTTAATTGTGGACGGCGCCGTGATTATTGTAGAGAACTGCATTCGCCGGTTGGGCGAAGCACAACGAAACGGCAACCTTGAATTAAAAGAGCGTTTGCAACTCACCTATGAAGCCACCAGCGAAGTGATTCGCCCGAGCTTATTTGGTGTGGGCATTATTACGCTGGTGTACTTACCGATTTTTACGCTCACCGGTGTGGAGGGGAAAATGTTTCACCCTATGGCGATCACTGTAGTGATTGCCTTAACCGCCGCGTTAATTCTGTCACTCACTTTTGTGCCAGCTGCAATTGCATTAATCATGAACGGCAAAATCGCCGAACATGAAAACCGTTTTATGCAAGCGGCAAAAAAACTCTATCAACCACTATTGCTGGGCGCCTTTAGACAACGCAGCCTGGTATTGGGTGGTTCTGTTGTGTTGGTGATATTCAGCATCTGGCTTTCCACGCGTTTGGGTTCGGAATTTATTCCGCAACTGGATGAAGGTGATATCGCCCTGCATGCACTGCGCATTCCCGGTACCGGTTTGGATCAAGCCGTGGGTATGCAAACCTTGCTCGAAGCGCGCATCAAACAATTTCCGGAAGTGGATAAAGTCTTTGCCAAGATCGGCACCGCCGATATCGCCACTGACCCCATGCCACCTTCGGTTGCCGATAACTATGTGATTTTTAAACCGCGCAGTGAATGGCCTAACCCGAGTCGCGAAAAATCAGATTTGGTGGAAGCGATTGAAACTGCCGTGCGCGAATTGCCCGGCAATAATTACGAATTCACGCAGCCGATCCAGATGCGTTTTAACGAACTCATTTCCGGTGTGCGTTCGGATTTAGGTATCAAAGTGATTGGCGATGATTTGGAGCAACTGCAAACATCTGCAGCGGAAATTTTGGAAGTGCTGGAAAAAATTCCCGGCGCAGCCGATGCACGCATGGAACAGGTGACTGGCTTACCCGTATTAACTGTCACACCAAAACGCGACCAACTTGCCGCCTATGGTTTAACAGTTAATGAATTACAAGATTTTGTTGCGACCGCAATTGCTGGTGAAAGCGCAGGATTAATTTACGAAGGTGACCGCCGTTTTGAATTGGTTGTGCGCCTACCGGAAAATTTGCGCAATGATTTATCCGTATTGGAACGCTTGCCAGTACCCATCAAAACCGAACCGGGATTTGTACAGCTCAATGAAATCGCCAGTATTGAACTCGCTCCGGCACCGAACCAGGTCAGCCGCGAAAACGGCAAACGTTTAGTCATCGTCACCGCCAATGTGCGCGGCCGCGATTTGGGTTCTTTTGTCAGCGAAGTGCAAACGCGTATCGCAAGCGACGTAAAATTACCAGTAGGTTATTGGCTGGATTACGGCGGTACTTTCGAACAACTCGAATCCGCAAGCAAACGTTTAGCGATTGTTGTACCACTCACATTGTTAATGGTGATCGCACTATTGGTGATGGCCTTTGGTTCGATCAAAGACGCACTGATTATTTTCACCGGCGTCCCACTCGCACTCACCGGCGGCGTACTCGCACTCTGGCTGCGCGATATGCCCATGTCCATGTCCGCCGGTGTCGGCTTTATTGCACTGTCCGGCATAGCAGTCTTAAATGGTTTGGTAATGCTCGCATTTATCCGCCAGCTTTATCTTGAACATGGCGATTTAATGAGTGCGATAATTCAAGGCGCGCTAACACGTTTACGTCCCGTATTAATGACCGCATTAGTTGCCAGTTTGGGCTTTGTGCCTATGGCATTTAACGTGGGAATTGGTGCGGAAGTGCAGCGGCCATTGGCAACTGTGGTGATTGGTGGAATTATTTCATCGACGTTGCTAACGTTGTTGGTATTGCCGGTACTGTATGGTTTAGTGCACGGTAAGAAAAAATAAATGAATAGGAGTTGGGGCGCGCGTTTCGCTTTCTGAGCTGGTGAGCTCCAACTCCATATTCACAACACTGCCCCAGATGTACCAGTCACTAGTCGTTTTTACTCCGGACTAGTGACCGGCGGATAAACAATTGTGCATGCCGCTTGTTTTTTCATAAAACTGACAAAATCTTCCGGGGAAATCGGTTTACTAAAGTAGTAGCCTTGGGATTGGTCGCAGTTGTGATCGCGTAAAAATGCTTCTTGTTCTTTGGTTTCTACACCCTCGGCGATAACCGTCAAACTCAAGGTTCTGCCCATGGCGATAATCGCTTCGGTAATAGCGCGATCTTCGCGGTTTTGGGGGATATCGCGGATAAAAGAGCTGTCCACTTTTAAGGTATCAATAGGGAAGCGTTTTATTTGTGCGAGCGATGAATAGCCCACACCAAAATCATCAATTGCCAAGCGCACACCCAATGCTTTGATTGCGGTGAGGATGCGAATTGCGCGCTCTGCATCCTGCATCACCATCCCTTCGGTAATTTCCATTTCCAGCAACGCTGGCTGCATGCCAGATTCGTTTAATGCATCGGCAACATCCTGAATTAAATGTTCATCGAAAAACTGCCGCACGGATAAATTCACGGCCATGCACAGCGGTGGCAGGCCTTGTTTTAACCAGGCGACATTTTGTGCGCAGGCGGTTTTTAATACCCAGCGGCCAATTAATACAATCAAACCGGTTTCTTCTGCGAGAGGAATAAATTGTGCAGGCGAGATAATGCCAAGCTCTGGATGTTGCCAGCGCACTAATGCCTCAACTCCCGCAATTTCGCCGGTTTGCAAATTGCGTTTTGCCTGGTAGTGCAAGAAAAATTCATTGCGCTCAAGCGCCATGCGCAAATTATTTTCCAGCACCAAACGCTCCAATGAGCGGGCTTCTATATCGGGGGAATAGAATTGGTAATTGTTTTTGCCTTCTTCTTTCGCGCGGTACATGGCGATGTCGGCATTTTTCATCAGGGTTTGTTCGTCTCTTCCATCATCCGGATAAACACAAATGCCGATACTGGCAGTCACGCGACATTCCTGGCCATTGATATCCATGGGCTCAAGTGATGCAGACAAAATTTTCTGTGCAACAGTGGCTATTTGCTCGGCATTTTCCGGTTCAGGCAGCATAACGACAAATTCGTCGCCACCGAGGCGACCCACAACATCACTGGCACGCAAACATTGCTTCAGGCGTGCTGCCATTTCGCACAGTAAAAAGTCACCCGCTTCATGGCCAAGTGTGTCATTAATATTTTTGAACCTGTCCAGATCAATAAAAAATACAGCGAGTTTGCGATGATAGCGGTGCGCTGACTCAATCGCTAAATTCAATATCTGGCTAAACATAAAACGATTGGGCAGCGAGGTTAAACTATCGTGCGTAGCCAAAAAGTGAATGTGTTGTTCGGAGCGTTTGCGATCGCTAATGTCGCGCCCAATGCCGCGATAGCCACGAAAATTTCCGTCCTCATCGAAGGCGGGCAGACCAGTCAAACTAATGAAATACGTTTTGCCGTTGTCCGCCACGCGCCGCAGTTCCAAATCGCGAAACGGCTTGCGCTCGGCTACGTGGTCGTCGTATTCAATCCAGGATTCGGATAGGAGTGCAGTGCCGGGTAACTCCTTTAAACTTTTGCCGAGAACTTCATCGCGCGTGTAACTGGATTTGTTGTTCGGGTCTTCGATATCAGTAAACTGCAAATCGGCATCTTGTTCCCAATACCAATCAGACGATAATTCGATCAGGCTGCGGAACCGTTCTTCACTTTCGCGCATTGCGCGCTCTGCGCGGCGGCGTAAGGTGATGTCGCGGCCGATACCGACCAGCGCGACGGTTTCGCCTTTGTCGTTGCGTACAGGCAGCTTGGTGGTGAGAAACCAGCGCATATTGCCGGTCTCTTTGTTGACGGCCAGCTCCTCCCGGTTAACCAATCCTTCACCGGTGCGAACAATGGTTTGTTCATCGTCAAAAAAATTCTGCGCCATCTCTTGAGGAAAAAAATCAAAATCATCTTTGCCAATCAAATTTTCCGGCGTAGTGCCCATGCCTCTGGCAACCGCTTCATTTGCTAACAAAAATTTGCTGTTAAGGTCTTTGGCAAAAATACTGTCGGGTACTGCATCAACCAGTGTGCGCATCAGGTTGCGCTCTTGCTCAAGGGTAGCGCTGATCGCGCTCAGCTCGGCGGTGCGCTCGGCCACCCGATTTTCCAATTCAGCATTCAGATCACGCGCATTGAACTCGGCTTGTTTAATTTGGGTAATATCGCGTGTAATACCGATAATTCCGATAATCTCGCCGTTATCATCGCGCAGTGGAACCTTGGTTGTAGAATGCCAGCGCGACTCACCGGTTTTAAAGTTTGTCAGCAGTTCCTCGCGCCCCACCAGTGGTTGGCCTGAGCGCATCACCAATTGATCATCGTCGGAATAGGCTTGCGCAGCCGCCGGTGGGTTAAGATCGAAATCGGTTTTGCCTAAAATACTGTCTGCAGATTCCGCACCGGTCATATTGACCAAGGCCAAATTGGCATAGATAAACCGGCCTTGTTCGTCCTTGGCATAGATGAGATCGAGCATGTTGTCGCCGAGGGTGCGAAGTAAAAAGCGTTCCATAGGAAAGTCTTATATTGTTGGTGGAGGTCTTGCTTATGGCGCAGGTTTCATTAGAGGTCAGTATAGGCGGCGGTTGAAGCTGACGAGAAAAATAACACTAATAAACATTGGCTGCGGTCGCATTTGTCGGCTTATTGACGACCGCAAGGGGGATCCTGTGGGCGGGTGTTCATGTAGCGGTTTTTTTGGCGATGGATCGCTAAGTGTTATTTGGCAAGCATCTTCATTGAAAAACTTCACGTTGAAATATTCAGGAGCAAATGATGGGCGCCCATTGCTGTAACCACGATCATCAACAACCCGCCAAACCCGATCCCAAATACCGTCGCATTTTGTGGATCGCGTTAGTCGTCAACTTCGCTATGTTTGCGATTGAAATTATTTTCAGCCTGCAGTCCAAATCGGTTTCGCTACTCGCCGACTCCATCGACTTTCTCGGCGACTCTGCCAACTACGCCATCAGCCTTTGGGTATTGGCGATGAGCGTGCAAACCCGCGCAAAGGCATCATTATTTAAAGCCGCATCAATGGCATTATTTGGCGTTGGTGTTTTAGTTCATGCAATTTGGAATGCAATTACAGGTGTGATTCCCGATGCAGAAACCATGAGTCTGGTTGGCCTGCTGGCACTCGTGGCCAATTTGAGCGTGGCATGGCTGCTCTATGCCTATCGCAATGGCGACAGCAATATGCGCAGTGTGTGGTTGTGTACACGCAATGATGCGTTGGGGAACATCGCGGTGATTGTTGCGGCTATCGGTGTATTTGGAACGGGCACTGCGTGGCCGGATTTAATTGTGGCAAGCATCATGGCGTCACTGGCATTGACGGCGGCTTGGCAGGTGGCGAAACAAGCTCAGCGCGAGCTAGCCCAGTAAAAGCACGAATTTCATATATAAAAATAATTCCATGTTTCAAAATGAAACAGCTACCCAATTGTATTGCCAGGAGTAACTTCTGCCTGTTTCCAAACCACTCATTAAATCCTATTTGTAATATTTTAATGGTCTTTTAGTCAAAACAACCCTTAGTATTTCTTCAGCCGCTTGCGCGGCCGGTGCTGACCGCTTTGAGCTCGCACTCTCCCCCCTTGGGCGAGTTCCTGGCGGTTGCGCCTCTCATCCTGACTTAGGCTCCGGGCAACCGGAGAGACGTATCACCTGCAGTAGTGTCAGAGCACATCAATCCCTAAGGAAATAATAAAGATGAAATCCTTTTTCTCTTCCATTGTTCTATTGCTCGCGTTTTGTATTGCGCCTTTTTCCCAGGCGCAAAGCTGCGGCAGCGGCGGCGGTGCGACCGTCTGTTTGACGGCCACCGGCACTGCCAACAATGTCGGCTTGAGCTGGACTGTTAGCGGCACCATCAGTAGTGTGCAGGTTTACCGCGATACCGACAGCAACCCGAGCGGGCGCGTCCGCATTGCGACCGTAACCACATCAGCCAAAACCTATACCGACTCCACCGCCGTAGCGGGAACACCCTACTGGTATTGGATTAAATTTACCGCTGCCGGCACCAGCTACAGCTCCAATGCCGCATCAGCGACACGTACTGCGTCTACCGCTGCAATGCGCAATCTCACCAGCGTACAAGTGGCAGCCCTAATGGGCGCAGGTTGGAATTTGGGTAACTCGCTCGAAGCGATTGGCAGTGAAACCGCCTGGGGCAACCCTGCTACCACCCAAACCATGATTAATGCCGTGAAGGCGGCCGGTTTCAAAACCATCCGTATCCCTGTGTCCTGGAGTCAATACGCCGATGCCAATTACAACATCAGCAGCACCTGGATGGCCCGCGTTAAACAAGTGGTTGATTATTCAAAAAGCGCCGGCCTCTATGTGATCATCAATATCCACTGGGATGGCGGTTGGATGCAGCCCAAGTACGCCAATCAAACAGCCGTGAATAGCCGCATCACCAAATTGTGGACGCAAATCGCCAATCAATTTAAAAACTATGACGATTACTTATTATTTGCGGGCACCAACGAGGTGATGGTGGATGGAGATTACGGTACGCCCACCACGGAATACTACACAGTGCAAAACAGTTTTAATCAGACGTTCGTCAACGCTGTGCGTGCAACCGGCGGCAACAATGCGGTGCGTCATTTGATCGTGCAGGGTTTCAATACCAATATCGATCACACCATCAGCTTCGCCACTATTCCGAGCGATTCAGCGAGCAAACGTTTGATGATGGAGGTGCACTTTTACGATCCCTACAATTTCACGCTCAATGAAAACAGTGTTATCTGGCAGTGGGGTAAAAATGCGACCAGTGCGGCAAATGTGGAAGCCTGGGCAAACGAAGCTTATGTTGATGCGCAATTCCAACGCATGAAAACCAAATTTGTCGATAACGGCGTGGCGGTTATTCTGGGTGAGTTCGGTGCAATTTCACGCAACAATATTCCCGCCGCAGAAAGTTATCGTGTCTATTGGAATCAATACATTACCCGCGCGGCGTACACACGCGGATTGGTACCCATCTATTGGGACAACGGCTACACCGCCAACGGCGGCATGGGTCTATTTGATCGCTACAGTGGCAATCAGGTTTATCCAACGCTGATTAGCACAATCGTGAATGCTGCCAAATAAGCTTGAGGTGCGATGATCCAAACAAAAACGCCCTGCAAATGCAGGGCGTTTTTGTATCGCGCTGGCTGCACCAGGCAGCCCAGGCAATTATGCCGCCTTACGACGACGAGTCAGACCCAGACCCAACAGACCCAGACCCAACAACATCAGAGAAGAGGTCTCTGGAACGTCGGTAGTGCCATTGAAGGTGAAGTCATCCAGAGCCCAGTGACTACCGTTGTTGAAGATTTGGATAGAGTCAATACCAGCCCAATCCAGGCTGATCCAGAGCGGAGTTTGGTTATTGATGGTGTAGCTGCTGCTAGTAAAAATTTGCACGCCATCGTTGAAACCGGCAAAGCTTACGTTCTGGGTAGAATCCCAGGCAGCAGTCAAATAAGCACCGTTAAAGGTGAAGGTGTCAGTGCCCAACCAGTTAATCTTGGCACCTGAAGTACCGTAGTAGTTAAAAATGGTATTGCCTGGAGACACAGTGCCGTTGTCGTAGCCAGAGCCAGGGTGGAAGCCTTCACCAATAGCACCCAGGTTGGTAGAACCTGCCTGCCAGTCAAAGCCGCCGTAACCGAATGGAACTTGTTCGGTACCGCCAGCCAAATCATCAAAATTCAATACAGTTGCAGAAACAGAAGAAGCTGCGAAAGCCAAAGTAGCAGCCAACATGAAACGTTTCATAATCGATCCTTAGGTAGGGTAATGAGAAATTATTTTTTTGTTGCCTATAAGAATAAGCAAAAGGTGATCCAGTTCTCTTTTTTTAAGTAAAATCAATGATTTGCGCGCCAAGCACAATTGTGAATTGTAAATTTTTCCGACATTGATCGACTTCAGGCCTGGCAGTATGCTGACCCATCCTTATTATTCTCAAGCTTGATAAATATGACCGATCCTTTCCAGGCTGCCGCGCTGGACGAATACCAAAAGGCCACCGCCCAACTGGAGTCGAGAAGAGACCCGGCGACGGCGCTGCAAAAATCTTACACCCGCTACGACACTCTCATCGCGCGCGCGATGGAGGCATCGCCGATCAAACCGGCGTGCAAAGCGGGCTGCGCATTTTGTTGTCACTACAAGGTGGAAGTGCGTGCGCATGAAATATTGCTGATCAAAGATTACATGAACAAAACATGGAGTGAAGAAAAAATCACGGCGGTGCTGGCCGACGTGGAAGCCAATGCGGCGATCATTCGCACTCTCTCACCCGAGCAGCATCTGGTGACTAATATCAAGTGCGCTTTGCTACAGGACAACCAGTGCAGTATTTATCCCGTGCGCCCGTTTCGCTGCCGCAATTTTCATTCGACCGATGCAAATGCTTGCGAGCAATCCCACGGTGACCCGGGCAATATGGATATTGCTACGGGTATGATTGAGGACATCGCCATGCTCGCCGATGCTCATACGCAAGGGTTTGAAGCTGCAGCCGAACATACGGGTCGAGACAACCGGGTCTACGATTTCAGTACCGCACTGCTGGAGGCGTTCAGCGACAAGAGCGCGACCAAACGCCACCAGCGTGGTAAAAAGACCTTTCAACAGGCAATCGAAGTGATTCTGTGAAATAGCCAATCCCCTATTCCCAAATTTGCTACGTCACCAGGTCTACAACAGATCAAGTGCTATAGTGAAGCTGTCTTTTGTGTCTAACGACGGGAATCCCTTATGTCTGAGGCTGTGCCCCTTTTATTTCGTCGCCCGCGCGCGCTAGCGCTGCTGGTGCTGGCGATTTGCCTCAGCCTATCGACAGTGGTGATTTGGCAATTGGAGCAAAATCAGCGCCATGCCAAACGCGCCGATGTGGAAAACCTCGCGCAAAACCACACTTTTTTGGTGCGCGATAGCCTTGATCAGGCGCTGACACTCAATTATTCCTTCGCTGCCATGGTGCGTTTGGGGCAAGGATCCACCGGCCGCTTTGAAGATGCTGCCCGTGAACTATTGCCCTACTTTGACAGTGTTTCTCACGTGAGCCTCGCCCCCGGCGGTATTATCACGCGGGTGTATCCTTTGGAGGGCAATGAAAAATCCGTCGGTCTCAATTTGCTGGAGGACTCCTTCCAAAACAAAGAAGCCCTGCGTGCGCGCGATACCGGCAAGCTGACCCTCGCTGGCCCGGTCAATCTGGTGCAAGGTGGTTTGGGTGCGGTGGCGCGTTTGCCCGTATTTTTGGAAGATCAGGGCGGTCGTCATTTTTGGGGTTTTACGCTGGTGGTGATCCGTATCAATCGCCTGCTGGAAACCGCCAACCTGACCCAGCTTAATGATCAAGGAATGGCTTACCAACTTTGGCGCACAAATCCTGATACCGGTGTGAAGGACACTATCGCGGCCAACGCTCCTGAACAGCTGAACAACCCGGTGCACAAGTCCTTTGCAGTACCTAACGGCACCTGGACACTCAGTGTCGCGCCCATCGAGGGCTGGATTAACGGTTGGCGGCTGTGCGGTGAAGCACTGGTGGCGTTGATACTCAGCCTGCTGCTCGCGTATCTGGCCCGATTGATGGTTATGCTGCAAAGGCAGCACCTGAGTTTGCAGGATGCGGTTAGTGAGCAAACGCGCGAATTACTGGTTGCGCGCGCGCACTTGCAAGCCACGCTTGATGCGATCCCGGATCTCTTGTTTGATATAGACCTGAACGGCATTATTCACAGCTATCACACCAACCAACCTGATTTGCTCACGGTTCCACCCACTAAGTTTTTGGGTAAAAGTTTCCATCTGTTTTTGCCTGAGGACGCCTGCATCGCTGTTCACGAAGCACTGGATGAAGCCTTGGAGAAAGGTGTGTCCTCGGGTAAGTGCTATTCGATTATGATCCCGCGTGGCCCAGCTACGTTTGAGCTGTCGGTATCGCGCAAAGCGGATGACCACTCTGGCGTTCCGCGTTTTTTAGTGCTCAGCCGCGACATCACCCAGCGCAAGGAAAACGAAGCGCGGATTAACAATCTGGCGTTTTTTGATTCGCTCACGCAATTGCCCAATCGTCGCCTGCTGTACGAGCGTCTTGGGCATGCAATTGCCACCAGCCGACACCAACAGAGTTTGGGGGCGCTTTTGTTTATTGATCTCGACGATTTCAAAACGCTCAACGACAACCGCGGTCACCACATTGGCGATTTATTATTGATTGCTGTCGCTGAGCGCTTGAAGCAGGCCCTGCGCCGCCAGGACACAGTCGCGCGTCTGGGCGGAGATGAGTTTCTGGTGGTGCTTGAAGGGCTTGATCAGGAGCGCAATTCCGCCGCCTCACAAGCGCAACAAATCGCCGAAAAAATTCTCGCCAGTCTTAACAACGCCTATCAATTGGAAGGCCAGGATTATTTCAATTCGCCCAGTATCGGCCTGTGCTTGTTTGGCGATCAGGATGTAGCGATTGATGATTTGCTCAAACAAGCTGACCAAGCCATGTACCACGCCAAGGCTGCGGGACGGAATACCTTACGTTTTTTCGATCCGGAAATGCAGGCAGTTACCGCACAGCGTTTTGCGCTGCAAAATGAAATTCGCGAAGCACTGCAACAGCGCCAATTCCAGCTTTACTATCAGCCGCAAATGAATCATGTCGGAAAAGTGGTGGGCGCAGAGGCATTAATTCGCTGGATACATCCGCAGCGCGGCATGATCCCCCCACTGGACTTTATTCCGCTGGCAGAAGAGTCCGGATTAATCCTTGCTCTCGGCAACTGGATTTTTGCCACCGCTTGCGCGCAATTGGTTGAGTGGAGCAAATCAACAGTAACGGCGGATATTGTGCTCTCGGTCAATGTCAGTGCACGGCAATTTCAACACCCGGATTTTGTTGCACAACTGCTATTAATTATCCATGGCAGCGGAATTAATCCGCACAGACTTAAGCTCGAACTCACCGAAAGCATGCTGGTGGCCAACCAGCACGACATCATCACTAAAATGGATGCGCTCAAAACCCACGGCATTAAATTTTCACTCGACGATTTTGGCACCGGTTATTCGTCGCTTTCCTATTTAAAACGTCTGCCGATTAGCGAATTGAAAATCGATAAATCCTTCGTCAACGACATATTGTCCGATACTAATGGTGCCGCTATCGCGCGCATGATTATTCGCCTCGCACAAAGCATGGAATTAACGGTAATCGCGGAAGGGGTAGAAACCAAAGCGCAGCGCGATTGGCTGGAAAGTGAGGGCTGCTTTAGATATCAGGGTTATTATTTTGGTAGGCCAGTGGCTATTGAGAATTTTCCATTGCCTACTGAATAAATTTTGGTGGTACATAAGCCCTGCAATTGCAGGGCATAGTCTTTTATTCCGCTGGAATCAATCCCAAATTTTTCACAATTTGCGCGGTCGGTTCGGTCTGGTTCATGGTGTAAAAGTGCAGACCGGGCGCTTCGTTTTCCAGCATGACTTCGCACAGCTCTGTTACCAACTCTATGCCGAACGATTTTAAGCTGGCTTCGTCGTCGCCGTAGTTTTCCAATGCTTTGCGCAACCAGCGCGGAATTTCTGCGCCACAAGCATCGGAGAAGCGGGTCAAATTTTTGTAATTGATGATCGGCATAATACCGGGATAAATTGGCTGGGTGATTCCCGCTTTCTGGCATTGATCAACAAAATAAAAATACGAATCTGGATTAAAAAAGTATTGGGTGATGGCGCTGTTCGCACCCGCATCAAATTTACCTTTCAAGTAACCCACATCGTCGCTGTAGCTTTTGGCTTGCGGATGAATTTCCGGATAGGCTGCCACTTCCAAATGAAAGTGATCGCCAAAGTGTTTGCGAATAAACGCCACTAATTCATTGGCGTAAACCAACTGATAAGCGCCGCCTACACCGGAAGGCATATCGCCACGCAAGGCAACGATGCGATCGACACCCGCGTTCTTGTATTCCTGAATTAAGGTTTTGATGGTTTCTTCATCGTCGCCACCAAAAGACAAATGCGGCGCTATGCTGACGCCATCGGCTTTGAATTGCGTGACTATGCCTTTGGTGTTGTCGCGGGTTGAACCACCAGCACCGTAGGTGACGGAGAAAAAATCCGGCGCAAAGGCATTTAATTGGTCGCGTACTTTGATGAGTTTTTCTTTCCCTTCAGTGGTTTTTGGTGGAAAGAATTCAAAACTTAAACGCGGTTGTGAGTCGTTCATGATATTTCCTGATGTCGCGGGCGATATGCTTATCGCCCGCGCAAATAAAATTAATATTTGTAAGATTCCGGCTTGAATGGGCCTTCTACTTCCACGCCAATATATTCAGCTTGTTGTGAGGTAAGTTTGGTAATCACACCACCGAAGCCTTCCACCATATCTTTAGCGACTTCTTCGTCGAGTTTTTTCGGCAGTACACGCACGTACAAATGTTCTGCTTTTTGCTCTGCTGGCAAATCGGCAAATTTGCGCTCGTACAAATACATTTGCGCGAGAACCTGGTTGGCGAAAGAGCCATCCATTATGCGCGATGGGTGACCGGTTGCGTTGCCCAAATTTACCAGGCGGCCTTCCGACAAAATAATCAAATGATCGTTGGTGGCTTTATCGCGATACACTTTATGCACTTGCGGTTTAACTTCTTCCCATTCCCAATTTTTGCGCATAAACGCGGTGTCGATTTCGCTATCGAAGTGGCCAATATTGCACACCACTGCATTGCGTTTTAAGGCGCGCAACATGGCTGAGTCACAAACATTGACGTTGCCAGTGGTGGTGACTACCAAATCGGTAGTGCCGAGCACGATGTGATTAATGTCTTCGTATTTGCCGGTGTTGATGCCATCGTTGTAAGGCGATACAACTTCAAAACCATCCATGCACGCTTGCATGGCACAGATAGGATCGATTTCAGTAATTTTTACAATCATACCTTCTTGGCGCAGTGACGCGGCAGAACCTTTACCCACATCGCCGTACCCCACTACTAATGCTTTTTTACCCATCAGCAAATGGTCGGTACCGCGTTTAATCGCATCGCTCAAGCTGTGACGGCAACCGTATTTGTTGTCGTTTTTGCTTTTGGTCACTGCGTCGTTCACATTGATGGCGGGCACTTTTAATTGGCCTTTTTTCAACATGTCGAGCAAGCGGTGCACACCGGTGGTGGTCTCTTCTGAAATGCCGTGGATTTTCTCGAGCATCTGCGGATACTTTTCATGCACTATCTGTGTTACATCGCCGCCGTCATCGAGAATCATATTGGCCGCCCATGGCTTGCCATCTTTGTTGATGGTTTGCTCGATGCACCACCAGAATTCTTCTTCAGTTTCACCTTTCCACGCAAATACCGGAATGCCGGCAGCCGCGATTGCAGCTGCAGCGTGATCTTGCGTGGAGAAAATATTGCACGATGACCAGCGCACTTCTGCACCCAGATCCACCAATGTTTCAATTAATACTGCGGTTTGGATGGTCATATGGATACAGCCAATAATTTTTGCATCGGCCAGTGGCTTACTCGCTGCATATTTGCGGCGCAGTGCCATCAATGCGGGCATTTCACCTTCGGCGATTTCAATTTCTTTGCGGCCCCAGTTTGCGAGGGACATATCGGCAACTTTGTAGTCGGTGAAGCTCATAATAAATTCCTGATTAATCAACAAATGGTTGATATTTTATTCCGTCATTCCTGCGAACGCAGGAATCCATTTTTACAAGAGCTGGATCCCCGCGTGCGCGGGGATGACGATGGGTTATAAATCAATTTTTACAGCGCTTTCTTCAATGCATCCGCTTTATCGGTTTTCTCCCAAGTAAAATCGGGCAGCTCGCGACCGAAGTGACCGTAGGCCGCAGTCTGGCGATAAATCGGGCGTTTCAAATCGAGCATTTGGATCAGGCCGCGCGGACGCAAATCAAAATGTTCGCGGATTAAATCAATAATTGCGCTGTCGGCAATTTTGCCAGTACCAAAGGTGTTAATTGAAATTGACGTGGGTTCTGCAACACCAATCGCATAACTCACTTGAATTTCACATTTGTCCGCCAACCCAGCGGCGACAATATTTTTAGCAACATAGCGGCCAGCATAAGCAGCAGAGCGATCAACTTTTGATGGATCTTTACCAGAGAAAGCGCCGCCACCGTGACGAGCCATGCCGCCGTAGGAATCCACAATAATTTTGCGCCCTGTCAAACCGCAATCACCTACTGGGCCGCCGATAATAAATTGACCGGTAGGGTTGATGTGGTATTGCGTATCTTTGTGCAACCATTCAGCAGGTAATACGTGCGCAATAATTAATTCGCGCACAGCTTCGTGAATTTCTGATTGTTTTACACTGGGGCTGTGTTGGGTTGAGAGAACCACTGCATCAACTGCAACGGGTTTACCATTCTCATAACGCAAGGTTACCTGGCTTTTTGCATCGGGGCGCAACCAAGGCAACACGCCGCTCTTGCGCAGTTGTGCTTGTTTTTCTACCAAGCGGTGCGCATAAAAAATCGGTGCGGGCATTAATACTGCCGTTTCATTGGTAGCATAACCAAACATTAAACCCTGGTCGCCAGCACCCAAATCTTTATCGTCTGCCTCATCCACACCCATGGCGATGTCAGCAGATTGTTTGCCGATTGCGTTTAATACTGCGCAGCTTGCGCCATCAAAGCCGACATCGCTTGAGTTGTAGCCGATATCCAAAATTACCTGGCGAATCAAATCCTCCAGATCGACATAAGTGGATGTGCGCACCTCACCGGCGACAATCGCCATGCCGGTTTTTACCAGCGTTTCTACTGCTACACGCGCATTGGGGTCATCTTTTAAAATTGCATCGAGTACGGCATCAGAAATCTGATCCGCTAATTTATCGGGATGGCCTTCAGAAACGGATTCGGAGGTAAAGACGGAATATTCGGACATGATTTTTCCTTGCAAATAATATTAAAGAAATTTGTAGCCCCTATGGAGTGACGCGTAATACGGGGTTGTTATTCACATCATCAATCGTTCCCGTATTTCGTTACACTCCATACGAGTTACGTATTAAATTATTGAAAAGTTAAAAATTCATTGGTTTAAAAAATTGTCGTAACTGAATCTGGAATCCGTTGCGCAACGCAAAATACACGCTCTGCCCTTCATCTAACTTTGCTGCCTGCGCCCAGCGAGAAAAATCCTGTGGTTCAAAACCCTGCCATAAATCGCCGCAGGCTTCGCGCGCCCATGCTTGTTCGTGGCGACAGAGGTCGCAGATCAGTAATGCACCGCCAGGTGCCAACACATTGCTTAAATCCTGAAAAATATCCGCGGGCGATGGGGTGTGGTGCAGCACCATATTCACCAATATGCAATCGGCCAACACTTTATGGCCGAGTAAACTTTGCGTATCGCCGTGGATAAATTCGATATTGCGCAAGTTTTTTTCGCTGGCAAAGGCGCGCGCTTTATCGAGCATGTTGGCAGCATTATCGAGTGCAATCACGTGGTTAAATTGTTGTGCAATCACTGCCAGAAATTCACCTTCGCCCGGGCCAATTTCGAGCGCGAGTTTTTTGTCGCGCAGGGCAGTGTTGTTGAGTAATTGTGTCATCTGCTCAGCGTAGACGGGGTAGCTGGCGATCAAATCTTGTTGTGCGCGAAATTTATCGGCGTTCTCGCTAAAAAATTGTTGTGCGGCTTGGCTGCGTTCTTGCTGCAATTCGCGGATAGGTTCACGCAGGTGATCGGCAATTGGCAGGGTATCCACAGTCGCAAACAATTGTTGCTGTAATGCAGCGAGCGGATGATCTGGCGCTAAATAAGCGCGGCGGTAAAAAATGGAATTGGCTTCACGGCGCGAACTCAGTAAACCGGCGTTGTTGAGCACTTTAAGATGATGACTCATGCCCGACTGCTTGATCGAAAAAATCCGGCACAGCTCCAATACCCCGAACGAATCCTGGCTGAGTACGCGCAAGATTTCCAGACGCAGCGGATCGCCCGCCGCCTTGAGCAGGTTGGCGAGTGGACTGAGCGGGGTTTCCAATTCGACGACATCGGTCAGAACGGGAAGCGCGCTTGGGTCGTTGGGCAGGGGTTGGTTCATGGTGTGATCAAGTGGTGACAAGTGCTGAGCAGTCTAGCAGCCCAAAAAACCTATATCAAAATATTTTGATATAGGTTTTAGGCTTTTTTGTGAGGATTTGTTCTGAATGGATGCTTTTTCGATCTGTAGTGCCCCGTTTATGGATTAATTGTGCCGATCAGGTCGCTTATTCCTTTACGGACGGCGCTTGCTGGGCGAAAATGCCTGCCCATTTTGTCAGTGGCCGCTCGTTGTATCTTGAGCGACCACTCCCAGCGACGGCGGCTGGAACCCAACGACACAAAAGCCCATCAGAGGCCTGTAATAAGTGGCAATTGCCCATTAGTGCTTTGCAACCCCAGGGTGCCCTGAACCGCATAGGTGGTCAGGCAAACCGCGCCCACCACAACAGCAATCAACTTATCTTAGGAGCCTTGAGTTTCATGCCAACTCGCCAACATCTTGCCAATGCCATCCGTGTCCTTTCGATGGATGCCGTACAAAAAGCCAATTCAGGCCACCCGGGCGCCCCCATGGGCATGGCGGATATCGCCGAAGTTCTCTGGAATGACTTTTTAAAACACAACCCCCAGAACCCTGATTGGGCTGATCGCGACCGCTTTGTATTATCAAACGGTCACGGCTCCATGCTGATTTACTCGCTGTTGCACCTGAGCGGCTACGCTGTGTCGATGGAAGACCTGCAGCAGTTCCGCCAATTGCATTCCAATACCCCTGGCCATCCTGAGCGCGGCTATACCCCGGGTGTTGAAACTACCACCGGTCCGCTGGGCCAGGGTATTGCCAACGCTGTTGGTTTTGCGCTGGCAGAAAAAGTACTCGCGGCGCAATTCAACCGCGACAGTCATGACCTGGTTAATCACTTCACCTACTGTTTCCTCGGCGATGGCTGCATGATGGAAGGTGTTTCCCATGAGGCCTGTTCGCTGGCCGGCACTCTGGGCTTGGGTAAACTTATCGCCTTCTACGATGACAATGGCATCTCTATTGATGGCCATGTTGAAGGCTGGTTTACCGATGACACGGCAAAACGTTTTGAAGCCTACGGCTGGCAAGTCATCCGTTCCGTGAATGGACATGACCCGGTTGAAATCAAAACTGCAATTGAAACGGCGCGTGCTGAGACACAAAAGCCAACTCTGATCATCACCAAAACCGTTATCGGTTTCGGTTCACCGAACAAACAAGGTTCACACGATTGCCACGGCTCACCACTCGGTTTGGAAGAAGTGGCGTTGGTACGTAAAACCCTGAAATGGGAATACGAGCCATTTGTGGTTCCAACCGATGTGTACGAAGGATGGGATGCAAAAGCCAAAGGCGCTGCGGCAGAAAAATCCTGGAGCGAAAAGTTTGCGGCTTATAAAGCAGCCTATCCGGAATTGGCTGCCGAATTTGATCGCCGTGTAATCAAAGGTGAATTGCCAGCGGACTTCGCTGCAAAAGCGGAAGCTCTTATTGCCGAGACGCAAGCCAAAGGCGAAAAAATTGCGAGCCGTAAGGCATCGCAAAACACCATCGCGTCTTTTGTTGAATGGTTGCCTGAAATCCTCGGCGGTTCTGCCGATCTCGCTGGCTCCAACCTGACGTTGGTGAAAAAATCCAAAGGCGTGGAAGCGGGCGATGCAAGCGGTAACTATGTGTATTACGGTGTGCGCGAATTTGGTATGAGCGCGATCATGAACGGTGTTTCTGCTCACGGTGGATTTATTCCTTACGGCGCAACCTTCCTGATGTTCCAACAATACGCTGCTAACGCCGTGCGTATGTCAGCGCTGATGAAATTGCGCAACGTGTTCGTTTATACCCACGACTCAATCGGTCAAGGCGAAGACGGTCCGACTCACCAGCCAATCGAAGTGCTCGGCACTTTGCGTTTGACGCCAAACCTGGAAACTTGGCGCCCGGCGGATAGCACTGAATCGGTTGTCGCCTGGAAAGCCGCGGTTGAGCGTAAAGACGGTCCTGCGGCGTTGGTGTTCAGCCGTCAAAACCTGGATTTCTTCGCGCGTACGCCAGAGCAAGTTGCCAACATCGCCAAAGGCGGTTACGTGCTGGTTGATTCCGTAGGCGAGCCAGAAGCCATCCTGATCGCTACCGGTTCAGAAGTGGGTGTTACTGTGAAAGCCGCAGAAGCGCTGAAAGCAAAAGGCAAAAACATCCGTGTTGTGTCTATGCCTTCCACTTCTGTGTTTGATCAACAAGATGTTGCCTACAAAGAATCAGTATTGCCTATTAGCGTAGGTGCACGCGTTGCCGTTGAAACTGCACACGCCGATTTCTGGTACAAATATGTCGGCTTCGATGGCCGCATCATCGGCATGACCACGTTCGGTGAATCAGCGCCGGGCAATAAACTGCTCGAACACTTCGGCTTCACTGTCGATAACATCGTCAGCACTGTTGAAGAATTGTTGGAAGACTAAGTAAGAAAAAAACACCCGGCGCGAGTCGGGTGTTTTGTTTTATCGCAGTATTTTTTTGAATTATTCACATTCATGTGAAGTATAAAAAGGCATTTGGTTTTATTCGGAGCTTCTTCGTAAAGGTGAAAAACATGACCGTAAAATTAATGAAAGACCAGGATCTCGCTGGCAAGCGGGTATTGATTCGTCAGGATCTGAACGTGCCGTTGGAAGATGGCCGCATAACGTCTGCTGTGCGTATTGATGCATCTATTCCGACTATCAAGGAAGCCTTGGCGAAAGGCGCAAAAGTGATGGTGATGTCGCATCTCGGTCGTCCCGATGAAGGTGTTTACGATGAAGCTGCTTCGCTTGCTCCTGTTGCAAAATACCTGAGTGAAAAATTGGGTCGCAATGTGCCGCTCGTTAAAAACTGGGTCGACGGTTTTGCGATGGAAGGCGATTTGGTGTTGCTGGAAAATGTGCGCTTCAATGTGGGCGAAGGCAAAAATTCTGATGAGCTGTCGAAAAAAATGGCGGCCTTGTGCGATGTGTTTGTAATGGATGCTTTTGGCACCGCGCACCGCGCGCAAGCATCAACACACGGTGTTGCGAAGTTCGCACCTATCGCCTGTGCAGGTCCACTGCTCTCAGCGGAATTGGAGGCCTTGGCAAAAGTATTGGATAAACCAGCGCGTCCATTGGTTGCTATCGTTGGTGGCTCAAAAGTCTCAACCAAATTGAGCGTGTTGGATGCGCTGTCGAAAATCGCAGACATCCTGGTTGTTGGCGGTGGTATCTCCAATACTTTCGTGGCAGCTGCAGGCAATCAAGTTGGCAATTCACTGTACGAAAAAGATTTGATCCCTGAAGCACAGCGTCTGTGCAAAACGACTGAAGTGGTTTTTGCGACTGATGTACGTGTCACCAAAGAAGGTTTCAAATCCTGGAACCACAATTCTGTCGCGACGGTTAAAAAGCCAAGCGAAATTCAGGCTGACGAAGAAATTATCGACTACGGTCCTGAAACCGCAGCGCGCGTTGCCGAGATCATCAAGAACGCAAAAACCGTATTGTGGAATGGCCCTTGCGGCGTATTCGAATTCGATGCGTTCGCCAAAGGTACTGAAACCATTTCGCGCGCAATTGCTGAGAGCGATGCATTCTCTGTTGCCGGTGGTGGCGATACTTTGGCTGCAATCGACAAGTGGAACCTGGCTGACAAAATTTCGTACGTGTCTACCGGTGGTGGTGCTTTCCTTGAATTCGTTGAAGGCAAGGTATTGCCTGCAGTAGCCATTCTGGAAGAGCGCGCTAAAGGCTAATTGCACTTTTTGCTGTACTCCAAAAGGCGATCTTCGGATCGCCTTTTTTATTTCCAGTGTGCTGTCCCACTTTCGCAGCTGCCTAAAGTGAGGGTAACCAAACCGTAAATCGGCTAAAGGTGGGACGACAAGCCAGCGCCCAAAGACGATTCTGTTCTCCTGCTGCATCCAACATTGGTTATGCAGATAACAATAAAATAGTGGGAGATAACGAGATGAAAAAATATCTGGCAACAGCAATGTCTGCGCTCTTGGTTGCAAGTTGTTATGTACAGGCGGATAGCGCCCATTACCAAAAAATTCCGGTCGCTGAATATCAGGATAAAGTGAAAGCCTCCTGGTTGGGGCAAATCATCGGCAATACCTATGGACTCTCCTATGAATTTAAATTTATTGATCAGCCCGGCCCCAACAAATTCCCCTATGGTTTTGGCGAATATCTTGCGAAAGTAAAAGAGGTCAATGGCGCGTTTTCTGATGACGATACGGATATCGAATATATGTATTTATTGCAGATGGAAAAGCACGGCAGTACGCCGTCTTATTCAGCTCTGGCGAATGCATGGCAAGATCACGTGCGTGAAAAAGTCTGGGTGGCCAACCGGCAGGCGGTGGCATTAATGCATGCTGGATATTCGCCGCCGCTCACCGGGCACAAAACATTAAATCCGCAGTGGTTTCAAATTGATCCGCAATTGGTTAATGAAATTTGGGCAGTGACTGCGCCGGGCATGATGAATTATGCCGCTGCAAAAACCCGCTGGGCTGGGCGTATTACCAGCGACGATTTTGGTATTGATCCCGCCGTTATGTACGGCGCTATGTTTTCCGCCGCATTTTTTGAGCGCGATATTGAGCGCTTGATTGCCGCAGGTTTGGCAGCGCTACCGACGCAGAGCCGGTTTGCGGCGATAGTGCGGCATATGCAACAGCTGCACAAAAAATATCCCGATGATTGGCAAAAAGCGCGTGCGGTAATGGCAGAGCATTATTATCGCGCATTCGATTACAACAAAAATGCCTGGTTGGTGGTTGATGCGAATTTAAACGGCGCCTGTGCCATTCTCGCACTTTTATACGGCGAAGGGGATTTTCAAAAGACGCTCGATATGGCAAGTGCAATGGGTTTTGATGCAGACAATCAAGCGGCCAGTATGAGTGGTTTATTGGGAATTGTTGGCGGCACAGCGATATTGCCGAAAAATTTATTGTTCCCCATCCCGGAGTTAAACTGGAGTCAGCCCTATAACGATCGTTATATTAATGTCAGCCGGGTTGGCCTGCCCGATGCGCGCATTAGTGAATTGGTTGCGCGCATGGCACACGAAGGGGAAAAAATTATTCTGGCGCAGGGTGGAAAAAAGATTGTTGAGAAGGGCGTTGAATACTATGTAATTAATACCGACGCGAAATTTTCCGCACCGCTGGAGCTACCTTCTGCGCCCGTGTTGTTTGCTGAGCAAGATCAAATGTTTTCGTTTGATACCGGTGTCGATATTTCCGCGAGCGATGAAAAATTAACACTGCTCAGTAGTGCGCTACCCTCGGGATTGCAGTTGCGCTCCGGTGTCATCTCGGGCGTGCCAGAAACTTCCGGGCTGTATCGATTTAAATTGCGCTTGGCGCGCGGGCAGGAAACCGTTGAGCGCGAATATGTTATCGATGTGCATACTCGTAATCTTGTCGCTACTGCAACTGAGGTTTTGCACAATATAAATGATCCACAAAAAGGTGAATCGCTTGCGCAAATACTACGCGATGGCCAGCTCGAAACAACTTATTACAGCACTGAAAATGCGGTGACAAACAAGCAGGATTTTTACGGCTTTAGCTGGGAGCAACCACAAACTATTTCGGTAGTGCGCTTTAATCCTGGTACGCCCAAAGAATTTGCCGGCTGGTTTACGTCGTTGCAGGTGCAATATCTGGATAATGCGGGTGAGTGGCAAAATGTACAGCAACTGCAGATAGCACCATCAATAAATTTTGATAATTCCCAATGGTTAAAAGGGATTGGTATAAATCACACGCTTTCATTCGCACCAGTTACGACAAAATCGATTCGAATTATTGGTGCTGCAGGTGGTGTTGAACGCGATAGTTTTAACGGCGGCGGTCGCGAGTTTTTCACAGGGATTAGTGAATTGAGTGTGCACGAACGCTAAGCTGCAGTTGTGTTGGAAAAACGGGAAAAAAAATGCCGGTATCAAACAATACCGGCATTTTTATTTATAACGCTTTAATTTGTAAGATCTGCAGAAACATTAATCGCGTTTGGTGGCGGTTTGGAATAGACGCTGTTTGTCGCGCGCCCAATCGCGTTCTTTTTCAGTTTCGCGTTTATCGTGCAGTTGTTTACCCTTGGCGATGGCGATTTCCAATTTAATCAAATGTTCTTTCCAGTAGAGCGCGGTGGGCACTACTGTGTAGCCTTTTTGTTCTACCGCTTCTTGCAGGCGACTAATCTCGCGGCGATTGAGCAGCAGTTTGCGGTTGCGAAAAGGGTCAGTCACAAAATGCGTGGACGCGCTTAGCAGCGGTTGGATTTGGGCAGCTTGCAACCAGGCCTCGTTATTTTTAAACACCACGTAGCAATCAGTGATATTGCCTTTACCCGCGCGCAGGCTTTTGACTTCCCAACCGGTGAGTGCAATGCCCGCTTCAAAACGGTCGTGCAGTTCGTAATCGAACTTGGCTTTTTTGTTGAGGGCGATAGTGCTGCCTTGGTTTTTTTGCGCTTTTTTGGCCATGAACTCAATACTACTCAGGGTATGTCGTCAAACGGGCGGGCATTATATCGGCAAAGCCCGCGCTCTGTCTTGATATAGGCTTGCTGTCTTGAGCAGAGCCTATGGCATGGGCTTATACGGTTGCGCCAATCTAGGTACAATTCACCGTCGAATATTATTCTAGCGCGCTATGTCTGGTGCGATCTGTGCTTAACCAACAATAACGATGCCCAATCAGGGTTAATAGAGGAGCAGCGCGTGAAGCCACTTAAACAACACACTATTTGGGGATTGCGCGGCAGTTTTATTTTGGCCGCGACCGGCTCCGCTGTGGGGTTGGGTAATATCTGGAAGTTTCCCTATATCACCGGCGAGAACGGCGGTGGTGCATTTGTGCTGATGTATCTGCTGTGCATCGCACTGGTTGGTATTCCAATCATGATGGCGGAGATTTTAATGGGCCGCCGAGCGCGCGCCAACCCGATTATGGCAACGGCTGAACTCTGCGAGCACGCCGGAGCTAGCAAGGGCTGGACGACTATAGGTTGGATGGGGGTGCTGGCAGGGCTGCTGATTTTATCCTTCTACTCGGTGATTGCGGGCTGGACCCTCGAGTATGCACTGGCGGCTTTGGATGGAAAATTTGCCGGGCTGACGGGTGAGACATCGCAAGCCCTGTTCGATGGTTTGCTTGCCGACAGCGATCTGATGCTGCAGTGGCACTCATTATTTATCGCGATGACTATCGCGGTACTGGCGCTCGGCGTTACGCGTGGCCTTGAGTCGGCCGTGCGCTGGATGATGCCCTTGCTGTTTGTGCTGTTGCTGATTCTGTTGGGTTACGCCATTAAAGAAGGTGAGTTTGTCACCTCGCTGCGTTTTATGTTCAGTTTTAAACTGGAGGATTTGTCCTGGGAGGGCGCGCAGATTGCCATGGGTCACTCCTTCTTTACCCTCAGCTTGGGTATGGGCGCGATCATGGCCTACGGCGCTTATATGCCGAGCAGCCAATCGGTGGGCAAGACGGTAGTGATAGTCGCGATCCTGGATACCCTCGTTGCCTTGGTAGCCGGTGTCGCTATCTTCGCCTTTGTGTTTGCCACCCCCGGTATTAGTCCCGGCGCCGGGCCGGGCTTGATGTTTGTGACCCTGCCGGTCGCCTTTGGCAATATGGGTGCAGGTCTGGTAATCGGTTCGGTATTTTTTGTGATGGTGATTCTGGCGGCCTGGACATCGACTATTTCGCTGCTGGAACCGGGGGTCGCCTACTTGAATGAGCGTTTTGGGCTGCACCGGATTTTCGCGAGCCTATTGCTGGGGACGATTTCCTGGTTTATCGGTCTGGGCTCAGTCTATTCATTTAATGATTGGTCGGAGCTGCAGTTTTTATGGGGCAAGAATTATTTTGACAGCATGGACTTTATCGCTACCAATATTATGCTGCCGCTCGGCGGAGTATTGATCGCGCTGTTTACCGGCTGGAAACTGCGCGATGAGATTATCCTGCACGATTTAAAATTTGAATCCGCCCTGGTGTTTCGCCTCTGGCGCCCGGTGCTGAAATTTATTTCGCCCATCGCGGTGTTGGTAATTTTGTACAACGGGATTTTTCCCGTATTGCGTGCGGTGTTGGTAGAGTAAATCGTGGTGGAGTAAAAAGTGGCTCATCGGGTAGAGAGATCGGCGTTGGTGAATTATTCCGCGTCACAAATGTTTGAGTTGATCAACGATATTGAAGCCTATCCGCAATTTATGGATGGCTGTGTTGGGGCGACAATTTTGGCGCGTGGCGATGATTGGCTAGAGGCGCGCCTGGAGCTGAGTAAAGCGGGTGTAAGCCAGAGTTTTGTCACGCGCAACCAGTTGCAGCCGCCGCACAGCATGAGCATGAATCTGGTCGATGGCCCGTTTAAGTACTTGCGCGGCGTCTGGCGTTTTACACCCTTGGGCGAGCAGGCGTGTAAGGTGACTTTTGAGTTGGAATTTGAATTGCAAAACCGTCTCTTGGGTATGGCGGTGGGCAAGTTGTTTGAAGGGGTGAGCAATAAACAAGTAGATGCGCTCTGTGCGCGCGCCAAGCAGGTTTACCAGTAATTCTTTTTGTAGTTTATTTTCGATTTCTTTTATTTTGATGGACAGACAGCATGGCCGATTTTGATCTTATCCGGGTAGAAGTGGCTTACGCCTTGCCGCACAAGCAAAAAATTATCGCACTTTTGGTTGAGCCGGGTACCACGGCGTTGAGTGCGGTACAGCGCTCCAAAATTGCCGATCACTTTCCTGATCTGGATATTGCCACTGCCAAGATGGGTATTTTTGGACAGTCTCTGGGTACCAAGGGTATGGACAGCGCCGATAAGCATGTCCTGCATGCCGGTGACCGCGTCGAGATCTATCGCCCGCTCGCCTCTGACCCGAAAGACGCACGGCGCAAACGGGCGGAAAAAGCCGATAGCGCTAAACCTGACGCTGCACTTAACGAAACAGATAATTCTGCTACTGATTAATCCCTCCTCCATCTCTCTCCTTGTGTGTTCCCCCGGTTGATCAGTTGATCAACCGGATAGCCGACCTGCTCCGTTAAAAATTTGCACTACACTGGGGTAATACTGCGTCTTTGCTGGTGCCCAGCAGTCGCTATAACAACATGCTTGAGAGACTTCATGTCACTGAATTACAAACGCCTTTACCGCTGGCTGCCCTGGCTTTCTGCCTTGGGTTTAGCGGCTGTATTTGTGTTGTTTATGTTGGCCGATCTACGTGTTCATCAGCAGGTATGGCATGAGCGCCTGAGCTGGAATACCCAAACCCAAAAAAACCATCTGGAAACCTCGGGACGCGACCTGACCCAACAGGCCATGTTATTGGCGCAGCTGATTGGTGGCGATCATCAGGTCATCGACAAATTGCGCGGGGCGCATCAGGTATTTGTTGCCGAAGAGGGCACTAGTGGTGCCGAACATTTGCGTCAGCTCAGGCAGGAACTGCGAGAGCATCTACACGATTACTGGAGTGGGATGGAAGCGCTGGGCGTGCGGCAATTGAGTGTGTATTTTGCCCCTGGTGCGGTGAACTTTTTGCGCATGCACCGCCCCGATCGCTACGGCGACAGTTTAAGCGGTTTGCGCCCGCTCATCACTAATGCCTTTACTTCCGGCGTGCCCACCTGGGGTGTTGATGTCGCCCGTCAGGGGAGTGGTTATCGCGCCATTCTGCCGGTCACTGCCAAGGCTGATAAAACCGGTGGAGTGATTGCAGTGCTGGAAGTGGGTATGTCATCGCTGCCACAGAAGACTGAAGAATTGCAGTCAGACATTCAGATGGCGGTATTTCTGCGCAAGGCGGCGGTTGAGCAAATACTCTGGGAGCAGACCCGGCAGGAGCTCAACCAGCAGAACCCGACCACGGTGGATGACTGGCGTCTGGAGGACACGACTGACCCGCAACTCCATAACTGGTGGAGCCGGGGCATGATCCCTATCAACCAGCAGGGGCAATTGCTGCACAACGAAGGTAGGACTTACGTCGCCTCTTGGTGGCCGCTGCAGCAGGCGGGGCTGCCAGTGCAGCAATCGGGTTTGGCCATGCTGGTTTGGAACGACATCACCCCGGCCTATGAAGATTATTTATCTATCCGCCAGCGGGTGATCGCCAAGTGGATGACGGCACTGGTGTGCGCACTTTTGCTGCTGATGGCTTTCATCCGCTTCAATCGCCGGTATTTGCGCAGCCTGGTGGAGCAGCACGGCGAACAGCTGCGCGGAGAGCACGCGGTCAGTGAGCAGGCGCGTCAGCGTTTGGCTCTGGCGCTGCGCTCCAGTGACTCGGGCTTTTGGGAGTGGGACATAGCGAACGACAAAGCCCGCTTCTCACCCGAATGGCGTCAACTATGCGGCATTGGGCCCGAGTCGCCCAACTCGCTTGATCTGGACGAGTGGATGAGCCGCGTCCACCCCGCCGACAAACGTATGAGTTACAGCGACATTATTCGCCATATAAAAGGCGAAACGCCCATGTACGAAAATGAATACCGGCTCAAAATCCACGATGGCAGCTACAAGTGGATTCTCACCCGCGGCAAAGTAGTGGAGTGGACTGAGAGTGGCAAAGCGGCGCTGATGTTGGGGGTCTACACCGATATTACCGAGCGCAAAAATACCGAGCTGATCAGTATTCGCCAGCAGGCTGCGCTCCACTCGCTCAATGAAATTGCCTCGCTCTCAGCCGTTGACCCGGATGAACAATTGCGTCGTGCACTCAGTTTAGGCGCGCGCTATCTGGGGTTGAGCAACGGCATCATCAGCCAGATTGATGGCGATGAGTTTCGCATCCATATGCAGTTTTCCGCTCAGGGGCAGCGCGATGCTCCGCTCGTCAGCCCGCTTGCTAAAACCTACTGTAGCCTCACGGTAAACCAGCAGGATGTAGTGGCGGAAGATGATATTCCGGCGAGCAACTTTCGCCAGCACCCCGCGTATTTGTTGACCCAAGTTGAGACTTATATAGGTGCCCCTTTGTGGGTGGGTGGTAAGATTTACGGCACCCTCTGCTTCAACTCGCGCAAAACCCGCCATCACCAGTACGATGCACTCGACAGGGACTTTGTGCGCCTGCTGGCGCGCTGGATCAGTTCGGTGGTTGAACGCTGGCAACAGGATGCCGAGAAAAAAGATATTTTGCAGCGCTTCCAAAAACTCAGCGAGCGCTTGCCTGGCTTTCTCTATCAATTCCAACTGCGCCCCGATGGCAGTTCATTTTTTCCCTACGCCAGCCCCGGGATCAAAAACATTTACGACGTGAGCCCGGAGGATGTGGCGATATCGGCGAGTAAAGTCTTTGGCGTGATTCATCCGGATGATGTGGGCTGGGTGGGCGAAAGCGTCTCCTATTCCGCCGCCCACCTCACGCCCTGGGTGGCTACCGTGCGCATTAACCATCCGCAGCGCGGCATGATTTGGACACACATAGAATCGATCCCGGAAAAACTGGAAGACGGCAGCGTACTCTGGCATGGCTATGTCTCCGACATCACACCGCTTAAACAAACGGAATCGCAGTTGAAGGAAACCAACTCACTGCGCAAAGCGATCCTTGATGCTGCCAGTGTGGCGATAATTTCAACCGACCCCACCGGCACGATCAAAACCTTCAATCATGGTGCGGAGATGATGTTGGGCTATAGCGCTGACGACATCATTGATAAACAAACGCCTGCGCTTATCCATTTGTCCGACGAGGTTATCGCCCGCGCGCAGCATTTGACGTGTGAGTTGGGTTATGAAGTCAAACCCGGGTTTGATGTGTTTATCGCCAAGGCGCGCGAGGGCAGCGACGATGAAAACGAATGGCACTATGTGCGCAAAGATGGCAGCCAATTTCCGGTGCTGCTGACGGTGTCGGCGCTGCGCGATGCGGAGGGGGAGATTACCGGCTACTTGGGGATTGCGCGCGATATCAGCGAAATAAAACGCATTGATCAAATGAAAAATGAATTTATTTCCACCGTCAGCCATGAGCTGCGTACACCGCTGACCGCGATCAGCGGCGCATTGGGGATTTTAGTGAATGGCCTCGCGGGAACTTTACCCGACTCGTCGGCGCGTATGATCCAGATTGCGCACAATAATTCGCAGCGCTTGATCCATCTGGTCAATGATTTGCTCGATATGGAAAAATTGGTTGCGGGCAAAATGCATTTTGATATTCAACAACAAATGTTACTGCCGCTGATCCGGCAAAGTATCGAATCCAATGCGGCTTTTGCCCAGCAATACGGCGTCACTTATAAATTACTACCCGGCAGCGATGTAAAAGTATCTGTCGATCATCAGCGCTTATTGCAAGTGCTCGCCAATTATTTGTCCAACGCTGCGAAATTTTCACCGCTCAATGATGTGGTCACTATCCAGCTGGATATCCACTTCGGCAGCGTGCGTGTCACCGTCACCGATAAAGGCCCTGGTGTGCCCGATAATTTCCGATCGCGCCTGTTTCAAAAATTCTCCCAAGCCGATTCATCGGATACACGTCAAAAAGGCGGAACCGGTTTGGGGCTTGCGATCTGCAAAGAAATTATTGAGCGCATGGGCGGGGCGGTGGGGGTGGAATCCACACCAGGCAAAGGCGCCAGTTTTTATTTTGATTTACCCTGCGAAGATGCAACGCAAAAAATTCCATCAACACGCCTGGAACCGCAAAAAATAAAACCGCATTTGTTGGTAGTGGAAGATGATGCTGAAACCGCAGAGGTGTTAGTCACAGCATTATCTGCACAAAAATACGATGTCGATTGCGCTACGACCGGGCAGTCGGCGCTGGAGCATTTACAATTGCGTGATTACGATTTGGTCACACTCGATTTGCAGCTGCCGGATATGAATGGGATTGCGATAGTGGAGCACATTCGCCAGCAGGAATCCTACCAGCGCAAGGGCGCGAAAAAATTGCCCATTATTATTATCACCGGTGCGGTCGATGAAGGAAAAAAACGTCTGCCATCACTCGTCTCCCGGGAACATGTGTTCTGGTTACAAAAACCGCTTGTCAATGGCCAGTTGGAAGATGTTATTGCACAAGCCCTGGAAAAATTAGCGGCGGATTCAGTGGGAGCAGCGCGATGAAAGCCCCATTATCAATTCACGAAGATGAGAGGCTCGCTCACTTGCATCGGCTGGATATCCTGGATACCCGGCGCGAGCAGAGTTTTGACGATATTGCGCAGTTGGCAATGACCCTGTGCGAAGTTCCCATTGCAGTAGTTTCGCTAATCGACCGCGACCGCCAATGGTTTAAAAGTTGTATTGGTTTGGATGCGGAGGAAACGCCACGCGATCTCGCATTTTGTGCACATGCGATACTTACACCAGACGATTTGTTAGTAGTTGAGGATGCTCTGCTCGATGATCGTTTTAACGACAATGCTCTGGTGTTGGGCGATCCTTATATCCGGTTTTACGCGGGTGCGCCCTTGGTAACTAGTGCCGGTTATGCATTGGGAACCCTGTGCATTATTGATCGGGTTCCACGCAAACTCAGCGCACTGCAATTGTCTACGCTGAAATTATTGGCTGGACAGGTGATGCAATTGTTGCAGCTGCGTGAAGCCAATCTCGCGCTCGCACAAGAGCGTGAAAATTTAGACGATGTGCTCAAGGGCGCCAACCTCGGCACCTGGCGCTGGAATGTGCAAACGGGTGAAACTGTTTTTAACGCGCGCTGGGCGGAGATGCTCGGCTACAACCTCGCCGAACTTGCACCGGTTTCCATCAACACCTGGCTTACATTAACCCATCCAGATGATTTGCCGATTGCGCAGGAACAGTTGGATAAACATTTCCGCGGTGAGCTGACATTTTATGAATGTCAGTACCGGATGAAACATAAGCTTGGCCACTGGATTGTTGTGTTTGCACGCGGTCGTGTTGTTAGTTTTAATACCGAAAACAAACCTCTGTGGATGTCGGGTACGCATGGCGATGTGACGGAGTTGCACACATCGCGCATTCGATTACAGGAAAACGAAGAGCGTTTGCAAACCATGATCAGTAATTTTCCCGGCGCTGTGTATCGCTGCGAAAATGATTCGCGCTGGACCATGTTGTACTTGAGCGCTGCGGTGCAACAATTAACCGGGTATAGGGCAGAAAAGTTTATCGACGATTCACTTAGTATGACTGATATCACCCATAGCGATGATGTGCCGGTAGTCTATGAAAAAGTACAGCAGGCCTTAGCGCGCAAAGAAACCTTCCATGTAATTTATCGCATACAACGCCTCGACACTAGCTGGCGATGGGTTGAAGAAGTGGGGCGCGGTGTTTATGGTGAAAATGATGAACTGAAATATATCGATGGTTTTATCTGGGATATCACCGTCGCCGAAGAGGCGCGCACTGCAATTCAATTAAGCGAACAAAAATTATCGACACTTTACAATCAGGCACCAGTGGCGATTATATCGAACAACTTTGCCGATGGTCGTTTTATTGAGTGCAACCCCGAATTTGTACGCATGATTGGTTACAGTGCCGACGAGATTTTGCATATGGATTATATGGCGCTCACCCCGCCTGAATATGCACAGTCTGATAAAAATGAGTTACAAAATTTATTGCGCAGTGGGCGCTACGGTCCCTATGAAAAACAATATATTCATAGGGATGGTCATTTAATTCCGATCTTGTTGAATGGAGTGTTAATCAACGCACCCGGTGGCGAGCAACATATTTGGGCGTTTATTCAGGATATCACCGAGCGCAAACGCATCGAGCAAATGAAAAATGAATTTGTCTCTGCGGTCAGCCACGAATTGCGTACACCATTGACGGCAATTTCTGGATCGCTCGGTTTGATCGTTAGCGGTGTGCTGGGCGACTTGCCACTTAATATGAAAAATATGCTGGCTATTGCCAATAAAAATGCACAGCGTTTAACACTGTTGATCAATGATTTGTTGGATATGGAAAAGCTATTGGCCGGAAAAATGGCTTTTGATATGCGTGTGCAACCATTCTTGCCAATCATTGAGCAATCGCTGGAGGCGAATAAAGCGTACGCGGATACTTTCGGTGTGAGTTTAGTGCTGCACGCACAGCCTACCAATGTGAGCGTGAATGTTGATGCACAGCGATTGCAGCAGGTATTGGCGAATTTTATTTCCAATGCCGTGAAGTTTTCACCCGCTAATGGCCAAGTGGAAATTCATGTGGTTGCGCACGAACAGCGGGTTGACGTTGCTGTTGTTGATCACGGCCCCGGTGTGAGCGACGAATTTCGCACACGCATTTTTCAAAAATTTGCACAGGCAGATTCATCCGACTCGCGCCAGCGAGGTGGCACGGGTTTGGGCTTGGCGATCAGTAAGGCGTTTGTCGAACGCATGCAGGGTACTATTGGATTTGAATCAGAACCCGGTCAGGGCGCCACTTTTTTTGCGCGTTTTCCAATCGTGAATACGATCGGGTAGCAACACAAAAACCCATGTTAACTACATTAATCAGGTAACTGTAATGGATCATGAATTAACCCGCATTTTGTACGTTGAAGATGACCCGGATATTCAGGCCATCGCCGTAATGGTATTGGAAACTATCAACGGATTTACACTCGAAGCCTGTAATTGCGGCAGCGATGCCTTGGCGAAAGCTGTGCAGTTTAAACCTGACTTGGTATTGCTGGATGTGATGATGCCGGGTATGGATGGCCCGGAAACGCTTAAGGGGTTGCGCGCGTTTCCCGAATTGGCGACGACACCGGTAGTATTTATGACCGCGAAGGTGCAGCCGCAGGAAGTGGAGGGTTATCTCAATTTGGGAGCGGTAGGCGTTATCGCCAAACCTTTTGACCCTATGACGCTGGCGCAGGAGCTGCGCGATATCTGGTTAAGACAATAGAGGGCGGGCAACACAGTGATTTTCTAACTAATGCCCGACCACAGCATATCGAGATTTTTAAAGCCCCAGTCGTCGGGCGATTCGCGCCCGATAATTTTTTCTTTACCCACCAGTTTGGCCAGATCCAGTGTTTCCTGGATGATCGGCATTTTGGTTTTGGCCGAGTAAAACACTTTTACACGCGGGCTGAGCAGCGATGTTTCATGCTGCTCTACCACGACCGCGAGCCGCCCGCTTTCCAGGCGCACCAGTGAACCTGTGGGGTAAATACCTACGGTTTTGACGAAAGCCTGGAATACAGCTTCATCAAAATGCCCCTTGCTCCACTCGGCCATTTTGCGAATTGAATCGGCGGGTGCCCAACCTTTTTTGTAAGGCCGATTGGATGTAATTGCATCATAGACATCGCAGACCGCACCCATTTTGGCATAGAGGCTGATGGTCTCGCCCTTGAGTCCGTGTGGGTAGCCGGTGCCGTCCATTTTTTCATGGTGATGCAGGCAGACGTCCAGCACCATAGGGCTGACCTGATAGCTTTCAATTAAAATTTTGGCGCCCACTTCCGGGTGCGATTTCACAATAGCGAATTCACTGTCGGTAAGTTTGCCCGGCTTGTTAAGCACTTTCATAGGAATGCCGACTTTGCCAATATCGTGCAACAGTCCGGCGAAACCGGCTTCGCGCACCATTTCCTCTTCAAGGTTTAATTGGCGTGCAAGGGCAATCATCAGCGCACACACCGCAACCGAGTGCATATAAGTATATTCATCGGCAGTTTTCAGCCGCGCCAGGCTGATCAATGCGTGCGGTTGGCGCATAACGGAATTGGAAATCTCTTCTACCAATGCTTTTGCTTGCTCGATTTGAATCGCTTTGCCCATGCGGGCATCGCTAAACATTTCAATCACAGCTTCTTTGGCTTTGGCGCAGAGTTTGGCGGCAGTTTGTATTTCATCTTCAAGCGATATTTTTTCTCTGCCCTGGGTGTTTTCCGCCTCAAGCAGTACCGCTTCGGTTTCTTGTGCGACTTCTTCTTCTGTTTTTCCTGGGACTGCTTTATCTAAATCGGCACCCTGGGTGACATCAATCCACAGCTCTTTAATCCCACTGGCCTGAATTGCCTGCAGGTCTTTTTCGTCGGTGAGCAAAAACTTGGTTTTCCAAAAGGGATGCTCCATCCAGGAACCGCAAAATTCACAAATGAACATGCCGAGCTGGATATCTTTGACTGCGATTCGTTTGAGCATGTGGTTCCAAATAGCTGACAGCGGAGATAGGGGTTAAGTCTGTTCTGGTGAGTATAGACGGGGATTTTTTGTCGGGCGGAGCGAGGCGGTAATAAATTTTTTGTGGTGCAAAAAAGCGCGTTGGCGTTATTCCATTTGATTGGCCAAACACCGGATTCACACCTATTATTCACACTAGACTGCGGAAAATCCCGGTATGGTAGATGCCGAAAGGTCTTGCGCAAAAACGACAATAAAATTTCCCCTGTCTTCCAGGCATCGGTTACCCATGGATAAAAATGCTGAAATTGCGCTAAAACTTCAGGCATTACGCGACGATTATGCGGCGCGCTTACCTGCCGAAATCCAGTCGTTGCGAGATCTGGTTAGCGACTTGGCGCAGCCCGAATTCCAGCGCGATGCACTCGAGAAACTCAATCAGAAATTGCACAAACTGGCGGGTTCGGCAGGTAGTTTTGGTTTTCCCGACCTCGGCAAACAAGCAAAGAAACTGGAGCTGCAAACACAGACATGGTTGGCGGCTAATCAGTTGGATATGGGTATGTTGCGCGTCTTTGCGGTTGCCGTTGCTGCACTGGATGGGCAGGCACAGGGCGATAGCGCCAAAAAGACTCCACTGGTATCGCAAAGTGCCCCGTTGAAGACCAATACCCTGATTTACGTGCTAGAGGACGACCCTGATGTCGCCGACGAAGTTTGCATGAGCCTGCGTCACTTCGGTCATCAAGTCGTGCACTTTTCCACTATCGCCGCTGCCGAGGTTGAAGTGCTGCGACGCCCGCCGGATTTTATGATCTGCGACATTGTGTTCACTGAAGAGGGGCGTGAAACCCCTGAGGCGGTCGCGATTTTACAGCAGAATTTACCCACGCCTGTGCCGGTGATTTTTGTGTCTACCCGCACGGATTTTGAGGCTTATCACGCGGCCGTGCGTGCGGGTGCGGTGGGTTATTTTGTTAAGCCGCTGGATATCATCCGCTTGGTCGACTGCTTTGAATACTATCTCGATCGCCATCGTAGCGCGCCTTACAGGGTATTGATTATCGATGATGACATGGCGCTGGCCGAGCACTATAAATTGGTGCTGAACTCCGCCGATATCCGTGCCGAGGTGAGCAATAACCCCAATGAAATTTTTGAGGTGTTGCAGGATTTTCACCCGGAACTCATTTTGCTTGACATCAACATGCCCGGCTGCAACGGCATTGAATTGGCACAGGTCATTCGTCTCAATCAGGATTGGCTGCGCGTCCCTATCACCTACCTGTCTTCGGAACAGGATGTGGAGAAGCGCGCGGTGGCCATGGGGCGCGCGGGCGATGATTTTTTAAGTAAGCCACTGGGCGATCGTGAACTTATCACTGCTGTGTCCGTGCGAGCAGCGCGCAGCCGCCAGTTGAGTGATGCTCTGGACCGTGACAGCCTGACTGGCCTGTTGAAACATTCGCGCATTAAAGAACAGGTGGATGCCGAGTTAAGCCGTGCCGTGCGCAGCGAAGAAAATTTAAGTGTGGTGATGCTTGATCTCGACCACTTCAAGCAAGTCAATGATACCTACGGCCATCCGGCGGGCGACAAGGTGATCAAGGCAATTGCACATCTATTGCGCCAGCGCTTGCGCAAAACCGACGCGGTGGGGCGCTATGGAGGCGAGGAATTTGTCGCCGTGTTGCCGCGCTGCAGCCGTGAAGAGGCGCAAGTGTTGATGGAAGATGTGCGCCAGCGTCTGCGCGATATCAGTTTTACGGTTGACCAGCGCACCTTTAATGTCACGCTCAGTGCGGGTATCGCCGCTTATCGGCCGGGCGTAGAGCGCGCTGAACAATTGCTGCAAGAGGCTGATGCGGCGCTCTATCGCGCCAAAGCTGAGGGACGCAACCGCATCTGCCTGAGTCGATAATCGCCACTGTGAAAACAGTGTGATCAAAAATAAAACGCCCGGATTGACCGGGCGTTGTTATTAACCGAGAGTGCTTTTTGCGATTATTCGAGCTCTTCCGGATCAGGTACTTCCGGTGGTGTGCTGTCTTCAGTAGGCACAGGTACATCGCGGTTCATATCATCCAGATATTTCTCCGATTTCTCTCCTGTAAGTGGAGCTTTACCCGGCAAGTAATCGCCCTCTGTTTTTACCAACTTGTCGTTTTCAAAATAGACAGTGTAAAGGTATTGAGTGATCTCACCCTGTGACCCACGACGTACACTGTAAGGGTAATCCCAACGGTCATCATTAAATGTATCGGGCAGTAAGGTGTTGCCGAGTACAAAGCGTACCTGCCGTTTGGACATGCCCAGCTTTAGTTGCTCTACCATCTCTTGCGTGATGATGTGACCCTGTTGAATACCGACTTTATAAACACCGGGAAAGCGGAAGCTGGAGCAAGCGGTGAGGCTGGAGACTAAGACCACGGCCAGAAAAACACGGCTGGCTAATTTCATACAAGGGCTTCCACTAACGAAAATGAACGCGGATAATACCCGAACCACAGGAACACTGAGAAGGGTTTGGGGGAAATAATGGCAGACGGTAACCACGAACTGCGCAAAGCGGGTCTTAAAGTGACCTTGCCACGTGTGAAAATTTTGCAAATGCTCGAATCCTCTGAAAAGCATCACATGAGCGCGGAAGATGTGTACAAAGCGCTGATGGAACAAGGTGATGATGTAGGCTTGGCGACTGTCTATCGGGTGTTGACCCAATTTGAGACCGCCGGTTTGGTAGTGAGACACAATTTTGATGGCGGCCATTCAGTGTTTGAAGTAGCGCGCGGCGAACATCATGATCACATGGTCGATATAGATTCCGGCACCATCATTGAGTTCCATAATGATGAAATTGAAGCCTTGCAAAAACGTATCGTAGCGGAGTATGGTTTCGAACTGACCGATCACAGTTTAGTGTTGTATGTGAGAAAGAAACGTTAGTGCGAGAAAGGCAAGTGTTTAGGTAGCGATGTTTTTGGTGAGTTGTTTCCAAGTAACCCTGTTCCATGTAACAAAGTTAGTGCTAGATGCGGTAAACGTTAGTGCTTTATGAAAGAAAACGTTGATTTGTTTTACCCGCTTGAGGGCGCGATTTATCGCGCCCTTTTTATTTTCAACGGTTGCTCGCCCGGCATTTTTGCTACAGCGCCAGCATTTCACGTGCGTGCGCCAGGGATTGATCGGTAATTTTCAAACCTCCCAACATGCGCGCAATCTCTTCTACTTTGCTTTCCCCTGCCAGTTCCACCAGAGTAGATTCCGCACTCTTTTTGCTGGATGTCTTCACTACCTTCAGATGCTGATGGCCTTTGCTCGCTACCTGCGCTAAATGCGTTACGCAGATAACTTGCCCGCGCGCTCCCAATTGCCGCAATAGCTGACCAACCACATCACCCGTAGCGCCGCCAATACCGACATCTACCTCATCAAACACCAGCGTCGGGGTGGCCGAAGTTTTGGCGGTAATCACCTGAATGGCCAAGCTAATTCGCGATAATTCGCCACCCGAGGCGATTTTAGCCAGTGGTCGCGGCGCTTGGCCGGGGTTGGTGCTGATTAAAAACTCCACGTCTTCCAAACCATTGGGGCCGGGTTTATCGGTAAGCGGGAGCAGGCTGACACTAAGGTTGGCATTGGTCATCGCCAATAATTTGAGTTGTTCATTGACTTGCTTGGCGAGGCTGGTGCCCGCTTTACTGCGTTTGGCTGATAGTTGTTCAGCCAATTGACGATAGGCTTTTTCAGCCTGCGCAACCTGCTGCGCGAGTTGGTCGAGTTTGCCATCTCCACCCTGCAACTGCTCCAGCTCTGCACTGAGTTTCTCAATAAACGCTGGCAGCTCTTCCGGCTGGATACGGTGTTTGCGCGCCAGGTCATAAATCGCTGACAGGCGATCCTCAACCACAGCGAGGCGCGCCGGGTCGAGGTTAAAACTATCTATATGGCGATCAATTTCATGCTGCGCTTCTTCGACCTGGATCTGTGCACTGGTCAGCAGCTCCTCCGCCGTTTGCAATGCCGCCGATTTCTCAGGCAGGTTGCGCAAAATATGCAGCGCGCGATGCAGGTTTACACTCAAACCCTGCTCGTCATCGCCGCAAAACGCCGCCAACTGCTGGCTGCCGTGCAGTATCTCTTCAGCGTTGGCGAGGCTGCGCTGCTCGGCCTCCAATTTGGCCTGCTCACCCGGTTGCAAGCCCAACTGTTCCAGTTCGTTAAATTGATAGCTGAGCAGTTGGAAGCGCGCACTCACATCGGCAGCGTTATCGCGCAGGTGGATAAAGTGTTCGAGCCGGCTCTGCCATTCGCGGAAGGCGAGGCGGACTTGTTTGGCGAGGTCGGTCTGACCGGCAAATTCGTCGATCAGGCGGCGATGGGTATCTTTGATCAGCAGTGATTGGTGCTCGTGCTGGCTGTGGATATCAATCAGCATCTCGCCCAGAATTCGCAATTGCTGCAAGGTGACCGGTTGGCCATTGATATAAGATTTGGATTTGCCCTCGTTGTTGATCAGGCGGCGCAGCAGGCATTCCTGCGGGTTATCGGGCTGTTGCAAATCCATATTGAGTAGCCATTCCTGGGCGCTGGGAATGGCACTGGTATCGAAGGTGGCGGTGATGTCGGCGCGGCTGGCGCCAGTGCGCACCCGGTCTGCTTCGGCGCGGTCGCCCAGCGTGAGTGCCAAGGCATCTAGCACAATCGATTTACCCGCCCCCGTCTCACCCGTAATCACCGTCATACCGGGTTTGATATCCAGATCGAGCTGGTCAACCAGAGTGAAATTTTGGATGTTCAGATGAGTCAGCATGGGCGCCTCGCAGGTGTTGCCGCAATAAAATAGCCGGACACTTAATAAGAATAAATGTCTGGCTATTTATACAGTATCTGCGGTCTGAGTGGCAAGTCGAAGCTGGTTCAATTACAGGCGGAAACCTTCCAGTTGGCGGCTGAGTTCATCGGAGGCATCACGAATTTGCTGTGATGCCATCAGTGTGCCGCGCGCTGCATCTTTAGTGCCCAGCGACGATTGCTCAACCTGGCTGACATACTCCAAAATCAAACTGCTCGCCTGCACATGTTCGATCAGCGAACTGCCGATATGCGCCACCATCTTGGCGACTTCATCGGTCTCGTGGCGCACGCTCTCCACAATTTCACCGCCTTGGCGGGTTTGACCAATACCTTCTTTCAGTTGTACCACCATGTCATCCATATTTTGTTTGGCGACGCGGCTGGAGTTCTGCACGGCGGTAATAGTTTCGCTGATTTCACTGGTCGCTTGCGTTGTACGCTGGGCGAGTTGGCGCACCTCGTCGGCCACTACCGCAAATCCGCGCCCCTGTTCACCTGCGCGCGCTGCTTCAATCGCGGCATTGAGTGCGAGCAGGTTGGTTTGGTTGGCTACTTCGCTGATGACTGAAATTACCGCCGAGATACTGTTAATCCGGTTAGCCAAATCATCAATGCTGCCCTGGGTCTGGATCACGCTGTTGTCGATTTCCACAAAGCTTTTCACCGCACTGGAGATCAATTTTTGCCCTTGGGTAGCAGTTTTGGAGGCGTGGTCAGTCTGGTTGGTAGCGACTTTGGCCTGCTGCATTGCGTCCTTGGTCTGCATATTAAATTCTTCGGCCGAGGAGGCAATCTTGATGGTATTGATGCTCTGGTCTTCTGCCATGGCAGTACTGGTTTCGGCCTTGTGGACTATGTCATCGCTGATCGAGTGCAGGCGCGCCACCATTTGCGATATGCCGCCGATCACCTCACGCAGCGCATGGCGCATACGCACCACCGACCCGTAAATACTGTCTTCCGGCGCCTGGCGTACATCGCGCTCGGTCAGGTCGCCGCCCGCTACTGCGCGCACCAGCGTCAGCACCTCTTTCAATTCAGCGCCCAGGCCGCGATCCAGTTTGCGCGCAAACAATACCACCGGCACCACTATAAATAGCATCACCAGCAAACAGACCGTTAGTTGCCATTTGGCGGTTTCCCAAAAACGGGCATTTACCTCGTTAAAGCCTATTCCTGTGCCTACTACCCAGTTCCAGCGTGGTGAAAGTTTGGCGATAGAGAGTTTGTCTTCAATGGTTCCGTCATCCAGTTTTTTGGTCCACTTGTAGCGCGCGAGTTGGCCATTGGCCTTATCAACTGCCTTTTGCAGAATCTCGCCCACACTGTTGCCCTTGCCATCTTTAAATTCGTGGAAGCTGGTGCCGTGGATTTGTGGATCGAGCGGTGCGGCAACAAAGTTCAGCTTCTCATCGGCGACGTAAACGTATTCAGACTTGTGATAGATGTTGTTGCGCAACAGCGTGGTGGCGATTTTTTTGGCGGTCTCATCATCCAGCTCGCCGCGTGCGGCCATCTGCTCCATCTGAATGACCGTGGCGTAAGTGCTATTGAGCAACTGCTCTACCCGCGCAGCATTGTCCTGGTTGCTCGTGTAGCGCACGGTGTACAGGCCGATCAGCATAATTCCCAGTAGGCCGATTAGAATTTGAGCAGAGACGATCCAGATTTTGACGCGCAGTGACATTGTGCCCCCTGGGAGTGGCTAAGTTATAAACAGGTGTTGTTTGACCTTAGGCGCAAGGGACAACGTTGTCAAATAGTATTTAAACGTATAAGTTCGACTTTCCGGCCCAAATGGTTATTAAGGTTCGGATTCACTCTTTTGGCGCATTAATCAACAGTTGCGCACCTGAGTTGTGCGCCTTTTTAAGATGGTTTTCGGTGGGTTGTGACCGCCGGGGTCGGTATAAAAAATCTTGTTTTGAGTATAGGTAGTAATCTATCGCTGCCAGCAAATTGGTCGCGCTTATTTAGTGTTACGGCTAGGCCGGGAAAAACTTTGGCGACAAAAACTTGAATCCCCCCGCGCCAGCCCCATATAGCGTCCACAGTAATTCAAGCGGATCAGTGTTTTACCTGCATCCGCCCAACCTGCGATGGAGTACCCAAGTGTCAACCCAAGACTATAGCGATATCCAAAACACCGCCGAGCCGCTCAATCCGACTGAAGATGCTGCCGAGCAGACACAAGCTGCCAACGAGCCCAGTCTGGAAACCCTGCAGGCGCAACTGGCAACCTTGGCAACAGCCTACGAGTCTGCCAAAGAGCAATCCCTGCGCTCGCAAGCCGAGGCACAAAACGCCCGCCGCCGCGCTGAGCAAGATGTTGAGAAGGCACACAAGTTTGGCTTGGAAAAAATGGTCAACGACTTGTTGCCAGTTGTCGATAACCTGGAGCGCTCGCTCGCCGCTATCGATAGTGGTAATGAAGCTTTTGCCGCAGTGATTGAAGGTATTCAGCTTACCCACAAATCGTTTGTCGACGCCCTTGCTCGCCATCAAGTCATTGCAGTCAGTCCGGAAGGTGAGCCGTTTGACCCGAATTTGCACCAAGCGGTTTCTGCTGTCCCCAATCCGGATGTAGAACCCAATACCGTACTTACCTGCTTCCAAAAGGGTTACACCTTGCACGGTCGCCTGATTCGCCCGGCGATGGTAGTGGTGTCCAAAGCACCCTGATTGGCAATAAAAGGGCGCACAGGAAACCACAAACAATATGAGGATTTTTGGTGCGCTGGACTTGAATTAATTTCACTCGCGCCAATATAGAAAATAACTGCCGATAGCGGCAAGAAACCAACAATTCAGTGCACTTTATTTGTGTAATTGCACTTAGCACCACATAGCAATTTTTAGGAGCAACACCATGGGCAAAATTATCGGCATCGACTTGGGTACCACCAACTCTTGTGTATCTGTACTTGAAGGCGGCAAACCAAAAGTGATTGAAAACGCCGAAGGCGATCGCACTACGCCGTCAATTATTGCATTCACCAACGACGATGAAATTCTGGTGGGACAATCTGCCAAGCGTCAATCAGTCACAAACCCGCACAATACCTTGTACGCGGTAAAGCGTTTGATCGGCCGTAAATTCAAAGACGATGTTGTGCAAAAAGACATCTCCATGGTGCCGTACAAAATTGTTGCTGCCGATAACGGCGATGCATGGGTAGAAGTGAAAGGCGATAAAAAAGCACCGCCGCAAATTTCTGCTGAAGTTTTGAAGAAAATGAAAAAGACCGCTGAAGATTACCTCGGCGAGACTGTAACTGAAGCGGTAATTACCGTTCCGGCTTACTTCAACGATTCACAACGTCAAGCCACCAAAGATGCCGGCCGCATCGCAGGTCTGGATGTAAAACGTATCATCAACGAACCCACCGCCGCTGCGCTCGCATACGGTTTGGATAAAGGTGTGGGCGACCGTACCGTCGCAGTATACGATCTGGGTGGCGGTACTTTCGATATTTCGATTATCGAAATTGCAGACGTAGATGGCGAACACCAGTTCGAAGTACTTTCAACCAACGGTGATACTTTCCTCGGTGGTGAAGACTTTGATATGCGCTTGATCGAATTCCTCGCGGAAACCTTCAAGAAAGATACCGGTATCGATTTGCACAACGATCCACTGGCACTGCAACGCTTAAAAGAAGCGGCAGAAAAAGCCAAGATCGAATTGTCATCCAGCCAGCAAACCGAAGTGAATCTGCCCTACATCACTGCTGATGCATCAGGTCCGAAACACTTGGTAGTAAAACTGACTCGTGCAAAATTAGAGTCGCTGGTAGAAGATTTGGTTACTCGCTCCATGGAGCCTGTAAAAACTGCGATCAAAGATTCCGGTAAATCCTTGAGCGAAATCGACGACGTGATTTTGGTGGGCGGCCAGACCCGTATGCCACTGGTGCAAAAAGCCGTTGCAGATTTTTTCGGTAAAGAAGCGCGTAAAGATGTAAACCCGGATGAAGCAGTAGCAATCGGCGCTGCAATCCAAGGTTCAGTATTGTCAGGTGATACTACCAACGTATTGTTGTTGGACGTTACTCCGCTGACTCTCGGTATTGAAACCATGGGCGGTGTTGCGACTCCGTTGATCGATAAAAACACCACGATTCCTACCAAGAAGTCGCAAATTTTCTCGACCGCGGATGACAACCAAACTGCTGTGACTATTCACGTAGTGCAAGGTGAGCGCAAACAAGCGTCGCAAAATAAATCACTCGGTCGTTTTGACCTGAGCGATATTCCACCGGCGCAACGCGGCATGCCACAAATTGAAGTGACTTTTGATATCGATGCCAACGGTATTTTGAACGTAAGCGCGAAAGACAAAGCCACTGGTAAAGAGCAATCCATCGTGATCAAAGCTTCTTCCGGTTTGAGTGACGATGAAATCCAGAAAATGATCAAAGACGCAGAAGCCAACGCTGATGCTGACCGTAAATTTGCTGAAGTCGTTACCGCGCGCAACACTCTCGAAGGTTTGATCCATGCAACGGAAAAAACCCTGAAAGAAGCGGGCGATAAAGCGACTGCAGATGAAAAATCGGCGATTGAAGCGGCGTTGACTGAAGGTCGCGATGCAGCCAAGTCAGAAGATCTTGCTAAGATCGAAGCAGCAACAACCAAGCTGACTGAAGCTTCAGGCTCACTTGCGCAAAAACTTTATGCTGAGCAACAAGCGGCAGGTGCAAATGCTGGCGCTGGTGCACAGCAAGCCGGTGGCAACAGCAAAGCAGCAGATGACGGCGTAGTGGATGCTGAATTTGAAGAAGTGAAAGAAGATAAATAATTCAAGTATGGGTATAGCGTAAGCGATACCCATCAATGAATTAACGGGATAAAAAAACAAATGCGGGCTTGCCCGCATTTGTCATGTAAGAAGCAAATGAATTATTAACTGAAATGTAAAACACATTTCTAATACCGGTGTAACCATGGCAAAACGCGATTACTACGAAGTCCTCGGCGTCAAAAAAGATGTAGACGCAGCAGAATTGAAAAAAGCTTACCGCCGCGTGGCGATGAAATTCCATCCGGATAGAAACCCGGACGATCCCTCTGCGGAAGAAAAATTCAAAGAAGCAAACGAAGCCTACGAAGTACTTTCCGATGACAACAAACGCGCTGCTTATGACCGTCATGGTCACGCGGGCGTTGATGGTCAGGCGGGCATGGGCGGCGGCGCTGGCTTTAATAATTTCAGCGATATTTTTGGCGATGTGTTCGGCGATATTTTTGGTGGCGGCGGCGGTCGCGGTGGACGCGGCGGCCCCGCGCGCGGTTCCGATCTGCGCTACAACCTTGAACTGAGTTTGGAAGAAGCCGTTAAAGGCACCAGCGTCCAAATAAAAGTTCCCACACTCGTCAGCTGTAAAACGTGCGACGGCTCAGGTGCAAAACCCGGTAGCAAACCCGTTACCTGTACAACCTGTGGCGGGCACGGTCAAGTGCGTATGCAACAGGGCTTTTTCTCGGTGCAACAAACCTGCCCTACCTGTCGCGGGCGCGGCACTATTATTTCTGATCCATGCAAATCCTGTCATGGACAGGGCCGCACTGAAGAAACCAAAACCCTTTCCGTTAAAGTGCCAGCAGGTGTGGACACTGGTGACCGCATTCGCTTATCCGGCGAAGGTGAGGCGGGCGCAGACGGTGGGCCAAGCGGCGATTTGTACGTGCAGGTGCACGTGCGCGAACACAATATTTTCAAACGCGACGGCGCCGATTTATATTGCGAAGTTCCCATCGATTTTGTCGATGCTGCGCTCGGCGGTGAGTTGGAAGTCCCCACACTTGATGGCCGCGTAAAATTAAAAGTTCCGGCCGAAACCCAAACCGGCAAACTCTTTAAATTGCGCGGCAAAGGTGTAACGCCGGTACGCGGCGGCGGAGTGGGCGATTTGCTTTGCCGCGTTGTAGTCGAAACACCGGTCAACCTCACCAGCAAACAAAAAGACTTGCTTAAGGAATTCCAAACTACCATGAAAGGCGGTAAATACTCGCCGAAACAGTCGAGTTGGTTTGATGGGGTTAAGAAGTTTTTTGGTGAGTAAGTAGATAGTTGAAATTAAAAGCCGATTCGAGAGAATCGGCTTTTTTATTGCGCAGGCTTTTATAAATATCACAAGACTGTTTCTTCTCTGTTTCAGGTGCGACAATCTTTTAAGATTAATAAACGCGAGGTGATAACGATGAAGAGTTGGCTGTTTTTAGGTGTAGCAATTTTATCTGAGGTGATTGCAACTTCGGCCTTGAAAGCGAGTGAAGGGTTCTCCAAAACGACACCTTCAATGATCGTGCTAATTGGTTATGGTTTGGCATTTTATTTTTTGTCGCTTACCTTAAAAACTATTCCTGTTGGCATTGCCTATGCTGTTTGGTCTGGAGTCGGGATTATTGGTGTCAGTGTTATTGGGTTGCTGGTGTTCAAGCAAAAACTTGATTTTCCCGCGTCGCTGGGAATGGCTTTTATTTTGATCGGCGTATTAATTATGAATGTGTTTTCCAAATCAGTTGCGCATTAAGTGTCATGACCAAAAAACGCAAAGTGCTGAAAATATTCTTCGTTATTTTTGTAATCGTTTTATTCTTGCCTGAAATCCCCAAAATCCCCGTACAAAATGCCACTGCAAAAGATTGGAATGCAAAATCCTTTTGGTTTGAGCCTTGGGGGAAATCAGGTGTGCATAAAGGAATTGATATTTTTGGCAAGATGGAGACGCCGATTTTATCGACCACTTATGGGCTGGTGATTTTTGCGGGCGAGTTGCCGCGCGGTGGCAAAGTGGTTGCAGTCTTGGGGCCTAAATGGCGAGTGCATTATTACGCGCATTTAAATGTAGATTCAGTGTTTATCGGTGAGCCTGTATGGAGCGGTAAAACGATTGCGAGCTTGGGCGATACCGGTAATGCCAAAGGAAAGCCGCCGCATTTGCATTATTCTGTTGTGACGCTGGTGCCTTACCTCTGGAAAATTGATGGTACATTGCAGGGGTGGAAGAAGGCGTTCTATCTTGATCCAGCGGCGATACTTTTACCTTAATGCGTTGGGCATCGCTGCGCTCAGCCTACGCGGCCCGACCTGCGCGGCCCGACCCAATCTACAGAACTTTGAAGAAAAATTATCGTGAATAAAAAAGAATTGATATGGGGTTTGGTGCTGACAGCTTTGGTTGCTGTGTTGGTCATTGTGGGTTGGTTGCCTTTGGCTAATGCGATTGGTCTCTTGGGGGTTGCCTGCCTTGCGTGGTTTTTCCGTAAAGAAGAATTAAATCGCTGGATTAAAGTCGGTTTGTTTTTATTACTGGTGCCTTTGGCATTTTGGGTGGCGAGTTATGAGCCGGAGGGATTTGCTTATCCGCTGTTGTTTAGTTTGGCGGACGATGCTGGAGAAGCTGCGCGCTATCAATTGTCAGTTGATTTTGCTAAAGGTATTGCCGGTTTTCTGTTGTTATATTTACTGTGGCCAAGGTTGCGCGCGAATGAATTTGTTGTGAGCGCAAGACTGTCACTTGTATTTATGCTTCTTGCGCCGCTATTTATAATCGGTGTGGCGATTTCGGTGTTGGGCTTGCAGTGGCAACCTAAACCGGTCGAACAAATCCTGCAGTTTGCGGTGGTGAGTTTGTTAATAACCTGCATAGCTGAAGAAGTGTTTATGCGGTTTTTATTTCAGCAGAATCTGCGCAATGCCATCGCAAGTTTTACAGCCAATCGCGCGCTGCAAGACATTATTCCGCTCCTGCTGGTGACGGGGATTTTTGTGGCGATTCATGCAGGCATTAGTGGTGCGGCTATTTGGGTGTATGCGCTAGTGGGATTTTTATACGGATTGAGTTACACACTGAGCAAAAACATCCTCTACCCGATTGCGATTCACTTTCTGGTCAACCAAATACACTTCTCGTTTTTGACCTATCCGCTTTAGTCTATGGTGGCGGTTATGATGGTTTATATGCCTTCTCATATTCCCAATTTCTAGCTATAGTTCCCAAGCGTTACAAAAAACATGCAGGTTGATCCCTCCGAATAAAACAGAAGCAGGAGCTTTTTATGAGTGACAATAACGTTTACAGCACCCCGCAATCCCAGCTTGTCAATCAAGTCGATGACAGTGAAAAACCACTGGCATCCCGTTGGGCGCGCTTGGGCGCTTCGATTATCGATTCCATCATCATGATGTTTGTCGTTATCCCGGCGATGTATTTTACCGGTGGTTTTGACGGCATTATGGAAGGGCGCGAACCTGGTTTTGTGTATATGTTTAGTATGGGGATCGTCAGTTTTATTGTTTTCTTTGCGATCAATTATCGATTCCTGGTGAGCAATGGCCAAACCATTGGAAAGAAAGTATTGGAAATAAAAATCGTTGACCTCAATGGCAATGTGCCGCAATTCCAACCTCAATTGTTGATTCGCTATGCCGTCTATTTGTTGCCAGGCCAAATTCCGATGGTTGGTCAGCTCTTTAGTTTGATCAACGTGCTGTTTATATTCAGCGCCGAAAAACGCTGTATCCATGATCTGGTTGCAAAAACCAAAGTGGTGCAATGCTAATTTTTTGATTTGTGGTGATGTAAAAAGGGCGCAACATCAGAGGTTGTTTTTCTGATTGTTGCGTCCTTTGTATTTCTGCAATAAATGGTGCGATTAACTATTTTCCTTTCAATAATACTTCCACTTCTTTTTGTACCTTTCCTGCATTATCAAATTGCGTAAATCGCCCGATTTCTTTGCCGTTGTTAAATACAATAAACGTTGGATATTCATTGGCTTTCAAGTGTCGAAATTGCTGGTTGTTATCGTCCGTAGTAACGGCATAGGGAATATTGAATTTCTTAATGTAGTCGGCCAGATCGGTTTGCTCCGTCCACAGGTGGGTGACATAAGCTGTTAATGGCAACTTGGGATTACTGCGGTAGAGTTTATCTACCAGTTGCAATGAGTTGGCGCAGTTGCTGGACATCTCCGGGTGAATATCTTTCATATACCAATCGCACCAGGTTGCAGTGAAGTACACCACTGCGATGCCTTTGGGTAAGGCAGTGATGGGCGCTGTGTTAGTGGGTGTGGATGCAGTTGCTACGGTTGGTGCATTGCTGGCGAGTTGTACTAATTTTTCCGCGAGTTGTGCATCGTCTTTATAAGTGGTGTAAATCACATCACCCTGCGCATTGATCAGTACGTGAAAGGACGTGCCTTTAAATTCAAAGTTGCCGGCGATTGTTCCGTTGTTATCCATTAATATCGGGATAGTCAGTTTGTGTTTTTGTTGCAGCGAACGAATCGCTTCATCGGTTTCATTGATATTTAAATTCACCGCAAAGATGGCAATTTTATCACTGTATTTCTGATAAGTTTGTTCAAGGCTCGGTAGCTCGCTGCGGCAATCCAAACACCATGTTGCCCAGAATTTCAGGTAGACCGGTTTTTTGCCAATCAAGGCTTGCAGTGACACTGGCTGCTTTTCAAAGGTTTGATATTCTGCTTCAAATTGCAGCGGTGTGGCGCTCAGCCAAGGTGACAATAACAATAATAAAACCAGTAAAAAATTGCGTGCTTGCATTATCTCTCTCCTGTGATTGTAGAGTGTGGCCATTTAAAAATGGGGAGCAAAATTAAAACCAACCGCGATGCGGTTCCATGCATTAATAGTCGCTATAGCTGCACTCAAGTTGACGATTTCTTTTTCGCTAAAGTGTGCTGCCACTTCAGTAAAGCAGGCATCGCTTACAGGTTGGCCGGCAAGGTGGGTTAAGGCTTCTGTCCACGCTAATGCAGCTCGTTCACGCGCAGAAAAAATAGTCACTTCACGCCATGCAGGCAACACATCCAAACGGTGTTGCTGTTCGCCATCTTTACGCGCTTCGTTCGCATGCATATGTTGACAAAATGCGCAGCCGTTAATTTGCGATGCGCGTAATTTCACTAAATGAATTAATGAGTGTTCCAATTCGCTGGCAGCGGCATCCCCTAAACCGATTAACGATTTGAGCAGTGCGGGTTGGAGTTTGTAAACGTCTGGTTGGTTAATACGTTGTTGCATGATGCGCTCCTGACGGGACTGTTTGTTGGAGGCTTCATGGTGACAAATCAGGGTTTAGTTGAATTGTATATTTGCGACATCTTGCGCTGGCGATATTCACCCGGCGTCTGGCCAGTGATTTTGTGGAAGTGGCGGATGAAGTGCGCCTGATCGTAAAACCCCGCGTCTTGGCCTATATCGGTCAGCGATTGCTCCGGCCGCTGGCTAATCAACGTGCGGGCGATTTTAACGCGGTGTAATTGTTTGAGCTGGTTGGGGCTGAAGCCGACTTCCAGTTGGAATTTGCGCTCCAATTGCCGACGGCTGATCGGCAAGTGTTCGCTCAATTGTTCAAGCGGTTGTGGTGTAAGAATCAATTGCGGCAATAGCTGCTGAATGAATCCGATATTGGCGTTATTTTTTTTAACGCGATCAAGTAGCCACTGATCAATCAATGTTAAACGCTGGCTGACATGGGACAATTCAGCGAGTTGATCGCGCAATTGCAAGAGCGAGTGCATGGATAAATCATCTGCAGAAAGCTCAGTCCCAATTACATCAGGCATGCCCAACCCGAGTAATTGGAATGCCCCACCGGGATGAAAGCGTATGCCCATGCGATTCACCGATCCCTGAAAAATCATTTTGCCAACGGTTTGGGTGGCAAAGAAGGTGATGTCGGGATAATCGTTGGCGAAATTAAATACCAGCGTAGTGCCGCCATCGGGATATACCGTTTCACTGACGCTAGCCTCGGGCAGTCGATCTTGCCGTGCAATCCAATAACACTGCACCCACGGCCGCAGTTGCAGCGGTGGTGCGAAGCGCTGGAAGCCTAAATGCCCAAGGCTTTTAAAGAGGGCGTCGCTGACATTGGGAAGCAACTTGGCGGACATGAATTTTGTCTACACAGTGACGGTGTTCAAAGCATATTACACTGATACTGGTTTTGTGATTACTATTCATCGACTATTCAGTTTTTGACAGTAGTCTTGCCTACTCGCTGTCACAATGCATGCCCATTATTATCGCAATGTCATATTAACCAAGGAGTTGTTATGTCCCTTCGCCCCCTACCTTTGTTGGCCTTCGCTGCCACACTGATAAGCCCGTCGCTTTACGCGAGTTATGATCAGGATCATCCGCTGTTTGCTGCTTATCCGGGGGCGGATCTTGAACAGGCAAAAATGTATGACTATGAAAAATACGCCTTCCCGGTTTCTATTGTAGATGCCAGCAAAGAGCCCTACACCTTCACCCGATTAGATGCAGTGGGCGATTTGTATCTGCACAATTATGAAATTGAAAATGTATCGTCACTCAAGGTGTCTGAGAATTACATCGCTGCTGCAAAACAGGCTGGCTTTAAACACCTGTTTTCGTGCGCGCTTGAGGCCTGTGGCGATGAAGCTCAGGCAGCGGCATTAGGTACAGCGATTGCGGTGCGGGGCGATGTTTACAATCACTATCGCAAACCCTATTACTGGATAGGCGAGAAGGAATCGCCCAAGGGCAAAATTGTTGTGTCCTGGTTTTTTGGTTCCTACGAGGATAGTGTCAGCGTGCAACAAGTTATTCTTGAAGCCGAACCGCTCGAAGCCGGTTTGATAAAAGTCGATGCTGCCTATGCGGGATCAACTGCAGAGCCAGTAGCACCGCTGTCTGCAGACGACAAAGCAGAAGACAACCCCATGCTGCCGCGCTACCCGGGAGCAAAAATTTACAACCATAAAAAAATCGATACCGAAACGGTAAAGATTCCCTTTGCGATTAACGCCACAGAAAAAACGCCGCTGCAATTAACCGGTGATTTAACCAAGCACACTTACACGATTGAAAATGTTTCAACCTTAAAAGTGTATGAAAACTACAAGGCTGCATTAACCAATGCGGGATTTAATTTTATTTCCCAGTGTGAGTTAGCGCAGTGTGGCACTGAGTCACAAGCCGACAATTTGGGTGATCAGCTGGCGTTGTCGGGCGATGTGTATAACTGGTATCGCAAACCCTATTACTTGCTGGGCAAAAAATCCTTGCCCACTGGTAATGTCTATGTCGCACTATTTATCGGTGGTTATGAATCGCAAGTCGGTGTACAGCAAGTGATCTTGCAAGAAAAATCGGTTCAAGCAGGTTTGGTAAATGTGAATGCCGATGGTTTGAAGCAGCAAATTGATGCGGATGGTAAAGCGCTGATTTACGGTATTTATTTTGATACCGGCAAAGCGGAGATTAAAGCCGAATCAAAACCTACGCTCGATGCGATTGCGGAATTGCTAAAACGCAATCCGGATTTGCTGCTCTATGTGGTGGGGCATACCGATGACACCGGCGATGGTGCGGCGAATGTAAGCTTGTCCAAACAGCGCGCGGATTCGGTGGTAGCTGCGCTGGTAAAAGATTACCAAGTAACGGCTAACCGTTTGCAGGCGCAGGGTGTTGGCCCTTACGCACCGGCGGGCAATAACACCAGCGATGCGGGTAAACAAAAGAACCGCCGCGTTGAATTGGTAAAGCGTCTGCGTTAAGGATTTGTCGGGCAAGTGTTAAACCAATCCCCGCCCCGGCGGGGATTTTTTTGCTCCAACAAGTAGCTCCTTGCCATGTTGGATGATTTCTGTTCTGATAATCATGCCAATAAGCTAAGTCATATCAAACTATAAACCTGGCAACTCTAGCGAAACTCAGATTGGTTCATTCAATAATCCACATGCAGGCCGCGTGGGATTGTTGCTGTCTGAAATTTTGTGGAGCCAGCCATGAAGCCCATGTACGAAAAAGTCTTGCCCACCGAAAACTCCTCCTGGCGTTATTGGCTCTATGCTCTCGATGAAATTCCCTTCAACTGGCACTACCATCCCGAATATGAAATTTGCCTGACGCTCAACAGCTGTGGCCAGCGTTATATTGGCGATAACATTGCCAATTACAGCGATCTGGATTTGGTCCTGCTCGGCCCCAAACTACCGCACACCTGGCACTCTAAAGAATTAATTGCGCCGGGCCAGCATTTAACTTACGTGGCGCAGCTGCCTACAAGTTGGATTGATGCAGTGGTGCAAATGCCGGAATTAAAACCACTCGGCGATTTGCTGGCGAAAAGTAAGCGCGGAGTGGAATTTAGCCTTGCTACCGCACAGCAGTGTCGCACACGTTTTGAAGCAATGGCGGATGCTACACCCATGCAGCGGCTATTGTGGTTGTTGGAGATTTTGCAATTGATGCTGGACGATTCCAGCGCACGTATGATTTCCAGCGATGGTTATGCGCCGGTGAGTTTTGCTGATTCGGCGACGGAAAAAATTGATCGCGTTATTGCCTACATCCATCAACACTACACCAGCGATTTGTGCGCGGAGCAGATGGCCGCATTGGCACATATGAGCACCAATCACTTTCACCGTTTTTTTAAGCAGCGCACTGAGCAAACGTTTACGGAATTCGTCAATCAATTGCGTGTAGGCAAAGCCTGCTCATTATTGTTAACCACCGATTTTCCGGTGTCGGCAATCAGTTATCGCTGCGGCTTTAATAATATCTCTAATTTCAATCGCCGCTTTTTGCAACTCAAACATTGCACGCCGCGCGAATTCAAACGCAGCTATCAACATAATTGAAGTAACAGCCTAATTAATACTTAAACGAAAAAAAAGGCCGCATTGCGCGGCCAAAAATCGTCTCACGGGAGAGTGATTGGATTTAAACCATTGTTCTATTCACTATCAGTTGCACACTTGGAATTCCACAATGCCGGAACCTGAACCAAAACGCTGCATGGTGTATTTTTCCAAATCAATCAGGTAGCCATCGCCCGCAAGGTTAGCGGTGCAGCAGCCACTGCAATCTGAATCGGCACAAGCGTCGTACACTTTTGCAGTGATACGTTTATTGCCTTGGCGCAGGTTAATGGATTTAAGGCCGAGCCAGCTCCAATCTTTTAAATGCACTGCGGCGATATTATTGGCCATTACCCATGACTCAGGTTGTTTGCCGGAGATGCCATAAAAATATCCAGACCATAAACAACCGTTGTAAATGACGCACTCATCGCTACCCGGTGCGGGATAAGATTCGTAGTTGGTTAAGTTCGCGCGATACCAGGCTGCACCACAATCATTACCTGCAACAGAAGAACTTGATCTGCTGGAAGCGACTGACGATTTGCTGCTGGATTTGCTCGAAGCAACGGAAGATTTGCTCGAACTTTTTGCAGACGATGCCGGTGTGGATGACGCAGTAGTGCCATCGCAACTGCCCAACAATTTCCACTCCTGCCATTGGCCGGAATAATTTGCCGGGCTATGGCCTTGCGACCACCACTGGGCTTGGTAGGCTTTATTGCTTTGTTTAACTTGCGCACCGCCGTTGTAAACGCTACCGCTATTCCATTCCGCAATGCCGTTGCAGTTAACGGCCTGTACATTCAAACAAAAAAAACTGCTGCAGAGTGCGATAGAAAAAACGGCAAGCCGTTTAAGCGCACTCCCTGACTTATTGCTCACAAACTGGTTCATATTGACCTCGATATTATTGTTGGCTGTGGGATGTTCACATTGAAAGTTATCCCTGTTGATTAAGCGAATCCGTCATCCTGCGGTGATTCTGCCAAGGTTGGTCGAGGTAAAAATGTATTTTTGAATGCAAAACTGGCACTTTTCTATCAGCTCTTAAAAACTAAACACTGGCTCCAAAAAAAAGCCCCCGCGAATTTTTTACGCGCGGGGGCTTTTTGTTTAACAGTGTGTCAGCAGTGAAAAACTATTGTGGATAGCCGGTCACTCGCGGGGTTTGCACCGCAATTCCCGGTGGTGTCGGGTCGCCGGTATTATTGATCACCCGTTGGATGCCGCCATCATTGGTCAAGTTGACCGTCACCATGTGTTCGAATTTCACATTGGGTGATATTGGTGTTTCTATCGCCCGCGAGAGGAACACGTTCGGGCGCAAGAACACCGCATAGATTCCCATCCCGCGTGCGTCATGTTGCGTCACGGAATCGGCGACTTTGTACGACGCCCAACCATTTACACCTGCACCGCTGCGCCATTGATCTTGTGTGGGCGGATCGTAAGGAATTTCGGATTGGTAGAAATAGGTCTTGCCGTTGTTGCCGTTCCAGAGCACTTGATACTCCTGGTAATGCTCGACGAATAAACCGTACGCAGACACGTTATTGCCGTTCACCACCAAGCCGTTGGCGGCGGTATTCAAGTCCCAGGCGACACCATCACCATGGTCGGCGCGCCACAGCCAGGTGTGGTCGATAATCACATCGTTACTGTTTACCAACAGGCTCACGTTCGCGCGGCCAACGCCATTGCCACCCACGCGCACAAAAATATCGTGCAATACCGTCGGGTTGGATGCATGGCTGGCATTGCTGCCATTTTCACCGACGCGGATCAGAACCGGTGAATTGAGCGCATGGGCATCAACCATCAAGTGGGAGATAGTTACGCCATCGACATCGGCCACTTCCATTACGCTGTTACCATTGGTCGGGGTCAGGGTCGCATAGCCCATACCCAGCACAACGGTATTGGCGCGGTTGATTTTGATCGATTCCGCGAGAGGGTAAATACCGGGAGTGAGCAGCAGATTTTTGCCTTGGTTCAAGGCGGCGTTGATGGTGGTGGCGGTATCGACACCCGCGCGCGCCACGTAGAACTGGCTGATCGGCAGCGAGGTGCCGGCCGATTGGCCATTCGCCCAGGACAAGCCTTTGCTATTGGTGCGCAGCGCTGGCACAAACACCTCGTAATTGCTGCCGTTCAGGTAGAGGAATGGCTTCTCGCGTATCACGGGAGTGCTATCGATAAAGGTATTGGCCGAGGCAGGCCAGGTGCCGCCGGGCAGGTTGTTGGCGATCCCCAAAAACACCATATTCCACAGGCTGCCGGTCCAACTGCCCCACTGGCTGTTGCGTGATACCCACTGCTGTTGCGAGCCGGTGCCTACGTCGTAATCCACTTTGGAATCTGCCAACCAGCCGCCACTCGCCCAACCGCCGTAGTAGTGCAGGATCAGGTTGTTGTTGCGCACATGCATGCGGCGCATAGGAGCCGCTTGCGATACCGACCAGAGCATGCCGCCACCGGGTGGGGTGACCGAGAAGTTCTCGATGCCGCGCCAGAAGTTTTGCGTGGAGTTGTTGTTAGGCAGGACGGGATAGGAGACCACTTGCCCGACGATATGCACATCATCCGGCATCGCCCCCAAGCCGATCACATGGGTAAAGAAGCCGACCGGAATCTCTAGGTTGTAAGTGCCCGGTTTGAACATAATCGCGTCGCGCGGGGTGCCGAATTGGTTGTCGCGCTGGCGCTCGTAGATGTCGTTGATTTTGGCTTGCATCTGCGCCTGTGGCATGGCCGGGTCGAAAATCGTCACGTTGCTGCCGAAGTTGATAGCGTTGCTGTCGCTCTCGGTGGATACCGGAAAGGTCGCACTTGCCGCAGAAGCGCCGACGCGGTTGATCGCCACAACGGTAAACGAGTAAACCGTGTTGGGCGTGAGGCCGCTAATTACCGCATTGGTTGCAGTGGGTGATGCCACCAGCACGCCGTTTTGGTAGACGCGATAACCAGTCGCATTGCAGGGCGGAACCGAGGTAAAGGGCGCTGTCCAGGACAGGGTCAAAGCCGTGGTCGTCACACCGCTCGCATTCAAACCGCTCGGTGCATTGAGCACACTTCCACATTGGTCCGTCGATGATACTGATGAGGACGAAAGTGACGAAGAGCGTGAAGAGGGTGTCACGGAAGATGACGTTGCCGGTACCGATGATGACGTCGCTGGCGCTGAGGACGATGTTGTCGCAATCGATGAGGATTTGCTTGACGGTGCGACAGAGCTTGAAGGCGCGACTGACGACGGCGCCGAGGATGAACCTGTGCCACCGCTGCGGCTGCCGTATACATCAAACTCCCACAGCGAATAGCCGTAACCCGTGCCGCGCGCCACACCGTTCATGCGCACATAGCGGCCGCTGCCGCTGAGGTTGATTTCATCGATACCACCATCGCCGCTAGTGGTGGAGTAAATCGTTGACCAGTTAGTAGCGTTGTCTGACACCTGGATCTGGTAGGACTTGCCATAGGCCGCTTCCCAGTTGAGCGCGATTTTGCTGATAGTCGCGCTGCTACCCAAATCGAGGCTGATCCATTCGGCGTCGTTAAAATTGCTGCCCCAGCGGGTGCCAGTATTGCCATCCACTGCGCTCGCCGCAGTAAAGCCGCCCTCTTGCGAGGATGCCGTTACCGGTGCATTGCGCGAGAGCAGGCTCGCGGTTTGGCCAAATTGGCCGTACACCTGCATCTCCCACAGTGAATAGCCATAACCGTTCGCGCGCGCGGTTCCGTGCATGCGCACATAACGGCCGGTGCCACTCAGCGCGATGTCATCGATACCGCCGTCGCTATTGGTCGTGGAGTAGATATTTGTCCAGCTGGTGCCGTTGTTCGATATCTGAATCTGGTAGGCCTTGCCGTAAGCTGCCTCCCAATTTAAGAGCACGCGGTTGATGGTCGCCACTGCGCCCAAATCCACGGTGATCCATTGTGGATCGGCAAACACACTGCCCCAGCGGGTGCCGGTATTGCCATCAACCGCCATAGATGCCGCTAGCGCAGCACCTTCCTGCGTTGATGCTGTGACTGGTTTGCCTTGGGATAACAGAGTCTGTGCCGACGCTGTTGGGGAAAATACACACGCAGCCAAAGGCACTAAGATTGCCCCCAGCCGCACTAACTGCCGCTTTAACATGGTGGATACTCCAGAGTTATTTTTATTTAATGGAACGGTTTAACTGCACAATGTAACGGCACATCGCCAACGGCAATGCAGTGCATAGGCGACGTGGTGCAGGCATTCTAGGGCGCTGGATAAAACTGTCGTCCGGTCGGCAACATCGAACGAAAATCTGTGTGTTCGGCTAATTCACAACAAAACTACCTGTTAAAAATCATTGCCAATCAATTGCTTAAGCGCAGTTGAAAAAACACGCGCGCGAAGGAGAAAACATTTTTTCTGCATTATTGTGGGGGCATTGGGTGACATAGGTTCGCGTGCGCAATGACTAATAGGGTTTGCGCAAACCTGTTGCAGGTGCAACGCACAAAAGTGGGAAGTATTTTTGCGGAACTGGTGCACAGAAAAAAGCGCACGAAAATCGCGGCCGATAAACCACAAACTGAAACAGAGCGTTTATGATGCGCGACTTAGTTGCCCGTTTAACCGCATCATCAATTACATCATCGCTCATGGAAGAATGCTTATGACAACAGGAACCAAAATGACTTTACCGACAACGCTGTTACAAAACACCTTTAAATTACCCTCCTTCCGCCCCGGCCAGGAGGCGGTCATTCATGCGCTGCTGCAGGGTCATTCAGCGCTCGCGGTTTTTCCCACTGGCGGCGGCAAAAGTCTCTGCTATCAACTGCCCGCGCTGCTGCTCGAGGGCTTGACGCTGGTGGTATCGCCATTGATTGCGTTGATGAAAGATCAGGTTGATGCGTTGCAAGCGTTGGGCATTAACGCCGCGCGTTTGGATTCATCGCTCGGTAAAGATGAGACGCAAGCAATTTATACAGCGCTGCAAAACGGTAGTTTGAAATTGTTGTACGTCTCACCCGAGCGATTAAAGAACGAACGTTTTGTACAGCGGCTCAGCCAGCTCAATATCAGCTTGCTGGCCATCGATGAAGCCCATTGTATTTCCGAGTGGGGTCACAATTTTCGCCCCGATTATTTGCTGCTTGCCGACCTTGCCAAAAAATTGCGCGTTGCGCGTGTACTTGCATTAACTGCGACCGCAACCCCCAGTGTCGCCGCCGATATTTGCAAACAGTTTGCGATCCAGCCACAGCATCACATCCAGACAAGCTTTGCGCGCCCCAATTTGCAATTGCGTGTAACACCTTGCACTGCAGAGACACGCATCGAATTATTATTAGCGCGTTTGCACAAACACCCGCGCGCTGCCGCGACTATTGTTTACGTCACCCTGCAAAAAACGGCAGAAGAAGTTGCGGCGGCGATTAACGTGGCAGGTTTAAGTGCGGCGCACTATCACGCCGGTTTAAAAGACGATGAGCGCGAACAAGTACAAAACCAGTTTATGAGCGGAGAAGTGCCGATTGTAGTCGCGACTATCGCGTTTGGCATGGGTATCGATAAAAGTAATATCCGCGCCGTCTACCATTTTAATTTACCCAAATCGATTGAAAACTACGTACAGGAAATTGGCCGCGCCGGGCGCGATGGCAATCCATCCCTGTGCGAAATGCTGGCATTGGGCGATGATATCCGCGTGCTGGAAAATTTTACCTACGGCGATACACCCACCGCCGAAAGCTTGCGCGCGCTAGTCGAACACTTGCTTGCGTTTGATGATGTGTTTGATATTTCCACTTACGAATTGTCCAACCAGTTTGACCTGCGCCCGCTGGTATTAAATACCGCACTCACCTATCTTGAATTGCAACATGTCTTCAGCGCCCAGAGCCCGTTTTACACCGAATACAAAGTCAGTTTCATTCAGGATAAACAATTTATCCTGTCCCAGTTTGACGCAGACCGCGCCGCGTTTTTACAGCAATTATTTTCCGCCGGGCGCATGGGCAGAAAATGGCTATCACTCGATATGCTCACCATTCCCCTACAGTTAAATGAACCCAAAGAGCGCATTACCAAAGCATTGGATTACATTACCGAAAAAGGTTGGATCGAATTAACCGTTGCCAATTTGCGTCAAGGCTACAAAAATAATCAGTCAATCAATTCACCGGAAAAACTCAATGCACTCTGCGAACATCTGAATAAGTTGTTTGCCGAGCGCGAAGCGCGCGATATCAAACGCATCCACAGCGTACTCGAGTTTGCCAATAATCCCGCTTGTTTGGGCCAGCAGTTAATGCAATATTTTGGCGAGGCCAGCGCGCAGGCCTGCGGCATTTGCAATCACTGCCGCAACACTTCACCCGCACAAGTTGAATTGCCAATCGCTGCGCCACTTACATCTGCACAGCAAACCCTGATCGACAATCTAAAAAATGAAGACCATGCAGTGTTGCGTCAGCCACGTCAATTGGCACGCTTTTTATGCGGCTTGCCCAGCCCCGCAACCAGCCGCTCGACGTTGAAATCCCATCGCGCATTTGGCGCATTGGCGGAGGTTTCGTTTCCGGTGATATTGAAATCAATATCGGACAGTTAATTGATGGCAAACTGTTTTTATTTTTTGCGAGTTAAGGATAGGATAAAAATGAAAAAGATCTTCGTGTCTGTTGTTAATGTTTGTATATTGTTGGTATTGGCTCAATGCACTTTCGCCAGCGAATTAAAATCCGATGAGCGCGTTATTTTTTACCCGACCAGCGCGCACCTAACTGCTAACGGAAAAATTGAAGCGCACATTTCTGCATGGGTGCATGAGTCTGAATCGCGCCCTGGCGCTAAAGAGGCGCTGGCGTTATGGCTGGATGTGGATCTTGCAAGCTTAACCGAAGCAGAAAAAATCAATTTTGAAACGCGCACTCAACTTTTTAGATTCGATTCGGAACGGCGCAAACAAATAAAAATTAAATTTGGTGCAGCGGATACCTATAAACTGCCGCCCACCAATGCTCGTGGGTTCACTTACAAAACCATTCGTATCGATGCGGAAAAAATCGGTGAAATGAATAACGCTATCCGCTGGTTGCCCTTCACTGCCAGCTTGTCTGAAAATGATAAGCGCGTATTTTCTGGTGAGGTGATGTTGGTGCCTGCGCAAGGGTTGTCGGTGGTCTCGGATATTGACGATACCATCAAGGACAGCCATGTGTTGGATACGCACGAATTATTATTAAATACTTTTGTGCGGCCATCTAAAGCGGCGCTGGGTATGCGTGAATTTTATCAGACGCTTGTTGGTGAACACCAAGGTATAACATTTCATTATGTGTCGGGCAGCCCGCACCAGCTTTATCCAGTGTTGGATAATTTTTTGCGCGAGCAGGGTTTTCCCAAAGGCAGCATGCATTTGCGTCAGGTAAAAATAACGGAAGAATTGTTTCGTAAAGGCAGCAGTTCTGAGCGCCACAAACACGCAGCCATTCGTGCACTGTTAAAGCAATATCCGCAGCGCCAGTTTTTATTGATTGGCGATTCGGGAGAAGCCGATCCGGAAATTTATGCCGATATAGCGCGGGATTATCCTGAGCAGGTCCGCGCTATTTATATCCGCGATGTTACCGGCGAAACAGCCAGTGCTCCGCGCTATCAAAAAACCTTTCATCAGTTGCCCGCATCGCTGTGGAAGATTTTTGTCCAACCTGCAGCCTTGTTCCCTCTGCCGTAAGTCACCTTGCGGTTATATGTATCTATACTGGAGGTCAACCAGCCGGCATTGATTTTCACCTGTGCCGGTTATAAGAAGTGTAAATAACTGTTTGGTGTATCGCGCCCTTGGGCGACATGGAATAAAGTCTTGCGCCTGAAATAATAAATCTTATATTTATAGGCTTGCGCCCGGTTTTTAAGGGTTGCGAGTCTGACAATTAAAAACAATACGGACTTGATCCGTCCTGCTACCGCCCGGAGAACGACGATGAAAACCCTCAAAGGCCCCGCCATCTTTTTGGCCCAATTTTTAGGTGATACCGCCCCGTTTAACAGCCTCGATGCCATTGCCGGTTGGGTGGCAAGTCTGGGTTTTAAAGGCGTACAAATTCCCACTTGGGACAAGCGCGTATTTGATCTGGAGCAGGCGGCGAAAAGCCCGGAATACTGCGCGCAATTCCAGGCGACCCTGGCCAAACACGGTTTGGTGGCGACGGAATTGTCCACCCATCTACAAGGACAACTTGTTGCGGTGCATCCCGCTTACGATGATATGTTTGATGGCTTCGCGCCTGAGTCTGTGCGCGGCAATCCTAAAGCTCGTCAAGCATGGGCGGTTGAGCAATTACTGTTTGCTGCGCAGGCGAGTAAAAATCTCGGTTTGAAAGCGCACGCGACTTTCTCGGGCGCCTTGCTCTGGCCCTATTTGTATCCCTGGCCACAGCGCCCTGCCGGTTTGGTGGAAAAAGGTTTTGAAGAACTGGCGAACCGCTGGCTGCCGATTCTGGATGCGTTTGATAAAGCGGGCGTTGATGTCTGCTACGAAATCCACCCCGGTGAAGACCTGCATGATGGTGCGACTTTCGAGCGCTTCCTCGCGGCGGTAAATAATCATCCGCGCGCAAATATTTTGTTTGATCCTTCGCATTTTGTGTTGCAGCAACTCGATTACTTGGCGTTTATCGACCGCTATCACGCGCGCATCAAAATGTTCCATGTGAAAGATGCGGAATTTAATCCGACTGCGCAGCAAGGCGTGTACGGCGGCTATGAAAGCTGGGTTGATCGCGCTGGCCGTTTCCGTTCTCTCGGCGACGGACAAGTGGATTTCAAGCAAATTTTTTCCAAATTCGCTGCTTACAATTACGACGGCTGGGCAGTGTTGGAATGGGAATGCTGCCTGAAGCATCCGGAAGTGGGTGCAGCAGAAGGCGCTCCGTTTATTCAGCAGCATATTATTAAAGTGACTGAGCGTGCGTTTGATGATTTTGCGAAAAGCGGAATTGATGAAGCCAAAAACCGTAGAATTCTCGGTCTGTAAAAATAAGGAAAAACACTATGACAACTCCAAGAATTCGTTATGCCATGGTCGGTGGTGGTCGCGGTGCGTTTATCGGTGCAGTGCATCGTATCGCCGCGCGTATGGACGACCGTTTTGAATTGGTTGCCGGTGCGCTCTCTGCGAATCCGGAAAATGCCAAAGCCTCGGCAGCAGATTTACATATCGCGGCCGATCGCGCTTACATGTCGTATGAAGAAATGTTGCGCGTAGAAAAAACACGCGCTGATGGCATTCAAGCTGTCGTGATTGTGACGCCGAATCATATGCACTTTCCCGTCGCTAAAGCCTGTTTGGAAGCGGGCATTGATGTGATTTGTGATAAGCCGGTGACGCGTACTTTGGAAGAAGCGCTGGAGCTTGAGCAAATCGTAAAAAAGAGCGGCTGTTTTTTTGCGCTCACCCACAATTACAGCGCTTATCCATTAGTGCGGTACGCGCGTGAATTAGTGGAGCAGGGCAAACTCGGCAAAGTGCGCGTGGTGCAGGTGGAGTATCCACAAGAATGGCTCACCGAAGCGGCGGCGGACGATAACAAACAAGCCTCATGGCGCACTGACCCGGCGCGTTCGGGTCTTGCCGGTTGTTTGGGCGATATCGGCACTCACGCATTTCAACTTGCGCGTTTTATTACGCAGCAAAAACTCAGTGCTGTTAGCGCGGATCTCACCAGTTTTGTCGATGGCCGTTTGGTAGATGACAACGTACATGCGCTACTGCGTTTTGATGGCGGTGCCAAAGGTATGTTGTGGAGTAGCCAGGTTGCGCCCGGATGTGAAAATGGTTTGCGCATCCGTATTTATGGCGAAAAAGCCGGCATCGAATGGGCGCAGGAAAACCCCAATGAGTTGTGGTTTGGCGAATTAAATAAACCGCGTCAACGCATCACCCGTCGCGGTGATATCGGCAGCGAGATTGCAGCGCGCGGTATGCGTACACCCGGTGGTCATCCGGAAGGTTATCTCGAAGGTTTCGCAAATTTGTATAAAGATATCGCCGACATTCTTATCGCGCGTCAGCAAGGTGAATCGCATTTCTTGCAAAACTGGGTACCGAATATCGATACCGGTGTGGAAGGTATGCGCTTTATCCAAGCCGTGCTAACCTCATCCCAGCGCGATGGTGTTTGGACGCCGCTGGTGTAATGTTTTACTCGAACGCACTGACTAATAACAAAAGACCCCAATAACAAAAGGTATAACCATTATGACCACCTCCTCTGCAACGATTAATCCACAGCGGCTGTTTGTAGCCTGCTGTGTTGCGCTGATTGTGACGGCCATGACCTTCGCGATTCGCGCAGGCATCCTCACCCAGCTCAGCGCAGACTTTGATTTTACTAATGCCCAGTTGGGTTGGATTAACGGCATGGCGTTTCTCGGCTTTCCGGTCGCTATGATGTTTGGCGGTTTGATTTACAACCATGTCGGTGCGCGCACGCTGATGTATCTGGCATTTGCCTGTCATTTGCTCGGTTTGGTGTTGACCATCACCGCCAATGGCTTTGTCACGCTGTTGTTATCGAGCTTCTTTATCGGCTTCGCCAATGGCTCGGTTGAAGCAGCTTGCAACCCGTTGATCGCCGATATTTATCACACCCGTAAAACAGCGATGCTCAATAAATTCCACGTCTGGTTCCCGGGCGGGATTGTGATTGGTGCCTTGGTATCCAGCTTGATGACTAAATTGGGCCTGGATTGGCAATGGCAGATTGCGATCATGATTATCCCGACGATTATTTACGGCGTGATGATTTTCGGTCAGCCCTTCCCGACTATGGCAAATTCCGAGACATCAACCAAAACCAATATCAAGGCGCTCTTCTCGCCGTTGTTTATTTTTATGTTCTTCTGCATGACTGTCACCGCCGCATCCGAATTTGGTACCCAGCAGTGGGTAGACCGTATTTTCGGTGCATCGGGTGCACACCCGATGTTGGTGCTTGCGCTGGTAACCGGGTTGATGGCGCTGGGGCGCTTTTTTGCAGGGCCGATTGTTGAGGCGCTTAATCCGGTTGGAGTGCTGTTGATGTCGGCTGTGGTGACTACTATTGGTATTTACTTACTCAGCATCGCCTCTGGCGGATTGATTTATATCGCCGCTATGGTATTCGCGTTGGGTGTGACTTATTTCTGGCCGACCATGATCGGGTTTATCAGCGAATATCAACCCAAAACCGGTGCACTGGGGATGTCGCTGTTAGGTGGTGCGGGAATGTTCTCCATGAGCATGTGGAACCCGGTGATTGGCGGTTGGCTGGATGATGCAAAAGCCGAAGCCATTGCCAATGGTGTTCCAGCGGAAGCGGTAGAGCTGACGGCGGGTCAGGCTACTTTGCAAAACCTGGCACTTTTCCCTGCTTTCCTGATTATCGCTTTTACGGTTTTGTTTGTGCTGCGCAAGCGTTTTGCCCACAGTAAATAAACCGAAAAGTACCAGATTGGCTTATTCCAAAAAAAGCGCTTTTAGGCGCTTTTTTTGTAGGTGTTATTTGATGCCAATCACAAAAATGCTGTAATGCTTTGTAATATTTAGATGTATTCAGCGACAAATATAGGACGTGTGTCACATTTGTGGTTTGGTGCATTGGGTTTTTTAAAAAACCAAGTGTATAAAGAACTGGCATGACCATGATATGAGTGAGTGGTTTAGTGAGCTCAAAAGGATTTGAGTTTCCACCTCCTGTCTATCCTCCTCCTGATTAAATCCCTCCCCCCCGTTTTTTGCTTTATTCTTCCTTGTTCGTTTTCTGGTATCAATAAAAATTCCATATTCGATTGGTCTCGATATTGTCGCATCAGCCAATAAAAAAGGCGATGCACTTTCGTACATCGCCCAAGAGGGGAGAGACAACTCCTGAAGACTTAAAGTATTACTGCGAGCTGCAAGTACTGCGGGCTATGCAGCTTTTGTTGTTTTCCCAGCCCCACCCGGAACTGGTATTGACGCAAATCGGGTAGTTGGTGCCATACCAATTGCAGGTACCACCTGAGGCTGCAGAAGAACTGCTGCCTCCACCAAAGATGGTTGCTTTTTTGGAGGTGGCTTTAATCCCATTCGCGCTGTTGATCAGGGTATTACCCCATGAGCTTAAGGTGCTGGGATTGAAGTTTTGGGCTATATCCAGTGATGTTAACCCCGACCCATTACCCGCCCATGACCAGCCGATATAGCCGTAGTTATACTGTTTGGCGTAGCTCATGATTGAGCCTTCATCGACGTTCTCGCCGAAGTGGTCCGCTGCGAACTCACCCACCACTAGGGCCAGACCATTGCTCTTGAACGATGACATGTAGCTATTGATGATGCTCGCGTTGTTGTACACCTGATACATGTGCACGCTGAACATCACGTTCTTTTGCGGGTCGCTGGCTAACACGCTGGCGGCGTTGTCGCGCATGATGTTTTGCCAATCCTGCCCCCAGTTGGCGGCATCGACCATCAAGGCGTGCTTGAAACCGGCGGCGCGCAAGCGGCTGATGGCATTTTTGTGGCCGTTAGTCCAGGTGCTGGCAGATTGGCCGTTGCCAAAAGGTTCATTGCCGATATTGATGACGACGTAATCTTCCTGTCCGATCAGCGAGTTTTTTATGCTGATCCAGTAATCGACCGCCTCATTGAGCGTAGCGGCAGTCTGTTCGCCGTAACCGGTGGTATCGTGCACTTCCAGCACGGCAATCAGTTTATTGGCTTTGGCCTGGCTAATAATGCTGGCGACTTGTGATTCGGAAGTCTTGCTCCACAGCTTTCCTGTCGCCAGTACTACCCGCACGGTGTTGGCGCCGGTTTTGGAAATGTCACTTAGTGAGCTGCTGGTTTTATCGGCATACCAGGCGTGAGCGACATTGACTCCGCGCATCACAAACGGCGAGCTGTTTTCATACACGGTACTACCCGAGACATAAATGCCCGCGCTGCTGCTGGCGGCTGCAATAGCCATTGCTATAGCGGAGACGTGTTTGATCAAGGTTGATGTTTTCACTGGAATATCCTCATTATGATTATTGTCGATAGTGCCCTTTGCTCAGGGCGGTTTTCTGTAGCCATAGTTGGCGACGCTCCCCTTTTAAACCCTCTTCCTGACATCCTCTCCATTTTTTCAATTGTTGCCCATAAAACACACATTTTTGTAATCGGTTACAGGTTTTTGGAAAATAATACATCCATAAAAGGTGTTGACCGTGAGAGCAAAATTCGGGTTTGTTCTGGTTAATTCTAGATAAGATGCTGATTTAAATATCAAAATTATTAGTATTATGGAGGTTGGGCTTATGGTTGATAACGTGTGATTATTGTTATTAATGTAAACGGTTACAAAATTAGTGCATAAAAAGGGGCTTGGCAAGCCCCTGGCAGAAAAGATTTGTAGAGGTAGGGTTATAGGTGGATGATGCGTTACCTATTCGGCGCGGTTAAACAGGTGTTTGGCATGATAGCGCAAATGGTCTTCGATAAAAGTTGCGATAAAAAAGTAGCTGTGGTCGTAACCTGCATGACTGCGGTAGATCAGTGGATGGTCGACTTCAGCACAGACTGCTTGAAGTTGCTCGGGCTTGAGCTGTTCGTTTTTGAAGTTGTCGGCCTCGCCTTGGTCGACAAACAATTCCTGCCGCGATTGGCGGGTTGAAATCAGCTTGCAGGCATCGTATTGCGCCCAGGTGCCACGATAAGCACCCAAGTAGCCGCTAAAAGCTTTCTCGCCCCAAGGGCAATTACTCGGATTAGCGATGGGGGCAAAAGCCGATACCGATGAATAGCGATCCGGCTGGCGCAGCGCTAATACCAGCGCACCGTGGCCGCCCATGGAGTGGCCGCTAATCGATTCGCGCCCGTTGAGTGGTAAGTTCGCCATCACCAACCCGGGAAGTTCCTGGGTCACATAGTCGTACATGCGGTAGTTGGTTTTCCAGGGTTCCTGGGTGGCGTTCAGGTAGAAGCCAGCGCCTGAGCCGAAATCGTAGCTATCATGCTCGCCGGGCAGGTCGAGTCCGCGCGGGCTGGTATCCGGGCAGATAATGGCTATACCCAATTCCGCTGCAATTCGCTGCGCCCCCGCCTTCTGCATAAAGTTTTCATCAGTACAGGTCAGTCCTGACAGCCACCAGAGCACTGGCACTTTCTGTGTTTCCGCCTGCGGTGGCAAATACACCGCAAAAATCATGTCGCAATCAAGACTGGTAGAGCGGTGCTTGTAGCGCTTAAGCCAGCCGCCAAAACACTTGTTGGCAGCGATTTCGGTCAGTGTAGTGGTCATGATGGTTTGGGTTCGCTTCCTGAATAATTGTACGAGGCTTAGTAGTGCAAAACGGTGCGGATACTTTTGCCCTCGTGGAGCAAATCGAATGCTTCATTGATCTTGTTGAAGGGCATATCGTGGGTGATAAATTCGTCGATCTTGATCTCACCTTTCATATAGCGCTCCACATAACCAGGCAGTTGGCTACGGCCTTTTACCCCGCCAAACGCCGAGCCTTTCCATACGCGGCCAGTCACTAGCTGGAAGGGGCGTGTGGAGATTTCTTGGCCTGCACCGGCGACGCCGATGATGATCGATTCGCCCCAGCCTTTGTGGCAGCACTCCAGCGCCGAGCGCATCACGTTCACGTTGCCGATGCATTCAAACGAGTAATCCACGCCGCCGTCAGTCATATCCACAATCACCTGTTGGATGGGTGCGCTATGGTCTTTGGGATTGACGAAATCGGTCGCGCCGAATTGGCGCGCAAGCTCAAATTTGCCGGTGTTGACGTCGATGGCAATGATGCGCCCTGCGTTCATCATCTGCGCACCCTGAATTACTGCGAGGCCAATAGCGCCCAGTCCAAACACAGCGACAGTAGAACCCGGAGTCACTTTGGCGGTATTGATCACTGCGCCTATGCCGGTAGTGACACCGCAGCCGAGCAGGCAGATTTTATCGAGCGGTGCCTCTTTGGAGACTTTGGCCAGGGACACTTCCGGCAATACGGTGTACTCCGAGAAAGTCGAGGTGCCCATATAGTGAAAGAGCGGTTTGCCTTCGAGTGAAAAGCGTGTAGTGCCATCGGGCATCAAGCCTTTGCCTTGGGTGGCGCGCACCGAGCCGCACAGGTTTGTTTTGCCCGAGAGACAGAATTTGCACTTGCCGCATTCAGCGGTATAGAGCGGAATCACATGGTCGCCCACCTTCAAACTGGTCACGCCTTCGCCCACTTCTTCCACTATGCCCGCACCTTCGTGGCCGAGTACGGCGGGAAATACGCCCTCGGGATCGGCGCCAGATAAGGTGTAGGCATCGGTATGGCAGACGCTGGTCGCCACAATGCGCACCAACACTTCACCCGCTCGGGGGCCTTGCACATCAATATCGACTAATTCCAGTGGTTGTCCGGCGGCGAGGGCAATGGCGGCGCGTGATTTCATAGTGATTCCTGATTCCGGGTCTTGTTGGGTGATGGGGGCCAAGATGTCGCATCAATACACAAGGCGTGTCATTTTTCTGGGGGCAAAGTGTAGACTAGTGACTCAATGGCAATAAGCCAGCTAAAAATCACTTAATTATTGCAATGGAGCAACAATGCAGCATTGGGAGCGGGTGGAGGCGTTTATCGCCGTGGTGCGCTTTGGCAGTTTTGCGGCAGCAGCGCGCGAGCTGCAGGTATCTAACTCCCATGTGAGCCGGTTGGTGAGCCAGCTTGAGCTGCAACTGGGGACACAATTGTTGTATCGCACCACCCGCCAGATTCGCCTGACCGACGCTGGCCAATTGTATTACGAGAGCTGCCGCCATTTGTTTGATGGTCTGCGCGAGGCGGAATCGCTGCTGCAGCACCATCAGGGCCAGCCGACTGGATTACTTAAGATTACTGCAGCAGCCACCTTTGGCGACCGCTATATCGCCCCGCTGGTGAATGATTTCCAGCTGCTCTACCCACAGCTCAAGGTGAATATGTATTTCAGCAACCGCCAAGTGGAATTGATCGAAGAGGGTTTTGACCTGGGTATCCGCATGGGGGTAATGCGTGAATCAACGCTTATCGCCAAACGCTTATGTGACAGACGCGAGTATATCGTTGGTTCACCTGCTTACCTCGCGCGTATTTCGGCGCCGCAAACCCTGACGGATCTGGAGCGTCACAATTGCCTTATCGGCACGCGCGGTTACTGGCTGCTGAGTCATCAGGGGCAGCGTAAAGATCTGGTGGTTCATGGCAACTGGCAGGCGAATTCCGGCCCGGCACTGCTGGATGCAGCGCTCAAAGGCCTGGGGTTGGCGCAATTGCCGGATTATTACGTGGATGAGTTTTTGGCCAAAGGGCGCTTGATATCGGTGCTTGACGACTATCGTTTTACCGATACCGGTGTCTGGGTGGTCTACCCGCAGCAGCGCCATTTAGCGCCCAAGGTAAGGTTGTTTATCGATTTTTTGGTGGAGCGGTTTGCGGCAGGGGTCACGGCATTAGGGTGATGGCAGGCGATGGTTATTTGCGATGCTTTTTTGTGGCGCCCCGCAACATGGCATCGATCAACTCGCGCGCATCAAACTTGGTGAGTGCTTCGTCGGCGCCGACCTGACGGGCTTGGCTGACGCTGATGCTGCTCGAGAGGGAGGTGTGCAAAATAATGTAGGCGTTGGCGAGTTGTTTGTCGTCGCGCACTGCAAAGGCCAGTTCGTAGCCGTCCAGGCCGGGCATTTCGATATCGCTGACCAACAGGTCGATCGGCTGCCCCTGTTGGGCAGAGGTGCGCATTAAGTCCAGCGCTTTTTGGCCATCGTCAGTTACTTGATAGCGCACATTGATGGCATCGAGTGAGTCGCTCAATTGTTTGCGCGCGGTGCGGGAATCATCTACCAGCAGGATATTCATCGGACGCAGTTGCTCGCGCTCCATATCGGTAATGGTTGCGGTGGCTTTGGACGGGTCGAGCGGAAACAGGCGCGCCATAATCACTTCGACATCCAATAGCTGTACTAGCTGGTTGTCCACTTTAGTGACGCCGGTGATGTAAGTGCTGCTGCCTAAAAATTTGTCCGGCGCACTTATGTCGCGCCAGTTGGTATCGGCGATGCGTTCAATCTGGCGCACCAAAAAGCCGACTTTTTGCCGCTGTACATCGGTGATGATGATAAAGCTGCTCGCCAGTGTGTCTTTGGGGGTGGCGCCTTTGCCGACAGCGGCGGCCAAGTCAACAATAGGCATAGTCTGTCCGCGCACATTGAGTGCGCCCAAAATACTCGGGTGCTGGTTGACCATGGGGGTGACTGGCTGAAAGGGCACCAGTTCCTGGATTTTAAGCGTGCCCAAGGCAAATACCTGCTGGTTGTGCAGGCGGAATAACAGCAGTCCCTGGGAGTGGTCGGCTTTAGTGGATGGCAAGGTAAGGACTCCTCGCGGATTGGCTTGGTGAACAGGGAGGCTGTGCCTCCCCGGGATTTAGCGCGCCGCCAATTTGGTGTCAGCGCTGGTTTTGCCCAAGCGCTGGCTGATGTGTTCGGCGATGGATTTTGCATCCAGCCCCTGACTTGCCAGTTGTTGTTTCTGGCTGGCGTGCTCAACAAATTCATCGCCAAAGCCCAGCTGTAATAACGGCACAGTCAATGCGCGGCTATTGAGGTATTCGCTCAAACCGCTGCCCGCGCCACCGGCGATGGCGTTCTCTTCCAGCGTCACCAGCAATTCATGGCTGGCAGCCATTTGTTCAATCAGCTCGGTATCCAGCGGTTTCACAAAACGCATATCGCACAGGCTGTAACCCAATTGGTCAGCTACTTGCTGCGCGACGGGCAGTAAGGTCCCAAAACAGAGTAATGCTACCTGTTTGCCCTCTCGTTTCAGTAGGCCTTTGCCGATGGGTAGGGCGGTAAAGGTTTTTTCAATCGCAACGCCCGTACCCGTGCCGCGCGGGTAGCGCACCGCCGCAGGGCCTTGGTATTGGTAGGCGGTGTAGAGCAATTGGCGGCATTCATTTTCGTCGCTCGGTGCGGCAATCACCATATTGGGGATGCAGCGCAGGTAGCTGATATCAAAACTGCCCGCGTGGGTGGGGCCGTCTTCGCCAACCAATCCCGCGCGGTCGATGGCAAAAGTCACATCGAGATTTTGCAGGGCAACGTCGTGCACCAACTGGTCATAGGCGCGCTGCAAAAACGTTGAGTAAATCGCCACTACTGGTTTTTGCCCTTCGCAGGCCATACCGGCGGCGAGGGTAACGGCGTGTTGCTCGGCGATGGCGACATCGTAAAAGCGTTCGGGATAATCGCGTGCGAACTCCACCATGCCTGAACCTTCGCACATTGCAGGGGTGATACCGATCAGCTTTTGGTCCTGCGCGGCCATATCGCACAGCCACTGGCCAAATACGTCCTGATATTTGGGTTTTTTAGGGGCATCTACTACACCAATCGCGGCTTTTTTGGGTTCGATTTTATTCAGTGCGTGGTAGCCGACCGGATCGAGTTCGGCTGGCTCAAAACCTTTGCCCTTCTGGGTGATGATATGCAGCAGCTTGGGGCCTTTGATCTCCCGCAGATTGCGCAGGCAGAGGACTAAATCGCCCAGGTCGTGGCCGTTGATCGGCCCGACATAATTGAATCCCATCTCTTCAAACAGGGTGCCGGGTGACATAAAACCCTTGAAATGCTCCTCGGTGCGGCGTGCAAACTCCCAGGCGGGCGGAATCTTGCCGAGCACCTGTTTGCTGCCCTCGCGCAAGGAGTTGTAAAACTTGCTCGCCCAGATTTTGGACAGATAAGTAGAGAAGCCGCCGACATTAGGTGAGATAGACATATTGTTGTCGTTAAGCACCACTAACATGTCGGTTTCGGTATGTGCAGCGTGATTCAGTGCTTCGAACGCCATGCCTGCAGTCATGGCACCATCACCGATGATCGCCGCAACTTTGCGCTCAACTCCGGCCATTTTGGCGCCGATCGCCATGCCTTGGGCGGCGCTAATTGAGGTGCTGGAGTGGCCTACGCCAAAGGTGTCGTACTCACTTTCCTCGCGTTTAGGGAAGCCCGACAAGCCGTTACCCTGACGGATACTATTCATGCGCTCGCGGCGCGAGGTGAGGATTTTGTGCGGGTAAGTTTGATGGCCTACATCCCAAACCAGGCGGTCGTCCGGTGTTTCATACACATAATGTAACGCGATAGTCAGTTCGACTACGCCTAAACCGGCACCAAAATGCCCGCCGGTCTGCCCCACGCTATAGAGCAAAAACGCGCGCAGCTCATCCGCCAATTGCGGCAATTGCTTTTCGTCCAGCCTGCGCAGGTCAGCGGGGTTATCAATGCTGTCCAGCAACGGCGTGAGCGGGCGACTGGTGGGGATTTCGTTATGCATGCAAGTCATCATTTATAGTTGTGCGGTTTGCCGCTCATAGACGGCTATTGTAGGCGGCTTGCCAGAGGCTTGGCTAGTTCGACCTTTGGACTATATAGCTGGCCAATTGGCGCAAGGGTGCGGCGCTCTCATCAAACATACCAAGCGCGCCAAGAGCTTGACGATGTAATTCATCCGCTTTGGTTTTGGCGGCATCAAGTCCGAGCAGTGATACATAGGTCGGTTTGTTGCGTGCGATATCCGCTCCCTGCTGTTTGCCCAGTGTGGTGGTGTCGCCCGTGACATCGAGGATATCGTCCTGCACTTGGAAAGCGAGGCCAATAGCGGAGGCGTAGTTATCCAGCGCGGCCAATTGTTTATCATCTGCACCGGCGCTGATGGCACCCATTGCAACGCTGGCGCGTATCAGGGCGCCCGTTTTATGTCGATGCATAGTTTCCAGCTGTGCCAAATTAAGCTGGTGATCGACGGCGGCCAGGTCGATAGCCTGGCCCAGAACCATGCCGTCCACTCCCGATCCCTGTGCCAGCTGGCGGACTAATTTGATCTGGGTTGCGGCGGGTAAGTCTGTGGTGGTCAACAAATCAAACGCGAGTGTTTGCAGTCCATCACCCGCCAGAATGGCCGTCGCTTCTGTAAAGGCGATATGGCAAGTAGGTTTGCCGCGGCGCAGGTCGTCGTCATCCATTGCCGGCAGGTCATCGTGCACCAAACTGTAGGAGTGCAGGCATTCAAGCGATGCGGCGATGGGGTCGATCAGATTGAGGTTGATGCCGGGTTTGATGGCGAGCGCTGCGGCATAAGCGAGGATCGGGCGCACGCGCTTGCCGCCGTTGAACAGGCTGTAGCGCATGGCGGCGCGCAGCTGGGTCGGGTCTTGTGCGAGCGGTAGATACTGGTCGAGTACGTTATCGACCCGAGCGCGGCATTGGCTGGCAAATTGGGTAAATTCCTGAGGCATCAGGCATCGCCTTCATCGGTATTAAAAGGCTCCAGATGGATGGTGCCCTGCTGTTCGATCAGCTTGCTGACTTGCTGTTCGGCGGCGGCCAATCGAGTCTGGCATTCGCGTGTCAGTGCTATTCCGGTTTCAAAAGCGTGCAGTGACTCCTCCAGCGTCATATCCCCCTGTTCCATGCGGTTCACCAGGCTTTCGAGGGTGCTGAGCGATTGTTCAAAATCGACGCCTTTCTTTTTGGGTGTTGAGGTCTTGGGCGGCATGGTTTTTTCTCGCAGGACTGGAGGTGGGCGACGGATTATAAACCTGCCCGAACAAAACTGCAGTCGTTTTGACTGGCAGCTGTGTGAGATATCTCCTACAAAACTTACCGAAATTAGCCACTATTGCCTGACGCCTGATTCATCAATAATGGCAACCAGAGGAGATTGTCGCAGGAAGCGACTCTGGCAGGGAGTAAAATGGAATCAAGCACATTTACCGCCAAGGTCTGGCCAGTCATCCTGTAAGAACCCTGATTGCCCCCTCCTGCAATCAGGGTTTTTCGCGTTTTAAGCCCCCTATTTTGCGGCCCCTGTCGCATATTTCATTTATTGTGCAACTTCCCCCCTGTTTTGCTATCCAAAATGCGTCGAAACTCGCGTCGCAAGCGACTTGCCACACTGATTTTAGTATTTCGCTTTTGTAATATGGATGGAGTAGAATCTCACGGCTTTGATAAACATAATGCACTAAGCTTTTGATACGACTACTAATTGCCATCTCGCTGATTTTTGTCGTATAGCCCGGGTAAGGGAATCAATCAGACCTATGCAAGATAGATCACTTAATCATAGAGCCGCCTTCGAGCAGCGCACCGCCCAGTTGGAAGTCCAGCTGCGCCGTTTTTTTGCGCTTTTAAATCGGGTGTCGCTGCAGCGCTGGCAATGGTTGGTGATGTTGCTGCTGGTGATTTGGCTCAGCCAGAGTTTAGCGCGCCTGTTTTGGCTGATAATTCCCAATCCGGTTATTCCTCCTGCCACCTTGTCACTGGTCGCAGCTGATGCGCAGTCTGGCGCGGGTGCCGCGCCGGAAGCCGTTAATATCACCCAGATTACCGCCTTGGCGCCCTTTGGCGATACCGCCCAGGAAGTGGCGCCCCCGGTCGATGCCCAACCGACCACCCAGGGCATAGAGACAGATGCCGCCGACACCCAGCTCAACCTGATTTTGCGCGGTGTATTGGGCAGTAATGATGAAAAAGCAGGGCGCGCAATTATCGCTTCGGGAGAGCGCGCTGATGTCTATGCGGTGGGCGATACGCTACCGGTTGGCACGAATGTGACCCTCGCCAAGGTATTGGATGGCCGCGTCATCATCAACAATAATGGCTCCTTTGAATCCCTCTGGCTGTTTAAAGAAGATCCCAATGCACCGAAACTCACTACGTCTTTTGCTGCTCCGCAAGCGGGCGGTGATCCGACGCAGGGGGGATACGCTAACCCCCCTTATCAACAACAACCGCCGCTCTATGTCGATAAAAGCCCGATAGCGGATTCGCCTCGATTTGGTGCTGATCCATCAGCTGCTGCAGCCAGTAAAACCCTCGCCGATGTGGTGGCTATGAGTATTTACCGCGAAGGTGGCCAAGTGGTTGGCTACAAAATTCGCCCGGGGCGCAATGCGGAGATGTTCAATTCTCTGGGGCTGCAGACTGATGACATAGTCACAGCAGTCAACGGCGTGCCGTTGAGCAGCCCGGGTAAAATAATGGAAATTTACAAAAGTATGGGTAGTGCCACATCGGCGAATCTGGAAATCAGACGCGGTGGCAGTACAGTTAACCTAGACGTAATGCTCAAGTGAGGTTTTCGTGATCCGGTTTCATGGTCGTAACAATAACAACATCATCAGCGGCCTTTTGTTGGCGACGCTTATGGGCATGAGTGGCGCGGTCTTCGCCCAAGTCGAAGCACAGCCGGTCGACGCGCAAGGCGAAACCCGCTGGGCAGTCAATTTTAACGATACCGATATCCAGGAAGTGATCAAATCCATTGCGGGATTGACGGGTAAAACCTTCATTATCGACCCCAAGGTGCGCGGCCCGATCAAGGTTATCAACACTAAACCGCTCAATGCCAAGGAGCTCTACGAGCTATTTCTGGCATCGCTTGATGTGCATGGGTTTACCGCCGTAGAGAGCGGTAATATTGTGCGCATCGTGATGAACCGCGACGCGCGCAACCTGCCTATCCCGACCGAAAACAGCGTCACCAACAAAGACGATCTTTACATCACTCAGGTGATTCCCCTTAAAAATACTAGCGCGGCCAAAATTCTCGCCGCCCTGCGTCCTTTAGTTCCGCAGTATGGCCACCTCACTACCTATGAGCCCAGCAATGCTCTGATCATTACAGATACGCGCGCCAACGTCGCCCGTATGAATGAATTGGTGGTACAACTGGATAAAATCGGTGTGACGCATACTGATGTAATTCCGCTGCGCTATGCCAACTCCGCGGATGTGGTGGCGATGTTGACCCAGTTGGAAAAGCCCGATCCCAACCGCGGTATGACCACCTCGCCACCGGTCATAGTGGCAGATAAGCGCACCAATGCCGTAGTGATCAGTGGCGATGACCTGACTCGCCAGCGCCTCAAGTTATTGGTCGATGACCTTGATCGCCCGCAGTCTAAAAACAGCAATGTGCGTGTGGAATATCTGCAGTACGCCAAGGCGGAAGATGTCGCCAAAGTGCTTTCGGGAATGATGCAAAGCCTCGGGCAGGGTAAAGCCGCAGAGGGCGCACCTGCAAATGCATCGCCACCCGCCGTGCAGGCGGATGAAGCGACCAATTCGGTGCTTATCACAGCTGATGTGGACACTATGGACACTATGCTGTCGATTATCGATAGCTTGGATATCCGCCGTCAACAGGTATTGGTTGAGGCGATCATCGTTGAAATCACTGGTAACAATGCCAAAGAAATTGGTATTGAATGGATGTATCAAGCTGATGATGCAGGTTTTGGTGGATTTACTTCCGGAGGTGCGCTGGGGACTGTTGCTGGACCGGCCTTGAATATTTTGGAAAGTCCTGACGATAACACCGCACTTGCGGCCTTGGCGGGTGGTATCAATACTGTTAAATCGCCCGTTTTTGGCGTTGGGCGTCTTGGCAAGGAAATCGATTTCCTGAGTGTTTTGAAGTTATTGCAGACGACTGAGTCAACTAACATTCTGTCTACACCAAGCTTGCTCACAACAGATAACAGCGAAGCATCGATTCTGGTCGGGCAGCAGGTGCCTTTTGTTACCGGTTCCTATTCCGGTGCGAACACTGGCGGCACCACCGGTGGTGTTAATTCTTTTGCTAGCCCATTTAATACTGTCAACCGTGAAGACGTAGGTATCAAACTGCAGGTCACTCCACATATTAACGAGGGTGACAGTATGGTGCTTGATATAGAGCAGGAGATCTCCTCAGTAATTGGTAACACCCAGAATTCACCGAATGGACCTACAACCAGTAAGCGTGAGATCAAAACCCAAATTCTTGCTGGCGATGGACAAACTGTCGTTTTGGGTGGATTGATAGAAGATCAGGTCAACAAAGGCGATCAACGTGTTCCTGTCCTCGGCAGTATCCCTGTGCTTGGCCATTTGTTCCGCTCTCAGAGTGCGACCAAAAGAAAGACTAATCTATTGATATTCCTCAAACCAACGATCATCCGTACTAATGAAGTCCTGACTGGTGCAACGGCGGAGAAGTATCGGACGATTAGAAATGAACAACTCGAATTCCAGCGCTCACGCGGCATTCTGACAGGGAAGCGCGATGTGCCCATACTGCCTGAGTGGGAAGAGCAGATTCAGAAGTACATAGAAGAGACAAAACAAGCCGATGCGGCACCTGCAACTGAAGCCGCTGGGGAATAATCGTGAGCGAGCAAGTATTGGAGCCGCTGACGCTAACTGACGAGGCGTTCGACGAAACTGCAGCAGAACCTTCGGTTTACGAGCGGCTGCCATTTAGTTTTGCTTCAGCTCATGGGGTGATGCTGGAAGAGCTGGCTCCCGGGTTGATGCCGCGGGTCTTGCATCGTCCAGGATTGACGCTGGATGTGCTGCTGGAGCTACAGCGCATTCTCGGCCCGGAGTTGGTGCTGGAAGAGTTGCCCGCTGAAGACTTCCAAAAGCGCCTCACCCGCGAATACCAAAGCGGCGATGGTGCCGCCCAGCGCGCCGCCGAAGATCTTGGTAACGAGTTTGATTTGTCATCTATGGCCGATGATCTGGCCGACCGTACCGATTTGCTTGCCGGCGATGATGACGCCCCGATTATCCGCTTGATCAACGCGATTCTGTCGCAAGCCGTGCGCGAAGGCGCTTCGGATATCCACCTTGAACCCTTTGAAGACCGCGTGTCAGTGCGCTTCCGTATCGATGGCGTCTTGACCGAAGTACTTTCGCCCAAGGCGGAGTTGGCGCCGGTCTTGGTATCGCGCCTGAAGGTAATGGCGCGTCTCGATATCGCCGAAAAACGCTTGCCGCAGGATGGTCGAATTACTGTGCGTTTGGCAGGTCACGCAGTGGATCTGCGGGTATCAACAATTCCCTCGGCGTTTGGTGAACGTATTGTATTGCGTATTCTCGATCAGGCCGCTGGCCAGCTCAAGCTTGAACAATTGCAGATGCCGCAGCTGGTCTATGAGCGCCTGACCAAAAACCTGCTCAGGCCACACGGGATTATCCTGGTAACTGGACCAACCGGTTCCGGTAAAACCACCACCCTTTATGCGGGGTTGAGCCATATCAATACCCGCAGTCGCAACATTCTCACCGTTGAAGACCCGGTTGAATACCTGTTGCCCGGCATCGGCCAGACCCAGGTGAATACCAAAATCGATATGACCTTTGCCCGAGGACTGCGCGCTATTCTCCGGCAGGACCCGGATGTGGTGATGATCGGTGAAATCCGTGACGCAGAAACTGCTGAGATTGCGATTCAAGCATCGCTCACGGGGCACTTGGTGTTATCGACACTCCACACCAATACCGCGATCGGCGCAGTATTGCGCTTGAAAGATATGGGTGTTGAACCCTTTCTGCTGGCCTCAAGTATTGAAGTTGTTATGGCACAGCGTTTGGTGCGTGTGCTCTGCAGTCACTGTAAACAGCAGTACTTGCCGGTAGAGTCTGAGCGCGAAATGCTCAAACTGCCAGCCGATACCCCTATCTGGCGCCCGGCGCCGAGCGGCTGCAAACACTGCAACCACCAAGGCTATCGTGGCCGCAAAGGTATTTACGAATTAATTGAGATCACTGAGCGTTTGCGCCACTTGATCCACGAGCAGGCCGGCGAGCAGGAGTTGTTAGCCGAAGCGCGTAAACACAGCCCATCTATGGGTGACGACGGCCGTCAGTGTGTACTCAATGGCATCACCAGCATTGAAGAAGTGCTGCGTGTGACCACCCAGCTGTAACGGATATCAATCATGGGTGCATACAGTTACAAAGCGCTGACCGAAGAAGGCAAAACCGTCAAAGGCATACTTGAAGGGGATTCAGAGCGCCATATTCGCACGCAGTTGCGTGCCAAAAAGCTTAAACCGCTTGAAGTTGCCAGTGCCGGCGCAGGTACCGGTACCGATGCTGGTTCTGGCGCTAGCGCCAGCATGGATATCTCCGCCTGGTCGCGTCGCCGTGCCGCCAAATTAAGTACGCGCGATCTCAGTCTGATTACCCGCCAATTGGCCTCGCTGGTCAAATCTGGCCTGCCACTCGATGAGGCTCTTCACGCTACCGCCAAACAGTCGCAAAAAGCCAATGTAAAACGTGTTGTATTGCAAGTGCGTACCAAGGTCTTGGAGGGTTTAAGCTTGGCGCAGGCACTAAGCGACAATCCGGTCGCGTTTGACGATATGTACCGCGCACTGGTGCGCGCTGGCGAAGGCTCCGGTTTTTTAAGCCCGGTATTAGAACGTTTGGCGGACTACACCCAAACCAGCCAAATACTGCAACAGCGCATCAAAATGGCGATGATCTACCCGGTGGTCATGCTGGTGGTGAGCCTTGCGGTAATTGTCGCGCTCATGGTGTTGGTGGTTCCCAAGCTGGTCAAAATTTTTGAGCAGGGCAAACGCGAATTGCCTGCGTTGACAGAGGGGTTGATCGCCACCAGTAGCTTTTTGATGAACTACGGTCTCTATCTGTTAGTTGCTTTGGTTGGGGTCTATTTCTTTATCAAGCATTTGATGCGCGACCCCAAACGTTTGCGCGCTTGGCATGTGGTACAACTGAAGTTGCCGGTAATCGGCGAGCTGGTGAAACAGATCAACTCGGCGCGTTTTGCGGCGACTCTGAGCCTCTTATCTGCCAGTGGTGTCCCGCTGTTGCAGGCGCTGAATATTTCCGGTCAGGTGATGACCAATAAAATCTTGCAAGAGGCTTGTGACACTGTAGCTGCTTCAGTGCGCGAGGGTATGAGCTTGAGCCGGGCGATGGAAAATACCGGTCACTTCCCACCCTTGCTGGTGCAGTTAGTGGCCAGTGGTGAAACCAACGGCACCTTGCCGCAGCAATTGGACAACGCCTCCAAAGATCAGGAGCGCGAGTTGGAAATGATGTTAGGTGTGGCTATGGGCTTGTTGGAGCCGGCGACAATTATTTTTATGGGGGGCGCGGTGTGCGTGATTGTATTGGCGATCCTCACCCCTATTTTCGAAATGACCAAGCTCAGTTAAGGCGAATGGGCGGGGTTTTGCAGACCAGTTGATAGTGATGTTTCAGGAGACAGTCATGACAAAAAATATGAAAACAAGTGCGATGAAATCCCGCGTGCAGCAAGCGGGTTTTACCCTGGTAGAAATCATGGTGGTGGTGATCATCATCGGCCTGCTTGCCGGTATTGTGGTGCCCAACGTGATGGATAACCTCGATAAAGCCAACGTGCAAAAAGCGCGTGCGGATTTCAGCTCGTTGCAAACTGCACTCAAGTTGTACCGTATTGATAACTTCAATTACCCGACGACTGAACAGGGGTTGGAAGCGCTGGTGACCAAAAGCTCTATCGCGCCGGTTCCGCGCAACTTTAAGTCGAGCGGTTATATCGATAACCTGAACAAAGACCCATGGGGCAACGACTATCAGTACATGAGCCCGGCTGATGACGGCAAAGAGTACGATATTTACAGCTTGGGTGCCGATGGTGTTAGCGGCGGCGAAGGCCAGAATGCTGATATCAGTGTTTGGGACGAACAATAGGTTTTAACCGCCAAAGGCCGCGCCAGTGAAATCCAGCCAACGAGGCTTCACCCTGATCGAGATCATTTTTGTGGTCTTTATCATCGGTATGGCGGTGAGCGTGATTTCCATTGCGGTGGGCGGTAATGCCGCGGCCGACATGACCCGCAAAGAGGCCGAAGAATTTATGCTGCAGGCGGGTTATATCGCCGAGCAATCGGTACTTAAAGGTGAGACTCACGGCCTGTTTGTTGAGCCACGCCCGGCGCAAGATATCGATGGTCAAGAGCAGTGGTGCTACCAGTGGCGCCGCGTGCGTGACCGGCAGTGGCAGGATTTGCCCGAGCTGACCCAGCACTGTTTGGCAGAAGGGCAGAAGATCGATTTTGTGGTGGAGGATGAACTCTGGGAGTTTGACCCCGAGTTGGAATATCAGGAGCCTGTGATGGGCTTTTTCCCCAGCGGTGATGGGTCGGGCAAAATTGAAATCGCTATTTACACCGAGCAATTGGCCGGCGGCGAGGCTGTGGAAACCGAAGAGTTTGAGTTGGATCTAGCCGGTGAGTTGCGCTGGGTGAGCGAAGAAAAGCGGATTGAAGAGGAGCAGCGCGGGCGATGACACTCTCTCTGTTCCATCGCTCGGTACCGCGCGCGAAACAACGTGGTTTTACTCTGTTGGAGGCCATGATTGCGCTGATGATTGTTGCTATGGCATTGCCAGCATTGATCACATTGGTAATGACCCAGTTGGATGGCTCGGCCGCAATCCGCGATAAAACTTACGCCTATTGGGTAGCAGAAAACCAGCTGACGCGGGTGCGCTTGTTGCAGCAGCAAAAGGCTAAAAAAACGTTAGTGGATTACAAAGTGCCGGAAAAAGACTCCGGCACCGTAGACATGATGGGGTTGCGCTGGCAGTGGCAACTCAAAAGTATTGCGATGGAAGCAGTGCCAGGCTTTAAGCGCATTGAAATCGCAGTGCGTCTGTTAGGCACAGCCGATGGAGCAAGTTTGGGTAACTCGGCGGTCGATGAAGACCAGCCGGCACTCGCTCGTCTGACTGGTTACATCAGTGACCCGGAAGTTGTGCAGGTGCAGCCGTGACGCGGTCGCAAGGTTTTACCCTATTAGAAGTGATGATCGCGCTAGTGATTTCGGCATTGATCGCGGTTATGGCCTTCGAGTCGCTCGATGCAGCGGATGCTGGTGCAACGCGCACCAACGAAGTGTTGAATGAAATCAATCGCCTTGACCGTGCATGGCAAATTATCGCGGCGGATTTACGCCATGTTATCCCCCCGGCTCAGGCTGATAAAAATGCGGTATTTAAAGCAGAAAGCTTGCGCTCGTCCGGCGAGGATGCCGACCAACTGGTGCTGCTGTTCAAGCGGCGCGGCTGGGTCAACTTTTCCAACCTGCCACGCAGTGATCTGCAGTTGGTGGGGTACCGTGTGGAAGAGGGCAAGCTCTGGCGCGATTTTGTGCCTGAGCGGAACCTTGAGTTGTCCGATATTGATTTGGAGGAAGACGACGGCTTTCACCAGTTGCTGTTAGACGGTGTAGAGGACGTCCAACTGCGCATGTTGCATCAGGGGGCGATTACCTCTCGAGGTAAATCGGCGCTAGAAGAGCGAGAATTTTCAGAAGATTGGCTGCAAAAGTGGCCAGACAATACCCAGCAGGGCGCCAGCGCCCAGGATTTACCTCTGGCGGTAGAGATTACCATCGAACTCAAAGGAGTCGGCAGCAGTGTGCGTCTCTTCGCCATGCCTGAACAGCAGCAGTAATTCGCCCGGTAAGCCGAGCGCCGAGCGCGGTACAGTACTGGTGCTGGTATTGCTGATTGTGGCATTGGTGGCCGGCTTGAGTGTCAAGTTTGCCGCGCAGTACCAGCTGGGTTTGGCGCGTGCAGAAACACGCTGGCATGGCACTCAGGCCCGCGCGTTTTTGGAAGGTACCGAAGAGGTGGCCAAGTTGATGTTTCCCGATGCAGATATCGACTCTAATATCGATTATTTGGGAGAGCCTTGGACTAGCGAAGTGCCAATTGAGGATGAGGGCGTTACCGGCTTCGCCAAAATGACGGACGCCACCACGCAATTCAATTTGAACGATTTGGCGCGCCCTATCGACATGAGCAAGGAGGGGTTGCCCGAGCGCTACAGTGAACCGCAGCGCCGGTTTATTCGCCTGCTGCAGACATTTCCTGACCTGCAGCTCGACGAGAACCAAGCGGAACTGCTGTTGGCGGGCGTCGTGGATTGGATTGATGCGGACGAAAATGAATCTGGCTCGGGCGGCGCTGAGTCCAATTTTTACCAAAGTATGAAGGAGCCTTACCGCGCTGCCAATGCGCTGTTTAAGTCCGTTGATGAACTGAGGTTGGTGCGCGGTTTTAATGAGAGTCCGGTGCTGGTAACACTTTTACAGCCGTATTTGACTGTCTTGCCAGTGGCCGACGCCGGTTTGAACATTAATACTCTGGACTTGGTCGGCCCCTACGGCAAGGGCATCAACAATTTACTGTTATGTATAAATGGTTCAGCCGATTTGCAGCCGATGAACCCTGCCGATATGGAGCAGTTTATCGCCCTTAGGCCATCAACAGGATTTCCCGATAAGGCGGCAATATCGACAGCTTGGGACACTATGTTTGCGGGCAAACCGCTCGATATTGATGGATTGAACACCGCCACCAAATATTTTTGGCTGAATTCAACGGTGCAGTTGGTAGATCAGCGCCGCAGCATGCGCAGTTTGATGATGCGCGGCACTGAGCCGGGCTCACTCAGAGTCATCCGGCGCGATGATGTATTTGAATTGCCGACGGTTGACCGCGGCGAAAAAGACGAAGACGGCGAAACCGAATTGGTCGAATAATCCCCCAGGTTATTGAACAACAACCCGATTTAACAATGAGTTAGAGCAAATTATGTCCATGCAATTGGTGCTCTCTGTAACAACCTCCGATGACGGCAAAAGTCTGGCTGACAACTTTCGCTGGTGCTGGCTGGGTGCTGATGGTTCGCCTGCAGCCGAAGGTGCCAGCGGCGACCGCGAAGCGCTGCGCGCTGCGCTAGGAGATAAACCGGCAAACCCCCAATCGGCTTGGGTCATATTGCCTGGCAGTCGCGTCAATACGCGTCAGCTGGAATACAGCGATAAAGAGAAAAAACACCTGCGTAATCTCCTGCCCTTCCAGTTGGAAGACTCAGTGGTCGGCGATGTGGAAGATCTACACTTTGCCTTGGGCACGCCTGCTGATGGCAAAGTAGTCGTCGCTTTTGCCGATAAAACCTGGTTGCAGGCAGCCTTTGCGGAGCTGGCGGCTTTAGGTATCGAAGTTACCCGCTGCTGGACGGCGCCGCTGACTCTACCACTTGCTGCCGAAGCCGCTACCGATAGCTCCAACCACTGGTCGCTTGGGCTGTATCAAGACCAGGTCTACCTACGTTATGCCAGCACTATGGGATTTAGTGTCGCCCAGCAACATGCGCGTATGGCGCTACAAATGCTGCTGCGCGATCAGGAGCGGGTTGATAGCCTGCCCAACCTGCATTTACGCGCAGCCTCAGAGGCGGATCTTGCTGCCTTGGGCGAGTTGATCCCCGCTGAGCTGCAGGGAGCCATTGCTAGCCAAACCCTCGCCGATGAATGGGCGCTGGATTACAGCAATAGTTCGATTGATCTGTGCCAAGGCGATTTCTCCCAGCGTTTACCGATCGAGCGCTGGTGGAAACTTTGGCAATCGGTCGCGATTTTTGCCGGCGTTTGTGTGGCGGTGTATCTCGGCACCCTGATGTTTGAAATCCACAAGCTGGGTGGCGAAAACCTGAAGATCCGCCAGCAAATTGAGACCACTGCGCGCGGTGTAATTACCCAGGGCCGGATTGTTGATGCCGAGAAACAGCTAAACACCCTGCTCAAACAATCTCAACCCGTCAGCCAATCAGCCAGTGTGATGGCGCTGCTGACGTTGGTGCTGCCGCAAATTGCGCAGGAACCGAATGTGGTGATCAAAGCGATTTCCTATGCTGGCGAAGCGGGCGAATTAAATATCAGCATCCAGGCCGACAGTTTCAGCGCGTTTGAATCGCTCAGTGAAAAAATCCGTAAACAGGGGTTAAATGCCGAGACATCGAGCTTTAATGCCCAAGGCAATGTGCAGACTGCACGCCTCAAAGTGACCAAGAATCCCTAACCGGTAGGCCGTTATGAACCTGAACCAGCTACTGAACTTGCTCAATAAATACAACCGCCGCGAGCAGACATTGATCCTCGGCTGCGGTTTGGCGGTGGTGCTCTATCTGTTGTGGTTGATGGTGTTTGTCCCCATCCAGAACAAGCGTGACCAATTGCTGGCCGCCAATATTGCCTCCACCCAAACCCTCGGGCGGGTGCAGATTGCCGCGGCGCAAATCCAGCAACTGCGCACCGCAGGCGCCAGTGCCAGCACCGAGAATATTAGCGGTTTGATCGATACCACCTTGCGCGCCAATGGTCTCGCTATGAGTGGTTTTCAGCCTGGCGCCAATGGCGAAGCGCGCGTGCGTCTGGATCGCGCCGCCTATGGTCCTCTGATGCAATGGCTGTATGAGATAGAATTCAAGCAAGGTATCACGGTGAGCGATCTATCGATTGTCACGACTAACGAGCCCGGGCAGGTGACTGTGACCCTGCGCCTGCAGAAAGCCAACTAACAATTAAATAGTATTAACGTCGCTATCGATGCTATTTGCTGTATCGATGAAACTTGTACACGATTGAAACCAGCCCTATGAGCCGTTTACCTGTGTTGTTAAAAACCCATAAAAAACTCTGGATCCCGCTCGGGGTTGCCCTGTTTCTGGTGTTTGTGATCAGCAGCATCCCCGCTATATGGGGAGCGTATTTCTTGACGCGTGGAACCGGTGTCGCTCTGAGTGGGGTGACCGGCACCCTGTGGAATGGCCGCGCAAGTCTGGCCAGTGTGCGCATGACTGATCAGGAGTATTCGCTCGGGCAGTTAAGCTGGAGCCTCAGCCCGCTCTCATTGCTGACCTTGTCACCCTGCGCGGAGGTAACCACCAAATTGCCAATGCAGCAGTTTGACGGCGAGATCTGCTCCGGTTCAGGTGGTGCGATAAAAGTGCGCAACGCGGATGTCTCTCTGCCTGTTGCCTTACTGCAGGCCAAAATTCCGGTTCCTATCCAAGGTCAATTTTCTACCCATATCGACGAACTTGAATTGCGCGGCAACGTATTGCTTAAACTCAAAGGCAACCTCACGTGGAATGGCGCACGCGTCAATACCGGAGCCAACTGGTTGGACATTGGCAGCTACGGCGCTGAGCTGAGCGACAACGGTAATAACGGTGTCAGCGCTAAACTCTTCCACTTGGCTGGGCCTGTGGATGTGAATCTGCAAATTGAATTGGCAGCGCCCAGCGGCGGTAAAGTTACCGGCGAACTTGCCGCCCCTAAAGCCTTTTTTGAGGCCGCCAATGCCATCGATATGCTCGCCATGTTTTCCCGGGAAGATCGCGTTGATGAAGAAGGCAAAACACACTACAGCGTTGATATGAACCTCTGATCATCATGCGCTTACTACTTTGCATCAGCCTGCTAACAGCCTGCCAGTTTTGTTTGGCAAAATGGCATGGCGATGCTCAGGATATTATGGGCACCAAGATCAGTGTTGCGCTCTGGCTGGAAGACGACCAAAAAGCCGAGCAGGCAGTAGCGGCCGTGATGGCGGAAATGCGCCGTATCGACGAACACTTCAGCCCCTATATCACAACCAGCGAACTCTATCGTGTCAATCAGTTAGCACCCAAAGCCAGCGCCAAAAATCCGCTCAGCATTTCGCCTGAATTGGCGGCGATAATTGATAAGGCCAATCACTACAGCGAGTTGAGCGATGGCGCTTTTGATATCACCTTTGCCTCCCTCGGCCGCTATTACGACTACCGTAATAAACTCACTCCCAGCGAACAGCAACGCGAAGAGTTACTGCCTGCCATCAATTACCGTTTGATTCATCTCGACACCAAAAATAATACCCTCTGGTTCGAACACCCGAAGGTCTACATCGATCTGGGGGGCATCGCCAAGGGTTATGCGGTTGATAAAGCCATCGAGGTAGTGCAGTCGTTTGGCGTTAAACATGCCAGCGTCACCGCCGGTGGCGACAGCCGGGTAATCGGCGATAAGTTCGGCCGCCCCTGGTTAATCGGTATTAAAAACCCGCGCGCGGATGCTGTGGCTATTACTTTGCCGTTGGTTGATGTCGCCGTCTCAACTTCGGGCGATTACGAGCGCTACTTTATCGACGATAGAGGCGAGCGGGTGCACCACATTATCAATCCGCGTACCGGTAAATCGACCAATGGCGTCAACAGCGTAACTATCATCGGCCCACTCGGGTTTGATACGGATCCACTTTCCACCACGGTATTTGTGCTGGGCCCGGAAAAAGGCATGGCGCTGATCAATCGCGTGCCGGGTTTTGATGCGGTGATTATCGCCAGCGACGGCAAGGTGTCTTACAGTAAAGGGCTTGCGCCGCCAGACTAAATGGGTGTTGGTTATCGGAGTGTTTCTTTCCCCATTTTATTTAAAACCATCTAAGCTTTCCCTAATTCTCACTTTTTGACTGGTCTTGTCACTTTTGTTCAGGGCTTGATCACTGCTCAAAAAAAATAACTCAAGCGCCAGATCAACTGTGCTCACTGTCACATCCAAGAAACTGTTTGGCTTCTAGAATGATTCGATTATGGTGGCGACTGATGCCAAGATCGCGCTTTAATCGCCATGGACAAGGCGTAGAACCTGTTGATAACGAAAGTCGTCCACTTAGAATTCGGAGAGAGAGCATGATCCACCCCCTGCGCCAGTGGTTTCATCTGGCTATTTTGATCCCCTTATTGTGCTGTTTTCAGGTCTTTGCACAGACGCCCACCGAGAGCACTGGGCAGGTGGAGTCGCTGAAAGAATCCGTACTCACATTGAACCGCGATCTGCTAATTCTTGAAGAAGAATTGCTATACCCCGCCAGCAGTCAGGTGGCGGTCTATGTGTCTATGGATCTCGGTACTTATTTCGCGCTGGATGCAATCAAATTGGAAATTGATAACAAGTTGGTTGCCAGTGAGCTATATACCGACAAACAGACCAAGGCGCTGTTTCGCGGCGGTGTACAGCGTTTGTATCTGGGTAATCTAAAAACGGGCGAGCACGAAATCAGCGCATTTTTTACCGGGCGCGGACCGCAGCAAGATTACAAGCGCGGCGCCAAAATTGTGATCACCAAAGACCAGGAGCCAGTGGTGCTGGAGTTGCGCATAGTGGATTCCAGTGCGCAATTGCAGCCGGTTTTTGAAATCAAACAATGGCAGATGTAATGCGCAAATCAACCTCTGTGTTGCGCTATTTTCTGATGCTGGCGGCAGTGGTGGTTATTTCTGTCGATGCCAAAGAAAAACCTAAAACTTCCGTGGCCGATTTGCGTTATGGCGTAGCGCTTTATCACTATTATCAGCAGGATTATATTGCTGCGCTCGCGGAGTTGATGGTCGCGGATACGCGCGATGGCATTCAAGGTCACGGCGATAATCCGGAATTAATCGCTGGCGGTGTCAGTCTTGCCTTTGGTATGCAGCATCACGCTGAAGCTGTATTCAATCACATTTTGCAAGATGAGCGTCGTCCACAGTCAGTGCGCGACGCAGCCTGGTTTTATCTTGGCAAGTTACATTACACCCGCGGCGATTGGGTTGCAGCCGAGCAAAGTTTTGCGCGCGTTAGCAGCGAATTCAAACCGTCACTGCGCGCGCAGATGCAAGCGCTGAAAATTAATATCCGTATCCGCAATAAAAATTATGCCGATTTAGCTCTGAATAATATCGATGCTGGTGAACTGCGCGCATGGAGCCCCTATACTTTTTACAATCTAGGTGCTGCGCACGCACGTGACGGTAATTTTGCCAGTGCACAAAAATTTTTCAGCGAATTGGCAGAAATAGATGTAGTCGAAAATCCACAGCGCCGCAAAGAGCAATGGGCACTGCAAGATAAAGCTTACACGGCGATTGGTTACTCTTATCTAGCGGAAAAAAAATACGCCGCCGCCATTCGCGAATTCACCAAAGTGCGGCTCGATGGCGTTTTTGCCAATCAAGCGCTACTGGGTTATGGCTGGGCTGCAGTAGCCCAGGAAGAATATGATGAGGCGCTGCGGCCTTGGCAATTATTGCGCTCGCGCAGTTTAATGTATCCCGCTGTGCAGGAATCCTTGCTCGCCCTGCCTTATGCCTATGAAAAATTGGGTGCACAGGGCGAAGCGGTAAACGCCTATCAAGCTGCTGAAGAATTGCTCGCACGCGAAATCCAATTAATCCGTGACATGCGTGCGACCCTCACTGAAGGTGAGCTGCTCACCTTGATCGGCAGTGAGCCTTTATCTGCTGAAGAAGCGAAAAAAGTGCTACGTCCAGAAGCCGCCCAAGATGGCGCACTCACTGCAGTAGTGACCGACGACGGGCAAAACTGGCTGAAGTTGGATAGCACTAGCATAATCAAAACCCGCTCTGTTTATCTCAACGAATTATTTGCGAAAAACGCGTTTCAAACAGCGGTGCTGGATTTGCGCGATTTGCTGCGCCTGCAAATACTCTTGCAAAATTGGTTGCCCAAGTTGGATGCCTATCGCGAATTATTGTTACAAAAACAAGGGAATCGAGAGCGTCAGGAACAACAACTTGCGCAACATTCTGCGTCGCAGCAAGAGCAGAAATTACAAGCGGAGCGAGCTGCCATTGCAAGGCAATTGGAACAGATAAGTAGTAGTGAAAACTATATGGCACTTGCTGATGACGAGACGCGCGCATTGTACGTGCGTATCGAGCGTGGCCAGCAGACAATCGTACGCATGAAAGCCGCTGGGCAAGATACAAGCGAGTTGGAAACCCGCGCCAAAATGTTTGGCGGAATTTTGTTGTGGCGAGCCGCGCAGGAATATCCCGCGCGGCTCGCTGCTCAACAAACAGAATTAAAAGCTATTGATGCCAGTCTCGCGCAAATTGCCAAGACTCGACAACACATTGAAGAAATTACTGCCACCAGCATGGATATCCAACCGACCCTGGCGCGTCTGCAAGTATTGCAAAAAGACGTCAGTATGCATCTGGAAAATACCGACCAGCTCATCGCCCAACAGAGCGGTCTGTTGCGGCAACAAGTGGACCGACAATTGGCAGCGCATGAAAAACGTTTAAATAATTATCTGGCACAGGCGCATCTTGCAGTTGCGCGCTTGTACGACGCTGAGTTAAGGAGGCAACCAGAATGATGCACCTTAACCCTTCCCTGTTTCGACATACATTAATGGCGCTCGCAGTGAGTGCAGTGTTGCAATTGCAAGGCTGCAGCATGATTGGTTTGGGTGATGATGAGCGCGGTAAAACCCTTGCCGATTTACCCGCAGCAAAAATACCGGACGCCAAAGCCAAAGTGGCCGTGCTCGATATGGCGCGCATAGAACAAAGTTACCAGCGCGCGTTATCAGCGGCCGAAGATCCAGCGCTACGCCAACAAATTATGGTGCGCCTTGCTGATTTGGAAATGGCGCGCAGTGAAAAAGCCCAGCTCGACTCAACCGATATGCGCCGCCATTACGACAAGCCGGTTGCTATGTACAGCGAACTGCTAAAAATGCAGGCTACCGGTGGGCGACCGGTAAAAGGTATAGAAGCTGATCAATTGCGCTATAAACTTGCTAAAGCGATGTCGCTCGATGGCCGCAGTGCGGAAGCCGCAGTTGTATTAGATCAACTGGCGGACACTAATCCTGATTCCAAATTTATGGCGGAAACCCAATTTCGCCGCGCCGAAAAATCCTTTGCCGATGGCGACTACGCTGCTGCCGAACGCAATTACGATGCAGTAGTAAAAGGCAATAATCCCGAGCTGCAACAAAACGCACTTTACATGAAAGGTTGGGCCCAATTTAAACGAGGCGATTACGATCTTGCACTCAATTCATTTGCAAAGGTGCTCGATCAATTAATTGGTCACGCTAAAAATCCTAATGATGTTGATGCGGCGCTTACCGATATAGGTGCGTCAAAAGCTAACCTGGTAAAAGATACTTTACGGGTGATGGGTTTATCGCTTTCATATCTTGAAGGTGCAAAATCAATCAGCGATTTGCAAACCCAACTGGGCGGTGGACGCGCCTACGAATATTTGCTCTATCAACAACTCGGGCAGTTGTATCTCGATCAAAAACGTTTTACCGATAGCGCTGAAACTTACCAACACTATGTGCAGCACAACTCCAATTCAGATTTTGCGCCCAGCTTTAGTATCAAAGTCATCGATGTTTACCAGCAGGGCGATTTCCCAAGTTTGATTTTGCCTGCCAAGCAGGATTTTGTTGAGCGATATGGTATTAGCAGCAATTACTGGACGCAGCGTAAGGGAGCAATTGGCGATAATGCGCTCGCCTACTTGCATCAATCCCTGCAGGAGCTGGCGCAGTTTGAGCACGCGCAGGCGCAGAGTTTTAAAAGAGCAAAACCTGCTGATGCAACTGCCGCATTCGGGCGCGCTGCAAAATGGTATCGCGAATTTGTGCAGACTTTTGCGAAGGATGCGCAGGTTGCCGAGATGACTTTCCTTCTCGCGGAATGTCTCAACGAGGCTGGTGATCTCCCCGCCGCTATGGATGCCTACGAGCAGGTTGCTTATGGTTACATGGATAAATTGCGCGGTGCCGACGCAGGCTACGCCGCGATTTTGTTGCCACAGCAATTAGTGCAATCGGCACGCAGCTTGCCCGACACCCGGTTGCAGGAATGGCAAAACCGCAAAATTCAAAATGCATTAAATTTTGCCGATGTTTACAACACTGATCCACGTGCAGTGGTTGTGCTCGCTGAAGCGGCCAATGATCTGTTGCAACAAAATCGCTATGTCGATGCAAAAATGGTGGCGGAACGGGTTATTGAATGGCAACCACCGGCCGAGGGAAAATTATTATTTTCCAGTTGGTTGATCCTCGGTCACAGCCGCTTTGAAACCAAAGAGTATGCAGCGGCAGAGCAAGCGTATGTGCAAGTATTAAATTTACTACCCGCTTACGGTAAAAATCCCGGCGCTCCCAGTGCGCAACAAGTGCGCGAGCGAATTGCGGCAAGTATTTATCAACAGGCTGATGCCAGCTTGCAATTTGGCGATAAAGATTCTGCAATCGCGCAATTGCTGCGTATTACCCAGGTTACTCCCGATACCGAAATCGCCGCTAAAGCGCAATACGATGCTGGTGTCTATTTAATCGAGCAGGAAAAATGGGCACAGGCAGAGAATGTTTATTTGGGCTTCCGCAAAAAATATCCCAACCATCAATTAATATCTACCTTGCCCGCCAAGATGGTGTTGATTTACCAAAATCAAAGTAAATGGCAGTTAGCGGCCGATGAGTTGGTGGTAATGGAGCGCACCAGCACTGATCCGGATGTGAAACGTCAATCACTTTACATGGGTGCGGAACTGTATGAAAAATCCGGCAAGCGCGCACAGGCCATTGAACAATATCGTCGCTATGCCACCGAATACGCGCGTCCGCTCGCGAACAACCTGGAAGCGCAATTTAAATTGACCGAATTGTATGGTGCAGCGGGTGATAAAGAAAAACGCCTGTTCTGGCTGCAAAATATTATTAACACTCACAACCGTGCGGGCAATGCAAAAACAGATCGCTCGACCTATCTGGCCGCAAGTGCCCAAGCGGAATTATCACAACCGGCTTACGATGAATTTACCCGTATCCAGTTAACCCTGCCGCTCAAAACCAGTTTGCAACGCAAACGCGCTGCATTGGAAAAAGCACTTAAAGCGCAGGAGCAGGTTTTGGCTTTTGGTGTAAGTGAGTTCACTACCGAAGCGAGTTTTAAAATTGGTGAAATCTATGCGCAGCTCAGCCGCGATTTAATGAATTCCCAGAGGCCAAAAGATTTGGATGAATTGGCGCTCGAACAATATGAAATTTTATTGGAGGAGCAGGCTTATCCCTTTGAAGAAAAGGCAATTGAAATTCACCAGACCAACGCCCAGCGCAGTTGGAAAGGCACTTACGATGCAGGGGTAAAACGCAGCTTTGATGCGCTAGCCAAATTGTTGCCGGCGCGCTACAACAAAACCGAATCGCGCTTGGAGGTGAGCAATGAAATTCACTAAGCTCATCGCTAGCTTATTAGTGTTAGTTTTGGTTGGTTGTGCATCGGAACCGGTTAAAAAAAGCAAAATTGCGCAGGGCGCTGCAGCGCCAAGCGTTGCGGCAGCGGGCACATCTATATTGCCAGCGGGGCCTGTAACCCCTAATCCTTATTTACAAAACAAACCTTCGGTAAGCCGTCAGGCGCAGCAAAATTTTACAGATGCTACCCGTGCTATGCGCAATAAACAGTGGGCGCAGGCGGAATCTCTGCTGCAAAAAGTACTTGCTGAAAACAACAAATTATCGGGCGCCTATCTCAATTTGGGATTGGTCTATCGCGCACAAAAAGAAGATAAGCGCGCAGAGCAGGCTTTTAACGATGCGATTGCAGCAAACCACACCAATCTCGATGCCTATAATCAGCTCGCTATTTTGCAGCGCGAGGCGGGCAATTTTTCCGGTGCGGAAACGAATTACAAAAAAGCGTTGAGTCTCTGGCCGTTCCATCCCGAGAGCCATAAAAATATCGCCATACTCTACGATCTATATATGGGCAAAAGTACGGAGGCTTTGCCGCACTACGAAGCTTATTTGCAATTGCTGGGCGGTGAAGATAAACAAGCTACCAGCTGGATTGCTGATTTGCAGCGGCGTTTGGGTATAGCGCCTAAACCAAAAGCGGCCGCGTCAGCAGATGAAGTACCAACTGAGACCACCACTGAAACTCCAGCAGAGGAAGTGAGTGATGAATAAAATCTTATTAGTAGGCTTGTGTATCACAGCCTTAAATGCGCATGCACAAGAGCCAGAAAAACCGTTAGAGGCCGATGTGGTTGCTACCTCAGCGCCAGAAAAAAAAGCGTCTGCCTCAGCGGATAAAAAAATGGTGCGCGAAGCCAATATTAATTTGCAAACTACAGTGACAGGTAATCAGGAGCAGCCGCGGGTAATGTATATTTTGCCCTGGCAGTCACCGCTTAGCCCCGATCTGGAAATGGAGATGTTAAGCAGCCAGGAGGACGCCGTATTCGGCCACGTCGAGCGCGATGAAATGCAGCGTAGCCTGGAAGCGGCAGGTGAACTTGATTCGGCCGATTAGTAATTTTTTAACAATTATTTTATAAATTCATTGATGGTTTTCTTTTTTTTGAGGTTAATAAAGTTATGGATACTCTGATTCGTTTTTTCCAAGAAGGCGGCGCCTTTATGTATCCCATCGCTGTGGTGTTGGTGGTTGGGGTTGCAATAGCCATAGAGCGTTGGTTGGTGCTGACCTCAGCTAAAAGTGCGAATCGCCAAGCCTTTAATCGCATTTTGCCGATGCTGCAGAAAAAAGATTATGCGGGCATCGTGAATCTGGGTAAAAGCGACGATGCACCTATCGCGCGGATTATTGCGGCAGGTATTGCACGTATGAGCCAGTCGCCGCGTCGCGATGATATTGAATTGGCAATGGAAGAAGGTGTGATGGAAGCTATGCCGCGTCTTGAAAAGCGCACGCCCTATTTAGCAACACTGGCCAATATTGCCACGCTGCTTGGTTTGCTCGGTACGATTATCGGTTTGATCCAGGCGTTTACCGCGGTGGCCAGTGCCGACCCGGCAGAAAAAGCCGCATTGCTTTCTTCATCAATTGCGGTAGCAATGAATACCACTGCGTTTGGTTTGGTTGCGGCGATTCCACTTCTGTTAGTGCATTCCATGTTGCAAAGTAAAACCACCGAAATTATCGATAGCCTGGAAATGGCCGGTGTTAAATGTTTAAACATGATTACCCATGTGCAGGATGTTCCGCGCAGTCGCACGCAAGATGCCAGTGCGACCAAACCGCAAGCGGCGCAATAATTTAATCGGTGTAGTCGTTAACACTGGTTATTTTTAACATCTATTTAGTTGCACAAAGTGGATTTAACCTATGCGCATTAAACGGCGATTTAAAGCGGACGCGGAGCTCGACATTACCTCCTTTATGAATCTGATGATCATATTGGTGCCGGTATTGCTAATGGGCATGGTGCTCGCGCGCACAACGGTGCTCGATCTGAAGTTGCCAGACATGGCCGACTCCAGTATTCCCCAAACCGAAGAGCCTCCGCAGCAATTGGAATTAATTATTCGCGCGGATAAATTTGAAGTGAATTATCCGGCGGGTATTAAATTAAAGTGGGTAGAGAAGACATCTGACGGCGAATACGATTTCAAATTGCTCGCCGGTGTATTGCAAGAGACCAAACGTTTGCTGGAAGACAAAGGCATCCAGAAAAAAGATATTTATATCCTCTCCGAAAAAGATACGGATTACCAAACCCTGGTCACCACTATGGATACCGTGCGCTCATTCAAAGCGGTGGTGGCAGCGAATCTAGTGGATGCGGAATTGTTTCCGGAAATTTCCTTGGGTGATGCGCCGCCTCCCGGCGCATCGACTGGTGCCGTGGCGAGTCCGGCAGGAGGTGCGCAATGAAGCAATCGCTGCGTGCCAAACGTATGGCCAAGCATCATCGCCGTTTGAATCAGGTTCCAAGTCTTAACCTGGTATCGCTAATGGATATCTTCACCATCCTGGTATTTTTCCTGTTGGTAAATTCCGGCGATGTAGAAGTGTTGCAGACTGACAAAAGCATCAAATTACCTGCGTCGTTTTCCGAGCAAGTGCCGGAAAATAATTTGGTGGTATTGGTGAGTGCAACGGATGTCATTGTCGGTGGGCGATCTGTAGGTAGTGTTGCCGACCTTGTTGCAGCAACCGGAAATAATTTTGCACCCCTGGAGCAGGAGCTAAAATATCTCGCACAAAAAGCGGGACCGCTGAAAGTGGAAGATCAGTTGACTGGTCGCCCGGTAACGATTATGGCGGATCAAAAAGTTCCCTACCAAATTTTGAAAAAAGTCATGGCCACTTGTGCGGCAGCTGAGTATCGCGATATTTCCCTGGCGGTAACCAAAAAAGAACTGCCCGCGAATGGGGGAGGTTGATATGGCCAGCCTCACTCTGAATCTGGAGCTGCCCTGGAGTTCATCAATCGATGACGATAGGCGCTTCAATAAAATTTTATCGATCAGTTTTGTGGTGTTATTGCTTGCCAGTATTGCCGTAACCATTATCAGTGTCCCGGAAATGGAGCGCACGGAAAAAGAAAAATTGCCGCCGCAATTGGCGCGCGTGGTGTTGGAGAAGCAAGAGTTGCCACCGCCCAAACCTGTGGAGCTGCCCAAACCAGAAGAAAAAAAGCCTGAGCCAACACCGGAAGAAAAACCGGTAGAAAAACCGCCCGAGGTAAAGCCGGTTGAGAAACCGAAAGAGCCGGTCAAGGCGCCGCCCAAAGCAAGCTTGGAAAAAGCGCGTGAACAAGCCGAGAACAGCGGGGTTATGCAGTTCAAAGATGACCTCGCCGAAATGCGCGAAATGATGCAAACCTCGGCGGTAGAGACAGCGGCAACGACGGTGACGAATAGTACCGGCGAAGCGGCTCAGGTTGATAGGGCGATGATCACTAGCGGGGCCAAGGTAGCGAGTGGTGGCATCAACACCGCTGCCCTGAGCCGCGATACTGGTGGTGTTGCCTTGTCTGGCCGTGAAACAACCAAGGTGAAAAGTGGCTTGGCAGACGGCACTAAAAAAGCCGGCCAGGCTACTGCCGGTAATAGCAATGGAGCGGGTGGCGCAGCGCGCAGTGAAGAAGAAATCCGCAAAATTATGGAGCAACACAAGGGCGCTATTTATTCGATCTACAACCGCGCCCTACGTCAGAACGCCGCCCTTGAAGGTAAGATGGTGGTGAAGATAGTTATCGACCCCAACGGCAAAATTGTTGAGGCCAGTCTGGTGTCCAGTGAACTGGGTGATAAGGATCTGGAGATGAAGATACTGCAGCGCATCAAACTGATCACTTTCCCAGCCTCCAATGTGGCGCGTACGACCCTTAACCAGACATTCGACTTCCTACCACAGTGATACCTGCCTCACAAAACCCCCGATTCGTCGGGGGTTGTTCTTTATATTCCGCCATAAATTTCACCGGAATCAATAATTTTGTAAGGAAGGCACATAAATGATTGAAACCGGTTACATATTTATGGATAATGGATGTCGCTAAGGCCTTTTATTCATGGTTATTTGTTGGTAATCGGTTACAGTTTTATGCTTTTGAGCAATAGACTGTTACACAAGATTGCTGGCAGTTGTTAGTGATGAATTGCTAAGCCGTAGCCCGCTGTTGTGTTTTTTGCACCCCGGTTCGCCGGGGTTTTTTATTTGCGCCCTGTGTAATCCTCCCGCAAAATGCCCCTGCCACATCAGCCGCAATCAATCCGATCATTACTTTTCTCGCCAGGGGCGGCGCTGCGAATTGGGAATCCTTATGACACAAACATTGCGTGCGGCGGCCAGTCGCCTTGAACACTGGATCAGAAACGATGCCCTGCCTCTTTGGTTAGCGCGCGGTATCGAACCTTACACCCAAGCGAACTACGAGCGACTAACACCTTCGGGCGTGCCTGATCTGGAGTCCAGTACCCGCGTGCGTGTACAGGCGCGGCAAGCGTTTTTCTTTGCCGCCGCCTATCATCGCGGCTGGTGCCCGGAAGGCAAAACCGTTGCAAAAAACTTGCTCGCATTTGTCCAAAAAACAGCGTCACATCCAACAGCTGGTGGCGGTTACACACATTTGCTCAATAAAGATTTTGTGGTGGTCGATACCAAACAGGATCTTTACGACCACGCTTTTTTTCTGCTCGCTAACGCCTGGTGTTATCGTGCGTTTGGCGAAGAATCTTATCTGCAGGAAGCTGATAAATTAGTTGCCCATTTGGATGCACGTTTTGGTTCTGCAGTCGGTGGATGGATTGAAGGCGATTATGACTACGCCTGTCGCCGCCAAAATCCGCACATGCATTTGTTTGAAGCGTTTCTCGCGCTTTATGATGCGACTCATGATGCAAAATATTTAGCGCGCGTCGGTGAATTGTTTGCACTTTTTCAAGCGCATTTTTTTGATACAGAACACGGTGTGTTGTTTGAATTTTTTGATGACAACTGGGTGCGCTTGCCCAACGCCAAAGGTGACACGGTTGAACCCGGTCATATGATGGAATGGGTATGGCTGCTCGATTGGTATCAGCGCCGGACAGGCCGCCCGGTCGCGCATTACACTAAGGCGCTCTACGCACGCGGATTGGAGATCGGAATGGATAAGTCCGGGTTGTTATTTGATGCGGTGCGCTATACCGGTGAGGTGATTGACCCTAATAAACGCTGCTGGGGTATCACTGAATTAATTAAAGCGAGTTTGGTGCAAATCCGCGAAGGTAATTCAGATGCTGAGGCAATTGCCATCAGAGGAGTGGATGATTTATTTACCTACTATCTCTGCGCATCAACACCGGGTTCTTACGTTGACCAGCGCGGCGCTAATGATGAAGTGGTAGTGGATGTTGCTCCTGCGAGCACGCTTTATCATTTGATTGTGGCAGCGATGGAATTGATTGATCACTTTGAGTTGGCGGCGCAGCAGTAGCATGTAGCCGCTTACCGGATCATTGTGTCAGTAGTTGGAAGTCGTAGCCAATATCACTCAAATGCCGTTGTTCTGTTTCCAAATCTGCCTGGGTAAGTGGATGGTCTTCTATCCATTTTGCAGGCAGTATTAATTTTATTTTTCTGCCGTCGGCTTTGACGGCAATAGTTGGTAACCCGTCTTTAATTTTTCCGCGATGAAAAATTGCGGCCATGCGCAATAAAATCGCAAGCCGAACCAGGTCGCTGTTGTCGAGCGGAAAACTTTTTGCGGGGAAACGTTTGCGATGTGCGAGCACCAAAGCGGCGAGTTGGGTTTGCTCGGCACGAGAGCAACCAGCGAGATCGACGTTTTGTACTATATACGCCGAGTGTTTGTGATAGTCGTTGTGCGCTATATCCAAACCGACTTGATATAAACGTGCGGCCCAGCCGAGCAGTTTACTTGCATCCTCTGCGGTGAGCTGCCAATTGGGGGCGACTTGGCTTAACAGGTTGAGCGCCGTTTTTTCCACGGCGCGAGCCTTGTCCATATTCACATGAAAGCGCGCTGCGAGCGCATCGACGCTCGCCTGGCGAATATCGTGATTTTCCAAACGGCCTTTTTGGTCAAACAACAGGCCTTCGCGCAATGCCCAATCGGCCGCGACCATTTGTTTGAGTTCAAGCGCCTCAAACAGCGCGCTCAGCACCATAACGCCACCGAGGAATACCGGTTGGCGATCTTCCGAGAGGCCGGCAATTTGCGCATCCACTTTGCCGTGGTTTAAATAAATTGCAATAATTTTTTCGAGTGAATCGAGCGTGATAGTGCCATCGCTCCAGCCGTTGGCCTGACAGACTTTGGCAACCGCTTTGATACTACCCGACGCACCTATTACCTGCTGCCAACCGGCTTGTAAAAATTCATCTTTTACCGGTTCCAATTCCTGTAGACAGGCGATCAAGGCTTTGGTGATCAACTTTTCGCTGACCTTGCCGTCCATAAAGAATTTTTTGGTGATGGCAATGCAGCCCATGTTCAAACTTTCTTTCAGGCGCGGTTGCATGCCCTTGCCCAAAATCACTTCGGTACTGCCGCCACCGATATCCATCACGATGCGATTGCGATCATCCGGCGCTATGTCATTGGCGACACCGAGATAAATCAAGCGCGCCTCTTCGTCGCCGGAAATAATTTCTACCGGATGGCCGAGGCGTTTCTCGGCTTCCGCAAGAAATTGGCTAGAATCCTTAACGCTTCGCAGAGTTTTGGTGCCCACAATACGTACGCTGCGCGAAGGATAACCGCGCAGGCATTCGCCAAACCGCTCAAGGCAAGCGAGTGCACGATCGCGCGCATCCTCACTTAGGCTGAGGTCTTCCTGCAGGCCAAAACCAAGGCGCACGGGTTCGCGTAAACGGTCGAGCAAGGTGAGTTGGCCGTTGTCCCAGCGCGCCACAATCATATGGAAACTATTGGAGCCAAGGTCGATGGCGGCGATATGGCTGGTTTGATTGGCATTTTGGGCGGAAAGGTTAAACATGAGCAGTTACTCCCTGCGGTCGGCAGGCTTGATTATGCGAGACTTTGGCGAGATTACAATGACAGATTTCCTTTCGTATCTACACGCAATAAAAAAGGCAACCACCTGCGTGATTGCCTTTGTGTCAACCTGAGTGGCTCGAGCCGCTCAGGTCGCGCACGGCGGCTGAATTAATTCACAACTTCCGGCTTTTCCGCTTGCGCCTGTGCAGCTTGTTGTTGCGCAGCAGTAATTGCCTGCACAAATACCGCATCAAAATTGATCGGCGCGAGCATCAGGGGTGGGAAGCTGCCGCGACCGAGAATGCTGTCAACTGCTTCGCGCGCATAGGGGAATAGAATTTGCGGACACGCGGTGTTGATCAGCTGGGTAACTGCCGGGCCTTCAATACCTGAGATCGCAAACAAGCCGGCTTGTTTTACTTCAACTAAAAATACCGCGCGATCTTCAGTGCGCGCCGTGATAGTGAGCAGCAGTACCACCTCAAACAGACCTTCCTCAACCTGGTTGGCCTGGATGTTTAGATCCTGCTGAATATTTGGCTTATAGGCTTTGGTAAACGCCTCAGGACCCATAGGGGTTTCAAAGGATATATCTTTTAAGTAGATACGTTGGATTGCAAATACCGGGCCGCCCGCAGCTGCTTGGCCAGCATCTTGTTGGTTATTTTCTTCTGACATAGTGAACTCGACTTGACTGGTTTATGAATGATTTGTTTAGCTTTTTTGGTAAAAAATCGGTTTAGTTTTGCGCCAGTAGCGCATCCAATTTTCCGGCTTTGTCCAGCGCCCAAAGATCGGTAAAGCCGCCGACATGTTGCTCGCCGATCCAGATTTGTGGGACAGTCCGCTGGCCGCTTTTGGCCATCATTTCCTGGCGCAATTGCGGTTGGCTGTCGACGCGAATTTCTTCCACTGCAACGCCTTTTTGCGCCAACAACTTCTTGGCATTAACGCAGTAAGGGCAAACTGCGGTGGTATACATCAACACGCGCGCCATAGTTGACTCCAGGAATAACAATAAAAGTAAGCGAAGGATTACTTGCCTTTCACCAGCGGCAAACTTTGCGCCTGCCATTCGGCAATCCCGCCGCCGAGGCGACGCACATCAAAACCTTCTTTACCGAGGAAACGGCCAACAGCACCGGCATGCTGGCCGAGCTTGTCGACGAGGATGATGGTTTTATCTTTGTAACTCGCCACTTCGGTCGATTCTTTGCTGAGCTTGGCGAAGGGGATGTTCAAGGCACCCACGATATGACCTGCTTTAAATTCAGCACTATCACGCAAATCCACCAACACTGCATTGCCGCCATTTACCAGCTTGGTGACTTCGTGCGGAGATACCGGACGACCACTCTTGATACGGTCGCGCCAGACATAGACATAAATCAACACAATCAGGGTGGTGACGAGCAGCCACTCCTGGGAAACAAATGCAAAAAAATCCACGATACTTGCCTTTTGGTAGTTAGCGATGAGGAGGTTTAGACCGCCCGGATTGCGCTAGTTGGACGAAAGTGGGGGCAGGCAAAGTGGATTTCAATGCAGGCTGCGGCAAACTTTATCCAGAGCGGGCGGTAAGGCCGCGAAGTATACACGATGGATAGCGTTGGTCGACGCCGCTTCGGGGCCGGTTTAATCGCCGCAGTAACCGGATTGCACATAGACCTTTTTTGTTCAGACATAGAGTTGAGGCTCCCAACCCGCTAGAATGCCTATCACTCTTGGGCGGCTGCCCAAACCATCACCTAGCGGTTGACTACTTTGGTTGCCACAAGCAGCTGCCAGCATCGACCGATTCATGTTAATCCGACATTGGAAATCATTTATGAGCGCGAAAAAACCGGTAGTTCTGTTGATCCTCGACGGCTTTGGTTACTCTGAAAAGACCAAATACAACGCGATTGCCGCGGCCCACAAACCCGTGTTCGACAAACTCTGGGCCAACAACCCAAAAAGCCTGATTGAAACTTCAGGCATGGCGGTAGGGTTGCCCGAAGGCCAAATGGGCAATAGCGAAGTGGGGCATATGACCCTCGGTGCTGGACGCGTGGTCTACCAAAACTTTACGCGCATCAATAAAGCGATTAGCGATGGCGATTTTTTTACCAATCCGGTTTACGTCAAGGCTATCGATAGCGCTATCGCCAACGGCAAAGCCGTGCATATTCTCGGCCTGCTTTCTGAAGGCGGTGTACACAGTCACGAAGACCACATCTATGCAATGATGAAAATGGCAGTGCAGCGCGGTGCAAAAGACGTTTACCTGCACGCGTTTTTGGATGGCCGCGATACGGCGCCACGCAGCGCGGAAAAATCCCTCCAGCGCGCCCAGGATATTTTTAACGAATTAGGTGCTGGCCGCGTTGCCTCGATTGTCGGCCGCTACTTTGCACTCGACCGCGACAACCGTTGGGATCGAGTAAAAGCCGCCTACGATGTGATGGTTACCGGCGACGCTGAATATGATGCGCTCACCGCTGTTGACGGTTTAAAAGCAGCTTATGAACGCGGTGAAAACGACGAGTTTGTGAAAGCGACAGTGATCTGTGCCGAAGACGAAGAAGTCGCCACCATTAACGATGGCGACTCAGTGATTTTTATGAACTTCCGCCCCGACCGCGCGCGCGAAATTACCAATGCGCTGATCGAAGAAAACTTCACCGGGTTTGAGCGCGAAATGAATCCAGAAATCGCACACTTTGTACAAACTACTGAATACGCCTCCAGCATAAATGCGCCTATCGCGTTTCCGCCGGAAGATTTAACCAATTCATTTGGTGATTACATTTCGCAACTGGGCAAAACCCAATTGCGTATCGCAGAAACTGAAAAATACGCGCATGTGACTTTCTTTTTCAACAGCGGTAATGAAGTAGTTTATCCCGGTGAAGATCGTATTTTGGTTCCCTCTCCACAAGTCGCCACCTACGATTTGCAACCGGAAATGAACGCACCGATTGTGACTGACAAATTGGTTGAAGCGATTGAATCAGGCAAATACGACGCAATCATTTGCAACTATGCCAACTGCGATATGGTGGGCCACTCCGGTATTATGGAGGCAGCGATTAAAGCCGTTGAAGCAGTGGATATTTGTGTGGGCCGCGTATTGGCAGCGGTAGAAAAAGTGGGCGGCGAAGCCTTGATTACTGCCGACCACGGCAACGTAGAAGAAATGTTCGATGAAGAAACCGGGCAACCGCACACCCAGCATTCCACTTTACCGGTTCCATTTATTTTCTGCAGCTCGCGCAAAGGCACCATTGCACCGGGTGGCTCACTCGCTGATGTAGCGCCCACCATGTTGCATTTGATGGGTTTGCCACAACCAGCAGAAATGACTGGCAGAAATTTAATTACACTCGGTTAATTCCGGTCGAGGTGGGACTCTGGTTCCACCTCGGCGCTTACTCCCGAAAAATTCCCTACTAAGATAACTAAAAAACATGAAGCGTTTTTTTGTATTTTCCAAAACTATTACGCTTAACAGTCTGCTCTGTGCGGCCCTTTTTTTTGCCGGTCATGCCTACGCCGATGAAAAGGCCGAAATGGTAAAGCTGCAAAAAGAAATTGAAGCGCTGCAAAAAGAATTAAAGCAAGTGCAAGGCACTCGCTCGGATTTACAAAAAAATCTGGAAAAATCCGAAACCCAAATTAATGAGCTGCAAAAAAAAGCCAGCGATATTAATAAACAGCTCAATGAACAAAATAAAGAGTTGGATAAATTAAAAAACGAACGCAGTCAACTGGAACAAGCGCGTAAAAATCAACAGACACAAATCGCTGAACAGATGCGTGCGGCGCACAAACTCGGAGAGCAGAGTGAAGTCAAGGTATTGCTGAATCAGGAATCGCCCGACCAGTTGTCGCGCATCATGAAATACCACAGCTATTTTATGGAAGCGCACACTGCCAAAATGCAAACCTATCTTGATACCATCACCCGCATTGACGCGCTCACACCAGAGATAGAAAAAAAAACACTTGAGTTAGGCGTTATGCAAACCGAGCTGGACGCCCAGCGCGCGCAACTCAAAACCATTCACGGTGAGCGCCAGCAGGCGCTTGCCAAAGTGAACAGCCAACTCAAAAACAAAAGTCAGGAACTCAAGCAGCTCAGCGAAGATCGCCGTCGCCTACAAGCCTTGCTGGAACGCGTGGCCAAAAGTGTCGCCACCACTGGTGCAATCAATTCCCCCGGTTATGTGCCTTTACCCAAGGGCGGCGAAAAATTCTCGCTGCGCAAAGGCCGCTTGCCCTGGCCAACCCAAGGCAGCATGATCCATCGTTTCGGCAGTGCACGGATTGCCGGGCAGATGAGCTGGAGCGGTGCTTATATCTCTGCTCCTATGGGCAATTCCGTTATTGCGGTTCATCATGGCCGCGTGGTGTTTGCTGATTATTTTGGCGGTCACGGATTGCTGGTGATTGTGGATCACGGTGAAGGCTATTTAAGCCTCTACGCACACAACCAGAATTTATTGAAAAAAGCTGGCGAACCTGTGCACGCTGGAGAGGCTATTGCTAATGTCGGCAACTCAGGTGGGCAGGCAAGCGCCGGGCTCTATTTTGAAATTCGCCACAATGGCAAACCTATAGATCCAGGCGGCTGGTTAGCGCGCGGTTAAGCGCGCGCAACACAGGAATTATTTTTGGTAACACCTGTCATTTTTTTATGGTTTAGCTTAGTGTGCGCCCGCTAAGCCGCTCTATTGGCGGCTCGGGTTTACTGTTTATATTTCAGCTGTTGCGGTCATCGGAGACGCTATGTTTCGCGCTGCTTTTACATTCCGGCTTAAAGCACCTGTTTTCACCCGGCTAGCCGCCCCAGGCATACTGCTTAGCCTGTTTATATCGCCCGTCTTTTTAGCTGCCCCCGTCCTAGCTGACGACAAGCCTGTTGCTACCGACGCTGGCCTTTTACCGCTGGAAGAGCTGCGTACCTTTACGCGTGTTTACGACCATGTCCGCAACGGTTATGTCGATGAAATCGATGATGCCAAGCTGCTTGAGTATGCCATCAAAGGCATGATCTCTGAACTCGACCCCCACTCTGCCTATCTCGATAAAGAGGCCTTCGCTGATCTGCAAGCTAGCACCTCAGGCGAATTTGGTGGGATCGGATTAGAGGTCAGCATCGACGAAGGTTTTGTCAAAGTCATTACGCCCATTGATGACAGCCCTTCCGCCAAAGCGGGGATTCTCTCAGGCGATGTGGTGATCCGTATCGACGACAAACCCGTCAAAGGTATGGATTTGAATAAAGCCGTGAACTTAATGCGCGGCCCCAAAAATAGCCCGATCAAAATTACCGTGATGCGCGAGGGCGTTGATCAGCCGCTCGATTTTGAGTTGATGCGCGATATCATCAAGGTGCAGAGCGTGCGCACGCGCATTCTGGAGCAGGATTATTTCTACATTCGCCTGGCCCAGTTTCAACTGGATACTGGCAAAGATGTCGCCAAAAAATTGCGCGAGCAATTAAAGAAAAACCCGGACACCAAAGGCATTATTCTCGATTTGCGCAATAACCCCGGCGGCGTTTTGCAGGCATCAGTAGAAGTAGTGGATGCATTCCTCGATGGCGGACAGGTCGTCTATACCCAAGGTCGCCTCGACAATAGCAATATCGGCTACAACGCCGAAGCAGGCGACATCACTAATAACTTACCACTCGTCGTGTTGATCAATGATGGCTCGGCTTCCGCCTCGGAAATCGTCGCCGGTGCCCTGCAAGACCATAAGCGTGCAGTGATTATGGGTACACGGAGCTTTGGTAAAGGCTCGGTGCAATCAGTCATCCCAATCAGTAACGATCGCGCCATCAAACTCACCACCGCGCTCTATTACACCCCCAATGGCCGTTCGATCCAGGCGCAGGGCATTGAGCCGGATGTAGATGTAGAACGCGTAGAAATTACTGCTATCCAAAAAGGCTTGGGTACTACCGAAGCAGACCTCGCGCGCCATCTCGGCAACACCAAAGGCGGCGAGGAGAGCACGAGTAAGGATCGCGCCAACAAGCGCATCAGCAGTGCGGAATTGCTCAAAGAGGACAATCAGCTACACGAGGCATTGAACCTGCTCAAAGGGCTGAATATTTTTATCCAAAACACCCCGCTCGCTGCTGCTCCGGCTGCAGCAGAGGTGGCTCCCATTGCGCCCGATATAGTTGTCCAGCCAGAGCTGCCCCCCGAAGGCGATAGCGAATAAATCCACGTGCTGACGGTCATGGCCAAGTGCTTCGCTTCCGGTTCACTATGGCTGGCTGTGCTAGCACTTTCACTGAGCCAGCCGGTATTTGCGCAAGGCAGTCTGGCTATCATTATCGATGATATTGGCTACAGCCTCGCACTCGGTAAGCGCACGGCCGATTTACAGGGCGACTTCACCCTCGCCGTTTTACCTTTCACCCCTCACGGTATTGAACTTGCGCAGCGCGGCCATCAGCGCGGCAAAGAAATTATGCTGCATGCCCCCATGAGCAATCGCCGTAACTATCCTTTGGGGCCTGGCGGTTTGGTAAGCGGTATGCGGCGCGCCGAATTCCTCACCGTGTTACGCCAAAATCTCGCCAACATCCCGCATGTTCAGGGTGTCAACAACCACATGGGCAGCCAGTTGACCGAGCAGGCCGAACCTATGCGATGGTTAATGGCAGAGCTCAAGCTGCGAGGCTTATATTTTGTCGATAGCCGTACCAGTCCGCAGACCAAGGCGCTGACAATGGCCGAAAAAATCCAACTCCCCAGTCGCAAACGCGATGTATTCCTCGATGACGAACCTACCCGCAGCAATATTCGATACCAGTTGCTGCGCGCACTCGAACTGGCACAGCAACAGGGTTCAGCTATCGCCATAGGCCACCCCTACCCGGAAACCCTCACCGAACTGGAACAACTGCAACCACTTCTGAACCAATATAAGGTGCAACTGGTCAAAGCATCACAATTGATGTTGCTCAGTGGCAAATATCAACAATTGGGGGAGCAAAGCAATACAACCTGTATTGCGCCCCCGATCAATCTTTGGCCGCAGATATGGGTGCCCATTGACCCATTTTCTCTTGATCTAGTCTTAATGCCCTGAAAAATGGCGCATGAATTTTAAAATACAAACTTTTGGTTATTAAAAGCCAACTTTGCAAGACCAACTAAATCTAGCCGGCATTTATAAATGATGTCTATAATCAGCGAGGGTGATAATTGATCAACCCGTGAGGGATTCGATTTTCAGGAACTTTAGCGAGGGGGCTTATATGGCTACATTCAACAGAGCGGGCGAACAGGGTTCAGTACCTTCACGCCATGGTCGCTACTTACAGAAAGATGGCTACTGGTACTACACCACCCGTGAAGGAGTGGATATAGGTCCATTTGATAGCCGCGACGATGCTGAAACTGGCGTCGGTGAATTTATCGACTTTATTCAAGCATCTGAACCGAAAGTGTCGGACATGCTGAAACAGTATCGCGCGGCCTAAAGTACGCTTTAGGCCGGGCACGAAAAAGGGCGCTCCGTGAGCGCCCTTTTTCGTTTTTCAAAAATCTATTCTGTCATTACAAACGCACCTCAATCCCCCGGGCGCGCATAAATTCTTTGGCTTGCGGCACAGTGTATTCGCGGAAGTGAAAGATACTCGCTGCCAGCACCGCATCGGCGCGCCCTTCGGTCACCCCATCCACCAAATGCTGCAGATTGCCCACGCCACCAGAGGCGATGACGGGTACCGGCACTGCATCGCTGATCGCACGGGTGACACCCAGGTCATAGCCTTTTTTAGTGCCATCACCATCCATACTGGTCAGCAGGATTTCGCCAGCGCCAAATTCAGCCATTTTGATCGCCCACTCCACAGCATTAATCCCGGTCGGTTTGCGTCCTCCGTGGGTGAAAATCTCCCAGCGTGCCGCTTCGCCTGCAAGGCTCACTTTTTTGGCATCAATGGCCACCACTATGCACTGGGCGCCAAAGCGGTCAGATGCTGCTTTAACAAAATCGGGATTAAATACCGCAGCAGAGTTGATACCCACCTTATCGGCCCCGGCGTTGAGCATGGTGCGGATATCGTCCACGGTGCGGATGCCGCCGCCCACCGTAAGCGGGATAAACACTTCGCTGGCGATCTTCTCGACGGTGTGCACAGTCGTCGCCCGCCCTTCGTGGGTGGCAGTGATATCGAGAAAGGTGATCTCATCCGCACCTTCCTGGTTATAGCGCTTGGCGATTTCGACTGGATCGCCCGCATCGCGGATATCCAGAAATTGCACACCTTTGACTACGCGGCCATTATCCACATCAAGGCAGGGAATTATGCGTTTTGCGAGTGCCATAATCAGTTCCGGAATTAATTAGCGTCGCAGTAGGCCTGCGCTTCCGCCATAGTCAGCGTGCCTTCGTAAATCGCGCGGCCGGTGATAGCGCCACAGATGCCTTTGTGGGCTTCGGCTTTAAGCGCGATGATATCGTCCATATTGGTGACACCACCGGAAGCGATGATCGGAATACTGGAAGCCTGCGCCATGGCCACAGTCGCCTGCACATTCACACCCTGCATCATGCCGTCGCGGGCGATGTCGGTGTAGACGATGCTGCTCACGCCATCTTGCTCAAAACGTTTAGCCAATTCACTCGCCTGCACGTTGGATACTTCAGCCCAACCATCGGTGGCAACCCAACCGTCTTTGGCATCCAGGCCGACGATGATATGACCTGGGAATTGCTTGCACATATCGGTCACAAACTGCGGCTCTTTTACCGCTTTGGTGCCGATAATCACGTATTCAACACCCGCATTCAGGTAGTACTCGATAGTTTCCGCGCTGCGGATGCCTCCCCCGATCTGGATCGGCAGCTTGGGGTAAGCTTTGGCGATAGCAGTAACCACACCGCCATTGACCGGCTTGCCTTCAAAGGCACCATTCAAATCGACCAAGTGTAAACGGCGACAACCTTGTTGCACCCATTGTGCAGCCATAGCGACGGGATCATCGGAGAACACGGTGGAATCGTCCATCAAGCCCTGACGTAAGCGCACACATTGGCCGTCTTTTAAATCAATTGCGGGGATAATTAACATCTTCAATCTCACGTAGGGGCACTGCTTGCTGCGCCCTGATAATCGTTGTGTATTTTTGGATAACAAATTGCGTGTTGTTGGGCAGTTTTGAGGCGCTGCTTGCTGCGCCTTAATTACGGCCATCCCAATGTAAAAAATTCTTCAGGAGCTGCAGGCCAGCCGTATGGCTTTTTTCCGGGTGGAATTGCACCGCAAACAGGTTGCCGCGTGTCAGTGCTGCATGAAACTGCACGCCGTAATCGCACGTTGCCGCAACTTGGCTGGCATCATCGGCCAAAATGTAGAAGCTGTGCACGAAATAGAAACGGCTATCTTGCTCGATCCCCACCCAAAGCGGGTGATCGTTATGATGCACCTGATTCCAGCCCATATGCGGTACTTTGAGATGTGCACCAGTGCTATCTGTATGGTTTTCGCCGAAGAAGCGCACTTTTCCCGACAGTATGCCGATGCAATCCACACCACCGTTTTCTTCGCTGTGATCCATCAACGCCTGCATGCCAACACAAATTCCCAGTACCGGCTTGCCGGTAGCGATTTGCTCGCGCAGCAACTTATCAAAGCCGAGGCGTTTGATTTCTGCCATGCAATCGCGAATCGCGCCCACACCAGGGAATACCACCCGGTCAGCAGCAGCTACAACAGCGGGATCGGATGTCACCACGACGTTTTGTTCAGGAGCAACATGGCTTAGGGCGCTAGCCACCGAGTGGAGATTGCCCATGCCGTAATCGATAACGGCAACGGTCTGCTTACCAATAGTCATAAATCAGAGGCTACCTTTGGTGGAGGGCATAATGCCTTCCATACGCGGATCCAGTTCAAGCGCCATACGCAGGGCGCGACCGAAGGCTTTGAACACGGTTTCGATCTGGTGATGGGCATTGTGGCCGCGCAGGTTGTCCACATGCAGGGTGACGCCGGCGTGGTTGACGAAGCCCTGGAAAAACTCCCAGAACAATTCCACATCAAACTGGCCGACACGCTTTTGCGTAAATGGAATCTGCATGACCAGACCGGGGCGGCCGGAAAAATCGATCACCACCCGCGACAAGGCCTCATCGAGTGGTACATAGGCGTGACCATAACGGCGGATGCCCTTTTTATCACCGATGGCTTTGGCAATCGCCTGGCCGATGGTGATGCCGATATCCTCGACTGAGTGGTGGTCATCGATATGAGTATCGCCATCGCAGGTCACGTCCAGATCGATCATGCCGTGACGTGCGATCTGGTCCATCATGTGCTCCAGAAAGGGCACGCCGGTGTTGAACACGCCTTTACCAGTGCCATCGAGATTGAGGCTGACACTGATTTTGGTTTCCAGGGTGTTGCGATCCACTGTAGCAATTCGTGGATTGGGGGCTATACGATCAGACATGCCGAACTCCATCAAACCGGACAATTACCGGCGACACATAATAAAGCGCGAATTATATAGACTTGGGGCGCCGAATTCACGGAAAGCCGCTCTATCAGGCTGATTGTTAAGTTGCCATACAGTTTATTTCGCCCAAAATCCTACCAACTTGCGTTACAAACCGGTTCAATCGCAGTGTGTTGCGCACCGTTTTTAAACCCTCGTCAATTTATGATGGATCACAGCTATGACTAATCTGCTATTAAAAACCTGCTTTCTGGGTGCGAGCCTGCTCGCCTCAACCAGCTTTGCGGCAGGGCCGTACAACAATAATCCGAATAACGCTGACTACACCGGCTGGAGCTGGTCGGGTCATGTGGATCATGTAAATATCGATAAAGAAGCTGCAGCCAAATTTGAAGCGCGTGTTGAAGAGACTGCCACTGCTGTGGGCGGTGCAGCCGAGTATTATTCCAGTAGGAGCGAAAATACGCTTTCATTGGGAGTCAGTTTTTTGTTTTACCGTGACAATGCAGCCTTCAGTCAATATGTGAGGGATAATTGGTACGGTGATGAAGGCTATGAAGAGTCAGATGCGAACGCCTTAATGCTGTTCGCTGAATACGGTCCCAAGTATCGTTTCGGGCAAGACAATATGAGTTTTTTTACGATTCGGGGTGGCGTTAGCGGCATGTTGGCTTCAGAGCGCAGCATCAGCAACTGTAGTAATTGCTATGAAGAAGACATTGAAATTAATGGTGGAGTGTATGGCGTTGTAGGTATAGGACAAACCCTTGGATCTCTCGATATCAGTCTGCAATTTCAACAATATTTTAGCGGCGATCTTGATAATAGCCTGCGGTTAAAAATTGCAGGCGCTTTCTAAAAAAATGCGGGCTACATTGTTAAGCCCGCACTTTTTTAGAACAAAAGTATCACTAATTATCGAGTGCCAAAATTAACCCAAGCACTACAGCCACTCTCATTACATGCCTGAACACCCCCGGAGGAGGAAGGGCTGCTATAAGAAGTCGTCGAAGTAGTAGTAACCCGTGCAATGCTTCCCGAAACAGTTGCTCTCCAATTGTAATAAGTTGCACCCTCTGACGCTGGCCAGCCCACAAAATAACCGGGACAGTTAGCGTAAGAAGGGCAACCGGTCGAACCATAGTATGCATATTGTGGTGCGGCTGGGGCTGGTGATGACTTTTTAGTTAACTTCCATCCAGACGCTTCAACAGTATGAATTGTGGTTCGAATTGCACTTACCGTATTTCCAGCATCGTTTAATGAAATATCATACTGGTTTTTATTTCTAAACTTCAGATTTCCATCAACATCCGTTAATTTCCAATAAGCAAATGAGTTATCAGCAGGCATGGCGGCCAACACGATAACACCATTTTTAAGCTGCAGGAATAGTTGGTTCAACCGGCTCTTTATGGTGAAAAACTCACCATTTCTTTCGAAAATCCACTGTGCTGATGCGGACGAACCATCAGAAGCTCCCACAAAAACGCCGTAACCGTCTGTATATATCAAACCGCCACCGGTACTACTCGCCACGTTGTAATAGCCATTTGCTACAAACATTTTATCAGCATAATATTGGATCAATACTCTATCAGCATAATTTCTTGGCCGCATTCCACCAAACTTTGCCATCTCCCACCATTGGTCCAAAATGGTGTAGCTTGATTTGTAGACATCACCAATAAATTTGCGCGCAATATTTTCTGCCGCCGTATTTACCATAGCCCTGCCACTGTACGAATTAGAGCCATCATTCAACGGCATTTGCGATGCATTATCCGGGGTACAATCAGAGGCTTTATACGTACTGGTGTATGAGTAAAGCTTGGGGGTTATACCAAGCTTGGTAAAATCACCTTGCGGAAAATCAGTTTCACACTGACCCGTTTTAATAGAACATACATTCCTGATCGTAAAATGTTCATTCAAGTAATCAAATTCATAAAGTTTTCCTATTGCGCATCCACCAAGTTTGTTACCAACGTTCCAAACAGTTTCTTTTTTATTTCGTTCGAATGCTTCTGCTCCTTTTACCCAATCAATATTATTCATATGCAGAAAAACTTCAGCTAATTCTTCTTGATAATGATTGGTTAGCGCAGGGCCAATTCTCTCCGGCTCGCCTGAAATAGAATAATTGTAAACAGTTAACTGCGACCTAAGCATAATCTCCAACGAGACTATTGCCATGTAGGCCTGCAAGGAATCTATCGTCTCGCCCGCACCAAGAAGGTTAGTGTGAGTTTCAAATAAATTTCGCAATTCAACAGAAGTGTTCCATAGGTTTTGTAGTTCATATAAATTATTTTTCTTTACAGTTTCGGAGTACAACATATAACTTCGGACCCTGAGCTTAAACGCATCCAAACTCGCAAAATCCCTAGTGATAAGTATTTTATTTACTTCCTGAACAACTTTTTCCTGGGATACCTTAATCGCATCCAGAATTTGATTTACAGCAAGCTGCAATTCCGATGGGCCACTTTTATCCCCAAATGCAGCAAGGAATGAACCTCCAGGAATGACCGATGCTAAATAGTTCAGCGCGACCGCTTTCACTTTTTCACCAGCCGATTTTTTCAAAGAATCCAACAGTGACTCTTTTGTTTGATCTGCCCATCCACCATCGGCATTCCATTTACAACCGGCCCACTCAAAAGTGGTCGACAAAGTCCAGTTCTCACATTTGGCAACGGTCTGTTCTCCAAACGAATACGAACTAAAACTTAACAACGATCCTAGAACTAAGGCCGCTTTCACCTTGTTAAAACCCAAATTCATACAATAACTCCTTAATGTGAAAAAATCATAATCCTTAAATCTCCAGGGATTTTAAGGACGATTATAATACTCTATTGAAATCACCTCGCACTAGCGAATAATTCTCGATATGCTGTTCACAGGTGGCACACATTTCATCTCTTAAGCAGGTGGATGGAAAATTTTCACATTGATATAAAAAGTTGGTATTAAGACTCACTTGCGTTTGCTTGGTCATGGTTTACTTTTAAAGCGCGACTTATGAATGTCAGCAGCAACATGCGGGACTGCTAATGTGATTACCTATAACCACTATCAGAGAAATAGATTGACCGACCCCTTGAACCCTATTCGCCAACTGATCCAGCAGGCGCAGGAGCAGGATTCTGCTACTGGAAAACTGTTGGAATTTGTGGAGTGCCGCAAGAAGCGCCTGCACGCCGCAATTAAATTGCCGGAACAGCAAGCCGCTAAAGGCTTGGCGGATTTTGTGGTGCGCTACATTAAACACGTGCCCGATTTTATCGATGCCATCCGCAGCATGGCGCACGAGGCAGGCATTGATAAAGATGTTGAACCGCTGCTAAAAATCGCGAGTGACTATTTTATGTCACCGCCGTCGATTGTCGATCCGCACAGTCAGCTGGAGGCACTGCTCGACGAAGCTTATCTTGCACACCGTTTACTCGAAGAAGTGAATGACCGCTTTATGGCGAAAAGTGGAATTCCTCTCGCACCCATGGATATGACCGTCGCCAATGTGATCGCGCACGAATTAATTGGCGAACCTTTTGCGAATGAACTGGATCAAGCGGTGTTGTTTTCAGCGGAATTATTATTAAACGAACATGGTTTTGAAGGCGCTAATATCTCCAACTATGTCAATGCACATCGCGAGAGAGGCTGGACCGAAGAGCTTGAGAAATGGCCTTGTTTGGTTGAAGATCTATCGATCAGTGTTGAGTTTGATACAGAGAACAGCACGCGTCATTAATCAATTAATCCACACAGCTATTTAAAACAAAAAGGCGAATTGTTTTTTCACAATTCGCCTTTTCTATTTGCACAGATTTCTCTGCAGTTATGTGCCGGAGTTGTTAACTTTTTTCAACGGGATCATTTTCTGCATTGAGTGTCATATCGTTGTAGCGCTCTATATCCAACATGTTTTCACTTTTTGCGACTATGACAGCAACCACCGCATCGCCCGCCACATTGACACCAGTGCGCACCATATCCAATAGGCGATCTACACCGATTATCAACGCAATACCTTCTACCGGCAAACCGACGGATTGCAACACCATTGTCAAGGTCACCAGCCCCACACCGGGAACACCGGCAGTGCCAATGGAGGCGAGGGTCGCGGTGAGAATTACCATTAAATAACCGGCGATACCTATATCAATATTGTAGGCCTGCGCGATGAACACTGTTGCCACACCCTGCATGATCGCAGTGCCATCCATATTCACAGTGGCGCCCAGCGGAATTGAAAAACTCGCGACTTTATTGTCCACACCTAAATCATGCTCAACGGTACGCAGAGTGATAGGGATAGTGGCATTACTGGATGCAGTACTAAATGCAAACAGCATGACTTTTTGCATTTTTTTAAACAATACAACAGGGCTTAACCCCGAGAGTGTCTTGATCAACAGACCGTAAAAACCAATGCCGTGTAGAAACAAAACAAATAATACGGTAAAAAAATATTTGGCCAAATCGAGTATCGCACCCACGCCCAATGACGAAAACAATTTTACCAACAGACAGAACACGCCATAGGGAGCCAACTGCATCAACATCATGACCATTCTTAAAATGACATCATTCAAATTATTGAATAACTGCATGATATTACTGCCCGCCTCACCACCTGTACGCGAGATAGCCAGCCCAAATAAAATCGAAAAGATAATGATCTGCAACATGTTCGCCTCAACCATGGATTGCAGCGGATTGCTGGGCACTATATCGATCAGGGTTTCTTTAATAGAAGGAATTTCAGGCGCAGTAAAACTGCTGGCAGTGGCCATATCAACATTCTCACCCGGCTGCACAAATACAGCACAGCTAATGGCGAGCGCTACGGCGATAGATGTACAACAAAAGTATAAACCTAGCGTCTTGGTTGCCAGCGCGCCCATACGACTTTGCCCACCGAGCGCTGCCGCACCGCACACCAAAGAAACAAATACCAACGGCACCACTAATAATTTCAGTGACGCAATAAAAATCTGTCCGATGATATCGAACACACCATCAATCACATAGGTTTGCAACCATTGGCCAACCGCACTGGCAGGCACCTGATTTTCATCCGCGCCTAAAACCAGATTGAAAATTACACCGACAACGAGCCCCAGCACCATGCCGAGTAAAATTTTATTGGTTAGCGTCATGCGGGAAACCTCTTGGAATTATTGTGTGGCCGGAGTGAGCAAGGGATGCGGCAGGCGCCTGCCGCAAGGGGACAAAAATCTTATTCGTTGACCGCGTCTTTCAGGCCCTTGCCCGGTTTAAAGGTCACGGTTTTGCTGGCGGCGATTTGGATGGTCGCACCGGTTTGTGGATTGCGGCCTTCGCGCGCCGCGCGGGCGCTCACATTAAATGTGCCAAATCCGAGCAGGGCAACCGATTCGCCGCGGCTCAACGCATTGGTGATCTGCTCGATAAAGGCAGAGACCACCAGGTCAGCCTTGTTGACGCCGAGGTCGGTATTATTCGCCAGTGCTACTACTATGTCGGTCTTATGCATGATTTCTCTCCTGGGTTTTTAGCGATAAGTCAGGGGGAGTTTACCTGCAATAACTTGTTTGCGGCAGACTTGCGCTGGCTTTTTCCGCATAGGGTTCCCATACACAATGCCGTACCCGGTAGAACGCAAGCTGATAAACTGCCGCCCCATTCATCCCCTTCGCCCTGTTTTTTCGCATCGATAAAGGAGTCAGGTTTTGCCCCAGTCTTCACCGTCGTGGCAGCCATTAGCGCGCATCGCCAAATGCCAACGCCCAAGCCTGGCCATGCAAGATTGGCTTACGGATAGCGGCTCCCTGACTGCTCGCCTGATCGCCCAAAGCAGCGGTCAATTCAAGGTGCAACTGGTGCGGCAGATTATCGGGCTACCGTGTCTGAATGAATGTCATGCGCTGGGGATGAAACGGCCGGCACTGGCGCTGATCCGTGAGGTGATCCTGTGCGGCAATGGTGAACCCTGGGTATTTGCGCGCAGTATCTTGCCACTCGCCAGCCTGACCGGCCGGTTGCGCCATTTGCGCAAGCAGGGCACGCGCCCGCTGGGCGCGTTTTTGTTCAGTCAGCCACAGTTAACACGCAGTGCCATTGCAGTGGCGCGGATTAGCCGCGATCATGCCTATGTCCCCGGCGATTTGGTTGGCGACCAATTACTCTGGGGGCGTCGCTCGATGTTTTACTTGCAGCAGAAGCCGCTGCTGGTGAGCGAAGTATTTTTACCGGCCTTTGCCGCCCAGCTCACGCTGCACCTGCCCCGATAACCTTAATAAAACGGCGTTTTGGCTATGACAAATCCCGACGATGTAAAACCACCCGCTGCTGCGCCCAAAAAACCGGCGACGAAAAAGGTTGCACCGACAGATGCCGGCGGCACCAGCACCAAACCTAAAACAGCGGCAAAACCGGCGACAAAGAAAGCCGCCAAACCTGCTGCCAGCGAAGCAGCAGCTAAGGCACCCGCAGCTACAGTGACTAAACCCGCTCAAGGCAAACCAGTCGCGGCCAAAATAACGCTCAAAAAAGCAACCAGTGCAGCAACCACCAAACCTGCGGTGCGCAAACCCAAAGTTACCGTCCCGGATCCAGCACTGATCGCACCGTCAGTAGATCCTGTTGGCCCTACATCACCTGACACTGGTGATCAGCCAACAACACCAGCCACGGACTGGGCGAATGTCCATGCTGCAAAAATCCTCAAACGTGCAGCGAAAAATAGCGGAAAGGCTGGCTTTATCGCCCAACTCAAGCACAAAGCAGGCAGTTACTGGCGCTTGACGCGCATGGATCGCCCGATTGGCACACTGCTGTTGCTCTGGCCCACACTATGGAGTTTATGGATCGCCGCCAAAGGCGTGCCCAGCATTAAAAATCTGGTGATTTTTGTGTTGGGGGTGATAGTGATGCGCGCCGCCGGCTGCGTCATCAACGACTTCGCTGACCGCAAGATCGACGGCAAGGTGCTGCGCACTAAAGATCGGCCACTGGCTACGGGTGCGGTATCCAGCCGTGAGGCGATTGGGTTGTTTATCACACTCTGCCTGATAGCCTTTGCGCTGGTGCTGTTTACCGACCCGCTAACCATTAAGTTGTCGGTCGGCGGCCTCATCCTCGCCTTCTGCTACCCATTTATGAAGCGCCATACCCATTTACCGCAAGTGGTACTGGGTGCCGCCTTTGCTTGGGGCATACCCATGGCCTATGCGGCAGAGGCAGGGGAATTGCATCAGGGAATGTGGCTGATTTACTTGTCGGTCGTACTTTGGACCGTCGCCTACGACACTTTTTACGCCATGGTAGACCGCGATGACGACCTGAAAATCGGCGTCAAATCCACCGCCATCCTTTTTGGCGAGCAAGACCGCTTGATGACCGGCGTATTGCAAATCATGGCGCTCTATTCGCTGGTGCTGGTCGGCAACCGCTTTGAGCTCGGCAGCTTTTACTATCTCGGTCTGGCGGTAGCGGCCGGTTTATTTATCTACCAACAGTGGCTGATCCGCTTTCGCGTGCGCGAAGCCTGCTTTAAAGCGTTCCTCAATAATAACTGGGTGGGTGTAGCAGTCTTTGCCGGGATTATTATGGACTATAGTTTTCGCTAGGAGCCAAATATCCTGCAACCTGTCATAAATGTGTAACACTGAACTTATTTAATAAGCTGCAACAATAGCTTCACAAACCTGTGAGGCACACCGTGGTTTTTTCAGGCAGAACACTTATGACTGGTCGCAAAATACTGATCGTTGACGATGAATCCGCAATTCGCGATATGCTGCGGGTGGCGCTGGAAATGGCTGAGTATCAAGTCATGGAAGCGAGCAACGCACAGGATGCGCACAGCATCATTATCGATGAAAAACCCGACCTGATCCTGCTCGATTGGATGATGCCAGGGACCAGCGGCATCGAACTCGCGCGCCGCTTGAAGCGCGATGAAGTGACTGCTAACACGCCCATCATCATGCTCACCGCCAAAGGTGAGGAAGACAACAAAATCCAGGGGCTGGAAGTGGGCGCTGATGATTACATCACGAAACCCTTCTCGCCACGCGAACTAGTGGCGCGTTTGAAAGCGGTATTGCGCCGCGCTGACCCGCAAATCAACTCTGCCCCTATCACGGTGCAAGGCCTGTGTCTCGACCCGGCCAGCCACCGCGTGACCATCAATGACCAGTCAGTGGATATGGGCCCGACCGAATATCGCCTGCTGGAGTTTTTTCTCACCCATCAGGAAAGGGCTTATACTCGCAGCCAGTTGCTGGATCACGTCTGGGGCGGCAATGTGTATGTGGAGGAGCGCACGGTGGATGTGCATATCCGCCGCTTGCGCAAAGCGCTGACTATCGACGGCCACGAAGATTTGATCCAGACAGTGCGCGGTACAGGCTATCGTTTTTCTACCCGTATTGAAGCCTGATAACACTATTCGTGAGTAGTCCTAGCAGACGAGCCTACAGGGATGTATTTACGGCGCGTCGCGCAGTGCTCGTCGGCTAGGGCTACGGATTTAGAATCGAGAGGCCCCCTTGTTAAAAGGTTTTAGCGCTGAACTCCAGCGTATTTTGATTATTCTCGCCATCTGCAGCTTGATTGGCTTCTTTAGCGATAACTATGCGCTCTGGATGCTGATCGGCTGTGCGATTTATATCTTGATGATGCTCTGGCAAATGCGTCGCCTCAACCAGTGGCTGTTGCGTCAGGAAACCGATCACCCTCCCGAGGCGAGCGGTATCTGGGGGCAGATTTTCGACAATATCTACCAGTTGCAGCGCGACCAGCGGGGCGAGAAAGACAACCTGCAGGCCGTGATCAACCGCATCCAGGAAATCAGTTCAGCGTTGAAAGACGGCTTGATCATCCTCGACGCGCGCGGCCATCTGGATTTCTGGAACCCTGCAGCACACCGCATGCTGGCGTTGCATACTAAAGACCAGGGGCAATCGGTAATCAACTTTATCCGCCACCCCAAGTTCGTCAGCTATTTTGAAGAGGGTAATTTCGAGGAACCGCTGGAGCTACCCTCGCCGCGCTTTCCCTCCAAACACCTGCAGTTCCAAATCACACCCTTCGGCAAGCAGGAGCGGCTTATCGTGGTGCGCGATGTGACCCAGCTGCACAATCTGGAAAAGATGCGGCAAGACTTTGTCGCCAACGTATCTCACGAATTACGCACACCGCTGACTGTAATCAATGGCTATGTGGAGACCCTTGCGGATAACAACAGCACCCCCAGCTGGGATAAACCCCTGCAGCAGATGCAACAGCAAGCCAAACGCATGTCACTGCTGATCAATGATTTGCTGGTGCTGTCCAAGCTGGAGACGACCGAAGCGGGGCACAACCACAAACCGATTAATATTGAGCAGCTGCTAACCATCGTCAAAAGTGAAGCGGAAGTGCTGAGCAAGGATAAAGAGCAGCAGCTGACGCTGATCTGCAACAACACCACCAAACCCTTGTTGTTATTGGGCAATGAGAAAGAGCTGCACAGCGCCTTCTCCAATTTGGTCATCAACGCGATCAAATACACACCCAATGAGGGCAAGGTAAGTGTGCTGCTCTGGCAAGACCAGAAACACTTCTATGTATCGGTCAGCGATAACGGACCGGGCATCGAAGCTATGCATATCCCGCGTTTGACCGAGCGCTTTTATCGCGTCGATGCCAGTCGCAACAGCAGCACCGGCGGTACCGGTTTGGGCTTGGCGATTGTCAAACATGTACTGATGCGTCATGAGGCGGAGTTGAAAATTACCAGCGAGCCGGGCAAGGGCAGTATGTTTATCTGTGTGTTCCCGCTGCCTCATTGAGAAATCGAGTCTAACGTTGTCATTCGGGATAAAAAGCACATGAATTTGACGTCAAAATAATATTCGAACTTTTTATTTCGTTTTCATCTGAAAATTTTCCAAAAATCAAACCTGCATCGCAAAATATTACCCTCCAAACTGAAAGTCGGACTCGCCAATACAACGTTGTCATTTTAGACTCGATACCTATGGAATGATCTTGGCGCCACGCCAAATCACTTTGCATGTATGGATAACGAGCATCACTCCAAGGTGCCGCACCGGCATCTAACCAACAATAAGTTTCCCGGAGATTGAAAGTGAAAAAGACAATGAAAGCGTGCGGTATTTCCGCTGTAGTAATGGGTTCGCTCTTGCTTGCCAGCCAAGCGTTTGCACACGGTTATGTATCTTCACCAAAAAGCCGTGCTTTTTTCTGTACCAGTGCACAAGGCGGCGCCAGCTCACCTGCGTGTGTTGCTGCTTCTGCAGGCGGTAATGCCAGCCAATATGAACCACAATCTATCGGTATCGGTGGCGCTAACGACAATCACCAGGCTCTGATTCCCGATGGCAAGCTGTGTAGCGCTAATATGGCCAGTAACAACGGCCTTAACCTGGCTCGCAACGACTGGAATGCAACCACTGTAACTGCTGGTCCTCTGGCTTTCGTATGGACTAACACTGCACCACATAAGACTTCTTACTTTCGTTACTACATTACCAAAGAAGGTTTTAACCCTGGTGCGGCACCATTGAAGTGGTCTGATCTGGAACAAATCCACGAGTCAGCGCCAGCGGGCCAAGAGGCAACCTCTACTCACATGGTCAACCTGCCACCACGTACCGGTCGCCATATTGTGTACAGCATCTGGCAACGCGACCCATTGAGAGATGCACCTGAAGGTTTTTACCAATGTATTGATGTTGTTTACGGCAATCCAACAAATAGCTCTTCTTCCGTTGCATTATCTTCAGTGAGATCTAGCAGCGTATCGTCGGTAGCATCCTCTTCAAGTGTTTCCAACAATACCTGTGCCGGTTTGCCAACCTGGAATGCCAGTACCGCTTACCAAGCTCCACAACAAGTGCAACACAACAACAGACGCTACTCTGCCAACTACTGGACTCAAGGTAATGATCCGGCACTGACTTCAGGCCAATACAACTACTGGTTGGATCTGGGTGCCTGTACTGGCAGCACTTCATCAACGCCATCTAGCGTTGCTCCTAGCTCATCAAGCAAGTCAAGCACTGCAGTTAGCAGCAGCCGCTCGAGCGTTGCCTCTTCAGTATCTACCGGTAACTGCACCTCTCCTGCCTACGTAAACGGCGCAAGCTATGCGACTGGCGCTAAAGTAGTAAGTGGTGGCAGCGAATATCAATGTACTGTTGGCGGCTGGTGCTCACAAGGCGGTGCCTATGCACCTGGTACCGGCTGGGCGTGGACCAATGCCTGGTCTCTGGTTCGCGCTTGTAACTAATTAAACAGGATTACCCTGGCTCCCCTGCAAGTTAGCCAGGTGTAAAAAATGTTTGAGATACAAAAAAACGGCAGTCCCTCGGGATTGCCGTTTTTTATTTGGCGCTGCTTTCTATCTATCGCCGTTGGTTATCGCAGATGAATTTCTATTTCGGTCGCCTTATCGACAACCACTTTTGCTTCATCAAAAGACGGCGGTCCATAGCTGCCACCGTTGTTGGAAAAGCCATAAAGTTCAGTGGGAATTCCATTAACGCCAATATCAATCTGGTTGTTTTCGTTTTCATCCTGAAACAGTTTTATCGCGTAATTGCCTGCGGGCAAATCGGCAAAATCCAATAATATGGTTGTCCCTGAGACTTTTACCTGTTTCGCGGCCACCCAATTGCTATTGGCAGTGTAGTGCTCCTCTTTGTCATAAACCGCCACTAACAAGTTACCCTTGACCGATTTGATATTAATCACATTCAAAGTCAGCTCATGGGCAAAGGTTGGCAGGGCAATAATCGCGGCCACAACGGCGAATACACCTGTGTTAATACGCATAGGGATCTCCTTACTCAAATAAATCGGGCCGATTCCCGAAAGAAGCTCCAGCATAAATAGCGTGAGCACAGAACTCAGGTGTCATTACTCACATTTAAGCGCTGACAAAGCTCATGAATTGCGAATGACAAATGTCTATCGCAAGATACAGGGGTGTTTTGCATGATGTACCGACCTGCACGCTGCACGCCGTCTTAACAGCAATCAATGCTAGAACAGCCTGAGAGGATACTTTGAGGAGCTAACATGAGTGGACTAGTTACTAATTGGCTGATGGCCTTTTTACATCATCTTGCTGCATTCGCTTTATTTACTGCGCTCGCGTATGAATTTATTCTGTTGCGGCAACCTTTTAGTTTGCAGACCGCGCAATCACTACTGAAGACAGACCAAATTTATGGCATCTCTGCAGTAACTATCCTGGTTATCGGATTCGGCCGGGCGCTGCATTTTGAAAAGGGCGATGCCTATTACTTTCACAGCTTGCCGTTTATTGTAAAAATTTCGCTGTTTGCACTGGTGGGTATTTTATCGATTTATCCCACAGTGAAATTTTTATCCTGGCGCAGCTCCTTGAAGCAACAGCAATTACCACAGGTAAGTGCAACTACGCTCAACATTATTCGCCGCCTGATTCATCTCGAACTGGCCGCCGTCATTGCCATCATGCTCTGCGCTGCGCTGATGGCAAAAGGCATTGGATATTTTGGTTAGGCATCCAACTGAAATTGCAAACGCGCGAGCTGCTGATACAAATCACTACTCGCCAACAATTCTGTGTGCGTACCACTCGCGACAATTTTCCCCTGTTGCAACACCAGAATGCGATCCGCATTAACAACGGTCGATAGGCGATGCGCAATCATGATGGTGGTGCGGTTTTTCATCAGCACTTCCAGTGCTTGTTGCACCGCTTGTTCGCTATTGGAATCGAGCGCGCTGGTCGCTTCATCCAATAATAAAATCGGTCGGTCCGCGAGAATTGCGCGCGCAATTGCAATACGCTGTTTTTGTCCGCCCGATAAGCGCACGCCGCGTTCACCGAGATAGGCATCCAAGCCTTCCGGTAATTGCTCGATAAACTCCATCGCAAACGCCGCTTTGCAGGCGGCGATAACGTCAGCATCGCTAGCAGCCGGGCGCGCATAGCGAACATTGTCGCGCACGCTCGCGGCAAAAATAACCGGGTCTTGTGGCACCAGTGCGATGCGCTCGCGCACTTGTTGGATATACGCATTTTTTAAATCAACACCATCCAACAAAACTTCACCGGCCAGAGGATCATAGAAGCGCTGCAACAATTGGAACACTGTCGTTTTGCCCGCACCCGATGGCCCCACCAGCGCAATTTTTTCGCCCGGATTAACGCGCAAATCAAAACCATCAAATACCGGTGAATCCAGACGAGTCGGGTAAGCAAAATGTACTGCGCGCATCTCCACCAAACCAAGCGCAGGTGTGGGTAATAATTCCGGGACTTCACGCATGGGCAATGCCGATGGTGTCGCCAGTAATTCAACCAATCGCTCAGTCGCACCGGCGGCGCGCTGCATATCGCCAATCACTTCCGAAATCGTACCCATGGCGCTCGCGACTATCACGGCGTAAAAAATAAACGCCGACAACTCACCGCCACTAATACTACCGGCCAACACATCGTGGCCGCCGACCCACAAAATCATCGCCACCGCACTGAATACCAGTGTGATAACAGCAGCGACCAAAAGTGCGCGCTGGCGAATGCGCTTAATGCCTGTACCAAAGGTTTGCTCAACCCGCTGATTGAAGGATTCAACCGATGCGGTTTCATGCCCATAGGCCTGCACTGTGCGAATCTCATGGATGACCTCGTCGGTATAGGCACCTACATCCGCCACACTGTCCTGGCTGGCGCGCGCGAGTTTGCGCAGGCGACGGCCGAACACGATGATGGGCACCAGCACAAACGGGATCGCCACCAATACCAAAGCCATCAACTTTAAACTGGTCACCGCTAACATCACCAAGCCACCTAACAGCAGCAAAGCATTGCGCAGCGCCATGGATACGCTGGAGCCGATTACAGTCTCTAACTGGGTGGTATCGTTGGTGAGGCGGGAAAGTACATCGCCGGTGCGGTTTTGCTCAAAGAAAACTGGCGAGAGGGTTAATAAATGTGAGAATACCCGGCGGCGCAAATCGGCAGTGATGCGCTCCCCCAACCAGGAGACAAGGTAGAATCGGCTGTAAGTCGCCACTGACATCACCAGAATAACTCCCAATAACCCCAAGAGTGCATAGTTGAGCAACTCCGGGCTACCAGCAACAAAACCCTTATCGATTACCTGCTTTAAACCCTGGCCAATCAACAGCACGCAGGCGGCGGCAACGACCAATGCAATCAGGGCGAATAGGATTCGTAAGTGATAGGGGCGCAAAAGATCGAGCAAAATCTGGCGGCGCGATAAAGGCGCATGCGCGGGTATGGATGCAGACATAATGATTCCCATGGGATGAGCAAGCTCAGGGAACAATTGGGGAGCGGCAGTTAAATACAAGGGTAGAGCGCCTGACTGGTGACCTTTGTCAGGGCTGAGGCTAAACGACAGGCAATAAAAAAGGCGAAATCCGTAGATTTCGCCTTTTTAGCTGTCACATCAGCGACTTTCGCCGCTAATAAACTATCTGATATTAGATAGCTTGGATGTTTTCAGCTTGTGGGCCTTTTTGGCCTTGGGTCACGGTGAAGCTAACTTTTTGGCCTTCGGCCAAGGTTTTGAAACCTGAACCAGAAATAGCGCTGAAGTGAGCAAAAACGTCTGGACCAGATTCTTGTTCGATGAAACCGAAACCTTTAGCTTCGTTAAACCATTTTACAGTGCCAGTAGTAGTTTTAGACATAGTGTTACCTATTAATACAAAAGTAAGTTTACCCCGAGGGGCGTTTGTGCTGGAAATGTGGGAATTACTTATGTAAACAGGACGAAATACTATACTGGAACTTCGAAATGTGGTGCATAAATATTAGACGTACTTTCAAGCTGAGGCTCAGTTTACACGCCTTTATATCAATGTCAATCAATTGGGTTTGCTGATGCGCCAGAGTCTGCGAGTATAATTACTCCCTCATATTGTCCCGCCGAGAATTACGTATGCTATTCATGCGCCAAACCCTGTCGATCCTGTGTCTTCTATTCTCCCTGCTTGCTATGAATACCTACGCGCAAACCGGGAATTTTAATTTGGAAAATTGGCCACAAACACAAGCTGCGCTCAAACCTATGTATGTAAAAGCGATTATGGAGCAGGCGGGAGTACATCAAGTCAGTTTTACTCATCCTGCGAAATTTTATATCTCCGAATTGGATAAGTTTGCGGCATTCGCACAAGAAAAAAATTATCGCCCTTATCTAAAAACTTCCGTTGCACAAAACCTTGCCACTATCGCCGTTATCCATTGCGACTGGAATAACGGTGTTCCACCATGGGAATTTGCGCAGAAATATTTGGGTGATAAACAATTAGAACTTTTGCAGCCACTTTATGGCGATGCTATAACCAAACTGCAAAATAATTGCGGTCATCCCACCAATTCCCAATGATCGAAATTTTAGTGCAATTGCATTTGCTCTATCCCATCGTTTAATTGCCGTCGGGCGCGTAGCATTAACATCACTAGTTAATGCGACCTGATTATGACTAAAGAATCCCATCCGTTTTTAATTGTGCTGCTCGCGGCGGTGATTGCCACTACACCGTTGGCGGTGGATATGTATTTGCCCGCGATGCCCGATATTGCACACGACTTAAATGTTCATATTGGCGGTGTGCAGCAATCGCTCAGTATTTTTCTCGCTGCCTACGGTGTGGGTATGCTGTTGTTTGGCCCACTTGCCGATTCACTCGGGCGCAGACCCTTGGCGATTTTTGGCCTGACCGGTTTTACCCTCTGCAGTATCGCGCTAGCGTTTGTCGATAACATCAACCACTTTTTATTCTTGCGTGCACTGCAAGCATTTTGCGGCGCTGCGGCGACGGTGGTAGTGCCCGGTCTGGTGCGGCATTTGTATCAGGAGCACACCGCTAAAGGCATGTCCTATTTATCGATGATAATGATGCTCGCGCCCCTGCTCGCACCGAGCATAGGTAGCGCAATATTGTGGGTGAGCGAGTGGCGCAGTATTTTTGTAGTACTGGCAATTTATGGTGCATTGATCTTTGCATTGGTGTGGAAGTGGTTGCCAGAAATTGGCAAGCCTGTTAACGATCAACCCAAAGCGGCAGGAAATTTTTTTAGCGGTTACAAAATTGTATTTTCCAACTCACTCGCACGACCGCTGATTGTGAGCATGATGCTTGGCTCTTTTGCTTTTTTTTGTTTTATCACTGCCGTATCCTTTATCTATATCAATTATTTTGGCGTGAGCGAACAAGTATTCAGTGTGTTGTTCGGTGCAAATGTCATCTGTTTGATTGTTGCAAACTTTATTAATAGCCGTTTGGTGACACGTCTTGGCTCGCTACGGATGCTGCGTACCGGCGTTGTGCTTGCTCTTGTCAGCGCTCTCTTGCTCTGCGTTTTTAATTTTCTGGGATTGAATATCTGGTTCAGTGTATTCAGTATTGCACCACTGATGGCAGGCCTTACGTTGATATCGACCAATACTGATGCACTGGTATTAATGAAATTCCCGCACAACTCAGGCACCGCAACAGCAGTAATGGGAACCTTGCGTTTTGGTAGTGGTGCCTTTGCTGGACCATTGCTTGCCTTTTTCTATACAGGTAATGCCATTCCGTTTTCACTGCTGATGCTAACCGGTGTAATAGGCGTTATTATCTGCCAGCTGTGGTTTGCCTATAGCGACAAACAGATTGCAGCAATTAAAAATAGCGTAGAATAGTGGATTCAATTCCTGCGGGATAAAACTATGACCGAACAAAAAAATAATCCGCTCCACGGCCTTACACTGGAAACCATTGTAACGCGTCTCGCCGACCACTACGGCTGGGAAGCACTGGGTAAACAGATTAGTATTCGCTGTTTTCAAGCTGACCCGAGTGTGAAATCAAGTTTGAAATTTTTGCGCAAAACGCCTTGGGCACGCGAAAAAGTGGAACAGCTTTATTTAAATACCCAATTCCCCAATCAGTAAGCCAGAATTATTGCTCCAGACAAATGACTACCGCCGCGTGATAAGCCTTCCAGTAAACCGGAATGACATAAGAGCGCATTTGTGACGGTAGGTGGATCTGGTTGGGAGCACCTTCGATCATCACCGGTACCGAAATCATAAACTCGTGGCCAAAGCGGCTGCGGGCGTTGCCTGAAATGGTATTGGCTACTTCGCCCACCAAATCAAAAATATGTTCGTTGCTGGTATCCAACTCGCCAATGCTGAGCAATAAATGCTTGAGCAAAATGCGTGGTGCAGTGAAATACACACAGCCACGATAGGGGCCGGAAATACCAATAATCCCGGTCACATCATAAGCAGCAGGATTATTATTTTCGACCAGATAAGGTGTACCGACTTTTACATCTTTGTCATTCGTGTGATGAAAATAGCGCACTACGCCATCGATAAATACTTGCAAAGTTTCTTGTGACATGGGTCGGCCTTAATCTTCTGTGAGTTCGGTGAGCGCTTCCAGCAGTTGATCATCCGTAAAGGGTTTGCATAAAAAGCCGCGCGCACCTTTTTTCAGTGCATCAATTCCTGTGGCTTTATCCGATAAAGCAGAAATCACTAAAATTCGTAATCCGGAATCCATTGCCATCAATTGCTGGATGCAGGCAATTCCATCCATTTCCGGCATGGTCAAATCCATAGTGACCACTTGCGGGCGTGCCTGTTTAAATAATTCGAGTGCTTCAGCGCCGTTGGCTGCAGCGGCAACTACACGAAATTTATCCGAGTCATTACAGCGTTCAATTTTGCGGCGGATGATATTGGAATCATCCACAATCATCAGTGACAGCATGGTATTTTCCTTATCGATATCAGGCGGCAATTTCTTCGCTGCTATTGGTGTGCACTATCGGCAGAGTGATGACAAAACGACAGTGGCGCCCGCTGCGGCTGGACACACTGATTTTGCCACGCTGTGCGAGCACATGATTCATGACGGCTTCCATACCCACACCGCGACCGGCATCTTTGTTGACCTCTGCAGCGGTGCTAAACCCATCATGAAAAATCAAACCAAGCAAATGTTTATTAGTCCATGATTCAATTTCGTCTTCCGGCCATTTTCCTGAGCTGAGCGCTTTGGAGCGAATCGCGTCATAGTCAAGACCCTGACCATCATCCATCACGGTCAATTCCATTTCAGTTTCAGATACTTTAGCAAGGCGTAAATCGATACGACCAACGATGGGTTTTTCACTGAGTTCTCTATCGCGCGGTGTTTCAATTCCATGCACAACTGCATTGCGGAGCAGTTGGATACAAATATCTTTTAGCTTTTTTTGATACTCGCTATCCAAATCAATCTCGCTGAGACCACTGGCGACCAACTTGACCATCTTGCCATTGCGCATTGCAATGTTTTGCACAAAATCCTCTAGCCGCTCCCAGCCATCGCTGCGGCGGCTACCAGTAACTTGTTTATTGTTCACCGGGCGCGGGCTGTTGCTACTCACTACTGCAAACTGGCCGAGTTTTTCGGTGAGGTGTTCAACTTGCTGGGTGTAGCTGATCAAACTTTCAAGTTGCACCGTTAAGCCGAGATAATCATTGCCACTCAAATCGCGCTTGTCGCGCAGCAGCGCAAGAGTGTCTTCCATCTTGTGGGCGGCAGTTTCAAAAAAGTCCAGTTTGAGCGATGCAGCCTCACCTTTGAAGTTGTGGATTTCACGAAAGATGCTGGTGGCTTTATCGCGCACTGCCTGGGAGGTTTTGGCGGGTTGGCGTAAAATATTATTCACGCGGTTGAAACAATTGAAACTATTGGCGATAAACTCTTTCAACAAACCCGGATGGGTATGCAACAGCCCGGTGATCATTTCCAGTTGTGATTCATTGTGTTTGCGGCTCTCATTGAGTGCGCGTTCCAATTTGACCTGTTCGGTGATGTCCAGCACCGTAACCAATACATGGGAAATTTTCTGCGCTCCATCGTCATCTTTTTGGTAGGCGCGCGCAAAGCTGAATTGCAAATGCTTGGTGAGGAAACCGCCATTGCTCTGCGCGATGTTCACTTCAACCAAACTGAGCGGGTTTAGATCACCGATCAATTTTTCTTTCACTTTTGGGTCGAACAATAACTCAATAAATCCACGCGCGGTTTCCGCGTCTTTTTCGCTGACAATATTTTCCAGCAATGCCTGGAACGATTTTCCCGCAAACTCCTGTGGCCCCAGTACATCAACCAAGCGTGCCGAATGCTGCTCACCCAGAATTAAATCTTTATCAATCAAAAACAGACCTTCGTTAACCGTTTCCAGAATTTCCGTAGTCTCGCGGCGAGCTTTTTCAATGACTTTATCGCTATCACGCAATTGCCGCACAAAGTGAAACATAATAAACAGGAAGTTGATAATCGCGAGGCTGATGCCCACTGTTTGAATTATCCGCAAGCGCGTCGCCTTGGACGCTGCCACCTGTTCAAGGCTGACCGTCAAATCATTCATGGAGCTGAGCATCGCCAAATTATGCGTGCGCGCCATAGTCACTGCAGCAACTAAAGAAGATTCATAGGGAAGATTGTTCTGTACGTCGGTCGTTAACTGTTCGACGGCACTTTTATAAGGCTGCCACAGCAAGAGAGTATTTTGCAGTGAGTCTTTACCCAAACGATTGGTAACTGGCTCCAGTGTTACCACCTCTTTACCGGCACCGCGCACCACGCCGCCATTGATAAAACCGTTGAGTGTTTCATCAAACAACCCTTTACTCAATTGCAGTTCATCAAATGCTGTTTTGAAACCTGCAGGGTCATCGCGCGATGCATCCAATACAAATAATGTTTTCGCCATACGTTGCGACAACATACGTTGACGGCCAGCCAGGTTCACACCTACTGCATCATCGGCAATTTCAAAGGAGACATAAAAATTGAAGAGCAATACAGATGCGTCAAGCAACAAAAATAACGCAACGGAGATAATAATGCCTTTGTATTTTCCAAAATCAAATCGCGGCTTGTGTTGACTATCGATATTCTGCGACATCTGGTTCACCTATCACCATTAAATGAGTGCAGTTGCATACAACTGCAAGGCGTTCCATTTTGCCCCGACAACTCCAACGTTCAGTGCCATCTTTCACTGTGTAGGAGCCTTAGCGAAACTTATGCCAAGTAATTTTTTAATGGAGGGATTGCGTCCAGGCAAAGAATTGGAGCGGATCAGACAGGCAGCGGAGGTAGTGGCCGCCCTTTTTTGGCGCTTAAATTTGTTTGTGCTACAAAAAGCATCCAGGTTGCAATCAGCTGGCGATACCTAATTGGTGCAGCTCTGAAGTGGTATGCGCACATTTGGCGCCTCAATGGGTTGGGTTACTGATCTTGAAGCTGCATCGCCCACATCTGCGCATATTTCCCATGCTGCGCCAACAATTCAGCGTGTGTGCCCTGCTCAACAACGGCGCCTGCATCCAACACAATAATCTGGTCAGCATCTACCACCGTCGATAACCTGTGAGCAATCACGAGGGTGGTGTGGCCGCTGGCCACTTCATGCATAGCCGCAAGAATCGCCGCCTCGGAATTGGAATCCAGTGCGCTGGTGGCTTCATCAAAAATTAAAATTGGCGAGCCTTTTAATAATACCCGCGCAATCGCGATGCGCTGTTTTTCACCGCCTGATACTTTTAACCCCCGCTCGCCGACCAAGGTTTTATCGCCCTGCGGCAAACTGTTTATAAAGTTTTCCAGATGCGCCATTTTAATTGCGCGGTCAATCTGTTCTTCGCTCGCCTGCGGTTTACCATAGGCAATATTCTCGCGGATGCTGGTATTAAACAGCACTGTATCTTGAGGCACTATGGCGATGGCTCGGCGTAAACTCTCCAGCGTGACATAGCGAATATCTTGCCCGTCGATCTCGATGCTGCCGGAGTTGATATCGTAAAAGCGGTAAAGCAAACGCGAGAGAGTACTTTTACCCGCGCCAGAGGAGCCAACAATCGCCACCTTGGTGCCCGCCGGAATCTGCAAATTAAAGTGTTTGAGAATCGGGCGCTCGGCGTGATAACCAAAATCCACTTGCTGGAAATGGATTGCTCCTTTGCTGACTTGCAGTGGCTGCGCTTCAGCGCTATTGCTAATGGACGGACTGCGTTTTAACAGCGCCAGCATATTTTCCAGATCGGTCAGGGAGCGGCGGATTTCGCGGTAGACAAAACCGAGGAAGTTGAGCGGGATAAATAATTGGATCATATAGGCGTTGATCATCGCCAAATCACCTAGCGTCATTTCCTTATCGATCACACTCTGCGCGGCCATCCACATCATCGCAGTCATCGCCAGCGCGATAATCAATGCCTGCCCGGAGTTTAGTGCCAGCAGCGACATGCGATTTTTTAACTTAGCCGTCTCCCAATTGGCGAGAAATTTATCGTAGGTTTCGGCTTCGAATTGTTCGTTGTTAAAATATTTTACCGTTTCATAGTTGAGCAGTGAATCAATCGCGCGGGTGCTGGTGGATGAATCAGCCTGATTCGCCTCGCGCACAAATTTATTGCGCCACTCGGTCGTGTAAATCGTAAACACTACATAAATCGCAACAGCAACCAAGGTTATGACCGCGTACCAAATCGAAAAGGCTGCGGCAAAAATAATCGCCACCATTAAGATTTCAAATAAGGTAGGAACAATATTGAACATCAAAAAACGCATCAAAAAACTGATGCCATTGGTCCCGCGCTCTATATCGCGGCTGATACCGCCGGTCGCGCGGTCAAGATGAAATGCCAGTTCGAGCGAGTGCAAATGGTTGAACACGCGCAAACCGATTTTACGCATGGCATGTTCAGTGACGCGGCTGAATAATGCATCGCGCACCTCACCAAAAAAAACGCTACCAAAACGCAGCGCACCGTAAAACAGTATAAAAAAAGCAGGCAGCGCCAATTCCGGGGCGATGCTGCGATCTACGCCATCAATAATATGTTTAAGTGCCCAAGGCATCACCAGGGTTGCGCCCTTGGCGGCGAGCAGCGCCACCACAGCAAGAATCACCCGCCCTTTAAAGTCCCACAGATAGGGCAGCAAATAGGCCATGCTCTGGCGCAAATTCACTTTGGCATCAGTGCGTGCTTCTTGATTGGGATGGGCGGACAAACCGGACGAATGCATGCCGTGCATAAAATATTCTTCAGTGAGGAAGGATCAGTGGAGTGGCTCAGGAGTTGGGGGCAGGCAAGCGGATTACAACCTGCAATCCACCGAATGGACTCTCATGCAAGCCCAGCTCGCCTTTGCAGTGTTCCACTATATCGCGCACTATGCCCAAGCCCAAACCGTGACCTTGTATCTGTTCGTCAATACGCGCGCCGCGATTTAATACCTGGGTGCGCAGCTCCGGTGCTATGCCGGGACCATCATCATCAATGGTCAGAATAAAATGATTGTTGTCCTGGGTGATATTGAGCGCGACTTTTTGCTGCGCCCATTTACAGGCGTTATCGAGCAGATTGCCGAGCAATTCCAGCATATCCTGCCGATCCCAAGGCAAGCGCAAGTTATCCGCGGCTGACCAGGTAATTGTTAAATTGCGGCCGTGAATTTGTGCGAGCGTTCCCACTAAATCTGGCAGCTCTGTCGCGCAGACAAAATAAGCGCCAGGCAAGGCCTCACCGGCAAGGCGCGCGCGCCCCAACTCGCGGCTGATGCGCTCTTGCATATGCGTAAGTTGGTTGCGCAAATTATCGCGCAGTTCTTGGTGGCTATTTAATTCCTGGCGATTAGCGAGACTGAATAAAATCGCAAGCGGTGTTTTTAATGCGTGGCCGAGATTACCCAGTGCATTGCGCGAGCGGGTGAGATTATCTTCGGTGTGGTGTAACAGGTGATTGATTTGTTGCACCAATGGCTGTAATTCCTGCGGCACTTGTGCATCCAGTTGCGCACGCTGCCCTTGTTGCAACTGTGCAATCTGCGTGCGCACTTGCTCTAACGGTTGCAGCGCGCGCGCAACTAAATAGCGCTGCAACAACACCAATAGTAGTAATGCGCCCAAGCCAATACCGCCACCAATCCATTGTACGCGGCGAAAGCTATCGAGCATGGGTGTGTAATCCTGCGCGACTACAATCAAAATATTTTTACCAAAGCGGCGATAATCGGCGCGTACAATTAATAATTGCTGCGCCTGCGGGCCATCAACCAGTTCCTGCATCAAGCCTTGTTGTGCAGGTTCTGGCAGTGAAAAATCCCACGACGAGCGCGAGCGCCACTGCTGCTCATCCAAATCAATACAAAAATAATGGCCCGAGAAAGGGCGATGATAAGCGGCGGAAACATGCTGCTGGTTCAGCTCAATGCCATTGGCACCACGCGCCAGTGCCGCGACTAATAATTCCGCCTCATCCTGTAAATGATTTTCCAGATAGCGACGCAGGCCTTGGTCAAATAACCACAGGCTCATCTGCGCGAGCACTAGCCCCACCAGAATCAGCACCGCAATTAAACTGATGCTCAGCCGCTGCTGGATGGAATTCAGCGCGCGCATCATGGACTATCGATACCAATAAAACGATAGCCCTGGCCGCGCTTGGTTTCGATGGCGCTTTTACCCAGTTTACTGCGCAAGTGATTAACGTGTACTTCAATTACATTGGAATCGCGTTCACTTTCGCCATCGTAAAGATGGTCATTGAGTTGGCTTTTGGAAATAATTTTTCCGCAGTGCAACATAAAATAACGCAGCAAACTAAATTCGGCTGCGGTTAACTCAATTTGCTCGCCCTGTTTAATCACGGTTTGATGGGCTTCATCCAGTTGCAATCCGGCCACATCCAATTGCGGCTGATTCACTTGCCCATGGGCGCGGCGCAAGAGCGCCTGGATGCGTAATTGCAGTTCTTCCGGATGAAAAGGTTTAGTGAGGTAATCATCGGCACCGGCTTTTAAACCATCGATGCGCTCTGCCCAGTGGTCGCGCGCGGTAAGAATTAATACCGGGCGATTCATTCCCGTTGCACGCCACTCGCGCAAAATTTCCAAGCCGGATTTGCCGGGCAAACCTAAATCCAACAAAATTAAATCATAAGGTTCACTGGCGCCCTGGTAGAGCGCATCGCGGCCATCGGCCAGCCAATCCACTGCATAACCGGCACGCTGTAAATCGGCGGTGAGTTCGTCAGCGAGGGCAACGTTATCTTCAACAATTAATAAACGCATTAATCGTCTTCCTCGTCTTTTAACAATTTTCCTGTGTGCGCATCAAATTCGAGTTCGCGCACTACGCCGTCGCGCGTCGCGAGTTCCACTTCATAAATATAAATATCGTCGTCTTCTTCCAATTCTAGTTCGAGCAAACTGGCATGCGGGTGACGCTGTGCCACTAGTTCCAGTAATTTTTCCAATGGGATAATGCGTCCCTGCTCGCGCAGGCGCAGGGCTTCGTCTTGCGAAAGGTCGCGCGCGCTGACCCCAAGGGTGAGCGCGGCGAGAAAAACATACAGTGCGATACGCGTAATGGTTTGCATCAAATGCTATTCATGAATAGATCGATAAAAGGGGGATTTAATCATCCTGATGGTTTTTGAGAATCTGGCCGTTAGTCGCATCCAACTCCAGATCCCACTCAACACCCTGTGCATCAACTACTTCCAGTTGATAAACATAGCGGCCCCATTCGTTTTCCAGCTCAGTTTCGCGGATTACACCACCGGGATGTTGCGCCAGTGCCAGTTCGTTGAGTTTCTCAAACGATTGGATAGTACCAGAATCACGCAGTTTCAGCGCCTCATCCGGCCCCAGGTCACGCGCTTGTGCGCTAACGGCAAGGCTAATAAGGCTGGCGATTAATAAGTATTTATGGGTAGTTTTCATGGTAAAGCTCCTGCAGCGGTGAATGAATAAAGTGTGTTTCAACGCTGATCAGATTAAATAGGTCCGCTTAAACCAAACTTAATTTACCCCCGAGCTATTTAACAGGGCTGTGAGATAAGTGCATTGACGCCTAAATCGGGCTTGTAGATACTGCGTGGGGTGCTATTGCAATGGCCAATAGCACCACTTTTACTCTGCAAGCCCTAGGGCTACGAATACCCGGTAGTGATAAAGACCTGATGCATCGTACACAGGGGGCAGGGAATTCAGGCTGTTTGATTTACAGGTGCAACTTTTCACTGGGTTGTAACCATAAATGAACGTGGAAATAAATATTAATTTTGAATGGAACCCAGGATGAATCATTTTTTACGCTATGTTATGGCTAGGCTGCTTTTTTTATTTTGTCTTATTACCCTTCCCGTTCAAGCCAGTATTTCATTAAGCGAATATGGCGCATTGCCCAGTGTTGGTATGGTCGCCATTTCGCCCAACGGGGATTTGGTGGCTTTTCGCAAAGTAACTGGCGATCAAGATGCTGTCTATGTTGTATCCATAAAAGACAAAAAGCTGGTTTTTGCACTGGATGTTTCCAAAATACAACCGGGAGGCATTTACTTTTTTAATGATGAGCAACTGTTTTTGCGTGTATCGCAATACACCAGAGTTAAAGGCTTTAGAGGCAAATTTGACCTAAGCACAGCGTTTGTTTTGAATATCAAGGATAAGAAAATTCGTCAGCTGTTAATTCCGGGGGATAAAATTCTGGCCGGGCAAAGTGGATTGGGCCATGTGGTGGGCATTACTCCCGACGGCCAGTATGCACTTATGCCTGCTTATTCCCAAATTGATAACCATTTTCCAAAACCCAATTATTCGTTATACAAGGTGAGCCTTAAACGGAACCATATAAAGCCCGAGCAGGGCGGGAGTTACCATACAGATGATTTTTTTGTAAACCGCGAAGGCAAGGCGATCGTTCAGGAGGAATACGATGAGCGCAATAATGAGCATAAAGTGCTCGCGCTTAATAACGGTAAGTGGATAGAAATTTTCAAAGAAATAACTGCCGTAAAAAATAGATCCTTTGTCGGACTGACAGCAGATTATCAATCACTGGTAATGTTAACCGATGATGAAAAAACTGGCCGTACCAGCTATTACACTATGAGCCTGAAAGATGGTGCCATCACTGGACCTTTGTTGGGGCGTGATGATGCTGATATTGGAAGCGTCATAACCGATATGCAGCGTGTAGTTTACGGTGTTCGCTATTCTGGCTTCACTCCTTCTTATCATTTTTTTGATGCCAAAGTCGATGCAAAAATAAAAGCTATTCAAAAAGACTTTCCCGATCAGGCAGTGTGGTTAATTGATTGGACTCCCGATTGGCAAAAAGTGGTGGTGCGCGTTGAGGGGTCAGACTACCCGGAAGATTATTTTTTGTTTGACAGCGCTAATCAGGCCAGCTTTTTAACATCAGGACGCCCTGCATTTAAACCGCAAGATATTCACTTGATTGGCAAGTCCATTTATACAGCGCGCGATGGTTTAAAAATTCCTACCTTGCTCACCATTCCGCGCAGCAAGGCAGGCTCACTTAAAAATTTACCGGCAGTGATTTATCCACATGGCGGCCCGGCATCTTACGACACTGTTGGTTTTGATTATTTTGCACAGGCACTTGCCGCACAGGGTTATTTGGTGATCCAGCCTCAATTTCGCGGTTCAACCGGTTTTGGTACGGCACACTATACTGCCGGGCATGGCGAGTGGGGCAAGAAGATGCAGGACGACTTGACCGATGCAGTGAATTTTTTTACCAGCAAAGGTATGGTTGATCCTAAACGTGTTTGTATTGTTGGAGCAAGTTACGGTGGTTACGCCGCCTTGGCGGGTGGTGCATTTACACCAGAGTTGTACAAGTGCGTAGTCTCGATCAATGGTATTGGCGATCTCAATGCTATGCTCGCGTGGGATAAAAATCAGCACGGCAGCAGCAGTGAAGTAGCCGATTACATGGCGATGCAGTTTGCCAATGGCGATGTGGACAAAAAAGCCTTGGAGAAAATGTCACCAGAAACCTATGCCGGCAATTTTACTGCACCGGTACTGTTAGTTTATTCCGCTGATGACAAACGTGTTCCACCCAAACAATCCGAACAAATGTTAAAGGCACTAAAAAAACAACAAAAACTGGCAACTGCGCTTGAACTTAAAGGTGAAAACCACCACTTGCTCGAAGGCGAAACCCGCACCCAAGCGCTAGAGGCAACGGTGAATTTTGTTCGCCAACACTTGCAATAATCCAATCGCCATAAGCGCACCCTAAACCGGTGCGCGTTTTAACCCGCTGAATCTTTTAACAATCCCGCACAAAATTTCACAACTCTCCCGCCGCGATATTTCTATACTCGCGCCCCATCAGGGTTGTGCTCGTCCGTAGCAAGCCGCAACCCGCCTTACTGATGCGGTATCCCTTATGAATAGCTCCCTCGCGGCACAGCGTCCACTCAAAGTCGTGCATTTTGTCACCGGGGGTTTTACCGGTTCCACCAAAGTCGCCATCGACTTGATTCGCGCGGTGAAGAACAATCCTGCCTTTTCTTCTATGTTGGTGCTGCGCAAAAAATCGTCCACCGATCAAGCGCGCGTCAACCAACTTCAGGCTGAAGGTATTTCACTCAAACTGGTTGCAGGTTGGTCGCACCTGGCAACCATTGTCGAATTAGTGCGTATCTGCCGAGAGTACCAACCGGATATTCTCGTCACCCACGGTTTTAGTGAACATCTCTGGGGTAGATATGCGGGTTTGATCGCGCGGGTTCCGCATTTAATTCATGTCGAACACAATTCACGCGAGCGCTATACGCCACTGCGTTTATTACAAGCGCGCTGGCTTGCGCATTACACCGATAAAATTATTGGCTGCTCTGAGGGGGTGCGGTCGCGTTTGCTGGAATTGGGTTTTCCCGCACACAAAATTATGGCGATCAATAACGGTATCCAGTTATCAGATTACGCTAACGCCGATGCAGTTCCACTCACTGAACGCATCCCCGGCATTATCATGCCCGCGCGATTTGCCAAACAAAAAGACCATGAGACATTAATCCGTGCAGTTGCGCTCTTGCGCGATAAAAATATTATCGCGCCGGTATTGTTTGCCGGTGCGGGCAACAAACGCCATATCGCCAAAGCCAAAAAATTGGTAGATGAGTTGCAACTCAATGGACAGATTCACTTTGCCGGTCACTGCGGCAACTTGCCTTTTTTATTGATGCGCCACCAAATTTGCGTGCTGAGCACACGCTACGAAGGCATGCCACTCGCGCTGGCTGAAGGCATGGCGGCTGGTTGTGCGGTGATAGGTTCTGCCGTGATTGGTGTGCAGGAAATGATTATCCACGGTAGCGATGGCCTATTGGTAAAAGCCCAATGCGCTTACGCCATGGCCGATGCGATAGAGATTCTGTTACACAATTCAACCTACGCACAAATTTTGGCACAGCAAGGGCGCCAGCGCGCACTCGCTGAATTCTCTCTCGATCGTATGGCACAGGCTTACGAACAGCTATTTTCGGATTTGCAACAAACTGCTCTTCCGGCGCTGCCCGAACAATTGCTGCTGGAAAATTAATTCACTGTAAATAGAACCCTGATCGTAAAGGTGTAATTGATTGTGATCCACACGCCCAAACCTTGGCTCAGTATTTTAATTCCGGTGTACAACGTTGAAGCTTATCTGCGCGAATGCCTTGAGTCGGTGGTACAGCAAATAGCACCCGGTGTGGAAATTATTGTGCTTGATGATTGTTCTACCGATAGCTCACATCAATTGCTAAAAGAATTCGCTGAAGATTCTATCGTTCCTATAACGATTCTGCGCCACGAATACAATCGCGGTTTAAGCGCAGCGCGCAATACCCTGCTCGACAACGCACGTGGAGATTACGTCTGGTTTCTGGATTCCGATGATGCACTTCATCCGGGAGCGATTGCCGAACTGCAACAGATCACCCGCCAGTATTTACCCGATTTGGTACTGTGCGATTTCCGTGTCTGGCGCGAACAGCAGCGTTGGAAGCATTTGTGGCGTGGCGAAAATCACACGGCGACATTTTCTGGATCAAAACAAAAACTGCTCACTGATCCGCTCAAATTATTTGAGGGTATTTATAAAGAGCGCAATTTGCATATCTGGTCAAAAATTTCCAAGCGCTCGCTCTGGGGCACAGATTTGCGTTTCCCTGAAGGGCGCGTAATGGAAGATATGGTGGTCACACCGCGCCTCGCACTGCGCGTGCAAACTTATTTTTATCAACCGAGTGTATGGGTCGCTTATCGCCAGCGCGAGGGCAGTATTCTCGCCAGCTCCAGTCAGAAAAAAATCGACGATATGTCGATCGCCTGCGCTGGAGTCCTGGATTTGTGGTTACAACACTATCCACAGTTATCCCGCCGCGCGCGCTTTTACTTCAGTTATTTTTGTGTGAAAACCCACATCTGCGTCGCGCGCGATATGCGCAGTTTGCACAAGAATCCCGCACCGGATTTAAGCGTTTATCGCGCGCGTTTTTTTGAACATATCGGGTGGGGCAAACGCGAACTCTTCAGGGAATATCTCAAACGTGGCTGGTTATTGCGCCTGAAGCGTTTTGTACAGGAGTACTGAGGCCAATTACCAATCGTTTTCCGGTAAATGGCTGCGGGTGTTATCATGCGCACAATCCCAGCCCAGACCCCGAGCGCCGATGAAAATACCCAAACGCTTACAGCCATTAGTTGACGATGGCTTGATCGATGAAGTCCTGTTCCAGTTGATGAGCGGCAAAGAGGCGCAAGTCTTTGTGGTGCGCGCCAACGATGAAATCCGCTGCGCCAAAGTCTATAAAGAAGCCAACAAACGCAGCTTTAAACAGGCCGTGCAGTATCAAGAGGGGCGCACCGTGCGCAACTCGCGCCGCGCCCGCGCCATGTCTAAAGGCACTCGCTACGGCCAAAAAGAAGCAGAAGATGCCTGGCTGAATGCCGAAGTCGATGCTCTCTACCGCCTCGCCGAAGCGGGTGTACGCGTACCTACGCCCTTCTGGTTTTTGGAGGGTGTGTTGGTGATGGAGCTGGTGGTCGATGAAGACGGCGATCCGGCACCGCGCCTGGATGATGTCGCTTTTGACCCGGACACCGCGCGCGAATACCACGCGCAGATGATGATGGAAATCGTGCGCATGCTCTGCGCCGGTTTAGTCCACGGTGACTTGTCGGAATTCAACGTACTGGTTGATCACAGCGGCCCAGTGGTTATCGATTTACCGCAAGCCGTGAATGCCGCCGGTAACAACAACGCCAAAATGATGCTCACGCGCGACGTGAATAATATGCGCGACTATTTCGGCCAATACGCGCCGGATTTATTGGTCACCCATTACGCCGAAGAAATTTGGCATTTGTTCGAACACGGCAACCTGCACCCGAATGTTAAACTCACCGGCGAATTTGCCGAGAGCAACGTCGATGCCGATATCGCCACCATGATGCGCATCATCGAACACGCCAAAGCCGAAGAAGAAGACCGCAAAGAGCGCGAACGCATGGCGCGGGATGGGGAATTTTAAGAACACACCGCAATACCGCACTGGCGATAATCGTATCGCCAGTGTTCCCGCAAGATTTACAACATCACCCCACCCGACACCTCAATGCGCTGCGCGTTGATCCAGCGATTACACTCGCATAAAAGCTCCCTTAACTATTTTTAATCAGCCGTCTGATCAATGCCCTCAAACTAATAATTTGCATCTACGTAAGTCTTCGTATATATTTTACGAAGACTTACGTAGTTCGAACTATTTACCTTTCACTGGAGCAAGCTATGACTACACCGACCCCCGCCGAACTGGAAATTTTGCACGTGCTGTGGCAATGCGGTGAAGCCAAAGTCCAGGTGGTGAATGACAAGCTCAGCGAAAGTAAACCGGTTGGCTATACCACTACCTTAAAAACCATGCAGATCATGGAGCAGAAAGGTTTATTGGGGCGCAAAAAAGATGGCAAGAGCCACATCTATTTTCCACAGATTGCGCAGGCCGACACCCAAAGCTCCATGCTCGATAAACTACTGCAGAGTGCATTTGGCGGTTCCAAATCCCAACTGGTGATGCAACTGCTTGGCAATAAAAAAGTATCCAAAAAGGAGTTAGACGAGATCAAAACATTTCTCGACAATCTGGAGAAATAATCATGCAAACCATTTCGCACATCTTACGACAAGACTGGATTAATTCGCTCGGTTGGACGCTGCTACATTCACTATGGCAATACGCCATTATTGCTGCAAGTTGCGCGCTGTTATTATTGTTTACCAAACATTTTTCCGCTAATACACGCTACCTGATTGCACTTGGCAGCCTGATATTAAGTGCGCTTATTAGCGCGATCACTTTCTATAATTATCAGCAAGCCAGTGCAGAAATTATCATGCGGCCGGTACAGCCGGTTGCTGCGATACCGTTTCTTGCAGAGAAAAACCTATTTAGTCTGGTAAATTTTATCAATGAACATATCAATAGCCTTGTCATTATCTGGCTGTGTGGATTTTTAGTCTACAGCTTAAAAACACTATTGGATTATCGTTACTGCCAGCTTATTAAAAATCAGCACATCACTTCCACACCGGAACAATGGCAATCCCTATTCGCGACGCTTGCTGCCAAAGTGGGCGTTAACCCAAACATCGAATTGCGCATTTCAACAATGGCCATTACTCCCTGTGTCATTGGCTATTTCAAACCGGTGATACTACTTCCTATAAGTGTGCTAATGGGTATGAATCAACAGCAAATAGAAGTAATTTTGCTCCATGAGCTTGCCCATGCGCGCCGTCAGGATTATGCGATCGGACTGGTGCAAACCATTATCAAAACTCTATTCTTTTTTAATCCATTTTTACATTGGATTTCCCATAAAATTGACAAGGAGCGTGAACATGCTTGTGATGATATTGCGGTAGCAATTAGTAAAGACCCACTTCTATTCGCCAACACATTGAAGGAATTTGCAAATATGAATATCAATCAAAGATCTGCTATGAACATCACTGGTAACAAATTATTATTAACCCGCATTACTCGTCTTTTTAACAAAAAACAGCGAGCCACAAAATCCCGGTACAGTTTGGTAGCAAGTTTGCTGATTATATTTTCTAGTGTAGTGATCACGGTGTGTGCCCACGCCAAACCGGAAAATGAAAAAACAATATCGCTCAATGTTGCTGAGGTAGCAGCGCAAGATGTGATGCGCGAAGTCAATAAAAAATGTGGCAGCAATGAAACTCTGGTCGCAAACGCAAATGAGAAAGTCACCTTGGTGCTTGAAGATATATCCTGTAAGCAAGCCATCCAACTGTTGAAGGATTTTTCCGAAGGAACAGCAGGCGCGGAGCCAGCGAAACAATAACGTCATAACCAAGAAATGCATAAGACCATTATGCATTTCTTGTGCATCAGGATTTACAACATCATCCCACCCGACACCTCAATGCGCTGCGCGTTAATCCAGCGATTATTCTCGGATACCAGCGACGCAATCATCGGGCCTATATCGTCGGCAACGCCCACTCTCCCTAATGCGGTTTGTGCGGCAATCATTTGGTTTAGCTGATCGTTATCGCGTACCACACCACCGCCAAAATCGGTTTCGATTGCGCCCGGTGCCACAACATTCACGGCAATTCCACGCGCGCCCAACTCTTTTGCCATATAGCGGCTCAACACTTCAATGCCACCTTTCATCGCCGCGTAAGCGGCGTAGCCAGGAAAACTAAAGCGGGCGAGGCCGGTGGACATATTCACAATGCGACCGCCATCTTTAATCAGCGGCAACAATTTTTGCGTGAGAAAAAAAGTGCCTTTCAGGTGGATATTGACCAGCAGATCAAATTGTTCTTCCGTTGTTTCCGCAAAGCTCGCGTGAATGCCGATACCCGCGTTATTGATTAAAAAATCGAAACTGTCGCGCTGCCATTTTGACGATAAAAGCGCGCCTAACTGATCAGCAAAGGCCGCAAAGTTTTTGCTATTGCCCACATCCAATTGCAACGCGGCTGCCTGTACACCCAATGCCTGCACTTCAGCCACTACCGCTTCTGCTTCGGCCTGCCTACTGTTGTAGGTGAAGATGACATCGACACCTTGTTTAGCCAGTGCCAATACGGTGTTTTTGCCCAAACCACGGCTGCCGCCGGTAACCAATGCAATCTTGTTCATATCTGCCTCGTAGCGTTATAAATCGTTTCAAAAGGGAAATCTGTTGACGAGGCCAGTCTATTGCCTAGATATTTTTCGATAAACATGCAAATACCGATTAGACTGTTTGGATAATCCGAACAATAGATGGGACTTATGAATCGATTAGACGCCATGCAAAGTTTTGTGCGGGTGGCCGAGCTCGCCAGTTTTACCAAGGCGGCCGATAGCCTCGGCCTGCCCAAAGCGAGTGTCTCCACCTCGATACAGCAGTTGGAAAGCATGCTGAATACACGCCTGTTGCACCGCACCACGCGCAAGGTGCAACTGACGCAAGACGGCCAGGTGTATTACGAGCGCTGCAAAGATTTATTGGCCGATATGGACGAACTGGAAGGGTTGTTCCAGCAAGGCGCAAGTAATTTAACCGGGCGCCTGCGCGTGGATATGCCCAGCAATATGGCCAAGATGCGGGTGATTCCGCGCCTGCCTGAATTACTGGCGCAACACCCGCAACTGCAGGTGGAAATCAGCAGCACAGATCGGCGCGTGGATGTTATCCGCGAGGGATTTGATTGTGTGGTTCGCGTGGGCAAACTCAGCGACTCATCGCTGATCGCGCGGCCACTCGGAAAATTGGAATTGCTCAACTGTGTCAGCCCTGACTACATCGCACAGTTTGGTACACCGCAAACATTGGATGATTTAGCTAATCACCAACTGGTTCACTATGTCACCACGCTTGGCAGCAAATCGCCCGGATTCGAATACACTGACCAGGGTGACGTAAAATTTATTGCGATGACGGGCAACATTACGGTGAATAATTCCGATGCTTACAGCGCTGCCTGTATCGCAGGATTCGGTATCGCGCAAATCCCACGTATAGGTGTACAGGATTATTTGGCACAGGGAAAGTTGGTCGAAGTATTAAAAAATTATCGCGCGGAGTCCATGCCAGTTTCACTTATTTATCCCAATCGCCGCAACCTCTCGCGCCGTGTGCAGGTATTTATGGATTGGATCGCAACGCTCATGACCGATTATGTGGATATACAATAATGACGGTAAATGTCTGCCCCAAATGCCGTTACCAACGGCAAACAATTGATCATAATATCCACCCGGATATCTGCCCCAGTTGCGGCATTGTGTACAGCAAATTTATTGCAAAACACTCGCCAGAAAATCCAGTGCATGATTCTGAACCTGAAGCAGAATCATTTATCGATAGGGAAGAAGTCATAACCTTGCGCCAGCAATTAGTTGCCGCTTTTCTTTACATACCTGAACGCATTGACGCAGGTGCATTCTGGGCTCGGGTCGCCTGCCTTATCGCTTTCGCCATTTGGGGTGGCTATTTTATTACTGGCGGAGTTGATTGGGAAAAAATCGGCAGCTCGTTTATGCACAATATCAACCTGCCTTTTCACGAATTCGGCCATATTTTATTTATGCCGTTCGGTGAATTCATGATGATCTTGGGGGGTAGTTTATTTCAGGTGTTATTGCCCTTCGCGTTAATGTGCGTATTTGTGTTTAAACAGCGCGATACATTTGCCGGCAGCATTACGCTCTGGTGGTGCGGGCAAAGTTTTATCGATGTTTCACCCTATATCGCCGATGCCGAATATCGCGCACTGCCCTTAGTGGGTGGCGGCGGCGAAGAATCGCATGATTGGGGTAATTTGTTGACCATGATGGATGCGTTGGATAACACCCAAACAATTGCGAATTGCAGTTTTGGAATTGGGGCAATGTTAATTATTGTGGCACTAGTATGGGGCGGATGGATTCTTAAACTTCAGCAGAAAAATATTGTTCCTATTTAGGATTGATTGAATTGAAGTGGCAATTCAATACTGGCACAACAGCCACCTGCATTCTGATTGCTAAGGGTGAGGCGCCCATTATGCGCCTCAATGATTTGGCGGCATAGTACAAGGCCAATGCCTGACCCTTGTTTTTTGGTGCTGTAAAAAGGCACGAATAAATTATCCGGATTACTAATGCCGCTGCCTTGGTCACAGATGTCCAATTTGAAAAACTGACGGCTAACAGCCCAGCGAATCGCAATGGTGCTGCCGGGATTGTTGGGATTGGCGAGTGCAGTTGATTCAACGGCATTCTTGATCAGGTTTATCAACACTTGTTCAAACTGCACCGGGTCGAGCTGCAGAATAAAATCGCGCTCGGCTTCTATGGTTATGGGTTGGTGATTAAACAGGGCAACAATTTTTTCAACCAGCGGGCGAATCGATAGCGGTTGGGTTTGCGGTTCAGGTAATTTGGCGAGTTGTTTATAACTATCCACAAATTGGCTCAGGCCCTTGGCGCGCTCGCTAATAATCCCCAGTCCTTCACGCAAATTGCCGATCACATCGGCATACTGTGCATCGCGCTCAAGCAAGCGTTGTAGGGTTTGGCTAATTGAGGCAATGGGTGAAAGTGAGTTGTTGATTTCATGGCTGATGACCCGCACCAGATCTTGCCAGGCTTTGCGTTCTTCGCTGCGCAACAGCGTGCGGATATCGGTAATAAATAACAATTTGTGCTGTTTACCGTCCTCGCGGAATTCTTCCACGTACACATTAAATCGCCCCTGCTGATAACCGAGCGATAATTCCACTACCTGATGGCAGCCGCTGGTAAGCTCTTGCACAAACGCGAGCTGTTGCAACAATTCCCGATTGGTGAGCGAATTTTTTAACTGCAACAAATTTTCAGCCGCCGGATTTAAAAAGCGGATTTGGTTGTCCTGGTTAAGCGCGATGATCGCGACATCAATATGCTCAATGATCGTGCGCAATAACAACTGGCTTTCAACCGATTCCCAGCGCTGTTGGCTCAGGCGTTTAGCCAAACCGTTAATCGCACCCACCAATTCATCCAGGGCACTATTGTTTTGGTCAGTGCGGGCGCGCAGGGTGTAATCGCCCTGAATCAAAGCCTCTAATAAATTACTGATGCTGCGAAATTGGTAGGACAGTTTTTGGTAGACAGAATAACAACTGAACAAAATCACCAAGCCGCCGATTAAACCGGTCAACAAAATTAACCATATCGAAATATTGGCGAGTACCATCACCCATAGTAATAACAGCAGCAATGGCAGTGAGGCCAGCAGCACCAGGCGAATTAAATGAGCCTCAAATGGACGGCGTTTATGCATATCAGATTTTTAATTTTTCCAGTCGGCGATAAAACGCACTGCGGCTAAACCCGAGTGAGTCGGCCGCTTTAACTGCATCGCCATTAAAATAGGCCAACCGCTGAGCAATAATGTCCATTTCGATTTCTTCCATAACCCGCAAATCCTGCGTTGCAGATTGATTTTGCATTGGTGTTGCCACGAGTGTTTGTTCCGCATTAGCTAAACCAAGATCATGCATATGAATACGCTCACCTTTACACAAAATCTGCGCGCGTTCCATAACATGGCCCAGCTCGCGCACATTGCCCGGCCATGGATAAGCTTTCAGTGCAGCTTCCGCCTCTGGTGCTATAGCCAGCGGCGCGCGCGCATACTTAGTTGCGGCCTTGGCGAGAAATGCAGTGGCCAGCGGAATAATATCCTCAACGCGTTTGCGCAGGGGCGGGATTTCTATTTCCACGGTATTGATACGATAGAGCAAATCTTTGCGGAATTTCCCTTCGCTGGCCGCTGCGTTTAAATCGCAATTGGTGGCGGTGATTAAACGGAAATTGGTGTGTTGGGTTTTGCTGGAACCGACTTTTTCAAATTGCTTTTCTTCCAGCACGCGCAACAATTTTCCCTGCTGTGAATAGGGCGTGTTGGCAATTTCATCGAGAAACAGCGTGCCTTCATCGGCCAATTCAAAACGGCCAATGCGGGTTGCCTTGGCGTCGGTAAATGAACCTTTTACATGGCCAAACATTTCGCTTTCAAACAGCGATTCAGTTACCGCGCCCATATTTACCGAAATCAGCGCTGCATCACTGCGTCCGGAGAGTTGATGCAGGTAGCGTGCAAACAAACTTTTACCAGTGCCATTTTCACCGGTGAAGATAACACTGGCATCGCTGCCTGCCACATGCTGGATAGTATTCAGCACATTCATGGTGAGTGCAGATCTGGCCACTATCGCACCATTGAGATTGGCCTCCTCACGCAGCAATTGATTTTGTTGCAACAATTTTTGCGTTTGTTTTTCGGCATCGGCCAATTTACTTTGGTTATTGATAATGGTCAGCAGCCGATCATTTTCCCAGGGCTTCTGGATAAAATCATTGGCACCTTTTTTTATAGCACTGACCGCGACTTCGATAGTGCCCCAGCCAGTCATCACCACTATCGGCACCAGCTCATCCATGGCGCGAATGGCGCTGATCAGTTTCAACCCTTCATCGCCCGAGGTGGTATCAGCTGAGTAATTTAAATCCATCAAAATGCAGCGAATGTCTTCGTGGCTAAGCACCGCCAACGCCTGCTCCGGTGAGCTGGTCGCAATGGGCGCAAAACCTTCCGAGCGCAACAACATAGTTAATGCGGAAAGGATGCCCTCGTCATCATCGACTACCAGAATTGTTTTTTTCATTCGGTTCCCGGGTTTTTACAAGGGTTGTATTAGTTTGCCTTTATACCCGCTTCAAAGCGTTTGGCAAATTCGGGATTCTTTGCGTAGTCTTCCGTTTGAATTTGTTTAACCAGCAACGCGTATTTGGCTTCATTGCCATTGGCTTTGTAAGCCTGTGCCAGACTCCAGCTTGACCAAAAATAATGTTGATCGTGCGGGTTGTTGTTTTTCTGTTTATATTCTTCCATTAATTCAATGCTGCGCCGGATATCCTGCTTTTCAGCCAACAGGATTTCCCCTAACTGCAACAGGCTGTCGTTAACATACCATTTGTTTTCCAATGTTGCAGGTTTGTTGCGCAGCGACTCATACAAGGGCATGGCATGTGCCAGCTGATTTTTGTCCCGATAAAAACGCGCCAGCTCATATTGATTGCGTGCCGATTGGAATTGTTGTTGGCTTAACTTATCTGCCAATGCCATAGCGGCATCAGATTTTCCCTCTTTCTCTAATAGAAATACACGATAGATATTGGCATCTTCGGGTGAGAGTTTATCCAGACGCGCCAGCAATTCATCGCCTTTTTTACTTGATCCGCAGGCAAAACCGGGCGCTTCAAAATAAAAGCGCATGGCGGATGCCAGAGCATGGGTATTCTCGGGGAATTGTTGTACCGCCGCTTCATAGTGCGCAATACATTTTTTCGCCAAACCCAAAGCCGAAAACATGGATGACTGCTGCGCCTGATTGCAATAGATATCACCCGCTAACACAATTTCTTCCGCCGTATTTGGCTCCAGTTTAAGTACCGCTTCGATATGTTCAACCGCTGCTTCAACTCGTCCCGTGTCTACCGCAATTCTACTCAAGTAAATCAATGAATCATTTTTTTGCACTGGATTGGCTAGCTGTTGGCTGAAGTAATCTTCTGCCTCCTGATAGCGCCCCTGGCTGAAAGCCACCACACCAGGATTGTCTGCTACGCTAAGAGTGCTTTCATTAGCCTGTACATACATTGCGCTAGAGATAGTTAAGACCATTAGCATTAAATGTGCTGACATTAAACGACAAAAAATTTGGAATGCATATTGTTGTTTCATTGTGAAATTATTCCTTTGCTGTGATATTACAAACGCGGCTGTTGGGACATTTCTTTACGCAGTTGATTCACCGGCACACCGAAATATTTATCTCATTCATAGCGCAAGGCATCACCGGGCTCCAGTTGTAACGCACGCTTGGTTGGCAGATAAGTGGCAAGGATTACCACCCCGGCAACAACACTCACCATAATTGTTGTAACCAGGATTAAATCTGCTGCTGCGATACCGATTACATGTGCCATGGCAAACGCCATGGCACAACCTGCAGCAGCACCCGGTATGCCGCCCCACAATAATTGTTTGCCGCCCGTCCATAAAAATTGCCGTGTGATTTGTTCGTCCTGCGCGCCCAGTGCGCGTTTTACGCCAATCTCTTGCGTGCGCTGGCTAATGGTGTTGGACATAACACCGTAAATTCCCGTTGCCGCAAGCACCACTGCCGCCAATCCAAAGATCATAAAAATCGTGCTGATAAAACGTATAGGCGCGCCATTGCGTTTCTTTTTGGTGGCGTAGTCTTCAATCTGGAACAGCGGCAATTCGGGGTCAATTGCGGCCACGGCATTGCGCAGTGTGCGCACAGTGGTGGCGCGATCGGTTTTCATTTCTACGGCGATAGTGAAATCACTTTTTGGTGTCTGGCTAAATGGCCGGAATACCGTCGGCATTTTTCCCGATGCGTTATTGGCATCGCCATAGAGTGTGTGATTCACCACACCAATAATAGTTAGCAATTGGTCAGCATGCCCGACGGCATCCACTACCCGCAGGCGTTTACCGAGCGCGGAATCATTGGGAAAATGTGCGGCAGCAAAACTGTCGGTGACAATGACTGATTTTTTTTCCACGCCTTCATCGCTGTTATCAAAATAGCGCCCCGCTTTTAATTCCACACCGAGTTTGGCAAGTGTACCGGGCGTAACCATAATGTAATTTACTTTTGGATAGGCATTATTCTGCACCTGCGAATATTCTTTTCCCTCCAGTGCGATGCGCGGAGTCCAACCCCAGTCGGCGGGAAACATAGACGCAATCATCACTTTGCCAATGCCAGGGCTGTTTTCCAATTGCGCTACCAAGGCATTAATAAATTGGATTTTTTGCTCAGGTGTCTGGTACTGAACCTCTCTAAGCAAGGTGCGCGCCGTGAGCAGGTTATCGCTCTTCACACCAAAATCGGCGAAGGTAGCGCGGTAGGCACCCACCACCATAGTGGCTGCGGCAATCAATATCGTCATTGATAAAAAAATTTCACTGATCACCAATATCCGGTTGAGGCGGCCCGATTTTTTCCCTAGTGCACCGCGCGTTCCATCGCGCAATGCTGCATTAAAATCGGCGCCGGAATTTTTCCAGGCCGGCAATAATCCGGTGGCTAGAATGGTCGCCAGCACAAAACCGAAAAATATTTTTAGCGTGAAAGCATCTATCCCAAAGTGCCACCAAAATGCGGGCTTATCGGTAAAAAACGTCTCTACTGTTGCAGCGGCCACTTCCAACCCCCAAGCCATCACCAGCAAACCGATCAAGCCACCGAGGCTGCAGATAATGGCGCTCTCCCACAACATTTGGCTGATTAACCGCCCGCGCGGTGCGCCCAGTGCAACGCGAATGGCCGTTTCTTTATTGCGCTCTATCGCACGCGAATACAACAGGTTGCCCACATTAATGGAGGCCAACAGCAAAATTAAGATGGCCGCAATTTGCATGGAGTAAACCACTTCAATCCCATCGCGCTCGGCGCCGCGCTGGAATGCATTGATAAAAACGCCCAGGCCTTTATTGGTTTCGGGGTGGCGCACCGCAATGCGCTGCATAATCATATCCAGCTGGCGATTAATATCGTCCTGCGCACTATTTTTTTGCAACAGCGCAATTGCTTCCAGTTTATCGCCTTTACCGCGCGCAATTGCATTGGGGGTAAGGCGCAGTGGCAGCCAGAGATCAGTGTTATCAGGAAACCAATAACCCTGCGGCATCACACCAATTACTTTGTGGGTTTTACCGTCGATACGCAGTGTTTGGTCAATAATATTTTCATCGCCGCCAAACTGCGTGCGCCAGACTTCATAACCTATTACTACTACAGCTTCCGCACCTTGCTGATTATCCTGCGTATTAAACTCGCGCCCGAACAGTGGCGCAGTGCGCGACAATTGAAAAATACTGGGGTCGGTTTTTGCCGCGCGATAACGCCGTGCACCATCGCGCCCGATTGCGTTGACATTCATTTCTTTGTAAGCGCCAAATAATTCCACGCCCTTTAAATTGGATGCGATCTCGGCGTAATCGTGCAGGTCAACACCATCACTGGCCTCAACACCATCCTGAGTGATGTGAAAGCGCACCAACCGATCGCTGTCTTTAAAGGGCAGGTCTTTAAATAACATGGTGTTGAACATGGAAAATAAAAACACACTTAAACCCACACCCACGGCCATCACCAGTGTGGTTAATAAGGTGAACCCCGGTTTTTTTGCCAATAGCCGCAGTGCGTATTGAATATCCTTAATCATTGTCATGATCAGACCTGCCCGCGTTTTACAGTTTTATCGGACACGACACGGCCATCGAGCACATCAATTTTGCGCTGGCTGCGCTCGGCCGAGCGCGGGTCGTGGGTTACCATACAAATGGTCGCTCCTTCCGCGTGTAATTTATCGAGCAGATCCATCACTGCCTCGGCATTTTTGGTATCCAGGTTTCCGGTGGGTTCGTCGGCCAACAAAATAGAAGGGCGCCCGGCGATAGCGCGCGCAACCGCGACACGCTGTTGTTGCCCGCCCGATAGTTGCGCGGGATAGTGTTTGCTGCGGTGCGCCATATCCACTTTTGCCAGTGCCTCTTTCACCAATTGTTTGCGCTGGGTTTTATTCAGATCGCTGCGATAGGTGAGCGGCAGCTCCACATTTTCTTCCACATCCAAATCGCTGATTAAATTAAACGATTGGAAAATAAAACCTATTTCCTGGTTGCGGATACGCGCCCGCTCGCGCTTGGGAATATTGGATACATCCTGGTTGGCAAGTTTATATTTGCCGCTGCTCGCCGTATCCAATAACCCCAGCAGCGACAGCAGTGTGGATTTTCCGCAACCGGAAGGCCCGGAGATAGACACATACTCGCCTTTATTAATGGTCAGCGAAATATCGCTCAGCGCATGGGTTGCCACTTCTTCAGTCAAAAATATTTTTTGCAGGTTTTCCAAAGTGATCAAGGTGTTATTCATGGCTGGTGCCCGCCGGTAAATTTGAAGGAGTTAGAAGAGAATCCGTGTTAGCTGCTGTAATTTGCTTATTGTCTTTGCTCTGACCGAATACCAGCCATTTGCGCCGCAGCTTACGCGCAATGGGTTTTTCAATCAGATAGGTGCTGATAATGCCCAGTGCAATAGCGCCCACCAATGCCCAGAAAAATTGATGCTGGCCCGCCTCGGGATTAAACATAATAAAGGCGCCGCACATCATCAACACAAAATTTTGCCAGATAAAAATGGAAAAGCCGGTCTCTCCGAGAAAGCCCGTACCGGGCAATGAAAACAACCGCGCAGCAATTCCCCTTCCGCGCGCGAGATCGACAATAATGACCATATAGAGCGGCATCATCAGCCCGTGGCGCAAGAAAAATTTAAACGGCTCCTCAATCTGCTGGGCGCATGCAAAAACGACCACGGCCAGTAATGCCAGATCACCCCAGGCGAACCAGCTACCAGAAGCAGGATCACTCGTATTAGCGGCGCGCGAAAAATTAAATACTCTGGTCAACAAAATACCGGCAATAAAATGCGCTAACCAAAATAGCGGTGTAGAGCCAATAAAAATTTTCCAAAATTGCGGCGCCTCGGTGCCGGCGGGAAAATACAACGCGTAAATACCGGTAGGTAGTAGCGAAATAAACGGCAGTGCACACAAGAGTTGAATGGATGCACGACGCGATAATGTTGCCAGCCGGGGTAACAGAAATGGCATAACGGCGTAGAGAAATACCAGTGCCGAAATCGTCCAGGTTGGCCACGACCAAATGGGCACAAAATCCGGATACCATGCCTGTGTTAAGGTCAGTGTCGTAAGGCCGCTGGCCACCAATAACCACGGGCTAGTACCTAGCGATAGTTGATAGGCCGTTGTCATGAGCAAGGTAATCAACATCAGTATTAAATGGATGGGATAAATGCGGATCGCACGCGCCAACCAAAATGTTTTTTTGGGAATACTCAATTGCCCATCCTCGCCCCAATACAAATAAGCAAGGATAAATCCCGAGAGCAAAAAGAAAAAACTGGTCGACATCCAGCCATTGGCTATGGCAGTAAATAGCGGCGCGGGTAAATCATTCATACCGCGCAGCAAGTTTTCCATACCCGGTTCTTTTTTCATATCAAACAGAACCCAGAGATGAAAACAAAAAATATGGAGGATCGCTACAAAGCGTATACCTGTGAGCGCAGGCAGATGGGGCCCGTGCTGTTTCGGACGAATATCATGGGGGTTGCTGGTCATATTTAACTTCCTTTAAATAAATGGAACCGATTTATCTCGATTTATTAATTAATACGCAATTTTTCGTAACTGCTAAAACGGGTGGGATCAGAAATAATAATGTTATCGCCCGGTAAGAGGCCTTCAATAATTTCAATATGGTTGGCCGATCCCTGCCCGAGGCGTACGGCAACCCGCTCAAAAAAATGACCGTCGTTGCTTAATTTATAGAGCAGGGTTTTGCTTTGGCTTTGCACAAAGAGCGGGCGCGCAACGTAAAGGGTATCGGCAATTTCAGTAATTTTTATTTCGCCATCGACACTCAAATCAGGTCGTGCGTCATCGGGCAGCGCTTGCGTCAAAACCACATCCACTTGTACATTGCCATTGATAACCGCCGGGTCAACGCGCGCAACCTGGCCTTCAATTTTATTGTTGCGGGTATCGATAATAACGCGCTGCCCCAGCGCTACTTCGCGAATATTTAGCTCGGGGATTTGCAGCTCGGCAATCAGCGAATCTTGCTGCGCCAGCTTGGCAATATTATCGCCCATCATTACCCGCTGGCCGGACACCAGTGGCAATTCCAACACAACGCTGTCCATACTCGCTTCAATGCGTAAATCATTTACCTGCTGCTGGATAATCGCCACGCGCTGTTTGTGTTGGTTCAAACGCGCCTTGTGCGCATTGCGCTGCGCAGTTAACGACTCTTCCATTTTGCCAAGCTGTTGTTGGTGCGTTTGCAAACGCTGTTGGGATTGATCCATGGCGAGGCGGGTGCGGTTGTAATCCAAACGGGAGACAGCACCGGTTTTAATCAGATCAGCGCGCGCCGTAAACTCCAGCTGGCTGGTTTCATAATCGAGTTGTGCATTGAGCAGATCGGATTTTTGTTGTTGCAGGCTGGATGCCAAGGCAACATCGGCTGCGGTAAGCTCTGCTTCCAGCGCCGCTAATTCCCATTGCGCTTCCGCGAGTTGCTGAATCAATCGTGGATTATTTAACTCCACAATCAAATCACCTTTTTTCACGCTGTGCCCAGGTTTCACCGCGCGCTTTACCAATGTGCCTTCTACATTCGCAGACAGCCACTCGATATTGTCTGGCACCAGCACACCGGTGCCTCGTACCGATACGGTAAATTTTCCGCGTTTGACTTCATCAAACACCAGGGTATCGGCATCGACACTCATATCGGCCTGAGCGAGATACCACAAATAGTAAATGGCAGAGATAACAATCAGCGCCGCTAACGCCAGTAGCAAATTGCGTTTACGCAGGCGCGGCTTTTTTCGCTCGATACTGACGTCCATTGCTTTTCCGTTTTTAATATTGATAAAACGGATATAGCAGCTTCCATGCCATTTTTTAAGTGACTGTTTTTTCTACATTATTTATTTTTTGTCGCGGAGCAATCCCGAAATCGGGAGGCGAGCCTGTAACACCAATCCCGATATCGGGACTCGGAATCATTCAAATGAGCGATATAAAAAATATGTTATTTACTTCCTAAAAATTCCACGAGTGATTGATCAGTTTTACCTAACAACCGTTGTGGAAACCATTGCAAACTCTGCTCGCTCTTAATGGCAGGAATACGTTGTTCAGGTGTGATAAAAATTATTCTTTCATTATTTTTATCGATGCTGTGTTTGGCAACATCAAAGGTAAAGGTGTAATAGGGTTCAACCCCCATGCGTAAATCCGCGATACTGATCACCCCGTTTTGTTGTTCCATTTTGAAATAACCGTGACTAAACCAGGCGATGCGGTTAACTTCCCAATTGCTCCTGACCACTTGGTAAATTTCCTGACCGCGCGGGTATTCCACAAAACGAATTTCGGTATCACTATCGAGCAACGAATAAAAACTTTCGGCATAGCCTTCGGGGGTAATAGCCACAACACGCCATAACAAACTATTAAAAGGCGCTGCTGTCACCAGTCGTTGTTGCACTGACAAACCTTGCGCTGCGAGGGATTTATCGGCGAGCGTGCCAACATAAAATTGCATCGCAAGACCCCACAGTAAATACACACTGCTAGCTGCAAGGCCAAATGTGTTCCAGCGCAATCCGGCTAGTTGTTTGCGCGCAAGCGCTATGCCCGTGCCGATTAACAGCGGTAAGGTATAGAGCGGATCGATGACAAATACGCTGCCAATACCAAAGGGATAATCGCTAAACGGCAGCGCGAGCTGGGTACCGTAGATCGTCATGGTATCAAGTAGCGGGTGAGTAACTAGTACCAGCCATACGGCGAGCCACCAGTATTTAAATAAATGCATTTCACGCGCGAGCTTCGCGGTAATCCATGCAAACAAAGGCGCGACCAAGGTGAGGTAAAACAGCGCGTGGCTTTCTGTGCGATGTAGTGTCATATCGCGTATTGGATCGCCGTGCTTAATCAGCACATCCAGATCGGGCAAGGTGCCCACTACCGCGCCCATGACTGCCGCTTTCCAGAGCGCCGTTTTGCGCCCCATCACCGCAACACCCACCGCAGCGCCCAACGCAATTTGTGAAAGTGAGTCCATTTTATTCCTCGTATTCCGCTGCGCGGATCACCGCTAAAAATTCATCGCCAAAACGTTTTAATTTGCTATCGCCCACGCCGGTAATGCTGCGCAGTTGTTCCGGTGTGAGCGGGCGGAACTCCAGCATTTCGCGCAAAGTGGCATCGTGGAAAATAACATAGGGCGGCACACCCTGTTCTTCAGCGAGACGTTTACGGCAGGAGCGCAATGCATTCCATAAGCCTTGATCTTCCGCTTCGATATTCTGGCCAAGGTTTGCACGGCGCGGTGTATTGGCAACGGCCTTAAGCTCGCGACGCAAACTGATTTTTTCTTCTCCGCGCAAGTACGTACGGCAGGATTCATTTAATACCAAGCCGCCAAAACCATCGACATTCACATCGAGCAAGCCGCGTGCAACCAATTGGCGGAAAATCGATTTCCACTCATCTGCACTTACATTTTTGCCGATGCCGTAAGTGGTTAATTTGTGATGATCAAACGACAGGATTTTTTCATTGTTGCTGCCGCGCAACACATCGATTACATGCCCAGCGCCAAAACGCTGGCCGGTACGATACACACAGGAGAGTGCCATTTGCACTGCCTCGGTCGCATCCCACGTCTGCGGCGGCGAAATGCAGCAGTCGCAATTACCGCAGGGCTGCGCGAGCGTATCGCCAAAATAGCGCAATAAACTCTGGCGACGGCAACTGGTAATTTCACACAAGCCGAGCATCGCATTTAAACGCTGCTGTTCATTGCGTTTAAATTCTTCACTGCCTTCGCTCTGCGCCATCATCTGCCGCAGTTTTACGACGTCCTCCAAACCATAAAGCAGTAACGTTGTGGCCGGTTCACCATCGCGCCCTGCGCGACCGGTTTCCTGATAATAGGCTTCAATACTTTTAGGCAGATCCAAGTGCGCCACAAAACGCACATCGGGTTTATCGATGCCCATCCCAAACGCGATAGTCGCCACCATAATGATGTTGTCTTCGCGTAAAAACCGCTCCTGGTTTTTTTGGCGCACATTGGCAGGCAAGCCAGCGTGATAGGGCAGCGCGGTAAAATTTTCACTGCTCAACCACTCGGCGATCTGCTCCACTTTATTGCGCGACAGGCAATACACAATGCCGGAATTGCCCGCTTGCTCCTCGCGCAAGAAACGCATCAACTGGATTTTGGGATTATTCTTTTGCGCGATACGGTATTGGATGTTCGGGCGATCAAAACCATTGATAAATTGCTGCGCATTTTCAAGTTGCAGGCGCGCGATAATTTCATCGCGCGTGCGCACATCCGCGGTTGCCGTTAAGGCAATGCGCGGCACCTGTGGAAATTCGCGGTGCAGCAATTCCAGCTTTAAATAATCGGAGCGGAAATCGTGCCCCCATTGCGATACGCAGTGGGCTTCATCAATCGCAAACAGGGAAATTTTTATTTGGTGAAATAGTTCCAGGGTGCGCGGCTGGATCAATCGCTCGGGCGCAACGTAGAGCATATCCAATTCGCCACGCCGCAAAGCTAATTCGGTTTGCCACATTTCTTGCGGTGAAAGCGACGAATTTAAAAACCCGGCGCGCACCCCCAATTCACGCAGCGCACTCACTTGGTCTTGCATAAGCGCAATCAATGGCGATACCACAATGCCTACACCCTCGCGCACCAGTGCAGGAATTTGGTAACACAGGGATTTACCGCCACCGGTCGGCATAAGCACCAGAGCATCGTCACCAGCAACCAAAGCATCAATCACTGCTGCTTGCGGGCCGCGAAATTCGTGGTAGCCGAAGACGGTATTTAAAATAGAGAGGGGAGTTTTCATTTAATTGTGCAGTCCTTTTGCCCGGAGTCCCGATACAGATTTCAAACACGTTAAAACAGTATTAATTGGCATTGCTAACCTTTGATCGAAATGATGCGTACATTCATCAAAAGAGCGATTTTTCAGTAAATTGATGAATATATCCATCAATTTATGGGAGGAATTTAGCAGAAAAAAGTGCAGCCTGAAAAAGCTCAGCCGCACTGGAAGATCCCTGCAGGCGGGTTGGCCTAGTTTTTCAGGGTTTTATTAAGGAAGCTGATGATGTCATCCATGGGCCAGAGTGCGTCTTTATTGAAACAGCTGCCCACCCAGTTGCAGCCATTGTCCAGATAGGCGTGGGTTTTGTTGGGGTAGACCTTGTATTCCACCGGTTGTTTGCCCGCTTTGAGCAGATCCACATAGTGCTGCGCCGCTTTGGGCGGGGTGGTGGTATCCATGCTGCCCACGTGCACAAATTGCGGCGGCAGTTTGTATTCGCTCGCCTTGGGGACGAAATAAATTGGCGATACCGCTTTGTAGCGCTCAGGGTTGTCATTCACATTAAACGCATTGCTAAACAGGCCGCGCGCCTCGGCCTTGCCGAATTTCCAAAATACGTTGTTGGGCGATTCAAATCCGCCTTTGGCAGCTTCATACAGATCAAAGGCACCGTAGCTCACCACAGCAGCCTGTACTTTTAATCCATCCTCCTGTGCGATTTGTTCGGCGGTTTTGCCTGCGGGCAGATAGCTGGGGTTGAAGCCCAAACTGTTACCGGCAAAGCCATCACTTTCAAGCTGACGCCCGCGCGTAAGAATCATGGTAGTGAGATGGCCGCCCGCGCTATCGCCGGTAATTGCCACACGTGTTGGGTCACCGCTGTATTGCGCAATATTCTCTTTCACCCAGAGCAGGCCACCGAACACATCTTCAATAATCTGGTTCATGGTCACACTGTTGTTTTGGTCGCCGAGCAATCGGTAATTCATATTGGCGACCACAAATTCACCCTCGCGCGCGACCTTGGTGGCCATGTCATTCATGATCGAATTGTTATTCACCAGCCAACCGCCGCCGTGATAAATGACCAGCACCGGATAGGATTTTTTACCGGTTTGCGGCACATAAATATCGAGTGTGAGAGGGAAGTTATCGGGTTTGGCGAATTGGATTGCCTTATGGACGTTGACCTCGGGCGCCGCGCCATCGGCTTGTGCGAACAGCGTGCAGCAGCTCAGGGTCAGGGTGATTAACAGCGTGATAGTTGTGCGCATGGAGATCTCTCTGTAGTAGTGAGTTATTGTGATGTGGAGTTTTGTTGTAATCAGAGCATAGATGCCGCGAGCCTGCGGCGGAAGTGATAAGCGTCAGCAGTTTTGATGTTGCTGTGTAGGATGGAAAATTCGAAGCAAAAAAAAACGGCGCACAGGGCGCCGTTTGTACCACAAGGAATCGAGTTAAACTTTAAAGCTGTCTATCTGCTTTTTCAGCTCGCTGGTTTCGTTAATTAATTGACTACCGCTGTGGTTGACCACTTGCGCATTTTCCACCACGTTTTCCGACAGACCGTGAATGGCGGTAATGTTTTTACTCACTTCATTGGCAACCGAACTTTGCTGATGTGATGCGGTAGCGATTTGATGGTTCATATCGTTAATGATGCCGATATTTGCGCGGATTTTATCGAGTGCACCACCCACTTTAGATGCGGTATCGATAGTTTCACGCGCTGAGGCTGTACTGGTATTCATTGCCTGATGTGCTTCATCGGCAGCGCGTTGCAGCTGCACAATAATCGATTCAATTTCTTCGGTAGATGAACGGGTTTTTTGTGCGAGTGAGCGCACTTCGTCAGCAACCACAGCAAATCCACGCCCTTGTTCACCTGCGCGCGCCGCTTCAATCGCGGCGTTAAGGGCGAGCAAATTCGTTTGTTCAGCGATGGTGCGGATCACTTCCATTACCGAGCCGATATTGACCGAATTATTTTTCAAAACCTGAATTTTTTGCGCTGTGGATTCAATCTGCCCGGTGAGTCGATTCACATTTTCCAGTGAAAGGTTAACGATGGCATTACCTTCTTCCGCTAGGATACTGGTTGCACTGGTGCGCTCGGCGGTATCACCAGCATGGCGCGCAATTTCATTGGCCGATGCAGACAATTCTTCCACTGCAGTGGCAACCAATTCAATTTCACGCAATTGTTGTGAGGTGGAATTCACCGTGCTTTCGGTGGCGCTGCTCATCTTGTTGACGTTGGTGCGAACCTTGTCGTTAACCTGAATTACATTGCGAATAATATCGGCAATATGCTCCATCACCAGATTAAAATTGTGTGCGAGCGCCGCGATTTCATTTTGACTATCCGTGGGCAGACGACGGGTTAAATCACCACCCCCACCAGCAATGGTAGCGAGCGAGCGGGTCACTTCATCAACCGGCCCCAAGACCAGGCTGCGTATCAACAAATATACGGTGATTAAGCTGGCAGCGAGCAATGCCAACACGGTTAGCACACTGGTTTCGATTTGGTCAGCCAGGGTGTCACTTAATTCCTGAGTGGAAAAACTGATGTCATAGCTGCCGATGGTGCTGCCGTTATAGACGATAGGGATCGCAGTGCGGGAGATCTGGTTTTCGCTGCGATCATCATCCGCTGCCTTGGCAAGCGACTGACCGCGATGGTCAACCACATTCACCGAGGTAACCAGCGACGTATTTACCAGCGACTTGGCTATAGCTTCAATCTGTTGGAAATCGTAGGCGAAAACCGCTTCCAAAATTGAACTGTTAGTCAGGGCGATCATGGCTGAGGTCTCTGCCTCCAGCTTTTTTTCTTGTGCACTCGATGCGATCTTGTAATTGGTGAATGCCACGATTACCGCAATCGCCACCATGGCAATAGTCAACACCATCATCAATTTGGTGAGTAAGGATTTCTGTACCATGTTTCCCCCGAAAATATTCGGCTATTAGACTTATTTGGAGTTCCCAGTGTTATTGGCGGCAAATCGGCACCAATCTTGAGGATTGATGTAACCAGATACTTGGGTGATTGCCTTTTATGGCGGTATACAGACGATTATTAAGTGAGCTGTAGTAATGAGCCGGTGACACCAACGGCTGTTGTATACCAGTTAGCAGAGTATAGACACAGCTTTGGAAAGCTGCGCGAAGAAGAAAAGAAGATCTAAAAAGATGTTTTTAATGCCAGGGAGAATATAGTAAGAAATACGGGGGATGAGCCGCCGGTATAAACCGGAACTGGCTCACCCCAAGCCGAGCGTTTCAGCGATTAATCATCGCTGTCTCCATCGGGATCATTGCCACCAGCCATACCCAACTCCTTGAGCTTGCGGGTGAGCGTGTTGCGCCCCCACCCCAGCAAGTTCGCAGCATCGCGTTTGCGGCCAGCGGTGTATTTCAAGGCAGTTTCTATCAATGCGCGCTCGAAGGTGGGCACTGCCTCGCTCAACAACTGGTGTTGGCCGCGAGTTAACGCCTGGTCAGCCCAATGGCGTAGGGCTTTTTCCCAATCGTCCGCCGGGGTGCTGGTCTCTTTGTTTTCGAGCAGCTCGGGCGGCAGGTCTTCAATATGTACTTCGCGCCCGGATGCCATTACTGTGATCCAGCGACAGGTGTTCTCCAGCTGACGCACGTTGCCCGGCCATTGCAGGGTGCAGAAATATTCTTCAGTTTCCGGTAGCAAGACTTTCGGATCGACATTCAGTTCGGTCGCCGCTTTGTGCAGGAAGAAACGCGCCAGCTTGGGGATATCTTCACGGCGGTTGGCCAGCTTGGGGATATGGATGCGGATAACGTTCAGGCGATGGAACAAGTCTTCGCGGAAACGGTTATCAGCTACCAGAGTTTCGAGATTTTGGTGGGTTGCAGCGATGATGCGCACATCCACTTTCACCGGCGTGTGTCCGCCAACGCGATAGAACTCGCCATCGGCCAATACGCGCAACAGACGGGTTTGGGTTTCGGCAGGCATGTCGCCGATTTCATCGAGGAACAGCGAGCCGCCGTTAGCTTGCTCAAAACGCCCCTGGCGCTGGGCAGCCGCACCGGTAAAGGCACCTTTTTCGTGGCCGAACAGTTCGGATTCCATCAAATCCTTGGGAATCGCTGCCATGTTTAAGGCAATAAACGGCTCGTTGCGGCGCGGACTGTGGCGGTGCAGGGCGCGCGCCACCAGCTCTTTACCCGTACCCGACTGACCGTTGATCAGTACGGTGATGTTGGATTGCGACAAACGGCCAATCGCGCGAAACACTTCCTGCATAGCCGGCGCTTCGCCGATGATCTCGGTATTGGTCTCTAGCGCAGTCTCGGCACCGTGTTCGGTTTTTTGCTCTTGCGCATGGGCGAGAGCGCGCTGGGTTACCGCGACGGCATCGTCCACATCGAAGGGCTTGGGCAGGTATTCGAACGCACCGCCTTGATAGGCCGCAACGGCGCTATCCAGATCCGAATGGGCGGTCATGATAATGATCGGAATCTGCGGATGGGTATTGTGCAGATTGCCGAGCAAGGTCAGGCCGTCAGTACCCGGCATACGGATATCGCTGATGATAGCATCGGGCGTATCGCGGTTGAGCTGGCTCATGGCGCTATCGCCCGAGTCAAACACACGGGTTTCGATGTTCGCACCTTGCAGGGCTTTTTCCAGCACCCAGCGGATCGAGCGATCATCATCAATAATCCAGACTTTATTAGACTTCTGCATGTTGCGCTTCCATTGGTAAGTAGAGTGAGAAACGGGTTTTGCCCGGCTCACTTTGGCACTCGATGAGGCCGTGATGTTGATGGATGAGGTGTTGTGAAATGGTCAAGCCAAGCCCCGTACCTTCGGCGCGGCCGGAGATCATCGGGTAGAAAATGTTTTCGATCATATCGGCGGGAATGCCGGGGCCGTTGTCGATAATATCGACCCGGCAGATAAGAGAATGATGTTTGCGGCCAATGGTGTACTGCCGCTGGATGCGCGTGCGCAACTGGATGACACCATTGAGTACGTTGGCTTCCACCAATGCCTGCATGGCATTGCGCACTATGTTAAGCAGCGCCTGGATCAACATCTCCTTGTCGCCCTGCATGGGGGGGATACTCGGGTCGTAATCGCGCACAATTTTGATTGCATCGCTGCTTTCGGCCTTGATGATATTGGCCACCCGTTCAATCGCCTCGTGGATATTGAGCGATTGCCACTTGGGCAACTGGTTGGGGCCAAGCATCCGGTCAACCAGATTACGCAGGCGATCCGCTTCATCAATGATGATATTGGTATATTCAGTCAAACCGGAATTGGGTAGCTCGCGCGCCAACAATTGCGCTGCACCGCGAATGCCACCTAAGGGGTTTTTGATCTCGTGCGCCATACCGCGCACCAGATTGCGTGTGGTTTCGTGTGAAGTAGTGAGCATCTCCTCGCGGCTGATACGCAGCAACCGGTCGATCGGCTGGATTTCAATAATCAGACCATCGTGGTCACCAAACGGGGTTACGGTGTAATCCACGGTAATGGAGCCGCCACTGAGTAAGCGCCACTCGGCATGGCGCTTGGTGTAGTGGTTGGCCTGCGCTGCAGCAAGCTTAAGCTGACGGTCAGTTTCATCCGACTCATAAAAAAAATAAGTGATCGGCTCGCCGGTATTGCTCTCGCAACTCATGGCGAGCAGGGCTTCGGCAGCAGGGTTCATATGGCATAGCAGCAGGTCGGTATCCACCAAAATAATGGCGGTGCTCAAACTATCCAGTATGGGTTTGTAGATATCACGCGGACTCACTAGCTACTGCTCTCCTGAACGCCTCGACAATGGGCATAGGCAGTACTGCAAAAACCAAACCAAGTTAGAAATACCCCAGATTCGGTAGTTTTAGTTGCTGCACTCGTCCATTTTGGGGATTTTCAGGAAAATGATAGCACCAATTTGGTGCGTCTATTTTGGTGTGGGCTTTGAAAGGGCATTGTTATGAATGTTTGGGCGAATAATGTTCACGATGATAGGGGCAGATGTGCCCAATGATCGACCATTTTCATCTATAGCTTCCACGACTACTGTATGGGTGCCACGCGGAACATCCTTGACGATGATGTTATTCATGGTTGTCTCTTCCAGCAATTCACCGTTCATAAAGTACACCAGCAGGTGCCCTTGTTGGAGTTCCGGAGTGAGATTGATGGCTATAGCCAGATCGCGTTGACCAACGGGAATCGTGACATCATTGCGCGGGCTGATAATGGTTATTTGGTAATTAAGTGCGGCAGGCTGGGCATTCACTGGGTCGACAGCTACGGATTGAGGTAAAGCCTGAGGTTGGGCGCCTGGCACAGTATTGATCTCGCGCAACTCCAGCTTTTCAGCTTTTTCGGTGCTGGGTTTGTCGGTGTATTTGATGTTGCCATCTTTATCGACGGTCTTGTACACATCAGCTGCACTCACTTGTGCTAAAAACACTATCACCATCAACACACTGCGCATTACCTGTCCCCTATTACCCGATCGGTTTTCCCTAGAGTACTCTTGCGCCCCACAAAGAAAAAGCCCGCGCCGTTTCCGGTGCGGGCTTTTTCACAGATTAACCGGACCTAAGCCCGTTTAGCCTGCCAGCAGGACTTACACGCTGTAGTAGAGTTCGAATTCTACTGGGTGCGGAGTCATGTTGATGCGTTGGATCTCTTGTTTCTTCAGGTCGATGTAAGCATCGATGAAGTCTTTAGAGAACACGCCGCCAGCCAACAGGAAGTCATGGTCTGCTTCCAGGTTAGCCAGTGCTTCTTCCAGAGAAGAACACACTTGTGGGATTTCGGCTTCTTCTTCCGGCTCCAGATCGTACAGATCTTTGGTCGCTGCTTCGCCCGGATGGATCTTGTTCAGAACACCGTCGATACCCGCCATCAGCAATGAAGCGAAGCACAGGTATGGGTTAGCAGTTGGATCAGGGAAACGGGTTTCGATACGCTTGGCTTTCTCACCAACAGTGTAAGGAATACGGATAGAAGCAGAGCGGTTACGTGCAGAGTAAGCCAGCATTACTGGAGCTTCAAAGCCTGGAACCAAACGCTTGTATGAGTTGGTAGACGCGTTACAGAAAGCGTTCAACGCTTTAGCGTGCTTGATGATACCGCCAACATAGTACAGGGCAGTTTCAGACAAACCAGCGTAAGCGTCGCCAGCGAATTGGTTTTTGCCGTTCTTGGAGAAAGACTGGTGAACGTGCATACCTGAACCGTTATCACCGATCAGAGGCTTCGGCATAAAGGTAGCGGTTTTACCGTATTGGTGTGCAACGTTGTGTACGCAGTACTTGAGGATCTGTACTTCGTCCGCTTTCTTAACCAGAGTGTTAGCGCCTACGCCGATTTCACATTGGCCAGCGTTAGCAACTTCATGGTGATGGATTTCGATTTCCAAGCCCATAGCTTCCATCGCGTTACACATAGCACCACGGATGTCGTGCAGTGAGTCGATTGGAGCAACCGGGAAGTAACCGCCTTTTACGCGTGGAGCGTGGCCGTGTTTGCCTTCAACGTCGTCACCTGATTGCCATGCAGCTTCTTCAGATTTGATCTTGTAGAAAGCGCCGCCCATACCTGAATGGAAATGAACGCTGTCAAAAATGAAGAATTCTGGTTCTGGACCAAACAGGGCAACGTCGCCCAGACCAGTTGATTTCAGGTACTCTTCAGCGCGCAGGCCGATAGAGCGTGGGTCGCGGTCGTAACCTTGCATGGTTGCAGGCTCAACGATGTTGCAACGCACGTTGATGGTCGCTTCGTCGTAGAAAGGATCCAAAACGGCAGTTGAATCGTCCGGCATCAGGATCATGTCGGAATCGTTAATGCCTTTCCAGCCAGCGATAGAAGAACCATCGAACATTTTGCCATCAACGAAGAAGCTGTCGTTAACCACGCTTGATGGGAAAGTTACATGCTGCTCTTTACCTTTGAAATCGGTGAAGCGCAAATCAATCCAGCGAGCTTCGTGTTCTTTGATCAGGTCTAAAGTCTTAGACATTGAATGCCTCCAAGTTGTAATAGCCCGAAGGCTACGGATTGTGAAAGTTGTTATTGCGGCCGGTAAACAATCCAGAAGGGCGGTTTACCTGAAAATTTTCCCCACTTCATCCGGGCTCGCGACTCATTTCGGTGAGCGGGGCAAGACTAGGGTGTCAGAAAAGGGGCAAAATATATGCCATTTAAGGAAAATAGCAATAAGCGTTTAAAAATAAGGCTTTCCAGTGATAAGGAGAACTCGTAAAAAAAGACATTGCACCAAATTAATGCATGTAATTTTCAACTTGCACCAAAATAATTCAAAATATACCGGTTTACCGCTATGCCTTTTACCTCCCAGCAAAACGAGCGCTAGTGTGCCAGCAGCATGCGCCAAATTGCATCACTTTTATGGCCGATTCCATGTAAATCCTGAAGGCGTCCATAGACCGCGATGGGAGTTAGTATTTTGCCTAAATTTACCATAGCGAATATCTATAAGGTTCGGATCGAATGGCGCAAAAAATCACTGTAGTTTGCGCCCTTCGTCAAATCGGCGATGATAAAAAAACACAAAATACATATAAGAAGTAAGGGCTTAAAAAATGCACATGACAACAACCGAAATTTTTCTGATTGCAATGGTGATCATTTTCACCATTCCTTACTTGATTTGGCGTCTCGGCCGGACGGATTATTGGGCACCACTGGTCGTCGTACAAATCATTATGGGCATTGTGCTTGGCCCGGGTGTGCTGGGTAAGGCGTTTCCCGAGTACTACACCTTTGTGTTCAACCCGGACGTGATCAAATCGCTCAACGGTATCGCCTGGTGGGCGGTGATGATTTTTGTGTGGATCGCCGGTATTGAGCTGGACCTGAAAAAAGCTTGGGAATACAAGCGCGAAAGCGGAATCACCGCCGGTTTGGCACTGGGTACGCCGCTGCTGTTTGGCTGCGGCGCCGCGCTGGTGATGATGTCCTTCAGTGACGGCTGGATGGGGCCGAAAGGCATGACCTGGCAGTTTATTCTCGGTGTGGGCATGGCCTGTGCGGTAACGGCATTGCCGATTTTGATCTTGTTGATGGAGAAGCTGGACATCCTGCGCCAGCCAATTGGCCAGCGGATCTTGCGCTATGCCAGCCTCGACGATATCGCTATCTGGGGCGTATTAGCGCTGATCCTGCTGGATTGGGAACGCGTTGGTCGCCAGGGCATGTTCCTGATGGGCTTCGCCGTGGCCGCCTATTTGTTCCGCAAATTGATGGTGGCCATTCAAGAAAAAGACCGCTGGTATGCCGGGTTTATCTGGTTGGCCGTAATAGGTTTAGCGGCAGATTGGGCTGGCCTGCACTTTATGGTGGGTGCCTTCCTGGCCGGTGCAGTGATGGATGCCGACTGGTTTAACCAGGAAGATATGGACAAGCTGCGCTACTTCATTCTGCTGACCGTTATGCCGGTATTTTTCCTCAGTACCGGCCTGCGTACCAACTGGGATGTGGGCGGCTCAACGGTATTTATCGCCGCAGCAATCCTCCTGGTCGCCTCGATCTCAGGCAAGCTTGTGGGCGTTCACGCCGCCGGCAAAATCCTGAAATGGCAAAAGGGCGAGGCATCCGTCATCGGCTGGCTGCTACAGACCAAGGCGCTGATTATGATCATCTTCGCCAACGTGCTGCTCGATAAACAAATCATCACCAGCGAGACCTTCACCGCGCTGCTGATTATGGCGGTCGCCAGTACCATGCTCACGGTGCCGGTGGTATCACCCAAGCTGCAAAAAATCAAAGAGCTGATCTTCCGCTCCAAATAATGCAGATCCCCCCGCCCCTAAACAAAACCCCTGGTTCGTGAGCCGGGGGTTTTGCATGTAGCAATAGAGCAATAGCCGATCCTCTCGCCTTGGTGTGGCGATAACCTATACTGACACTTAATTCCACGCAGTTTTCATTGCGGGCTTGCTTTATAATCGCCGCCTTTTTATCCAGCCAGCATCCGCTGCATCTTGTCAGGCGCACTTCCCATGCATGTTGTTGTTAAAGTCTTTTCCGAAATCATCATTAAAAGCACCCCGGTCCGGAAGCGCTTTATCAAGCAATTGCGCGATAACCTACGCCTGTTGCTGGGGAGTTTAGGGGTAGATATCGATGTGCAGCGCGATTGGGAAAAAATTGAAATCCGTTGCCCAAATGCCGATGCTGAAATCGCCGCGCAGATCGCCGAGGTGCTGGCGCATACCCCAGGCATAGCTAACTTCGCCGTCTTACACGACTATCCACTCGGTGACCTGGACTCCATCTTTCAGCACACCCTGACCCACTGGCGCGACGCGCTCGCAGGCAAAACCTTTTGTGTGCGTGTCAAGCGAGTAGGTAAGCATCCCTATAGTTCGGTCGATGTTGAGCAATATGTCGGCGGTGGATTGCTACAGCATTCAGAGGCCAAGGGTGTAAGCCTGCATAAACCCGATGTCACCGTGCACCTTGAAATTAAAGGTGAGCGCCTCTGGGTGCTTACCAGCAAAACCCAAGGCATGTGCGGTTATCCGCTCGGTGCGCAAGACCCGGTACTGTCATTGATTTCCGGTGGATTTGATTCAACGGTTTCGACTTATCTGTGCATCAAACGGGGCCTGCGCGCGCACTACTGTTTTTTTAATCTCGGTGGACGCGCCCATGAAATTGGCGTAAAAGAAGTGGCCTATTATCTATGGAATAAATACGGCGCATCGCATCGCGTTAAATTTGTCACGGTGCCGTTTGAAGAAGTGGTGAAAGAAATTCTGGAGAAAGTAGACAACCCTTACATGGGTGTCACACTCAAGCGCATGATGCTGCGCGCGGCAGAAAAAGTGGCCGAGTCGCTGGAAATTCCCGCACTGGTCACCGGCGAAAGTGTAGCGCAGGTATCGAGCCAGACTCTCGTCAATTTAAATGCAATTGATCGCGCAATCGATATGTTAGTGCTGCGTCCACTCGCCACTATGGACAAGGGCGACATCATTGATCTCTCACGCAAAATCGGCACCGAAAGTTTTGCTGCGAGCATGCCGGAATATTGCGGCGTAATCTCTGTGAACCCGACCACTCGTGCCAAGTTGCCCAAGCTCGAATATGAAGAAAGTAAGTTCGACATGACCATTCTGGAGCGCGCAATTGCCGAGCGCCGCGCACAAAATATTGATGAAATTGTCGATGAGTTGGATGCAGATTTATCGGTGCCGGTAGTGGGCGAAGTCAACGCGCCCGATGTGATTATCGATATTCGCCATCCGGACGAGCAAGAAGCCAGCCCACTGAAAGTGGTTGGCGTGGAAGTGCGTACAATTCCGTTTTATTCGCTCAACCACAACTTTGCCAATCTCGATATGAGCCGCCAATATTATCTCTACTGCCAAAAAGGCGTGATGAGCCAATTGCATGCGGCAAATTTGAAGGATGCGGGAAAGTTGAATGTCGGCGTATATCGTCCAGAACCCAAGAGTGCCTGCGCTATTTCATGAGTCTACCAACGGCCACCCTACAGAGGGAGCGACTCGCTGAATTTGATTACCTGCGCGGCATGGCAATTGCCATGATTGTGTTGGGGCATTCGATTTTTCTTGCTCAACCGGTATTCCCGGCGCTACTGGAAAATTTATTGCGCGGCGGCACTGGCTTGTTTGTGTTTATTTCCGGATTTTTCTTTCATCGTGTTTTTTATCCGCGTTTTGATTACACGCAATTTATCACCAAAAAAGCCAAGTCCCTGCTGATCCCGTTTCTAGTCACTTCCCTATTCGCCTTATCGATTCGCATGCTCGGTTGGTGGCAAGACGGTCTCAGCTGGCAACAAAATTTACTTAATCTGTGGTACACACTGCGCAATGGCTATGTGCTTTATCCGCACTGGTATATTCCGTTTATTTTTATCACGTTTTTGTGTTCGCCATTGCACCTTGCTTATATTCGCGCAGGTTTATCGGCGCAAATTTTGTTGCTTGTCACTTTTTCTTTAATTGCGTTATTGATTCATCGTCCACAATCCAATTCCAACTTTTTACAATCGCTTATTTATTTCACACCTTATTATTTACTCGGGATTTTATTTTCGCAGTATGACGAGCAGTTGCGCCGCTGGCATTGGCCATTGCTCAGTGTGAGTGTATTTGTTATCGCCACCACTGCGCTGGTGCAAACCTACGTTCTGGTTCACGTTGGTAACTATCACAAAGCTGCATTTACCTATGAAGGCTGTGATTTGCAATTTATCCAAGTCCTGTTCGGCTGCATCGCCATGCTCGCATTGTGCCGCCATATCCGCCCCTGGCTACAGCAACATCTATGCTGGCTGGCGGAATTGAGCTTCCCGATTTTTTTTATCCACCCGCTGCTGACGATTGCGCTGGAAAATCTGGCGGCACTGGAGGCAATAAAACCGTTTTTTCCGGTCGCCAGTTTGGCGACCAGCTTGCTGGTGTTCAGCGTGGTGTTTTTGGTGCAGTTTTATGGATCGGCAGGGGTTGCAGTGGCAATCAAACACTTCGCCGGCAGCCGTAGCCGCTGGTTGATTGGCTAAAATCCCCCGCTCGACACCTCAAACCGCACCCCGGTAGCCCAAAAAATCACCAATTAATCCCTCGTAGTCATATCCGTGCAACACCTTCATAGGTATAATGCGCGCCTTTTTACGCTTCCCCTTTTGCCTCAGACAGGCGCATACCCAAGAGAAATCCCACAGTGACAGATCAATCAGCTATCGAAAAACTGCGCAATATCGCCATCATCGCCCACGTTGACCATGGTAAAACCTCTATGGTTGACCAGTTGTTGCGTCAATCCGGCACCCTCGACCGTCGCGATGAAAGCGCGGAATTAATCATGGATAGCAATGACCAGGAGCGCGAGCGCGGCATTACCATCCTGGCCAAGAACACTGCGATCAAGTGGAACGACTACCGTATCAACATCGTGGACACCCCCGGCCACGCCGACTTCGGCGGTGAAGTAGAGCGCGTATTGTCGATGGTTGATTCGGTATTGCTGATCGTTGATGCTGTTGGTGGCCCAATGCCACAAACCCGTTTCGTGACATCAAAAGCGTTTGAACAAGGGTTGAACCCGATTGTGGTTATCAACAAGATTGACCGCCCGGGCGCACGTCCTGAGTGGGTTGTTGACCAGGTATTTGATTTGTTCGATCGTTTGGGTGCGACTGAAGAGCAGCTCGACTTCCCCATCATTTATGCCTCTGCACTGAATGGTGTTGCCGGCCTGTCACCCGATGACATCGCTGACGATATGACCCCGTTGTTCCAAATGATTGTCGATCGAGTGAAGGCGCCACAGGTTGACCTGGATGGCCCATTCCAGATGCAAATCTCTGCGTTGGATTACAGCAGCTATGTAGGTGTTATCGGGATCGGCCGTATCACCCGCGGCAGCCTGTCGCCCAACCAGCAAATCGTGGTGGTTGATCACCAAGGCAACACCCGTAAAGCGAAAGTACTGCAAGTCATGGGCTATCACGGCTTGCAACGTATCGAGACTGACAAAGCCTATGCGGGTGATATCGTCTGTATTACCGGTGTGGATAAACTCGGCATCTCCGATACCCTGTGCAGCCCGGATTGCATCGAAGCCTTGCCAGCCCTGTCTATCGACGAGCCAACCGTAAGCATGACCTTCCAGGTAAACGATTCTCCATTTGCCGGTAAAGAAGGCAAGTACGTGACCAGCCGTAATATCAAAGACCGCCTGGATCAGGAATTGATTGCCAACGTGGCACTGCGCGTTCAGCAAGGTGAAACGCCGGATAAATTTATCGTGTCTGGTCGCGGTGAATTGCATCTGTCAGTACTTATCGAAAATATGCGTCGCGAAGGTTACGAACTGGGCGTTTCACGTCCTGAAGTAGTACAAAAAATCGTTGATGGCGTAATCCACGAGCCGTTCGAGCAAGTGGTTATCGACGTTGAAGAAAAAGACCAAGGTAAAGTGATGGAAGAGCTCGGCCTGCGCAAAGGCGAGTTGAACAACATGGAGCCGGATGGCAAAGGCCGTATCAAGTTGGAATTTCTCTGCCCATCGCGCGGTTTGATCGGTTTCCGTGGCCAATTCCTGACCATGACTTCCGGTTCAGGCATCATGACCAGTATTTTTGATCACTACGGCCCGGTAAAAGAAGGCGAAGTGGCCAAGCGTCAAAACGGCGTATTGATCTCTATGGTGAAGGGCAAAACTCTCGCCTATGGCCTGCACCCGCTGCAAGAGCGTGGCCGTTTGTTCTACGGCGCTGGTGTTGAAGTTTATGAAGGTCAAGTAGTGGGGATTCACTCGCGCAACAATGATCTGGTTGTAAACCCAACCAAAGCTAAACAATTGACCAACGTTCGTGCTTCCGGTACTGATGACGCGCTGACCCTGTCACCGCCAATCCGTCACACACTGGAACAAGCGCTGGAATTTATTGAAGATGATGAGTTGGTAGAAGTAACACCACTTAGCATCCGCGTGCGCAAAAAACTGCTTACTGAAAACGAGCGTAAGCGCGGCAAAAAAGCGTAACGATTAGTTTTCGCTATGTGATGAGAAATCCCCGAAGTGAAAACAACGGGGATTTTTTTTGCCTATCTTCGGCATCCGTGCTGGTTTACCTGCCTATTATCGGACAACATTAATGAGCATTAAACAATCCATCTTCGCCGCGCTCAAAAAAAATCTCTTACCCGGCTTAGTATTGCAGTTATTTGCCGCCAGCATTTTAGTTATTTACTTTTTTGTTCCCGCCTCCAGACCGCTATTCACTTTATTTGGTGAATTAAAACAAACCTACGGCTTTGGTTATTCTTTTATCGCCACGGCTTTGTTCGGCGGACTCATTCCCTTTTTATATTTACTGCTAACAAAAAGCCTCGCCCCCAATCGCAACGTTGTAGGCCTACTGTTTTTTTATATTGTCTTTTGGGGGTTAAAAGGTATGGAGGTGGATTTTTTCTATCGTCTGCAGGCCGACTGGTTCGGCAACGGCAACGATATAAAAACCATCGCAACCAAAATGGCGATAGACCAATTCCTCTACAGCGCACTCTGGGCCGCACCGGGCATCACAATCGTGTATTTGTGGATGGAATCCAATTGGAATTTTACTGAAACAAAACAAGCGCTGACCAAAGAATTTTTCTGCGTAAAAATTCCCACGGTAATTTTATCGAATTGGCTGGTATGGATTCCGGCGGTGTGTGTCGTCTACGCCATGCCAGCGGAGTTGCAGATACCCCTGTTTAATCTTGTGTTATGTTTTTGGGTATTGTTGTTGGCGGTATTAAACAAAAAGTAGCATTACATCGCATTCGATTGCGCCGGGCGGCGCAATCGAATAACACCTTTACGCGCGGCGTTTTCTCGCTGCGCATAAACCTAATAAACCCAAGCCCATCAGCAGCAAACTGCCTGGCTCTGGTACTTCTTGCGCATCCACGGCGATACGGAAGATCAGGTATTCGTCGTGATTAAAACCAGGGGACGTTGGATTGGTATCACCATTACTGCTATACCATGACCAACGTGCAGCTGCATCAATCTCTGGGCGTAAACCCCATGGGCTTGCACCATTACCGTCACCTGCAGTAGTTGCAACCCAGCCACCGGAAGGGTTATTGCCCGCATTTGCCAACAACAATTGACTGGTCAGCTCAGCAAAATCACTGGTTGTTCCAGAGTAAGGGGCAAAACCATAACGGCCAGTGGCAGTCACTTGCCATTGTGGGTCGTTACTGTAAAAACGGTCGTTGTTCAATAAGTTAGTAAATTGCGCCAGGAAACCTTGGGCAACAGCAATATCCGATTGAGTAACAACATAAATAAAATTGTTAGTCGGCAGATCGAAAGCGTAGCTCTCGGTGGTAGTCCAGTCGCTATCGCTGCCTACAAAGTTAGTTGCTTGTGTCTCTGTGCCGTAGTAAAGCGCGTAGGAATTATCGACGGTAATATCTACCTCAAACGGAATTGCATTTGCGTGCAACGCAACACCACTAAAAAGTAAACCGCCTAATATGTTGGTAAAGAGTGAAGATCGATTCTTGAAACTCATGATTAATCCTTTGGGTAATTATTAAAACAAGGTTTGATTAAGGCATTGGTACTGCAGTTACTTCACCAAGAGCGTGTGCATAAAAACACCACGGCATTGTATGGCCAAGGGAGAATAAAAACATCTGTCGAGGATTTTTACAGGAAATTATCGGCTGGGGATCTGCATGGCAACGCGGTTGTCGTATAAATATGCACGAAACAAAAACGGGAATTGTATTGCACGATTACTAGTTGCTGCACAAATATAAACAGCCACTATTAATCGCGCAACAGTTTGTTAGATGTGATCAAAATGTATAAGTCGCACCAACAGAAATCATATTGAGGTCATCAACTGCGTCGAGATCAAGCACTTCATATTCGGCTCTGATGCCAAAAGATCCAAAGCTCAGTTTTGCGCCCGCGCCATAGGCAGTTGCCGATTCTGAATCATTAAAATCAATATCATCGATAATTGAATCCATATCCGTATCGGAATAACCCAATTTACCGAATAACCCCAGCGGGCCAACATTAAACCCAAGAACGCCAAATAATTCTGATGACACAATTTCAGTATTCAGGTTCTCATTGCCAAATTTTCCGTACTCGCGATAATCGGCTTCAATCGCCAAATCCAAAAATGGTACTAACCCGAAGTTGTATCCAAAGAAAACCTTGTGGCCATTGTCCTCATCATCCAATTTGAACGATGTGTCGTCTCCAAAATCAGACTCAACCGAGGTTTGGCCGACACTACCACCAATGTAAAGCCCGGATTCAGATCCCGCCACAGCCACTAATGGCAAAGAGGTCAGCAGAAGGAACAATGGCGCCACAATTAACTTTTTCATAAAACACTCCTCTGGGCCGAACAGTTAATTAGGATAAGACAGGAATTATCTACAGCAAAAGTAAGATGCGTATTGGCGTAATGCACCTGCTAGATTACAGCCTAAACACTTACAGCGGGTTTGTCGATTGAGGTTTTGTGACGGGTGTGCAGTATCGGTCCTTAATTACTGCACAATAAGAATTTTTTCATTCCACAAGGCGCCAACTAATGGCGACGGATTAAGTGTGCCAACGCATGAATATGATCGGCGCGGTCATTCAGCGCAGGTATGTATTGGTAGTGTTCACCGCCGGCATCCATAAATGTATGGCGATTTTCTACCGCCAACTCTTCCAGGGTCTCCAAGCAATCGGCGCTAAACGCGGGAGATAAAATTGCAATATTTTTAATACCTTCGGCGGGTAAGTTTTTCAGGGTTTCATCGGTATAGGGCTTCAGCCATTCGGCGTAACCGAAGCGCGACTGGAAACAGGCCATGTAATCATCTTTATTCAAACCTAATTTTTCCGCCACAAGACGTGTGGTTTTAATGCAGAGGCAGTAGTAGGGATCACCCAATTCGAGATTGCGTTTGGGAGTGCCGTGATAAGAAAAAAGTATTTTTTGCGGTTTGCCATTTTTTTCAATGTGCTCGCGTACTGAATTCGCGAGTGCATCGATGTATAAAGGTTCGTCACAATAATTATTAATAAAATGCAATTCCGGTACCCAACGCCAATCCTTAAACTCTTTTGCAACAGCATCAAAGGTTGAGCCAGTAGTGGGCCCAGCGTATTGTGGATAAAGCGGAAGCACTACGATTTTACGCACACCTTCATTTTGCAGTTCGCGTAAGGCGCTCGCGATAGAGGGATTACCGTAGCGCATACCGAGCTTCACGCTGTAACCATCACCCAGTTGTGCCTGTATCGCCGCTTGCTGCTGTTTACTGATAGCCAACAGCGGCGAACCTTCACTAGTCCACACACCCTGGTAAAGCTTGGCAGATTTTTTCGGGCGCACGCGCAAAATAATACCGTGCAAAATAAAAAACCAAACCAGCTTTGGAATTTCGATTACCCGCGGGTCTGATAAAAACTCACCCAGATAACGACGCAGGGCCGATGCTGTCGGTGCATCGGGTGTCCCAAGGTTTGCCAGTAGCACTCCCACCTTGGCGGGTGGTTTATTGGCGGCGTGGAAGACCGGATCAACATCATAATTCAGGGCGCGGAATTGGCTCATGTAATTTCTCCGGGAGGGAAGTAGTCGGTAACAAAATGCCGCACAACATACTCGCTCACTGAATGAAAATCCAGCGTGCGGGATGGTGATCGCAATAGCAGAAGCGTGCGTACAAACACATGGAAGCTGATTATCCAGCATATCGAGGATCAACCTTATGCCATTGCCCCAGCCGACTAATCGCGCCCAGCTCTATTATGACGGCCGATGCCCATTGTGCGCGCGGGAAATGGCTTTTTTACGCAAATTCAAACATGCGGGACTAACTCTGGTTGATACACATCAGCTATTACAACTCACCGACGAAGAACAAGAGCAGATGCTGCGCAACTTGCATTTGCAAATGCCCGACGGCAGTTGGCGTTTTGGCGTGGAAGCAAACGTAATTGCCTGGTCGTTTACCCCCATGGGATTTTTATGGAAGCCCTTGCGTTGGAAAATTTGGGCAGCTGTTGTCGATAAAATTTATCAGCGTTGGGCCGACCGCCGCTACTGTCGCAGCTATGCTTGCACTGTAACTCAAGGAGTTAAATCATGAACATCAGTACTCGTGCATTGATTTTTAGTTACAGCGACTGCGTACACTATTTGGCAGGAATTACAGACGAACCTGAAGGGAAGAGTGAGCTAGCTCGATTGCTGAAAGATGATGCGGGCAAGTTACGTAAATTTCCAAGCTTGTATCGCGCACAACTAGCATTGAAAGAAATGGGTTTTGAGCGTTGCTGGTTGGTAATGCACTCACCTTACGACGAAATGATTGGCAATGGAGCAGCGCAAAAAACCGAGCTACCTATGCCGCTTGCGGCGATAAATTAAGTTTGCCTTAAGGATTTAAAAAATCACCGCTGGAGATTTTTTCCAGCCCTGCGATGGGGTGCTGGTACGAATAAATCCATGCCATCAGCGAAGTGCCCTTATCAGTTACGACCGTTATTTGTTTACGCTGATACTCCTGATCAGGTTGCGATGGATAAGTACATTCTTCGTAAGCATCCAGCCGTTGAAGCTGTTCGTTGGAGCTTAATCGGTATACCTCCCCAAGCACCCAGCCCGCTGCATCATCCAGCACTAACGCGGGATAATAACTCACCCGATAAAGGCTGCCTCTAACGTTTGCACTACCAACAAACTCCGCATTCGCCAAATAGGTTTGATGCGCGCCTGTTGTGCAAGCGCGCCGCAGGGTGCCATAGACAAAAATATATTCAGTCTGCATGAAAATTGGGCGCAGCAAGCGGCGCCCCTACGGGTTTTTATTGTGGGGATAGTTGGTAAATCTTTGCTTTGCTTTCATCGGTGACCAAATACACCAAGCCATCGGGCCCTTGTACGACATGACGCAGGCGTTGATCCAATTCTTTGGCTAGCGAGCGTTCTTCTTTGGTAATTTTTTCGCCATCGACTACTAAACGCACAAACGTTTTATCTTTCAGGCTGGTGAGTAGAATATTATTTTTCCACTGCGGAAATTTGTCGCCCGTGTAAAAAATAAATCCAGCTGTGGCAATCGATGGCACCCATTTGTAATTGGGTTGTTCCATTCCTGCTTTGTGGGTGCCTTCGCCAATTTTTCCACCGCCGTAGTTTTCCCCGTAGGTAATCACTGGCCAACCGTAATTTTTTGCCGCGCGATCAATATTTAATTCATCTCCACCCTGGGGGCCGTGCTCGCCAGTCCACAACTCTTTAGTGATGGGGTTTATTGCAGCGCCTTGCATATTGCGATGTCCATAGGACCAAATCTCTGGCAACGCACCAGGTGTTTTTACGAAAGGATTATCCTTGGGCACAGTACCATCGGCATTAATGCGAACCACTTTACCTTGATGGTTATCGAGTGTTTGTGCTTTGTCTTTTTCACTGTAGCGATCGCCCAAGGTGATAAACAGGGTGCCGTCCGGTGCCCAGACCAAACGCGAACCAAAATGTGCACCCGAATCAATTTTTGGTTGCTGGCTAAATACACGCGTGACATTTCCAAGTTTATTGCCATTGAGCGTGGCAAAACTCACAGCAGTGCTATTGCCGCCCTTGCCCGGCTCTGAATAACTGAAATAGATTTTTTTGCTGCTGGTGAAATCCGGTGCGAGCACCACATCCAGTAACCCACCTTGACCCTGCGCATAAATTTCCGGCAGGCCTGCAAGAGGCTCACCCACTTTGCCGTCGGCACTCACAATGCGCATACGTCCACGACGCTCAGTGACCAGCATGCTGCCATCGGGTAAGAACGCCATGCCCCAAATATTCTCCAAACCTTCGGCGATGGTTTTAACCTGAATATTGCCTGTTTCTGTTTTTACTGAAAGTGTTTTTGCGTTTGCAAAGGGTGTGATTGCGGCGATACACAGAACGAGACTGAGCGTGCGAAGTTTCATATTGATCTCCTGAGAAGTTGGCTCAGGGTAACAAGGCGGTTGTGCAAGGGCAATTCAAGGTTTGTTAAGCAGGTTAACATTCGTGCGGCGCAGTTGCTTCCGGCTCCTGCGCGTATTTTTCTTTCATAAGGTGCAGAAAATGTTTGAGACTTTTGCTATCGCTGGTATCAAATTTTTCATCGGTCACCACAATCGACTGAATGCGGTCCAGGCGGAAGGTGCGATAGTCATCGCGCAGATGACACCAAGCCACCAGCGTCCACACCTTGCCCCAAAAAATCATGCCGAGAGGTTCGATGGTGCGCGAGCTGTGCTGTTCGTCGGCGCGCACATAATCGATCGCCACCCGCTGGCGCAAACGGATCGCCTCGCGCATCGGCTGGCTGTGGGCGGTGTAATACTTTTGCACTTCCTCCATATTTGGCACCAGCAGCGGCAAGCTCTCATCGCTGTGTCGCAAATGATCGGGTAATACGGAGAGAATTTTCTGGATCGCCTGATTAGCGTGGATAGCCATATCCGTATCACCCCAACTGCTAACCATGCGCGCACCGAGCAGCAGCGCCTCGACCTCTTCGCGGTCAAACATCAGGGGCGGCAACTGATAGCGGTGCGACAGGCGATACCCCACGCCCGCCTCCCCCTCAATCGGCACGCCGGACAAACTGAGCGATTGAATATCGCGGTAAATGGTTCGCTCGGAAACGCGCAGGTGCTCACTCATCTGCTTGGCAGTGAGCACGGTGCGACGGTTGCGCAACAGTGTGGTGAGTTGAAACAGGCGTTCGGCGCGATGCATAAAAGACTCGGGAGCAGGAAGGAGGGTGCGCTATGCTAACCAGCGTCCCTGACAGTTTATGTCAGTAAGCGATTAAATGTTAAACGGCCTTTCAGCATGTACGCCCTAAATACCGGTCAATTTGTGCTAAAGGTCTGTTTTTCGCTGCAAAAAGTGATCGCTTACGATAGTTGCTGTGCTACCTTTATTGGACGTTATCCCGCGCGCATCCCCATGTGATTGACCCGAACAAGGCGAGTTTATGCAGATTTTTTATCCCGAGATAAAACCCTACCAGCGTCACCAAATTGCCGTAGAGCCTCCCCACGAACTGTATGTCGATGAATCCGGCAACCCAGATGGCATCCCCGTGCTGTTTGTCCACGGTGGGCCAGGCGCAGGTTGCGGCAAGTATGACCGCCGCTTTTTTGATCCGGAAGTCTATCGCATTGTCCTGTTTGACCAGCGCGGCGCAGGCCGTTCGCGCCCGCATGCGGAACTGGAAGGCAACACCACGCAAAAACTGGTGGAAGATATTGAAGTAATCCGCACTACACTCGGCATCGATAAATGGGTGTTATTCGGTGGCTCATGGGGCTCAACGCTTAGCCTGGTCTACGCCCAAACCTATCCCGAGCGCGTGCTGGGTTTAATTTTGCGCGGCATTTTCCTCTGTCGCCGCGAAGACCTGCTCTGGTTTTATCAGGAGGGCGCCAGCCGCTTATTCCCTGATTATTGGGATGACTTTGTTGCGCAAATTCCCGAAGCGGAACGCAGCGATATGATTGGCGCTTACTATCGCCAGCTGATCGGCGACAACCAAATCCAACAGATGACTGCGGCAAAAATCTGGTCGGGCTGGGAAGGGCGCACCGCTACCCTCAAACCCTGCCAGGATGTTGTGGATTCCTTTACCGAGCCACATCGCGCACTCTCGCTGGCGCGCATTGAAGCCCATTATTTTGTGAACGACGCCTTCCTTGAGCACAACCAGATTTTGCGCGATGCCCATAAACTTGCCGGAATTCCCGGCACCATTGTGCATGGCCGCTACGATGTGATCTGCCCGCTCGATAACGCCTACGCATTGCACAAAGCCTGGCCTGGATCAGAACTGCAGATTATCCGCGAAGCGGGCCACGCCTCGCGCGAGCCGGGCATAGTGGATGCATTGATCCGTGCCACCGATGACTTAGCCAAAAGTTTGCTGCACACCGGTGATCAATTGGCCTAATCATCCTGGTAACCAAAACGGTAACAACGGAGCCGCTGGGCTCCGTTGTTATTTTTGCAGCGGCGTTTTATAGCCGCTTTTTGTACTAGACAATTCGATGTTATGATCCAGACCGCAGACTCAAGATCTGCCACTATCGCACTTGCGTACAGTGATAATAAACACCTTACTGACGATCAGGCTGAGTAGATAATTAATAAGATGCCGTACAGCCGCAGCGGAGCAGTGACCTATGTATGACGTCATTTTTAACACCCATGATGTAGTGCTGTTAATGACAGCCTATCAATGTATTTTATTTGCACTCTTGTTGCTTACAATCAAGCGCGACAAATATATCCGCAATGTTTTTCTCGCCTTTTTTTTGCTACAGCAAGCTGCTATTCCCCTGGATATCTTAATCAGCTTCGGTGCTGAGTTTCGCCATATCGCGATTAAGTGGTCCCCGGATTTATTTTACGTATTTGGTTTTGGTTACTGGCTGGAAGGCCCTCTGCTACTCTGGTATACCCGCTCGCTGATCTACAAAGACTATCGTTTGCGTTTAAAAGACATTATTTATTTGCTGCCGTTTATCGCCTATGCGGGCTATCAATTAATTTTTTATTACAGCTTGGATGTGACCGATAAAGTCAGCATCCAGGAAGAGTACGATTTATCTGTCGCGCCACAAATCATGAATTACGTTACCCTGTTCCGCGAACTCTTCCGTGTGGCATTGGGGATCATTTGCCTGATTGAAATCAAACGCTACACCCAACACATCCGTACCAATTTTTCAGACATCGATAAAATCGATTTGACCTGGTTAAAAATTCTGGTGATCGGGTTTTTGGCGATTCGTTTTTGGGCAGTATTGGTCGCAGCCATGATTATTCTTGCCATTAGCTTTGGCATCAGTACCAATTTTGAAATCATGGGTTTGATTGGCAACTACACAACCTTCTTTATGGTAAGTGTGTTGATCTTCTTTGGCCTGGGGCACTCCAGTGTATTTGAAGGATTGGAGCAACGGCAAACGCCTAACGAAGAGCCCGCAAAAGATGAGCCAGAGCAGGCTAAAGAAAAAATAACCCCCGAACTGATCGCGCAAATTACGCAGTATATGGAAACCGAAAAACCGTATCTAACCCCGGCACTAACGCTGGAAAAACTGGCGATACAAATGCGCATTCCCGCGCGGCTATTATCCAATATTATTAATCGTCATTTTAATTGTCATTTTTTTGAGTTTATTAACTCCTATCGTATCGATGAAGCCAAGCACATGCTGTCCAACCAGAATCAATCGGACAAAACGGTGCTCGATATCATGTTGGATGTTGGCTTTAACAGTAAGGCTACCTTCAATACCCTGTTTAAGAAAAAAGTGGGTATGACCCCGAGCGAATACCGTAAGTCGGTGAATACGCTTTAATTTTATTGAGTAAGTTTTATGCTAGGTACTTTATGTTAGGTCTCATACAGCGCGTCAAAAAAGCATCTGTTACTGTCAATGAAGAAATCACCGGCGAAATCCAACAGGGCATTTTATTACTGCTCGGTATCCAAAAAAATGATACCGAAGAAACCGCCAACAAACTGATCGATAAAATCCTTGCCTACCGGATTTTTTCCGATGAAAACAACAAAATGAATTGTAATATCCAGCAGATCGACGGCGGTGTTCTGGTCGTCTCACAATTCACCCTCGCCGCCGACACCAAAAAAGGCCTGCGCCCCAGCTTCTCTTCCGCTGCACCACCCGCCCAAGCTGAAGCGCTCTACGATTATTTTGTGGCACAGCTGCGCAGCAAACACTCGCAGGTTGCCACTGGGATTTTCGCGGCGGATATGCAGGTGAGTTTAGTGAACGACGGGCCAGTGACGTTTATGTTGGAGATGGAATAGAACATCTCCCAACTTATAAAGTTTACTTTTAATCACGGAACCGATTTATGCAAATTCAATTAGCAAACACACCCGAAGAAAAAATCGCATGTTTTGCAGTCATGTCTGAACTGCGCTCACACCTGTCACTTGACGCTTTCATGGCACTTGTTGAGCGAATGCGCAAGACTCATGGCTATGAGTTGGCTTATCTGGATGATAACGGCATTAAAGCGGTGGCGGGAGTTCGTATTGCAGAATGGCTATACACGGGTAAATATCTGGAAATAGACGATCTGATTACAACGGCGACAGAACGATCGAAGGGTTATGGCGCCGCATTGTTTGATTGGGTTGCAAACTACGCACGCGAACACAACTGTATTCAGGTGCGGTTGGTATCCGGCGTGCAAAGAATTGATGCACACCGGTTTTATATCAACATGGGAATGAAATTCGAAGCTAAATATTTTTCGTTGAATCTGTAATAAATTATCCTGAGCAATCATCTATCGATTTAAGATAAATCTATGTATCAGTGCGCGCACCCATATTCTGCATATCGTAGCCTGAGGGTGCTTGATAAACCCGCAAACCAAATTCTGGCACTATGGCAAAAATGTGATCAAAAATATCCGCTTGGATTGCCTCGTAATTAGCCCAGCCAGTGTCATTCGAAAATGCATAAATCTCCAGCGGGATGCCGTTCGCATCTGGTGCAAGTTGGCGCACGATTTGCGACATGTTGGGATGAATGGATTTGTGCTGCTTCAAATACATGCGCAAATACGCGCGAAATGTCCCAAGGTTAGTCAAGCGGCGGCCGTTCACAGGCGAGCTTAAATCGATCTTGGTTTGATTATTTTCAATTTCTATCTCGGTAAGTTTTCGCTCGATGTAATCGCTGAGTAACGCAGCGCGACGCAAACGTTTGATATCCTCCGGCTGCAAAAATGTTACGCTGGTAGCATCAATATGAATGGCACGTTTAATCCGTCGTCCGCCCGATTCGGTCATGCCGCGCCAATTTTTAAACGAATCGGAAATCAATGCATAGGCAGGAATCGTGGTAATGGTGTTATCCCAGTTGCGAACCTTCACTGTCGTCAGGCTGATGTCAATTACTTCGCCGTCGGCGCCAAATTTAGGCATCTCCAGCCAATCGCCCACTGCCAGCATTTCATTCGCAGAAAGCTGAATGCCTGCGACAAATCCGAGAATGGTGTCCTTGAATACCAACAGTAGCACTGCGGTCATTGCGCCTAAACCGCTGAATAATAAAACTGGCGATTTGCCGATTAATAGCGAGAGTGAAAAAATAATTGCGATAAGTGCTGCAATCAGTTTGACACTTTGAAAAATTCCACGGATAGGTAAATTCCGTTTTTGACTAGCAGGCCGAAAAATATCTTCCAGAAAATTCAGCAGCGAAAAGAGTGATAAGAGCAAGTAAAACAAAATCCACAAATGTGCAACCGTACTCACCAGGCTAAATATGTCAGAATCTTTGGGTAGCCAAATGCGCGCCTGCACCAAAAACACAAAACCCTGAAACACCAATGCAATGCGGCTGAGTAACTTGTGTTGGTAGAGCGCCAGGCTCCAGGGGATTTGTGATTTATGCGCACTGCGTTTAAACCAGCGTAAGATTACTGAGTGCAGTAAAAAATGCAGCACCAGCGCCGTCACTAAAAAAATTCCCGCCACTATCAGCGCGTAAGCCCATTCACTGTATTCCCAGTTATTGGTTTTAAGCCACTGTACAATGTGCGCTTTCAGTGTTTCTCCAAGCTGCATGGTGGTTCCTCTTGCGGTGTGGATAGTGCGGTCGCCGGAGTATAACAGAGCATAAAAAATATCAGTCATCACGCCGCTAACTAACCGGCAGCCATAAAAAAACCCAGCACGAGGCTGGGTTTGGATGCAAGGGAATGTTAGTCAATCACGCCTCATTGTTCGGCTTGCCAATCGTGGCCAATATCCCACCATCCACATACACAATTTGCCCGGTCACAAAATCACTAGCTTTCGAAGCAAGGAAAATCGTTGCGCCTTGCAAATCATCTGGATCGCCCCATTTGCCTGCGGGGGTGCGGTTAATGATGAAATCATTGAACGGATGGCCGTCTATGCGAATGGCTTCGGTTTGGCTGGTGGCGAAATAGCCGGGGCCAATGCCGTTGACTTGCACATTGTATTTTGCCCACTCGGTGGCCATGTTTTTAGTGAGCATTTTCAAACCGCCTTTTGCGGCTGCGTAAGCGCCGACAGAATTGCGGCCAAGTTCGCTCATCATCGAACAGATGTTAATAATTTTTCCCTGGCGACGCTCAACCATTTTGCGTGCGATGGGGCGGGTCATGGTAAATACACCGGTCAAATCGATTTTGATCACTTCTTCAAAATCTTCCAGAGTCATTTCTAATAAAGGTGTGCGTTTGATGATGCCAGCGTTGTTCACCAGAATATCGATTGGGCCGTGGTCTTTTTCGATTTGATCGACAGCGGCTATAACTTGTGCTTCATCAGTCACATTAAATTTGTAACCAAAGGCTTTAAAACCTTTTTCGCGATATTCGTTTACCGCGATGTCGATTTTTTCTTGTGAAGAGTTGCCGTTGATAATTAATGTGGCGCCTGCGCTTGCGAGGCCGCTGGCCATGGCCATGCCCAAGCCATGGGTCGCGCCGGTGACCAGTGCAATTTTTCCGGTTAAATCAAAGAGTGGGTGATTCATGTTTGTATCTCTATCGAGAAAGATTTGTTATTTGGAATTCCTCCCATATTTCGCTAGGCTCCATACGGGCTACGAATAAAAAATCGTTATTTCAATTCGCTCGGCTTATGGAAATCCATATCGGTGTAGTCCATATTCTCGCCTGCCATGCCCCAAATAAAGGTGTAGTTGGCGGTGCCGACACCTGAGTGCATTGACCATGGCGGCGATACTACGGCTTGCTCATTGCCCACCCAAATATGACGAGTTTCATTCGCTGGGCCCATAAAATGGCACACCGCATGAGTGTCGGGGATGTTGAAATAAAAATAAGCTTCCATCCGGCGGCTGTGGGTATGCATTGGCATGGTGTTCCAGATGCTGCCGGGTTTTAATTCGGTCATGCCCATTTGCAATTGGCAAGTATCGAGCACGGTGCTAATCATCAATTGATAAATGTCGCGCTCGTTACAAGTGTCGCCGGCGCCCATATGCAGTACTTTACTGTTTTCCTTGTTTACTTTCTTAGTCGGATGGCTCGTATGAGCAGGTGTGGAGTTCAAATAAAACTTGGCGGGATTGTTTGCATCATCGCTGCTAAAAAAGACTTCTTTTGCGCCGCGGCCAATGTAGAGCGCCTCTTTATTGCCGATTTCATAGATTTCTCCATCAACCGACACCTTACCGCTGCCACCAATGTTAATTGCACCTAGCTCGCGACGATCCAAAAAGAATTCCATTTTCAGTTGGTCGTAGGTTTCCAGTTGCACGGATTTATTAACCGGCATAACTCCGCCTACCATCAAACGCTCGTAATGGGTGTAAGTGAATTGCACTTCATCGGCGACAAAAATGCTTTCTACTAAAAAGTGTTTGCGCAATTTTTCGGTGTCGTAGTGTTTGTAGTCGTCGAGGTGGACGGCAAAACGCTCTTCAAGGACTTTCATAATAAACCTTCTGTTTTCGGCTAGGCCATTGCAAAACGGCATTCATGGTTGATAACTAAACGGTGTTGTGTACGCAAGCCAGTGAAAAATTAACACTGGCTATGCGGAGCATTATTATTTTTTAAGTAATTTATACATTTCCACACCCGCCAGAATAAACGGGGTGTTGCCTTTTGCATCATTAGAGACAATGCGCTCGGTCATGTAATAGTCGTAGCTGCCGTCGCGGCCGAAACCTAAACCGGCAACCAAGCATTGATCATTCATGCTAACTTTTCCATCGGCATGCACAGTCACAAATTCATTGATCATGCCTTGGTAACTTTTTATCGCAACGTCGCGATAGAATTCCGGCAAGTAACCTTTGTTAACGCCCTTGATATAAAAATAGGTGAACATAGCACTAGCGGTTGATTCGCGATAGTTGGCGATGGCGCCGGGCTTGTCGATAATTTGCCACCAGGTACTTGTCTCAGCATCTTGGTAACGCAAAATATCGGCCGCTAATTCCACGCTGATATCGATTAAGGTTTTGCGCAGTTCAGTTTCTGATTCTGGAATAAAATCCAACACATCTACCAAGGCCATCGCATACCAGCCAATGCCGCGTGCCCAAAATTGCGATGCACGGCCATGTTCTTTATCTGCCCACAGAGCTTGTTTTGATTCATCCCATGCGTGGAAATACAAACCAGTTTGCGGATCGCGCAATTGATTACGTGCAATCACAAATTCATGCACTGCTTCTTTAAAACTTTCATGTTGTTGTTCGCCGGTTTCATAGAGCGATGCGTATTGCGCGAGAAAGGGCATGCCCATGTAAACACCGTCGAGCCACAACTGATTGGGGTAGGTTGCACGATGCCAGAATGCGCCTTCGCTGGTACGTGGATGACGCTTTAAATTTTCCCGCAAAAAATCTACCGCTTTGCGATATTTTTCTTGCTTGGTGCGCTGCTCCAGCAGAATGACCATTTGACCTGGTTTGGTTAAATCGATACTGAATAGATCCGGTTCAAACGTGTGAATATGGCCGTCGTCGCGGATATAACTACCCGTTACCGTTTCCAATGCTTTTTGATAGGCGGGATTAGGGCTGATGCTGTCCAATTCTTGCAGTGCATGAATTTGCATGCCCACCACATCGTATTCAAATTTGCCGGGGCGCTTGCGGTATTCATCCCAACCTTGATAGTGATAGTTCAGGGTTTTGCGTTCCAATTCTGAATCCGCCAAACCTTTAGCCCATTTCAATGCCGCTTCTGCATCAACCGGATTTTTCTTCGCATCAGCACTGAGTGTTGATTCAAAACGCACACGCGGTGCTTTGGTCAAGCGCCCCACTTCGCGGTCGAGATAGGCTTTAAAATCCGCTTCGGTTTTGATGCCATCCAATTCGTGTTCCCAGGCTGCGAGGAAATAATATTCCAGTTCGCCACCTTTATCTTTCATCACCGATACATAAGAATTTTCATCGGTGGTTTGTTCAGCGCGATCATCGCGGCGGAAAATAACCGCCATACCCAAATGATCATTCTCGCCACTTAAACTTTGTTTGCCCCAGCTTGCCACATAAGTCCAGGCGTAACCGCTAATATTCTGGTTTCCTTCAATAAGCGTGGTGCCTTTATGTTTTACTAAACCAATTGCGAGGTTAGGTAATTGTTGACTGGATTTGAGTTTGACATTGACCAAGCGACTGCCAGCATTCATAGAAAAATGCGCACCCAAATCCACTTTTTGATTGTTGATTTGCCAGCCGTTGTAATTGATTTTGAAACCGGAATAGAGATTACCATTGTTGGTGATAATCGCATCGCGTGTATCCACGAGCGAAACCAGATCAACACTTTTTCCATTCCAGAAACCAAAACCGCCCATGCCGAGCGATTTACCGACTTTTAAAACGTCCACTCCCCAATCAGCATTTAAGTGATAGGAGTCATAACCGTCCAGACCTACTTTTTGTAAAACCACATCGCTGGTTTTTTTACCGAAGATATCAAAACCATTGCGCCAATCGAGATACACACGGTAGGCAACTTTATCCGATTCAATACCAGGGCCTTCGTAGCGAATCCAGTAGGAGTGATCGGTGTATTGCGGTGGTGGCGTTACGCTTTGCACATTTTTAAAGGTGCCGCCGATATATTCTTTACCTTTCCACTCTCCGCCTTCTTTAATCGAAATTTCCGCCTGGGTTTGTTTTCTCAGCGCCGGTTTGGCGATGACAGGATCGCTGGAAATAGTGAAGGATTTTATTTCTGCTGGATTAAAATCAGCAGCTAGCAACAAGCCATCGAGAGTGCCGTCGCCATCGGTATCGACGGTTTGTGATGGTTGTGCGACGTTACCGGCTAAAATATTGAGATGGTTAACAGCGGCATTATCAGCTGTGATACCTAAATCATAAAAAGGAAAATAAATGGCTTCTTGCTGCAATGCAAAATTATTGGCATTGGTAATTTCTGCCGTTGCCAATTGATGGTTGACAGTAACGGGTTGCGCAACAGGTGTTGTAGCAGTAGCTTGTTGTTCGTCGGTTTTTTCGGGTGAGCAACCAGTTAATGCTGCCAGAAAAATACCACCATAAATCACTCTGCTTTTAAACAATACACTCACGCTGCACACCTCTTGTCGTTCAATAAAAGTCACGCACTAATAATCAAACAGGGATGCCAGCAAGCTGGCATCCCTTTTTGTTTTACACACTTTTCACAAAATGACGATCAAACATTCATCAGTATTTGTACTGAACACCCAAGTTATATTGGATGCCGGTGTTGTGGTAGTAAGACAGACGTTGATTGTCTTCCGAACCAACCCATTGGTCATCCACTTCGTCAGTTAAGTTAAGCGCTTCGAAAGTGAACTTTAAGCTGTCGTTGAATTGATAGCCAAAAGAGGCATCCACGTTGGTAGTTTCATTTGTGCCTTCTTCATCGTTGCCATCGCGCCCAATTGGGGTAGTCAAATAACCGCTACGGCTCGCTAACGAAACACGGCCACTAAATACATCATTTTCCCAATAAAGCGTTGCACTAGTTGTTTCATCAGATAGGTTCACCAATGGTTTGGTTGCCTGAACAATCAGGTTGCCATTTGTGATGTCTGATGCAGCGCTTAAATAGTCGAGGTCTGAATCGACACTTGTATAGGAACCAATAAAACCGAAGTTGCTTAAGAATCCAGGTAGGAAAGTAAACGGCTGTTGATAACTGATTTCATAACCATCCAAATCACCACCTGGGCCATTTGCAGGTGCTGAGTAGTTCCAGGGTAGGTTTTCATTACAGTTAGAACCATAACCGCCCAGTGAGGCGCCTTGAGTATTACATGCGTTCACAGCAGCTTCAGTTGGTAAACCAGTTTCAGTATAGATTGGAGTAGAGCGTAAGGTTTGGATATGGCTTTCAATTTCTTTCTTGAACAACGTTACGCTAACCAAACTGCCTTCACCAAAATACCACTCAGCACCCAAGTCATAGCTTTTTGCTTTGGTTGGTTCAAGCAGAGGGTTTGCACCAGAAATATTCAGGTTGGTACCGGCAACGCCCACACTAACAGCAGGAACAATTGAACCAAGGCCTGCACGTGAAATACCTTCCGAGTAACTTGCGCGAAGTACAACGTCTTCCATTGGTTCAACTTTTATATTGAGTGCAGGCAGCGTGTCTGAATAATTGTGTTCAACAGTAACGTAAGAGCGACTAGCCAGCGTGCCATTGAGCCAGCCACTGGATGTTTGATCGGTTTCAAAACGACGTACACCAATATCACCACTTACAGGCACTGAACCAATTTCAAAATTAAAATCGATTTGCGCAAATACGCCGGTTGTTTCTTCACCTACTTCATAGTTGCTGCCATAGTTTGGAACCAAGGCCAGATCAAATAGATTGTAGGATTCCATAATCAGCGCGCGGTTTGGGATTAACCAAGGCTGATCATCGCCAAGCCCAGAATCATATTCAGTAATAAAATCAGGATTGGATTGGATGTTAACGCCATTTGCACCTTCAGAGGCGTAAGCATATTGATCAGTGCTGAAACTGAAATCTTTATAATCAGTGCCAATTTTCAGTTTGATGCTATCGCTAACGTCGTACTCAAATGCAACAGTTGCGGCATCGTTTTCATTTACCGTTGTCTGTGGGCGTTGACGTACACCTGTGGCAGTCCAAGATGCTTTGTTGTACGCCGCAGTGCCGAAAGTCAACACAGGGCTGCTGTAATCGCGATAGTCGTAAGTAAAGCGTTGGTTGTTTGCTTGCATCAACAAGGTATTTTGAATCGGGTTATCGTAATCCGATTTAGTGCTACCTAGCATTGCTTTGAGGCGGAATGTATCGGTGAAGTCTTGCTTCAGAGTAATAGTGCCTTGCGAAAAATCGGTAGACATTTCGTCATAACGATTTTCAGAAAGTAGGCGAGCACCTTCAATATCAGCATATACGAGTGTATTACCTTCGATAGCATAGTCGAGTACGTTACTGGTTGCGTTTGCACCAGGGTTGAGTGAACCCTGCATAAACACTTCCTGGCGGTTTGCATCAAATTTCGCCCAGAGCCCATCAAGACTAATTTCGGTGGAATCAGTAGGGCGGAATTGCAGCGACAAACTTGAACCTAAACGCTCCATTTCATGCTGGTAGGAATCGTAACGAGGAATACGTGGACGAAATGCGGTATTTATTTCATTAGTTGGAGTGATTGTTGCGCCTTTATATTTTCCGAAGCTTTGCGCAGATGCATTAGTCCAGCGGACAGTACTCGAACCTTCGTCTTGCACACTACGTTCAGAATAAGAGAGAGAAAAAAGCGCACCAAATTTACCGTCGGCAAAAATATTACTAACAAGAAATGCGGCACCCGGATCACTTTCTTCAGAGAGATCGTTATAGCCCAATGATCCTGATGCTGTGAGCACAAAATCATCGTAATCAAATGGTTGAGCAGCCTTGAGGTCTACAGTTGCGCCCAAAGAACCCTCTTGCACTTCGGCGGAGTTGGTTTTACGCACGGTTAATGAGCTGAACAAATCAGATGAGAAGGTATTAAAGTCAAAGCCGCGACCACGGTTGTTACCGCCGACAGCGTCGGTGCCGCCTGTTGTAGAAATAGTTTCCATGCCATTCAGGCGCACAGTAGTGAATCCCGGGCCAAGACCACGTACGGTAATATTGCGCCCTTCGCCACCGGAGCGGGAAATTGCAACACCGGGTACACGTTGCAAAGATTCTGCAAGGTTGTTATCGGGAAATTCAGCGATATCCGATGCAACAATCGCATCGACAAAGCCGTTTTGATTCTTTTTGATATTCATTGCGTTCTGCAAACTATCGCGGAAGCTGCCGGTTACAACAACTTCCTCAACAGTGCCGTCGCCTGAGTCTTGCGCGTAAACACTCATTGGCAGTGTGCAGGCTGCCATGGCTAATACGAGTGGATTAAGTTTGAACATTCTCATAGCTATTCCCCATCTTTTATTGTGATTAATTACATTTGAGCTAGCGGAGCTGGTGCTGGTCATCGCAATAACAATGCGGAGACAAACACGTTTTCACAAACTTCACAGATTTTTTGCATAATTGAAGCGACAAATCCGTTGTAATTTGTAACCTGTGTAATCGACTTTTTGAGCTTAGTCGATATATATCAAGTGTCATGGTGGTCGCATGACTTAGCTATCATTAATCCTGTTTATATTTCAATTTGCTGTATCAATAAAAAAATAAAGCCCATTTTGATGTAAAGAAATTGCTTTCTTTATCAAATCGTAAATTCAACGCCTTTGATAGTGACATTGGTGGCGGCAAAATTATCCAATTTCTCCAATACACCAATGGCATCAACTTCTTTGAAGTGGCAGTTGGTGAGATGCAAATTTTGGATGGGCGAGCGCGCATAACCGCGCACTTGGAAAACCTGCTTGGCTTTTTGGCAGATAAGATTACGTATATCGATATTGCGCACTGTCGGTGTAAATTTTCCAGCGTCGCCTTCTTCATAATCAAAGTCGATCACAATGGCTGTTTGCACTTCGCCAATCGTCACGTTGCGCACAAAGAGGTTCTCGATCAGGCCGCCGCGCACCGAATTGGTTTTAACGCGAATACCGCGCTCCAACTCCGGGCTGCTCATTTCGCAATTTTCCACAAACACATTGCGTACGCCGCCAGAAATTTCGCTGCCAATAACTACGCCGCCGTGACCGTTGCGCATTTTGCAATTGCTGATCAGGATATTTTCTGAAGGCGTTTTTAAACGACGACCGTCGGCATTACGTCCCGATTTAATCGCGATGCAATCATCTCCTGTATCAAAAAAACAATTTTTGATCACCACATTTTTGCAGGATTCAGGATCACAACCGTCGGAGTTTGGCCCTATGCTGGCAAAGGTTACTGCATCGATAGTGACGTTTTCGCACAGCACCGGATTGAGCAACCAGAAGGGTGCGTTGGTGATGGTGATGCCTTCTATTAATACGTTGGTGCAGTTGTAGGGCTGGATAAACACCGGGCGAAGATAAGAGCCCTCAGCATAAATACGCTCTGCAACGGGAACATTATTTTCCATGTCCTGCATTAATTTATTGCGGGCTTCAGTCTGGGTTGGCACGCCGGCAATACCCCAATCAACGCTGCTGAAATTGCTACCTTTCCACGGCCACCATGTGGTGCGATTAGCTTGGCCATCGACAGTGCCTGCGCCAGTGACGGCGATGTTGGTTTGACCATAGGCGTAAATCAGCGGCGAGTAGCCCATGATCTCCATACCTTCCCAGCGGGTGAATACCGCCGGTAAGTAAGCGTTGGGATCAGTAATAAAAGCGATGGTCGCGTCTTTGGTGATATGCAGGTTTACATTGGATAACAGGTGGATGGCGCCGCAAAGGTATTTGCCTTGGGTGACCAACACTTTTCCGCCCCCCGCTTTATGGCAGGCAGTTATTGCAGCGGCAAAGGCTTTGGAGTTGTCATGCGCGCTATCACCCTTGGCGCCAAAGTCGCGTACATCAAAGATGCGGTCAGGAAATTCTGGAGCGCGTACTTGCGTGCGAATCTGTTCTGCTTGGGTCCAGGCGTCAGTTGCCTTGGTAGCTATCGTGGTCGATGTTCGGGAACTGGCACAACCTGCGAGCGTGCCCAGCGCACAGCAGCTCACCACACTGTTGAGAGTGTTTCTAATAAAGGCACGGCGGCTTGGCTGTAATAGGCAAAAATCTGTCACCGGTGTTAGCTCTCATGTTGTCTGCCACTGATGTAGCTTTTTCTTAATTAGCTAATAGATGTGATCTCTTGGCTGGGGATTGATGACTTACTGCCATCTGTTACTGCCAAGAAGATACACATCCTCATATAGAGTGAAAATCATTCTGTATGTCATGTTGGATAAAATCAACCTGTGCTCCAAAAAAACACCTAAAAAATCAAATTCTGAGTATTTTTTTCCCACATTATCAAATGTATACGTTTACATTTAATCAATCATTGATTTGTAAACGTTTTCATGCGTGTATCGATAAAAATTATTTAAAAAATAATTGATTTAATGAAAAGAATATTTGTCCTAATTTGTCGCGAAATTAATGGTTTTCTTCACTTATAAGACAAGATGATTTTGTGTAACAGGCTAAATTGATCTTTCGATGCAGATGAAATCGGTTACATTCGCTATTTTCAGGGTTTTGGGGCTGTTGCCGAGGTGAAAATTCAGGGGTAGATTTGATCCCGGTATTGACCGAATACCATTGCCGATTTTGAGGCGCCGCAAGGCGCCTTTTTTTTCGGGACAGTTTCCAGGGAGAGAAAAGTGCGCCTAAATCAGCGCGCCTATGAGGAGTAATTGGCGTAGCGAACTACACTCTTTAAGAGATAGCGGCAAACGGCATAAATCCATTTATCGGTTAACGAATCGAGAGAGAGATCAGCGTGAGCAGCATTATCGTTTTGCATGACAGTGATAACGTCGGTATTTGTAAAGTATCACTCCCCGCTGGTGTTTTATTTGCAGAAAAAGATGTCACCCTCCTGCGTGACATCCCCGCCATGCATAAAGTTGCTGTGCGCAACATCGCCAAAGGCGACGCCATTCTTAAATACGGCCAGACCATCGGCTTTGCCAGCCAGGATATTCCGGCGGGCGAGCATGTCCATGTGCACAACTGTGTCATGGGCGATCTGGAAAAAGACTATGGTTTTTGTGAAGAAGCCAAGCCCACCGAATTTGTCCCTGCCGATAAGCGCGCAACCTTCCAAGGTTACAGGCGTATCAACGGTAAGGTTGGTACGCGCAATTATGTTGGCATCCTCACTACCGTGAATTGCTCCGCGACTGTGGCCAAGGCTATTGCCCAGCACTTCACCTACTCCGGCGAATTGGAAAACTATCCGCATATCGACGGCGTCGTCGCCATGACCCATGACAGCGGTTGCGGTATGCGCTCCGACGGCGATGGTTATGAAACCCTGCGTCGCACCTTTAATGGCTACGCGCGCCACCCGAATTTTGGCGGTGTGATGATGGTTGGCCTCGGCTGCGAAACCATGCAGATTCAACGGGTGATGGAAGAGTGTGGCCTCTCCAATTCCAAAACCTTTACTGCCTATACAATTCAAGATGTGGGCGGCACTCGCCTCGCAATTGAAAAAGGTATCGAAACCCTGCGCGCCATGTTGCCGCTGGTAAATGAATGTCAGCGCGAAACTGTTCCCGCGAGTGAATTGATTATTGGTCTGCAATGCGGCGGTTCCGATGCGCTCTCCGGTGTAACTGCGAACCCTGCACTCGGTATTGCGGGTGATATTCTCGTGCGTCACGGCGGCACAGTGATTTTGTCGGAGACGCCGGAAATTTTTGGTGCGGAACATTTGTTGACGCGCCGCGCTGAATCGCCTGAGGTCGCGCAAAAACTATTGGATCGTATCAGCTGGTGGGAAGATTACACCGCGCGCAATGATTTTGAATTAAACAATAATCCATCGCCGGGCAATAAGGCTGGCGGACTCACCACGATTATTGAAAAATCCCTCGGTGCGCAAGCAAAAAGTGGCTCAACCAATTTGCGCGATGTTTTTCTCTACGGTGAAGACATTACCACCAAAGGTTTTGTATTTATGGATAGCCCGGGTTACGACCCGGTATCTGCCACCGGTCAGGTTGCATCGGGTGCGCAAATTTTGTGTTTCACCACCGGTCGTGGTTCTGCCTTTGGCTGCAAACCGGCGCCGAGTATTAAATTGGCGACCAACAGTAAAATCTATAACCACATGCAAGAGGATATGGATTTGAACTGCGGCAAAGTGTCCGATGGTGAAATCAGCTTGGAGGAATCCGGCCAGGAAATTTTTGAAGAAATTCTGGCAGTTGCTTCCGGCAAGCCAACCAAAAGTGAATTGCTCGGCTATGGCGATAATGAATTTATTCCGTGGAAAATTGGTGCGGTGGTTTAACTTTGATCTCGCCGCGCCATGGACTTTGTTATTTATTCTGAGACCGTCTGAGCCATGGATGGCGAAGATGAGCCTACATGGATGTATTTACGGCGTGTCTCAGAATAAATAACGGAGTTCATAAGCCATCCACGATCTAACGAATATAAAAAACAAACCGAGGCCAGTCAAAGAATTGGCCCGTCCAAAAACTTGGTGAGAGCCAAGTCATATAAAAAGAAATTCACTAGAAAGCAAATTACGGCAGCTCCATTCACATTGATGAAAACATTGATGCGACTTTTTATTAGCAAAAAATAGCTAGTGCCAAAAATTTGCCACTATTACAGAGGGCGACAAAAAAATGAAAATCGTTATTCCAAAAGAAAGGCGCGCGCATGAGCGCCGCGTTGCCGCAACACCCGATACCGTAAAAAAATTCATTGCATTGGGCTTTGAGGTTGCGATCGAAAAAGATGCCGGTATCGCCAGCCGAATTACCAATGAATCCTATCAAGAAGCGGGCGCAACACTCAGCGATGATCTTGCAGGTTTATTGGGCTCTGCGGATATCGTCTTAAAAGTCCAACGTCCCCTTTTAGCTGGTGAGGGTGACGTGAACGAACTGGCGCCGATAAAGCGCGGTGCAGTATTAATTGCAATGCTATCGCCCTATTCCGATTCTGCGGCCATTGCGCAATACGCCGATGCAGGCATCACCACCATGACGCTCGAATTTGTGCCGCGTATTACGCGCGCGCAGTCGATGGATGTATTAAGTTCACAATCCAACTTGGCCGGCTATCGCGCCGTATTGGAAGCGATCAATGTGTATGACCGCGCAATGCCGATGATGATGACGGCGGCAGGCACTATTGCTCCCGCACGCGTGATGGTGCTCGGCGCCGGAGTTGCGGGTTTACAGGCGATCGCAACGGCAAAACGTTTGGGCGCAATTGTATCGGCAACCGATGTGCGCGCCGCATCTAAAGAACAGGTCGAAAGCCTCGGCGGAAAATTTGTGATGGTGGAAAGCGAAGAAGTTAAAAATGCTGAAACCGCTGGTGGCTACGCCAAAGAGATGAGCGATGACTACAAGCGCCGCCAGGCAGAGTTGGTTGCTGAAACCTTAAAGAAACAAGATATCGCCATTTGCACCGCATTAATTCCCGGCCGCAAAGCGCCGACCTTGATTAATGACGATATGGTGCACAGCATGCGCCCCGGCTCAGTCATTGTGGATCTCGCTGCTGAGCAAGGCGGCAATTGCACGCTGACCAAGCCGGGTGAAGTAGTTGAAGTGAACGGCGTAACGATTATTGGTCTGTTCAATATTCCAAGCCGGTTGTCAGCTGATGCCAGCGCACTCTACGCCAAAAACGTGTTGAATTTTTTAACCCCGATGATGAATGCCGATAAACAATTCAGTGTGAATTGGCAGGATGAAATTATCTCCGCCACCGTGCTTACGCGCGATGGCTCCATCGTTCATCCTAATTTCAAACCGGCCAGCGCCGCTTAATCGGGAGTTGATTATGGAAACCAATTTTGTTTCGCAGTTATCCATTTTTGTATTGGCCATTTTCGTTGGCTACTACGTTGTGTGGAGTGTAACCCCTGCATTGCATACGCCGCTTATGGCGGTAACCAATGCCATTTCGAGCGTGATTATTGTCGGCGCATTAATTGCCGTTGGCCCAGAAGGCATGAGCTTATCCAAAGTGCTCGGCTTTTGCGCCATGGTCTTGGCATCGATTAATATTTTTGGCGGCTTTACTGTCACCCATCGCATGCTCGCCATGTATAAAAAGAAAAATAAAGTGGGAGAGAAATAATTATGTCGTCTCTCAATGAAAGTTTAACCTCGCTTGCGTACCTGGTCGCAGCGGTGTTGTTCATTATGGCATTGCGCGGTTTGTCATCGCCCGAGTCATCGCGTAAAGGCAATTTGTTTGGCATGTTGGGTATGCTGACCGCGGTGATCACTACCGTGTTAAGTCCCGCAGTAACATCGTATGGTTGGATTTTATCGGCGTTGGCGATTGGCGCAGTCATTGGCATTTTTATCGCGCGCAAGATAGCAATGACGGCAATGCCGCAATTGGTTGCTGCATTTCACAGTCTTGTAGGTATGGCGGCGGTATTGGTTGCGGGTGCAGCGTTTAGTAATCCGGCGGCGTTTGGAATTTTAAATGCAGCGGGCGAAATTTATATCGCCAGCCGGATTGAAATGGGCTTGGGTGTCGTCATAGGTGCAATTACTTTTTCTGGTTCTGTTATCGCGTTTACCAAGCTGCAAGGTTTGGTATCGGGCAAGCCGATTGTGTTTGGTGGGCAGCATTTTATTAATGCCATTCTTGGTGCCGCAATTCTCGGATTGATTGGATATTTTTGTGTTGATCAATCGCCCTGGGTTTTCTGGGGGATGACGGCACTGGCGTTTGTGATTGGTGTGCTGCTGATTATTCCTATTGGTGGGGCCGATATGCCGGTGGTAGTTTCCATGCTCAACTCTTACTCAGGATGGGCGGCGGCGGGTATTGGTTTCACATTGCATAATGACGCATTGATTGTAACTGGTGCACTAGTCGGCTCGTCAGGCGCGATTCTCTCCTATATTATGTGCAAAGGCATGAATCGTTCGTTCTTTAATGTGATTCTCGGTGGTTTTGGCGCAGATACTTCTGCGGCTGCGGCAGCTGGTGATCAGGAAGAGCGTCCGGTAAAGCGCGGCAGTGCAGAAGATGCTGCATTTATTATGAAGAACGCCGGTTCAGTAATAATTGTCCCCGGTTACGGTATGGCAGTTGCCCAGGCGCAACATGCGCTGCGTGAAATGTGTGAAGAATTGAAAAAAGCCGGAGTAAAAATTAGCTACGCGATTCATCCGGTTGCCGGTCGTATGCCAGGGCATATGAATGTGTTGCTCGCTGAAGCGAATGTGCCCTATGACGAAGTATTTGAGTTGGATGATATCAACAACGAATTCCAAACTGCCGATGTGGCTTTTGTGATCGGCGCCAACGATGTAACCAACCCCGCTGCAAAAACCAATCCGCAAAGTCCGATTTTCGGTATGCCAATTTTGGAAGTGGAAAAAGCGCGCACTGTGTTATTTGTGAAGCGCTCTATGGCCTCTGGTTATTCGGGTGTGGAAAACGAACTTTTTTACAAAGATAACACCATGATGTTGTTTGGCGATGCCAAAAAAATGGTGGAAACGATAGTAAAAAATATTGCGTAAGTGTATGGAGCTCCTACTGAGTGCCTCTTCTTAAGTTTAAGATCAGGCACTCCTTTTTAGGGCTTCAGCAAAAATTGTTTATTCAAATAGATACTTTTATGAAAATTGAACATTTTGCCATTAACGTAAAAGATCCCATCGCTATGGCGGCTTGGTATGTGGCACATATGGGTTTAACCATTGTGCGCAAACAGGATGGTGGTGCTAATACGCATTTTCTGGGGGACGACAGTGGCGATGTAATGTTGGAAATTTACAATAACCCGCCCGATCAGGTGCCTGATTACGCGAATATGAATCCGCTCTTGGTGCATTTAGCGTTTGTGTGTGAAAACCCGATAGAGAAACGTACTGAACTGGAAGCGGTTGGTGCAAGTTTTGCGGAAGAGGTGCATATCAAAGATGGTTCACATCTGGTGATGATGCGTGACCCATGGGGATTGGCAATTCAGTTGTGTAAGCGCGGTAATAAAATGTTGCGCTGTCAGCAGTAGATTTATAAAAGTTTTTTTGTGCTTCGAATACGTTTGCCGTTAATGCTTCTGTTTCAAAAACGCATAAACCCATCCATGGGGCTCACATTCGCCATCCATGGCTCAAGTGTTTTGAAACAGAAACATTAACGACAAACTGGTAGTGTGCAATTTTGCAGAGTGCGGCCTAAGCGCCAAGTTCTTTATCAAAAATAGCCTTATCAATAATCGCACCGCGGTGGCGAATGATAATGCCTGCGCAGCGAATACCTTGCTTGGCAGAATCTTCGAGTGATTTATTCATCAAGCGCCCGGCTAAATAACCGGCATTAAAGGTATCGCCTGCACCGGTAGTATCAATTACACCTTGCACCGGTGGAACAGGAACGCGGATTTCTGCATCGGGCGTGATAATAATCGCATCGTCAGCGCCTCGCTTTAATACCAGCTCGCCGAGATTAAATGCGGCGTAGCGCTGCTTGCAGCCTTCAACGCTGTCGTCGCCCCAGAGCAGTTGTTCATCGTCGAGTGTCAGGAGAGCGATATCGGTATATTGCATAATCGACAGCATTGCCTGTTGCGCTTCAAATTTATCGCGCCATAAACGCGGGCGATAGTTGCTATCGAATGCAACTATCACATCTTGCTGGCGCAACTTGTGCAAACTGTTGTACAAAAACTCGCGCGATTTCTCGCCGATAATCGCCAGTGTAATTCCGCTCAGATAAACGCAATTGCAGTGAACCAGTTTTTGACAAAGTTGATCAGCAGCTTCTTGTGATGAAAACAGCTCGCGTGCCGGTGCCTCTTTGCGCCAGTAGAAAAATTCGCGCTCGCCATCAGGGGTGTTGCGAATGATGTATAGACCGGGTGAGCGACCGGGAAGTTGTTTAATCATGCCGGTGCCAATTTTTTCATTGGCCATACGTTGCATAATTTGTTCACTGTAAGGATCTTCACCGAGTTGGGTAACGTAATCGGTTTTTAAACCAAGGCGCGCCATATACACCGAGGTGTTATAGGTGTCGCCCGCAAAAGATAAGGCCATTGTTTCACGGCCATTGCTGTCGGCAGTGGGGAATGGAGCCAGCTCCACCATGACTTCGCCAATCGCTGCTATGTGTGCCATTTAAGTAATTCCAGGAGTTATTAAAAGCGTTAAATGATGTTTTATTTTGCCGAAAACACTGTGTTTTTGTAGTAAAAAAATAAAACCAAAATATAGCACTCTTAAGCCGTTAAAAATAGAAAATTATGGATTGCAAATCGATATACTGTACAAAATCGACAAGATGAATAAGGTTGTTTTAATCATTATTCCGCAGTCGCGGTGAATTCAATGGATGACTGAAAATCAAATTTTTTCGTTATAAATATTTGTGTGCCTGATGTTGGCGCAATCAACCTTTCTGGATTTTTCTAATGAATCGTTTAAACAAAAATGTAATTGCTGACTTACCGAAAGATATTATTCTGCCCAGCTATGATCGCAGCGCATTAAAGCCGGGCATTGTGCACTTGGGCATAGGTGCATTTCATCGCGCTCACCAGGCATTTTATACCGAGGCGGCATTGAATAAATTTGGTGGCAATTGGGGAATCATCGGTAGCAGTCTACGTTCAGCAAGTGTGCGCGATCAATTAGTACCACAGGATTGCCTCTACACCTTGGTTGAACGCTCCGGGGAAGGTGAAAAATTACAAATTATTGGCGCTGTGCTTGATACGCTTGTGGGGCCGGAAAACCCTGCAGCATTGGTTGCACAGATGGCCGCCAGCAATATAAAAATTGTCTCGCTGACCATTACCGAAAAAGGTTACTGCCACGATCCGGCAACCGGTAATTTAAATCTCGCTCACCCCGATATTATTCACGACCTTGAACATCTGGATGCACCGGCTTCTGCCATTGGTTTTCTTGTCGCCGCATTAAAACATCGTTTCGATAATAATCAAAAAGCATTTACGCTACTCAGCTGCGATAACCTGCCCAACAACGGCGAAGTATTGGAAAAAGTCGTTACCCAATTTGCCCAAAAAATTTCACCGGAATTTTCCGCCTGGATAAAAGCAAACGCTACTTTCCCTTGCACCATGATTGACCGTATTGTGCCAGCAACAACCGAGGATGACCGTCGCGATATTGAAGCTCGTATGGGAGTGCGCGATGAAGGAATGGTGGTATGCGAACCTTTTACGCAATGGGTAGTAGAAGATAAATTTGCCGATGGCCGCCCAGAGTGGGACAAGGTCGGTGTGTTGTTAGTTGAAGACGTGCGCGTGTTTGAGAAAATCAAATTGCGTTTATTAAACGGTGCGCACTCCACCATGGCCTACACAGGTTATCTTTCCGGCTTCCAATACATCAGCGAAGTTATGGAGCAACCAGCGTTCGTCAATCTGGTAAAAACCTATATGGCGCGCGAGGCGGGTGAAACTGTTGTCGCGCCAGCGGGTTTTGATATCGATGCATACAAACAACAATTGCGCGAACGTTTCTCTAATAAGGCCTTGAAGCACCGCACCTGGCAAATCGCAATGGATGGTTCGCAAAAATTACCACAGCGGTTATTGGAAACCCTGCGCGAACAATTAGCGGGTAATGGCCATATCGATATTTTGTGCTTGGGTGTTGCCGCCTGGATTCGCTATGTATCAGGTGTTGATGAAAAAGGTGCGGTCATTGAAGTATCAGATCCACTCGCTAAAGAATTGCGCGCGGCTTGCGATGCCAATCAAAGTAATCCTGCGGGCATGGTAAAGGCGGTAGTCGGAATACAAAAAGTATTTGGTGCTGATTTAATTAATGAAACGCGTTTTGTTGAAACGACCACACAGTGGTTGGAGCGCTTTTACGCTAAAGGTGTATTAGCATCGGTACAGGATGCATTTAATTAACACCTACTGTCGTCATACCCGCGCGCGGGTATCCAGCTTTTAAAATGGATCCCCGCTTCGCGAGGATGACGACTCCCTGCTTATCCTTTACTCCCATCTCTGCTTGGGAGCGTATACACTAAAATCATTTACAAATTCTGACTAAGCGGAGATTAATTAATGATCGCTCGCCTGTTGTTTCAAACCTATTGCATTATCCTCGCAACATTCATTATCTCCGGCTGCACCAATCAACCCAAGTCCACATACAATGCACTGGTGAGCCAGGCCGCCAAACCTGCGGCCAACAGTTTTACCAGTATCCAGGCTGCACTCGATGCTGCACCCATCAACTCTCCGGTGCCCTACACCATATTTATCGCCGCTGGTGATTACTACGAAAAACTTAATGTCACTAAACCCAATATCCGGTTGCTGGGCGAAAGCGCAAATACAGCTCGCATTTATTACAATGCCTATGCCGGAAAAACTTATGCAGAGGGGAAAACCTGGGGCACACCTGGCTCGGCAACAGTTACCATCCGTGCAACCAACATCCAAGTGCACCAACTGACTATCGAAAATACCTTTGATTTTTTAAGCAATGATGCACTGGCAAATAATGATGTAAAACGCATAGCCAACAGCCAAGCAGTTGCATTATTTTTGGATGCAGGCAGCGACAAATTTTTAGCACGCGATGTCCGCTTATTAGGTTATCAAGATACCTTGTTCGTAAATTCCGGCCGCAGCTGGTTTGATAAAAGCTTTATAGCTGGCAATGTCGATTTTATTTTCGGTAAAGGCAATGCACTGTTTACTGATTCCGAAATCCGCACGCTCGGGCGCGGCAAGCCCAATGATCCGCACGGTTATGTATTAGCACCGTCAACACAAATTGCCGATGAATTCGGGTTAACTTTTATCGATTGCAAACTCACCCGCACCGAAGCAGCTCCCGATAATTCCGTCCCGCTCGGCCGCCCCTGGCACCCCACCACCCAATTTGCCGATGGCCGCTACGCCGACCCTAACGCAATTGGCAAAGCAGTATTTATTAATACCTGGATGGATTCCCACATTACCCTCGATGGTTGGTATTCCATGAATGGCACCGCAAAAGACGGAACCAAAATTCCCTTCTTGCCGGAAGACGCACGTTTCTTTGAGTACAACAGCAGTGGCCCAGGCGCAGTGGTTAATAGCAAACGTCGTCAATTAAGTGGTGAAGAAGTAAAAAATTATACGCGTGAAAAAATATTAGGGGATTGGCAGCCGGAGTAAATAATAAAAAAGACCCCACCACAAAAATGGTAGGGTCAAGACTTCCTGTCAACGCGGGGCTGAGGGATGGCTATGGTCGCCCCTTATTGGTTTAGGAATTTATTCATCGCGCAGCACTTCGATCGGACGCAAGTGGCCAATGTTGAGCGAGTGGAGTGTAACAGTAACCCACACTACTAATAATGAAACCGCCAGTGCAGCAATGCAGAATACTGGTAGCCACAACACCAAAGAAAAGTGTTGATGAAAATTCTCCAACCAACCGCTAACTGCATAAAGTGCAATCGGCCAAGCAATCAAATTGGCAAGTATGGCTATCAAGGAAAAATCGCGGTTTAACAAGCGAATAATTTGCCATTGTCTGGCGCCGTGCAATTTACGTAGCGCAATTTCACGTGCGCGTTTTTGTGTATTGAGTGCGGTGATTCCATAGATTCCCAAAAGCCCGATCATCAACGCCACTAGCACAAAACCTGACATAAATAATTGCAAGCGTTTTTCATTGCGGTAGCGGTCACGGAGTGAATTGGCGAATAACCAATGGTGCGGTGGTGCGCCAGCTACTGCATCCCAGAGTGTTTTAATACTATTAATTTCTTGCTCGCTCAGTTCACGGTCAAAACTCACCGCCAATGGCAGGCCATTCACGCCGATAGTGTTAAGTGTCATATACATGCAATCCATGGGCGCTTTTTTGTGATTGCCAATATGAACATTTTCAACCACGCCAATAATTTTCGCCGAAGGTGCTTGGGGCATTCCCGGCTGTTTGAACACTTCAATGGTTTGACCTAAAGCTTCTTGAGGTGATGCAAATCCCAGTGCAGTAGCTGTTGCGCGGCACAGGATGGCTTCCATTGAAGGGCGTTTCTGATCCCTTGAGAAGGTTTTATTCAGGCTGGTTATAATGTTTTCTTTTGTTCCGGCAATTAATGCTATGCCATAGGCATCGAAATAATCTTCATCACTTAACCAATCATAAATAACGGTGTGCTCACTCAGCTCATCGTCAACTTTGGTACTGATATTCATAGTATGCTCATTGCGACCGGGAATATCGCCTACGGGTGATGCTGCCGCAATGAAGCCGGGCATTTTATTTAATTGTTGTTTCAGAGTTTCGCGCTGAATTTTGTTGAGGCTGACGTTGCCCTGCCCGATAAACATAACAGTCCCTTTTGTTTTGTAGCCCGGCTGATATTGATTGATCAATTTCAGTTGGATGTGAATAGCCGCAAGGCCAATCACCAGCGATACTAACGCTATAAATTGCACCAATAACAACACTTTTCGGGTAATGATCGAAGCAGGCGTTTCGGTTGAACGATTCGCACGCAGAATAATTGCTGGGTTCATTTTGGAAAAATAAATGGCGGGATAGCAAGCGATTAAAAGCGATATTAGCAACACCATTGCTGCGCAAATGAACGCTAATAGCGGGCTTACAAAAATGCCGTCCACCAAGGGAAATTGCAGCAGTCCGGCCATGTGAGGCAGAAATAGCTCACACAGAATGAGTGCCAATAGAAAAGCTGCAGCAACATACACTAAATTTTCCAGCCAGTATTGCGCTATCAGCTGCGCAATGCCCGCGCCCTGCATGCGTCTCAGTGCTACTTCTTTTTGTCGTGCCACATATCCTGCTAATCCAAGGCTAATAAAATTTCCTATAGCAACAATCAAAATTATTATTCCCAATAGCGACAGAATAACGACCCGCGTGCGATTTCCATCACTCGCACTGTCGTTCATATGACGTTCGGCAATCGGCATCAGTGAATACTTGATGCGGTTATATTTATTTTCTTCATCATCGTTAGAAAAACTAGCTTCGCCTGCTTTGTTAAGGAGGGTTTCTATGTGGCTCGCTTCAAGTCTTTTTTTCGCTTTCACATAGGTGTCGCGCATATAAGAACCTTGGTCAGTAAGAATAGGCGGATTCTGCAAGCGAGGAAAAAAGATAGAGGGAATAATATGACTGCGAGAATTATCGATATCCACTACCGCGATAATACGTATCTGTTGTAGCGCAGGCTGTTCGCCGGATTTTTGTTGATCGATTGTTGGTGGCAACCGAAATTCCAGGACTTTTCCTAATGGACTTTCTTTACCAAAGATCTGCTTGGCAATGGTTTGACTAATAATGGCAGCATCGGGATTCAAGGAAAAAGTACTTAAGTCTCCAGCTAATATATCTGGTTGGAAAATTGCTAAAAAGTCAGGGTCAACTTGCGTGATGAGCATTGGCTTTGGTAACGGCACGGATTTATTGGTCTCAACCAAGCTGACTTCTGTTGAGCTTGGCTCAATTTTCGTCATCCACAATTGTTCGCTCAGGCTGGTACGCAGTTTCGGATAATGAACCTCGCTAACTACATCCATTATATTTTGCCGATTACCAATTCGGGATTCGCTGCGCACTAAATAAATCTGATCGGCATCCTTCCAAAATGAATCCCAAGTTAGTTCACTGTAGTTAACAATAGTCACCGTCAGAACTGCAGCCAAACCCAAACCCAGCCCAATAATTTTTATAGCACTGTTAATTTTGTTCTTCACAAGATTGCGCAATGCAATAATCAAATAATGCTTAAACATAATCCATCCTTATTATCCGGCCTATCAAGCTGCAGCCAATTGAGTTTGCGCAACAATTTTCCCATCAAACAAATTAATGCGGCGCTGGGCGTAGCTGGCGTGTTCGTTGGAGTGAGTGACTATCACCACTGAGGCGCCTTCTTGGTTTAAGGTCTTGAGCAAGCGCATCACTTCCTGGCCGTGCACAGAATCCAGATTTCCCGTAGGTTCGTCGGCAAGAATTAATTTGGGGTTGGCGACCAGCGCGCGCGCAACTGCAACGCGCTGCTGCTGGCCGCCGGAGAGTTGGTTGGGCATGTGTTGCGCGCGGTGGGCAATTTCCATTCTTTCGATAACCGCTTGCACACGTGCTCTGCGCTCGGCGGCGGGAATTTTGTGGTAGAGCAGCGCCAGCTCGATATTTTCAAACACACTGAGTTCATCGATTAGATTAAAGCTCTGGAAAATAAAACCTATATTGTGTTTACGTAATTCACTTAATTTTGACTCGGAATGACGTGCAATATTATCGCCATTAAAAAAATAATCGCCTTGGTCCGGGTTGTCTAACATGCCCAGGATATTTAGCAGAGTCGATTTTCCACAACCCGATGGCCCCATGATGGCAACAAACTCACCTTGTTTGATCTCCAGGCTGATATTCCCCAATGCTTTGGTTTCTATCGCTTCAGTGCGAAATATTTTGTCAATATTGTTAAGGCGTATCATGTTCTTCTCCTTGCTGTTTTTATATTGAATGTTTAGTAAATTTTCAGGAAATCAATATCGTTATAGGTGGTGTAGGGGCTAACAATGACACGCTCGTTTATATTCAAGCCTGCAAGCACTTCGATAAACTGGCTATTGCGCCGCCCCAGTTTTATATCGCGCCGATAGGCACGCTTGCCATCGGCCGATACAACAAAAATCCAATGTCCGCCCGTATCCTGAAAAAAAGAATTATTGGGAATTAGTTGTGCTGGCTCATTAGCACCCATTTGCAAGCGTAACTGCAAGGTTTGACCGCGGCTGATATTGGCAGGCTGCGCGCTGGTAAACACCAAATCAACACGGAATTGTCCATCAATGACCTGCGGGTAAATTTTTTTTATGCGCAATGGAAATTCTTGCTGATCCACTTTTGCCAGTGCGGTTTGATCAACTCGCGTGCGGTTCATATAAAACTCGTCCATCTGTGCCATTAGCTTGAAATGATCCGGGTCATCAATTTGGCCAAAACGTTCGCCGGGCATCAATGATTGCCCTGGCTCCAGATTAAATGCTGTCAGGCGGCCAGCAATAGGTGCCTTTACATTGAGGCTTGCTAAATTGGTGCGCGCAAAAGTTAAGTTGTTATTGAGCGATGTGACTGAATCGCGTAATTGCTTCATTTGCGCTGCTTGCAAGGCTTGGTCTACTTCGCGCGCTTCGCGGATTAATTGCTGGCGCTTTTTTAAATAGACCAGATTATCTTCAGTCTCTTTCAATTCTGCTGCGGAAATTAATTGCTGTTTTATTAGCGGGCGCATTCGCGCCAATCGTTGGCTCTCAATAGCTATTTGATGATCCAAATCATTCAAGTTGCGCTTATGTTCAAGATCGTTGCGCGCCAGATTTAATTCCTGAGTCTGCAATAAATTAATTTGCTCACTTACCTGCGCTTCGCGGGTGATGGATTCCAATTGCAGGCGGGTGTTGGAGATATCCACAATCGCCGCTCCCTCTTCAATCGTTGCTCCATCTTCCAAATGGATTTTTTCTACCCGTCCGCCTTCAATCGCATCAAGATAAAGCGTGCGGAAGGGCATCACCTCGCCGCGCAGTGGAATTACATCTTCAAAAATTCCCTGTTGAACTGACGCGATAACCAAATCCTTTACATCCACACGCAGTGTGCGCTCACTGCTTGGCGCGGCCATCACCCAGAGCGCGGCAAGCGCAGTAACCAGAAAGAGTGCGCTGATTACTTTGCGCCATTTCTGCCAAAAATTTATTTGTCTGGGTTTATCCATTGTCATTGGGGTCTTTTTATCAACTCGTTCGTTTTGTTGCGGCTTGATTAAAAAATATCGCGCTATCAACGGCTTATCGCTCTGGGTAGCCTTGTCCACCGAGCAGCGCTGCTACTTATGTCGCAACAGCTATGCCATTTAATAAAAGCCAATAATTTCAATTGGTTATCGTTCTTTTGGTAGGTGCCTCGTGGCTTGATGTGTTCGATTTCGAACGCTTGTTGTTCGCAATCGAACGACATAAACTGCGATTACGCTCACTAGAAAACAATAATGCTAGGGATATTTCTCATGACAGTAATTGCTGGACATCTGTTAGTGCTCGATGACGATGAGGATATTTTGTTGTCGGCGCGCCTGTTGCTCAAACGCCAGATAAAAACCTTGAGCTGTTTAAATGACGCGGCCGAGCTGCCAGAGTTTTTAGCGCATCACATGATTGATGTCGTATTGCTGGATATGAATTTTACCCTCGGCGATAACTCTGGTCGCGATGGTTTTGAATGGCTCGCCTATTTGCGAACACATTATCCGCAGATTGTGGTAGTGGTGATGACGGCTTATGCCGGTGTTGAATTGGCGGTCAATGCGATTAAGGCGGGCGCAACAGATTTTGTGATAAAACCCTGGAGCAATGAAAAATTAATTGCGACTCTGCACAGCGCTGTGGCGTTGGCACAGGCGCGCAATAAAAACCAATTATTGCAGGGTGAAAATGTCGCATTGCGCGGTTCGTTAGAGCATTTGTCGCAGATGCAAAAGCCGGCTTGTTTTATCGGCGAGACAACCAGCATGCGTGAGCTACTGCGCAAACTTAGCCTCTGCGCACCTACCGAAGCCAATGTTTTAATTTTGGGTGAAAATGGTTCCGGTAAAGAGTTACTCGCACGTGAGATTCACGCGCGCTCCAAACGCGCCGGCAATATTTTTATGGCTATTGATATGGGCGCAATTCCGGAAAATCTATTTGAAGCGGAATTGTTTGGCTATAAAAAAGGGGCGTTTACCGGTGCAAATGAAAATCGCATGGGGAGATTGGTCGCCGCCAACGGCGGGACTTTATTCCTCGATGAAATCGCCAATCTTGCACTGCATCTGCAGGTAAAGTTGTTGCGTGTGCTGGAGCAACGCCAGGTAACACCAGTTGGCGATGAAAAACCCTTTGCATTAAATGTGCGTGTTATTGCCGCAACTAATGCTAGCTACGTGCACTTAACGGATGAGCGGCAATTTCGCCAGGATTTATTATATCGCCTGAATACCGTAGAACTTACTCTGCCGCCGCTGCGCGAACGCAAAGACGATATCCCATTGTTAGCCGATCATTTCCTTAGCGTTTATGCACAAAAATATCAACGCAAAAAGCCACTACTTAGCCACAAAGCGCTGGCCGCACTGCAGGAATATTCCTGGCCAGGCAATGTGCGTGCGCTAAATCATGCCATTGAGCGGGCGCTGGTGTTGAGTGATAAAGATACCTTGCAAGCGGAAGATTTTGCCCTCGCACCTGTGGCTGAAAATTCTCTATCTGATTCAGTACAAACTAACTGTTTAAATTTGGAAATATTAGAGCGCAATGCAGTTGAGAAGGCGCTAAAAAAACATGCGGGCAATATTTCACAAGCGGCGCGGGAATTGGGCTTAACGCGCATGGCGCTCTATCGCAGGATGGAAAAACATGATCTCTAACGCTGTGATGTCAATCAAGTCAGGATTGACGGATTTTCGTATCAATATACTGCTGCGGTTAGTGCTGATTCTTTGCACTATGTTGCTCTTGGCCGGTATTTATCACGCGGAACCATTTTTACTATTCAGTATGATTGGCATAGCGATATTATTGTCGATACAGATTTATTTACTTTTTAGTTATATGCAATCCACCCAGAGCGAAATGGAAAATTTTTTTGACGCAGTGCGTTATGAAGACGGCGCACGCCGAATCAATACCCGCTTTAAACAAAGCCAAAACCTCAAAGTCCTGTGGGAGGAATTGCAAACGCAGTTACAACAGTTACGACAGAAAAATGAAGAACTGGTGCGCTATTACAGTTTGCTGCTGGAAAAAGTCCCTGTTGCGCTGGTGGTTGTTGAAGATAAGGGTGAAGGCGCAAAAATTGAATTGGTCAATGTGGCCGCGCAGCAATTATTTAAACGCAGCTACCTGGCGGCAGTCGATCAGTTGCAGGAATACGGCGCTCAACTGGCGCAGGACATCCAGCAAATAACGGCAGGCGAACAGCGCAGTTCCCATCTGTTGAGTGATCAAGTGTCTATAGCAGTGGCACTGTCGGCGGCAGCGATTCAATTACAAGGTGGAACCAAAAAAGTCATTAGTATTCAGCCTATCCAACGCGAACTGGATAGGCAGGAAATTCTCGCCTGGCAAAATTTGGTACAGGTATTTACCCACGAAATTATGAATTCAATGACGCCCGTCGCGTCACTGAGCAAAACGGCAGATGAATTATTGTTGACGCAATTAGATAACCATGGGAATACCGATGAGTCTTTGCAGGATGCGCAACAAGCGATCCATACGGTGGCGCGCCGCGCTGAACATTTAATGCAATTTGTGCAGGCTTATCGACGTATTGCCAATCCACCGCAACTAAATTGCGTGGATATAGTTGTGCAGGATTTACTGAAGAATGTATGCCGCTTGTTTCAGGTGCAGGCAGGTGAGCGGAAAATCACATTGGAGTGCAACGCAACTCCTGGACATCTTAAATTACATGGTGACCCTGCCCAAATTGAGCAGGCGCTAATCAATTTAGTGAAAAATTCAATGGACGCCTTATCTTCAATGAACAATGGCCGAATCTATTTACATGCTTACATTGGTCATGGCGGCAATTTATTAATCGATGTGATTGATAATGGAATAGGAATTCCAATAGACAAATTGGAACAAATTTTTGTGCCTTTTTACACCTCAAAACGAGATGGCACTGGTGTTGGGTTGTTTTTGGTGAAACAAATTATGCAGGCGCATCGCGGATCGGTTTGTGCACTACATGATGAAAAAGGTGGAAGTCTTTTGCGGTTGATGTTTTAGGCTTTGCGCTATTGTGCCCAAATGTGTGACATTTTGAGAGATTCTTTTGAATAAACGGAGATAGCGGCTGTATTGCTAAAAAGACTAGGTTAAGATTTAGTTGCCATCAAACGGAAGGCGCTCGTCGAAATCATTCGACGCATATATAGTTCAAGGAGAAATGGTGCAAAACATATCAAATAACAGTGATACTTAAGGAGAAACCTTTGAAAATTTTAACTTCATTAGTGATATTTTGTTTATCGGCAGTGGCATTAAGCAGCAATGCAACGATCATTTGGGATGAAAGTATTAATGGTAGCTCTGAGGGCATGCCAATGCTTAATTTGCAGATGGGGGCAAATGAAATTTTAGGCTCAACCCGTTGGATTGGTGATGACATCGATCCGTTTATTTATACCGAAGCAAATCGGTACGTTTTGAGCTTACAAGAAGGATATAGCATAAAATCCATAACCGCTGAGATCTTTAATTCTGTACTAGATTCTCAGGAGTCACTTGAGAGCCTGTGGGCAACGACATTTTGGTCACTGCAAGATTTTACCTATGACTTCAAGTGGTACGAATATACCCGCATTGGTGAACCGTCACCTTATGCTAGTTTCAGTAATCTTCCGCTCAATGGTTTCAATCATTTTCTCTTGAATCAAGCTGCTGGGCTTTCTATTTCGGGGCCGTTTGATCTTTCCTGGGATTATAGAGTGACTATTGAAGTAGTTAATTCAGTTCCCGAGCCATCATCATTATGGTTGGTGCTGTTCGCACTTGCTGTCATCTTTGGGCACAAATATCAACTAAGAAACGTGTCAGCCCTTTGCAAAATATTCTAATCATTTACACGGCGGTATCGCTGTAGAGGGCTTTGGAAATTATTGATCGTGGTACAGCTTCTATTTGCTAGATAGCAAAAAACAGATTAATGCTTCTCGACACTTTTGACGGCTAATGCGCAGCATGAGCGCCAGATTGAAAATCTTTTAAGCCGTACATTTTCCTCCGGTTTGTTCGTTATGAACAAACCGGTTATTTTCCAAAATAGCCCAAACATTCATCCACTTCATTTGCGGAACCTAAAATGACTGCAACGTGTTCAAGTAATTGTTGCGGTTGAATTTCCAAAGTGCGTTGCTGCTCGCTCCAGGTATTTCTTATTGTGTCCTCAATTAATATCGGTTAGGTAACAGAATTATTGGCTATCGCCCTTGGCTGATTCTCAATCAATGATTTAAGCTATGATTGTTACAATGCAGCTGACCATATTTTGTGGGTGAGTGAACTATTACAATAACAAACAAGATTTCACCGGAGTAGCTTATGCAAGCACAAAGGTATTTGGCATCTCTACTAATATTCATGTGTACCATTTGTATGGCGGCAAATGCCCCGGCGCAATCGCCGGATTCTGTACTCGTTAATTCAACATTGCCTGTTGCAAAAATGCCCTTTTTTAACCTGCACGATTTTGTTTCATTGCTGACGGCAGCGATTTGTGTACTGCTGGTGATTTACCAATTTTTCTTACCAAAGACCAAACCCCTGTCGGCGGTGTTGTTGGGCTTGTTTTTCCTCAGCTTGGGCGCTGCTGCGGTTTCAAATGTATTGCTGTGGAATGCGTACATTAGTATCAACTCAATACTGTTAAAAAATTTAATTCCATGGTTTTTTTCAATAGTCTCTATCACCAAAGGTGTATTTTTATATTTATATGTGGCGTCGTTAACGCAGCATGACTTCAAAATTAATTACAAAAATTTTCTATATGCAACACCGCTATTGATTGTTTTAGTTATGTTGTGGGTGTTTCAAATTGATGCCGATAATTTGCGTTTTATAGGTGTGCACAAATCTCCAGATGATATACAGCATGTTGTGTGGGTATGGCACTTTTTACGCATAACACCGTTTATCTATGCGATTTTGGCGGTAATCATGACATTCTATTATCACAATAATTTAAAGGAATATTATTCGAGTTACACCGTCAATGGACCTGTTTGGCTTAGTGTGTTGACAATTGGTTTTGCGCTGAATTGGGGATGGGCGTTGGCAACGCATTTCGGGGGGCGGTATTTACCTGTGGCAATCGCTGATTCACTTGGCATAGCCGATAATTACATTACGCTGGTGTTGCTCAATGGAATTTTTATTTACAGTTTTGTCTATAGCCATAAATTAGAAGCGACCAAAACGCTGCCAAAAGGTGCTGAGGCGGCGGATGTGACGCACAGCTCTCTATCCGGTGATGAACTAACAAAAATTAGAAATGGAATGGAAGTTGATCAGTTATATTTGAAAAACAATTTGAATATAGAAGAGTTTTCAAAATGCATCGGTCTTTCCTATCGCGAGGTGTCGAGCATTATCAATAAACACTTCCAGACGAACTTTTATGAATTTGTTAATTTGTACCGCGTGAATAAGGCAAAAGAGTTATTACTCAATCCGGATTATGCCGATAGAACCATTTTAGATATTTTTTTGGAATCCGGCTTCAACAGTAAGTCGGCATTCAATCGGTTTTTTAAACGTTATGTGGGAGTTACTGCCACTGAATTCCGTAAAAATCCACTCGCCCAACAAAAACGGGAAGGCTAAGCCTTCCCGTTTCAGGTTAATTCACCAAGCGGTAACTTAGTAGCAACCAGCGTTGATGCGTGTATTGCCATCCCATGCACATTGACCGGTGATACAGTCAACCAAATTGTTGTTAAAGCTGTTCGTTGCATGGCTGAAAATGGTGAACCAGCCACCGTCGTCCCATACTGCAGTCGGATAGTTGCGCGAACGAGCTTCCAGCGAGTGCATTTGTTGGTACCACAAACGAATGTTGTTGCAGGTCATGGTGGGCTTGTTCTTGGCCCAGCCTACCCCCCATTCACTTACATACACTGGCATACCTTTGCCGACCGAATCAGCCCAATTTTTTACCCGCGTCAGAGGATCAGCGATGGTGGCAGTCGTCCAGGCCATTGCATGGTTTCCGTCTTGACCGGAAAAGGTGAAGGGCTCGTAGTGGTGATGGGAGGCCATTATGTAGGGATCATTACCGTTGCCGACCGGGCTCAGGTCGTACCACACGTTACCCAACTCGTAAGACCCAAACCATTGGTTGCCGCCAATCATCACAATACGCTGTGGATTTACTGCGCGAATCTTTTGATAAGCCCGGCCACTCATCGCGCGGATGTTGGCGACTGGCATTGCACTACCATCAGAAAGATGTGGCTCATTCAGCAACTGGAACATCAGGCGCGTGTTGCGATTGCCAAAAATATCCACCACGTCTTGCCACAGACGCTCAAGTACCGCGGCGCGGTTGTTGTCTTTCAGGCCGTATTCGTGGTGGGCGTTGATGACAACATGCATGCCCGGCAGGGAGAGCGCATAGTCAACCGTCTGCTGAAGTTGTGCGAGCCTTGGATGGTTGCGGTCAACCACTCCAGTAAGTTGGTTGGCTAGGCGCGAACCGTTAATGGTTTCAGTCCAGGTAACCGGGATGCGCACATTACGGAAGCCTTTGGCGTAGTAAGCATCGATTTTGGGTTTGGCATTGGCGAAGGTTGACGCGTTCTGCTCGCCTTCGAACATGTTCCCCAAATTAAAGCCTGCACCCATATCCGTTGCTGCTTGTGCAGCAGTTTTCCATTGGCTGGCCGGTGCTGAGCTGGACGTGCTTGTGGCGCTGGATGAACTTGGAGTAGATGTGTTTGTGCCAGAAACGATTTCAATCCAATCCAGATTGAATCCGCCCACCGCCATAAACATACCCAGGTCGTAGGTGCCGGCCTGGATAGTCACGTTAGCCTGGATGGTCTGGAAGTTTTGCCAATCGCCGGTGTTGGGGATCACCATATTGGTGAGGAAAGTTGCGCCGCTGTTTAGATCAACTGCAAATTGGGCCCCGGTATTGGGGCTCGCAACCCGTGCGCGGATGGTGTACTGGCCGGAGGTTGGAATGACAACATCAGTAAATTTGAGCCATTCATTGGCAACGATCCAACCTACATTAAATCCGCCACCCGCGGCCAGTGCTTGTATATCCACTGCGTCGTTACGATAGGCTGCGCCGCTATTACCGGCTGTGGTATCAAAGAACTCATCGTAGTCTTCCGCTTGCAAGCGGAGATTGGTGCCTGCCGCCACAGATGACCTGCTGGATGAGCTTGCCGCACACTTGTCGGTCAGGCTAAACCAATTCAGGTTCCAGCCGCCTGCAGGTACAACAATGCCCAAGCCCTGTGCACCGCCGGGCAGGGTGATATCGCGAGTGATGGTGACCCAGTTTTGCCAGCCGCCAGTGTTGGGTACCGGGAGTGTGTCATAAGTGGCACCTCCACCCGATTTCTCCAGCACCAGCACCGAGCCGGTCACTGCGCTCGCTACACGGTATTGGACGGTGTAAGTACCCGCGCAGGGCAAGTTGAGCGTTGGGTAAGAAATCCAGTCGCCGGCATCGGTATAACCCACATTCAGTCCGCCGCCGGTATCGGTCGTCGCCTGGGTTTGGATGCCGAGCATATTGTTAAAGCTTTCGGCCTGGACAGTGGTGGTCGCAGCATTGACCTGTGCAGCTAGAAGGCCAAGCAGCATGCCTCCCACAGCAGCAGTGCCCCTGAGGGCTTTTTGAGCATCAAGATATGTAGTCATTTGGAAAACCTCTATGAATTTATTATTCGGTGTTGTGCTGCTGGCGATTGCCGATCAGTTTTGGTAATGCATCCTCTTTGTTATTCCGTTGTATAAGGATTCAAGCCAGCTACCCGATAGTAAATTTTGTGCAAGCCGACGCGCGCCAGAAGTTGCACAGCGTCAAAGTTGGTGCGCACCAGCTTCGCGGCGAAACTGGCACCTGTAGTTTTTGTGCTAAACAGCCACTTTTTTATAGAGCTGGTTCAAATTTTTAGCATGCGGCGGGATTTATAAAACAAGGGGAATAAAAAAGCCCCGGTAGTGAGTGGATTACCGGAGCTTCGTTTAAGGTCGAACGTTATGACAAAACAGTTAATGCAATCTGCTCGATATCAAGCAAACGACCCTTGCACAGGCTTCTGCTTGTGGTCTTCTAATACGCTGTCGGATGCGCTTGCAGATAACCTAAACACTCGTCCACTTCATTCGCAGAGCCCAATATTACCGCCACTCGCTCATGCAATTGTTTGGGTTGGATTGCCAAAATCCGCTGCTGTTCACTAAAGGCTTTTCCGCCGGCATTTTCAATTAACAGTGCCATGGGATTTGCTTCGTACAACAGACGCAATTTTGCCGGTTGTTTGGCATTGCGTTTATCTGATGGGTATAAAAATATGCCGCCGCGCGTAAGCACGCGGTGCACATCGCCCACCATTGCCGCGTTCCAGCGCATGTTGTAGCGCTTCTGGCGCGGGCCGGTTTCGCCGAGGATTAAATCCCCAATATAGCAGTGCATATCGTCGTTCCAGAACCGCGAGTTGCTCATATTGATGGCAAATTCCTGGGTGTCTTTTGTGATCTGGATATTATCTGCCGTTAATAAAAAAGTGCCCTGGGTTGAGTCCAGGGTAAAGCAGCGCGTGCCTTTGCCGGTGGTAATGGCGAGCAGGGTTGACGGCCCATAGAGCACATAACCGGCGCAGACTTGTTGTGTCCCCTGCTGGTTAAATTGCAATTCGCTGTTGTGCGGAACTGAATCGAGTGCGCGGTAAATACTGAATATAGTTCCAATCTGGCCGTTGATATCGATATTGGATGAGCCGTCAAGTGGATCAAAGGCCACCAGATATTGTCCCTCTGGATTGGCCGCGACGACGCTATCTTCCTCTTCCGAGGCGAGAGCCGCTACAGGTGCACAGGCGAGTAATAAGTCTTTCAATAATTGGTTGGATATGACATCCAATTGTTTTTGGGTTTCGCCCTGGATATTTTCATCTTGCGTGGAGCCAAGCACGCCCGCGAGTGCCCCCTGGCGCACGCGGAAGGCAATTTCTTTGCTCGCATTGATCACCGTTTCAATCACCTGGATTAAATCGGCGGCAACTTCATCGCTGCGCAATACACTGAGTAAATTTTTCATGCAATTACCTGTAGCGGTTTTTCGTTTTAACTAGATATAACGGTTGAGGCAATTTAAATCGGCAAAGGATTGTTCCAAACGCTTAACCATATGCTCTTCGCTTTGGCGCAGCCAGACGCGCGGATCGTAATATTTTTTGTTGGGCTTTTCTTCACCCTCTGGGTTGCCAATCTGGCTTTGCAAATATTCAGCGTTGGCTTTGTAGTATTCCATTGTCCCTTCCCAAAATGCCCATTGGGTATCGGTATCGATATTCATTTTTACAACACCGTAGTGGATCGCTTGGGCAATGTCGTCTGCTTCAGAACCTGAGCCGCCGTGGAAAACAAAATCCAGGCTGTTGTGCGGCACACCAAATTTTTCACTCACAAAGGTTTGGGAGTTGCGCAAAATTTCCGGCGTGAGTTTTACATTGCCCGGTTTGTAAACGCCGTGCACATTGCCGAAAGACGCCGCTATAGTGAAGCGGGGGCTTATGGGGCGCAATTTCTCGTAGGCGTAGGCCACATCCTGTGGTTGGGTATAGAGCGCGGAATTATCCAGATGGCTGTTGTCCACACCATCTTCTTCACCACCGGTGCAGCCCAATTCGATTTCCAGAGTAATGCCCAGCTTGTGCATGCGCGTTAAATAAGCGGCAGATATTTCGATATTTTCCTGTAACGATTCTTCCGATAAGTCAATCATGTGTGAACTGAACAGCGGTGCACCAGTTTGCGCAAAATGTTTTTCGCTTGCATCGAGCAGTCCATCGATCCAGGGTAATAATTTTTTCGCGGCGTGATCGGTGTGCAATATCACCGGCACACCGTAGGCTTCTGCCACTGTATGTACATAATGTGCAGCGGCGATTGAGCCTAATATCGAACTACCTTGGCCATCGAGCTTGACACTTTTGCCGAGAAAAAACGCGGAGCCGCCCTGCGACAACTGCACAATCACCGGCGAATTCACTTTGCGTGCCGCTTCGAGTGTAGCGTTAATCGTATTGGTGTTGGCTGCATTGACCGCGGGATAGGCAAAACCGCCGGCTTTGGCGGCATTGAATAAGGTTTTTACGGCATCGCCAGTGGCAACGCCAGGGGCAACGAGGTTCGCGAGACTGTTCATCATCAAATCCTGAGCTGTGGTTGATTTTTTGTGATGACCGAGTTATTCGCCGATTGGATTTTTTTAGTTTTTCTTTTTTATGTCGAATATAAATTTATGTGCACGACTTCATTTCTCGTTGCACTGACTCGTAGGGGCGCCGCTTGCTGCGCCCAACTCTCGCCGAACGCGCCCAAGGTTTTCTAGTCATCAATCTCCGCAAGTTCCGACGCCTGTTCGCAAATCGCAACAAAATGCCCCGGGTCCAAACTCGCACCGCCCACTAACAGACCATCGATATCTGCTTGCTGTAATAAATCGCGCGCATTGCTTTTGGTTACGCTGCCGCCGTACAAAATGCGCACGCGATTGGCAGTAGCTTCATCAAAAATGCGCGTGAGTTCTGCGCGGATAAATTGATGCACTTCTTGTGCAATTGCGGGTGTTGCTGCAAGGCCGGTGCCAATCGCCCAGACAGGTTCGTAGGCGATGCACAGGTCTTTGCCGTGCAGGTCAATACCGGTGAGGCCGCCGCGCAATTGTTCACGCAATACTTGCTCGGTGATATTGGTTTCGCGCTGCTGTTGGTTTTCACCGACACAGAGCACCGGCAATAATTCGTGGTTCAAGGCAGTGCGCACTTTGATTTGGCAGCCCTCGTTATTTTCCGCAAACATCGCGCGGCGTTCGGAGTGGCCTATTAAACACAGTGAGCAGCCCGCTTGCTTGAGCATTTGTGCAGAGGTCTCGCCGGTGTAGGCGCCTGATTCGTAGCGGCTCACATTTTGGCTGCCGATTTGCAATTCGGAATACTGCAAAAAAGTCAGCATATCGCGCATATACAAATAGGGTGGGCAGATGGCGATTTGCGCCGCAAAGTGTTTGCCGATAAACGAGGCCACCGAAGTGCAAATCAAATCCAGACCGCCGTTGAGTTTCCAGTTGGCGATCACTATGGGTTTACGTTGTTTCATGAAATCTACTCAAAAGAAGATGTGCACAAGGGTGCGTCGATAAAAATGGGTCGTCGGCGATTGGCGAGCTGATAAGTGAAAATGCTACACAGCGGAATGAAATCGAGCAATAGTCGATTGAAATTATATTGCTTTAAATTGGGTTTTTTTAGAAATTAAATCCTAAATTATCGTGAAAAACATGTGTAAACGTTTCATTTTTGTACATTCACAAAATGTAATCGTTTACATTTTGTGAATGTTTAGTTGTTGGCCGTGAGGGGTAGGTCGTTGTCGCTGGGGTCATAAAATGCGTAGTTGTTTTTGCCCTGCCGTTTGACGATGTACATAGCCTGGTCAGCATGTTTGCGCACGCTCAGTGCGTTGTCGCCATGCTCGGGGTAGAGCGCTATGCCGATGCTCATGCCGATTTTTTCCAGCACTCCGGGTTGTATTTCGATGGGGGCTTGTTGTGCATCGAGAATTTTTTGCGCGATGCGTTTGATGGTGTCGATATTGCCGGCGTGGTTGAGGATCAATAAAAACTCATCGCCACCCAGACGTGCGACCACATCGGAGTCGCGCACCAATTTGCGCAGGCGCGCAGCGATAGTGACCAGCACTTTATCGCCCGCATCGTGGCCGTAGGTATCGTTGATGGTTTTAAATCGGTCGAGGTCGATCAACATCACCGCAAATTCTTTGCCGCCCACCGGGGCTTGCTGGATAAGTTCTTCCAGTGCACTTTCAGCTGCCTGCCGGTTGCTCAAACCGGTGAGGCTGTCTTTTTCGGCCAGCTCGCGAATGCGTTCTTCGGAATATTTGCGCTGGGTAACGTCGTACATCACCCCTTCTACAGTAGCGCCCTGTTGGGTATTGCCCGCGGGCGAAAAAATGCAGTGGACCCAGCGCACCTGATTATCTTGTTCGGTGCGGATGCGCAAATCGGCGGAGTGTGGACGCTTGCTGATCAAGGATAATTTAATCAGCGATGAAGCTTGTTCGTGGTCGAGAAAAACGCGCGCGATAATATTGTCATCACCTGTTGCAGACTGCGGTATTTCGGTTAAGCCGGTGAGATGAAAAAATGCCGGATTGGCGGTGACTAAAGTACCTCGCTCGCGCACTAAAAAAATACCTGCGCTGCTGTCTTCAAAAATGCCGCGAAAGCGCGTCTCCAATAATTCTACGCGATGGCGCAATTGCCGCTCTTCCTCAAGCATGGTTTCAACGGTGTGCAGGAGGGCATTGATATCGCCTGCGAGCAAGCCGATTTCATCCCCGCGGTGTACACCAGCCACATCAAGCCGGTTGCCATCGCCGGGCGTGATGCGATGCAAACGGCCGGAGAGATACGACAGCGGGCGCGTCATCATCCAATACACCAGAATTAATACCAGCAATGCAACTACAGCGGCTTGCGCCGCTAAACCTATCGCAGTAGCCATGGCGGAATCGCGTGCGCGCAGTGCAATGAGCGGAAAATTGGGCACCACGGCGAGCTCGCCCACCTTTTCTTTTTCATCGAAGGGCGCGTTTAGGCTAATCGAAATCAATTGCTGTTTTGCATCGGCATTGGTTCGACCGTGCTGGCCAATAATTTCCTTGTTGGCAACAATTTTTGCGCCTACCACTATATCGTTTTGCGTTAACCCGGTGACCACTTGCTGCGCGAGTTCACGGTTGCCAACGTAAGCTGCAATAGCTGCAGTTGCCTGTACGGTTTCCAATAATTGTTGTACCGAGCGCTCGCTGTCGGCAAAGGATTTTTCATAACTGCGCTGGTAAAAAAATTGTGATGACAAGAGCACAACAAAGAGCGCTGCGGCAGCGACACTAAGCGAGACTTTAATGTGCAGGCTTTGGATATTCATTCGTGCGAGGGTAACTCCGTTACAATTTTTACATTCTTGGGTAGCGCCTGGCGTGTGACATACGCAATCGCTTCGGTATTGCGGGCCACTTCAGCAATCAAGGTTTGTTCATCGACCAGTTGTTTGGGGGGCGACATACGCCCGGCAAAAATCAGTGTGGCCCAATAGGCATCTACCTGGGCTTCATTTTTGCCGGTGAGGATTTTGTAAAAGTGGGCGCGCAAGGGTGTACCGGTTTTTAAATCCAGGGTTTCGGCTGACTGCCCGTTGGGAAACGCGGAGGCTCGACCCATAAACAAATCCATTACCTGTTTTTTTTCCAGTGCACTGACGGAATTCTGCGCGTTGACGATCACCAGTATCTCAGCCTGGAGTTGGCCGCTGAAGATCAGCGCTGCGATCAACATAATCACTTTCGCCATTAGAAGAGCACATCCCATGCAAGGCTAAGGACAACAGGTTTTTGGTCTGCAAGGATCGGCTGGGTATTGTCAGTGCGCAACCAGAGGTTGGTGCCGGTTTTATCTACGTCAAATTGTTCCAGTTGGATTTTCAAGGCCATTTTTGCAGTGAAATCCCAGCGTGCGCCTACACCATAACTGCGCTGCTTGATACGCACACCATTCAGGGTGCGCTCGGTGGCAGCAACCAGGTAATCCAATTGGGATTGAAAGGGCTCAGGCAGCACAATGGAGGGATAAGGTACGTAAACCGATGGGTTTTTGGGTTCCGCATAACCGGCCAAACCGTAAATGCTCAGGCTACCAAAGCGCTTGCCCAGACTGGCATAGGCGTGTTTGCCGCTGGCAACCAGTGCCAGCTCCGACCCCAATTGCAAAAACTCACCTTGAAACCACCAGTCGTTGTTGTCGTAGTTCACACCTATCTGGTTGTAATCAAAACTTTTATCAAGGGTTTCCAGTTCGGACATAAAAAGCGTGGCGGGCGGCCATATCGAAGCCACTTGTGCTAATCCCTCGCGCAGGGGTTTGGCGTGGTCACTTTTGACTTTCACTTTGGCGTAGGTGTAGCGCAGCTTCCAGTAATTCCATTCCATGCTAGTGCTGGCACCATAGAGATCGAACTCCACGTGAATGCCTTGGTCGTTATTGAAACCGGTGGGATATTCCTCATCCGAGTTGCCGTAAAACGCTTTGATATTGAGTGCGGCATCGCCCAGTTCAATGCGCTTGGTAACGTCTGCACCGTCAAAATGATAGAGGGAGGCAAGGCCGTAAAGGTCATGGGGCGGGCGTACCCAAGGGATGGCATAACCGACTTGCCGATACTCAGAGAGCATAAACACATCGGCGCCCAAGCGCCCCAAGCGCAGATCCAGGCCATCGGTGGGACGATAGCGGACAAATGCCCACTCGATGGAATTGGCGAGGCTGTTATTAAAGCGGTCTTTCGCCACCAGCTGCACCATGGTACCCCATTCGGGTGACCAATCTCCCTGCCATTGCAGGCCGAGCAGGGAGTCGCTTTTCCAGCTGCCGCTATGCTTGTAGGCGCCGTCATCTTTGGTGATGTCGCGTCTGAACACAAGCTTGGGGTTATCGCTCATCGCGATACCCAGGGTGGCAAAGCCAGAGAGGCGATGCTCTGCATCAGCGCTTGCGAGTGGTGCAACACACACTAGCAAGAGCGCTAGTAGTGGCGGGAAAATGCGATTTTCAAACATCATGGGAAAGGCAACCTGAAAATCCGCTAGTGGCTGGACATCAACATTGATGGAGGCATGGACTGAGTATAGCCAGCGAGCCGTGCTTTGCAGGTTTACATTTGGGCGATGTATTTGGACAGTGTTTCGAATTTTTCCGCATCGTTATCGACAAAGCGGATAACGATTTTAACTACGCTGGTATCGGGACGGTTCTCGCCCGCCTGGATGCTGTGGACATAGCCGTTGACGCGCGCGAGGTTGCTGCCGTCACCAGTTTCAATATCGACGACGGCCTGCTCAAACACCGTGGGCAGATCATCTGTCCGCTGCATTAAACAGCTCATCAGTTGCAATGACATCTCGCGAATAACACAAGCAAAAGTGCGGTTGTTAGAAAAGCGCAATTGCGCCTTGCCTTTGGCGGCCTTGGGAGTTTCTACTGCTTTAATGACGGGGGCTGAGGGCGCTGCCGGTTTTGCGCCCAATGCGCCAGCGCTGTTATTGGCGAAGGGATTAATGGGTTTGGGGGCAACCGCTTTAGGTGTGCCACCTCCACTGCCGGTCAATACATCCACCGAGGCAAAGGCAATCCCTTGGGTGCTGGCGGTACGCACCGCTTGCGTGGGTGATTTACCGGCAAGTTTCAATTGCTTGAAGACTTTTTTCAGCAGCTCTTCAGCCGAAAACGGTTTGGTTAAATAATCGGATACGCCCAGTTCGATCGCCTTGACGATATGGTTGCGGTCGCCGCGGCTGGAAATCATCACGAAGGGAATAGTGCCGTCGTGGGGCATGGCGCGTACGGCGGTGAGCAATTCGGCGCCGGTCATATTGGGCATTTCCCAATCGGAGAGAATCAGGTCGACCGCCTGGCCTTTGAGTTGCGCCAATGCCCGTGCGCCATCGGGAGCATCAAATACTTCCACGCCGGGAATTTTATCGCGCAGTTGTTTTTTGATCATATCGCGGATAAAGGTGGCATCGTCCACCACCAGAATACGAATGCCCATAGGTCATCCCTCTAACGATTATCCTTTTAGCCTAGCCCAGCTTTGATAATTTGCGCGCAATCCCGGGCAGGTAGAAATACCTAATCACGCGCGTGCATGCAGGTGGCGGATGGGTGTATCGAGGCAGGTTTCGTCGTCGCGGAAGTCGCCAATTTGCGCCGCTTCCACCGCGATACGCAGCCAGTGTTTCAATTCGGCTGGTTGGTCGAGCACTTCATTGGGCAGTTGGAAGAAGGAGGATTCCACATTAATTGCCGCGCGCGGCTGGAACGCGGCCATGCCTTTTTGCTGGTAAAGCGCGCGCGAGTGTTCATCGGCGCGGAAATAGAGGTGGTCGTTGATCACAATGGCAAACTGCACGCCGCGATAATAAATGCCGACACCATTGAAAATCCGGCGATAGGAAACCTCTGCCACTTGCGACAAGCGGGCAATAATGCGATCCAGATACGCATGGCTGAGGTTCATTGGGTGATTTCCTATCCTGACTATTATTTAAAAAGCCCCAAAACTTTATGGAGCTGCGCATCCGTTTGCAACGACCTGCTAAGATCGTTTTCTGCGCCAAAACGAGGATAGTTGAATTTTTGACTATATACAGTTTACTGCTGAAAACGGGCGTATTTATGCAAATTGGGTGTGACGAATAAATACTGCTATAGTGCCCGGCTTTTTTAGGTTCAGGATTTGCTTATGACCAACAATGATATTCTCCGCCGCCTGCGTTTTATTTTTGATTTTGGCGATGCGCAAATGATGGCGCTGTTTGCATCAGGTGGTTTCAATGCATCGCGCGAGCTGGTGAGCGATTGGTTGAAAGCGGATGATAAACCCGACTACAAAGAGTTGCGCGACGTGCAGTTGGCTATCTTTTTGAATGGCCTGATCAATAAAAAACGTGGCAAGCGCGAGGGCGAGCAGCCCGAGCCAGAAAAAAGACTCAATAACAATATTATCCTGCGCAAATTAAAAATCGCGTTGGATTTTAAAGATGAGCAAATTCTGGAAGTGATGGAACTGGCTGGTTTTCCCCTGAGTAAACACGAGTTGAGTGCATTTTTCCGTAAGCCTGGGCACAACAATTATCGTGAGTGCCAGACACAAGTACTGCGTAATTTTTTAAAGGGCTTACAATTCAAGATGCGTGGCAGTGCCGTTGATGCAATGGAGCCTGCGTCCGAATAATACGTCGCTTACATTCTAAAGTCCGTACTAACGAAATAGTTCGTTCTAAATGTATGGCCTCTTCATAACAATTGCTTCCGTTCCAGACGAGATTGCTGGATTACACTTTTAAGTACTCCTACTTGTCACGTGTTGATCCAGTTCATCTGCTGCGAGTCATTGTTATGCGCACTTATATCCGCCACCCCACATCGATTCCCATTCAAGTCTGCGCCGGCGGCGACGAAGACTCGCGCGTTCGGGTGCGCAATTTGAGCGCGGGTGGCTTATGTTTCATCACCGATAAGCCGGTAAAAGTTGGCACCCTGGTCGAATTTGATATTCCGGTCACCAAACCGGATTATCACGGACGCGGTGTAATCGTGTGGCGCCGCGAGCAGTCATCGACGAAATATGAGGTGGGTGTGCGCTTTACCAGCGACGATGAGTTTTTCCGTACGCGCATGGTGGAGCAGGTGTGCCAAATTGAGGATTATCGCCAGCGCCTGGCGTTAAAGGGTCGGCAGTTGAGTAGCGAGGAGGCGGCACTGGAGTGGATTGAACGCTACTCGGCGAGTTTTGATCATCACGCGCAGCATTAATAAAAGCAGGTTATCGAAAAAACAAAACCCGGCCATGAGCCGGGTTTTGTTTGTTGATGGCATCTTAGTCGTGTTTTTGATGGAAGGGTGCGAGCCAGCAAATCAGAAAAGATGGAATAGTTGCTACCATCACAAAAATAAAATAACCGGTATAACCCATCGCTTCCTGCAATACTCCACTCACCATACCGGTGAGCATCATGCACAATCCCATTAGCGCTGTGCCGAATGCATAATGCGCTGTCGTGTATTTGCCGGGAGCGAGCTGCTGCATCAAATAAATCATAAAGCCCACAGAGCCAATACCAAAAAAGAACTGCTCAACTATGACGCCGGTAGCTATCAATGCGTAGCTTTCCGGTTGGATAACGGAAAGCAGTAAAAATGTGACATTGGGAATATTAATCGCGCAGCAAAGAGGGAAGAGTGCCTTTTTCAGTCCTTTTTTGGCAACATAAAATCCGCCGATTAAAGAACCAATGATCATGGCTATCAGGCCAAAGACGGAATAGATAAGTCCAAATTCCTGATTGGTTAATGAAAGTCCTCCATTTTCCATTGAGTCTTTCATAAACAACATGCTGGGTGCCAACAAAAAACCATAGCTGAGACGGAACAAGAGTGCGAAACCAATCATCATCCAAATTCCTTTTTTCTGGAAGAAGGTGATGAATGCATCAAGCAGAGTTGCACTTGCTTCTTTCACACTTGTGGGGGTATTTTCAGAGCGCGAGCCATCGGGCATAAATTTCCAGTGCCAAGCTGCCATTGCCAGCATAACGGCACCCAATAACGCGAAGGCAATTTGCCAGGATTGAGTCCAGTCAGTGCCATTTACCAAGGGATCGTGACCAAAAACATTTTCATGTAAAAAACCGGTCAAAATAATTAAGCCGCCGGTAATTGCCAGTTTTCCAAGGTTCCAGCTTAAGCTTTGCACGCCGCAATACTGCGCTTGCTGTTTGCTGTCCATAGAGGTGACATAAACCCCGTCGCTGGTGATGTCCTGTACTGAGCCGATAAAAGAAATTACCCAGAACAATACAATCATGGGAAGAAAAAAACTGGGAAGATTCAGTGCCAGGGCAACACCGATAAATCCTATACCTTGTATGATTTGGCTGGCGAGTACAAAAAACTTTTTGGTTTTATACATCTCCAAAAATGCAGCGAACAGTGGTTTTATTGTATATGCCAAACCGAGGGCGCTGGCATAACCTGCTGCCTCAGCATTACTCATTCCGAGATTGCTGAACATAATTACGGCGGCTGCGGTAAGAATGTTGTAAGTCAGCGCCATCGTAAAATAACCGGTTGGCACCCAGAGCAAGGGATGTTTAGTTTTGGCGGTCGGCGTTATAACAGAGGCGGAATCAATCGCAGAATCAGAACTCATGGTCAGTACCTTGTGTTTTTTCTTGCTGTTGTGTTTTTGTGGTAACGGCGACCTGCTCGTGTGTGTTGTTTCAGGTATTGGTTTGCGTTACTCACTGCCACTGGTTTTATTTTAGTCGGCGTAATCCATGCCTTGATTGTTACTCCGCTTTGGAAACAGAGGCCACTTTTTCTGAAAGTGGCCTCTGCGATCTCTCTCACCTGATCAAGCGGTTGATGCTGCTTTATTGGGTGTTACTTTTTTTATTGCGATGTTAAATCGCTATTTTTTAACAATTAATTTTTATTGCTGCGGTAATGCATTTTTTTACGGTGTTCGCGCGCAATTATTTGCCCGCTTTGTAGGTTTCTGCGGCTTTCAGGATTTCTGCGCGCGCTTCTTCCAGATCACCCCAGCCAGCGACTTTTACCCACTTGCCTTTTTCCAGGTCTTTGTAGTGCTCAAAGAAGTGTTCGATTTGCTTGAGAGTGATTGCGGGTAAATCTTGCAGGGTTTTTACTTCGCTGTAGATAGTAGTCAGTTTGTCGTGCGGTACCGCTACGATTTTCGCATCTTCACCAGCTTCGTCGGTCATCTTCAGCACGCCCAGCGGACGGCAGCGAATCACAGAACCGGCTTGCACTGGCTGCGGGAATACTACGAGTACGTCTGCAGCATCGCCATCGCCACACAGGGTGTTGGGGATGTAGCCGTAGTTGCAAGGGTAGTACATAGCAGTGCTCACCAGACGGTCAACGAACAGCGCATTGCTGTCTTTGTCGATCTCGTACTTGATACCGGAATTCATGGGGATTTCGATAACTACGTTAAAGTCATCGGGCAGGCTTTTGCCCGCAGGGACAAGTTCAAAACTCATGATGCGTTCCTGAAGTCTATTGATTGAAAATTAATGAATTGAAACGGGTTAATCTGCTGCACCGGGTGGAGCAAGAATTCTTTGAGCTAATAGGCGGCGGATTCTACCACAACAAAAAGGCGACGATAGCGGTGACCACCAGGGTAGCGGCGATCAGTGCCAGCCATGCGTTGCGGCGGCCGTTGCTCAGGCTGGGTTCGATGCGGTTGCCGGGCGAAGTGGGGCGGGTTTTCCAGCGCTTGGGTTCGCTGCTGGGTAGTTTGCGCTCAACTGGTTTGCTCAGCTCATCGATCGGTTTGCGGATGCGGGTTTTGTTGTCTTCGAGGTCGGGTGCGACTATGCGGAAAGTGTAGACATCCAGGCGTAAGCGGTCGCCATTGTTGGCGGTGGCATTGTCGATACGCAATTCATTGAGGAAGGTGCCGTTGGCGGAGCCGAGGTCTTTAATGCGCAGATGGTTGCCTTCGATGCTGATTTCGGTGTGGCGGCGCGATAAATGGGTGCCGGGGATTACAATATCGCACTGGTTGCCGCGCCCTATCACCGTGCTGCGCTCAGGCAGCAATATAAAATGCTTTCCCGCCAGCCAACTGCTATCGGAGACGAGCCGCCAGGGGGCGCTGTAGGTGTCTTTGGCTTTATCGGGCAGGCTGCGAGGATCGAGTACGATAATGTCGCTGTTGCCGATTTTGATAATATCGCCAGGCAGGATTTCTTTTTGGGTGATGCGCTGGCCATTGATGAAACAGCCGCTGGTGCTGTTGTTATCTTTGAGAAAGTATTTGGTATTTTCCTGAATGACCTTGGCGTGCAGTGGGTCTACACCGTCTTCGTCGATGATTAAGTGGTTGTCTGCTGCTCTACCGATAGAGAAGAGTTTTTCGACGACCCACACGGGCGGGCGTCGATTATCCTTAAAATGGAGTTTGAGCATGGCAGATTCCGTATTTTGTCGTCTGAATCATTATTTGTGCTGCTATCTACCCTGAAACTGCGGATTTTGACGCCGATCCTGTGATCTGAATGACCTTATCATCGAATTCTATTAACTCATACCCTAAAGGGCAATCAAATGGCTGATATTCCTGAGTACGTAACTCCTCATGCTCCCCCCCAACCAAAAAATAGAGTGGTTATTCACTACTGCAATATGTGCCGGTGGATGCTGCGTTCAGCGTGGCTGGCGCAGGAGTTATTGAGCACCTTTGATGGCGAGCTGGACGAGGTGGCGCTACATCCTAGTACCGGTGGAATATTCCATGTGTGGCTCAACGGCCAGTTGATCTGGGACCGGGTTAGCGACGGTGGTTTTCCGGAGGCGAAGGAACTAAAACAGCGGGTGCGCGATCTACTCTGCCCCGAGCGCTCGCTTGGTCACAGTGATGGACACACGAAAAAGGCAGACTGACTTTTGTAACAAATCGTTTCAGGCGCCCTGAGTTGATGGCCTTTTTACTGTTTTAAATGGGGGTGGCTGGCATAATGGCGCCACCCTGCTGGCTGATAGACAACTGGCTCGTCCCTCTTAACATCCTGTCGCTCAGGGAAATTTCACCAACCGGATTTTTTCATGCAGACACTTTCACGTTTTTATCTGTCGCTCAACCGAATTTATCGCGCGCTTGTTATCAACCGTCCCTATCATGTACTGACGACGCTGGTGTTGCTCACCATAGTTGCTGCGTTTGGCATGACTAATTTCAAATTGGACGCGTCCGCTGACTCACTCACCCTGGAGCACGATACTTCTATCGATTATCTGCGTGAGGTTTCCAAGCGTTACCAAAGCGGTGATTTTCTGGTGCTCACTTATGCACCTAAAGCCGATATGTTTTCCGATGAGTCGATTAATACGCTTAAACAATTGCGCGATGAACTGGCGAGTGTTGATGGTGTGGCAAGCGTCTATTCCATGATCGATGTACCGCTGCTATACAGCCCAATGCGCCCATTGGCGGAACAAAAGGAATCGACGCGTACCTTGCTTACACCGGGTGTCGATCGTTCGATGGTCAAGCAGGAATTTTTAACCAGCCCGATTTACCGCGATATGTTGCTGAGTCCCGATGGGACGACATCGGCGATTTTGCTCAACCTAAAAGTGAACAATCAATATATCCAAATGGCGCGCCATCGCGACGCGCTGCGCATGAAACGTGACAAGGAAGGTTTGAGTGAAAGCGAAGAAAAAGAATTGGCGCAGGTATCGGCTGAGTTTTTGGATTACCGCACTGCAACTGCCGCACAGGACGCGGCGCGCGTGGAAATTGTGCGCGGCATAGTTGCTAGATATCAGGATCGCGCGCAAATTTTTCTTGGCGGCGTAAGCATGATCACCACCGATATGATTGCCTATATCAAAAGTGATCTGGTGGTATTCGGCGGCGCATTGGTTGCGTTCATTATTTTTATGCTGGCATTTTTATTCCGTCAGTGGCGGTTTGTGGTGCTGCCGCTCGCAACCTGCTTGATGTCAGTGACCTTGATGCTCGGTTGGCTGAGTTGGATTGATTGGCGGCTCACGGTCATCTCATCCAATTTTGTTGCGCTGTTATTAATCATGGTATTTGCATTCACCATTTATGTCGTGGTGCGCTATCGCGAAATCCATGCGATTGATCCCGATATGGATCAAGCCGATATAGTTCTGCAAACTGTGCGCGATATGGCGGTGCCCTGTCTGTATTCGGCATTGACCACGATTGTGGCATTTATGTCGCTGGTGATGAGCGGTATTCGCCCGGTAATTGATTTTGGCTGGATGATGACCATTGGATTGGTGGTGGGTTTTATTTTAGTGTTTGTGGTGTTGCCTGCAGGTTTGATGATTCTTCCGAAAGGCGAGCCCAAAGATCGCGGTGATAATTCCGCAGCGCTCACAGTTCGTTTTTCCAAGCTGGCAGAATTTCACGGTGGCAAAATTTTATTGCTCGCGCTGATTACGGTGCTTATCAGTGCGTGGGGCATCACCCGGTTGGAAGTGGAAAACCGCTTTGTCGATTATTTTAAAAGTGACAGCGAAATCCATCAGGGTTTGAGCGTAATTGATCGCCAACTCGGCGGCACAGTCACACTCGATATTATTCTTGATGCCGATAAAAACACTATCGATATTGTTGAAGCCGATGCGAGCGATGAAGAAGATCCTTTCGCTGAAGATGGTGGCGATGCTGCTGGTGTTGATGAGTCTGCCGACGAAGAAGATCCCTTTGCCGAAGCGGGCGATGAAGATGCTTTTGCCGATGATGCCAGCACTCCCACTACCGCACCAAGTTATTGGTTTAGTGTCGCCGGGTTGGATCAAATCAAACAATTACACAATTATTTGGAATCGCTGCCGGAAGTGGGCAAAGTTCAATCGCTCGCGACCGTTTACCAGTTAGCGCATGACATCAACAAAGGCAAGTTGAACGACTTTGAATTGAATGTGCTGCGCAACATGCTCTCCGACGATATCAAAAACTTTTTGATTACCCCCTACCTTGTTGATGATGTACAGCAAACCCGCATCACCCTGCGTGTTATTGAAACCACGCCGGACTTGAAACGTGCCGAACTGGTGGAAAAAATTCGCCAGTATGCGTTAAAGGATGTTGGTCTTAAACCGGAGCAGGTGAATTTCACCGGCATGTTGGTGCTCTATAACAATATGTTGCAGAGTTTGTTTGCATCGCAAATTGCAACGATCGGCGTGGTGTTTGTGTCAATCATGCTGATGATTATCGGTTTGTTCCGCTCATTTAAAATTGCGTTGATTTCAATACTACCCAATATCCTGGCGGCGGGAACTGTATTGGGTGCAATGGGCTTAGTGGGCATTCCGCTTGATATGATGACAACAACTATTGCGGCGATTGTGGTAGGCGTCGGGGTTGATCAAGCGATCCAGTACTTCTATCGTTACCGGATCGAGTTTGCGCATGACCAAAATTATGTTGAGGCGATGCATCGCTCACACGCATCGATTGGCCGCGCCATGTATTACACCTCAGTCACTATTATTGTGGGCTTCTCCATTTTGATGCTATCGCAATTTATCCCTTCGATTTATTTCGGTGTGCTCACTGCATTTGCTATGTTTATGGCGATTGTTGGGTCGCTAACTTTGTTGCCAAAATTAATTTTGATGCTGAAGCCATTTGGTCCCGGGAAATAATTTGTGCATAGGTTGACAATAAAAAAGGGCGCGAATTTCGCGCCCTTTTTTCTTTTGATATCAAGCAATCGATTAATACTATTTAGGCTCTAGGCGAACGTTGTCAAAATAGTATCCATCGTTCGTTCCTGCTGGACGATTGAGTCCCATGCCAATTTTGATGGTACCTGTAAGCGCAGCTCCTTTGGTTGGATCTACGGTCAAGGTGTAGGTTTTCCACACATCAATGTCATCCCAAATAGTGCCAATTTTGGAGTGGTATGCCGGGTTGGTGTCGCCTGCACCACTAGTGATACTGGTGCCAGCAAGGAAAATAAAGTCCTTGTAGTAGTTGGCTTCTCCATTAGTCAATCCGAGTGTATTTCTGGGGAAGTAAGCGTCTAATTTCACGTTGTAGTCTGCCAGGGTTTTTCCTTCTGGCAAACTAACTTCCATGATAGGCACTGCATTGTAATTACCTACGACTACTTTTAGCACGTTCACTGAGCTGCCGTTAGCCGGGAGTCCGGTGACTGAGGCAATGGTAACGACTGTTGCGGTTAGTTCTCCCGGATTCCAGCTAGCGCCTTCATAGGTAGCACCAGCGGTATCGCTCTCAAAATCGACACTGAGCTTGGTCGCCGCGGCAGAGCTGGAGCTGCTGGATACTGAACTCGATGCGGGTTCTGATGAGGCGGCGGGAGTAGAGGAGGCAGGCATACTTGACGCCGGCTCAGATGACGCAGGAGTACTTGATGCCGGTGTAGATGATGCGGGCGTACTTGATGCTGGAGTAGAGGATGCCGGTGTGCTTGAGGCTGCAGGAGTACTTGACGCCGCAGGCGAGCTGGAGCTTAGCGCAACGGAGGAGCTGCTGCTGGATTTCTTGTTGTCACTACCACCACAAGCAGTCAAAGAGGCCGCCAGTGTAATAATTAATGGAAGATGTTTTAGCATGTTAAAACTCCTGAGGGTAACGTATCTGCCCGGGTAGGCAGTATCGGTAACGCGTTATTGTTAGTGTTGCTGGATATTTGATTGCTAAAAAATATAACTAATTGATTTTTATTTAAATTATTGCTTTTTTAAAAGCCTGCATACTTGTATTTCTGCAGTAAATGAAACATAGCACACAAATGTTCTTTGTGACTATAAGTCGAGTGCTTTTTTCTGTGGAGTAAATTGGGGGGGCAAAGGCTCTAATCCAGAGCCTTTGGGATTTTTATCTATCGAATTACCAATCCATCAATGCTTTCAATTGTGGTACCAAATCTTTAGCCATTGCCGCATGTTGTTCTTTGGTAGGGTGCGCATCCTGCGTATCGCCAGGATAGTGGTTAGAGGTAACTTGATGCACGCGCGAGTCGTTCACGCGTGAGATCGCCTCGCGGATATAATCGATTAATGCTGCTTTTTTATCGCCATTGAGAATGGCTCCTTCCGTCAGCGCGACATGCGCCTGCGGATGATTCGCGAGCAATTTATTGATTAATTTTACATAGGCGGTCACATAGGCTTCGCGTTCGGGAATGCCTTGGCTGAAATCGTTGGTGCCTATGGCACTGACAATTAAATCCGGTTGATACTGCGTGTGATCCCATTTCATTATCGGGTCGTTATCGCCCACTGCAAACTCATAAAAATCTGTCAGGTTTGCGTCATCGGTTTTTCCATTCCAGCTGCGTACCAAACCGCGCCCGCCCCAACACACCAGATTCACCTGCGCATTGAGTGTTTTGCCAGTAAGCATGCCGTAGGATTCGCGCGCATTCCACCAACGGCTATTTTTTTCTTCGCCTGTTACGCGGTCAATCGCTTCGCCACAAGTAACGGAATCGCCCAGCACCAGCATTTTGCGCTTAGGTAGTAGCGGCGCGGATAAAAATTTCTCGCCTGTGAGCGTGAATTGTTTGAGCTCGACCTGGCCTTGCCAATTTTCAGTGCGGTGAATAATTTCCACAGAATGTTTGGCATCCTCCGTAAACCTGAATAATTCGACAGTTTGCGGTTGGTTGGTAATCTTGATGGTAGTCGGTGAACCATTGTCGACAATTACGTCGACCCATGAGCTGCCAGTCGAACTCTGCAAATCGGCGGTCAGGGATTTCCCCACAACATCGGTTTTAACGCTGACGCCGGGGAAACCCAGCAGCAGGCTTTTATCGCTGTTGATGTGGGTGCGTCCCATAGTGGCAATTTCGGTGTTGGCGGCGGGAATGGTAATCATAACGTCGTTGTGTTTTTGCGGGGCGTTGGTGCAGCCAGATAATAAAATAGTGGAAAAAAAAAGAGCGATGGAAATCGGAAGAAGTTTCATGATGGCTACCTTGCTGTAATAATTTGTTGGGTAGGCTGGGCAATTTGCCCAGCGCCATGAACATTTATTGCAATAATGCGTTGATATCCGGTGTCATTGCATTGGCCCAAACTTGATAGCCTTTGGGGGTCGGGTGCAGGTAGTCAGCCATTATGTCGGGCGAAATATTGCCATCTTTTTGCAGCAACAATGGGCCGTAATCCTTAAAGAAAATCATTTTGTTGTCGCCCAGTTTGGAAATAATCTGGTTGAGCTTTTTGACCTTGCGGCGATTATCCGAACTGGGCGCCTGATCAAACGGAAATACCGCATTTAATAATATTTTGCTGTTCGGCCAGGCCAGTTGGAGTTGTTGAACCACTTTGGTTACACCTGCGGCAGCTTGCTCAGGTGTTTCTTGCAATGCGCCGACATTGTTAACGCCGATTAAGGCCACAATCAATTTCGGCTGGATGTTGCCGATAGCACCATGTTGCAAGCGCCAGAGCAGATTGCCGGTGTGGTCGCCACCTATAGCAAAGTTGGCCGCTTTCAGTGGCTTAAAATTTTTCTCCCAGATTGACCAGTCCCAGCCGGCTGTAATTGAGTCGCCAACAAAAAGCACATCGACTTGATCGTATTGCGCAACCACTACATCTTCGGCGTGCATCTTGTCCCACGCCGAAACAGACATCCAGTCGTATTCGACAGTTCGTTTGGTTGGTGTTATGCCAGAGGGTGGTGTAGGTGATAGGGCGCCACTTAATTGGCACAAGAGTGTAAGTCCGATGCCGACACAGAGTTGCGCTAGATTTTTTTGATGCAATTTCATTGTGACTATTCCTGCTCAATAGTGGTTGAAAAATATCTGCCATTAGTAATCACGTTAGAGAAATGATTATTGGCAGCGCGGTATTGCAGGCCGTGTGTTTTTTTGTACTTTTATTTCATGCACGAAAATGCGCTTATATTTTTAGTTTTTCAGATGCTAACTTTTTAAGCTTAGCCGCTCGTTGTGCGCATTCAAACTTTGCACACCAGCGATGTTTAGAATCAAATCGAGTAATTCATCCCAGGGTTCGGCGTTGCGCATGCCTTTTACGGCCTTGTCTATTCCATTGGCTTTGCGCAATAGCTGTTGTAGCTGTGCCGGCTTTAAACGGCGCAGTGCTGCCTGGATTAACGGCTGGCGTTTATCCCACACCCCCGCTTGTTTTGCCGCCCATTCAAAATGTTTACCCTGTGCAACCGCCTGCGAGATTTGCACTAGCGCGCGAATTTCGCGTGTGACTGCCCAGAGGATATTGATCGGTTCAGTGCCTTCGGTTTTTAACCCTTGCAGCGTGCGCACAGCGGCGCGGGCATCGCCATGCAGGGCTTTGTCGGTAAGGCCGAAGACATCGTAACGTGCACTATCAGCGACGACTGATGCCATCATTTCATAGCTAATGCGATTGTCAGTAGTGAGCAGTTTTAATTTTTCAATTTCCTGCGCGGCAGCGAGCAAATTGCCTTCAATGCGCGAGGCGAGTAAATCGATCGCATCGCTGTCGGCGTGCAAACCGGATTGCTGTAGGCGCACGCCAATCCAGCGCGGTAATTGTGCCGGTGTGACTGGCCAAATCTGGATATGTTGGCCGGCATCTTCAATCGCTTTAAACCATTTACTTTTTTGCGTAGCGCCGTCGAGTTTTTCGGTGACGATTAATAACAAATTATCGGGGGCGGGGGATTGCGCATATTCTTGTAGCGCCTTGCCGCCTTTGTCGCCCGGTTTACCTGAGGGCATACGCACTTCGATAATTTTTTTCTCGGCGAAAAGTGAGAGGCTGTTGGCAGAGGCAAGCAATTGGCCCCAATCAAAACTGGTATCTATGTGATACAGCTCGCGCTCACTAAAACCATTTTTGCGTGCGGCGGCGCGGATCTGGTCGCAGCACTCTTGAATCAATAAAGGTTCATCACCCGACACCAAATAAATCGGTGCCAATTGCTTGGTGAGCGCAGCCCCTAATTGTTCAGCGCGCAACTTGGGCATGTTATTGCGCCGTGGGTGTTGGAGTGGAGGTTGCTTTTGCGCTGAGATTTTTGATGCGGCGCAAAATGGTATTGGCCAGTTCACGACGCATTTCACGCAGAACTAATTCTTCTTCCTGCGCTGCGCTGTTGGCATTGTTGACGTTGTAGTTATAGGTGCGCGAGGTGCGCGCGCTGGTGTCGAGCGGGGTGATAACACCGCTGGCATTGCTGATACTGTAATCCACGCGCAGGATAATTTCATAGGCACTGGTGAGTGCATCGCTACCGACGCCGGCGGTGCGTTTATCCATCACTTCGCGATTCAAATTGAGCGTGAGTGAGGTTGCGTTGGCTGCAGTTACTTCATTGATTTTGTAGCTGCGCAGTGCTTGGCGCAACGTGTTAATCAGTGGGCTGTGATCATCTTTGGTGACTATCACCAAATCCAGTGGAGTGGTCATCGCCAGCTTATCTTCACCGGCTGCCGAGCCGCGCAAATGCCAGCCGCAAGCGGTCAGTGTGAGAACTAATAAGCTGACGATAATTTTTTTCATAAATAAATCCGTAGGGCGGGTTCGCACAGTAATCCGCCGTTGATGATCAATTGGCAACAATGTTGACCAGCTTGTTAGGGATCACAATCACTTTGCGCACGGTGATACCTTCAAGGAAGCGCTGCACGTTTTCTTGTGCAAGTGCATCGGCTTCAAGCTGTTCTTTCGGCGCATCAATGGCGACATCCAATTTGCCGCGCAGTTTGCCATTCACTTGAATAACCACTTCAACGGTTGAGCGAGTCAGTGCGCTTTCATCAAGGGTCGGCCACTTCTCATTGAGTGGAATATTCTTGTGGCCGAGCGCTTGCCAGAGTGAATGGCTTATGTGCGGCACTATGGGTGCGAGCAACAAAATCGCCGCTTCCAGCGCTTCGCGTTCAACCGCTAGTCCAAGTGGATTGGCGCGGTCAGCTAGCTTGCTGGTCTCGTTGAGCAACTCCATTGTTGCAGCAATTGCGGTATTAAATGTTTGGCGACGGCCGTAATCATCGCTGACTTTCTGGATGGTTTCGTGCGTCTTTCTGCGCAAATCTTTTTGCGCTTGCGGGAGTGCACTCACATCAAGCTTGCCCGGTGTGCCGGCATTGATGTGGCCTTCAACTGCTTTCCACAAGCGGCGCAAGAAGCGGTTGGCGCCTTCAACACCGGAATCGCTCCATTCCATGCTCTGCTCTGGTGGAGCGGCAAACATGGAAAACAGGCGCACGGTATCGGCGCCGTATTGGTTGATCAGTTCTTCCGGGTCAACGGTGTTGCCTTTGGATTTGCTCATCTTGGTGCCGTCTTTCAACACCATCCCCTGGCAGAGCAAGCGTTCGAAGGGTTCGTCGCAGCTCACCAAACCTTCATCACGCATTAACTTGTGGAAGAAGCGCGAGTAGAGCAGGTGGAGGATGGCGTGTTCGATGCCGCCTACGTATTGGTCTACCGGCAGCCAGTAATCGGCGGCGGCTTTGTCGAGCATGCCACCTTCAAAGTTCGGGCAGGTGTAGCGCGCGTAGTACCAGCTGGATTCCATAAAGGTATCGAAGGTATCGGTTTCGCGCTCAACGGCTTGGCCATCCAATTCGGCTTTGCGCCACTCTGGATCGGCTTTGATGGGCGAGTGAACGCCGTTCATTACGACATCTTCCGGCAGCAATACCGGCAGTTTGTGTGCCGGTACGGGAATTTCGCCGCCGTCGGGCAAGTTGAACATGGGGATAGGCGCGCCCCAGTAACGCTGGCGGGATACACCCCAGTCGCGCAGGCGATAGTTGGTTTTCACCTGGCCTTTGTTAGCCATTTCCAGGGTGCTGGCGATGGCATCGAAGGCGGCGTTAAAGTCCAGTCCATCGTATTCGCCCGAGTTCACCAGCACACCTTTTTCGGTGAAGGCCGCTTTGCTCAAGTCGATGGCTTCGCCATTTTGCGGGGCAATCACTTGAGAGATTGGCAGATCGTACTTCTTCGCAAATTCATAATCGCGTTGGTCGTGCGCGGGCACGGCCATTACCGCGCCTGAGCCGTAATCCATCAATACGTAGTTGGCGATCCACACCGACACCGGTTCTCCAGTAATCGGGTGGAGCGCTTTAATGCCGGTGTCGATGCCGCGTTTTTCCATGGTCGCCATATCGGCTTCCGCCACTGACTGCACTTTGCATTCAGCGATAAATTGCGCGAGCGCCGGGTTCTTCTCTGCCAGAAGTTTGGAGATAGGATGCTCGGCCGCGAGGCTCACATAGGTCACGCCCATAATGGTATCGGGGCGGGTGGTGTAGATATCAAAGCCGGTAAATTCACCCACAGGTGCAGCGAGATCAAAATGCATATCCAGACCGCGACTTTTGCCGATCCAGTTGCGCTGCATGGTTTTGACTTGCTCGGGCCAGTTGGGCAGTTTGTCCAGATCGGCCAATAATTCTTCAGCGTAGGCGGTGATTTTGATAAACCACTGCGGAATCTCTTTGCGCTCAACCAATGCGCCTGAGCGCCAACCGCGTCCGTCGATGACTTGTTCGTTCGCGAGTACAGTGTGGTCAACTGGGTCCCAGTTCACGGTCGCCATACGCTTGTACACCAGACCTTTTTCGTAAAGACGGGTAAAGAACCACTGTTCCCATTTGTAGTATTCGGGCTTGCAGGTGGTCAGCTCGCGCGACCAGTCAAAACCGAAGCCGAGTTGTTTTAATTGGCTGCGCATATGGTCGGTGTTGGAGTAAGTCCATTTGGCAGGCGCGGTTTGATGCTTGAGTGCAGCGTTTTCCGCCGGCAGGCCGAAGGCGTCCCAACCCATTGGATGCAATACGTTTTTACCCTGCATCCGCTGGTAGCGCGCGATTACATCGGTGATGGTGTAGTTGCGTACATGCCCCATGTGTAGCTTGCCGCTCGGGTAGGGAAACATCGCCAGACAATAGAACTTTTCTTTGCTGCGATCTTCAATAACCTTGAAGCTTTGGTGTTCTTCCCAGTACTGCTGGGCTTGGGCTTCAACTTCGGCGGGAGTGTATTGTTCTTGCATGGGGCGCTCTTGCATTGATTGTACGGCCTATACTTAGGTTGGATTTTTTACTTACTAAAGGTAAAAAGTTGCGAAAGGCGGTGATTATAGAGGCTGTACTGCCTATGTGGGTATAAATATCTTGAAGCGCTAGCGGGAGTTATTTGCCATGAAGCCGACTGACAATGTGACCAACAAATTTGCCAACAATGTAGCCAACAACCCTTATCACGTTATCCAACCGGATTTGCCTTTTAGCCAAGAAGAAACCGGTGCATTCGGTGCGCTGAAGCATGAGGTGGACGACCTGGTTAAGCTCGAACTCACTGCTGAGCAGATGGTGGGTGAGGAGGTTGATCTGGCCAAGGCCTACATCCGTGAGGATGCCCAAGGTATTTGGAGCGATATGAAGCTCGGGCTTGCAGAGCTGGAACTAATCACTGGGGATTGGCTGTTGCGCGCCGCTGATCCAACCCGCGTCGAGTGGCAACTGAATCATTGGTGGGAGGATGAGGAGTCCCAATTCCGTCATTAATGGATGCATAATCCCATTTATACGACAAGTTTGTTAAGCTCTCGTCTGTCTGATCATTGATATCAGTCCTTTGATGCATCATCACTGACAAGAACTAATGAGAGAACTCCATGTATGTATCCTCAAGGCGCACGCTGAGTGCGCTTGCCTGCATTTTATTGTCCTGTCTGCCAATCCTTGGAGCTGCCCAGCCTGTGAGCGAATTGCCTGTCGATCCTATTTATCTGTGGGATGAAAAACCCTTGGTCATTCCCGACCGCGAACATATAAAAGACCAGCGTGTTTACGCGGTGGATAATCCGGCGATGATCCCTTATTGGCCCGCTGTCGATAAAGCCAATGGCACGGCGGTAGTGATTTTTCCCGGCGGCGGTTATGTGCGGTTGGCGATCAACCACGAGGGGCACGATATCGCCAAGTGGTTTGCGGCGCGCGGTGTTGCGGCCTTTGTGGTCAAGTACCGGATGCAGGAGTACGGCTTTCCTGCCCCTTTACTTGATGGCTTGCGCGCGGTGCGCCAGGTGCGTAAACACGCAGGTGAGTGGGGAATTGATCCAGCCAAAGTGGGAGTGATTGGTTTCTCGGCCGGCGGCCATCTGGCGGCGAGCGTTGCCACCCGTTCCGATTTCACCTTTGCACTGGATGACCCGCTCGGCGCTATCAGTGCGCGTCCTGATTTTGCGATTCTTGGCTATCCGGTTATCGCCCTTTACGGCCCCGATGCGCATGCGGGTTCACGCAAAGCCTTATTGGGCGAAAATCCCGATCCCAAAAAGCTGCATGACAATTCCTTACAATTTCAGGTGACGGATAAGGTACCGCCGGTGTTTATGCTGCATGGTATCGATGATCAGGCTGTGCCTGTAGGCAACAGCCTTACCTTTTTTACCGAAGTGCAAAAACACAATAAACAGTCCGAGTTACATATTTACCAAACCGGAATTCACGGTGTGGGGATGATTCAGGGGCAGGGCAGTGTATCAAGCTGGCCAGACTCCCTTGAGCGGTGGTTAAAGCAAAACAACTGGATTCATTAGCGCTATGAACACAAATAGCAGAAGGAATACGAGCGCAACCTTTTGGGAGAGACGCAGTTATGGCGCGCAATAGTTTGGCGACAATGCAAGGCATGGTAGAGGTAGAGCAGCAACTGCAGTGTGAAAAAGCAATTGCAATGTATCGCCAACTGCCGAATGTATTGATTTTTACCTTTGTCGCTTCTTCGGCTTTGGCCCTTTATTTCCAAGAGGCGGCCAGTCAGTCGTCATTACTCCTTTGGTGGGGGAGTATGCAACTGGTTAGCCTTTTGCGTCTTGGTGGTTTGTGGTGGTGGCATCAATCCCTGCGGCAGCAGCATCAAAACTATACTCAGATGATCCGGCTATTTATGTTGGGGGCACTGGTATCGGGTGGTGTTTGGGCGAGCTTTTCGGTTGCCTATTTTAACGATGCACCTGCTGCGCAGCGTTTGGTTATCGCACTGGTAATGGCGACTATCGCGGCGGGCAGCATCAATGTGCTCATGTTGGTGCCCTGGGTTGGTCGACTATTTATGGCGTTGTTGATCGGCCCGCTAGTGGTGTTGTTTGCAACGACGGGCGCCATGGATGATTTGGTTGTGGCAGGGCTGAGCTTGGCACTCTTTATTGGCCTATCAGGTTTTGCACGCGTATCGCGCGATAGTGCGCTTCACCTGTTTGCAGCAGCGCGCGATAAAGATCGCAGCATCGCTATTGCGCTCAGTCAGCGCGATGAGCTGGCGCGGGCCAAAGATGACTTGGAGCTGCGCCTTGCCGAGCAGATCGAGACGCTGCAATTTGAAATCGCCCTGAAAGAGCGCTATGCGCAAGAGCTGGCGCGGGTGGCGTCATCTGATCCGCTTACCGGGCTGTTAAATCGCAGCTCTTTTGAGCGCGAGCTGCGCCAGCAAATCGAAATGGCGCGCGCCAATAACAGCTGTCTGGGCGTGCTGGCGATTGAAGTACTGCGTTTTGATGTTATCGAGTTGCAGGGGGCCGTCGTTAGCGAGCAGATATTGCTGGTGCTGGCAGATCGCTTAAAAGGTGCAATGCCACGCGGCAGCCTGATTGCCCGCTGGGGTGGCTCGGAGTTTGCGGTCACCATGAGCACACAGGGGCGCAAATGGGTGCATGAGGCGGCGCTGCTGCGCGGAGTTTTGCAGCAGCCGATTGAAACCGGCGCGGGGGTTATGCGCATCGATGTCATGATCGGAATTTCTGCTTTTCCCGGGGAGGCGCGCGATGCCGAGCAGCTTCTCTATCAAACGTCGATCGCTCGCCACAGTCTGCGCCAGCAGGGAACTGGCGGCGTAAAGCTATTCGATTTAGCTTTGGATGTCGGTATCCAGCAGCGCCAGCGTTTGCGCCGCTCCCTGCATTCGGCGCTGGAGGCGGATGAGTTATCGCTGGTGTTTCAGCCTATTGAGCCCTGCGGCACCTCAGCCCCGCGCAAAATGGAAGCCCTGTTGCGCTGGGATGAGCCTGAGTTGGGGGCAATCTCGCCACTCTTGTTTATCCCTGTTGCAGAAGAGAGCGGGTTGATTGTGCCGCTGGGGCGCTGGGTACTTATGTCTGCTTGCAAGGCCGCAGCGCAGTGGTCGGGCGATGCTGTGGTTAGCGTCAATGTCTCCATCCATCAAATTTTGGGCGGCGACCTGTTGGCTGATGTTAACGCAGCTTTGAAGTCCTCGGGGTTGGCGCCCGAGCGACTGGAAATTGAAATTACCGAAAGCGTTTTTTCCCACGATATAGATCTGGTGTGCTCGGTACTTGAACAGATTCGCGCACTGGGTGTTAGTTTAGCAATCGATGACTTTGGTACGGGCTATTCATCGCTGGCCTATTTGCGACGGTTGCCGGTCAATATCATCAAGATCGACCGCAGTTTTATCGCCGATCTCGACCATGACGCGCGCAAGTTGCTGCTCGCGATTGTCGGCATGGCGCGCGGTTTGGGTTTTCGCATTGTGGTTGAGGGGGTCGAAACCGAGCAGCAGCGCAACCTTCTGGTGGCCATGGGGGTGGATTATTTGCAGGGTTATTTGATATCCCGCCCCATCTCTGCCCGCAATGTTGCTGGCTGGTTGTCGGCACCTAACTCGCTCAATGCGTGATTGTCGCTTTTGCTTGCGATTGATTGGCCATTTGGCATACAATCGCCGCCCCTGAAATCAGGTATACGACGCTAGTCCCAAACGCCAAGGCATGTCGCCCGGCTACTTCGTGTCGTCCAAGCGTTGTTTTTGGAGCAAAGAATGAGCGCATATGCAATTTTTGAAAGCGGTGGCAAGCAACATCGCGTAGTTGTGGGTGAAACCCTCAAACTCGAAAAAATCGATTTCACCACTGGTGGCGTTGTTGAATTCAACAAAGTGTACTTGGTTGCCAACGGCGCAGACGTCAAGATTGGCGCTCCTGTTGTTGAAGGTGCAACTGTTACTGCTGAAGTGGTTGCTCATGGCCGTGCCGACAAAGTGAAGATCATCAAATTCCGTCGTCGTAAGCACCACATGAAGCGTCAAGGTCATCGTCAGTGGTTCACCGAAGTGAAAATCACTGCTATCAAAGGTTAATTGAGGAGGCTATAAAATGGCTCACAAGAAAGGGGTTGGTAGTTCTCGTAACGGTCGCGATTCAGAAGCGAAACGCCTTGGTGTTAAAGCTTACGGCGGTGAATTGATTTCTGGTGGCAGCATTATTGTTCGTCAACGCGGAACCAAATTCCACGCTGGCGTAAACGTAGGTCTGGGTAAAGACCACACTCTGTTCGCGAAAGTGGACGGTACCGTTAAGTTCGAAATTAAAGGCGCTTTTGGCCGTCAATACGTAAGCATCATTCCTGCTGCTTAATATTGCGCTAAAATACTAGCCAAGCTTGCTGCTTGCAGTGGGCAAAAATGAAGAACAATAAAAAAGCCCTGTCGTCCCCGTCAGGGCTTTTTTATATTCAGGACGAATGGTATGTCGCGAGTGCATGGATGCACAGGAGCGACGATATATTTAAGTTTGAATTATTTTTTGTTTTGTATTTTTTATTCCTCTGGAGTGCGCTGTGAAATTTGTTGATGAAGCCCCAATTCATGTCGAAGCCGGTAAGGGTGGCAACGGATTCATGAGCTTCCGGCGGGAGAAGTTTATTTCCAAGGGCGGTCCCGATGGCGGTGACGGCGGTGACGGCGGCAGTGTCTTTCTGGTTGCCGACGAAAACTTGAATACCCTGATTGATTATCGCTTTGTACCTAAATATCGCGCCGAAAATGGCGAGAAGGGTGGCAGTAAAGATTGCACCGGCGCCAAGGGTGCCGATTTGTTTTTGCCTGTGCCGGTGGGCACTACTGTTATTGATATTGATACTGAAGAAGTGTTTGGCGATTTAACCGAGCACGGTCAAAAATTAAAAGTTGCCCAAGGTGGATTCCATGGCCTGGGCAATACCCGCTTTAAAACCAGTACAAACCGCACCCCGCGTAAAACTTCGCCCGGTACGGAAGGTGAAATGCGTAACTTGAAGCTGGAGTTAAAAGTGCTCGCCGATGTGGGCATGCTCGGTTTACCTAATGCCGGTAAATCCAGTTTTATCCGCGCAGTGAGTTCAGCCAAACCCAAAGTGGCGGATTATCCGTTTACCACGCTCGTGCCTAATCTCGGTGTAGTAAAAGTGCAGCAACACCGCAGTTTTGTGATTGCTGATATTCCCGGTGTAATCGAAGGTGCAGCAGAAGGGGCTGGCTTGGGTGTGCGTTTCCTCAAGCATTTAACCCGCTGCCGTTACTTGATGCACATGGTCGATATGGCGCCGGTGGATGAGTCCAATCCCGCCGAAAGTGTGCGTGTCATCGCCAACGAATTGCAAAAATTCAGCCCGACCCTCGCGACACGTGAGCGCTGGTTGCTGCTCAACAAAATTGACTTGCTGCCGCCCGATGAAGTGGAAGCGCGCTGCCAGGCAGTGATTGATGAGTTGAATTGGACTGGCCCGGTATTCCGTATTTCTGCACTCAATCGCGACGGCACCGTGCCGCTGACCGGCAAGCTGATGGATAGCCTTGAAGCTGTGTGGGAAGAAGAAAAAACCAATCCGGAAGCGCGCGAGCGTGAAGCGGAGTTGCAAAACCAAATGGCACAAGAGGCGCGCGAGCGTATCGAAGAGTTGCGTGAAATTGAACGCGAAGCGCGCCGTGCACGGGGCGATGTAGAAGATGATAATTTCAATGAAGACGATTACGACGTAGAAGTTATTTACGTGAATCATTGATCGCGGCCAATTAGCGCCAGCAGCAAAATAGTGTAACCTCACGCCCGGGCACCGCTCCGGGCGTTTTGTATTGATAGCCCGACTTTTTTATAAAAATTTCATTTATTTCTTCTTGAGCACATCCTATTCATGAGCAAAAGAAACATCATTCCCCAAGCCAAGCGCTGGGTGGTAAAAATCGGCAGCGCACTTTTAACCAATGATGGCAAAGGGCTGGATGCAGTAGCAATTGCCGGCTGGGTCAAGCAGATGGCTGAGCTCCGCTTACGCGGAATTGAATTGGTGCTTGTGTCTTCCGGTGCAGTCGCTGCTGGTATGCGCCGCTTAGGTTGGGCTGCTCGCCCCACTGAAATCCATCAGTTACAAGCCGCTGCTGCTGTCGGCCAAATGAGTTTGATCCAAACCTACGAAGTGGAATTTCAGCGCTACGGTTTGCTCACCGCACAAGTGCTGTTGGATCATGACGATTTATCGTCGCGCCAGCGCTATTTAAATGCACGTTCCACATTGAAAACACTGATTGGATTTAATGTAGTGCCTGTCATTAATGAAAATGACACAGTGACCACCGAGGAAATCCGTTTTGGTGATAACGATACCCTTGGTGCGCTCGTTGCGAACTTAATCGAAGCCGATTTATTGGTCATTCTCACCGACCAAAAAGGTATGTACGACAGCGATCCTCGTTCCAATCCCAATGCGCAATTACTCAGCGAAATCGCTGCTGATGATACCCGCCTCGAACAAATGGCGGGTGGCACTGGTGGTGCTTTGGGGCGCGGTGGAATGATTACCAAAGTGCGCGCTGCGCGCGTTGCCGCGCGTTCGGGGGCCGATACAGTCATTGTTGGCGGTCGCATCGACGATGCCTTATTGCGTATTGCCGCAGGTGAAAACCTCGGTACATTTTTGTGGGCTGAACAGCAACCGCAAGCCGCGCGCAAGCGCTGGATATCCGGCCAATTGCAAACCCGCGGTACCATTGTGTTGGATGATGGCGCAGCGCGCGTAGTGCGCGAGCAAGGCAAAAGTATTTTGCCGGTGGGGGTAAAAGAAGTGCGCGGCGATTTCACCCGCGGTGACATGGTAATTTGCGAAGACCTGAACGGAAAAGAAATCGCGCGCGGATTAATCAATTACCACGCCGACGAGGCGCGCAAAATTATCGGCAAACCCAGCAGCCAGATTTTCGATATTTTGGGTTATCAGGATGATAACGAATTAATTCATCGTGACAATCTGGTTTTAAGTTAATAGGTTGGTGTTGAGTTAATTTGTCTTTTGCTTAACGATAAAAAACCCGCGTCAAAAACGCGGGTTTTTTTATTGCGCAGTATTACTTCTGTGATTGCGACATTTTTGCCCGCAGTGCGATAACTGCCAGCATGCCAAGCAACAACAATAAGCTCGATGGTTCAGGTACGGAAATACTTGCTACATTTACTGTTGTTCCAGTGATGGTGTCGATCGATAGATCATTGCCGTACGCATCGCCGATTGTATTGACTGTCAGTGAAAAATTGCCGCTGCCAATAGCGACGGCATTGAGCAGTACACTAAACAGCGTAAATTCGCCTGCCTGCAATAACTCCAAATCCAATGCATCATCAAAAGAAATTTCCAACGCGCTTAACCAGTCCAGTCCGCTGCTGCTGTCTTGCAGGCTACCAAAACCGTTTAGGTCAAGCTGATTGCCCAATGTTGAGTCACCCCACAAAATGCTGCTGAAATTAAACAGACTGGCATCGTAATTAAAATTCACATCGTAAACGCCGAGTGCTGGCGCGCTGGCGTCACTCAAGCCGCTGATGCGCACCTGCACTTCAATATTGTCGCCAACATTGACGGCAGTTTGATTGGCGATAAGGTCAATGCTAATGGCATGGGCGTTGAGCGATAAGCTCAGGCCGAGAGCAAGTAAACCGGCGAATAATTTTTTCATCATAAACTCCTATTAATTAGTTAATGGCGCAGCCAGTGCGAGTGCACTGCAAGGTGAGTGCGCGTGCGTCATTGGCATTAATGATTCCGTCGCCATTCACATCGCGTTGGTCAAATGCGGTTGGCGTTACGCCGCGCGCATTGGTCACGAGCTGCACATCGCTTTTATCGACGTCGCCGTCGCCATCCAAATCGATAATTAATTTGAGTGAAACCACTAGCGGATCATGATCAGAAGAACGATAGGCATCGGTGCTATAAAAATTCGCAATTTGCGCGGCAGATTTAAATTCGGTGTTGTAGTCGAGGCTGATAGGTTCGTCGGCGTTGATGTGCCAATCAGCGGCATACAAGACTTGTGGTGTTAATGCATTGCTCGCCAGTCCATGATCCAGATAGCCGGCTTGTCCATCAAATACATAGGAGTAAGCGGCGTCGCCGCCGAAATGGTTAATCAAATCGGTATAGCCAGCGTTGATAATTTGGACGATGGGGTTTTCTTTAGCGTAAGCATTTAAATCGCCGATGATTAAATAATCGCGATCATTCACGCCGGTCGGATGGGTGCCCAGCCAATTTACTAATGCAGTGGCCGCTTGGGTTCGGGTGATATTGCAATTGCCTTGACCATCACCGATATCGAGATCACCTAAATCATTACAATCCGAACCTTTGGATTTCAGGTGATTAACGGCGACTGTAGCAATCGCACGGTTGCTATTGGCGCGGAAACTTTGCGCGAGTGCCGGGCGGTTTTTGGTATCGATAAATTGTGAATCGACACTTGAATCGAGAATCGCTGTCTTACCAATCGCAGTGGCTTTGTCACTGCGATAAATAAATCCAACAGCGATTTCATCGGTACCGATTTTATTCACTCCTGGATTAATATATTTCCATGCGCTGGTTCCGGTAGCGGCATTGACTGCTGCTGTTAATTCGGCGATTGCACTGGTGCTGCCGTAGCCATCGTTTTCAATTTCAATCAGGCCGATCACGTCGGCGTTCAAGCCCACCAGTGCGCTGACAATTTTTGCTTTTTGCCGTGCAAATTCCGTTGCTGTATTAGCGCCGCGTGAGGTTGGGAAACCGCCGCCAGTTCCGTTACCGTTGAAAAAGTTCAGCACGTTAAAGCTGGCGATTTTTAAATTCGCCGCCGAATCTGTTACAGGTGCAAGTGGGCGTGCATTGGTATTAACAAAATTTGGTGTGCTGGTGGGGAGAATGCGGTACACACCAAAATCGTAAGTGATCACACCTTGCAGATTCGCTACTGTATCGCCACTGCGTAAAGTATTTTCAGCAGACAAACCCGGAGCAGGGAAAATTACCGGATCAGGATTTTGCAGGTTGCTTGCGTCATCCATCATCAACTTATTCAAATTATTTTGCGCCTGCAACACATTGGCTGCTGCACCGGGTTCGACCACATTGGTTGGTTGTTGCAAACGGCCATTAGCCAGCAATAATTGTCCGTAGCGACCCAATTGATAGGTTTCATTGACGGTGAGGGTTTGTGCTATCGCCACTGACATGCCTTCGATTTTTTCAAATGCATCCAGTGATGCAACAGGCAAGGAAATGGTCGCAGGTGTTGGCAATGTTTGGTTGTTGGCACACACAGTGACAGTGGTGTTATTGAGTTGAGTTAACTCAAATGTTTCTGTCACCACACCGCTTACTCGTACGCGATCACCCACGGAAACCGCTGTGGTGCTGGCGATATAAATGCCTTCTGAGGTGTTTGCATTACCATCGTTGTCGGCATCTTCTTCCTGAATAAAAAATCCGCCGAGTTGATTCGCGTTTTGGAAATCGGCCACCACGATTGCTTCAATGCTGATGTTATTGCCAACCAATGCGCTCGCAGTTCCTGATCCTTGAATGCTTGCGATGCGTGTTGCACTTTCACCGCACTGGCCAACAGTCCCACCACCATTATTATTGCCACCGCCGTTGTTGCTGCCTTGATAAGTGCCGAGGTGATCGACGCTATCCTGTGCGTAACCTTCCCATTCCAGCGCCGGATCAAAACTATTGTTGATGCTTACGTCGCCGGTGGTGATAGAGGTTTTACGGCGCAAGGTATTGTCTGCGGTGCTAGTAAAACCAGTGCCCCATTCGCTGCCGGGATCAACACCGACTTGCCCGATGCTATCCAAAACCGTGTTGCCATTTTTCAACAGAATCGCATCGTCGCCGTTAAACCAGCCTGAACTATTGGTTTGGTTGGCTGTGGCCAAAATCGTCGTATTGGCACTGCCGTGAGCAAGCACAAACACACCATTGGCGGGAATGCTGCCGGTGAGGTTGACGGTCAGGCCCGCGCTGTTGCTACCGTTGAAATACATCTCGACTTTGTAGCCACTTAAACTAATTGCGCTAGCGCTGCTGTTGTAAATCTCCAGCGCTTTATTGTTGCTGCTGCCTTCAATGTATTCGGAAAAGTACAGATCGGCGGCGGCGGGTAGCGCGCTCAGGCTTGCAATCGCGACCGCCAATAATAGCGGCTTGTGGGTCTTATAGTTCATGGTTGGCTCCCTGTTAAACCTGGTGGGTTTGATGATCTTGGAGCGCAGCTTAGGCGGAGTTTGTTACGGAGCCGTGGCGGGATTTGGTCGTTTGTGTGATGTTTTTGTGACGCCAGAATGCAATTGTCGGATCGCTGGCTATAGCGAATCCTTCTACAGGAAATGTAAAGATGGGGAACTTGCGGCGAAAGTGGGGAGTCCGAACTGTCCACCCTTTTAATCTAGGCAATCTGACTTGAAACGATAACGCTGTGATCTGTACGTCTGCATCTGTGTAGACAAAGACGCTGTATGGAGGTTTTTATGAACACCAGAAACGATCTTTTGCTCGATAAGATTGAACTTCGCACCCCGCTCACCTCCGATGGTGACGCACTCAAAGGCTTGCTCGCTACCACGCCCGTCCTCGACGGCAATTCCGTGCAGTGCACACTCCTGCAATGTGGCCATTTTGCCAAAACTTCAGTTGCGGCTTTTTTGCACGGACGGCTGGTGGGGTTTGTATCGGCTTATTATCCACCCAACGAACCGCAAACTTTGTTTGTGTGGCAAGTGGTGGTCTCGCAACAATTGCGCGATCTCGGTTTGGGTAAAAAAATGCTGCACTGGTTGGTCGCCCAGCCCGCGTGTGAACAAGCTGTGCGCCTGGTGACGGCGATCGGCATTAAAAATTCGGTCTCCTGGTCGATGTTCGATAGTTTTGCGCGTGATATAGGCGCCTTACCCATCAAATCCTTTGTGACTCCGCTAACACCGAAAGACGGTTACGAGCAAGACGAATACCTGCTGCGTATTTCCCCGCTCCCCAATCGCGCCGAGCAATCTGCAAGCGACCCACTGGAGGATCTCAAAGCCAGCGGCTCACATATCTCGGCGATGCGTCGCTGGTTGGATTAGTTTAGCGGCGACCTTTGGTCGCTCGCCCCCTGCGACAATTTGTCACTATCGGTGGCGCATTAAAGCGCATAAGGTTTCACCCAAAATACGCAAGCCATGCATATAAGGGTGAGATAAGTGAGAAGACTGCAATACCTGAGCGCGATGGTAATCGCGAGCTTTGGGGCTGTTGGTGTGGCCCAAGCGCATGAAGAGGTGCTGAAAAAATCCAAGCGCGCTAAAAATGCCGAAGTTGAAGAAGTAAAAGTTTGGGGCGAGGCGCGCGACAGCTCGGCATCCGGTTATACCAATCCCACCAGCGTTCTGACCCAGGAAGATATGGTCAGCATCAACGCGACTACCACTGAAGATCTGGTCAAATACGAGCCGAGTCTCGTTATCCGCAAACGTTACATTGGCGATTCCAACGGCACCCTGGGTTTGCGTGGTTCCAATATGTTTGCCACGCCGCGTTCAATGGTATTTGCCGATGGCGTGCCCCTGCATTACTTTTTGCAAACCCGCTGGAGCGGCGCGCCGCGTTGGACCATGGTGAGTGCAAGTGAAATTGCGCAGGTAGAAATTCTCTACGGCCCTTTCTCTGCCGAGTACAGCGGCAACTCCATGGGCGGTGTGATCCTGATTGAAACCGCGATTCCGCAAGAGCGACAAGTGCATTTGGATCTGGATTATTTCTCGCAAGATTTTTCTGCGTACGGTTTTAGTGATCGCCTCGACGGCTACAAAACTTTTGTCTCCTACGGTGAAACGTTTGGCGATTTCAGCTTGTATCTTTCCTACAACCGTTTGGAAAATGAGAGCCAACCCCAGTCCTATTATTTTGACAGCAAGCGCACGCTGAATAACGCCACGCCTGTGACAGGTATGGTCACAGACACCGATGTATTTGGTAAACCCGCGTACTATTTTGGCGATACCGGCATAGAGCAGGCGGTTACCGATAATTTCAAAATTAAAGTGGGTTACGATTTTGACAACTGGTCGAGCTTGTTAAATATCGCCTATGAAGATCGCAACACCCTGCGCGATACCCCGAATACCTATCTAACCAATGCGGCCGGCAATAAAGTCTGGTCGGGCAATTTTATTCAGGATGGTATCGCGATTACCGTTCCCGCATCGCGCTTGGGCGCCAGCGAATTGGATCGCCGCAGTTTGTCCACCGGCTTGCGGATAAAAGGCGAGTTAAACGAGCAGTTGCGCTTTGAAGGCAATGTGAGTGACTTCCGGATTTTGGAAGACAACTCGCGTGCATCCAGTCATTCACTGCAAGATCCATTATTCAAAGGTCGCGGACAAACCACTGACTATCAGGACACAGGTTGGCAAACGGCTGAAGGTAAATTTGTTTTTACCGGCATAGATGCCATGGAATTGATTTCCGGCGTTCGTTACGAAACCTACGAGCTCAATTTGGACGTATTTAATTCCGCTAATTGGGAGCAGGCGGACAACGCGGGTTTTGCTAGTCGTTCCGGTGGTGAAGCCAATATCGCTGCCGCATTTGTGCAAATGAATTGGGATGTCAGTGAGCGTTGGGATTTGGCATTGGGCGGCCGCTATGAGCAGTGGCAAAGTAAAAATGGTTATTACAGCAAAGATATCGCCGCCACACCGGCGTTTGATCTGGTTGAAGTTGCCGATGCAGATCGCAATCAATTCTCGCCAAAATTTTCACTGGGTTATGTTCCCGCTGAAGACTGGTTGGTGCGTTACTCCTTGGCAAAAGCCTATCGCTTTCCGATTGTGGAAGAATTATTTACCCAGAGTTCAAATTATTCATCGGTTGTACAAGCACAACCGGATTTAAAACCGGAAAATGGTTTGCATCACAACCTGATGTTTGAAAAACAATTTGATGCAGGTTATGCGCGCATCAATATTTTCACCGAGACGATTAAGGATGCGATTGAGTCGCAAACCACGTTTTTGCCAAGCGGCTCCACTGTTCCCTCTGTTACTACCTTTGCTGCTGTCGATGAAGTGGAAACAGATGGTGTTGAGTTAATTTTAAATCGCTATGGCGTACTGGTACCGGAGTTAGATATACGTTTCAATCTGGCTTATACCAAATCCATCATCACCGACAACTCAACGGCGGAAGCCAATAATCCAGCCGGCACTAAAAGTTTTGAAGGTAATGAGTACCCCCGCATGCCGCGCTGGCGTGGCAATTTGATGGCGACTTATCACGCAACCGATCGTTGGGATTTGAGTGCAAACCTGCAATACGCCGATAAAAGTTTTGGTCGCCTCGACAATACCGACACTGCGGAGCAAGTGATGGGTGCGCAGGATGGTTACACCCGCGTTGGCGTAAAAACTACTTACGATCTTAGCGACCAAATCGAAGTGGGTTTTGGTATTGATAACCTCACCGATGAAGAGAGTTATGTTGCACACCCATGGCCAGGTAGAAGTCTGTATTTAAGTCTCTCTTACGATATGTAATTTACGTAGCTCCCAAGCTCTGCCTGGGAGCGATAAATAAAAAACTATAATCTCCCCGAGAAAATGTGAGAGCAAACATGGCAGAAAATACTAACAATCAAAAAGCCCTTTACCGCACTATCTGGCGCTGGCATTTTTACGCTGGGATTTTCTCAATTCCCTTTGTCATCATTCTTGCGTTGACCGGTGCAATCTATTTGTTCAAACCCTATTACGAACACTGGCAAGAACGTGACTATCGCGGGTTGCAAATCACTGGCGAAGCGCTCGCACCCAACCACCAAATTGCCGCTGCGCTCGCAGCTATCGAGGGCGGAAAATTATTAAGTTATCGCCTGCCGCAAGCACCTGATGAAGCTGTTTTAATAAAAGTGCAGGGCGATACCAACTGGATGGTATTTGTAAATCCTTACACAGGTGCCGTGCTTGCAAAAGAGCGCAGTGACGAACAATTAATGAATATCGTCAAAACACTTCACGGCGAATTACTGCTCGGCACTGTTGGCTCTATATTGGTAGAGCTCGCGGCTTGCTGGGCGATTGTCTTAATCGTCACCGGTTTGTATTTGTGGTGGCCGCGCAATGCGCATGGGTTGGCCGGAATTATTTACCCGCGCCTGCGCGATGGCAGCCGAACATTCTGGCGGGATATTCACGCCGTCACTGGCATCTGGATTTCTGCATTCGCATTATTTTTATTGGTCACCGGTTTACCTTGGGCATTGGTGTGGGGTGCGGCATTAAAAGAAGTGCGCGCAGTTGAGTTCTCCAAGCAACAGGATTGGATCCAAAGCCGCGCACAAGAGCACGACCATTGGCGCGCGCAAGCCAGCAATACCTTTAATTTGACGCCGGAAGTTTTAGTGGCTGCGCAGCAATTAAGGTTACCGCCACCGGTTGAACTCAGTGTGGCGAGCACCCATCACATCAGCTGGAAAGCCTCATCGCAAACCGGCAACCGCCCCGAACGTGCGGATGTGTGGCTCAATGGCGATGGCAGTATCGAAAAGCAAAGTGGTTTTGCGGAAAAAAAATTAATCGATCGCGCCATTGGTGTCGGCATAGCCGCGCACGAGGGTTATTTGTTTGGCTGGTTTAATCTGGTGTTGGGTGTGCTCACCTGTGTGGGATTAATTTTAATTAGCGTTAGCGGATTTATTTTGTGGCGCAAACGTAAACCGGATTCGGTATTGGGCGCGCCTCAACCAATGCCCGCCCGTATTGGTTTCGGAATAGTTGCGATTACCATAGGTTTAGCAATATTTCTTCCGCTATTGGCGATTTCATTGGTTGCACTTTTGATAATTGAATTTATTTTGTTAAGGCGAATCAGTGGTGTCAGCCAATGGTTGGGGTTAAGCAAATAGCCATGCCACTTTTAATATGAAACTCTTATTGTTTTTCCAACAAGCTCGGCCACAATTGCGCCCAGGTTTTCCAATTATGTTTTCCTGTTTGCGTTACTGTGTGGCCTTGCGGTAAAAGGTTGGCTAATAACCCGTTAGGCACTGCGAATTTATCATTCGTACCGTAAGCAAGATAAATTTTATTTTTTGTTTCGTCGGGCAGCTGTGTTAACCAAGGCCATAAATTGACATCGCGCGGAGCTTTTGGGGCAGCAGTGTTTTCAAGCAAATAACCGTAGTCTTGTTGGTCGCCAAGATAGGGCGCAAGAATAAATATTTTTTCAATGTCGTCCGGGTATTGTTTTATATAAAGCAGTGAGCCCAATCCGCCTAATGAAGTCCCGCCTAAATAAATTTTGCTATACCCGGCATCCTGCGCGGGTTTGATAATGTCCTGCCGCAATCGGTCAATGATGGTGCGCGCTTCGTAATATTTAAAATGGGCATCTACCGCAATCACATCCATATCGGGATGGGCGGAGTGAATAAAATCAATCACGCCATGCTTATCAAATACCTTAGCCTTGTCACCAATACCGGGCAGCAATACCATCAATTGACGGGCACTTTTATTTTGTTGTTCCGCATGTTGTGTGTAGTGAATTGTCTTTATCGGTATCGATGTGCTTTGCAGATAGTAACAGCTGGTTAGTAATGCAAGCAGGGGCAAGCTGGCGAGTGTTTTCAGGCGCATGTATGCTTCCACATGATGATGGCGGTCACTTGAGTCTATCAGCTGTGCGTCGCTTTTCCTCCATCCACAGACTATTTTATAAAAATAGTTGTACCGACTGCCGCCATTGCCTTGATCTGGTAAATCGCATTGCGCGCTACGTAATAAGCTGTAATATTGCCCGGTATATTAAACCGCATGCCCTACAATTCTAGTCTGTAGTACTTATAAACTTCACCGGCTTTTCCCACACTGCTAACACCACACAACCTTCCTCACTAAAAATTTCATGGCTACTCGTTGCCGGATTAATTAAAAAGGTGCCTGCGTGATACTGGCCGCGTTCATCGCGTTGGCTGCCGCGCAGGATTAATAAAAATTCCATACCTACATGCAAGTGCCGCGGAATGTGGGCGCCAGGTTGGTAGCGGAGCAGGGCGCAGGAGCATCCTTGCGTTGGGTCACCGTGGAGGGGCAGCATGTCTACTCCTTTGCGAAAGTCCTGCCAATGCAATGTGGGTGAATCGAAATCCATTGTTAATAAACCGTTCCACACCAATTTTTTTCCCGCGTGTTCTTCCATGCGTTTCTCCTAGGTTTCCAGTGCGGCGAGTAAATCGGTTGAAGTGGCGACGGCACCGAATACGCCGCCCTGCATGTGGATCATCGCCAATGCAGCCGCATGATTGGCGGGGTCGGTTGCGGCGCAGCAGTCGCTCAGCAGCACGCATTCAAAACCGCGATCATTTGCCTCGCGCATGGTGGTGTGAACGCACACGTCGGTGGTGATGCCGGTGAGAATAATATTTTTAATGCTGCGCAGATGCAGCACCATTTCCAAATCCGTTGCATAGAAAGAACCTTTACCGGGTTTGTCGATAATAATCTCGCCTGCGATAGGTGCCAGCTCGGGAATAATTTCCCAACCCGGTTCACCGCGAATTAAAATTTTTCCGCAGGGACCTTCATCGCCAATGCCTGCGCCGATTTGCCGCGAGCGCCAGCGTTTGTTTGCGGGTAAATCGGCGAGGTCAGGCCTATGCCCCTCGCGGGTGTGGATAATGTGGAAGCCGGCGGCGCGCAGCGCCGGCAATAATTTCCGCAATGGTTCAATCGGTGCGCGCGTTAAATTGATGTCGTAACCCATGGTGTCCACGTAACCACCTTTGCCGCAAAAATCCGTTTGCATGTCGATAATAATCAGCGCGGTATTTTCCGGGCGCAGATCGCCATCGTAGGGCCACTTGTAGGGTGTGCTGTTTAAATAAATCGACATAATCGCTCCGTAATTAATGCGCTGGCTCAATGATTTCTGTTTCGTGATCCTCTGCCGGCGCTTTGGTCGATACCACACTGAATTTTGCGCAGGCAAATAAAACACCCGCAACCGCGAGATAGGCGAAGGCAACCGTGGGTGATTCCGCAATGCCAATCGCTTCACCGTGCATTAAACCGAAGAACGTCAGCACTGCACTCGCGCAGGCAAATGCCCCGGCTTTGATGAAGTTGCGGTCGATAATAAATACGGTGATGGCACCGAGCATTAAACCGCCCAGGATCGCGCCGCCCCCCAGCACCGATAATCCTTCATAGAGCACCCCGTTTTGCGCGAGCTTGTCCATGCCGACGGCGGCGGCATTGGTGCCCGCTGCACCGAGTACATTATCGATTTGCAATTTGCCCCAGGCGGCGAGGTGTGGCATGAGTGAAACAATAATCGCAGGGGCGTGGGATTTGGGGGTCTCCTGAAAAGCTTGTGAGCCGATCAGCATGCCGATGTATAGCAAAATGGGGGAGATGGCGACCAAGGGAATCGCCGAGGAGAACACCGCAATAATGCCCAGCCAACAGAGCACCAGCACCGCAATGCCCGTCGCGGCGGAATAGCCAATGCCGCCGCCCATGGATTTCCAGCCGGGGTGGCCAATGTAAACCGCGTTGATAAAGGGGTTGCCCATGCAGCAGCCGATCAGGCTGATTACTCCATCGGCCGTGAGTACGCGGGTGGTGGGGTAGCTATCGCCGGCTACGGTGGCGCTCTCCACGTTGTCCATTGCTTCGACCAGATCGTAGATGCCGAAGGGGATCGCGGTGACGAGGATGATTCCGATAAATTCAAACCCGGAAAACACATGGCCAACGGCGGGGATGGGCACCGAGAAGCCAAAACTGGTGAGCGATTGGGTCAGACCCTGCAGGGTGAGTCCACCAAAATTGAGGCCGATAGCGGTCGAGCCCCAGGCGATTAACGTTCCCACTGCAATGGCTACCAGGCCTGCAGGAATACCTTTGAAATAGCGCACCCCGCCAAACCAGCTCAATAAGATAATGGCAAAACAGACCACGCCAATCACCGGGGTCATAAACATTTCCAGCGCCGGGCGCAGCGAGATAAACGCAATGGACACACCGGCCAAGGTTCCCAACAGTGCGGCGCGCGGGGTAATTTTGCGAATGTAAGGGGCGATGTAGCCGCCGATCATCAGCACAAAGCTCTGCACAAACACCCAGGTCAGCCCTGCCTCCCAGCCTTTGATGGGGTCGCCGGAGGTGAGGCTGATGGGCAGCATAATCACAAACACCACCACAAACATATGCGGCACACTGATGCCCGAGGGTAGGGCGCACACATCGGTGCGGCCTGTCTCTTTCGCCAGTTTGTAGGCGAGGTAAGCGTAATAGAGCGTGCTCAAACACATCATTAGCCCCAGCGCAGGTAGTATTCGGCCAAAGACGATGTCGTCGGGCATCTGCAATACAAAGCGCAGCAGTCCCGTGAGTACCAGCAGGTTAACTAGGATATTGGTGCCAAAACCGAACAAGGCGTTCCAATCGCCCGGTACCCAAAGCGCGGGTTTGATAGTTTGCATAGCGGTACCCTCCAAAGTTGTAGTAGGCCTGACTCTTGTGGCCAGAATGTGATGCAGCGGTAAAAGGCGCCAGCGATAGTGGTTATGCCGCGTGGTGAGCCCGGTGAATGCCGTTGACAAGGGGCGCGGTAGTGGCGACCCAGCCGAAAATGCCGCCCTGTGCCGCTATCATCGAAACGGCCACACGGTGGAATTCAGGAAAGTAAGAGGCGCAGGCATCGCTCACCACCACGCAGCGGTAACCACGGTCATTTGCCTCGCGCACGGTGGTATGCACACAGACTTCGGTGGTGACGCCGCATACCAACAGGTTTTCGATCTTGCGCTCCTTGAGTAGCTCGCCCAGATCGGTGTGATAAAACGCGCCCTTGCCCGGTTTATCGATCACGATTTCGCCTTCAATCGGCGTCAGCTCGGGAATAATGCTGTGGCCCGGCTCGCCGCGGATCAGAATCCGCCCCATAGGGCCGGGGCTGCCGATCCTCAAGGCCGGTGTGCCCCGCTCGATCTTGGCGGGCGGAGCATCGCTTAAATCCGGCAGGTGTCCCTCCCGCGTATGGATGACGAGCAACTTCGCCGCGCGCGCCGCCGCCAATAACTGTTGGCAGGGGGCGATCGCCGAGCGCAATAGGCTCACATCGTTACCCAAGCTCGCACCAAAGCCTCCGGGTTCGAGAAAATCGCGCTGCATATCGATAATCACCAGCGCGGTTTTGGCGAATTCCAGCACCAGGGGTGCTGGTTCGGCGGGCAAGAGGTAAGTCGTCATACGCGATTCTTCCTGTACATCAGTAGAAGGTTAAAAACGGAAGCGGGCGCCGACGCCTAGTGTGTGGCCGGTCTGCTCGGCCAGGTCGGGGTCATCGCTGGTATAGGCTGAGTAGATATCGAACTGGCTGGTCAGCGGCAGGTTGTAGACCAGGGTGTAGATGTTGCGGTCGTAGTCGTCAGCTGCGGTGCTGGTTTCGGTCAAGCCGTAGCTGAGGTAGACGGAGCCGGGGCCGGCGGCAATAGAGGCGCTTAGCACTAGCGTGTCGCGGTCGATATCGCCGGTGGCAAGCTCATCGCGCAGCAATTGGTACTGTGCATAAACCGTGCTTTTGCCGATGGCATAACTCAGCCCCGCAATGGCGGCGGTCTGGCTGTCATCCATAGGCAAACTGGTTGCGCCCGGCTGGGTACCGGAAACTTTCTGCACGGCGGCGGTCAGGCCGAGATTGCCGGATGTGTAAAAGGCATTGGCAGCGATTTTGTTAGTGCTGGTATCTCCCTCTTCCTCGCCGAAGGCGTAGGCGACACTGGTAGTGAAATTGCCCATTTTGGGCAAGCTGTAGACCACTGAATCACTCCAGCCGGTGTCGCCATAAAGCCCGCCGCCGCCATATCCCATCAGGATCATCGGCGAGAAGGCAAAGGAGTCGCCAAAGGGGTTAAACAAAATGGTCGATAAAAAATAGAGGCTGGTGGTGCGGCCCATTTTCACTTCGCCAAAGTCTCCCGCCAGACCGACATAGGCGCTGCGGGCAAAAAAGATATCGTTGGCAAAACGCCCCTGCTCGGCGGAGTCAGGTTGGAAAAACATCTCCACCGCGGCGATGGCGGTCAGTCCGTTGCCCAGTTCATGTTTGCCGTGGGCGCCCAGCCAGGAGGTAGTCATGCCATTGGATTGGATACCTTGGGTGCTTTCCGCATCGTCATCACCGGCGGGTTCATAATCGCTGGCGTAAACATCCAGCTCGCCCTTGAATACAACGGACGATTGGGCGATGGCGGTGCTGGCAAGTAACAGCAGGGCAAGGCCGCTGGTGCTAGTGAGTAGTGTTCTCGCGCTTATTGTTGGTGCGATCCTCATGAGCATTTCCTCGTTGTGATGTTCATCGTTGTATACAACGATGTGTTTAGCATAAGATGTGCCAGCTCGAAAAATGAGCTAACGCATGACGGGTAAGCAGATGAATTATTTGAGGATTTTGTCGAGAGGGCGTGTAAGCTTCGATGAGTGTGCGATTGAGGATTAGCTGTGCGACAGCACTAAACCAATGCTTTGTCTTGGCATCTTGCACCGCCGCAGGGCGATAAGTGCGGTACTTTAAGGCGTTAGCGGCCTTGGTTTACAAGGTGCAGGTGCTCGCCTACCATGCAAGTACTACCATGCAACAACCTGCGTGTTAGCAAACGCAGATCAGTAAACGGAGCAGGTGTTTTGACAACCCCCAAATCAGCGGCACAACTGGTGTACGACCAGTTGAAACAAAAGATTATCGATTTTGAGATCTACCCCGGCACACGCCTTACCGAATCCGAAATCGCCGAGGATTTTCAAGTCAGCCGCACCCCGGTGCGCGCCGCTTTGCAGCGCCTGGAAACCGAAGGCCAAATCACCATCATGCCCAAGCAGGGCTGCTTTGTGCGCTCGGTGGATATAGAAACCATCAGTCAATATTACGACGTGCGCATCATGCTCGAGGCCAGCGCAGTCGAACTCGCTTGCGATCATATGGAAGATGAGGATCTGGATGCGTTGCAAGAAGATTGGAATGCCGAGCGGCTGGATGATGAATTGGATATGGAAGAAATCAAAGCGCGCGAAGAAGCTTTTCATATTGGCATCGCTATCGGCAGCGGCAACCCGGTACTCGCCAATTACCTGCGCGATATCAACAACAATATCCGCATCCTGCGCCGGTTAGGATTTCCTGATCGTCAATCCGTCATCGAAACCTGCGAAGAACATTTTGCGATTTGCCAATTAATCCGAGCCAAAAATAAAAGCCAGGCACGCAAAGCCATGACCAAACACATCAGCAAAAGCCAGGGGCTCGCGCGCAGCGTCACGCTGAGTCAATTGCAGCAGGCGATCAAGCGACATAAATCGTAGCCATCGCAGTTTATTGAATTAACACTAAAAAAATTTCTGAGAGACAGCTAATGAGTTCCACCCCTGAAGTAATGATGAGCTTTAGCGATGTCGCCCATGCGATTCAGCTCGCGCTTGCGCCGGTATTCTTGTTGACCGGTATCGCCGGTTTATTGAATGTGATGGCAGCCCGGCTCGCGCGCATCATTGACCGCGGGCGCAGCCTTACCGAACAAGAGCTACCGCTGCATTTACAAAATAATCCCGATATATTTCAAAAAGAATTGAGTCGCCTTGAGCGTCGCCGTCATTACGCCAGCTTGGCAATTACCGCCTGTACCTGTTCAGCATTATTGGTCTGCACAGTGATTGCGGTGATTTTTCTGCAAGTGTTATTGCAAGCGGAATTTAAATGGGTGATTAGCTTTTTATTTACCGCGTCAACCCTGACGTTAATTGTCGGGCTGGGTTATTTTTTGCGAGAAGTTCACCTCGCAACGCGCACCGTGCGAATCCAGATTATCAAACCTGCCGAATAATCTGGATTCGATGATCCTGCAGAAGGAAAAGGCTTCGGTCTCAGTAATACTTCAGCTGCGTCGCTTTACCATGAAATACTTTGTATGAAAAAAAGGTATAGCCGAGAATAGTGGGCAGTACCACGATTACGCCATACAAAATAAACATCAGCGACTCCGGCGCACTGGCGGCTTGCCAGACATCCAATTTATTTGGCACAACATAGGGATAAAAACTGTAAGCCAAACCGATAAAACTTAACAGGAAAATCATCGCGGCCGAGGCAAAAGGAATCCAGCAGCCAAAATCGTTAGGATAAGGTGCGCGTCTTAAGTAGCGATCTGCAATAAAAAACAGAACAAAACAAAATACCGGGATCACCCATAAGATAATAACCAAAGGTGTGCCAAACCATTTATCAAAAATAATATCACTGACGAGTGGATTGACTATGGATACCGCAACAATTCCCAGTAACATTAACCACGCGCAACGACGCGCCCACCATGCGGCGCGTTTTTGTAAATCCCCTTCTGTTTTCATTACCAACCAGGCGGCGCCGATAAAAGTATAACCGGCCGTCACACAAATTGCGCTGAGCGCGGCAAATAGATGCGCAGCCAAGGTATCTTCAAAACCCATCACAAAAAGGCCAAGCATATAACCTTGTGCCAGGGTGGCGAGCAGTGAACCCACTTGAAATGTGCGGTCCCATAATTCCTTGTGGTCCTCCGGCGCTTTAGCGCGAAAGTCGAACGCGACCCCGCGCAGGATCAAACCGGCGAGCATGACCGTTACCGGTAAATATAAATTCAATAAAATCATGCTGTGCGCCAACGGAAACGCAATTAATAAAATGCCTATGCCTAACACCAGCCAGGTTTCATTGGCGTCCCAAAAAGGGCCGATACTGGCGATCATGGTATCGCGCTGCGCCTCGGAATCTTTTGGTAATAAAATGCCGACACCAAGATCGTAGCCATCGAGAATTGCGTAAATAAAAAATGCGAGCCCCATCAAACCAATAAAAATAACGGGTAACCAAAACGCCTCGCCAGATAAAGTGCTGATATCAGTCATGATTCATTCCTCACAAATTTTCTTCGACGAGTTTTTCTTGCAGGGTGTCAATTTCTTCAGGGCGATCTACTAGCACGGCTTTTCTTGCCATCACAAACAAGGTGCGGATATAGGCAATCAGCAACACAACATAGAGCGTTAAATAAATCGCCAGGGAGGTGCCGACATTGCTCGCGGGTGTTGTGGTAACGGCATCAACGGTTTTCAATACGCCAGTCACTAACCAGGGTTGGCGGCCGATCTCGGTGACGTACCAACCTGCCAGCGTCGCAATCCAGCCGGAGAATGTCATGCCGACAAATACTTTTAGCATCAGCGGCGATATTTCATTGCGGCGATAAATTTGCCAGCAGCCAATCCATGAGACTAACAGCATCAGCATGCCCACACCTACCATGATGCGGAAGCCATAAAACAGCGGTCCAACGGGTGGATGTGCATCGGGGAATTCATTCAACCCTTTGAGTTCGCCATCACTGGTGTGCGTTAAAATAATACTTGCCATGTTGGGGATTTGAATCGCGTATTTATTGCTTTGGGTTTCTTTATCTGGAATGGCAAATAACACCAAGGGCACATTTTTCTCGGTATGCCATACCGCTTCCATCGCTGCAATTTTTGCGGGTTGGTGATGCAAAGTGTTAAGCCCGTGCATATCCCCTAAAAATATTTGCAGAGGAATTAAAAACGCAGCAGCGATAGTGGCATTCTTGAGCGCAAGACGTGGTGCCGGTTTGTGGTCATCTTTTAATATGCGATACGCAGAGATACCGGCAATTAAAAATGCTGCAGTTAAACCCGATGCAATCAACATGTGTGCTAAACGATAGGGCATGGACGGATTAAAAATAATTGCCCACCAATCCAGCGGAAAGGCTTTCATGGTGTCGCCGACCTGGCGCATTTCAAAACCGGTGGGAGTTTGCATCCACGAATTCAATGCAATAATCCAGAAGGCCGACATGCTGGTGCCGAATGCCACCAAAAAAGTCGCGAGTGTGTGCACTCGGTTGGATACTTTATTAATTCCGAACAACATAATGCCTAAAAAAGTCGCTTCCAGAAAAAATGCCGTCAGCACTTCATAGCCAAGCAATGGCCCCGCAATATTACCCACGGTTTCCATATAGCCCGGCCAATTGGTGCCGAATTGGAAACTCATGGTGATGCCGCTGACCACGCCCAGTGCAAACGTTAATGCAAATACTTTTACCCAAAAGCGATAGGCGCGCATCCAGACTTCGTCGCCGCTGCGGTTGTAGCGAACCTTGAAATAAAATAAAAACCAGCAGAGTGCGATGGAAATAGAAGGAAATAAAATATGGAACGAAATATTAGCCGCGAATTGTATGCGTGAAAGCATGAGTGTTTCGAGCATGTCGGTTACCTCGATGATGAAACGGTCACTTCGTTGATTCTTTTTTGCTGCCCAATAAACGGTCTTTCATATCCAATACTTTTCCGATGCTGCTGCCGAGCTTGAGTAATTTGCCGAGCTGGGCGGAATCGAGTCGCTGGATTTCCTGTGTCCAGAGCGTGAGCATTTCAATTAATTCGTGCATTTCGCGCATGCGCTGCTGCGCATATTCTTCTTCGGCGTTAGCGGGGGTATCAATCAACAAGTTGCGCAGCGTTGATAACGTTGGGTCAATTTCACGTTTGCGACGCTGCTCAATCAGGGTCTTGGCAATGTCCCACACATCGCCCGGTGCTGAATAAAATTCTTTGCGCTCGCCCGGCCGGTGTTGCAGCTTAACCAGCTCCCAAGACATTAATTCCTTTAATCCCATGCTCACGTTAGAGCGGGAAATGCCGAGTGCTTCGGTGATGTCATCGGCGCACAACGGCTCTTTGCTCAAGACTAACAGGGCATACATCTGCCCGACTGTGCGGTTGATCCCCCAGCGGCTGCCCATTTCGCCAAAGTGAAGGATGCAGGATTGGATCATGGGGGTAAGGGGAGTCGTCATATAGGTCTTCCGGATATTCTGTAATTTCAGTATTTACTGAAATTACAGAATTATTTGATTCTGGTCAAGCTTTGCCTGTTTTTAGTTCTTGCGGATGCTTTGCTTCCAGGGGTGTTGAATCCCTTTTTTATGTTTGTTGCCGCACCGAACCGGGGTGTTTTTCTTTCTATAGTGGGATTGTTGTATCCCGGACTCGATCACATTAGCTATTTAAGCTAGAGGTCGATAAGGGGATAAAAAGGGGAGTTGCTTGTTATCTATGGCTCCCGTATTGAACTTAATTCATAGAGAGATAATCATCATGAACAAAGATCAAGTAAAAGGCTCAGTGAAGCAGGCTGCAGGTAAAGTGCAGCAAAAAACCGGTGAAGTTATTGGCAGCGAAAAACAGCAAGCCAAGGGCATCGCCAAACAAGTTGAAGGCAAAGTCCAAAAAGGGATCGGTGATTTGAAAGATAATCACAAGTAAATGCTCCACCAAAAGTGATGGAAAACTTTGTTCATCCCGACGCAATGGATTGCGTTAGTCTCTGCATCCCATTTGTGTTCTGCTGTGTTTTAACCTCTTTCATTCAATCTCGCTTTAATTACATCAATATCTTTTTATCGAGCAAGTCACACGAGTAGTTTTTGTGCAACACGCTTCTGCCTCTTTTTGTATCTAAGGCATTTCTCCTGAATGTGCTATGTGATTCTATGGCATCGCTCCGGTTCTATTTTGTAAATATGTTGGATTTTTTGAATTTTCAGTATATTCTGAAATTACAGAAGTATTTGATGTCGATCAAATAGAGGTGCAGGAAAATGTGGGATGCCAACGCGGTTCGCCCTTGGTTGGTGATTTGGCTGTATCTGATTGCCCTAGGGCATTTGGCCTGTGCGGTGGGTATGACTTGGCTGGTGGATTCGCCGTTGTTTGCAGATTATCACCGGCGCGTTTTGGTGGCGTTCGGTTTTCCTGTTGATCAAAAAGAAGTTATGGCGCTGCATAGTTGGTGGATGGCACTGTTCGGCGCGACCCTGCAGGCATTTTCCCTATTTCTCTTCGCGCTAGTGTATTTTGCCAATCGTTACCGCTGCGCTGCAATCTGGCTGTGGTTGGGGGCTGGTATTTTGTTGTGGGCGCCGCAAGATATTTATTTCTCTCTGCAGCGCGGTGTGTGGATACACTTGTGGGTAGATCTCGCTGCTGTTGGCGCAATTGTGCCGCCATTGTGTATGTTGTGGTGGTGGGATCGCAAATGGAAACAGAAGTGATGGTGTTGGAAGCCAAATATCCTCCTGCTGTAAATCCTGGCGATCAAATAATACTGTTTGATGCGGTATGCAAATTATGTAATCGCTGGAGTCGCTTTATTATTCGCTTCGACAAACAGCACCGCTTTACGCTTTGCTCAGTACAATCTGAGCAAGGACAGGCAATTTTGCAATGGTTCGGTTACCCACTTGATCGGTTTGAAACGATGCTGCTCGTGCAAGGCGATCAAGCGATCGCTAAAAGTGATGCATTTCTTGAAATAGTACGGCAATTGCCGTTGCCTTGGCCTTTGCTTGGTATTGCAAAAATTCTCCCGCAGAAAGTGCGCGATTGGTGCTATGACCGCATAGCATTGAATCGCTACGAATTATTTGGGAAATATGAATATTGCCTTTTGGCAAACCCTGATCATGAACGACGTTTTTTGTAGGATTATTTCTAATAAATAACAGCTATCGTGGTAGTTTTATTGAATGATATTTAAGTTAGGGGCGAATATGGATATTGTGCACAATATTGAATTTTTACGAGCCGAGTATGAGCGGATTCGCGCTAAAGGCTATCTCCTCGCAGGAGATTTGAATGATCTACCTCAGCGCGCGTCTGTCTATTATCACTTATATGAAGATTCAGGTGGTAGAAACGTATTTCCATTAATTGCTGCACATGGAGCACTTTGGGCTAGCGGCTATTTCTCAAAAGGAATGCGAATAGGGCGGTTTTTAGCACTTCAATATTGTTTCAACTTCACGAAAATGCGCGATAAAATGCAATTGCTGAGTGCTTTTGCGAATGCATTTAGAGATATCAATAGAAGAGTCTGTGCGGAAGCCTACGCTATATATCATTTTAGCAAGCTCTATGGAGATGCTATTTCCTCCAGTGAGATAATCCCCTCTGAATTATTGCAAATACTTAACGAGTGCCACAGCTCGCAACGAAGTGGTAATCATTTTGATTACGGACAGCGATTAAAATTATTTTCAGCTTTTTTTCTGTGGGAGCAAGAAACGATTGTTGCTCCTGCTGTCGCTGATGCCATAAAGGAATTTGATTGGCCATTGGTTAAATGTCTGGCAATGAAGCCCTGCATTGAGTTTTCCTATTTTGGTAAGGGTGGAGGATTACAGTTTTTTGATTTTTCTTCTAAGGTGGAGAGGATTGAGCTTGGTATTCAAGCCTTTAAATTGGCAGAGCATGTTGGCGTTAAGCATGTTAAGCATGTTGAGCAAGCGCTGCAATTTTATAAAATATTGCCTTTAAGTTTCTTTAAGGATACATCATTATTTTTTACTAGATTGCAGGAAAATTTAACGCTACATAGATGCGCAGTGACTAGTTTACGCAAAGAGATAACTTATGATTAACGGTGAGGTTTCAGTTGATGCCGAAAAGTTCTTGAATGATTGTCAGCAGGCATTTACTGCCGGTGCCCTGCAGCGCCTGGTGTTATCCAAATACAAGGGCGCAGAGGTGGATTTAAATCGCATCACGATTCGCCCGGTGCAGATTAGAGACCAGCAACTTCTATCGTTTTTGTACGAGTATCGCACCAACCATGTGACTAAAAATTTGGCTATCGAAGCGGCGATTGTGCAGTTGCGACAGTGGCTCGGTAGTGAGTTCCACAATGCCCACATGATTAGCGACGAATGGGAAACCCAACTGAGTTTTAGCAAAAAAGGCAAAGTGTTGATCAATAAAAACCGCAACAAAAATTCAGCACCGACCGGCGATAGCAGGGCTGTGCCGCCTGAGTTGGCGCACAATCGCAATAAGCTGCGCTATGTGGAGCAAGATCGCCCTTATCTGCGTGAGCTGGGAATTACAGATGCGAGTAGACAGATCATTCCGGCTATGTCGCGCAAGTGGAAGCAGATTAATAAATTCATTGAGGTGCTTTCTACCGCAATCCAGCAAACTGGACTTGATAAGCGCGAAGAATTGCATATCGCCGATTTTGGATCGGGAAAAGCCTATCTGACCTTTGCGGTGCACGATTATCTGACGGCCAATGTGGGTGTAAAAACACAAGTAACTGGTGTGGAATTGCGACAAGGTTTGGTGGATTTATGCAATCAAACTGCGCAAAAATTATCGCTGACTGGCATTAAATTCGAGCAGGGTGATGTACAACATTTCTCCGCGCAGAACATCAATATTATGATCGCTTTACACGCCTGCGATACAGCTACCGACTACGCGCTCAATATGGGGATTCGCACCGGTGCCGAGATTATTATGTGCTCGCCTTGCTGCCACAAACAAATCCGTCCGCAATTAAAAAGCCCCGCGTTGCTTGCGCCTGTATTGCAACACGGCATTCATTTGGGGCAAGAGGCAGAAATGCTGACCGATGGCTTGCGCGCGTTATTGCTGGAAGCCAATGGCTATGACACCAAAGTGTTTGAATTTATTTCGCTCGAACATACCAGCAAAAACAAAATGATCCTCGCGCAGAAGCGGAAAACCGTGCGTGATAATGCAGAAGTATTACAGCAGATTGCAGCGATCAAAACGTTTTACGGAATTGAAGAGCATTGTTTGGAAACACTGCTGCAGAACTAGCTGCGTCGAGGGTTGCGTTAGCGTTTGTATTGCGTCGGGCAGTAGCCGCGATTAATCTCAGGCGAGCGCAGCTGTAGATGTTTGGTTTTTCGTCCGCTAACGCGTTCACGCCACAGGCGAAATGATGCGGGCTTCAGCTCGCGCCGCATCAATACGCGCACATCCGGCTCGCCTAAACCGTAGAGTGTTTTTATGGCTTCAAAAGGTGTGCGATCTTCCCAGGCCATTTCAATAATGCGCGAGATGTCAGCTTTAGTGAGTGATGTGTCGTGATTCATTGCGGTACCTGCATGGTTTGCTACTGGTACGCGTTTTTGGGATTGTGGATCACAAGTACAGAATAAAAAGCCCCGATCATCGGCGATGAGCGGGGCTTTTTATTTTCTTATCATTTGTTGTTATTTCAAATTCATACAGCTCGCATAATAACTAACACTTGCTGGCCAATCAGAGAAGATGCCAATCACGCCGACATCCTTGGCCAACACATGTAACGCATCCATCATGTCGCCGTCGTTATTGATTGCTGGATTCACCGTTTGGTAATACCAGCCGCCGCCGTTTTTGAGTGGGCCCGAGCGCTCAAATGACCAAGTAATCATTTTCAGGCCCGCTTTTTTGGCGTTGCGCGCGTATTCGGATGGGATAATTTTATTGTTGTTGTCCAGTGCCAGCAGTACCCAAATCGGTGGAGCGACAATGTTAAATCCCTCGTCGGCATACATTTGTAAATCGATTGCCGTTGGTACATCGGCAATGGTGTTGGCATCATCCAAATACACTGCTTGTTTGCCAAATTCCGGTTCGTTGTTTATCCAGTAACGCACATCCTGAATGTCGAATGATTGCGCCCACACATCGCGTGCTTTTACACCTGCGGCTTTATATTCATTTATTAATTGTTGTGCATACATCGCTTGGGTGTAAGTGCCTTCAAATGGCATGGCTACACTGGCTGATTTCAGTTCGGGGGTCATTTTCACACCGAGTCTTTTAAATAATTGGATGCTTTCGGCATGAGTAAGCAATGTGCCTTTGTTTGCGTATAAATCGGTACGCCAATTGGCGGTGCCTTTTAAATATTCATCGACGCTAAGGGCTTTTGGATTAAATGCATCCATTTTTCCTTGCAGAGTTTTAAATTCGGCTAAGGTGATATCGCTGGTGCAGCAATTGGCGCTTGCCGCTTTACCACTCACTGGATCAAAGGGTGAAAAATTCTGGCTGCATTTGCTGGCGAGTGGTGTGGCGAGGATATTGGTAGTAGTGTGCAGGTCGCATTGTGAATGACGGCACACAAGTTGTTTGTCTTTGGTGAAGGTGACATCGCACTCCAAAATGCCGGCGCCCATTTTGGCTGCAGCTTCGTAAGATTCCTTGGTGTGCTCAGGAAATTGCAAGGGTGCGCCGCGGTGGCCAATTGAGAAATTGGTTTTTTTTGCTGGGCTGTTAACGCAGCTCTGCAATTTCTTTTTCAGCGCGCTTTCGTCCATATCATTCACTAAAAAATAGGGACGCGGGCCGAGCTGGATGCTGGAGTTTTTGTCGGCATCTTTATAGCGCTGGTCGTCCCTGTCGCCGTGGGCACAAGCGGTGAAGGGAATAATAAATGTCAGCATCAAGGCGCTGGTGAGCAGATGGATTCGGCGCAGCATGGAAACCTCCTTTAGTGGGTTGGGTTGTATAGATAGCGGTGTAACCCTAGCGCGCTAATATGAAGGTAATTTGCCGATTTGATGACAGCTTCGCGATGGCTGATGGTTTTGTGTGCTCTGTCGCATTAGGCTGAAATATCATGAAATACCAAAATCTGCAATTTAGGTTAGGCTAGGTACAGTTTTTATGATTGCCATTTCAAGGATCCTGACTTATGTCCAATAGCATTCCATTGTTAGTGACCCAATTACTGGCCTGTACCAATGCGGGAGAGGCAAAACCGGTGGTCGATGCATTGGTGAAGCACTTGTGCGAGATCACCGGCCTGGATTTACATCCGGCACTTTTTCTTGATGAGCATGCAACTATCACTGAGCAAGGCAAGGCGGTATCGCCCACTACTGCAGCACAGTGTGCGGAGGATGTGCAGCGGACGCGGATTTTTATGCAGGGGGTTTATGCTGCGCTCCAGCAAAAGCTGCAACAAAAAAATTCTCAACCAATCGAGGTGTTGTACGCGGGGACTGGTCCCTTTGGGTTGTTGTTGATACCGCTCTTGCCGTTATTGGATGCTGCACAGGTGCGCGCAACCTTGTTGGATATTCACGTAGAGTCGCTGACAAAATTGCAGCAGCTTATCGACTTTCTGGGTGTTGGTAATTTTATTGTACGAGCGGAATGTGCAGACGCTTGTGCATGGCAGAGCGAGAAAAAGTTTGATGTGATTATTTCTGAAACCATGCGGCAGGGATTAATACAGGAACCGCAAGTGGCCATTTTTAGTCATCTGCAGCAGTTTTTGAAAGAGGATGGTTGGCTGATACCGGAAATAATCCGGTTGGATTTGTGGTTGAGTACAGGTGTTGCTCCTGCGCTGGGTGAGCGTAAAAAACCTGATGTGCATTTGGGTCGGGTATTTCAGTTGGATAAGGCTACGGCGATACAACTAGGCAAGGGTGACAATGGTTGCACACATGGCAATCTATGGGTGCCGGATTATGCCGGGGCGTTAAAGGATTTAAAATTAACTACTTTTATTCAAGTGTTTGGCAATTATCAGCTTCATGAAAATCAATCGCAGCTCACGCTACCACTTTACGAGCGCAATGCGCGGGTTCAGCCGAATTCACTGCTGCGTTTTCGCTATGAATTTGGGACATATCCCCAATGCGTATTTGCGTATGAACAATTACCCGAACTTGCCGAATACCCATTGCCTGATAGTTTGGAAAAAAATGTCCAGGGTATTTATCACCTTAAGCGGCTATGGCACAAAATCCAATTGCGCAAGCAGGCGGTCTCTTCTACCAAAGCGCAGCAGCAATTGGCGGATATTCCTGACAGCGAATGGCTGCTGGATCGCATTTTGTTGGATCAATTGGGCGCAGGGCTTGAGCCCGGCATGCAGCAATTGTATTTCGCCGACACACTGGTGGATGTTGAATACTGGCTCGCCAGTGCGAATGCGGGTGAAATTACGGAAGATCAAATTCAGCGCACCAATCGCGCGATAGTCAATTTTATTGAAAATAAAAATGGTGAGTTGGGTGTTCAAACCAGGTTGCCATTGAATGAGCAGCAACTCGCCCATTGGGATGAGCGGGGCTACCTGATTATTCCCGGTGTGCTATCGGTTGGTGAATCTGCGGCAGCGCGCGCGGCCATTTGGGATTTTCTACACATGCGTGCAGATGATCCCGCCAGTTGGTATCAATCTTCTACGCAAATGAAAAAAATCATGGTGCAGTTATTTACCCATCCTGCACTTGAGGTTGCGCGTAATTCGGATTATATCCGCCGTATTTTCCAGCAATTGTGGCAGCGCGATGATTTGGTAATGACAACTGACCGCGTAGGTTTTAATCCGCCGGAAACGACACAGTGGCAATTTCCCGGGCCGGGCATTCATTGGGATGTGGAATTGATCGCGCCAGTTCCATTTGGTACCCAGGCGTTAATTTATTTAACGGATGTGGCTGAGGACCAGGGCGCTTTTTGTTGTGTGCCGGGCTTCCATAAACAAATCGATAATTGGTTAGCGGTACAGCCGCAGGGCATTGATCTGCAGCAGCAGGATTGGTCGCAATGGCCGGTCAAACCTATCGCTGCGAATGCAGGCGATTTGATTATCTGGCACCAGGCGTTACCGCACGGTAGTAGCCCTAACCGCGCAAATTTTCCGCGTATGGTGCAGTATCTCAATATGTATCGTTAGTGAGTGGAGGGCGGTGGGCGCCGGGTTATGTAGATAGATTCAATCTATGACCTTTGTCTGGACGCGCTGGCGCCTATAGCAGATACTTTCCGCCTGCATCCCAATCAGTATTGGGCAGCGCAATGGATTCGATTCACGCGGACGCTAATTAACAAAACCCAGGCTGTAACATGAACCCGATCGATCCTTTATCTACTTATTCTCTCCAGCGTAGGCAGTTACTACTTGGCATGGCTGCTGCGAGCTTACCCTTGGGTGTTGCCTCCTGTTCCCGTACTGAGGAGAGCAATTTACTGGTGGTTGGCGGTTTGCCTGTTACTTGCAACCTGACCCTGCCAGTTGCTTGCGTTGCCAAAGCGGCGGCGGGGGCATCGGGTGTGGGGTTCCAATACAGTAAATACAGTGGTTGGCCAGAGATCAAGGAATCGTTGATGACCGGGCGTATTCAGGCTGCCTATATGCTGGCGCCGCTGGTGATGGATCTCACTACCAAAAAAATTCCGCTTAAAATTGTCTCGCTCGGGCATAGATCCGGCGCGGTGATTATGGTCCGCACGGACTCTGACTATAAAAGTTTCAGCCAACTGAAAGGCAAGCGCATCGCAATCCCCAGCCGTTTCGCGGTGGATTTTTTGTTCCTGCGCAAAATGCTCGCACAAGAGGGCATGACCCACACCGATATTGAAATTGTTGAAATGCCTCCGCCCGATATGCCCGCCGCACTCTACGCCAATGCAGTGGATGCCTATTGCACGGGTGAACCCTTCGGTGCCGCAGCGCAAAAAGCCGGTTATGCACGCCCGTTACGCATGACGCGTGATGAGTGGCGCAATTATATTTGCTGCGTACTGACCGTGCGCGAAGAACTGATTCAGACGCAACCGGAAGTTGTGCAAGATCTGGTTAACCATGTGATGGCCGCAGGTGCCTGGTTGGATCAGGGTATGGTGAATCGTGAGAAAGCAGTTCAAATTGCTGCTGGTCGCCAATTCTTCAATCAAGATCCCAACATTATTCGTTTTGTGATGGAAAACCCTGAAGACCGGGTGACCTATGGCGATATGCGCATGATCAAAGAGGAGTTCAATGAGTTGATGGAGCTGTCTATCGCTGCGGGTACACTGACTAAACCGGTTGCGTTTGAAAACTATGTGGACGAAACCTTCGTCAACAACGCCAAACCTGTTGCTATTACTGTTTAGTGTCGGGATTGATGATGATTCGATTGATTCTGGTGTTTGCGTTTTGCATAAGCCTTATCAGCAATGTTGCGGCAGAAAATGTTGCAACAGAAAATAAGGAATTAAAATCCGGTGTGTTTGACCCTCCGCGTATGGCTCCGGATTTTTCCCTCGCCAGCTCCCTCGATACGCAATTCACATTGAGCGAGCAGCGCGGCAAAATTGTGGTGTTGGGTTTTGGTTTTAGCCATTGCCCTAATGTCTGCCCCATGACACTCGCGAACCTTGCGCAAACCTATAAAAATCTCGGCGCCATGGTCGATCAGGTACAAGTGGTTTATATGACCGTTGATCCCGAGCGCGACACTCCGGCGCGCCTGCGCGAATATCTGGCGAATTTTAATCCGCGTTTTATTGGTGTGACAGGCTCTGCGGATGAGTTGGCGTCCTTGCGTCAGTCCTACGGCATAATCGCAAAAAAAGAAGTGCACAAAAATGGCGGCACCTATGAGGTGCATCATTCCTCTTATATTTATTTAATTGATCGCGATGGTTTGTTGCGCGCGCTGGTGCCGTTTGGAAAAAGTGCCGCCGACATAACCCACGACATCAACATATTGCTGCAAGAAAAAACGCAACAGGCTGCCCTATGAGAGTAGGTGTTGCCCGTTCGTTATTGATTGTATTTGGCGTTGCTATTATCGCGGCTTTGTTGCTCGCGTTTTTTCCCCTGCGAATTGATTCCCGTGAAGAAGTCTTCGAAATTCCCAAGGGTACCTGGGAGCAGCGTATGTCAGGTAATTCCGTGAGCATTTTGCCTGACCAAATTTATTTGGCGCTGGGAGTGCGCGATCTGTTGGTGTTGCGCAATCTGGATGATGTGCCGCAAATGTTTGGGCCCACGCTGATTATGCCGGGGCAAAGTTTTAAGTTGCCATTTGAATTGGCCTCTGAATATGATTTTGCGTGCACTGCCCATGCGAGTGGGCAAATGCGCGTGGTGGTTGATCCGGAGCCGACACCCGGTTGGTATCGTTTGCAATGGCGGGTTAAAAATTTGTTCCGTTAGTTGTTGTAAAAATTGAAATAATAAAAGGTAGTTTCTGTGATAAAACTCAAAAAAATATTACCACCGCTTGCGTTGATCACCACGCTAATTGCGGTCTGGTGGATTGTGGTTATCAAAACTGGCAGTGTGATTTTTCCTACGCCCTTGCAGGTGGTAACTGGTGCGCTGGAATTAATTGAAGACGGCACTTTATGGGAGCACATCAGCTCGTCATTAATGCGTGTTGGTGCTGGCTTCTTACTGGCGGTATTAACGGCAATTCCTTTAGGGTTGTGGATGGGACGTGTAGATGGTGCTTACGCAACTTTAAACCCGGTGTTTCAAATTATGCGCCCCATTTCGCCAATCGCATGGATTCCGCTGGCGATTCTCTGGTTTGGTGTGGGCAACGCATCGCCGATATTTTTGATTTTTATCGCCGCCGTATTTCCGCTCATCGTGCAGACAGCTGCCGGTGTACATACCATCGAACCGCGCTATTTAAATGCGGCGGAAAATTTTGGAGTATCGCGCTATAAGCTCTATCGCCAAGTCGTTATTCCAGCGGTATTGCCAGATTTAATTGTGGGCATGCGCATCTCGCTCGGTGTGGCATGGTTAGTGGTGGTTGCAGCGGAAATGATTGCACTGCGCTCCGGCCTCGGCTACATGATTATGGATTCGCGTAATGCGGGTAATCGCTACGATTTGGTGATTGCGGGCATGATTATTATTGGCGTCATCGGACTTTTATTGGACGGCTTGATGCGACTAATGGAAGGGCATAAATCAGTAAGGTGGCGCTATGACCGATAAGATTGTTATTAAAAATATCAAAAAAAGTTTTTCATCCGGCAGTGAATCAAAAGCCGTAATTGATGGTATTAACCTCACGATTGGCGATGGTGAATTTGTGGCAATTGTCGGCCCATCCGGGTGCGGCAAATCCACGCTGATGAAAATGATTGCCGGTTTTTTGCAGCCGGATGAGGGCAGTATTGCGGTTGATGGTGTAGAGCGAAAAGGCCCGAATGCGAATGGTATTTTAATTTCCCAGCACGGCTCAGTGTTCCCTTGGTTAACTGTGCAACAAAATTTAATGTTTGGTTTAAATGATGAACACATCGATAAGGCGGCGGTTGCCGATCACTATGCTGATTTGGTGGGTTTGAAAGGATTTGAGCAACATTACCCGCGTGAATTATCGGGCGGTATGTTGAAGCGCGCAGAAATCGCGCGGGCGCTCGCCGTCAAACCGGAAATTCTTTATATGGATGAGCCTTTCTCGGCGCTTGATGCGTTGATGAGTTTGCGCATCCGCACCGAGTTGTTGCGTATTTTGGAGGAGGAGCGCCACACAGTTATTTTGATTACCCACGACGTGGAAGAGGCAGTGCATCTAGCGAACCGGGTGGTGGTGCTATCCAATCGCCCGGCCACTATCCAGACTATTTTTGATGTGCCCTTTGCGCACCCGCGCAAATTATCAGACCCCGCTTTGCAGCAATTGCGTGATGATATTTTGCGCGAACTCGGGATTGACTGTTAATAAAAAGCCGGCATTTGCCGGATTTGTTTTTTCGGGTGCTCTATTTCAATGTTGCATCACTCGGTGAAGGAGTAGGGATCAAACCAGAGTGATGCATCATCCACTGGCGTTTTTTTCGGCAGCCCCGGATTATCCAGTTTAATGAGTGTGCGTTTTTTCAGATTGGCTTTGGCCATCACATCTTTTACGGTGGGGTCATTGAGAAAGTATTCATTAAAGCTGCCGTCTTCCATGGCAATGCGTAACCCTCGTTCAATATCTGCCGCCAGTTTGGTGTTGGATTTATTCACAAAAAAATAAAAAGGATTGGTGTAAGCGATGAGCAAGTTTTGCTCAACATCCAGCGCCAGTTTCGGGTAGCGCTGCATTTCCGACCAGGGTTCATGTGCGCCGCGCGGGAAGGCATCAAAGCGGTCGCCATCGAGCATGTAAAACAGCCCTTCATACTTCAATACTTTGACAACATTGAGGTTATTGGCTGTTAACACATTGGTGTCTGCCCAAAAGCGGCCTTGACCAAGTGATACTCGTTTCAAATCCTCCACAGTTTGAATGGCATCAAATTTATGTTGGGTACCTTTTTTAATCATCAGCACGCGGTAGCCTAACAGGCCGCGATAGATACAAATGCGGATAGGTTGCAGACGCTCTTCCAGGTCATTGGTGGTGGCATACCAGACAACATCTAACTGGTTGTCCATCAGCATGCTTACCATGCGTTCTTCGCTGTTGCTCGCTATGGTTTGTTCTATTTCATATTTTTCCGGCAGTTTACTGAGCGCTAGCGTCAAAAGCCCTCTCGCATAGTTTTCTATGCTGTTGCTGCCTTCAACTACGCGCAATGGTTTTGCAGCGATTTCCAGTGACAGGCAGAATAAGAAAATGATCAGCCAGAAAGCTGAACGCAGAGTGCGAGCTGTTGTGTAAATTCGGAACATTGGTAATCACTCGACTAGTATACAATTTCTTTACTCTAGTTGAATTTAGCGCAATTGCATGGTGCTTTTAATATCAAAGGACGATAAAAAACCACCGCACCCGTTGAGGTTCCATAGGGAAAAGGTGCGGTGGTGAAAGCAGCTTATCGCCTGCATCAGCCGTGGCTGACAGCTGGGCAGGGATAAGTGATTGGAAGCAGATGTGCAGCCCAATCATCAAACAACTGCTGGGGAGTAGTTATCCAATCATTCGGGAGGCACACCTAAACACGTACAAACCACTGAAGTGGTGATTCAGTTGTTTGTCTGCCAAGGGCTGTGTGGGCAACCATTGGCTGCACCGGTGAGTGTGGGCGCACCGGTACCTACAGCAACTGCCGCTACCTAGTCATCCTTATCCGTGGCTGTGGCAGTTTTACTGTTCAGGGTTACAGGCTTCTCGTAAGTGAAAGGCTGTAATAATTCATCCGGCTTGCCTTTACAGGCTTTGGCTAGCAGCTCTCGCCGCTGGGCCAGCAAAATACCTATGGCTTCGCTGTACTTCTCATCGATACCGGGAATATTTTCTTCAATCAATTGAGTGATGTTGGCGGCAAGTTCCAGGTATTTATCGTGCTCTTCTGCGACTTTTTTATCTTCAAACATACTGCCATCCCGATCACATAGCCAAACGGCGATTACTGCCATTGTGTAAATCCTCAAAGTTGTTACTGTTTTTATGTACAGTATTCTGCGGTGCGATTAATGTCAACTTTCTTTTTGCGTTTTCTGATGGGAGCCGCTGCTAGGTGGCTATCTCCCGAGCTTGAGACATTGGATAATGCCCGCTCTTTTGCCCGCGCAGGATTTGCCCGTGTCTGATTCCGAGTTGCCCAGTCCATCCCCTGAAAACCCCGCTCCTGAAAAAGGTGCCAAGCCCAAAAGCAAAAGCCTGCTGCGCTCCAGCTTGCTCACCGGCTCTATGACGATGGTCTCGCGGGTGCTGGGTTTGATCCGCGATATCGTTTTGGTAGGGGTGCTAGGTGCAGGTGGAGCGATGGATGCGTTTGTCATAGCCCAAAAAATCCCCAATTTTTTCCGCCGCTTGTTTGCCGAGGGAGCCTTCTCGCAGGCGTTTATTCCAGTGCTGTCGGAATGTCGCGAAAAAGGAACCCATGCGGCAGTGAAGGAGTTGGTCGATAAAGTGGCCGGTTGCCTTGGGTCAATCCTGTTGTTAGTCACGGTGATTGGTGTGGTCGGCGCGGTCGGTTTTGCCTATATCTTTGGTTATGGCTACGCCGATGAGCCGGAGAAATTTTCCCTGTTGACGGATCTTATTCGCATCACCTTTCCCTATTTAATGCTGATTTCGTTGACCGGGCTTGCCGGTGCAATCTTGAATAGTTACGACCGTTTTGCCATTCCCGCAGTTACGCCGATTTTCCTGAATATATTTATGATTGCGGCGGCGCTGCTGGTGGCGGACTTTTTCCCTAATCCCGCTTATGCATTGGCGTGGAGTATAGTCGCGGCGGGTATTTTTTCGCTGTTGTTCCAGCTGCCGTTTTTGCGCCAGATCCATCTGTTACCATCGCCCCGGATCGATTGGTCGCACCCCGGTGTAAAGCGTATTTTGGTGCTGATGGCGCCTGCACTTTTTGGTGTGTCTGTAAGCCAGTTGAATCTGCTGTTGGATTCGATGATTGCCACCATGTTGAGTGACGGCGCCGCAAGCTGGTTGTTCTTGTCAGATCGCTTAGTGGAGTTGCCGCTAGGGGTCTTCGGTGTGGCGATTGCCACGGTGATTATGCCGGGCCTATCACGCCTCAGCGCCACGCAGTCGGGCGAAAAATTCAGTCATATGCTCGACTGGGCGATTCGTTTTGTGGTGCTGATCGCACTACCTGCAACGCTCGCGCTGATTATTCTGGCCGAGCCAATTCTCTTCACGCTTTTCTATCATGGCGAGATGGAGTCAAGCGATATCCTGATGTCGTCATACAGCCTAAAGGCCTACGCGCTTGGTCTGTTTGCTTTTATGCTCATTAAGGTTTTAGTGCCAGGTTATTTCGCGCGGCAGGATATGAAATCGCCAGTGCGTATCGGCATTATCGCTATCATCGCCAATATTGTGATGAAGCCAATTGTGGTCATTCCGCTGGTGATGCTTTGGGGCTTAGGGCATGTCGGGCTCGCGTTTACCACGGCGATGGCAGCTTATGTAAATGCGTATTTGCTCTATCGGGGCTTGCGCAAAAGTGAGGTTTACAACCCTGCGAGTAACTGGCCGAAATTGTGGTTGCGCTACGGTGCGGCGAATTTGGCGATGGTTGCGGTATTGCTCGCTTTTCTCTTTTTTTGGAACCTCTGGTCTGACTGGGGTGTTCTGGAGCGAGTCCTGCGCCTGACAGTGGTCTGTGTGGTGGGGTTTGCGGTTTATCTGGCGGCGCTTTTCGCGGTTGGCGTGCGCCTGCGCGATTTCAAAGCCCATCACTAAGTAAGTGATCTGCCCGTACTGATTTACCCTCGGGGTAGGCTCAGGCGCTGCCGCTCCTGTATACTGCCCGGCTTGTTTTTCGGGCATTTTTTCAAGCACTTTGGTAGAGGGCAGTAGTTAGCGTGAATCCAGCGGCACATGCGTTTATTCGCGGGTTACATAACCTGCGCCCCTGGCATCGCGGCTGCGTGGCTACCATAGGCTCGTTCGACGGCGTGCATCTCGGTCATCAAGCTATCTTGCGCCAGTTGATTGCAGTGGCGCAGCAGCATCAATTACCGGCCGTGGTGATTGTGTTTGAGCCCCAGCCCCACGAATTTTTTTCTGGTGACAAAGCGCCCGCGCGCCTGATGCGCCTGCGTGAAAAAGTGCAGGCCCTGCTGGCAGCAGGCGTAGCGCGGGTGCTGTGCGTGCAGTTTAACGATGCGCTGCGCAACCTGACCGCCGAAGCCTTTATCGAAACTGTATTGCTTGATGGCTTGGCGATTAAGCATTTGGTTGTTGGCGATGATTTCCGTTTCGGCTGCGATCGTCGCGGCGATTTTGCCCTGCTGCAAAAAGTCGGCAGTGAGCGCGGTTTTGGTGTGACAGACACCTGCACACTGGAGATTAACGGTGAGCGTGTAAGCAGTACCCGCATCCGCCAGCTATTAGAAGTGGGTGATTTTGCCCATGCCGAAACTCTGCTGGGTAAGCCTTACAGCATCAGTGGGCGAATAGCCTACGGCCAGCAGCTCGGGCGCAAACTCGGTGTGCCCACCGCCAATGTGCATCTGCGCCGCTATCGTTCACCATTGCACGGTGTATTCACAGTCACGGTGAAATTTGCCGATGGCAGTGTGCATCAGGGTGTCGCTAACGTTGGTGTGCGCCCTACCGTCACTGGCGATAAGAAACCACTGCTGGAAGTTCACCTGTTTAATTTCTCGCGCAAAGTGTACGGCGCGATGATCGATGTGATTTTTCATGCGAAATTACGCGATGAAAAAAAATTCAACTCATTGGATGAGCTGCAAGCACAATTGCAAATGGATATTGCACAAGGGCAGGATTTCTTCAGGGGCAATTGGCTCAGCTGATTTATCGGGAATACTCAATATGAGCAGTGTCTGGCAACAAATATCCAACACGGTTGTGACTGAGTTTTCTGATCTGAAAGATGTAAGTGAAATTACCACCCTCATAATTCGCCTGCTGATGGCTGCATTGCTGGGCGGAATCTTAGGGTTTGAACGTGAGCAACGCGGCAAAGCTGCCGGTATCAAAACGCATATGCTGGTAGCCATTGGTTCCGCATTGTTTGTATTGATTCCACAGCAAGCAGGACTTTCGGAGCAGGAATTAAGCCGGGTAATGCAAGGCATTATTGCGGGCATTGGTTTTCTCGGTGCGGGGGCGATTTTGAAAGGGAATGATGAAAAGGATCTTAAAGGGTTAACAACCGCCGCCGGTATTTGGTTGACAGCAGCCATTGGTGTTGCGGCAGGGTTGGGGCGCGAATCCTCAGCGATCCTCTGCACGTTGTTGGCCTTGGTAATTCTGGTCACTATGCCGAAGGTGGTTGACCGGCTTGAAGTGAAAGACAAGCAATAATTTTCTGGCGGTTCCCGCTATTTTTCTAAACATTTTTGTTAACAAGTTGACCGTGAATCATGATCGATTACAAAACAACACTGAATCTGCCTAATACCGGTTTTGCGATGAAAGCAAACCTTGCCCAGCGCGAGCCGGACATGTTGAAACAATGGCAAGCGAGCGATCTGTATCAACAGATTCGCGCTGCGCGTGTTGGCCGCGAGCAATTTATTTTGCATGACGGCCCACCCTACGCCAACGGCGATATTCATATCGGTCACGCGGTTAACAAAATTCTTAAAGACATTATCGTCAAGAGCAAAACCTTGAGTGGTTTTGATGCGCCCTATGTGCCGGGCTGGGACTGTCATGGTTTGCCGATTGAGCACAACGTCGAGAAAAAAATCGGCAAAGCGGGCGATAAGGTTGATGTAAAAACCTTCCGCAATAAATGCCGCGAATACGCCGCCAAACAAGTCGAAGGCCAAAAGGCTGACTTTATCCGTTTGGGCGTTTTAGGTGAGTGGGATAAACCTTATCTCACCATGGATTACAAATTCGAGGCCGATATTATTCGCGCGCTCGGCAAAATTGCCGACAACGGCCATCTGCACAAAGGTTTTAAACCGGTGTATTGGAGTGTGGTCGGCGGTTCCGCCCTCGCCGAGGCGGAAGTGGAATATCAGGATAAAACGTCTTTTTCTATCGACGTAAAATTTGCGTTTGTTGATCAAGCTGCGGTCGCCAACAAAATTGAAAATCTTCAAGGCAGTGGGCAAATTTCTTTAGTGATTTGGACTACTACACCTTGGACCCTGCCTGCTAACCAAGCCGTGTCTGCAAATGCGGAAGTGGATTATGTGCTGATACAGGTTGGCGATGAGCGTTTGTTAATAGCAGAAGCGTTATATGGGAGCGTTACAGCGCGTATAGCTGCCAAAAAAATTCAATCAGTAGTTCGAGATGATGGACTCAGAGAAGATGTTTACGAACTCGACATTCCTTTGGCTCCGTTAATAGAGGCTGCAAACGAAGGTGGGAGAGCGGTTAAGAAGATTATTGATGCTGCTGCATCTTGTGAAATTGTTGGTCGTATAAAGGGCGCAGCACTAGAAAATATGTTGCTGCAACATCCTTTCTATGCCCGTCAGGTTCCGGTGATTCTCGGTGATCACGTGACTACCGATGCCGGTACCGGTTTTGTTCACACTGCACCGGATCACGGCGCAGATGACTTTAATGTCGGCGTGAAATACGGCATAGGCACCCTGAACTATATCGACGATCATGGCACCTATCGCCCGAACGTAGAAATTTTTGCAGGCGATCACGTCTACAAAGTCGATGAAAAAGTTATCGCTTTGTTAATCGAAAAAAATGCATTGCTGGCGCAGGCAAAAATTACGCACAGCTTCCCCCATTGCTGGCGCACTAAAACCCCGCTGATTTTCCGTGCAACACCGCAATGGTTTGTGAGCATGAGCAAAAACAATTTGCGCGATCAGGTTGCGCAAGCGGTGGAATCGGTTGAGTGGGTGCCGGATTGGGGCAAGGCGCGTATCGATGCAATGCTCGCGACTTCGCCCGATTGGTGCATCTCCCGTCAGCGCACCTGGGGTGTTCCAATTGCGTTGTTTGTGAATAAAGAAACGCAAGAGTTGCATCCGGAAACAGCGCGCTTGATTGAAGCAGTTGCCCAAAAAGTAGAGCAGGGTGGAATGGACGCCTGGTTCGAATTGGATGCCGTAGAATTGCTCGGCGCGGATGCTGATAAATATCAAAAAGTCACCGACACTTTGGATGTCTGGTTTGATTCCGGTGTGACCCATTACGCGGTGCTCGCGCAGCGCGCCGGTCTGCGTTTCCCTGCGGATTTGTATCTGGAGGGATCAGACCAACATCGCGGCTGGTTCCAATCATCGCTTAAAACCTCTATGGCGATGCACGCTGTCCCGCCATACAAAACTGTATTGACGCATGGCTTTGTGGTGGATGCGCAAGGGCGCAAAATGTCCAAATCAATTGGAAATGTAATCCCGCCACAAAAAGTGATGAACGATTTGGGCGCTGATGTATTGCGCCTGTGGGTTGCTGCGACTGATTTCAGCACTGAGATGAGTGTGTCTGATGAGATCTTAAAGCGTACTGCCGATTCTTATCGTCGCATCCGCAACACCGCGCGTTTTATTTTGTCCAACCTCACTGGATTTAATCCGGCAGCTGATACTGTGCCAGTTGAAAATATGCTGCAGTTGGATCGCTGGATTGTGGCGCGCACTGCGCAATTGCAGCAAGAAATTATCGCCGCTTACGATAGCTACCAATTGCATTTGATTTACCAAAAATTGCACAACTTCTGCGTAGTTGAATTGGGCGGTTTCTATCTCGATATTATTAAAGACCGCCAGTACACCGTAAAAGGCGATGCCCTTGCACGCCGCTCGGCGCAAACCGCATTGCAATATGTGATTGAAGCAATGGTGCGCTGGATTGCGCCAATTTTAAGTTTCACTGCCGACGAAATCTGGAAAGAAATTGCCGGTGAACGCGAAGCCAATGTGTTTGTCGCTGAGTGGTACCAATTGCCCACAATGCCAGCGGATTCCTTTGCAGACAGCTACTGGGAATTGATCGCCCAAGTTAAAGATGCCGTAAACAAAGTGCTGGAAGCAAAACGCACTGCGGGTGAAGTGGGTGGCTCTTTGGGCGCGGAAGTAATTTTGTATTGCGATGAAAAATTGCAAAGCGAATTGCACAAGCTCGCCAATGAATTGCGCTTTGTATTGATCACATCCACTGCAGAGGTTCGTCCGCTCAGCGAAGCGCAAGAAGCAGTTGCAACTGATGTGGCCGGTTTACAAGTGGCGGTGAAGAAATCCGAGCATGCGAAATGCGAACGCTGTTGGCATCATCGTGCCGACGTGGGCGCCAATGCTGCGCATCCAACCATTTGTTTGCGTTGCGTAACAAACGTGGATGGTGCTGGTGAAGCCCGTCAATTCGCCTAATTGCTTTAGTAGGGGGCGTCGCTTGTCGCGCCCTTTTTTGTTTCGATGTTGTATTGAGTGTTTTAATGGGCGAAGCAAGCGGCGCCCCTACGCGTTGTGAATGATTCAGTCAGGGTGAAGTGTAAATAATGGCAGAGAAAATTTATCAAAAGCCTTGGTTCTGGTATTTAACGGCGGTGGTTATTTTGCTGTTGGACCAAGCCAGCAAACATGCCATAGAAGCGGCGTTTGAATACGGTGAAACAAAAGTATTCACATCATTTTTTAACTTCACCCTGGCCTACAATCCCGGTGCAGCATTTAGTTTTCTTGCGGGAGCGGGTGGTTGGCAGCGCTGGTTTTTTGCGGTGATCGCCATCGCTGCCAGCGTGCTCCTGAGTGTGTGGATTGCGCGCACGGCACAGCAAAAGCCGCGCGAGGCGTTTGCGCTGGCGTTTATCCTCGGTGGTGCACTGGGTAATCTTTATGATCGTATTCTACTAGGCCATGTAGTGGATTTTATTGTGGTGCACTATGAAGATAATTATTGGCCCGCATTTAACCTTGCCGATTCGGCTATCACCTTGGGTGCAGCAGTATTGATCATCGATATGTTGTTCAGTAAAGAAAACAGTAAAGAGAAGAAAACAAATGCGTGAATTAGCGATTGGCCCTGGTACTAAAATTACTCTGCATTTTGCCCTGCAGTTAGATAACGGCGATATGGTTGATTCCAACTTTGAGCGCGCTCCAGCCACTTTCACTGTGGGTGACGGCAACTTGCTGCCCGGCTTTGAAAAGGCGTTGTTTGGTATGTTGGAGGGGGAGCATAAAACGGTGGTGATAAAACCGGAGGACGGTTTTGGTCAGCGCAACCCCAATAATATTCAGGAAATCGCCCGCAGCCAATTCAGCCCCGATTTGGAATTAAGTGAGGGCTTGATGTTGTCATTTGCCGATGCACAAAAAACCGAATTACCCGGTGTAGTGCAGCGCTATGATGATGAGGTGGTAGTGGTAGATTTTAACCATCCACTCGCCGGGCGTGATATTTTATTTGAAGTCGCTATTATCAAAATCGAACCGGTCCAGGTGCACTGATCATGACCCAAATCAAGCTCGCCAATCCCCGTGGTTTTTGTGCAGGCGTCGACCGTGCGATCGACATAGTTAATCGTGCGCTCGATGTTTTTGGCGCGCCGATTTATGTGCGTCACGAAGTTGTGCATAACAAATTTGTAGTGGATTCATTGCGCGAGCGCGGTGCGATTTTTGTTGATGAAGTGGAGCAGGTTCCTGACGATGTTATTTTGATTTTCAGTGCCCACGGCGTATCGCAAGCAGTGCGTAAAGAAGCAGAAGAGCGCGGCTTACAAATTTTTGATGCGACTTGTCCGTTGGTAACCAAAGTGCATATCGAAGTCACTCGCTACAGCCGTGAAGGCCGCGAATGTATTTTGATTGGGCATGAAGGCCACCCGGAAGTTGAAGGCACTATGGGGCAATACAATACCAGCAACGGTGGCGCAATTTATCTGGTGGAAGATGAAGCGGATGTTGATGCACTAATTGTGCATGACCCTGAAAACCTTGCATATGTAACCCAGACTACTTTGTCTATGGATGACACTGCCAAAGTTATCGAAGCCCTGCGCAATAAATTTCCCAAAATTCAGGGGCCGCGCCGCGATGATATTTGCTACGCAACCACTAATCGTCAAGACGCTGTGCGTCAACTCGCACTTGAATGTGATTTGGTTCTTGTAGTTGGCTCGCCTAATTCATCGAATTCCAATCGTTTGCGTGAGCTCGCCGAACGCTGCGGTACTGAAGCCTATTTAATTGATGGTCCTGATGATATTAATCCTGAGTGGATTAAAAATCGCACCAGCATTGGTATTACGGCCGGTGCTTCCGCACCTGAAGTCCTGGTAAAACAGGTTATTGATAAGCTCAAAGCCTGCGGAGCCGAAGCGCCAATTGAGATGGACGGCACTCCGGAAAATATTAGTTTTTCTCTCCCTAAAGCGCTGCGGATCTGAGCGATCTGCAGTTAGTTTTCAGATGTTAGCGGATAGCGTCACAATCCGCGTTAGTAAGCTTCCCCACTCTTGTTCTCCCTCCTCTCGACAGTATCAAGCTGTAGCCATCTCCTTCCGCTTTGGGGCAAATTTTGATAGTGCCGGCGAGAAAACCACCGATACCGCCTGTGCCCAGTTGCCGCCCTTCACCTGTCCCGATAAACGCAACATAGCCATTCATCGGTGCCTTGGCGTGCGTGATCACAGCATCCAGCCCATTATTAACGCTAAGGGTTTCATCGTCATTGTCGAGTGTGCCGTTGTTATTGTTATCTACAAACAGGGTCCAGCCTTGGTGCCATTTTTTGTTGGTGGATTGTAATAACACGTGTTGATTGCGGAATACTGCAGTTGCCCGCGTGGTTTCTATCGCATCTAGCAGTGCAAGTGCCGCCGTTTTGGTGCGCGACTCACTGATTTGTTTGTTGAAGCTGGGGATGCCTAACGAGAGGACGATACAGAGGATGGAGAGGGTGACAAGTAGTTCCAGTAGGGTGAATCCTTGGGATTTCATAACTGCATTCCTTTGTTGTGATCTAAAGTCCAAATAATATTGTGTTGCTTTGCGCGTCACGCGCCGCCGTTCATTCAGTTGGCTATGCCATATGTCGTACTAGACACAACTCCATCGTGCGAGCGTGATAGGCTAATCCAGTATAAATTGGTAAAACAGCGGCGTCTATTCGTTGTGTGATTGATAATGCTGATCTTTGTTGTCCGTGGATCAGGGTGGGAGAGAGGGCTATATGGTTTATCGAAATAAGGGCTTTACGCTGGTCGAGTTGATGGTGACTGTGGCTATTGTTGCCATAGGTCTATCCATTGCCGTGCCTAGTTTTCAGGCTCAAATATTAAATAATCGTTCGATTGCACTGGGTGAAGATTTTGCGTCAGCGGTTAATTATACCCGCTCTGAAGCGGTTAAACGAGCGGGACGGGTTAGCTTGTGTGCAAGCAAAAATGGTACGGCTTGTGACGGTGTATGGACCGATGGGTTTATGGCTTTTGTCGATACTGCAGCAAACGATACTGCAACGCCTCCTGTTGTTGGATTGGTTTTGCGGGTGTGGGAAAGGCAGAATGTGGATGCTCTCATCACTGTGCGGAGTGATGCTATTGATGTGAATTTTATCCGTTACACCAGTTTGGGTACGCTTGCGCGTGTCAACGAAAAGCCCGTGGTGATTGCGGCAGAATTAAAAAAATGCACAGGTAAAGCGGCGCGTCGAATTGATATAGGCTTGTCTGGTTTGGTATCGGTAAACAGTGCTGCTTGTACGGCTTACTAGCCGGGTAGTGCCTCATGAGGGGGAGATAATTTTATGGGTGTATCTTTAGCTAGAAAAGCGCGGCATTTTTTTGCTGGCCAACAGGCGGGAGTGGGCTTGATTGAAGTCTTGGTGACACTGTTGATTTTATCTACATCATTGTTGGCGTTAGGCGCTATGCAAACGCGCTCATTGCAGTTTAATCAAGGTGCATACTTTCGTTCTCAGGCAAATATATTTGCATACGATATGTTGGACCGTATGCGTATTAACGTAAATGCATTGGCCTCTTACAACTCGGCACTGCTTCATGTGCCTGAGGATGCTGCTCCTGTATTGACACCCCTTGCAGCTGCTGATTTGCATGCGTGGAGGCGCAATATTTCTGCCGAGCTGCCAAACGGCAGCGGCGGTATTGCTTGTGATGCGGCAACCCGGGTATGCCAGTTAACTATCGAGTGGGATGAACTAAATAGCACAGGAAATGTGGCAGAAAACAAAACTACATTTACCTACAGTGCTCGGTTTTGAGGATTACTCTTATGCATTTGCGGCAGGCAGGTTTATCTCTGGTTGAATTAATGATCGCTATTGCTCTTGGTTTGGTACTGATGACCGGAGTGGTGCAAGTTTTTTTATCAAGCAAAACGGTATTTAGTACACAGCAAGCCATGTCGCGCATTCAAGAAACCGGGCGATTGGCAGTCGATTTTTTAGCGCGTGATATCCGCATGGCTGCCTACTATGGTTGTTATCGTCCGCAGGCAGGTGTGCCTAGCGCAGCGCTGCAAAATGGCGCTATGGTGATTGAGGATTTGCACGGAAATTTTGCTGAGGGCGTGCGGGGCTATACCAGTGTGGAATCACTTCCCGGTGGTGTTAGTGATTTAGGTGCAGGATTAAAGCCCTTAGTGGGTAAAACTGCCAATGTGCTGGTGTTGCGCACAGCGAATGAAGTTGGTCTGCCCGTATCTAACCCGAATGATTCCAGTGGGATATATGCCTACAGTCCCGAGCCAGTAAATGGACAGGGTTGCATTGCTGGTATGTGTTTGGGCTCTGCAGTGGTGGTGAGCGATTGTTTTAAGGCGCGCGTGTTTCGTCTTGCAGAAATACCCTTGGCTGTGGGCGCAAATGTCTTTCACCTCAGGCACAACGACAACTGGGGTGGCGGCATTACTCCCACCCAAAATTTTAATACAGGCGAAGTGTCGGCAATGAATTCGGTGGTGTATTTTCTGGCGGAAGGACCTACCGGTACGCCAAGTCTTTGGCAGAAAACTAATGACGATACAGCATTGGAATTGTTAGAGGGGGTTGAGCATATGCGGATTACCTACGCGACATCCGCCAACCCAGAGGTGTATCGGTTGGCAGAGGTGCTTGCTGCTGCTGAGTGGGCGCTGGTCACTTCAATTCGGGTCGAATTAGTAGTACGGAGTATTGAAAATAATGTGGTCGATGCAACCCAGCCCTACACCTTTGCTGGGGCCATTGTGAATCCACCCAATATCAACGGCGCGAGTGATCGTTACCTTCGGCAAGTGTTTAGCACTACTGTCGGTATTCGCAGTCGCATTCAATAAGGGCGTCAATGATGAGAAGCAAACGGTTTTATCACAACTATTCTCCTATGCCGGTTAAGCAGGCGGGGGTGGTCTTGATTGTTGGGTTGGTTATGGTGTTGTTAATTACCATAGTTAGTTTGTCCGCTATCCGCGGAACAGGATTGCAAGAAAATATGGCGGGCAATATGCGTGACCGCAATATTGCCTTCCAGGCAACTGAGTCAGCGTTACGTGAGGGTGAGAGTATAGTGGGGCCGAACAATAAAACGTTGGACCCTTTTGAGTGTGTCCAGGAGTCAGGACTTTGTCAGGATTTAAGTATTAATCCGCAAAATTCAGTGCTCTACATGGCCGATGCAGCTTGGAAACTTTCTGCCAAAGAATCCCTATTGGTAATTGAAGAGGTTGCGAGTAAACCGAGTTATCTAATAGAAGAATTGCAAGTAGATATGGGGGCAAGTGCAGCAGCAGAGGGTAGTGCAATCGATGTTGCTGGCATGATGACTACAGGAGATGCCGTTCCTTATCGCGTGACCGCAAAAGGAGTTGGGTTAAGTCAAGATACCAGAGTGGTCTTACAGTCAGCCTACAAACGTCGTTTTAAGTAACGGAGATTAAGCTATGTCAATTCAACACTATGTTGCCAAATGTTGCGATATTGCCGGGTATCTCCCGTTGCGCAAAATCAATATTAGTTTGTTGGTGGGAGTTTTGAGTATAGCGATTGCGCATTCAGCTCATGCGGCGCCATCGCAGGATCCACTGTTTTTGTCGAACCCTGTTGTGCCGATTATGATGCTCAATATGTCAAAGGATCATCAACTGTATTACAAAATATACGATGATTATTCTGATCTTGATGGCGGTGGCGAGGATACCACCTACAAAAATAGCTACGACTACTACGGTTATTTTGATAGTGAAAAGTGTTACACCTACAACACTACTAGCAACAGGTTCGTACCCAGCCGTTTAGTGGATAATAACGGGTACTGTAATTATACCGGTGGCAGCAGCGAGTGGAGCGGCAATTTTTTAAACTGGTCGAGCATGACCCGTGTCGATTCCATTCGTAAAATTCTGTACGGCGGTTTGCGCTCTACCGACAGCGCCACAGTGACGGTTCTTGAGCGTGCATTTTTACCTCATGATGCGCATTCGTTTGCCAAATTTTACAATGGCACTGATTTAGGCAAATTAACGCCGTTTGGTGATACAGCTACAGTTCCTGTTGGTTTAACTGGCGTCAAAGAGACAGGTATTACTATTTGTAATACTACGCCGGGTGGATCTGCGCTTTCACAAAACGTCACCAATGCTCCTCTGTTGAGAGTTGCAAAAGGGAATTATACGTTTTGGGCCAGTAATGAGCGCTGGCAATGTCGTTGGAACAGCGAAGTGTCGGCACCCAATGGCAATGCTTCTGCGGTTACCGGTGTTTTTTCCTATACAGATACCCCAGTTAATGCCAACAAGTTGGGCACAGGCTCAGCGAGTGGAGAATTTTATGCGCGCGTTGAGGTATGTAAGTCAGGCTTGGAAGAGTCCAATTGCTACCTTTATCCCAGCGGGAATAAAAAACCGGAAGGTTTATTACAAAAATATGGCGAGATTCGCGATGGATCTTCAGTTGCTAAAATCAACTTCGGTCTGTTAACCGGCTCTTACAGTAAAAATAAGTCAGGTGGCATTTTAAGAAAAGCCATCGGCAATATGAGTGCTGAAATCAATGCGACTACCAACGGTACGTTTACCAATGCTGATGGTGCTATCAAAACCCTGAACTCATTGCGTCCCTATGGGTATCGTTATTCAGACGGCACCTATTTTGGTGCAACAGGTAGCGATAACTGTAGCTGGGGATTAGGCTCGTTCTCCAACGCCGACTGTAGTAACTGGGGTAATCCGCAAGCAGAAATATTTCTGGAGTCCCTACGGTACTTGGCCGGCAAGAGTGCTAATGCGGATTACGTTGAAACCAATACCGCAAAAAATGACGCATCCCGTATTGCCGGGCTGACTGAGGCGTCCTGGACGCCTGCACCTGTAACATCTGCAAATTATTGCGCCCCCCTAAACGTATTGCAGTTCAATGCGTCCACAACATCTTATGATGGTGATAATTTGGGAGCTGCAGCAGATATTGGCGTTACGGTAAACGACTGGACAAACAAAATTGCCGATGCCAGCCATGAAAATTTAACGGGCAATTTTTTTATAGGTAGCAATGGCACCAACGCCGATGAGTTGTGCACCAAAAAGCCCATCACCAGCTTGTCGGCGGTGAGAGGAACTTGCCCGGATGCGCCAAGGCTTCAGGGTAGTTATCAAATTGCTGGTTTGGCCCACTACGCCAGAACCAATGACCTTATTCCCACTGCAGTAAAAGGTACGCAGAGTGTAAGAACCTATGGAGTTGCTCTGTCGCCGGCACTTCCCAAGGTCACTATTGATGTGCCTAATGGTTCAGGTAAAAAAGTGACCATTCTGCCGGCTTGTCGCAATAAATCTATCTCGCCAGAGTCTAACTGCGCCATTGTTGACTTTAAAATTCTTTCTCAATCTACTGATAAGACTAGCGGTACATTGTATGTGAACTGGGAGGATAGTGAGCAGGGTGGAGACTACGACCAGGATATGTGGGGTGTTATTAAATACGCAGTAACAGCAACAACTGTGAGTGTGACCACCGATGTGGTTGCCCAGTCTACGCCTAATGTAATGGGCTTTGGTTATGTGATTAGCGGTACAACCAATGATGGTTTTCATGTGCACAGCGGTATCAATGGTTACAGCGCCTATGAATGTTCTAATTGTACCAGTGGCAATGCGGAAAACTTGAAAAGCTATACTGTCGGCAATGATGGTGGCTCGCTGCTGGAGTCGCCGCTTTACTACGCTGCGAAATGGGGTGGGTATAGCGATGCATTCGTTGATGAAGTAAAAGAAGCGAAAGGCACTGCTTATACAGATGCTGATTTGCTTGCAGCTATAAAAACTGCAAAGCCAGAAAGTTACTATTATGCTACTGATCCACGGCAGCTTGAAAAATCCTTGGAGGATGCATTTAGAGATGTTGCTAAAGCTACAGGTTCTGCATCTGCGGTAGCAACAAACTCGACTCGCTTATCAGAAGGTTCTTATGTATTCCAGGCGCAATTTAATAGCGAGAACTGGACTGGTGAGTTAAATGTATTTGAGTTTGATGACGAGGGTAATCTGCCTGCGGCACCAGTGGGTACTACGGAAGATGCTAACAGTATGCCCAAAAGCGGCAGCGGTAGAACCGTTTATACCATCAATGCTGCCGGCAATTTGGGTACATTTAACTGGGCTTCATTAACCACAGCACAGAAAGATTTGCTGAAATTAACGGGTGATACGGGCTACACGCAAGCAGAAAAGCGTGCGGATTGGCTGTTGGGAAATGCGACCTACGAGACAGACATTGATAAATTACGTAAGCGTGGTACTGGGACCAAAAGAGTAATATTAGGGGATATTGTCAATTCAAGCCCGGCTTATGTAGGCGCTCAGGACTTTCGTTACAACCGTTTGCCCGTCGGTGGAAGTAGTTACAGTGACTTCGTTAAACTGAAAAAAGCAAAAAAACCGCGCGTTTTTGTTGGGTCGAATGATGGGGCTGTGCATGCCTTTGAGACGCCTGCAGATAAAGCTAAAACTAAAACGTTTGTGGAGCTTTTCGCCTATATACCTGGCATTGCCTTTCCAAAGTTGGCATTGACAGCTCAGGCTGATTATGGCTCCAAGGCAAATCCGCATCAGTTCATCGTAGATGGCCCCATCACCGTTGGCGATGTGTTTATTGGTGGCAACTGGCGCACAATAATTGTGGGAACTTTGGGAGCCGGTGGGCGTGGCGTTTATGCATTAGACGTTACGGACCCAACACCGAAGGTACTTTGGGAGCTAAGTGCTGCAGATTACCCCCAGCTGGGTTATGTTCTGGGTAAACCATTAATTGTTCCAATGAAAAATGATCGCTGGGCGGTGGTATTTGGCAATGGCAGTAGCAGTGGCAGCACCTCAAGTTTATTTGTGGTTGATATAGAGGCTCCCAAGAATCCCAGTTACACCAAGATACTGGATGCGGGTGTTGGCACAGGTCTGTCTGCTCCAGCGCTGTTGCCAAATGTTATTGGTCAAGTAGAGGTGGCCTACGCCGGTGATCTTAGTGGTAATTTGTGGCGCTTTAACTTATTTGGCACCAGCGCCAGCGATTGGAAAAAAGATTATTTGCTGTTTGCTGCGACGGATAAAAATGGTGCGGGTGGCAATGCTCAGCCCATTTCTGCGGCGCCGACACTGGGGTTAAATGCGCTCAAGAATGACAATGTGATGGTGTATTTCGGTACAGGCAAATACTTCGAAGCAGGCGATAACACCGCGGCGGCGACTCCTGTACACAGCTTTTACGCGATAGCAGATGTGGGCAGAACGGTTGCCCGCACAAGTTTATTTAAGAAAGAATTGGATACGACCTATACACCCAATAGCCGCAAGGTGAAGCAAGATGTTGCTTTGCCTGTACAGTCACCCGACTGGGCTATTAATAACGGATGGTACTTGGATTTCGGTGATACACCGGGCGAGCGCGTTACGACCAAATCATTGTTGTTGCAGGATTGGTTGATTTTCCCAACCTTAATTCCTTCTGGATTTGCGTGTGAATATGGCGGTCGCAGCTGGCTGATGGCAGTGAAAGCAGTAGGCGATAGATCCAATGGTAATCCACCACCTATTAATAGTGTATTAAATGAATTTTTAGTCTTGGGTGATGTTGGTTTTGGACAACTGGGAGAGGCTGGTAAAGGTGCAATTATAGGAAGCGGCACTGATGCTACTTTACTCAATATTGAAGCGGAATATGACGCCGGTACTGAAGGGCGTCAATCCTGGCGTCAAGTACAATAGGTGTGGGAAAAATAATGAAACTAACAAATGGTTTTACTTTAATTGAGTTAATGATTGTTGTTGCAGTTGTCGGCATTATCGCAGCGATTGCCTATCCCTCCTATATGGAATCGGTGCGTAAAAGTAACCGCGCCGAGGCGAAAGTGGAGCTCATGGATATTTCCCAGCGCTTGCAGCGCTGTTATTCATCCTTTGCAAGGTTTGATAATGCCGCTAACTGTCCGGTGTATGCTGACTTGATTGATGGTGGTATTGAGACCCGAGGGGCAGGTTATTATCGCATTACGATTGCGCCGATCGCGGGCGGTGTCGCTGCAACCTCGTTTGAGCTGTTAGCTACCGCTATTAAGGCGCCGCAGACTAAAGATTTAACGGATGGGTGTAATGAGATGAGGCTACGACATACGGGCGTGCAATTGCCAGATGCGTGTTGGTAGCCTTTTGTTTTAAAAAAATAGCCTCATTGTGAGGCTATTTTTTTATCTGCGATTTTTAAAGTTTACTCATCATCCAATCCCAATTTTTGTAATCTATAACGTAGCGATCTAAAGCTAATTCCCAAATGTTTTGCGGCCAAAGTTTTGTTCCACTTCGCATGTTCCAGTGCATGGCAAAGAATTTCTTTTTCAACATCTTGTAAGTATTCATCTAGTGACGAGTATTCTGCGCAGCGTGCCGGGTAATCTACTGAGCCGCTGTTGGTGCGTGTCGATGGCTTGGTTGTTGAATAGGTTTTGTCGATGTTATTGTCGAGCGGCTGATCGTGTCCCCGCAGTTGTAAATCCTGGGCATCGATTAGATTACTGTCGCAGAGCGTGAAGGCTCGCTCCAGAATATTTTCCAGTTCGCGTACGTTGCCGGGAAAGTGATAGCTTTCCAGCAGACGCTGTGCATCTGCTGAAAGTGTAGGTGCAGCATGACCAATATCTGTAGCAAGTTTGTGTAGCAGGTGTTGTGTCAGCAGGGCGATATCTTCGCGCCTTTCGCGCAGTGGGGCGACGGCAAGTTGAATTACATTCAGGCGATAAAATAAATCCTGGCGGAAGCGACCCTCTTTCACTTCTACTTCCAGATTTTTATGTGTTGCGCAGAGGATACGTACATCGGTGGCGATTTCATCGGCGGCGCCCACCGGGCGGACAAATTTTTCCTGAATGGCGCGCAGTAATTTCACTTGCATATCCAACGGTAAATCAGCGACTTCATCAAAAAATAAGGTGCCACCTTCTGCGGCCTGGAATAAACCGATTTTGTCTTGGTGTGCGCCAGTAAAACTTCCCTTTTTGTGGCCAAAAAATTCACTTTCCATCAACTCGCGTGGAATCGCGCCGCAGTTAACGGCGATAAACGGTTTATTGGCGCGCGGCCCTAAATCGTGAATGGAGTGAGCAACCAACTCTTTTCCCGAACCTGATTCGCCACTGATATAAACGGGAGCTTGTGAGCGTGCGAGTTTTTCAATGCTGCGAATCAAGTCCTGAATGGCTTTGGACTCACCGATGATGGGGGTGACCTTTGCCAGCGGCTGCGGCATGAGTTGGCTGGATTCAATGGCAGTGTTGACCAGCTTGCGCAGCGTCGGCAAGTCTACCGGTTTGGAGATAAAATCAAATGCACCGGCTTTCATGGATTCAATGGCGGTATCGATACTACCGTGAGCTGTAATTACGGCTACGGGCAAATGGGGATATTGCTGTTGAATTAATTCCACCAGCTCCAGTCCTTTACCGTCGGGCAAGCGCATATCGGTTAAACACAAATCATAATGGTTGCGCATCAATAATTGTTTTGCGCTGGCAACTGAATCCGCTGAGTCGGTATGAATGTCCATGCGACCCAACGTGATTTCCAGCAGTTCGCGGATGTCGGGTTCATCATCGATAATGAGCGCGCGTTTTTGAGTCATAGTTGTTCCTGAATTTCGTGAACTTTTTATTAAGATGTTTTTTCCGGATGGGCCAGTTGTAGATGAAAACAACTCTCGCCTTTATCTGTGCGTCTGTAGGAAATAATAGCCTGATTGGCTTCACACAACTCTTTGCAAATGTACAACCCCAATCCTGAGCCGGTATTTTCGGTAGTGAAGAAAGGTTCAAATAAATGTTTGCTATTGTCGTCGCTAATGCCTGCGCCGTAATCGATCACACGAATATAGGGTTGCTGTTGATTGGTGTCCAAGCCAATTTCGATACGTAAATCGGGACGCCCTGTCTGGCTTATTCCATAGCGTATGCCATTATCGAAAAGGTTTGTGAGCACTTGTTGTAATTGGCTGGTGTCGAATTTGGCATACAGTGTGGTGATTGTACTTGCGTCGTCGTAGTCAAATTCACTGTGCGAATCCCCGATATTTTTTTCTTTCACTTGTATGTTCAATTGATAGCCGTTGCTTTTGCTGGCTTTGTAGTCTGCGACAAATGCAGGAATCCACTGCTGTAAATTAATTTGTGCTGGTTTGGCCCCGCGCCGCCGCGATAACTGCAAAATATTTTCAATGATTTGATTAACGCGTTTGCTGTGATTGTTAATAATATCCAGTAGTCGATGATCGCTGGCTGGCAGTGCATCAGATTCGCCTAATAGTTGACTGGCGTGGCTGATGGCGCCGAGGGGGTTGCGAATCTCATGGGCGATACTCGCTGTTAAACGCCCCAGCGACGCCAGTTTTAATTGCTGCGCTTGTTGATTAAGTGAGCGTACATCTTCCAGGAAAATCAACACATTTGACGTATTGCCCGGCTCCAGGTGGGCAAAGTTGACTTTGGCTTCGGTGATTGTATCGCCATCAATTTTTAAATAAGGCGAGTGATCATTTGCGTTGCGCTGCCAGGATTGATGTTTTTTATACAGATCTGGGAATCGGTCCAAACGCAATTTTTCCGAAGGGTCATTTGTCGCGCCGAGCAATTTTAGTGCTGCCTGATTGTACAGTTCTATCTCCAGGTTTTTATTGAGCACTAATATTCCGGTGCGCATCCTTTCCACAATAAGTTGCGCCAGTTTTTGCAGATGCGCTGCTTGTGCCGCCTGGGTCTCCGCTTCTGCATAAGAAAGACGGATTTTTTTCGTGAGATATTGAAACAAGAGTGCAGTGAGGAATGCGAGCGCGCTGAGTGTGCCTGACGCAAAGAGCGATTTGTTATCCTGGGTAAGAATCAGAAAACGAAACGCCCCCTCACCTATCACTACGATAGTGGTAATGGCGGCGAGAAAAAATGAAACCCGCTCGCGCAGCATAATCCCCCCTGCTGCAATAGCTATCAGCAACAGATAGCCCAATCCGCTGACTGCCCCACCACTGGTGTGCATCAACAGGCCAATTGCAATCACATCAATTAACAGCGAGCCAAACAGTTTGCGCTGTGAGGGGGAATACTTTAATCGCCACATAACGATCAGGGTCATAAAGTTGATAGCAGTGTAGGCAACCGAGGTGTACAAAAACAGATTCGGATTGTCATTGCCCAGGATTTTAGGCGCGAACTCTATTTGGAACATCAACAGCAATACGCTGCCGAGCAGCGTGCGGTAATAGGTGTAGATGCGCAGTAAATCGTAGGGATTGTAACTGTGGGGGTGGTTGAGCAAATTGGAGGTCATGATCTTCTGCTGTGTCCTTTTGGGATAACCGGGCAAAATCCGCTTGGCTTTAAAAGGTTATTTCGCGGACAATGCGCGCCTGTGTTTGAGTCGCCTGGAGCCTATAATCCTTTTTAGGTGTCTGGTTGTGCATAGGCTGATTGTGTGGGCTAATTTTGCCAGTTTCCCACCGCTTGTGCTGCTTTCCGCTATGCGATTCCAGACTTATTTTCAGCGATGCTGTTCCCACTCTCTTATCCCTTGAATTCTATGTCGCAGTTACAGTTAATTCTTGCCCAAATTAATACACTCGTAGGTGATATTCCCGGCAATACAGCCAAGGTACTTGCTGTTGCACGAACTGCATTGGCGCAAGGGCAGGTGGATGCAATAGTGTTCCCCGAGCTGACCCTGACGGGCTACCCGCCGGAAGACTTGTTGCTGCGCCCGAGTTTGGCTGTGCGCATCGATAGGGCGTTGCACGAGTTGATGGCGGCAAACTTGCCAGTCGCGCTAGTGATTGGTTATCCCCGCGTAAGTGATGGTCAGTTGTATAACATGGCGGGGGTCATTGCGGACGGGAAGTTGGTCGCTGAATACGCCAAACAGTGTTTGCCCAATTATCAGGTGTTTGATGAAAAACGCTATTTCGCGGCGGGGGATAGCCCCTGTGTATTTGACCTCAAGGGTATCCCTACCGCATTGAGCGTCTGTGAGGATATTTGGTTCCCAGGACCTATGGCGCAGGCCAGTGCGGCCGGTGCCAAATTAATGCTCAATCTCAACGCCTCACCTTACCATCAGGGCAAGCAGCTGGAGCGCGAAGCTGTTATTGGCCAGCGCGCGCGCGAAGGCCAAATGCCGGTTGTCTATACCAATCTGGTGGGTGGGCAGGATGAATTAGTGTTTGACGGCGGCTCGGTGGTGATGGATGCCCAGGGTGAAACCCGTTTCCGTGCACCTTCTTTTGCTGAGGGTCAATTCCCGCTTTCTGTTGACTGGGATCTAAAACACGTCAGCGTCCCACTGCAGTCGCTGGAGACTATTCCTGACAATATCGCAGCTGTGTATCAGGCGCTGGTGGTAGGGATGCGCGATTACGTCAATAAAAACCGCTTCAAGGGTGTGGTGCTGGGGTTGTCCGGTGGTATTGATTCCGCCCTGACACTTGCCATGGCAGTAGATGCACTGGGTGCCGAGCGTGTTGAAGCCGTGATGATGCCCTTCCGCTATACATCCGATTTAAGCAAAAACGATGCGGCCGATGAAGCGGCGCGCCTTGGGGTGCGCTACAGCTCGATCAGTATCGAGCCCATGTACGAAGCCTTTATGGCCGCACTTAGCGATGAATTTGCGGGTACCAAGCGCGATACCACAGAGGAAAACCTGCAGGCGCGTTGCCGTGGGGTATTGCTGATGGCCATCTCCAACAAAAAAGGCTATCTGGTGCTGACCACCGGCAACAAAAGCGAAATGGCAGTAGGTTACTCCACACTCTACGGCGATATGGCGGGCGGGTTTGATGCACTCAAAGATGTGCCCAAAACCCTGGTGTTTGCCCTGTCGCGCTACCGTAATACCCTCGGTGAAGTGATTCCTGAAAGCGTGATTACCCGTCCACCATCGGCCGAACTGGCACCGGATCAGAAGGATGAAGACAGCCTGCCGCCTTACGACATTCTCGACTGCATTCTGGAGTTGTATGTAGAACAGGATTACAGCGCAGAAGCGATTATCGCCGAAGGTTTTAACCGCGAGCAGGTTGAGCGGGTAGTGCGCTTGGTGGATGTGAATGAATACAAACGCCGTCAGGCGCCGATCGGGATTCGCATTAGCCAGCGCGGTTTTGGTCGGGATCGTCGCTATCCAATCACGTCGGGTTGGAAGATGGGTGATTGATCGGGTAAAAAAATAAAGGCCGCAGAAGCGGCCTTTATGGGTGTGCACTAATTTGATCAATCAGCGCGCGCTACATCGGTAGTGACTTTGTATTGCGGGTCGTAGATTTCACGGGTATCAAAACCGGTGATTTCATTTTTGCTGAACAAGCCCAGCGTCAGGTAGGCCAGCCAGGGCGATTGGCCATTGTTGTACATGTAGTCGTAATCGAACTCGCCGTTTTTGTTCAGTGCCGGATAATCGGCGTAGTTAAGTTTCAGGATTTCCAGCATCTCGTTAGATTGGTCGGGCATCTTTAGCAGGTGATAACCCTGTACCATAACGGCCAGTGCATCGGGAGTGGCCGGTGCCTGCGGGAAGTTTTCAATCACGTAGCGGCCGCGGCCCACTGCAGCGACATAGGCGCCGCGCTTGAAGTAGTAATTGGCCACATGGATTTCGTAGCGTGCCAAATGATTACGAAGGTGCAACATGCGCTTTTTCGCATCGGCAGCATAGTTGCTGTCGGGATAACGATTTAGCAATTGTGTAAAATTCGCCAATGATTCGCGTGCTGCACCCGGATCGCGTTTGGATGTGTCCACCGGCATCACCCGTTCAAACATGCCCTGATCTTTGGTAAAGGACGCCATCCCCAGCATGTAGTAGGCGTAGTCCACATTGCGATGTTGGGGGTGCAATCGGATAAAGCGGTTCGCCGTAGCGATTGCCGCATCGGCTTCGCCTGAGCTGTAATGAGCGTATATGAGTTCCAGTTGCGCTTGGTCAGCATAGGTGCCGAAGGGAAAGTTTTCTTCGAGCGAGTTGAGGTTTTTGATCGCCGATTCCCACTGGCTGCGCTCAAGTTGCTCTTCGGCGGCGTGGTAGAGGTCCGCTTCGGTGGTGTATTCGGGCTCTTTGCTGGAGCAGGCAGTCAGCAGTACAAGGGTGCTGAGCATCAAACAGGGCAGGACTCGCATAGGGTTATAGACTCTTATCTCGATAAAATAGACCCCGTTTGCGGGGCAGGGTATTTAAACACAGAGCTTGGCGGATACCAATCTGGCAGCAGTAAAAGCTCCCAATTTCCGGTTTTTGGCAAAACACTTACCGCCAGAAACAATCACTAGAGGTTTTTTAATGAAAGACGTTTTTGACCTGAGCGCGCAAGTGCCCATCCAGATGAGCGGCATGCGCTTCGACCAGATCGCCTCCGAGTTGTTCCCTGACTTCTCCCGCTCGCGTTTGTCGAGCTGGATTAAAGATGGCCAGCTCAAAGTAGACGGCCGTACTGCCAAGCCAAAAGACAAGTTGATCGGCGGTGAAGTACTGGAGCTCAAGGCAGAGTTGGAGGCTCAGGGCGAGTGGCAGCCGGAAGAAATAACGCTCGATATCATCCACGAAGATGACGACTTGATCATCATCAACAAGCAAGCCGGGCTGGTAGTTCACCCGGCTGCTGGCAACTACACAGGTACGCTGGTGAATGCGTTGATCAACCATATTCCCGGCTTGGTGAATTTGCCGCGCGCGGGGATTGTGCACCGCCTCGACAAAGAAACCACAGGGTTGATGGTGATTGCCAAAACCCTGGAAGCCCATACCGATCTGGTTGAGCAGCTGGCCGACCGCACTGTTAGCCGCGAATACGAAGCTGTTGCCATAGGCGCTATGACCGGTGGTGGCACCGTGGATGCCCCAATGGGGCGTCATCCTATGCAGCGCAAACTCATGGCGGTACTCAAGGCGGGCGGCAAGCGTGCCGTGACTCACTACCGCGTGGCCAAACGCTACCCGAGCCATACTCATATCCGCGTGAAACTGGAGACTGGCCGTACCCACCAAATTCGTGTGCATATGGCACATATCGGTCATCCGTTGGTGGGTGATCCAACCTACGGCAGCCGTTTTAAAATCCCCAAAGGCGCCAACCAGCATTTAATCGATACCCTCAAAAGCTTCCCGCGCCAGGCGCTGCATGCCTTTAAATTGGGCTTGGAACATCCAGGCACCGGCGAATACACCGAGTGGACTGCACCCTTGCCGGAGGATTTTAAAAACCTGCTCGATGCACTCAATACCGGGTTCACCCTTGTTGATGACTGATATGAGTGGCATCACGCCTGACTGGCCCGCCCCCGCCAATGTGCGCAGCTATATCACCACCCGTGCTGGTGGCGTCAGCTTGCCGCCCTACGCGAGTAATAATCTGGGGTTACACGTCGGCGATAATCCGGAACATGTTGCCGTTAACCGCGCGCAACTATCCGCGCACTTGGGGTTGCAACATACACCACAGTGGCTTGAGCAGATTCACGGTGTGAAAGTCGTGAATGCCAAAACCGATGGAGTGGTGCGCACAGCTGATGGCAGTTACAGCAATCAGCCCGGTCAGGCCTGTTTGGTAATGACAGCTGATTGCCTGCCGATTTTGTTGTGCGATAAACAGGGCACCCAGGTTGCCGCATTACATTGCGGCTGGCGCAGTTTGGCAAAAGGGATATGCGCGCGCGGCCTGCAAAAATTCAACGCCAAACCGGACGATATTCTTGCCTACCTCGGCCCCGCGATTTCACAGCCGCACTTTGAGGTGGGGGTGGATGTGCTTGAAGCCTTTTTTAAAGCGGCGCGCAGCCAGCAACATGCTGAGGAGATTGCTAACGCGTTTATCTCTGCACACCGTCCACTGCATTTTTATGCCGATATTTATGCGCTCGCCCGCGCTGAATTACATGCTTTGGGGGTGACTGCAATTTACGGTGGCAATGATTGCACCTATGCTGATGAAACCCGTTTTTACTCTTTTCGCCGCGACAAAGTGACCGGGCGGATGGCGAGTGTTATCTGGCTGGAATAATTTTTTTGCACTGACTGAATCCGGTTGCAGCAGTACTTGCATCTAAGTTTTCGTGCATAACGTTTATCGAAACCATCACCAACAAGGAATCATTATGGACCTCGACCAAATTGAAAAGCTGAGCGACCTGAAACAAAAAGGCCTGATCAGTGAAGAGGAGTACCAGCAGGCCAAGGAGCGCATCCTCGGCGCCCAGCCACAGCAGTCTGCACCCGCGCCGCAGCCGCACACCATTATGCAAACCAACAATTATGATTATGCGATGGTGTTGCACCTCACCCAATTCTGCTCCTGGTTGTTTCCGTTTCTGGGGCTTATCGTCCCGCTGATTATGTGGCAATCCAAAAAAGAAGATGCTTATGTTGATGAGCAGGGCAAGGTGGTGATGAACTGGGTGTTCAGCTCGCTGATTTACTTTTTGGTAAGTGTGATCCTGTGTTTTATTGTGGTTGGCTTCTTTCTCATAGCAATACTGTTTGTATGCTCGATTGTGTTCACCATCATGGGCGCGATGGATGCCAACAAGGGCGTTATTAAAAACTACCCCATGTCGATCAAGTTTTTTGATGTGCGCGAAACAGCGCGTACACCGGTTGTTCCGAATAGCCCGCAAAATTGATCTAGCGCAAAAAGCGCTATTTATTCCCGGCAAAGATGACAAGCAGGTTCTCGGCCTGCTTGAAATCGCCTCCCTCACGCCCCACCTCTGCCTCAACTGAGTATCACATCGCTTGAGGTAATCCATGCGTATCGACCGTTTAACCAATCAATTGCAAGTAGCGCTGTCCGACGCCCAATCCATTGCGTTGGGGCAAGATCACAGCCAACTGGATCCAGCCCATTTATTGCTCGCGATGATCGACCAGAAAGGAGCGGCCAGTGTGCGCCTGCTGCTGAACCAGGCGGGGTTTGATGTCGCCGGGCTGCGCACTGCGCTCAATGAATACGTGGAAAGTTTACCGCAAATTAAAAATCCTACCGGCGAAGTCACTATGTCGCCTGATATGGTGCGCATGTTGAATCTCGCTGACCGTCACGCGCAAAAAACTGGCGACAAATTTGTCTCCAGCGATTCAGTGCTGGTGGTGTTGATGACTGAAATGCAGGGCGCAGTGCCGGATATATTGAAAAAATTTGGCAATGCCCAGCGCCTGCTGCAAGGTATCCAAAAAGTGCGCGGCGGCGAAAATGTGGATGACGCCGATTCCGAAGGCAACCGTCAGGCACTGGAAAAATATACTGTCGATTTAACCGCGCGCGCGGAAGCGGGCAAACTCGATCCGGTGATTGGCCGCGACGACGAAATTCGCCGCACTATCCAGGTGTTGCAACGCCGCAGCAAAAATAATCCCGTCTTGATTGGTGAGCCAGGTGTGGGTAAAACTGCGATTGTGGAAGGGCTCGCGCAGCGTATTGTCAACGGTGAAGTGCCCGAAGGTTTAAAAGATAAACGGCTGCTGTCGCTCGATTTGGGTGGACTGCTCGCCGGGGCAAAATTTCGCGGTGAATTTGAAGAGCGGTTGAAATCCGTTATTAACGAATTAAGCAAACAAGAAGGCCGCATTATTTTATTTATCGACGAGCTGCATACCATGGTCGGCGCCGGTAAAGGCGAAGGTGCAATGGATGCAGGCAATATGCTTAAACCGGCGCTGTCGCGCGGTGAATTGCATTGCGTGGGTGCTACCACGCTCGATGAATATCGCAAATATATTGAAAAAGATGCAGCGCTGGAGCGCCGCTTCCAAAAAGTATTGGTCGACGAACCTAATGAGTCCGACACCATCGCCATTTTGCGCGGTTTGAAAGAGCGCTATGAAGTCCACCACGGCGTGGATATCACCGACTCGGCGATTATCGCCGCCGCAAAACTATCCCAGCGCTATATCACCGATCGACAATTACCTGATAAAGCGATTGATTTGATTGACGAAGCCGCCAGCCGTATCCGCATGGAAATAGATTCCAAGCCGGAGGAGATGGATCGTCTGGAACGCCGTTTAATCCAATTCAAAATTGAACGCGAAGCGGTAAAAAAAGATGAAGATGAAGCAAGCAAAAAACGCCTCGCCAAACTCGATCAGGATATCGATAAGTTCGAGCGTGAACTGAATGATTTGGAAGAAATCTGGCGCGCTGAAAAAGCAGCGCTGCAAGGCTCACAAGAAATTAAAAGCCAATTAGAGCAGGCGCGTTTTGAAATGGAAGAAAAACGCCGCAAAGGCGATTTGGCGCGCATGTCAGAACTTCAATATGGGATTATTCCGCAGCTGGAAAAACAATTGGATATGGCCGGCCAAGCGGAAATGATGGAAATGAAACTGCTGCGCAATAAGGTGACCGAAGAAGAAATTGCCGAGGTGGTCTCCAAGTGGACTGGTATTCCCGTCTCCAAAATGTTGGAGGGCGAGCGCGAAAAATTATTGCGCATGGAAGAGTCGCTGCATAAACGTGTGATTGGCCAACACGAGGCGGTAGTCGCTGTTGCCAATGCGGTGCGCCGTTCGCGCGCGGGCTTGTCCGATGCCAACCGTCCCAATGGTTCATTTTTATTTTTAGGGCCAACCGGTGTCGGTAAAACCGAATTGTGTAAATCCCTTGCCGAATTTTTATTTGATACAAGCGATGCGATGGTGCGTATCGATATGTCGGAATTTATGGAAAAACATTCGGTCGCCCGTTTGATCGGCGCACCACCGGGTTATGTGGGTTATGAAGAGGGTGGCTATCTCACCGAGACGGTGCGCCGCAAACCCTACTCGGTGATTTTGCTCGATGAAATTGAAAAAGCGCATCCCGATGTATTCAATATTTTGTTGCAAGTATTGGACGATGGACGCTTGACCGACGGCCAAGGCCGCACTGTGGATTTCCGGAATACGGTAATTGTAATGACCTCGAATTTAGGGTCGGATCGCATCCAGGAATTAGCGGAAGATAAATCTTTCGACACTGTGAGTTTCGACAGTTTTGTGAATGACGATATGAACAATTCACTCAATAATGAGAATCGCTACAACGCGATGAAAGATGCGGTGATGGAAGTTGTCGGTGGCCATTTCCGCCCGGAATTTATCAACCGTATTGATGAGGTTGTTGTCTTCCATCCGCTCGGGCGCGAACAAATTCGCGGTATTGCCGATATCCAGTTGGAGCTGTTGAGAAAACGTTTAGCCGAACGCGAACTGAGTCTGGAGTTGGAGGATGAAGTGATGGATAAATTGGCAAGTGTCGGTTTTGATCCTGTCTATGGTGCACGCCCTTTAAAACGCGCCATCCAGCAGTTGATTGAAAACCCGCTGGCACAGGATATCCTCGGTGGTAAATTTATGCCCGGCGCGATTATTCACGGTAAATTGTTAGGCGATAAAATTGTGTTTGACCCCAAGCGGTTGAATTAACTGCATATGAGTTCGCTCAAAATAGACTTACTAAACGCCGTCGCAATGACGGCGTTTTTTTTATCCCTGTAAATGTACTTTCAGCGGCTACACTTATTTATCGTTATTCAAGTAAAAGTTGATCAATTTGGCGACAAAGTGGTAAAACGCTCGCTCGGCAACCGCACTCAAAACCCAATCATAAAAAATCATGGAGATGTTATGTTCCCACGGACATTATCAGCCGGTGTGGTGGCACTGGCCTTTTGCGCACTGGTGCACCTGGCTCAGGCGAATCAATCCCCCCAGCAAATTATCCAGATCCATCAGCAACACAATCAGTCGGGCAATCAGCTCGACAATCATCCCGACAACAGCGAACCCCAGTCATTTGCGTTACCGGCTGGTGGCGCGGTGAGTATCGATAATCAATCTGGGCAACTGCAAATCCAAACTCTTGACCACACCCAGCCGCAGCGATTGCTGGTGCGTTTAAAAGATCAAGCGGTCAGACCCTATCTCAAGCAGCAGCGCGAGCAAATGCGAGCGACGGGCAAACTGTCGCGTGCGCAGCAACAACTGCTGGGAAAATCCACCCAAAGCCAGTTGCAACGCGTACAAAAAAGCCAGAGTCAATTGCTGGGCGAATTGCGCAAACAGAAGCTGATGCAGCAGATGCACGGGCAATTTACACAGTTAACCAATACGATGAGCATCACTGCCGAAGCAAACAGCATTGAGCGGATCCGCCGATTGCCACAGGTGGCTGCGGTGTACCCGGATACCCGGATAAAAGCCTTTCTGGCTGAAAGTGTGGGTATTACCAAGGCGCCGCAGCTGTGGGCAATGCGCGACAGCCAGGCGCGCGAGGTCACCGGCCAAGGGGTGACAGTGGCGGTGCTGGATACGGGGATTGATTACACCCATCCCGATTTGGGCGGGTGTATCGGAACCGGCTGCAAGGTGGCTGGGGGGCACAATTTTGTTGAAGGGGAGGATGCCACCAATCCTATCGACAAACACGGCCACGGCACCCATGTGGCGGGCATCATTGCAGCCAAGGGCACGCTCACCGGTATGGCACCCGATGTGAACCTCTATGCCTATAAGGTGTTGAGCGATCAGGGCTGGGGCATGGAAAGCGGCATTGTTGCGGCGCTGGAAAAAGCCGTTGATCCCGATGGCAACCCGCTGACGGATGACCAGATTGATATAGTTAATATGAGTTTGGGAGGCTCGGGAGCGCCCGACTCGCCTATCTCGGAAGCCGCAAACAACGCCATGGCTGCAGGGGTAGTGGTAGTGGTAGCGGCGGGCAATAGCGGTAGCTCCTATTCCACCATAGGTTCACCGGGAAATGCTGAACAGGTGTTGACGGTGGGCGCTAGCGATAACAACGGCGCTATCGCCGGTTTTAGCTCACGTGGGCCAATTTCTGGCAAGGCTTATGTAAAGCCGGAATTGGTAGCGCCGGGTGTGGAGATCAACTCGGCCAAGCCCGGCGGCAGTTATGTTCGGCTCAGTGGAACCAGTATGGCCACTCCCCACGTGGCGGGTGGCGCTGCATTGTTAAAGCAGCTTTATCCCAACCTGACCCCAGCCGAACTTAAAACTCTGTTGATTAATACCGGTAGTGATTTGGGGCAGGATGTGTTCACACAGGGCGCAGGGATGATGGATCTGGCGCAAGCTGCAAGTGCCAAGTTGTTGGTAAGTCCAGCGCTTTTGTCGGCTGGATCAGTGAATCTTGCGCAGCCGAGCTGGTCGGCAAATCTGCCACTGACGTTGAAAAATATCAGCAGCAACTCGCTCAAGGTGGCGACAACCGCGCCGGTGGTATTTCCCCAAGGCGCCAGCGGGTTGGTTGACCCAGCGGGTGAACAGGAGTTGGCGGCAGGTGAGCAAACCACGGTGAAGCTGCAGTTATTAGTCGATACCCAGACCTTGCCCTTTGCCGACAGTGCGACCTTGCATCATGAAGTGGTTGCCAATGTTCGTTATTCCGAAACCGATATACGGCTGCCACTGGTATTTGCCAAAGCCGCCCGGCTCAATGTGGAGTTCGATGCGCCCCTCTTTCTGCTGCATGTGATCAATGAGGATGGCAGCTATGGCAGTGTGGAGTATTTCAATAGTTGCACCGATGCGCCAACCAATTTCGGGCTCGATCTCAAGCCGGGTACTTACCATCTGGCGGCCACTTTCTATGGGGAAGGCTGCAGTCTGGATTCGCTAGTGTTCGAGGAAGATATTCAACTGGTGGATAGTGTCACCACCAAACTGGAGCGAGCCAGTGCAATCCACGAAATAGCGATTGGCTCAGTGACTGGGTTGGATGGTAGTTCCATCCCCTTAGACGGGATGATTACAAAAACCCAACTGATCGAATGGCGGATGACTGATATTCCTCAAGGCAGCGTGCTGTTTTTAGGTGGCAGCGGCAAAAGAATTTTGCGTGTATCGGAGCTCTCTGAGAGCGTTCAGATAGCGGCGACAGCGCTGTTCTCACTGAGAGAAACAAGCCCTGGGGTGACGGGTGAGTATTATTTGTTGTCGGCCCTTTATAAAGACGGTATTCGGTCGTCGCAGTATCTTGATTTGGATTTACGCGCTGCCGGTGGCGTTGATTTTACCTATGCTGATCTGGATAAGTTGGCGGGGGGTGTCAGGTTCTCCCAAGGGTTGAGCCAGCTGCGCTCTACCTTTGACTTCGTCGCTTTTGGCACCTACTGGAGTAGTGGGACCGTCTACAACCAGCCGATATCAGCAAAACTCTATGCCAATGTCTCCACTCTGGAAAAAGGTGAGTGGTACCCGACGATGGGGGTGGAGCGCTTGAGTGATGATCCTTTTGCGTGGAATCTGCAACTAATGAATACGGGCTCCCTTGCCTTTACGGATGCTCAGTCCTTTACCAAACTGCGCGGTGTATTCAGTACCCCGGATGCGACCAACTACCGCAGTTCTGGTCGGGCTATCACCGTTACAGATGGCGCCTACTTTATGGCTCCAGCCTTTTATTTCAATGGGTGGAGTAATGAATTACAGGTGCAGAGCATGTCTGAGCCCTATTGGTTTGGTGGCAACTACACCATCCAGCGCGATGCCCAGCAGAATAGTTTTTTTGATCTCATGTCTTATCGACTCTTGTGCGATGGACAGTTAAATACCAGCTCGGAAACCAGTGGTGGCACATTTAATCTCCCTCTTGGAGCGGGCACCTGTAGCAATCTGCTGTTCGAGCTGGATCAGCCGACGCGCTTTCTGGGGGTGATAAGTCCATCTAAGATGCGTCTGGAGTTGGACACCAGCCTATTGCAAGGGCAAACAACCTACCTGCTAAAGGAGTTCCCCGAACAGTTGCGGTTCCTTAACGACGGTGTCCCCAGTCGGGTTCTGAACGGCAGCGATTTGGCAATCGAATTGAGCATGCTCAGTATGAGCAGTGAGGTGGCCAGTGAAAGTGAAGCTCCGGAGATGGAATATCGGCTGAGTGGCTCGGCTGATTGGGTTCCTTTGGCGTTAAGCCGGGAGAACGGGCGCTACCTTGCCAAGCTCCCGGTAATTCCTGGGGCAGTAAAAGCGTCGCTAAGGATTAGTCTTGGCGATACACAAAAAGGGGTAAAACTGGTGCAGACGCTAGAGGAGATTGTTGAATTGGGTCAGGGGGCAAGTGGTCTTGTACTTGCTCCACCGAGCTTTGATCCGCTACCGCACTTGACGGTCGAAGCGACTGCATTAGAGACGGCTTATAGCTTGCCACCCGTATTTGCCCGAGATGTAAAAGATGGCCAGATAGCAGCTGTCACGTCCAACATCGGACCTTACAGTATTGGTACCCACTCGATCTATTGGCGGGCTACCAACTCGGTCGGGAAAATCGCCACCAGTCTGCAAACCCTTGAGGTGCGTGACACTACCGCTCCAGTGATCCAAATACCCGCCAATATCACGGTCGATGCAACAGGAACGCTAACGGATGTCCCCCAGCCAGAAGTTAAGGCTTACGATTTGGTCGATGGTGAAATTACGGCTTGGACAATCGATTGGAAACCCTTCCCGGTCGGGACTAGTTATGTGATCTGGAATGCGAGCGACTCCCGGTATAATCTGTCATACATAACGCAAACCATCACAGTAAAAGCAGCTGCAGCGAGTAGTCAGGCTCAGTCATCCAGCAGCAAAGCAGCGGTTAATTCCGGTGGGGGAAGTGGCTCGGGGGGCGGTGGTGGTTTGATGGGGATATGGATGCTAATACTGTGTGGGGTTTTGGCAGGAACCGCCACTCGCCAACGGTACCGGCGATCAGGCGATAAGATATAAATAACCAACAAAAAACGGCCATCTCGTGGCCGTTTTTTTTATTGCAAATCGGTCTGTGTTATTCGCAGGTCTGATCAATCACTTTCTGCGTGGCTATCCGCTGCTGCACCTTATCCTCTTCAGTCAGCGGTACTACAATCCCTTGCTCATTCGTGGTTCTTATCCGGGCAACCGTATTCAGGATATTCAGATTTTCTTTTGCTGCGGCACAGCGCTTAGGGTTTTTGAGTGCGGCCGCCTGTACTGCTCGTGGATCCTCAGCGGGCGGTGTAGGTTCTGCTTTGGGCTGAGAGGCCGCAATTTGTGCAGGTGTTGGATCGCTGTGACCTGTGCGAGTTTGTACTAATGTAGCCTTGACATCTTTTGGTGGGCGTTCGCCGTAATGAACCGTGCCTTTGCTGTCGGTCCAGGTGTACACCTTCTCTTTTGCGAACCCCTGCTGGCTGAGCATTACGCCAACAAGCGCTATGCCGGCCAATTTTACGATATGCGAAAACTTCATGAAGCTTGCCCTTATTGCTTGATGCGAATGCAGCAACTATAGACCTAATGCGCAAGGAGCGAAACCGCGACAGGGAAAACTGTGAGCGAGTGCAAGCTCGTGGCTACCTGCCCCTAACCTCTATACTTCCCTGGATCGATGCATAAAAAATCATCATTCCGGCGTTAATTTCTTGACTTTGAACCATATCTTGCGAAAATTGCCAGTCCTCCAGATGGCTGGCAGATGACCGATAAGCTCGGGGACTCATCTGCTTCCCGCCAAGTCACCCTCTTGGCGAACCCTCTGCTGGCGATGCTCCTACCAGAGCATCACCTTAGAAAGCCGCTGTTTACCTGCACGGTTTTCGCTGATCCGATCCTGACCTTGCCGGGTTTTGATCGTGGATCAATCACGGTGTTGGCCTGCCCTAAGTGCCAATGCTTTCCTGTGTGATTCTTTGCCGCCTCAACTATCGGCTGTAGCAGCCTCTTGGTAAAAGACACACGCGCATATGCGATTCACATCCTAAAAGGGGAATTATCGTGGAAATGCTTTCAGGCGGAGATATGCTCATCCGCGCTCTGAAAGACGAAGGCGTTGAATACGTTTTCGGCTATCCGGGCGGCGCGGCACTGCATATTTACGATGCCATCTTTCGTCAAAAAGACGTTAAACACATTCTTGTTCGCCACGAACAAGCGGCCACCCATGCTGCCGACGGTTACGCGCGTGCGACCGGCAAAGTGGGCACCGTACTGGTGACTTCCGGCCCAGGCGCGACCAATGCCATCACCGGTATTGCGACGGCCTATATGGATTCTATTCCGATGGTAGTCATCTCCGGCCAGGTGCAAAGCCACTTGATCGGTGAGGACGCCTTCCAGGAAACCGACATGGTGGGTATCTCCCGCCCGATCGTAAAACACAGTTTTATGATCAAACACGCGAGCGAAATTCCTGAAGTCGTGAAAAAGGCTTACTACATCGCCGCGACCGGTCGCCCTGGCCCAGTGGTTATCGATGTGCCTAAAGATTTAACGCACCCGGCGTACACCTTCCCTTACGAGTATCCCGAGAAGGTCAAGCTGCGCTCCTATACTCCAGCGACTCGCGGTCACTCTGGCCAGATCAAAAAAGCGGTGCAACTGCTGCTCGGCGCCAAGCGCCCGATGATTTATTCCGGCGGCGGTGTAGTGCAGGGCAATGCTTCGCATTTGCTCAAAGAATTGGTAGAGCTTTTGAATTACCCAGTGACCAATACCCTGATGGGCTTGGGCGCTTATCCCGGTACCGGCAAAAACTTCCTCGGTATGTTGGGCATGCACGGCACCTACGAAGCCAACACCGCGATGCATCACAGCGATGTGATTCTTGCAGTGGGCGCGCGTTTTGATGACCGTGTCACCAACACTGTAAGCAAGTTCTGCCCGAACGCAAAAATTATTCATATCGATATTGATCCTGCATCGATTTCCAAAACCGTTACTGCCGATGTACCTATCGTCGGTGCGGTTGATAGCGTGCTGGGCGAAATGCTCACGCTCATCAAAGAAAGCGATGAAAAACCCGATGCAGAAGCGCTTGCTTCCTGGTGGGAACAAATTAACGATTGGCGCGAGCGTCACGGCATCTACACCAAAAATCGTTTTGATACGACCAGCGATAAAATTAAGCCGCAAGAAGTGATTCAGGCGATTTGGGAAGTGACCAAAGGCGATGCTTACGTCACCTCCGATGTGGGCCAGCACCAAATGTTTGCCGCGCAATATTATTTGTTCGACAAACCGCGCCGTTGGATTAACTCCGGTGGTCTCGGCACTATGGGCTTTGGTTTGCCTGCAGCGATGGGTGTACAAATGGCGCATCGCGATGCGACCGTTGTGTGTGTAACTGGTGAAGGCTCAATTCAAATGTGTATTCAAGAACTTTCTTGCTGCACGCAATATCATTTGCCGGTAAAAATTATCTGCCTCAACAACCAAGCGCTCGGCATGGTTCGCCAATGGCAAGATATGCAGTACTCCAGCCGTTACGCTGAAAGTCTGTATGAAGATTCATTGCCCGACTTCGTGAAATTAGCGGAAGCTTACGGTCATGTCGGAATTCGTGTGACCAAAAAAGAAGAGCTGAAAGCGAAATTAGCAGAGTGTTTTGCATTGAAAGACCGCGTGGTATTTATGGATATCATGGTTGATCAATCTGAACACGTTTACCCAATGCAAGTTGCGCCCAATGGTTCTATGCGCGATATGTTGCTAAGCAAAACGGAGCGCACCTAATATGAGACGCATCATTTCTGTATTAGTTGAAAACGCTCCCGGCGCTTTGTCCCGCGTTGTTGGTTTGTTTTCCCAGCGCGGCTACAACATTGAAAGCCTGACCGTTGCACCAACGGAAGATGAAACCCTGTCGCGCTTAACGCTGACAACCTTGGGTGACGATCACAAAATCGAACAAATCACCAAACACCTCAATAAATTAATTGATGTGGTTAAGTTGGTAGATTTGACCGAGGGTTCGCACATCGAACGCGAACTCATGCTGATCAAAGTCAAAGCATCAGGTGCACAGCGCGCAGAAGTAAAACGCTGCGTGGATATTTTCCGCGGTCAAATCGTGGATGTCACCAGCACCCTCTACACCATCCAAATCACCGGCGCGAGCGACAAGCTCGATGCATTTTTACAAGCGGTTGGTGATGCTTCCATCATCGAAGTTGTACGTACCGGGGTGTGCGGAATTTCGCGCGGTGAGAAAGTGTTGAGTTTGTAAGTTGCTGCGTTGATACTTGAAAGGCCGATAGCTGCGAAGTTATCGGCTTTTTTTATGGGTAATTTTTTGTGGAAAAAAGGAGTGGTTATGAATTCCAGTGATGACCGAGGTTATAGATCAGCGTTATATCAGTTAATAGATAGTGATACTCATTGGGCGTTACAGACCATACCCCTTATAGCTATGCGAAATGCTTTGCGAATATTACCTGCAGTTGCTTGGGATGGTCATATAAATTTTTGGATGTCCGAAAGCAACGACAACCGAGTTGAACATTTGGCAGCAGTCATTAGTGTAGATGCGATATTTCAATTATTGCAGAAGGGTAATTCCGATCCATTTGTTCATGGTGAGTTTAAAGGAGAAGAGCCTGTTGTTCGGATGGCTCACAATTCAATTCGAACTGTTAGGCGTGCAATTGAATTTATGGAACGTTTCAGCTCGCCGGAAAGCTTCACGACGGGTTTTTCTGTATCCCATTCAATGGTAGGAGCTCTTTTATCAATTACCCGTGTCTATAATGGCGAACTTGGTAGTCTTGGTTCTGCTAAATATGCTGCACAAGCTGTTATTGAGAGTATGGGTGGGATCGCTGCTGTACGTTCAGATCAAAAAGCGAAAAGTGATATTCATGCCGCGCTAGAGCACGATATTGATAGGGCTATAAATTTTACATCAAAGAACATCGTTGAGTTTTCAATCTATCCGATTTGGCAAGAAATACCAGAATGGTATGTGGAAAGCGTCAATAAACTTATTGATGTAGCTGATTCGCTGGAAAGAAGTAAAGGGCAAGAGCGCGAGTGGCAGATTATTGAATTTGGTATCCGCTACCTCAAGGAACAAGCAGGAATAGTTGAGCCAGGTAAGTCTCAAATTAATAGCGCGGGCAGTCGCCGTCAATTGCCAGAAGCTACTAGCAATGAAGATCATCTAAATCGCCAACCACTAATAAGTGCCTTGGCTGCTGTACTAGCTCATAAGTCTAATTCTGAGCATCAAACTATAGGACTATTGGGTGACTGGGGTGTAGGCAAATCCACATGGTTGAGATTGTTAAAAAAAGAACTCTTGGCAGAACATAAAGAGCAAGCATATTTGTTTGGGGAATTTAATGCTTGGGCTTATGAGCATACCGATAATTTGCAGGCAGGTATTGCGCAAGAGGTGATTAAGGCATTAAGTAGCCCAGCTACACGATTAGAAGATATTGGCCACGCTCTGGCTGATCAAATAAAGGAAAGTAAATTTGCGTTCTCTAAGCGTTGGTTGGGTTGGAAATATGATCGCGCCATTCTTACTGCAAAATTTGCAGTGCAGCTAAATGGAGGGGAGTTATTAAAGTTGGCATTTTTGCTGATGCTTGCACTTTGTCCTTTGGTGTTCAGTATTCCAGAATTAATAAGTGAATATTTGGCTTCAAAAGCCGCAACACAATCACAGGCTTTGTACCGTGGAGCAGGAGTTGTAGGTAATGCACTTTGGTTTCTAGGCTTTGGGGTATATTTTGTAAAAGAATTTCCCAAGCTATTTGCAAATCCCTTAGCAAAAGAGATGTTGACTTACTTGCGTCTACCAGATTACGCAAAGCACCTGGGCACTGTTCCTGTTATGCGTAAAAATATCGAAACACTTTGTAATATTCGGCTGAAAAGTAGTTCTGAAAAACCTACACGTTTATTGTTTGTGGTGGATGATTTGGATCGCTGTGGTCATGATGGGATAGTGAAGGTGTTCGAGGCTGTAAGATTGGTGCTAGATATTAAAAACGTTACAGTGATTATTGCAGTTGATCAACACATCGCTTTGGCAGCGTTGGCACTACATTATGAAGAGGTTGCTAAGCATCATAAATTGAAAAATCCGAACGCCATAGCGCGGGACTACTTAGCCAAAGTAATACATTTGCCAATTATTTTGGCTAACCCCATGGGGGCTGATATAGAAAGCTATTTGAAGAGGCTTTGGTTGGCGAGTACCAGCAAGGAAGATCACGAAATTGTTGAAAAAGAGCAGTTGGATTATGTGCAGCAAATGGTGGCAGTTCGGGAAAAATTAGAATCTGAGAGGGCAGTAGCATCGAGCTCTAAAGGCAATAGCGAGATGCAAAGTGTCAATGAGCCAAGTTTGCGAACTGCTGACGGTGCCCAATTCATTAATAATGATGCCTTACCAGCCCGAGATCCAAAAGAGTTGGTTTATTCCAGCGTTAATCAAAACGATATAGAGCGTCCAGAGGTGGCAACCCTGTCAGCAGCTCAACGTCGTGCATTTATTTTTTGGCTAAATTATTTTGCTTTAACCAATCCGCGCCAAGTGAAGCGGCTCAATAATACATACAATCTTTTATTAAATTGCTACAACGATGTTGATAGGCTGCCCATTTTAACGGATTTACCTGAACCAATGCCTAAAACACTTTTTCCGATGATGATGGCGCTGATAACTATGGAGTACTTGAACTCTATGGGTGACTGGGACTTGCGCAACGCGTTGCGCTCCCAATTGTTCATTCATTCAGTTGACGGGAAAGATGCTGAGTTGAATGTAACGCCGCTAACTAAAGAGTTCATTTCTGCATTTCATCTTTTGCTGAGTGAGCATGATGGACTGGTCGAGAAAGTGAGGCCATTTGTGCTGCCTGCAATCGAGATGCGTTGATTGATAATTGCCGAGTCTTTTATGCGCGACTTTATTTTAAATTGCAATCTATTCGAAATCGCTGGCGTCGGCCTCGCATTTTTCGGTGGGATTTATTTATTGTTTGGTGCGCTCAGTTTGATGCTTACCCAACAATTGCTGCCGCGTTTACATATCGGTTGCCAGCTCGATCCTCGCCCGCTGGGGGATGGACAGTTGCGGCGGGAGTTGTTGTTGTCTGCAAGCTCGATTGGGATTTTTGGGGTGGGGATGATTTTTCCTTGGGGGTTGCTGCAGCTGGGTTGGGCTAAGTTGGCGATAAATCCTTCGGTTTTGCAAATTGCGGTTGAAATTTTTGTGTTGATTATCTGGAATGAAATCCATTTTTATATCAACCACTGGTTGTTGCATACACGCTGGTTGCGGCAGTTTCATTTGCCGCATCATCGCTCGGTGGTGACAACACCCTGGTCAACCTATGCATTTCATCCGGTTGAGGCGATGATGCTGGGCAATGTGATTTTATTGCCCATGATGGTGCATGATTTTAGTGTGTATGCACTTTTCTCCGTACCCTTGTTTAGTTTGTTGTTTAACAGCATCGGCCATTCCAATTTTGATTTTAATCCCCGTTCGCCGCGCGTGATTTTTAACGGCGCGCGTCGCCACCATTTGCATCATGCCTGTTTTAATGGCAACTACGGTTTCATGTTTCCGTTTATGGATTGGATTTTTAAAACTGCTTTGCCTGCAGATGCCGCGGATAAACAAATCAATCGTTGGCGAGTGCGCTAACTTTTATGCGTAACTGGCGCGATTGGCAGAGCATCGTCTATTTGCTGGTGTTGCCATTGTTGGTGTTATGGCAATGGCAGCAGGGATTCAGTTGGCCGCTGTATTTACTGGAATTATTTTTAACGCTGGGTGTGGGGGTGATTCACCATAACCATACCCATTTGCGTATCTGGACTTCGCGCCGGTTAAATCGTTTTACCGATTTATGGATTACCCTTTTGCAGGGGCACCCCACCTTTGTGTTTTATCCTTCCCATATTGCCAATCATCATCGCTACCAGCACGGTGAGCGAGACATAACCCGTACCTATCGTTTTAACACGCCCGGTGCACGTGGCGACACTAATCATCTGCTGGGATATTTGCTGCATCCACTGCAGGCGATTGCAGTGTTGTATCCGGAATTTATTGCTTATTTAAAACGTCGTTATAAATTTCAGCGCGCCTATTTTTATTATTGTGTGTTGCAGTATCTTCTCATTATGGGTTTGTGGCTGGCCTTGGCGATAATTGATTGGGAAAAATGGTTGGTGCTAGTGCTAATCCCGCAGCTGCATGGTCTTCACTGGTTGTTGGCGACCAATTATCTCCAACATGCACATGCCGATGGCTCTGGCAAAAATTTACAGTTCGCACGCAATTTTTATGGTTTCCTTAACCCACTGTTATTTAATATCGGGTTACATACCGCGCATCACCAGCACCCGCGCGCGCATTGGTCGGGGTTGCCGGAATTACATCAGGGTTATGCCGCGCAGATCCATCCCGCGCTGCATGAAAAAAGTTTGCTGCGTTATATGCTGCGCACTTATCTATTGGCGTTACTGCACCCATACTGGCGCAGCCGCTCGCTTCATTACAAGGACTAATTTATGCCCACCCGTTTTAATCGTGTTTATATTCAATCGGCGGGCTATCACCTGCCAGGCGAGCCAGTCAATAATCAGGACATGGATGATTTTATTGCGCCGATTAATCGCATATCGCTACGCATCAAAAATAAAATTCTGGCGGAAAACGGTATCCAAACTCGCCATTACGCGATTGATAAAAATGGCGAGACAGTGACTTCGCATACGCAGCTTGCGGCCAATGCCATTCACGATTGTTTGGCGCGCGCCAATGCGAGTTTAAGTGATGTGAATTTGCTCGCGGTTGGCTCATCGGGTAGCGATGCCTTAATTCCCGGTTTTGCTGCGATGGTGCAAGGTGAGTTGGGTGCGCCGCCGATGGAAACCTTATCGAGCCTTGGTGTGTGCGCTGCCGGTATTTCCGCATTGGCTTACGCTGCACAATCTGTCGAGCTTGGTGCGCATCAACACGCTTTGGTTGCGACAGCGGAAATGCCATCGCGCATTTTCAAAAAAAGCCGCTTTGCACCGCGCGGTTACAGCAGCGATTTTGATGCGCATTTTTTGCGTTGGATGTTATCTGACGGCGCAGGTGCAGTATTGCTTACCGACGCACCACAAGCAAAAAATGGTGTGCGCTTAAAAATAAACTGGATTCATCAAAAAAGTTTTGCGGGCGATTATCCGGTTTGTATGCAGCTTGGTTTAACCGAGGATCGCAGCAAATCCTTTCTCGATTTTCCGTCATCCAGCGAGGCGGAAGCGGCGGGAGCGCTATCGCTGCGGCAGGATATTCGTCTACTACCGCATTTGTTTGATGTAAGTATCCACGAATACGTAAAACTGGTGCGCGATGGTTGGGTGACTTCAGGCGAGATTGATCATTTTCTCTGCCATTACTCATCTGCACGTTTTATTCCGGTGGTGGAAGAGCTCTTGGATAAAGCAGGCTTAACGATTCCGCGCGAGCGCTGGTACAGCAATTTAACCACGCGCGGCAATACCGGTTCGGCATCAATTTTTATTATGCTTGCTGAATTTCTCGATACGCATCAGGTTAAACCGGGCGAGAAAATATTTTGTTTTATTCCCGAGTCAGGCCGTATGACAGCGGCCTATATGTTGATTGAAGTGGAAGCGGCCAATGCACCTTTGGCTGCTAATCTTACTCCCATAAATAGATCGATAACGTCAGAAAAAACTGCGCTGCCAGATATCGCCGCACCTCATGATCCACGATCTGCTCCACAACATTTACAAAGCGTGTTAACGACACTTGCGGGAATCTGGCACGACTATCGTTCGCAAGTATGGCGCAGTCCGGTTATCCACAAATTGGTGAGCCAGCAATTTGCGTTGGAAGATTATCGCCATTGGACTGCGCAATGGGTGCCGCAAGTGCGCGAGGGTAGTAAGTGGATGCGCGAAGCCGTTGCGTCGCTCACGGGTAGCTATGCTGATCTTGCTGCATTGATTGAAACCCACGCGGGTGAAGAGCAAAACGATTTTAAAATTTTGTACGACGATTATTGCGCGGCAGGTGGAACTGAACCGCTCGATAATTTACGCCGCAATCCCGGCGGTGAAGCCTTGAATAGTTATTTACATTCACTTGCAGCGACAGCCAATCCGATTGGTTTGTTGGGCGCAATTTATATCATTGAAGGCACCGGTCAGCGTATTGTTCCTGCACTCCTGCCATTGTTGCGTAAACAAGTAGATTTACCGGCAAGTGCATTTCGCTTTTTGGAATATCATGGTGCGAATGATGAACATCATCTAGCGCGTTGGTTGGCAGCGGTTGAACTGGTGATGGCGATTGATCCAAAGGCCGCAAACGCGGTTATCGCCACTGCCAAACGCACGGCACAACTGTATCTTATGCAGTTCGAACATATTCTGGAGTCATAGCGAATGGATAATGTAGAAAAAATAGAAAAGCTACCCACGTTTTTGCAAACGGAATTTGATCCGCGCGACCCCAGCCCTTGGCTCGCGTTGTATTTGGATCAAAGTACACCTTTGCCAGACCATGTTAAAAAGGCGTGGCTCGCTGATTCGGAAACCCCTTCGCGCCAATTTCTGTTGCCCTTTGTGCGCCCTATTGCACGCACACTGATTGTATTAATTCAGATTGTTAAAGTTGTGGTGCCACGCAACTGGGCGGCATCCAAACTACTGCATTGGATTCTCGCTACTGGGTTGAAATATTTTGTTCGACCGGAAGCTAATTGGTTGGTGCTGCGCCATTTTCATATGGGCGCACAGATTCTGGAATTTGTTGCTGCCAACGCACCGGTTGCAGTAGAAACCTCTCCGCTCAAGCCAATGAATCTGGACGATTTAAAAGATGAGCTGTTTTTAAAACACGATTTGAATCTATTTAATTTTGTGATTCGTTTGGGCAAGGCACTGCGTGATGCGGATAAAAAATTGGTGCCAGTTGCTCGGCCAGATTTCAGTATGATCAAAGAACCAGAAATAACTCTGGATTCTATGCCACGCGGAAAGCTGAACGGAATCGATCTGCAAACCGCCATTGAAATGTTTACACCCACCTACCAATTATTCTTGACCGACAATGATTTTTGGCGCGCATCCAATTCCTTGCAATTAGACGAAACCATCGGTTTGTATGTGGCAACCATTTTAAACTCGCCGCAACATTTGGTGCTACTTAATAACAAGCACCCACTTGTGCCGATGAGCACCTTGCGCGCTGGCTATCGTTTGGTGCTTCATGGATTGTCTACGGAAATGCTGCATGCCTTGTTAATGGATTTGAAAAAAGCACAAGCTGAACATCATGCGCCGGATTACAGTGTCAACCAATCAACATCAGTGGTGGATGCACACTAAGCAGGAATGTAATGAGCGATATTTTTTCAGTAATAGATTTCTCTGCTCCATCGCACGAAGTTGCTCCGCAGTTAATCGGTGCGCAATTTTTTGTGAATGGAGTAGGGGGAATTATTGTTGAAGTAGAAGCTTACGATCAGTCCGAGCCTGCATCCCACACATTTTCTGGTCCCAGTGTACGCAATGCGTCCATGTTTGGACCGCCGGGCCGCGCTTATGTTTATCGCTCATACGGCATTCACTGGTGTTTGAATTTTGTTTGCTCATCTGAGGGGCATGGTGCAGGTATTTTGATTCGCGCGATTCAACCCACCAAAGGGTTAGAGATCATGCGCGCGCGTCGCGGTGTTGAGGCTGAACGTTTGCTCTGCTCGGGGCCGGGGCGTGTGGGGCAGGCATTGGAAATCTTACACGCCTTTAATGGTCGCTCCCTTGCGAAAAAACCTTTCACGTTGTTGCCTGCCATTGCGCCGGTTGATGTAATTCAGGGGTCGAGAGTTGGTATTTCCAAAGCCATGGATTTGCAATGGCGGTTTGGTTTGGCTGGCTCGCCGTTTTTAAGTAAACCGTTTCGTTAATGTGTTTTGTATTCAGCTGAATACAAATCTTGGCTCAGATAGTTGATAAATATAATCACCCGGATTTTATAGTTGAATCTGGCAAATATCTGCTGCAGAAAAGCAACTGAAGCCTAGTGAATTGGTTGCGGCATCGTAATCAAAAGGTTTTTTAGTATAAGGGTTTTTGTGGTGTGATGATTTAATCGCCGCTGGCCAATCTTGCTTTGCAATCGTTTTTAATTCCAGCTGTAAGGCTACTAACGAGTAGATTCCCGCTAAGTCATGCGCACGGCCAATATAGGGAGCATATTGCCAGTTTTTCGCAAGATTAATTTTTCCACCTAGATTGTAAGGATTAAAACGCGAAAATATTAATGCTGTTGTGGGCGTTTGCGCGTGCTCATAAAACTCCACCGATGACATTTGGTTGAGCGCAAAAGCCGGTTTTAGTGTTTGTCGATAAAACCAGTTAGTCGCTGCAACAGGCTGTGTTAATGTCCACAAAATAATGGATTCGCCTTCAGGTATGGCTTTGGGGGCCGTTTGCCAGTTTTCTGCACCAAAGCGGAGTTCAGATACCAGCACTTTTTCCAAATTTACTTCTTGGATAGTTAGCGGTTTTAATAACGCTTGCAGATGCTGTAACTGCGTGCTGGACAACGCACTCTCTTGTTTTATTGCATGGGAAAGCGCTGCTACATTTCTGTACAAGCTGGCGATGGCTACCATGCGCCCAAGTGTCGTGTGGCTATCGGCGAGCGCCATTCGCCAAAAACGCATGTCTTCCTCACTATTGGCAAGCAACCCATCAAGTCCCTGTGTTTGATAAGCACTGGTTTGACTTAATTTGCCTAGCTGCATTAGCAGGGAATAATTTGGCAGAGGCGAGGTGTAATCCATTAAGCGGGTTTCCTCAATTAAGTGAGGAAGCTGAATAATCCTGCGATAGCGCTCAAGTTGGGTAATAAGACGCGGGTGGATGAGCGGGGTTTGTTTGACATCGGTCATTAATTCGCTAAAACAATTGGTTTGTTTGCGCGGAGTACAATCGGCTGCAGGATAAGCGGTTTGCCATTCTGCGTCCCATTTTTCATCGCCGCCATAAAGAGTAGTTCTTTCGTCCTGGGTCAGGTTGGCGAATTCCCCTTTGGCATGTTTTGATTGCAGGCTTTGGATGACAGATTTTCCTACTGCATCAGGATCTTTCCCGGTTGCGGCTGATATACCATAGAGGGGGTAGATGGCATTACCGTTTATATTGGGGTTGGGAGGATTACTTAAACGCTCGGTAATTTCCGGTAATAATTTTTCATCAAAAATCGACAGGTTGGGGATGAATATAATCGCTAGCGCTAATCCAATAACGAATGTGGTGCGCGTGATTACCTTAAATAATATTGATCTTGCGTGACTCATGGACTTCTCCTCAATAAATGACACTGTAACTCTCGCACAGGCGTCACGAAAGCATCTGAGGAAAACCTCTGCAAAACCCCGGCGCCCCCAATCCTCATATTGCGGGGATTGTTAAATTGCTAAACTGCATGCATGACAAACAATAACCCAATGAATTACACCTCATTTAATTGTGCTGCGCTTGAGTTTGATCTGGTGTTGGGCACGGTGAAAAACACCCTTGGTGAAACCCAACGCTTAAGTCCTATCAATTTAAAACTGCTGACGCATTTGGTTGTTCGTCAAGGTGAAGTGATAAGTCGCGCCGAGCTATTTGACGCAATTTGGCCGAACCAGATTGTGAGTGATGATGTATTGACTCGTGCCGTATCGGATGTGCGCACGCAACTCGCCAAATTGGATGTATCAACGAAGTTTATAGAAACGCTTCCCAAGCGCGGTTATCGCTGGATGGTTGCGATATGTCCGGTCAGTGAGCAGACACTGGTAGTCCCATCGGCTCCGCATACATTATCGATACGGAATGAGCAGGAGTTGCCGCTGCTTGTTTCCAATCGAATGCGTCGCCAATTTGCAAATGTGTTGTTTTATATCGTCGCTGCGCTTTTATTGGCTGGCGGGATTATGTGGCTCATTGGCCAGTCCATGACCAATCAGATTAATATCGCTGTATTACCCACTGGTTATGATCGCCCGCAGATGAACGCAGTCGCAAAAGTAGTGGATGAGAATCTATTGCGTGTGCTGCGGAATAACCCTCGTATAAAACTCATCTCTAAATCCGCCATAGATTCGCGCCCACAAAATCCTTTTCCTTATTTCTTCAGTGAGTTTGGCGTTAAGTGGGTGATTGAAAGTCGCGTAAGTGATTTGGAGGGGATTAATCGTGTGGAGTTAAGTTTGGTAGATGCGCGCACGGGTTTGGAATTGCGCAATGCCAGTTTTGATGCGGCCAGCAACACCGAGTTGCTGACCAAGCTTGCCAAGAAATTGGAGACACATTTGTTGATAGACGATGTTGGCTATTAGTGGTGTTTGCGATTAAGGTTTACTTGTCATTCGCCAGCTGCAACCAAAACGCATTCACAATCGGGCTTTTCAAGCGTTTTTCCATCACACAAATACCTGTGTCGTAAGGACCTAAATCCGGCTGCGGATCAAAGCGTTTTACTTTGTTTGCGAGCGGGCTGTTATCCACCACAATTTGCGGCGCAACGCCCACGCCGAATCCTAAGCTCACCATACTCACAATCGCCTCGTTGCCTTTTACTTCGGCGTAGATATTGGGTTTGATGCCGAGTGAGTCGAACCAGATATTTAATCGCTCCCGCGCCAAACCCTCTTCTGGAATGATTACCGGAATTTCATCCCATCCTTTGTCTTGCCAGTCTTCATTGTTTGCGGTGATAAAAATCAGCGGTGAGCTGTTGATGGGTTTGAAGCTGATACCGGCGGGTAGTTTGTCAGGTTTGGCGGCGATGGCGATGTCTTCATCACCTGCCAGAATTCGCTCAATCGATTGTGCCGGGTCGCCGGTGTGGAGTTTGATCGCAATACCCGGATGTTTAACGCGGAACTCGGTGAGGATTTCATAAAGGAAGCTGTAGCTTGCCGTTACCGAACAATAAATGCTGAGTTGGCCGCGCAGTTGATCGGCCTGCGCCAGTAGGGATTCTTGATATGTCTCCCACTGTTGGATCACTTCTTTGGCAAACCCCAGAAATTGTTCGCCTTCATGAGTGAGGATCACCGAGCGGTTGTCGCGTACAAAGAGGCTCACGCCTAAATCGTCTTCAAGCTGCTTTATGTTGCGGCTTAGCGTTGACGGGCTTACATGGCTGGCATTGGCGGCGCGACCAAAATGCAGGCTGTTGGCGAGATTACAAAATAGTCGGAGTTTAGTGATATCCATGATCGGGGATTAATAACCTTGTTGCATAAAATGAAATATTGAATTGCGAATATATCATTATACGCGATGACAGTGTTTCTCTACACTGGCGGCCTTTTATCCAAGTCGCCTTGTGATTTCTTATTCTCAGGCGGTAATCATCCAAACAGGAGTCTGTTATGCACGTTTATTACGATAAAGATGCCGATCTTTCTATTATCCAAGGCAAAAAAGTAGCCATTATTGGTTACGGTTCACAAGGTCACGCGCATGCGTGCAACCTGAAAGATTCAGGCGTTGATGTAGTTGTTGGTCTGCGCGCTGGCTCTGCGACTGTTAAGAAAGCTGAAGCTCACGGCCTGAAAGTGACTGATGTTGCGACTGCGGTTAAATCGGCTGACGTAGTAATGATCCTGACTCCGGACGAGTTCCAATCAAAACTTTATAAAGAAGAAATCGAGCCAAACATCAAGCAAGGAGCGACCCTGGCCTTTGCTCACGGTTTTGCGATTCACTACAACCAAGTAGTGCCACGCAAAGATTTGGATGTGATCATGATCGCGCCAAAAGCCCCTGGTCACACTGTGCGTTCTGAATTTGTGCGTGGCGGCGGCGTTCCTGATTTGATCGCGATTTTCCAAAACGCATCAGGTAAGGCGAAAGATACTGCGCTGTCGTACGCATCAGGCGTAGGTGGTGGCCGTACCGGTATCATCGAAACCACTTTCAAAGACGAAACTGAGACCGATTTGTTTGGCGAGCAAGCTGTTCTTTGTGGCGGTGCAGTTGAGTTGGTGAAAATGGGTTACGAAACACTGGTTGAAGCGGGCTACGAGCCAGAAATGGCTTACTTCGAGTGCTTGCACGAATTGAAGTTGATTGTTGACCTGATGTTCGAGGGCGGTATCGCCAATATGAATTACTCAATTTCTAACAACGCTGAATACGGCGAATACGTGACTGGTCCTAAAGTGATCAACGAAGAGTCGCGTAAGGCGATGCGTCAAGCGCTGAAAGATATCCAAACTGGCGAATACGCCAAGAAGTTTATCCTTGAGGGTGCAACTAACTACTCTTCAATGACTGCCGCTCGTCGCAACAATGCGGCTCATGGTATCGAAATTGTGGGTGCCAAGTTGCGCGCAATGATGCCTTGGATTCAGGCCAACAAAATCGTTGATCAATCCAAGAACTAATGGGTTGTTGGTGGTCATAAAAAACGCGGCTTAGGCCGCGTTTTTTGTTTCTTAGTGTGTAAAATGGCGCTCCCGCAATCGGAGAGATAATGATGAGCCAGCACGAGAATGATAGCTCCAAGCAAGAGCCGGTCGATAATGAAGGTCCGTTGCCGTTTGGTGATCTGGTTGAAGAGGTCTCGGAAAATGGCAAAAAGGTTCGTCATCGCGGTGTCTATCTGCTGCCCAATCTATTTACGACCGGCGCGCTGTTTTGCGGCTTTTACGCTATCGTCTCTGCGATGAATGGTAACTTTGCGCAGGCGGCGATTGCCATTTTCGGCTCTATGCTGCTCGACGGGATGGATGGGCGTGTAGCGCGTATGACTAATACGCAAAGTGCGTTTGGTGAACAGTACGATAGCCTTGCTGACATGGTCTCTTTTGGTGTCGCTCCTGCGCTCGTGGTGTTTAGCTGGGTGTTGCAGGATCTTGGTCGCTGGGGTTGGGCCGCCGCTTTCGTCTATACGGCCTGCGCGGCATTGCGCTTGGCTCGCTTCAATACGCAAATCGGCGTAGTCGATAAAAAATACTTTATGGGATTGGCGAGTCCGGCGGCGGCTTCGATTATCGCCGCAACAGTATGGGTGTGGTTTGATTCCAAGCCAGAGGGTGTTTGGGCTGTAGGTGTTGCCGTATTGACGGCATTCTCTGGATTATTGATGGTATCGAATTTTCGCTACACCAGTTTTAAGGGTATTAACTTTCGCGGGCGCGTCCCTTTTGCATTTATGTTGTTGGTGGTGCTGGTTTTTGCGTCGCTCATTATTTATCAGGAGCAGGGTGTATTGGCGATAGCGGTGATATATGGATTATCAGCCCCCGTTATTTGGTTGTTTCATTTTGTTTCGGGCAAATCAAAATTGCCCAAAGTGTCCGAATAAAAGCCGCTAAGTTTGTTAATTAATCGCATTTGTAATTAAAGCGAAACAATCTCTAAAAAGAGCTTGCGCAGGTGTGGTCGGATTCGTATAGTGCGCGCCCTTGCCGAGCCAGGGTTGAGCGCGAAAGCGCAGTGATGGAAAGTTTGGCAGTTTTGTAAAAAATTAAGAAA